>CAWAGJ010000016.1:0-20993 GCA_963781475.1 uncultured Actinomycetota bacterium | reverse complement strand
CGTGCTGTCCGGCGGTGAGCGCAACCGCCTCAACCTGGCCCTGACCCTGAAGATGGGCGGCAACCTGCTGCTGCTCGACGAGCCCACCAACGACCTCGACGTCGAGACGCTGTCCTCCCTCGAGGACGCGCTGCTGGAGTTCCCGGGCTGCGCCGTGGTCACCTCGCACGACCGGTGGTTCCTGGACCGGGTGGTCACCCACATCCTGGCCTGGGAGGGCGACGGCGACGAGCCCGGCCGGTGGTTCTGGTTCGAGGGCAACTTCGCCTCCTACGAGGAGAACAAGATCGAGCGCCTCGGCGCCGACGCCACCCGTCCGCACCGGGTGACGCACCGGCGCCTCACCCGGGACTGACCGGCCCGACCCCGCCGGGCGGGCCGGTCGCCGCCCTACCCGCCGGCGCGGATCTCCATCTCCGGGTGCCCGGCGATGAGGTGGTCGCAGACCGCGTTCATCACGCGGCCCAGGGCGGCCACGTCGTCCGGCGAGGCCAGGTCGAGCAGGTGGTGGCGCACCCCGTGGACGTGCGTGGGGGCGGTGCGCTCCAGCACGGCCAGGCCCTCGTCGGTCATCACCGCGTCGACGCCGCGGCCGTCCTCGGGGGAGTCCTCGCGCCGGACCAGACGTCGCCCCTCCATCCGCTTGATCGTGTGCGTGACCCGGCTCCGGCTGTGCGCGAGCGCGTCGGCGAGCTGCGCCATCCGCATCCGGCCCTGCCGCTCGGAGAGGCGCACCAGGATCGAGTACTCGGTGAAGGTCAGCCCGTGCCGGCGCTCGAGCTCGTCGTCGAGCCGGCCGAAGAGCAGCTCGGAGCCCAGCACGAGCGCGCGCCAGGCGTGCTGCTCGTCGGCGTCGAGCCACAAGGTCGGGGCGGGACCGGGCCCCTCGGCCCGGTCTCCCTCGACCTCGCGCCCGGGGCTCAGATCCGCTCCAGGATCAGTGCCATGCCCTGGCCGCCGCCGACGCACATGGTGATCAGGCCGGTGCTCTTGTCGTGGAAGTCCAGCGAGTTGAGCATCGTGTTCTGCAGGCGGGCGCCGGTCATCCCGAACGGGTGGCCCACCGCGATCGCGCCCCCGTTGACGTTCAGCCGGTCGAGGTCGATGCCGAGGTCCTGGTAGGACGGCACGACCTGGGCCGCGAACGCCTCGTTGATCTCGACGAGGTCGATGTCGCCGATGCTCATCCCGGCCAGGGCGAGGGCACGACGGGTGGCCTCGACCGGGCCGAGGCCCATGATCTCGGGCGAGAGGCCGGACACGCCGGTCGAGACGATCCGGGCCAGCGGGGTCACCCCGAGCTCGGCGGCCCTGGTGTCGGACATGATCACCACGGCGGCCGCGCCGTCGTTGAGCGGGCAGCAGTTGGCGGCGGTGACCATCCCATCGGGCCGGAAGACCGGCTTGAGGTCCTTGACCGCGTCGTACGTCACGCCCGCGCGCGGGCCGTCGTCGGCCGTGACGACCGTGCCGTCGGGCGTGGTCACCGGGGTGATCTCCCGCTGCCAGAACCCGTTCCCGACCGCCTTCTCGGCGAGGTTCTGCGACCGGACGCCGAACTCGTCGAGCTCCTGGCGGCTCAGGCCCCGGCTGGTGGCCAGGTTCTCGGCGGTCTGGCCCATCGCGATGTACACGTCGGGCAGGGCCCCGTCCTCGCGGGGGTCACGCCAGGGCTCGTTGCTCGCCGCGGTCGCCTCGGTGCGCGACCGGGCCTCGTCGAAGGCGTGGTTCACGGTGTCGGGCAGGTGGTCGGAGGTGCCCTTGAAGAAGCGGGAGACCATCTCGACGCCGGCGGAGACGAACACGTCGCCCTCGCCGGCCTTGATGGCGTGGAAGGCCATCCGGGTGGTCTGCACCGACGACGCGCAGTACCGGGTGATCGTGGCCCCCGGGACGCTGTCCATCCCGTTCAGCACGTTCACCACGCGGCCCATGTTGCTGCCCGACTCCCCGCCCGGGAGCCCGCACCCGAGGTAGAGGTCGTCGACCGTGCTCGGGTCCAGCGCGGGGACCTTGTCCAGGGCCGCCCGCACGATCGTCGCCGACAGGTCGTCGGGGCGCAGGTCCTTCAGCGAACCCTTGTTGGCGCGTCCGATGGGCGAGCGCGTCGCGGCGACGATGACTGCTTCGGGCATGGGTGAGGCTCCGATCTGCCGGGGGCGACGTCGGCTCCGACGCCTCCGGCCACCCTAGAGGAGCCGACTTCTGACAGCATCGGTCCGTGCGCCACACGTACCTGTGCCCCCTGCGGTGGGCCGACCTCGACGAGCTCGGCCACGTCAACAACGTCGTCTACGTCGACTACCTGCAAGAAGCCCGCGTCGAGCTGCTCCGGCTGCTGCGCCCCGGGATCGTGCCGGGCTCGCCCGACGAGGCCGCGCTGGGCGAGGCCGCCCTGGTGGTGCGCCACGAGATCGACTACCTGACCCCGCTGGTCCTCGACCGGGGCCCGCTGCACATCGAGGTCTGGGTGACCGAGGTGCGCGGTGCCAGCTTCACGCTGGGCTACGAGCTCTTCCACCCGGCCGACCCGGCCGACGCCGGGCCGACAGGGGCCGCCGCGTGTACGCACGGGCCAGCACGCTGCTCACGCCGTACGTCTTCGCGGCCGGGCGGCCGCGGAGGCTCACCGCCGCCGAGCGCGAGGTGCTGACCGGGTTCCTGGAGCCGGCCCTCGGCCCGGCCGCCCCGCGCCCCGTCGCCGTCGACGCCGCGCGGGCCACGACGTACGAGCTGCGGGTGCGCTTCTCCGACGTCGACGTCTACCGCCACGTGAACAACGTCAAGTACGTCGAGTACCTCCAGGAGGCCCGGATCGCCATCGGGGACGCCCTGTGGCGCGACCCCGACACCGACGCCACCGGGGTGGTCGTCGGCCGCGCCGAGGTGGACTACCACCGCCCGATGGTGCTGCGGGCCGAGCCGTACACCGTCCTGACGACGGTCAGCCGGCTCGGGACGCGGTCGATGGACCTGACCTCGGAGATCCGCGACGGCGACGAGCTGTGCGCCCGCGGCCGGGTGGTGATGGTCTTCTTCGACCGCGACCACGGGCGGTCGGTGGAGCCCTCGACGCAGCTGCGGGCCCGCCTGGAGGAGGCGCTGGCCCGGGGTCGCGCCTACTGACCCTGCTGGTCGAAGGTGTTCACCATGAACTGCGCGGCGTGCGTGACGTAGTCCCAGAACTGCGCGTCCTGCTCGGGGGTCAGGGCGACCGAGTCCAGGCCGGCGCGGAAGTGCAGAAGCCAGTGGTCCTTGGCGACCGGGTCCACCGCGAACGGGGCGTGCCGCATCCGCAGCCGCGGGTGCCCGCGGGCCTCGGAGTACGTCGTCGGGCCGCCCCAGTACTGCATCAGGAACGTCGCGAAGCGCTCCTCGGCCGGCCCCAGGTCCTGCTCGGGGTAGAGCGGGCGCAGCACCTCGTCCTCGGCGACGCCCTCGTAGAACCGGTGGACGATCGCCCGGATGGTCGGCTCGCCGCCGATCTCGTCGTAGTAGCTGCTCACCTGCCCATCCTCCCGCCCCGGTCGTCGTGCTCCGTCACCGGTCGCCCCCGGCGGACGCCTGGGCGCCCGACGGCTGGTCGGCGTCGTCGCCGCGGTGCCAGACCACCCGCTGCGGGAACGGGATCTCGATGCCCTCGGCGTCGAAGCGGGCCTTGATCCGCTGGCGCATCTCACGGGCGACGGCCCACTGCTCCAGGGGCGCGGTCTTGAGCACGACCCGGACGTCGACCCCGTCGGGCCCGAGGTTCTGCACGCCCCAGACCGACGGCTCCTCGATGATCTTGCCCTGGAAGTCCTCGTCCTCCCAGAGCTCGTGGGCCACGGACTCGAGGACCCGGCGCACCCGGCCCAGGTCCTCGTGGTAGCCGACCGCGACGTCGAGCACGGTCTGCGCCCAGTTCTGGCTCTGGTTGCCGACCCGCGTGATCGAGCCGTTGGGGACGTACCAGACGGTGCCGTTGATGTCGCGGACCCGGGTGATCCGCAGGGTGACCGCCTCGACGGTGCCGATGGCCTCGCCGAGGTCGACCACGTCGCCGACGCCGTACTGGTCCTCGACGATCATGAAGATGCCGGAGAGGAAGTCGGCGACCAGCGACTGGGCGCCGAAGCCGACCGCGATGCCGATGATGCCGGCCGAGGCGATGATCGGGGCGATGTTGACCCCGATCTCGCTCAGCATCATGGTGCCCACCACGGCGGTGATCACGCCGGTGCCCACGCTCTTCAGCAGGCTGCCGACGGTCTGCGCGCGCTGGGCGCGCCGGGTGCTGCGGTGCTGCTGGCCGGGGGCGGTGGTCGGGCCCTTCTCGGCGCGCAGCACCACCCGCCCGATCAGCCGGTGGACCACCCACCGGACGACGAGGGCGAGGGCCAGGTAGCCCACCAGCTGGAGCGGGGTGCCGATGACGAGGTCGGCCGCCGCGGCGAGGCGGGAGTTGCCGGACCAGCCCCACACGGTCTCGCAGACCTGCTGGCCGTCGGCGCAGGGGTTGGCGACGCCGGTCCCGCGCGGACCGACGACGAGGTCGAGGAAGGTGTCGAGACCGGGGACGGTCACGGCAGAGGGCAGTACGACAGGCATCCCCCGTGTGTAGCAGCCGGGCGGTCCCGACGACGACCCGTCGGCGGGCCTCCCGCGGCGAGGAGCGGCCCGATGTGACGAACCCGACGGCCCGAGCCGGGTCCGGGCCCCGTCCGGGGGAGGGGACGCGCCCCGGGACCGATACCCTGCACCACGTGACGCAGCACCCCGGCCCCGCCGCCCGCCCGCCCTCGTCCCGTGCCGGTGCGCGCGCCGCCGTGCTCCGAGCAGCCGCGGTCCTGTCCACCGTCCTCTCCGTCGGCCTGGTCCTCGGGGTGGTCCTGGCCGCCCCGGCCGCGGCCGACGTCCCCGCGCAGGGCTGGCCGGAGAACCCGCCGGTCGACGTCCTCGGGGCCCTGCTCCTGATCGGCGGGGTCTCCCTGGCGGTGATCCTGGTCGTCACCGTGCTCACGGTCGGACCCGCCCTGGCCCGCGGCGAGCGGATCACGCCGGGCGTCTCGGCGTTCGAGAACCAGTGGATCGGCGGCCCCCGCAAGACCGCCGGGGAGCTCGCCGGCCCCGACGGCGACGGTTCCGAGGCTGGAGGTGCCGGTGCCCGCTGGTGACCGCTCCTCCCACCTGACCGGCGCCGACCGGGCCGTCCTCGACGACACCATCCGGCGGGCCGAGCAGGCCTGCCGTGCCGAGATCTCGGTGTTCGTCGGGACCGCCGAGGGTGGTGCCCGAGCCTTCGCGACCTCCCTGCACAACTCCCTGGTCGCGCCCTCGCGCAGCATCCTGGTGATGGTCGACCCGACCGCCCGGGCGCTCGAGATCGTCACCGGCGGCTGGGTGCGCCGTCACCTGACCGACAAGCAGGTCGAGCTGGTGGCGGTGACGATGCAGAGCGCCTTCGCCGAGGGCGACCTGGTCGGCGGCCTGCGCCGCGGGGTCACCATGCTCGGCGAGCACGCCCGGGCGCCCCGCACGCTGCACTCCTCGACCGAGGACTGAGCGCCGGGACGCCCCGGTCCGCCGGCTCCCGGCCCACCCCGCGGACCGGCTACCGGGCCGCGTCCGCCTCGCGCGCGGCGAGCACCCGCACGACCTCGGAGCGCCCCTCGGCGACGTAGCGCACCGCGTTCGCGTTCGCGTCGGTCGAGCCCAGCCAGGCGTCGACCCGCTCCAGCAGGGCCGGCGAGGCCAGCAGCGTCGGGAAGCCGAAGCGCAGCGCCGTCGAGGCCCGCTGGGTGCCCAGCCGCTCGTAGGCGGTGCCGGCCATCGCCAGGAACCGGTCGACGTACGGCGCCAGCACGTCGTCCTGGCCGTGCTGGAAGAACGACGTGACGATCGAGCGCTGGGTCTCGTTCGGCGTCGTCGGGTCCACGAAGGCCTGCTGCCAGGCCGCCTCCTTCGCCTCGGCGGTGGGCAGGCCGGCGCGGGCGCCGGCGGCGTGCTCCCGACCCGAGATGGTGTGGTCGCGGGCCTCCTCGGCCGCGATCTGCTCCTCGCCGAGCCGGCCCCGTGCGGCGAGCGCGCTGACCAGGACCCAGCGCAGGTCGGTGTCCACGTCGAGGCCGTCCAGGGCGACGCTGCCGTCGAGCAGGCCCTCGAGCTCGGCCAGGACCTCCTCGCTGCGGGCGGCGACGGCCAGCGTGCGGGCGAAGGTCAGCTGCAGGTCGCTGCCGGGGGTGGCCTCGTGCAGCAACCGGCGCACGCCCTGCTCCCAGCGCGCGACCAGCTCCTCGCGGTGGTCGTCGTGGGCGTAGAGGTTCGCCGCGGTGGCCGCGAAGCGCGGGATCACGCTCCCGCCGAAGGCGTCGGTCTCGGAGCCGATCGCACCGAGGACGAGGTCGACGTACGCGCTCGCGGCCATCTCGCCGTCGCGGGTCATGTCCCACGCCGCGCCCCAGCACAGCGCCCGGGCCAGGGAGTCCTGCAGCGTGGCCAGGCCGCGCACGACGGTGGCCAGCGAGCGTTCGTCGAGCCGGATCTTGGCGTAGGCCAGGTCCGCGTCGTTGAGCAGCAGCAGGTCGGGCCGGGGCTCGCCGACGAGCTCGGGCACCTCGGTGGTGGCGCCCTCCACGTCGATCTCGAGGTGCCGGCGCAGGACGAGGCGGCCGTCGACGTCGTCGTAGAGCCCGACGCCGAGGCGGTGCCGGCGCAGGGTGGGCCACTCGGGCGCCGCGGTCTGCTGCACGACCACCTCGGTGTAGCGGTCGTCGCCGTCGACGACGGAGACCGCCGCGAGGGTGTTCACCCCCGCGGTCTGCAGCCACTCGCGCGCCCAGCCCTGGAGCTCGCGCCCGGAGGACCGTTCGAGCGCGGCCAGCAGGTCGGCGAACTCCGAGCTGCCGTACGCGTGGTCGCGGAAGTACTGCCGCAGGCCCACCAGGAAGGGCTCCAGCCCCACCCAGGCGACCAGCTGCTTGAGCACCGAGGCGCCCTTGGCGTAGGTGATCATGTCGAAGTTGACCTCGACGGCCTCGAGGTCGTGGTTGTCGGCGGCGATCGGGTGCGTCGAGGGCATCTGGTCCTGGCGGTAGCCGGTGACCTTGCGGGCGTTGGTGAAGCCGGTCCAGGACTCGGTGAAGGCGGTGTTCTCGACCGCGGCGTGGTAGCAGGCCCACTCGGCGAAGGACTCGTTCAGCCAGAGGTCGTCCCACCAGCGCATCGTGACGAGGTCGCCGAACCACATGTGCGCCATCTCGTGCAGGACCACCGAGGCGCGGAACTCGTAGAAGGCGCCGTCCTGACGGCTGCGGGGGAGGTACTCGTCACGCAGCGTCACGCAGCCGGCGTTCTCCATCGCGCCCATGTTGTACTCCGGCACGTAGAGCTGGTCGTACTTGCCGAAGGGGTAGGGGTAGTCGAAGGCCTCCTCGAAGAACTCGAAGCCCTGGCGCGTGATCGTCAGCAGCTCCTCGACGTCGAGGTGCTCCACCAGCGACTGGCGGCAGTAGTGGCCGAGCGGGATCTCGCCGTGCGCGCCGACGTAGACGTCCTGCACCTCGTGGTACTCCCCGGCGACCACCGCGGTGATGTAGGTCGACATCGGCCTGGTCGGGGCGAAGTCCCAGCGGGCCCGCCCCCCACCGAGGGGGACGGGGTCCGGGCTCGGCGAGTTCGAGACCACCTTCCAGGACTCCGGGGCGGTCACGCGGAAGGTGAACACCGACTTCAGGTCGGGCTGCTCGAAGGTCGTGTAGACCCGGCGGGCGTCGGGGACCTCGAACTGGGTGTAGAGGTAGACCCGGTCGTCGGCGGGGTCCACGAAGCGGTGCAGTCCCTCCCCGGAGTGCGAGTACGCGCAGTCCGCGCGCACCACGAGGGTGTTCTCCGCGGCCAGGTCCTCCAGGGCGATCCGGCTGTCGGCGTACCCGGTCGAGGGGTCGACGGCCCGACCGTTGAGCGTGATCTCGTGCACCTCGGCACCGACCAGGTCGGCGAACGTCGAGGCCCCGGGGGAGGTGCAGGTGAACTCGATCGTCGTGGTCGAGGCGAAGGTCTGCTCCCCGGTGGTGAGGTCGAGCTCGACGACGTAGGACCCCACGGTGAGGAGGCCGGCGCGGGTCGCGGCCTCGTCCCGGGTCAGGTTGGTTCCAGGCATGGCGGGGATCCTGCCACCTGCGGTCGGGTGGGGCTCCGGGCGGCGGGCTCCACCGACCGCCCTGGGGCGGATGGGAGACGTGGGAAAGTTGAGAAAATTGTCGAGTGTCGGCGTGTCGGTGCTTGACATGTGATTCCCTCCCCGGTGTGACCTCCCCGACCCGTGCCCCCCGCACCCGCTCCGGCGCCGTCCCGCGGCTGCTGTCCGCAGGCGTGCTCGCCCTCGCGCTCGCCGCGTCCACCCTGCTGCCCGTCACCGGCTCCGCCGTGGCGAAGGAGGCGGTGGCCAGCGCGAGCAGCTCCTACCTGTGCACCGGCTACGACGGCTGCGCCGCCGCCGGCTACGGCCACGCCGGCTACAAGGAGCGGGGCGGGACGATGTACTGGAACATGTACTCGGGCCACAACTGCACCAACTACGTGGCCTACCGGATGGTGCAGTCCGGGATGCCCAACGTGCGCCCCTGGTCGGGCAGCGGCAACGCCATGTACTGGGGCACGTCGAACGCCTCGGAGACCGACCGCACCCCCCGGGTGGGGGCCGTGGCCTGGTGGCGGGCGAACCGGTCCGGCGTCTCCGGCTCCGCGGGCCACGTGGCCTACGTCGAGCGGGTGGTGAGCCCCACCGAGATCATCGTGAGCGAGGACAGCTGGGGCGGCGACTTCCACTGGCGCCGCTACAGCGTCGCGGCCGGCACCTGGCCCGACGGGTTCGTCCACTTCAACGACGCCTCGACGCCCGCCCCCGAGCCCGAGCCCGACCCCCGGCTCACCAGCAGGACGCTGCCCCAGGTCGGCGGCACGCCCCAGGTCGGCACCGCGCTGCGCAGCGGTCGCGGCACCTGGAGCAACCGCATCGACGGCGTGAGCCGCCAGTGGCTGGTCGAAGGCCGGGAGGTGCCCGGCGCCACCGACAAGCGCTTCACCCCGCGCCCCCGCGACTACGGCAAGACCGTCGCGCTCCGGGTGACCGCGCGCAAGGACGGCTTCGAGCCCGGCACCGCGGTCTCCCAGCGCACCGCCGCCGTCAAGCGCGGACGCCTCGCCGGCACCGCACCCACCGTGAGCGGGACCCCGGAGGTCGGCGAGGTGCTGAGCATGACGCCCGGCACGATGACGCCGGAGCCGGGTCGCACCGAGACGACGTGGTACGCCGACGGCGAGCCGGTCGCCGGCGCCACCGGGCCGCGCCTGGTGCTGACCGAGGACCTGCAGGGGGCCCGCGTGGTCGCCGGGGTCGACGGCTTCGCCAAGGGCTACGTCCCCGCCCGGACCCGCTCCGCGGCCACCGCGCCGGTGGCGGCGCCGGCGGTCGAGGTCGTCGAGCCGGCCCGGGTGGACGGCACGCCGCAGCTCGGCGAGGAGCTGGTGGTCGACCCGGGCACCTTCGCCCCGGCCAGGGCCGAGGTGCGCTACCGCTGGCTGCGCGACGGCGTCCCGGTCCGGGGTGCCCGCGAGGCGACCTACCCGGTCGGGGTCCGCGACGTCGGGACCTGGCTCACGGTCGAGGTCGAGCTGGCCCGCTCCGGCTACCGGCGCACCAGCCAGGTCGTCGGACCCGACCGGGCGGTGCGGTCCGTGCCCGAGCTGGAGGTGCTCGCCACCGGCCGGCCGGGGCGGGCCGTGGTCTCCCTCGAGCTCCGCGCCCCGGGGGTGGCCGCCCCCGCCGGCGAGGCCCTGGTGACCGTGGGCGCCCGTGAGGTGCCCGCGACCGTCGAGGACGGTGTCGCCCGCGTCGTCGTCCAGCCGCTGCACGCCGGCGAGCGGGTCGTCCGGGTCGACTTCCTCGGGGCCGACCTGGTCGCCCCGACCTCGGTCGAGGTGCCGGTCACCGTGCTCCCCGGCCGCTGAGCGCCGTGCCGCCCGTACGCGGGGAATAGTCCGCGTACGGCGGCGGCTGCACCGGCATGACCAAAGCCGACTTCTGGTTCGACCCGCTCTGCCCGTTCGCCTGGATCACCTCGCGGTGGGTGCTGGAGGTGGAGCAGGTCCGCGACGTGCAGGTCACCTGGCACATCATGAGCCTGGGCTACCTGAACCAGGACAGGGACGTCCCCGAGGAGTACCGCAAGGCGCTCGAGGGCGCGTGGGGCCCGGTCCGCGTGGCGATGGCGGTGCAGGAGCAGCACGGTCGCGAGCACCTCCTCCCGCTGTACACGGCGATGGGCACCCGCATCCACGACCAGGACCGCGGGCGGGACAAGGCGGTGATGGCCGAGGCGCTGGCCGAGGTCGGGCTCCCGGTCGACCTCGCGGAGGCCTTCGACGACACCTCCTTCGACGAGGCGGTCGTCGCCTCCCACCACGAGGGGATGGACCAGGTCGGTGACGAGGTCGGGACGCCGACCATCGCCATCGACGGTGCCGCGTTCTTCGGACCCGTGATGACCCGCATCCCCCGCGGGGAGCAGGCCGGCACGGTCTGGGACGGGGCGGTCGCGCTGGCCTCCTACCCGCACTTCTTCGAGCTGAAGCGCTCCCGGAACGAGGCGCTCGACTTCTCCTGAGGGGGGCGCAGGACGCCGACGCGCGTCCTCGAGGGGTGTGACGGGTTGGACGGATGTTGCTGGTGTGACGCATGATCATTCACCATGGACCTCCCGTCTCCCACCCGACGCACCGTCACCGTGCTGGCGACGGCGACCGCGGGCGCCCTCGTCGCCGTCCCCGTCCTCGACGCGCTGAGCGGCGGAGGTGACGACCCCGCGGGCCCCGACGGCCCTGGCGGCGCCGCCCGCGCCCGCCTGTCGGGAGGACGCACCGGCGTGGCGCTCGCAGCCCGGCCCGGCGGCGTGCGCGCCGCCGACGTCGCCCTCACCTCCCTGGCCGCCGGCTCGGCGCGGCGCGCCACCGGCGCCACCGGTCTGGAGACCGGCACGGTCGAGACCGACCCCTTCTCCATGGTCGGCCTGACCTGGCGCGGCGGCGACACGGACGTCGACGTGCGCACCCGCGCCGTCGGCGGCGGCTCCTGGGGCCCGTGGCGCACCCTGCGCCAGCAGCACGACGGCCCGGACCTGGACAGCGGCGAGGGCGACCCGACGCTGCGGGCGACCGAGCTGACCTGGGTCGGACCGAGCGACGCGCTCCAGGTCCGCACCAGCGGGGCGGCCACGGAGCCGGCACTGGCCCTGATCGAGCCCGAGGTGCTGTCCGCGCGCGCCCTGCCGCGCTCCTCGACCCGCGACCGCGGGCTGCGACCGGCGATCCGCTCGCGCCGGGACTGGGGCGCCGACGAGCGGCTGCGCACGGGTTCGCCCACGATCGACCGCACCATCCGCCAGATGCACGTGCACCACACCGTGAACTCCAACGCCTACTCGCGCGGCGACGTGCCCGGCCTGATCCGGGGCATGTACCGCTACCACACCCAGAACCTCGGGTGGTCCGACCTCGGCTACAACTTCCTGGTCGACCGGTACGGCCGGATCTGGGCCGGCCGGTACGGCGGGGTCGAGCGCCCGGTGCGCGGCGCGCACACGCTGGGGTTCAACACCGACTCCTTCGGGGTCGCGGTGATCGGCAACTTCGAGGCCGGACCACCCAACCGCCGCATCATCAAGGGCCTGGCCAAGATCGCGGCCTGGAAGCTGCACAAGCACGGCCGGCACCCCCGCGCGCGCACCCGGGTCACCTCCTCGGGCAGCGACCGGTACCGCTCCGGCCAACGGATCCGGCTCCGGGTGATCGACGGCCACCGCGACACCAACGAGACCGCCTGCCCGGGCGGCGCGCTGTACGGCCGGCTGAAGTGGGTGCGCCGCCGGGCCGCCGGGAGGATCCAGCGGCTGGCGTGAGCACGGACGTCCCTAGGATCACCGCATGAGCCACGTCCTGTCCGCCGTCGCCTGGCCCTACGCCAACGGTCCCCGCCACATCGGTCACGTGGCGGGGTTCGGGGTCCCCTCCGACGTGTTCAGCCGCTACATGCGCATGGCCGGGCACGACGTGCTGATGGTCTCGGGCACCGACGAGCACGGCACCCCGATCCTGGTCGCCGCGGACGCCGAGGGGGTCACGGCCCGCGACCTCGCCGACCGCAACAACGCCGTCATCGTCCAGGACCTGCACGACCTCGGGCTGTCCTACGACCTGTTCACCCGCACCACCACGGGCAACCACTACCTGACGGTGCAGGAGATGTTCCGCACCGTGCACCGCAACGGCTACCTGGTCGAGCAGACCACCCAGTCGGCGATCAGCCCCTCCACGGGCCGGACCCTGCCCGACCGCTACATCGAGGGCACCTGCCCGATCTGCGGCTACGCCGAGGCCCGCGGTGACCAGTGCGACCACTGCGGCAACCAGCTCGACGCCACCGACCTGGTCGACCCCCGCTCGAAGATCGACGGCGAGACCCCCTCGTTCGTCGACACCCAGCACTACTTCCTCGACCTGCCCGCGCTGGCCGACGCCCTGGGGGAGTGGCTCGACGGCCGTGAGGCCACCGGCCTGTGGCGCCCCAACGTCATCCGGTTCAGCCAGAACATCCTCAAGGAGATCCGCCCCCGCGCGATGACCCGCGACATCGACTGGGGGATCCCGGTGCCGGGCTGGGAGGACCAGCCCACCAAGCGCCTCTACGTCTGGTTCGACGCGGTGGTCGGCTACCTCTCGGCCTCGATCGAGTGGGCCCGTCGCCAGGGCACGCCCGAGGCCTGGCGCGACTGGTGGAACGACCCGGAGACCCTGGCCTACTACTTCATGGGCAAGGACAACATCGTCTTCCACAGCCAGATCTGGCCGGCGGAGCTGCTGGCCTACGACGGGCGCGGCGACCGCGGCGGCGAGCCCGGGACGTACGGGGACCTGGTGCTCCCGACCGAGGTCGTCTCGTCGGAGTTCATGACGATGGAGAGCAAGCAGTTCTCCACCAGCCGCGGCCACGTGATCCTGGTGGGCGACCTGCTGACGCGCTACCAGCCCGACGCCCTGCGCTACTTCATCTGCGCCGCCGGCCCCGAGACCTCGGACTCCGACTTCACCTGGGCCGAGTTCGTGCAGCGGACCAACTCCGAGCTGGTGGCCGGCTGGGGCAACCTGGTCAACCGCACCGCCACGATGATCGCCAAGAGCTTCGGCGAGGTCCCGCCCTGCGGGCCGCTGGAGCCGGTCGACGAGGACGTCCTCGCCACCGTGCGCGGCGGGTTCGACTCCGTGGGGGACCTCATCGGTCGGCACCGGCAGCGTGCGGGCGTGGCCGAGGCGATGCGCTGCGTGGGCGAGGTGAACAAGTACCTCACCCTCACCGAGCCGTACAAGATGAAGGACGAGGCACAGCGGGAGCGGCTCGGGACCGTGCTGCACGTCGCGGCGCAGTGCGTCCTGGACTGCAACCTGCTCCTGGCGCCGTTCCTGCCGCACGCCGCGAACCGGGTCTGGGCCGTCCTGGGCGGCGACGGCGAGCTGGTGCCGATGCCGCGCATCGAGCAGGTCGAGGACCTCGACCCGGGCTCCGGCGCCGGCCTCGGGCCGTACCCGGTGATCACCGGGGACTACACCGCGACGCCACGCTGGGAGTCCCGACCGGTCGTGGTGGGGACGCCGGTGGCGAAGCCGACGCCGGTCTTCACCAAGCTCGACCCGTCGGTCGTCGAGGCCGAGCGCGAGCGGCTCGCCACACCCTAGGATCACGGCCGTGACCGCCTCGATGTACCTCCCCTCGTTCCACGTGGTGCAGAAGATCGCCATGACGACCAACCGCTACGAGCTCTACGCCGCGAACCCGGACGGGTCGAGCGGGACGATGATGGGGCTGGCCGAGCAGAAGCGGCTGGCGTTCAAGGAGCAGGTCACCTTCTTCGAGGACTCCTCCAAGGCCCGCCCGGTCTTCGCGTTCAAGGCCCGACAGCGGATGGACCTCAACGCCGGCTACGACGTCACCGACGAGGACGGCGCACCCCTGGGCTTCTTCCGCAAGGACTTCGGGGCGAGCCTGCTGCGCTCGACCTTCCACCTCGAGGGGCCGGGGTACGCCGGGACCGGCCGCGAGCGCAGCCAGCTGGTCGCGCTCGTGCGGCGGGTGGCCGACATCCCGTTCCTGCCGATCCACTTCGACTTCGTCGCCCCCGACGGCGCCCCGCTGCTCTCGGTCAGCCGGCAGGGCTCGATCCGCGACCGGTACACCGTGACCGTGCCGCACCCCGAGGTCGACTTCCGGGTCGCCGCGGCGGTCGCGGTGGCGCTCGACGCCCTGATGGCACGCTGAGCGGCGGGCACGCGATGGCACTGCACCCCCAGGCCCGGGCCGCGCTCGCGGCCGCCGCCGGCGACACCCCGGTCCGGGACCCGTCCTTCGACGTCGACCGCGCCCGGGCCGAGGCTCGGGTGGCCGCCGCCGCGGAGCCCCGGGAGGACCTCGCCCACGTCGAGGACGTCGACGCGGGCGGGGTGGCGTGCCGCCTGTACGTGCCCACCGACCCGGTGCGCACGCCGGTCGCGGGTCTGGTGCTGCACCTGCACGGCGGGGGCTTCGTGCTCAACGACGTCGAGGTGCACGACGCGGCGTGCCGGCGCCTCGCGCGCCGCAGCGGGCACGCCGTGCTCAGCGTCGACTACCGCCGCCCGCCCGAGCACCGCTTCCCGGCCGCGCCGGACGACGTGGACGCGGTGCTGGCCTGGCTGGACGCCGAGGGCCCCGCCCGCGGCCTGGACGTGCCGGTGGTGGTGCACGGCGACAGCGCCGGCGCCAACCTCGCCCTGGTCGCCGCGCTGCGCCACCCCGGCCGGTTCGCCGCCGCCGTGCTGATCTACCCGTTCCTCGACCCCACCGGCTCGTTCCCGTCCTTCCGGCGCGAGACGCACGGCTTCGACCCGCGCGACGCCGCCTGGTACTGGGAGCAGTACGCCGCCTCACCCGCCGACCTGACCGACCCCGACCTCGCCCCGCTGCTCTCCGCGCACCTCGCGACGCTGCCGCCGACGCTCGTGCTCACCGCGGAGCACGACCCGCTGGTCGACGAGGGCGAGCACCTGGCGGCGGTGCTGGCCGAGGCCGGCGTCGAGGTCACCGGGACCCGCTACCTCGGCATGCTGCACGGCTTCTGGCGCCACCCCGCGGCCTACGACGCCGCGACCGCCGCCGGCCGGCAGGTCGCCGCCTTCGTCGAGGACCACCTGCCCGCCACCCGTCCGGCGCCCGGGGCCTGAGAGGATCGCGCCATGCGCGTCCACGTCGGCTCCGACCACGCCGGGCTCGAGCTCAAGGACCACCTGCTGGGCTGGCTGGTCGAGCACGGCCACGAGCCGGTCGACCACGGCCCCTTCGTCTTCGACGCCCTCGACGACTACCCGGTCTTCTGCCTGCGCGCCGCGGAGGCCGTCTCCGCCGAGCGCGCGGGAGGCCTGGACAGCCTCGGCGTGGTCGTCGGCGGCTCGGGCAACGGCGAGCAGATCGCGGCGAACAAGGTGCCCGGCGTGCGCTGCGCCCTGGCCTGGTCGGAGGAGACCGCCCGTCTGGCGCGCCAGCACAACGACGCCACGATGGTCTCCGTCGGTGGCCGGCTGCACCCGCTGGAGGACCTGACCCGCTTCGTCGGGGTCTTCCTGGCCGAGCCGTTCAGCGGCGACGAGCGTCACGTGCGCCGGATCGACCAGCTCGCCACCTACGAGACCGGAGGCGGTCTCCCGCCGCTGCCCGACTCCGCGCGACCCGCCGCAGGGCAGGGCTGAGGCGTGCCCGAGGGGCACACCCTGCTGCGGCTCGCGCTCGACCTGGACGCCGCCTTCGGCGGCCGGCACGTGGCGGTCACCAGCCCGCAGGGCCGCTTCGAGGAGTCCGCGGCGATCCTCGACGGCCGGGTGCTGCGCGCGGCCGAGGCGACCGGCAAGCACCTCTTCCTCGACTTCGACGAGGGGGACGTGGTCCACGTCCACCTCGGGCTCTACGGGACGCTGCCGGTCCACGCCGGGCTGCCCGGTCCCCCCGCGGTGCCGGCCCCCGTCGGGGCGGTCCGGATGCGACTGGTCGCCGACGGCGCGGACGGGCACGGCGCGGGCACGGCGTACGGCGACCTGCGCGGCGCCACCCGCTGCGCCCTGGTCACGCCCGCCGAGCGCGAGGCGGTGCTGGACCGGATCGGGCCCGACCCGCTCAAGCCGGACGCCGACCCGGACCGCGCCTGGCAGCGGGTCCGCCGCAGCCGCGCCCCGATCGGCGGGCTGCTGATGGACCAGTCGGTGCTGGCCGGTGTCGGCAACGTCTACCGGGCCGAGGTGCTCTTCCGCCAGCGGCTGGACCCGATGCGCCCCGGGCGCACGCTGCGGGTCAGCCAGTGGCGGGCGGTGTGGGACGACCTGGTCGAGCTGATGGCGGCCGGTGTGCGGACCGGTCGGATCGAGACGCTGCGGCCCGAGGACCGCGCCGCCGCCCGGCTGCGCGCGGCGCGACGGCGGACGGGCCAGCACTACGTCTACCGCCGCGACGGCCAGGACTGCCTGGTCTGCGGGACCACCGTGCGCACCCGCGAGCTGGCGGCGCGCAACCTGTTCTGGTGCCCGCGTTGCCAGCCCGTGTTCCGCTCCCGCGCCGTAGGGTGAACCCTCACACCGACCGAGCGGAGGGCGCGTCGCGATGAGCACCCCGACCCGGGCCGTGGGCCCGGTGCCGCCCCGCACGCCGCGCCGGTGGCGTCCCCGGAAGCGGCACGGCCCCACCGCCGAGACCAAGATCTCGTGGGGCCTCGGCGTCGTCGCGAGCATGATCGCGCTGGTCGTGGTGCTCTTCCCGACCGAGATGCCGTTCACCGCGATGATGATCCCGCTGCTGGTCGGCAGCATCTTCCTCGGGCCGCGCACGCTGCCGTGGTTCGTGGTCTACCTGATGCTGCTGCTGACCATCGAGATCGCCCTGTTCGAGGACATCACGATCCGCATCGTCGGGGCGACCACGGTGCAGTTCACGATGGGTCTGATCGTGCTCTTCACCTCCTTCCGCCGTGCCCAGCTCGGCGTCGGCGGCCTGCGCGGCGAGTCCATGCTGGTGGACCTGCGCGACCGGATCCTGACCCAGGGCGGCATCCCCGCGCTGCCCGCCGGGTGGCAGGTGGAGTCCGCCATCCACTCCGCGGGCGGCACGCCCTTCGCGGGGGACTTCGTCGTCGCGACCCGGGTCGGCGACCCCGGTCACCTCGAGCTGGTCATGGTCGACGTGTCGGGCAAGGGCGCCGACGCCGGCACCCGGGCGCTGCTCCTCTCCGGCGCGTTCGGCGGCCTGCTCGGCGCGTCCCGGCCCGAGGGGTTCCTCCCCGCCGCCAACGACTACCTCGTGCGCCAGGACTGGGACGAGGGCTTCGCGACCGCCGTGCACCTCTCCCTCGACCTCCTCACCGGCGCCTACGAGGTGCGCTCCGCCGGTCACCCCCCGGCCCTGCACCGCTCGGCCGGCTCCGGCCGGTGGCGCGTGCTGGAGAGCGAGGGCCCGGTGCTCGGGCTCATCGACGGCCCCGACTTCGTCACGGCGCGGGGCGTGGTCGGCCACGGCGACGCCGTGCTGCTCTACACCGACGGGATGGTCGAGGAGCCCAGGCGCGACATCGACCTGGGGATCGACCGGCTGCTCGGCGCGTCCGAGCAGCTGCTGCGCGGCACCGCCGAGGGGGCCGCGACCCGGCTGGTCACGGCCCTGGGGTCCCGGGACGACGACCGCGCGATGATCGTGGTCCGCCGCACCTGAGCGGGTCGCACGAGGCCGGGTCGCGGCCGACCCGATTGGGCCGCGTCGTGGCGCTGTGCGAGGATTCCCGGGGTGTACGGGGCCCGACGGCCCGCCGGCGGATGTAGCTCAATGGTAGAGCCCCAGTCTTCCAAACTGGCTACGCGGGTTCGATTCCCGTCATCCGCTCCAAGAGGCTGACGGACGTGCTGCGCGGGTGACCGCGCGGACCGACCGGGGCCTCTTGGCGGGGCGTAGCGTAGTGGCTAGCGCGCCTGCTTTGGGAGCAGGAGACCGCAGGTTCGAGTCCTGTCGCCCCGACCACGCCCCAGCACCACCCACCCGAGACACCTGAGCACCGAGGAGACCACCTGTGAAGAGCGCCGTCGAGACCTTGACCCCGACCCGGGCCAAGCTGACCGTCGAGGTGCCCTTCGAGGAGCTCAAGCCGAGCCTCGACGCGGCCTACAAGAAGATCGCCCAGCAGATCAACGTCCCCGGCTTCCGCCGCGGCAAGGTCCCCGCCGCGATCATCGACCGGCAGGTCGGCCGCGAGGTCGTCCTCCAGGAGGCCGTGCAGGACCTCGTGCCGCAGAAGTACATGGAGGCCCTGCAGGAGAACGAGCTGCAGCCGCTGGCCCAGCCGGAGATCGAGGTCACCAACCTCGCCCCCGACGAGCAGCTGGAGTTCACCGCCGAGGTCGACGTCAAGCCGACCATCGAGCTGCCGGAGTACGACGGCATCCAGGCCAGCGTCGAGGACCTCCAGGTCACCGATGCCGACGTCGAGGAGCAGGTCTCCGCGCTGCGCGAGCGCTTCGGCACCCTCTCCGACGTCGAGCGGCCCGCCGCGGACGGCGACTTCGTCGTGATCGACCTGCTCGCCACCCAGGGCGGCGAGCCCGTCGAGGGCGCCGAGGTCAGCCAGATGAGCTACCAGGTCGGCCGCGGCGGGATGATCGAGGGCCTCGACGACGCCCTGGTCGGGCTGTCCGCAGGCGACGACAAGGTCTTCACGACCCAGCTCGTCGGCGGCGACCTCGTCGGCGAGGACGTCGAGGTGAGCGTGCGCGTCAGCCAGGTCCAGGAGCAGGAGCTGCCCGAGCTCGACGACGACTTCGCCCAGGAGGCCTCGGAGTTCGACACCTACGAGGAGCTCACCGAGGACGTCCGCGAGCGCCTGCGCAACGGCAAGCGCCTCGAGCAGGCTGCCGAGGCCCGGGACGCGGTGCTCGAGGTGCTGCTGGAGAAGGTCGACGTCCCGCTGCCGGAGTCGGTCGTGGCCGAGGAGCTCACCGCCCGCCGCCAGAGCGTCGAGCAGCAGCTGTCGAGGGCCGGGATGAGCATGCAGGCCTACCTCGACGACGAGGGCCAGACGGTCGACGAGTTCGAGGCCGACCTGGAGAAGCGGGTCCGCGACGCCGTCGCCGCGCAGTTCATCCTCGACGAGGTCGCCAAGAAGGAGGAGCTCGGGGTCGACCAGAACGAGCTCTCCCAGCACCTGGTCCGTCGCGCGCAGCAGTCCGGGCAGGACCCGCAGGAGTTCGCGAACCACATGTTCGCGCACAACCACATCCCCGACCTCGTCCAGGAGATCCTGCGCGGCAAGGCGCTGGCCTCCATCGTCGAGTCGGCCACGGTCACCGACGAGTCGGGCAACGTGGTCGAGATGCGCAACCTGCGCCCCGACGGCAGCATCGCCTCCGCCGAGGAGGTCGCCGCGGCAGAGGCGGCCGAGGAGGCGCTGCAGGGCGACGCCGACGACGCTGCGGTCGAGGCTGCGGACGAGGCTGCGGACGACGCGGCGGACGACGCTGCGGACGAGGTCGACGTCGAGGTCGAGCCGGCCGAGGGCGACACCACCGAGAAGTGATCCCCGCCCGATCCGGTGCACATGCGTGCACCGGATCGGTTAGCGTGGGGGCATGGCCTCCGGCACCTCCGCCCCCGGTGCGTCCGTGCTGGACGCCCTGTCGCTGCTGGCGCAGATCGGTGACGAGCTCGTCGTGCGCAGTGCGCGCGACACCCACCTGGCCGTCGCCGACCGGGTGCACCGGGTCACCCGCCGCGCCACCGGGGGCGCCTCGAGCGTGCCCGAGGCGGCCCACCGCGCCATCGCCTCCGCGGTGTACGCCGGCCTCGGCGCGGGCCTGCGGGCGACGTCCGTCGGCCTGGACCGGCTCGCGGCCACCGGCGCCGGTCCGCGGCTGGAGGACCACCCGCGCGGCCGGTTCCTGTCCTCGGCCGTCAACGGCCTGATCGGCGACCGGCTGCTGCGCGAGCGCCCGCAGATGGCGATCCCGCTCGCCGTGCGGGTCGCGCACCGCGACGTCGAGCCCGACCCGGCGGCCCTGGCCGCCGCGTTCCCCGCGGCCACCGGTGACCTGGTGGTCTTCCTGCACGGGCTGTGCGAGGGCGAGCAGGCCTGGGACCTGCACCGCGCGAAGGTCGGCACGACGTACGCCGAGGCGGTCGCGGCCCGCGGGTGGACCCCGGTCCTGCTCCGGCTGAACTCCGGCCTCCCGCTGCGCGAGAACGGCGTCGCGCTCGCGGCGGTGATGCAGCGGCTCGTCGACGGCTGGCCGCTCCCGGTGCGGCGCGTCGTCCTGGTGGGCCACTCCCTGGGTGGCCTGGTCGTCCGTGCGGCGGGCGCGGTGGCCGCCGAGCCGCCGCAGTCCCGCGCCCCCTGGGCCGACCTGGTCAGCGACGTCGTCACCCTGGGCACGCCCCACCTCGGTGCCCCGCTCGCGTGGGGCGTGGGCCACGGCTCGCGCGGGCTCGGGCGGCTCCCCGAGACCGCGGCGTTCGGCCGGGTCCTGGACTGGCGCTCCCAGGGCGTGCACGACCTGGTGGCCGGGTTGACCGCCGACGTGCCGCCCTGGCCGCACGCGCGCTACCACCTGGTGGCCGCGACCCTCACCCGCGAGCAGCGCCACCCGGTCGGGCACCTGCTCGGCGACGTGCTGGTCCGGCCGCGCTCGGCGTACGGCCGGGACCGCCGCGGCGTCGAGCTGTTCCCCGGCGCCGACGTGCTCCACGTCGGCGGCACCGACCACTTCGGCCTGCTGAACCACCCCGACGTGCACGAGGCCCTGGGGCGGTGGCTCGACGCCGCGGAGGTCGGGCGGGGATGATCGGACGATGACTCCCGCCGACCCCGACCCCGGCAGCGCCTCCAGCGCCTCCTCCGCCGCCGCCGCCT
>CAWAGJ010000015.1:0-109557 GCA_963781475.1 uncultured Actinomycetota bacterium | reverse complement strand
AGCTAGCGGGTGGTGCCTCGGCTCGCGGCGCTCGGCCACGGTCGACGTGTGCACGGACCGACCGGGAGAGCCAGGCGGGGTGCGCGAGTCGATGATGTCCGGATGAACCACGCCGGCCCTGACGACCGGTCGCTCCTGCCGGGGAACGTGCTGGTGACCGGGGGCGTGCGTTCCGGCAAGTCGACCCACGTCAGTCGTTGTTGTCAGGCGCGGCAGGGTGACGGCGTTCTCGCCGCCTGCCTCGACCTCGGTGGAAACAGGACGCCACGTCCAGCCGCGACGAACCAGGTCCCGGACCGGGCCCGGCCGGAGGCGACGAGGTCCACGGCTCCGCGAAGGGCGTCGCCACGCATCGCGCCTGGACAGCACCCTCACTGGCCGGGCGACGAGCGGGTCGCCAGCTGAGACAGGTCCACCCGGTTGTCCGTCCCGGTCTTTCGCAGCAGGTTGGAGATGTGCGAGCTGACGGTCTTCTCGCTGATCACCAGAGCAGCGGCGATCTCGCCGTACGTACGTCCGGCCACGACGTGGGCCAGGATCTCGCGCTCGCGAGCGGTCAGGCCCGGGAGCCCGGCGAGCGCCGACGCCCGGACCTCGGTCACGTCCTCGACCGCGATCCTCGCGCTGGCCGCCAACGTCTCGAGCGCCTCCCGGATCGGCTCGGCACCCAGCTCGACGGCGAGAACGAGGCCCTGTCGCAGCACCGAGGCCGCCTGCCCCCGGCGGTGGCGGTGCACGAGCAACCACTCGGCCGAGCGCCAGCACGCGTACGACTCCTCCCAGGCGAGCATCGCCGCGTGGCAGGAGTCCCGGGCGCAGCGCCACTGGTCGCCGTTCTCGGGAGCCGCCGCGCCCGTCCGACCTCCGCCACGTAGAGATCGTTCGTCGCGACGACGTGCAGGTCCTTCTCGCCGGCTTGCTCGCCGGCCTCGCGAATCACGGACGGGAAACGCGTTACCAAGGCGTCCACGCGCATCAGCTGGGCGAGCGGATCACGACCCGCGTCGCGGTCGACCTCGACCAGGTCGGCAAGCGCCCGTGCCGCCAGCGCCATCAACCACTCGCACTTGTCCGGTGGTACGTCGGACTCCGCCCCGGTCATCGCAGCAGCCACGGCCGCCTCCGGCTCGCCCCTGGCCAGCGACACGACGGCACGACTCACGTCGAACGCGAAGGGGAGGAACGTCGACCCCTCGGCGAACAGCTCGTCGGCCCGGGCCAGGTGCCCTTCCGCCTCGGCCGCCCTGCCCTGCCACGCCGCCAGCTGCGCCGCGGTGAGGCGCGCGTGGACGTCCACGAACGGTCCGGGGTCCGACCCCAGGGCGTCTCGCAGTCGATCCCGACAGGAGCGCCAGTCGCCGATCGTGAGCCAGGCGTCGGCCTCGAACGCGGAGAGGACCGCGCTGTAGGCGTGCGGAGCGCCGAGGGCGGCCATCTGGTCGCGACGACCACGTAGGTGGGTCGCCCGGAGTCGCGGTGACCACGACTCCTGGGAGTTGCTCTCCCAGGTGACCCCGGTGACGTACGCGTGGAAGTCGTGGGCCTCAACCGCGGCTGACACCGCCTCCCCCGCCAGTCGGAGGCTGTCCCGGCATCGGCCCGCGACGACGTCCACGGACGCTTTCGCGCTCAAGGCGCACGACAGCGCCAGGGAGCTGTCGGCCCCGCGAGCCACGGTCAGTGCGCGGTCGGCCAACATCTCCATGTCCGGATCGCCCTTCCAGACCGCGGTCCGGACCAGGGCAGCCAGGGCGTACGCGTGCTGCCAGCTCGCTGGATCTGCGTCAGCAGCCAGGCGTACCGCCCGCGCGACATCTCCGTACGACAGGAAGGCGCGCCCGGTGAGGAACTTCAGGTCCGCGCCTCGGACCAGCAGCTCGGCCGCCAGCAACGGCTCGACGCACGGGTCCACGTCGCCGAGGAGCTGGTCGACGGCCCGCAGCTCCTCGCGGTGCGCGCCGGTGGCGGCCGCGGCAGACACCATCCGCTGCAGCAGATCCCGTTCGCTCTCCTGCGCACCGGGCAGCTGGGTCCGCCTCAGCTCCACCGCGCGTCGCAACAGGCGGAGCCCCTCTGCTGTGCCGCCAGACCTTTCAGCCGACGCGGCGGCGTGCAGCGCCCACCGATATGCCTCGACGACGTGGCCGGCCCGATCGTGGTGCTCGGCCGCCGCGAACATCAGCTCGGGTGACGGCGTCCTGTCGGCCTCCATCTGCTTCTCGGCGCGGTCGGCGAAGGCGGCATGCCACCGCACCCGGTCGTCGTCGCTCAGGTTCTGCTCCAGGATCTCAGCGATCATCGGATGTCGGAACCAGAGGCTGCCCGTGCGTGCCACGTCAAGGATCCCTACGTCGACCGCGACGAGCAGCGACGACCGGACGACGTCGGGATCGATGGCACCCGCCGCGACGGCGACAAGGTCCCTCTCCTTCAACGGACCTCCGCCCGCCGCAAGGATCCGCGTCAGCTCACGAGCCTGCACCGGCAGCATCCGCCATGACTGCAGCACCGCCGACGTCAGGTCTGACGGCAGTGCGGCGGGCAGCGATCGAGCATCCGGTGCCAGGTCCTCGACCAGCAGCCGGTTCAGGTAGGCGTTGCCGCGGGTCCGGGCGAAGACCTCCTCGACGAGTGACTGGTGCGGCGTGGTGCCCATCAGGCCGGCCAGGTGCTCGGACGTCGCCACCCGATCGAGCGGCCCGAGGACCACCTGCTCGATCCGCGGCAGCCGACGCACGTCCGCGAGCCAGTGACGCAGGGGATCAGCATCGCCGGACCCTCCGCTACGGACCGTGGCGATCACCGCAAGCCTGCGCGCGGCCGGACCCGCCAGGAGATACATCAGGACGTCCAGCGTGCTCTGGTCCGCCCAGTGCAGGTCGTCGATCGTCAGGACTACGAGGCGGTCGTGGCACAGATCGGCGAGCCAGTGATCGAACGCGACCGGGACGCTCGACGGAGCCTCACCCGGACCCATCAGTCCAGCAGGCGGGTGGAGGGCCGAGTCCACCGAGCGCAGGGCGGACCGCAGGGCAAGGAACGGAACCGTCATCGCGGACAAGGGCAGGCACGCTCCGGTCAGGACCACCACCGAGGGGTCCAGGTCGGCGCAGGCGCGTTCGACCAGGGCGGTCTTGCCCACGCCCGCGTCCCCCGAGATCAGCAAAGCTCCGGCGTGGCCGTCTGCCGCGCGGTCGATCGTCGCGATCAGCGCCGCCAGCTCCTCACCTCGTCCGACGAACGCCGCGCCGGACACGTCGGGCCGAGTCTCCATGGTCCATCGTCCCACTACCGCGGCGAGCTCTGAGGACGAGGCGGGGAAATCTGAGGGGAAGCACCGGATGCGGCCGAAGCGCGGCGGGACGCACGGTGGAGAGATCTCCTTCCGACACATATCGGATCTCGAGCCCTCGACACTTCGAGGGAGAACGAAGGTGTCCCATGCACGCTCCCGGCAAGGCGCTCGCTCTCGCAGCGGTCGGCGCCACCGCGTTCAGCCTGATGCCCGTGCCGCACGTTGCAGCCGGCGGCGGCACGTTCCAGGCCACGGGTCGCCCCGAGGTGACCCACGTCTTCCTGGGCCCCGAGGGACCGACCCGGTTCACCGACCGGGTGAAGGCGAAATTCACCATCAAGATCGCCGGGGCGCGCACGAAGGTCATCACGTTGCGCCGTCCCGGAGGGATCGCCACCGCGACCTTCACGCTTCAGCCCGGCGACTCGTTCCCGTGGCACGTCCACCCCGGCCCGGTGATCGTCAGCGTCGTCGGCGGAGGAGAGCTCACCTACCTGCGAGGCCGCGACTGCCTGAGGCGTCCCTATGCCGCCGGTGCCGTCTTCATCGAGCCCGGCCCCGAGCTGCACACCGCGTTCAACCAGGGGACGGAGCCCGTCACCCTGGTCGGCACCTTCTTCGACGTGCCGCCGGGCGAGGCGCTGTCCACGCCGGCCCACCCCGCCAAGCAGCTCCGGCTCGACACCAGGTGCGACATCAGCACCGTGCTGCCGTGACCCGGTCACGCCGACGCACGCTGGCATCTCGGCGACCGCGGCGTGACGTGTCCTCAGCAGAACCGCGGGCGAGCCTCCCGGCCACCACGCACCCGACGTACGACCTCAGGAGGAATGATGCACACCTTCCAGCCGACCGACCTGAACTCCCGGCACCGCACGATGTGGGCTGCCGGGGACTACCCGAACCTGGTGCGGAGGCTGATCCCACGGATCGGGGAGCGCCTCGTCGAAGCGGCTGACGTGGGGGCCGGCGACCGAGTCCTGGACGTGGCAGCCGGATGTGGCAACGCCGCGATCCCCGCTGCCGCGCTCGGAGCACGGGTCGTCGCGTCCGACCTCACGCCCGAGCTGTTCGACGCCGGTCGGCGGGAGGCAGCCGCTCGCGGTGTCGAGATCGCCTGGGAGGAGTGCGACGCGGAGGCCCTCCCCTACCGCAACGGGCAGTTCGACGTGGTCCTGTCCTGCGTCGGCGTGATGTTCGCGCCCCACCACCAGGCCGCTGCCGACGAGATCGTGCGAGTCGTGAGGCCAGGCGGCACGATCGGCCTCCTCAGCTGGACCCCCGAGGGCTTCATCGGTCAGATGTTCGCGACCATGAAGCCGTACGCACCCGAGGCCCCGCCAGGCTCTTCACCGCCACCCCTGTGGGGGTCGAGCGAGCACGTCGAGGGACTGTTCGGTGACCAGGTCCGAGAGCTGGCCTCCGCGCGGGAGGACGTCCGGGTCCTGGGGTTCGAGTCCGGTGCGGAGCTCCGCGACTTCTTCAAGGCCAACTACGGTCCGACGATCATGGTGTACCGGACCCTGGCGGATCAGCCCCACCGAGCCGCCGAGCTCGACAGCGCGCTCGCCGACCTGGGCGACAGGGCTCTCCGCGACGGAGAGATGCACTGGGAGTACCAGATCACGATCGCGACACGCTCCTGACGGGCGGCGCGCGCCGGTCCTCGTCCGGGGGCAGGGGGGTCGTGGCTCCCCGGCGGGGCTACGCGCAGACCAGCCGGTCGCCGAGATGCTGCTGCAACGAGCCGGCGAGGTCGCCGAGCACGGCCGCGCGCTTGACGCGCAGCCGGTGGGTGCGCCCGTCGAGCGCGAGCACCAACCGACCGCGGGTGAGCCGGGCCGGGCCCACCTGGTCCCAGTCGTAGAGCGTGGCCCGCTCGTCCGCGAGCAGCTGCGGCACGGTGAGGCCCGCGACGTAGGCGGCTCCGTTCCGGTAGGCGTCCCAGTGTCCGTGACGACCGGCAGCCCTGAACGCCTCGCCCCAGCCGAGCCGCTTGACGACGAGGCCGTTCTCGGCGACGACCACGAACCGCAGCCTGCGCCAGTGGATGCAGGAGGCCACGGACTGGACGGCCGGCTCCCGGTCGCGGAGGTCCTCGGCGTCGAGGGCTGCCACGTCGATCGCGTACGACGGGGGGACGCCCTCGTCGGCGAGGGCGTCGACCAGCCAGGCCGCTGCGCCCTGCTGGACGACGTCGGAGACCAGGCCCGCCACGTCGATCGTCCGCCCGGAGTCGTCGACCAGCGTGTCGGCGCCGTCCCAGTCGCACGGGAAGCGGGCACCGCCGCGTTCGACGAGCGCGCTCGCGACGAGGTCGCGCACCATCGCCCGGGCGGCGACGTCGGCGTCCGCCGGGTCCGTCTCGATCGTGGTGAAGGGGCGCACGAGGTCGCGGGCCCGTCCTCGAGCCAGTGCCTGGAGGGCCTGCTCCAGGGTCGTCGCGCCGCTGCCGGGCTCACCGGCGGCGCGCATGACCCACGCTGCATGGCGACGTGCCCGGTCGGTGCGCGCACGATGGGCGAGCAGGTCCCAGGGCAAGGGCTCGCGGGGGGACCCGGCGAAGAGCTCCGCCTCGAGGCGCAGCAGCGTGCCGTCGGCGTCATCGAGCAGGCTGAGGGCCGGTACGCCGTCGTCGACGACGCCGTCGTCGGGCAGCGAGTCGAAGTGGGCGACCCGCCCGCGGGTGGCGGGGTGCGTGTCGAACGGGGTGGCGGGCCGCGCGGGCAGGTCTGCGCGGACCTCGTCCATCTCCGCCTGGCGCACCGGGCTCTGGAGGAGCTGCGCGAAGCCGGCGTGGAGCGCGTCGGGGCGCCCGCCCGGCACGCTGAGGGCGTGGTCGTCGAGGAAGTGCTGCCACAGCCCGTCCAGGGCGACGACCTCCCGCATGGCCTGCGCCGCGGCCGCGCGCCCGGCCACCCGGTGCGACCAGGCGTCGGCCTGCTCCTCCTGGCGCCGGGTCACCGCGCTGGAGACCCGCAGGTAGACCCGCAGGTAGGCCGCGAACAGGCGCCGGAGCCACCCGCCGAGGGAGTCGACGAGGTGTGCCAGCGTGAGGTGACCGCGGTAGACGACGGGGGCCAGGGCCGTGTCGCCGTGGCTGAAGTGCCCGAGCTCGTGGGCCAGGACCGATCGCACCTGCTGACGGGTCAGTCCCTGGAGCAGCGGGGACCCGACGACCAGCACGCGTCGGCCCGGGACCAGGCCCAGCAGGCGCGATCCCTCCCACACCATCGCGTTGACCTGCGGCTGCAGCACGATCTCGTCCGGGGACCGGGTGCCGACGGTCGCCGCGATCCGCCGGACCTCCGACCACAGGGCCGGGTGGTCCTCCTCCAGCAGCGCCAGCCCCAGGGGCGGGTCGTCGCGCACCCGGCGTACGGCGTGGACCGCCCTGCCCAGCACGAGCACGAGGACCAGCAGGAAGCCGAGTCCCTTGCCGAGGAGGTAGCCGGCGAAACCGTGGACGAGTGCCTGGTGGAGGACCCACCCGAGGAGCACGACGACCCCACCGGCGAGGACGTAGACACCGAGCAGCAGCGCGACGGCGACGGCGGCGCGGGCGAAGAACGTCACGAGGGCTCCCGAGGCTGTAGGACACCCCCATCGTCGACGAGGCCGGCAGCCGCCGCCCCCGTTTCCGGCGAACCCACCTCCCGACGGGCACCAGCACGGAGGGCGGTGACGGCGGTGGGGGCGGCCGCCACTCCCCGTCCGGGAGGGGTGGGCACCGATCGCGCTCAGACTGCGGCCCCGTCCGCGAGGGCCAGGTCGACGAGCAGGGCGGCGTGGGCGACCGCCGAGTCGATCATCGGCGACGGCGCGTCCTCGGTTCCGACGAGCAGACCGATCTCGGTGCAGGCGAGCACGACCGCGTCCGCGCCACGGTCGGCGAGGTCACGCATCACCTCGACGTACGCGGCGCGCGAGGAGGGCAGGAAGACGCCTCGGGTGATCTCGTCGAACACCACCCGGTCGACGAGGTCGCGCCCCGCGGCGTCGGGGACGACGACCGAGATCCCGTGCTCGGCGAGACGGTCGGCGTAGAACGTCTCCTCCATCACCCAGCGGGCGCCGAGCAGGCCCAGCGTCGTCCAGCCCTCCCGTACGGCGACGGCCGCGACCGCGTCGGCGATGTGCACGGCGGGCACCGTGGCCGCCGACTCGAGCGCGGCGAAGTTCTTGTGCATCAGGTTGGTGCACAGCGCGACGAAGTCGGCGCCGCCGGCCTGGCAGCGGCGTGTCGCGTCGGCCAGCAGGTCGGCCGAGCCGGCCCAGTCACCCCGCACCTGGCAGTCGCGCACCTCGGAGAAGTCCAGCGACTGCAGCGAGATCCGGGCCGACGCGTGCCCGCCCAGGCGGGTGGCGACCTGCTCGTTGATCAGCCGGTAGTAGGTCGCGGTCGAGTGCCAGGACATGCCACCGATGAGGCCGATCGTCTTCATCACCCCATGGTGGGGGCCACCACCCTCCCCAGGAACACCTGGTCTTGCCGGGGAGGCCCATCAGCGGCACCAGGTACGCGACCCTCGATCCCCGGCGCGTCCTGGACCTCCGCGAGGTGGCCCGGGCCGGATCGATCAGCGCCGCCGGCCGCGTCCTGGGCTGGACCCAGCCCGCCGTCAGCCAGCACCTCGCGCGGCTCGAGCGGGACGTCGACGGACCCCTGCTCCTGCGTGGCCCCGGCGGAGCACCCCGACCGAGGCCGGCCAGGCCCTCCTGCGACGTGCCGACGTCCTCGCGGCCGAGCTGTGCTCCGCCGAGGAGGAGCTGGCGACCCTGGTGCAGCTGCGGGCCCGCGGGCTCGGTGTCACGGTGCTGCCTGCGTCCGTCCACCGTCCCGGCGCCGAGACGGTCCCCGCTACGGCGGCCCTGGTCGCCCACGTCCGAGCGGTGGTCACCGCCACGGCGACGTGACGTCGAGGTCCGGCAGGTCCAGGTCGGGCCCGTCGCCCAGCAGCAGCACGACGGTCGGCGCCCGGTCGTGGCTGCTGACCACCCGCAGGGCGGACCGGGTCGAGCGCGGGTGCTCGGTGGCCAGCCGGCCCCAGTCGTCGCAGACCAGCAGCACCGGCGGACGGCGGGGCAGCGCGCGCACCCGCTCCTCGAGCGCGTCGAGGTTGTGCGCGTACAGCCCGGTGACCTCCAGCGCCGCGCCGAGGGCGGCGACCAGGTCCGCGCGCCCGAGGTCGCGGGCGAGCAGGCGCGCCGTGCGCCACCCGGCCCGCTCGGCGACCCGGGCCACGCGGGCGGCGTGGTAGGCGGGGGGCGCGGCGGGCCACCGGTACGCCCCGGGCGGCACCCCGCCCGCGAGCAGGCCCGCCAGCGCCGTCACCGGGGCCCCGTCACGAGATGATGCGTTCGAACGAGTCGTAGTGGTCGGCGGTCCAGAACAGCTCGTCCGGCTCCCCGCCCACGATCCGCCGGGCACCCCGGTCGGGGGAGCCGGGGGTGGGCACGGTGTACTCCGCGTAGTAGCCGTCCTCGCGGTCGGGCAGGATCCCCTCGCGGTTGAAGAACGTCCCGCCGTCCTCCTCCTCGGGGAACGGACCGCCGTCGGCGATCAGCCCCGCCGTGTCCGCGGCCTCGGGTGGCAGCTCGTCGAGGGAGACCCACCGCAGGCCGGTGTCCGGGTCGACCTCCCCGCTGACCGGCGCCCCCGCACCGCCCGCACCGCCCGCACCGTCGTCCGGGTCGTCCGTGTCGTCGGCGGTGGAGCCGAACCCCGGCGGGGCGCCCCCGGTCGGCGTGCCGGGGTCGCCCCCGCTGACGAACCAGACCCCCACGGTGACGCCGAGCACCAGCAGCAGGGCGAGCAGACCGCTCGGGTTGGGCTTCCACCCCGGTTCCCGGGGCGGGGCTGGCATCACCACGGCGGGCCCTAGAAGGCCATCGCCTGGGCGCGCCGCTTGGCCTCCGCGCCACGGTTCTCCCGCAGCGCGTCGATCGGGCGCCCCGGCAGGTCCAGGTCGAGGTGGAGCCACGCGATGGCCTCGCGGTCGTCGTAGCCGCCGTCGTGCAGGACGGTGAGGATGCCGGGGAGGCCCTTGACCGGCAGCCTCTCGTCGTCGTCGAGGAAGCCGGCCGGGACCTGCTGACCGGTGCCCGGGACCGGTACGGCCGCGGCGAGCTCGTGGTCGCGGATCATCGTGCGGACCTTGGCCGGGGTGACGCCCAGGCGCTGGGCGGCCTGCGCCCAGGTCAGCCACACCGGCACCAGGGCGGCGAGGTCCATCTCGGCGAGGCGGACGGGGGTGGGCTCGCTCATGGGCGCATCGTCTCACCAGCGACGGCCACCCGCCACGCCGGGAGCGGCCACGGCCGGGGCCCGGACGGCCCCGCGGCCTACGATGGCGGTCCCGGGAACTCCCCGCCCGGACGCAGGAGGCCCACCCGTGCAGACCGACCCGTCGGGACCCGCGCCGGCCCGCCGGGCCCGGTCCGGAGCCGCCGCCGGCTCCGGCGACCCCCTGCCCGGCCGGCTGCTCGACGGCCGCTACCGCGTCGGCCCCGCCGTCGCCCGGGGCGGCATGGCCACCGTCTACGAGGCCACCGACCTGCGCCTGGACCGGGTCGTCGCGGTGAAGGTGATGCACGCCCGGTCCCTCGGGCACGGCCCGGACGGCGACGACTTCGCGATGCGGTTCGTGCGCGAGGCACGGGCCGCGGCCCGGCTCTCCCACCCCCACGTGGTGTCGGTCTTCGACCAGGGCGAGGACGACGGCATCGTCTTCCTGGCCATGGAGATGGTGCGCGGCGGCACGCTGCGCGACGTGCTCGCCCGCGAGGCGCCGATGGCGCCCGGCCGCGCCCTCGCGCTGCTCGAGCCGGTGCTGTCGGCCCTGGCCGCCGCGCACCGGGCCGGGCTGGTCCACCGCGACGTCAAGCCGGAGAACGTGCTGATCGCCGACGACGGCACCGTCAAGGTGGCCGACTTCGGGCTCGCCCGCGCCGTCGGTGCCGACACCCGGCACACCGCCACCCAGGGCGTGCTGATCGGCACCGTGTCCTACCTGGCCCCCGAGCTCGTCGTCGAGGGCCGCGGCGACGCCCGCGCCGACGTCTACGCCGCCGGAGTCGTGCTGTACGAGATGCTCACCGGTGCGAAGCCGCACGAGGGCGAGAGCGCGATCCACGTCGCCTACCAGCACGTGCACGCCGACGTGCCCGCGCCGAGCCTGCGGGTGCCCGGACTGCCGGCGTACGTCGACGCGCTGGTCGCCCGGGCCACCGCCCGCGACCGCGCGCAGCGTCCCGCCGACGCCGACGTGCTGGTGCGCCAGGTCCGGCGGGTGGCGCTGGCCCTGGCCCTCGGCGTCCAGGACGACCCGGAGCTGGTCCTCGACCTGCGCCCCTCCGCGGTCCCGGTCGACGAGCCGGTCGAGCCGCGAGCCGGTCGAGGAGCCGGTGCACGGGGCGACGGACGGGACGGGGCCCGTCCCGCAGCGGGCGCCGGTGGCCGAGCACACCACCGCCTACCCCACGACGCGCCCCCCGCCCCCGCCCTCGCCTGCGGCAGGCGCCGCGGGACGTGCGCGCGGGCGCGGCCCGCTGCTGCTCGTGCTCGGCCTGCTCCTCGCGCTCACCGTCGCCGGTGGCGGCTACTGGGTCGGGTGGGGCCGCTACACCGCGGCCCCCGGGGTGCTCGGCGTCGGCGTCGCGGCGGCCGAGGACCGGCTCGCCGCCGCCGGCCTCGAGCTCGACGTGGTGGACGAGTCGTTCTCCGAGTCGGTCCCGGCCGGTCGGGTGATCAGCACCGAGCCCTCCCCCGGGTCGCCGGTGCTGCCGGGCGGGACGGTCGAGGCCGTGGTCTCGCTCGGGCAGGAGCGCTACGACGTGCCGGCGCTCGCCGGCCGCGGCGTCGACGACGCGCAGGACAGCCTCCTGGCACGCAACCTGGACCCCGACGACACCGTCGAGCGCTGGTCCGAGCAGGTCCCCGACGGCACCGTGGTGCGGACCCGTCCCGCCGCGGGCACCACCCTGCGGTCGGGCTCACCGGTCGACCTCGTGGTCAGCCGGGGCCCCCGGCCGCGGCTGGTCGGTGACTGGGTCGGCCAGGACTACGACGCCGCGGCGGCCGCGCTCGCCGACCGGGGCCTCGAGCCGGTGGTCGGCGGCGAGACCTTCGACGACGAGGTGCCCGAGGGCGCCGTGGTCTCGCACGAGCCGTCGGGCGGCAGCCTGTTCCTCGGCGGGACCGTCACCTTCACCGTCTCCGAGGGCCCCGAGCTGGTCGCCGTGCCGGGCGTCCTCGCCGCCGGCATCGACTCGGCGCGGGCCACGCTCGAGGAGGCCGGCTTCGAGGTCGAGGTCGCCAACGACGACTCGTTCGTCGGGCTCGGCTTCGTGGTCGGGTCCGACCCCGGCGAGGGCGAGATGGTCCCCCGGGGCAGCACGATCACGCTCTACGTGGTCTGAGGCCGGGCCGGGCCGGTCACGGCGAGCCGACCCACTCCTCGCTGCCGTCGTCGAAGGCCTGGTGCTTCCAGATCGGCACCTCGTCCTTCAGCGTGTCGATCAGGTCGCGCGAGGCGGCGAAGGCCGTGCCACGGTGGGAGGAGGCCGTGGCCACCACGACGGCGAGGTCGCCGACGACCAGGGTGCCCACCCGGTGCACCGCGGCCAGGCCCTGCACCTCGTGGCGCGCGGCCACCCGCGCGCAGACCTCCTGCAGCCGCGCGAGGGCGCTGGGGTGGGCGGAGTACTCCAGCCCGCCCACGCCCTTGCCGCCGTCGTGGTCGCGGACCCGACCCACGAAGAGCGTCAGACCACCCGAGGAGTCGTCGTCGAGTGCGGCGAGGACCTCGGCGACGTCGAGCGGGGTCTCACGGATGTCGACGAGCCGGACGGCGGGATGTACCACGCGGGCAGCCTAGTGCCAGGACGTAACCTGGCAGCATGAGCGACAAGCCAGGCGACCCTTCCGACGACGGCTCGGAGCAGGGCCAGAACCCCTTCAAGGGCACGCCCTTCGAGCAGCTGTTCGCGGCGTTCGGCGGCGGGGGGCTCGCCGGGGGCCCCGGCGGGGGCGTGGGCGGCGCCGGTGGCTTCCCGGGCATGGCCGGGCTCGGCGGCCCGGGCGGGTTCGACCTGAGCCAGGTGCTGGGCCAGATCCAGTCCCTCATGCAGCCCTACGACGGCCCGCTGAACTGGGAGGTCGCCGCGGACCTGGCCCGCAAGCAGGCCGCCTCCTCCCCGGACCCGACGCCGACCCGGAAGCAGTCCGACGCGGTGGCCGACGCGGTCCGGCTGGCCGACCACTGGCTGGACACCACCACCGACCTCCCCTCGGGCGTGACCTCCACCGCGGCGTGGAGCCGCGCCGAGTGGGTCGTGCACACGCTCGAGGGCTGGAAGGTCCTCGTCGACCCGGTGGCCGAGCGCTCGGCCACCGGCCTCGCCTCCGCCCTGCCGGAGGAGGCCCGCGCCGCGGCCGGGCCGATCCTCGGGTTCCTCGGCAAGGCCGTCGGCGCCATGCTCGCCACCCAGGTCGGCTCCGGGCTCGGGGCGCTCGCCGGTGAGGTGCTCAGCGTGTCCGAGGCCGGCGTACCCCTCGGCGAGCCCGGCCGCGCCGCCCTGGTGCCGGCCAACGTCGCCGCCTTCGCCGACGGCCTCGACGTGGGCGAGGACGACGTGCTGCTCTACCTGGCGATGCGTGAGGCCGCCCACCAGCGGCTGTTCGCCAACGTCCCGTGGCTGCGCGAGCACGTCGTCGGTGCGGTCACCGACTACGCCCGGGGCCTCGAGGTCAACGCCGAGGGCCTGCAGCAACGGATGCAGGAGCAGCTCCAGGGCATCGACCCCTCGGACCCGGAGTCGTTGCAGCAGCTGATGGACGGTGGTCTCTTCGACGTGCCGAGGTCACCGGCGCAGGAGCAGGCGCTGGAGCGGCTCGAGATCGTGCTCGCCCTGGTCGAGGGCTGGGTCGACGAGGTCGTCGACCAGGCCACCGCCGAGCGGATGCCCACGGCCGGGAAGCTGCAGGAGGCCTTCCGGCGTCGTCGGGCGACCGGCGGCCCCGCCGAGCAGGCCTTCGCGGCGCTCGTCGGCCTGGAGCTGCGCCCGCGCCGGCTCCGCGACGCCTCCACCCTGTGGGGCTCCCTGCGCACCCGGCAGGGCGTCGAGGCCCGCGACGGCGTGTGGACCCACCCGGACCTGCTGCCGACCGCGGCCGACCTCGACGACCCGCTCGGCTTCCGTGAGGACGCCGCCGCACCGGCCTCGCTGTCGGAGGACGACTTCGACGCCGGCCTCCGCCGGCTCCTCGACGGCCCCGACGAGGGCGACGGGCCCACCGACGGGCCCACTGACGGGCCCACCGACGGGCCCGGGCCGACCCCGGCGTGAGCCTGCACGCCGACGCCCTGGCCGCACTGACGTCCTGGGCGGCCCCCGACGAGGCCCAGGAGGCCCTGCGGCGGAGGTACACCGATCACCTGCACGCACACCCCGGGGGCCTGGACCGCGAGTGCCGGCCGGACCACCTCACCGCCAGCACCCTGGTGCTGAGCCACGACCTCGGGCACGTGCTGCTGACCCTGCACGCGAAGGCGCACCGGTGGTTCCAGCTCGGCGGGCACTGCGAGCCGGGTGACGCCACGCTGGCCGGGGCGGCGCTGCGCGAGGCCGTGGAGGAGTCCGGCCTCGAGGTCGTCGACCTCGACCCCGTGCCGCTGGCCCTGGACGAGCACGAGGTCCCCTTCTGCCGCCCGGCCGCGGACCCCGTCCCGGACGGGTCGCTCGTGCACCACCTGGACGTGCGCTACGTGGCCGTCGCGACCGAGGGGGCGGAGCACCGCGTCAGCGAGGAGTCGCTGGACCTGCGGTGGTGGCCGGTGGGCGCCCTGCCGCCGGGCGCCGAGGAGCTGGCCCCCGTCGTGCGCCGGGCCGTGACTCGGGCCCAGGAACGGGCCCAGGAACGGGTTCAGTCCACGTGGTCCGACGGCGGCGGCTCCACGCGGGCCGCGGCCGACCAGCCGAGCAGGTAGCCCTTGGCCTTCTCGGCGTGGGGGTAGGTGTCGACCCAGGACCAGAAGCGCTCGTCGTGCCCCGGCTCCAGCAGGTGCGCCAGCTCGTGGACCAGCACGTAGTCGACCACCCACGACGGCATGCCCTGCAACCGGGAGGACAGCCGGATGCTGCGGTCCCCGGGGGTGCAGGAGCCCCACCGCGACTGCTGGTTGTCCACCCACCGCACGGAGTCCGGTGCGGCCAGGCCACCGAGCCAGCGGTCGCTGAGCAGCCGCGCCCGCTCGGCCAGGTCGTCGTGGGAGAGCGCCGGACGCTGCTCGGCCCGGCGTACGCGGGCCACCATCTCGCGCACCCAGCGCCGCTCCTCGCCGCGGCTCATCCCGGCGGGGACCAGCACGACGATCCGGTCGCCGTCGCGGCGGGCGGAGACCGTACGCCGGCGGCGCGTGGAGCGTCGGACCTCGACCTCGGGCTCGCCACCGGCCGGGTCGTCGGCGTCGGCGAGCGGGCTCACACGGGGGAATCTAGCCGTTCGCCCACTCCAGCAGCCGCTCCCGCGGCCAGGTGTTGACGATCCGGTCCGCCTCGATGCCCGCGGCCTCGGCCCGCTCGCAGCCCAGCACCGGGAAGTCCAGCTGGCCCGGGGCGTGGGCGTCGCTGTCGACGGCGAACAGGCAGCCGGCGTCCCGGGCCTGCTCCAGCAGCCGGGTCGGCGGGTCCCGGCGCTCGGGCCGGGAGTTGATCTCCACCGCGACGCCCTCCTCGGCGCAGGCGGCGAAGACGGCGGCGGCGTCGAACTGCGACGCGGCGCGGGTGCCGCGCGCCCCGGTGACCAGCCGGCCCGTGCAGTGGCCCAGCACGTTGCTGCGCGGGTGACGTACGGCAGCGACCATCCGGCGGGTCATCGCGTCGGCGTCCATGGCCAGCTTCGAGTGCACGCTGGCCACCCGGAGGTCGAGGCGGGCCAGCATCTCGTCGGTCTGGTCCAGGGCGCCGTCGTCCAGGACGTCGACCTCGATCCCCTTGAGCAGGGTGAAGTCGTGACCACCGGACGCGAGGTGGTCGTTGACCGCGTCCACGACGTCGAGCTGGCGCGCCAGCCGCTCCGCGCTCAGCCCCCGCGCCACCTTCAGCCGCGGGGAGTGGTCGGTCAGCACGAGGTAGTCGTGGCCGAGCTCCAGCGCGGTGAAGGCCATCTCCTCGATCGGGGAGCCTCCGTCGGACCAGTCCGAGTGGGAGTGCAGGTCGCCTCGCAGCGCGGCCCGCAGCTCCTGACCGCCGTCGGTCAGCGGACCGCCGTGCTCGCTCTCGGCACGCACCAGGCGCTCGGGGAGGACGCCGCGCACCGCGTCGGTGACCACCTTCGCCGAGCTGGCACCGACCCCGGGCAGGTCGGTCAACGTGCCCTCCTCGACCGCCCGGGACAGCGCGTCGGACGACAGCGGGAGCACGGCTGCCGCGGCACCCCGGAACGCCTTGACCTTGTAGCTGTCCTCCCGCGCTCGCTCCAGCAGGAAGGCGATCCGGCGCAGCGCCGCCACCGGTCCCCCGTCGTAGGCGGTCCCGGTCCCGGCCATCGAGTCGCTCCTCGTCGTCGCTCACACCCTGCGTGCACCCGCAGCACGGACATCCTCCCAGGCACCGGCCCCCCGTCCGCGTGCGCCGCGGGCCGGGGGACTCCTCCCGGGTCCCGGTCCGGCTGCCCGCCCGTGCCCTAGGCTCCGGGCACCGACCAGCAGCGCCCGCTGCCGGACGCGCACCGCGAGGACCGACGGCGACGTCGTGACCACCGCCCCGCACCGACGAAGGAGTCCGTCATGGCCGAGACCTGGAGCGGCGAGTTCTACTGCGTGAAGTGCAAGGAGAAGCGCGCGGCCGAGGGCGAGGTCCACGTCACCGAGAAGGGCACCCGGATGGCCAAGGGTCGGTGCCCGGTGTGCAGCACGAACCTGAACCGGATCCTCGGCCGGGCCTGACCACCCGGCCCGACCCCGGGGGTCGCCACCTGCGGCGCGGCGGGTGCGGCACGCCGCGGTCGGTGCGCCCTGTGGATCGCCCCGTACGCACCCACGCGCGCCGTGCCAGGCTGGCCGCATGGCCAGCACGCGCGAACCCCGGCGCTGGTGGCGCCTGCGGCCGGGGGTGCCGGTGCTGCGCCGCGACACGGGGCTGCTCCAGGTGGGACTGGACCCGTCGGCCCGGGTGCTGCTCGACGACAGCCCCGGGGTGCGCGACCTGCTCGCGCGGCTGCGGACCGGGTGCACGGGACCGGACTCCCGTCCCGACCAGGAACGCGCGTGGCACCGGCTCGACCGGGCCCTGCTGCTGGTGCCGGCGCACGACGAGGGCGGGGCGCCCGGCGCCGGCGCGTTCGCGGCGACGGCGGCGTGGGCGGGCCCCGGGGCGGTCGAGCGGCTGGCCGCACGCCGCCGCGCGCAGGTACGGCTGGTCGGGCCCGAGACGCTGACCGGGCCGGTGGAGCGCCTCGCACTGCTCGGCGGGCTCCGGCTGGACACCGCAGTCCGGCCCTCCCTCGTCGAGGAGGAGCCCGTGCTGGTGGTGGTGCTGCACGACGGCGAGGCACGCCGCGAGCAGCACGACGCGTCGGTGGCCGCCGGACGAGCGCACCTGCCGGTGTGGTGGCGCGCGGGGCTGCCCCACGTCGGCCCGCTGGTCGTGCCGGGGGTCACGGCCTGCCTGCGGTGCGTGGACGCCCACGAGTCCGAGGCCGATCCACGCCGCCCGCTCCTGCTCGAGCAGGCCGTCCGCGAGCCGGCGCCGCCCCGCGACCCCGTCCTGCTGGCCCTCCTGGCGGCGTGGGTGGTCCGCGACGCACAGCGGTGGGCGGAGGGCGAGAGGCCCACGAGCTGGTCGGCCACGGTCCGCCTGGGCCCCGGCGGCCCACCCTCGGTCACGCCGTGGGCGCGGCACCCGCACTGCGGGTGCGCCTGGGACCAGGCGCTGACGGGGTAGCGCGGCCCGGGACGGCGCCAGCCGGAGGGACGCTCCCTCACCAGTGCTCGGGGTCGAGCTTGGCCTCCATCGCGCGCAGGTGGTCCCGCGAGCAGGAGCCGCAGCAGCGGTGCGGTCGACCCCGCTCGGTGGCCACGACCCAGGTCAGGAGGGCCGCTGCGCCCGACTCGGTGCGCCCGCACACGTCGCAGGTCGCGACGGGGGGCTGCTGCTCGGTCATCCGGCCACGCTAGCCGCAGCGGACCCGGGACGACGAGGAGTCGTCCCGGGTCCGGTGGGGCGCTAGAGCGCCCGGGCCAGGGCGAGCCGGGCCTGCTGCGCGGCCCGTTCCGCCTTGCGGCTCAGGCGCCGGGCCCGCGCGAGCTGGTGGCCCGCGCGCAGCCGTTCCGCCTCGCCCTGGCGCGCGGTCATCCGCGCCCGGGCCAGCTCTTCGTGCATGAGGTTCATCGTGGTTCTCCTGGTCTGGTGGTGGGACCTGCTGGGTGGTGCGGGTGGTCGGGCCGCCGAGGACCGCCGGGTCGCCTGGGGCCCGGCGGACCTCAGGCGACCGCGTCCTTGCGCGGCCGACCTCGGGGGCGCTTGCGGGGGATCACCGCTCCCTGCAGGAACAGCTCTCCTCCCCACACGCCCCAGGGCTCGGCGCGGTCGAGCGCTCCGTCGAGGCACAGGCCGCGGACCGGGCAGTCCTGGCACAGCGCCTTGGCGTCCTCGACGTCGCTGGGCGACTCGGCGAACCACAGCTCCGGGTCGTAGACCCGGCACGGCAGCGTCTCGCGCGCGACCTCGCCCGCCCTCTCGTGGAGCGTGCTCAGGCCGGGCTCGAGGGTGCTGGTGGTCATGGGGCCACCTCTCTCGGTGTGTCCTTCTCGGATGGGGAACGGGTCCGACGCGGTGCGTCGGGGCGGGAGGGCCGCCGGCTGCCGGCCCTGGACCGGGAGACGCAGAAGGCCGCGGATCCCGGTGTGGGGATCCGCGGCCTGGAGGTGCCGAGCTGAGGTGGACTCAGGTCGGTGGGCTCCAGGCAGGGGTCCCCGCGTGGTCGATGGCGTCGAAGCCGAGGCGCACGTGTCCCCGGGTGATGACCGCGGTGGGCGCGACGGCGCGCTCGCGAGCGGCCGGCCAGGCGACGACGGCGGACGGGGAGGCGGCGGCGACGACGCAGGCGGTCACGTCGGTGCGCGCGGCGTCCGTGGCCGCGGTGGTCGTGGTGAGGTCGGTCGTCATCGTGGGGCACCTCCTCGTGTGCGTCGTGCGCCGGGCTCGTCGGGCCCGCGGTGCGCGGTGGAGCTGCCCCGACCGGGGCAGTGCCTGCACGCTATCGCCGGGCGTCCGGGGCGGGCAAACGATTTAACGAAGCCGTTTTCCGGGCGCGGTGCCGCACCCGGACACCGGCTCTGTCATCCGTGCCCTGACCTGCGCGGACGCCCGTCAGCCCACGAGACCCAGCACGTCCTCGCCGTAGCGCTCGATCTTGGCCGGCCCGACTCCGCTGATCGCCCCGAGCGCCTGGGGGGTGCGCGGCCGGTGCTCGGCGATGAGCTCGAGGGTCGCGTCGGTGAAGACCACGAACGCCGGCACCTCGTCGGCCGACGACCGCTCCTTGCGCCACGCGCGCAACCGGTCGTACAGCTCCTCGTCGTAGGCGACGGGGCAGTCGGCGCAGCGACCGCGCTTCTTCTCCGCCGCCGAGCCCAAGGGTGTGCCGCAGGTGCGGCAGGTGACCGCCTTGCGCCGCGTACGGCCCGGCGCCGCGGCCCGCGCGGTCTCCTCGGGCAGCAGGGCGTCGAGGAACCGTGACGGCTTGCGCTGGCCCCGTCCGCCCGGCTGGCGTGCCGCCGCCCAGGACACCGCCAGCTCGCGGCGGGCGCGGGTCATCCCGACGTAGAGCAGCCGGCGCTCCTCCTCGACCGCCTCCGGGGTGTCGGCGTAGGTGATCGGGAGCGTCCCGTCGTGCACGCCGGCGCAGAACACGACGTCCCACTCCAGGCCCTTGGCCGCGTGGAAGGTGGACAGGGTGACGCCCTCGGCGGTCGGCGCGTGCTGCTCGGAGGCCCGGCGGTCGAGGTCGGCCACGAACAGCGACAGGTCGGCCGTCGGCTCCTCGACCACCAGCGCGGCGGCCTGGTCGACCAGGGCCTGCCAGGACTCCCAGCGGTCGCGTGTCTGCCCGCGCGCGGTCGGCGCCTGGGGCGACCAGCCCATGCCGGCCAGGGTGGCGCGCACCAGGTCCACCAGCTCGCCGTCGTCCTCGCCGCCGCGAGCGGCGCCCCGCAGGCGGGTCACCGCCTCCCGGACCTCGGCGCGGTCGAAGAACCGGCCGGCACCCCGCACGACGTAGGGCACCCCGCGCGAGGCCAGCGCCTCCTCGTAGGCCTCGGACTGGGCGTTGATGCGGAAGAGCACCGCGACCTCGGAGAGCGCCTGGCCCTCGGCGCGCAGGCCGGCCACGCGGGCCGCGATCCGTTCGGCCTCGGCGACCTCGTCGGGACTGCCCTCGTAGTGGACCGCGGGCCCCGCCGGCCGCTGGGCCCGCAGCTCGACGCTGCGGCTGGGCGTGCCGCGGAGCAGGTCGTTCGCGGCAGCCACCACCTGGGGCGACGACCGGTAGTTGCGCACCAGCTCGACCGCCGTCGCCGTCGGGTGCTTGCGGGTGAAGTCGCGCAGGTAGGAGGCGTCGGCCCCGGCGAAGGAGTAGATCGTCTGCGCGGGGTCGCCGACGACGCAGATCTCCTCGCGTCCTCCGAGCCAGAGGTCGAGCAGGGCGGACTGGAGCGGCGAGACGTCCTGGAACTCGTCGACGACGAAGAACTTGTACTGCTGACGCACCTGGGCGGCCACCCGCTCGTCCTCGGCGAGCAGGCCCGCGTCGAGCAGCAGGACGTCCTCCATGTCCATCACGCCCTGGTCGCGCTTGACCTCCTCGTAGGCGCCGAGGACGCGGGCGACGGTCTCGGCGTCGACGCCGGTGACGTCGCGCCGGCGGGTCGGGGCGATCCGCGGGTAGTCGTCGGGGTGGACGTTGCAGACCTTGGCCCACTCCACCTCGCCGGCGAGGTCGCGCAGCAGGGCCTGGTCGGGACGCAGCCGCTGCCGGCGGGCCGCGGTCGCCACGAGGCCGAGCTTGGAGTCGATCAGTCGCGGCAGCTCGGTGCCGTGCACGTGGGGCCAGAAGTACCGCAGCTGGCGCAGCGCCGCGGAGTGGAAGGTGCGGGCCTGCACGCCGCCCGCGCCGAGGGCCCGCAGCCGGCCGCGCATCTCCCCCGCGGCCCGGGTGGTGAACGTGACGGCCAGCACCTCGGTCGGGGCGTACACGCCGGTCGCGACGCCGTGGGCGATGCGGTGGGTGATCGCCCGGGTCTTGCCCGTCCCGGCCCCGGCCAGCACGCGCACGGGTCCGCGCAGGGTCTCGGCGACGATGCGCTGCTCCGGGTCGAGCGCGTCGAGCAGGTCGCTCACTGCGTGATCACTGGGTGCCCTCCAGGGGGAACATCTCCGGGTCGCCGGTGGTTCGGTCGGGTGCACACCGACCCTAGACCGCGGAGGCGACACCCCCCATGAGCACCTTCACCATGTACAGCACCCCCTGGTGCGGCTACTGCCACCGGCTCAAGAGCCAGCTCGACCGCGAGGGCATCCCGTTCGACGTCGTCGACATCGAGCAGGACCCGTCGGCGGTGACGATCGTGGAGACGGCCAACAACGGCAACCAGACGGTCCCGACGCTCGTCTACAGCGACGGCTCCTCGCAGACCAACCCGTCGCTGGCGCAGGTGAAGAAGAAGCTGGCCAGCCTCTCCTGAGCTACCAGGCGCCCGGCAGCGGTGCGCCGTACCAGCCCTCGATCAGCGCACGGCTGATCGAGATCGGGCCCGGCAGGACCACGCGTCCGGACTCGGCCTCGGCGCGCAGCTCCTCGCGGGTGAACCACCGGGCGTGGTCGATCTCGTCCTGGTCGACGACGATCTCGGTCGTCGTCGCCCGGGCGACGAAGCCCAGCATCAGGCTGGCCGGCAGCGGCCACGGCTGGTTGCCGACGTAGGTGACCTCGCCCACCACCACGCCGACCTCCTCGGCGACCTCGCGGCGCACCGCGTCCTCCAGGGTCTCGCCGGGCTCGCAGAAGCCGGCGAGGGTCGAGTAGCGCCCCTCGGGCCACACCGCCTGGTGACCGAGGAGGCACTGCTCGTCGGCGCTGCCCGGCTCGCCGCTGGTCACGGTCATGATGACCGCCGGGTCGGTGCGCGGGAACTGGCGTCGTCCGCAGCCGGGGCACTGCAGCTCGTGCCCCGCCGCGACCGTCGTCAGCGCGGCGCCGCAGCGCGGGCAGAACCGGGTCGAGGCCATCCACTCGGCCAGCCCCAGGGCGTGCAGGACCATCGGCGCGTCGTCGGCGGCCTCGTCGGCCAGGACCGGCAGCAGGTCACGCAGAGCCAGCCACCCCGCCTCGTCCCGGGCCTGCTGCGAGGAGCCGACCACGGCGGCGTACGTGGTGCCCTCGCGCTCCCCCAGCAGGACCCGGACCCCGTCCGGGGCCTGCTCCGGGGAGACCCAGGCGGGCCGGCCCGCGACCGGACGGACGCGGGTCCCGGACACGACCAGCACCCGGGTGCGGGGGTCGCCCCACCGCTGGGCGAGCCACGCCTCGTCGCGCCGGCGGACCCCGAGCCGGTCGTGCGGGTCGGCGGCCATCTGCTCGTAGGCGTGCGTCACGCGGCAGAGGCTAGCCGCGCCCCCAGGGGTGACCAGGGTGACCGGGGTGACCGGGGGTGACCGGGGGGAGGCCGCGGGAGGCGCGGGAGCGGCCTCAGCCCGACGGGTCCACCAGCGCCTCCAGCGCGGCCCGGCCCGGGAGGTCGGCCGGCTCCACGAGGGTGCTGGTGCGCACGTAGAAGAACGCGGCCCGCACCTGCTCGGGCTCCAGCCCGTGCAGCTCGGCCCAGGCCAGTCGGTAGACCGCGAGCTGCAGCGGATCGGCGTTCGGGGCCCGGCTGGTCTTCCAGTCGACGAGCAGGAAGCCGGGCCGGCCGCCGACCTCCTCGGTGTAGACCGCGTCGATCCGACCCCGGACGACCTGGCCGGACAGCACCAGCGCGAAGGACGGCTCCACGGCGTACGGGGCCCGCTCGGCGAACTCGCTGCGCTCGAAGGACGCGACGAGCGCCGCCAGGTCCTCGTCGTCCTCGATGTCGCCGTCGGCGCGCCCGGGCAGGTCGTCGGGGTCCAGCAGGAGCTGCTGCCCGAACCGCGCCTCGACCCAGGCGTGGAAGCGGGTGCCGAACCGGGCCTCGGGCGCGGGCGGGCGGGGCATCGGCCGCGCGAGGTCGCGGGCGAAGCCCTCGGGGTCCTCCCGCAACCGGCCCAGGGCCGTCGCCGACAGCGACGAGGGCAGCCGCACCTCCCGGGACCCGGCGCGCGCCGCCCGCGCCTCGGTCAGCAGCCGCTCGATCTCGTCGTCCCACTCCGCGATCCGGGCGGCCTCGATCACGTCGGGCTCCGCGCCCGGAGGGGGTGCTGCGGAACGGTGCGAGGCGCCCTGGACCGCCTGCACCCGGGCCGCCGCCTCGAGCCGGAGGGCGGTCTCGGTCCCGCGCCCCGCGCGCGGCCAGGGGACGCTGGTGTCGACCGCGGCGTTCGGGTTGGCCTCGCCCTTCGCGGGCCTCTCCCGCCAGGAGGCGACCTCGAGGCCACGCTCGGTGAGCAGCTCGCGCACGGTGTGCTGGTAGGCCGAGGGGCCGAACGGCGTGGGCCGCGACCCCCAGCAGTAGGACGAGACGTGCTCGCGGTGGCCGGCGCGCGTCAGCGCGACGTAGGCCAGCCGCAGCTCCTCCTGGGCGTCGTGGCTGCGGGTGGCCCGCCGGTACTCCTCCAGCGCGTCCTTGTCGTGCCCGCGGAGCTGCGGCAGGTCGGCTGCGTCGCCGCGCAGCGGCGCGGGCAGGACCGCGGGCGAGGAGGTCCACAGGGTGCGGGAGCGGTTCGAGGGGAACCGGGTCTCGCCCACCCCGACCAGGAACACGGTGGGCCACTCCAGGCCCTTGGCGCGGTGGACGGTGAGCAGCTTGACCGAGTCGGCCTCGGTGGGGGTGGCCAGGTCGAGGCCGGCACCGTCCTCCTCGGCGGTCAGGTAGGCCAGCAGCGCCGGCAGCGTCACCTCGCCGTCGACGCCGCGGAAGTCGGCGACGGCCTTGACGAACAGGTCGAGGTTCTCCCGCCGCGTCGCCGCCGCCGGTCCGACGGCGGAGGCGAGCTCGACGTCGACGCCGGAGGCGTCCATGATCCGGCGCACCAGGTCGAGCAGCGGCTCCCCCACGTGGGAGCGCAGGGCGCGGAGCTCCTCGGCGAGCAGGGCGAACCGCTCGCGCGCCGTCGCGGAGTACGCCGCGGGACCGGGGTCGTGCAGCGCGTCGTCCAGCGCGGGCACCTCGGCCGGGTCCACCCCGTCGGCGATCGCCAGCAGCTGCTCACCGATGCCGGCGACGACCTCCGGGGTGCGCCCGCGGCCGCCCGTGAGCCCGGCGGCCCGCTGCTGGAGCAGGTGCAGGTCGCGCGGCCCCACGGCCCAGCGGGGCCCGGTGAGCAGCGTCAGCAGGGAGGCGTTCGCGGTGACGTCCTGCATCAGGTGCAGGGTGGCCACGACCTCGGCCACCTCGGGCAGGCGCAGCAGCCCGGACAGGCCGACGATCTCGACCGGGACCTCGGCCCCGGACAGCGCGTCGAACACCTCGGCGGCGTGCGCGTTGTCGCGCACCAGCACCCCGACGTCGGACCAGGCGCGGCCCTCGTCGTGCTCGGCGCGCACCGCGCGGGCCAGCCACCCCAGCTCGTCGGTGTGGGTCTCGTGCACGTGCAGGCCCACCTCGCCGGGGGCGGCGTCCGGGCTCGCGACCAGGGGCTCGACCTCGGCGTAGAGGTCCATCAGGGGCGCCGCCACCCGGTTGGCCACGTCGAGCACGAGCCGGTCGGAGCGGCGGTTGACGCTCAGGGGGAACACCTGCGCCGCGCCGGTGGCGGGAGGGAACGAGCGGTCGAACCCGAGGATGTTCGACACCGAGGCCCCACGCCAGCCGTAGATGGCCTGGTTCGGGTCCCCGACCGCGGTGACCGCGTGCCCGCGACCGCCGGCGGCGTCGGGGCCGGAGAAGAGCCGCGCGAGCATCAGGGCCTGCGCCACGGAGGTGTCCTGGTACTCGTCGAGCAGGACCACCGTGAACCGGCCACGCTCGCGCTCGCCCACCTCGGGACGCTCGTCGGCCAGCCGGGCACCCAGCTCGATCTGGTCGGAGAAGTCCATCAGGCCGAGGTCCGCCTTGAGCCGGCGGTACGCCGCGACCAGGCCGAGCAGCTCGCTGCGTCGGTCGATCGCGTGGATCGCCTTCTCCACGGCCTCGCGGTGCCCCTTGCGGTCCTTGCCGCCGGCCTCGGCGTCCCGGGCGCGGACGAACGCCGCCCGCGCCTCGGCGTCGACGCGGCGCACGTCGTCGGCCTCGCGCAGGTGCTCGCTCATCGACCCGTCGAGCGCCAGCAGGTTCTGGATGGCCGTGGGCGGGTGGTCGGTCAGGTGCTCCACGTCGCCGGGGAACCGCTCCACGACCCGCCCGCCGAGCTGGAAGCGTGCGGCGTCGGTGACCACCCGGGTGTCGGGCTCGTGGCCGATCAGCAGCCCGTGCTCGGTGAGCAGCTGCGCGGCGTAGGCGTTGTAGGTCAGCACCGTCGGCTCGACCGGGTCGTCGTCACCGTCGTGGACCTGGCCGTCGTGGACCTGGCCGTCGTGGACCCCGCCGTCGCGGGGCGCGGGCGTCGGCAGGCCCGGCGCCGGCAGCGCCCCGGCGGCCACGAGCGCGCCGCGGATGCGGGTGCGCAGCTCGGCTGCGGCCTTGGTGGTGAAGGTCAGGCCCAGCACCTGCTCGGGGCGCACCTGGCCGGTGAGCACGAGGTAGACCACCCGTGCGGCCATCAGCGTGGTCTTGCCGGAGCCGGCGCCGGCGATGACCACGGCCGGGGCCAGCGGGGCCGTGATCGCCGCCCACTGCTGCGGGCTCGGCGGGTGGGCGGCGCCCATCGCGCGGCGGAGGTCCTCGGGGGTGTCCAGGCGGTGCGCGTTCACTGCTCCACCACCGGTCCGGCGCTGCGCGCCGGGCAGATCGCGACGAACGAGCAGTCGCGGCAGTGCTGCCCCGGTGTCGCGGGGAAGACCTCGCTGCGCAGGACCTGCGCCGCCTCGCCGAGCCGCTCGCGCAGCGCCACGCGTTCCGGGGCGTCCGCGTCGTGCGCGTCCTGGCGCTGGACGGTCGCGGTGGTGCCGTCGGCGAGGCCGAGCTGCACCAGCTCGGCGCCGCCGGTGCGGACACCCTCGGGGACCGGTGGCTCGTGCACCGCGGACTCCGGCAGGGCCGGTCGCAGTCCCCCCTCGTCCACGGCGTACTGGTAGAGCGCGAGCTGGACGTGTCGCGCGACCTCGGGCCCGGTCGGCTTGTTCTTGCCGGTCTTCAGGTCGACCACCACCAGTCGGCCGTCGCCGTCGACCTCGAGCCGGTCGGCGTAGCCGCCGAGGCGGACCCGCTGACCGTCGTCGAGCACCACCTCGGCCTCGAACCGGGCCTCGGTGGCCACCAGCCGCCGCGGGTTGGTGCGCGACCAGTGCACGAAGCGTTCCAGCGCGAGGCGCACGCGGGCCTTCTCCCGGGCCGACGACCACGGCGTACGGAAGCTCAGCCGGCCCCACACCTGCTCGACGTGCTCCATCAGCTCGGCGACGAGGGCGCCCTCGTCGGCCGGGTCGGCCGGGTCGGCCACCACGTCGCCGCGTCCCACCCGCTCGGCGAGGGCGTGCACGACCTGACCCAGGTTGGCGGACTGGTGCGAGGCCGCCGCACCGCCGGCCTCGCGCTCGAAGAACCACCGGGCGGGGCAGGTGGCCAGCGCGTCGAGCACGCTGGCCGAGAGCGGGACGGCACGGCCGGGGTCGCGCAGGGGCACCTCCGAGCGCGACGCCGCGCGGGTGCCCCACCAGGTGACGGGGTCGGCGGCGGGCACCAGCGACCGGGAGCCCTGCCTCTCCTCGGCCAACCGGGCCAGGCGCACGGCGGCCGCGTCGCGCAGGGCCGGGGGGGAGGCGGGGTCGGCCAGGGTGCGGCGCAGGTCGCCGACCAGGCCGGTCATCGACAGCGGTCGACGCGGGCGGCCGGTCTCACGGCGCACCTCGCGCCCGAGCTCGAGCAGGAACGGGGAGGGCTGCTCCCCGTCGTCGTCGGACGAGGCCACCGCGGTCACCACCAGGCGCTCCCGGGCGCGGGTGCACGCGACGTAGAACAGGCGCCGCTCCTCGGCCAGCAGCTCCCGCGTCGTCACCGGCGGGAGCAGCGCGTCGCGCCCGATCCGGTCGGCCTGGAGCAGGGTGGAGCGTCGGCGCAGGTCGGGCCAGCCGCCCTGCTGCACGTGGGCCACGACCACCAGGCGCCACTCCAGGCCCTTGGCCCGGTGGGCGGTGAGCAGCCGCACCGCCGAGCCGCGGGCCCCCCGCTCGGCGAGGGTGTCACCGGGGATCTGCTGCGCCGTCAGCTGGTCGAGGAAGACCCCGACGCCGGTGTGGTCGCGCTGCTCCACCACCCGCGCAGCCTGCTCGAAGAGCGCCACCACCGCGTCCAGGTCGCGGTGGGCACGGCGGGCGGTGGAGCCGCCCTGGTCCGCGGCGCGCCGGAGCCGGCGGGGCCAGTCCGTGCCGGACCAGAGGGCCCAGAGCGCGTCCTCGGCCGAGGCGCCCTCCCCCAGCGAGGCGCGGACCCCGGCCAGCAGGTCGCGCAGCGCCCGGGCCGCGACGGCCTCGGGGCCGGTGAGGCCGTCGAGGAACCCCTCCTCCACCAGCACGCAGCGCAGCAGGGAGCGGGAGGTGCGGGGGGTGCGACCGGCCTCGTGCGCGTGCTGCTTCTCCCGCGAGCGCAGCGCACGCCCCAGTCGGCGCACCTGGCTGGCGTCCATCCCGCCCAGCGGGCCCGTGAGCAGGGCCTCGGCCCGCGCGGCGTCGAGGTGGTCGGTGCGCTGGGGGTCCTCGACGGGGAGGTCCACCGCGGCGCGCAGCGCGTCCAGCAGCGGGAGCACCGCCGGGTCGTGCACCAGGGGCAGCTCGTCGGCGGCCACCTCGACCGGGACACCGGCGGCGCCGAGCGAGCGGCGCAGGCCGGGGATCGAGCCGCGTCCCGAGCGCACCAGCACGGCCATCTCGTCCCAGGGCACGCCGTCCTCGAGGTGGGCCCGGCGCAGCAGGTCCGCGAGGTGCTCGGCCTCGGCGCGCTCGGAGTCGTACGTCGTGACCTCGACCGAGCCCGGACCCGACCCCGGAGGCGGGTCCGCCTCGGGGTGGCGGAAGGCCTCCATCGCCTCCTCCGGCAGGGTGCCGGGCAGGCCCAGGCGCCCGGCCACGCGCTGCCCGGCGACCAGCAGCCGGGGTCCGAAGCGGCGGGTGGTGCGCAGCGCCACCACGTCGGCGCGCGCGCCGCCGCGCTGCGGGAACGCGGTCGGGAACTCCAGCAGCCCGCGCACCTCGGCGCCCCGGAAGGCGTAGATCGACTGGTGGGGGTCGCCGACCACCACGAGGTCGCGGCCGTCGCCGGCCAGCTGCCGCAGCAGCGCCACCTGACCGGGGTCGGTGTCCTGGTACTCGTCGACGAAGACGTGGGAGACCTCCGCGCGCAGCTCGTCGCGGTGGTCGGCGGCCTCGATGGTCGCGCGCCGGATGAGGTCCGCGTGGTCGGTGGCACCCAGGAAGTCCATCGTGGTGAGGTACTGGTCGAGGAACGCCCCGGCCGCGACCAGCTCCGGCGCGTCGTGGGCCCGCCCGAGCGCGACGAGCTGCTGCGAGTCCAGGCCCTTCTCCCGGGCCCTGGCCAGCACCGCCCCCACCTCGCGGGCGAAGCCGCGGGTGCCCAGCGCCCGGTCCAGCGCCGGTGGCCACGGCACCGCCTCCGGGGTGCGGGCCAGCAGCTCGCGCAGCAGCACGTCGGACTCGGGAGCCGACAGCAGCCGCAGGGGCGCGGTGTAGAGCTCGGCCGGGGCGTAGCGGCGCAGCAGCCCGTAGGCGAACGCGTGGAAGGTCGCGCTCAGGGTGGTCGCGGTGGTGCGGCCCAGCCGCGCCGTCACCCGGTCGCGCAGCTGCTCGGCGGCCTTGCGCGAGAAGGTCAGCGCGAGCACCGAGTCGGGGCTGGCGCCCCGGTTCTCCACGCGGTCCACGATCGCCTCGACCAGCGTGGTGGTCTTGCCCGTGCCCGGGCCGGCCAGGACCAGCAGCGGCCCTCCCGGGTGGTCCACCACGCGCTGCTGGTGGGCGTCCAGGGTGGGCACCGTCGGCGGCGCGGCGGGGGGCGCGAGCCGCCAGGCGGGGTGGCGACGGGCGTCGGTCGTGGGCACGGCCCCATCCCAGCACCCGGCGCCGACAGCCCCGACGGCACCCGCCCCGTGGGGCGTGACGAGGGTCACCCGGCGGGGCTACGGTCGCCGGATGAGCCGCGAGATCACCACCGTCCTGTCCGGCATGAGCTTCCTGGAGGGCCCGCGGTGGCACGAGGACCGGTTGTGGATGGTCGACTTCTACACCCACCGGGTGCTGTCCACGACCGAGCACGGCGACGACCTGCGCGTCGAGGCCGAGGTGCCGGCGCAGCCGTCCGGGCTGGGGTGGCTGCCCGACGGGCGGTTGCTGGTGGTCTCGATGAAGGACCGCCGGGTGCTGCGCCGCGAGCCCGACGGCACCCTCGTCACCCACGCCGACGTCTCCGCGCACGTGGGCGGGCACCCCAACGACATGGTCGTCGACGCCCAGGGCCGGGCCTACCTCGGCAGCTTCGGCTTCGACCTGATGGGCGGGGCCGACCTCGAGACCGCCGACCTGCTGCGCGTGGACCCCGACGGCACGGTGACGGTCGTGGCCCGCGACCTGTGGTTCCCGAACGGGAGCGTGCTCACCGACGACGGCGTGCTCCTGGTCGACGAGACCCTGGGAAACCGGGTCTCGGCGTTCGACGTCGCCTCGGACGGCACGCTCGGCCCCCGCCGTGACTGGGCGACCTTCGGGGAGCTGCCGACCTCCCGCGGCCTGGGCGAGGCCATCGGACAGCTCTCGCTGGCCCCCGACGGGTGCTGCCTGGACGCGGAGGGCGCGCTCTGGGTCGCCGACGCGATCGGCGGCCGCGTCGTACGGGTGGCGGAGGGCGGACGAGTCCTCGAGGAGATCAGCACCGGGACGGGCGTCTTCGCCTGCATGCTCGGCGGCGCGGACGGCCGCACGCTGTTCCTGTGCTGCGCACCGGACTTCGACGAGCACGCCCGCAGCGCCGCCCGGGAGGCCGAGATGCGCGCCGTGCGGGTCGAGGTCCCGCGCGCCGGTCGCCCCTGAGCGGGCTGCCGGCCACCCGGGGCGTCGGCGCCGGTCAGCGCCCGCCCGCCACCCGCAGCGTGGTGCCGGTGACGTAGGACGCCGTCCGGCCGAGCAGCCAGGCGACCGCCTCGGCGACCTCCTCGGGCGCCCCGGCGCGCCGCATCGGCACGGTCGGCTCCAGCCGGTCCGCACGCCCCGGTTCCCCGGCGTCGTCGTGGAAGCGCGTGCGGACCAGGCCCGGCGCCACCGCGACCACGCGCACGCCCTGGTCGGCGACCTCGACGCCGAGCCCGTGGGTCATCGTGTCGACACCGGCCTTCGCCGCGGCGTACTGCACGAACTCCCCCGGTGAGCCGAGCGTCGCGGCCCCCGACGAGATGGTCACCAGCACCCCGCCGGCACCGCCGTAGGCCGTGCTCATCGCCCGCACCGCGGCCCGTGCCACGAGCAGCGCGGAGGTCAGGTTCAGCTCGACGACCCGGCGTACGACGTCGGGCGGCGTCTCGGCCAGCGGGCCGAGGTGACCGGCGGCCCCGGCGTTGCTGACGACCCCGGTCAACGGCCCGTCCCACCCGGTCGTGGCCGCGCCGAAGAGCTCGTCGAGGCCGGCGTCGGTGGTGACGTCGGCGGCGACCACCCGGCAGCGCACGCCGTGCTCCTCGACCCGCCGGCGGGTGTGCTCGGCCGCGACGACGTCGGCGCGGTGGCCCAGGACGAGGTCGTGCCCCTCGGTGGCGAGCCGCAGCGCCACCGCGGCGCCGATGCCCCGGGTCCCCCCGGTGACCAGGGTCCGGGGGGCGCTCACGGCCCGACCGGGCGCTCGTTGTAGCCCGCGGCGCGCTCCTGGCCGCTCAGGGCGGCGATCGCCTCCATCACCTCGTCGGTCAGCTCGCGACGGGCGCGCCCCAGCGGCACGCCCTCGAACCGGCCCGTGGTGGTGATCGGGGCGCCGAAGGAGACGCTCACCGGCACCAGTCGCGGCAGCCGCGCCCCCACGGGCTGCAGGTCCTCGGTGCCGCGCAGCCCGACCGGGACGACCGGCACCCCGGTGGTCAGCGCGAGGTGGGCCGCCCCGGTGCGCCCCCGGTAGAGCCTCCCGTCGCGCGAGCGCGTGCCCTCCGGGTAGATCCCGAACGCCTCGCCCCGCTCCAGCACCTCCTGCGCGATGCCCAGGCTGGCCAGGGCGGCGTTGGTGTCGTCGCGGTCGACCGGGAGCATGCCCAAGGACTCGAACCAGGCGCGGGACAGGGCCCCCTTGACGCCGGTGCCGGTGAAGTAGTCGGACTTGGCCAGGAAGACGACCTTGCGGGGCACCACGACCGGGATCACCACGGAGTCGATGAAGCTGCGGTGGTTGCTGGCCAGCAGCACACCGCCGGAGCGGGGGACGTGCTCGAGCCCGGTGACCGTCGGTCGCCACAGCGCCGTGGCCAGCGGGGGGACGACCGAGTGGAGCGCGGAGTAGAGCACGGGCTCAGTGTGCCGGACCCCGGACCGGCGGGTCCGGCTCGACGAAGGCCGAGACCAGGTCGACCGCACCGGAGGGCCGCAGCGGGGTGCCCTCCTCGGCGTAGGCCTCCCGTGCTCGGCCGTCGTGGCTGGGTGGCAGGGACCCGTCGGCGCGCACCACGCGCCACCAGGGCACCCCTCCCCCGTGCTCGGCCAGCACGGCGCCGACCCGGCGGGGCCCGGAGGTGCCGACGGCCCGGGCCACCGCGCCGTACGTGGTCACCCGCCCGGGCGGCACGGACTCCACGACCGTGAGCACGTCCTCGACGTAGTCCTCGGGGTGCCGCACCACCCTCACGCGCCCGGGGTGGGGGCGCCGCCGGCTCCGACCCACGGCGTGCTGGTGGTGACCGCGACCAGACCGGCGCGCTCCAGGATCGGGCGCGACATCGGCGAGCAGTCGGAGTGCAGGTAGGTCACGCCCTGGGTCAGGCACCACGCGGCGCGGGCGGCCACCAGCGCCCGGTAGACGCCGAGGCCGCGCGAGCCGGGGTGGGTGCAGCCGCCCCAGAGACCGGCGCAGCCCGTGCCGGGCACGACCTCCAGCCGACCCGCGCCGACGACCTGCTCGCCCCGGGCGGCGACCCACATGCCGGCGTGCCCCGCGTGACGGTCCAGCCGGGCCAGCACCTCGGTGTCACCGGGCCCCCTCCCGAAGACCTCCCGCTGCAGCGCGGCGGCCCGGGCGACCCAGGTCTCCCGCTCCGGCCCGACGTCGGCGCGCCGCACCGTCACGCCGTCGGGCGGGGCGACGTCGACGGCCAGCACGGCCGCCTCCCCGACCATGACCGTCTCGAGCTCCTCGGGCACCAGCCCCGCGGCGCGCAACCGGTCGGGGAGGTCGGCGGGCTCGTCGTGCCCCCGGGTCTTCCACTCCCAGTCGGTGACCTCGGCGTCCGCCGCCCAGCGCGCCGCCACGTCCGCGACCAGGGCGTCCAGCGCGTCGCCGGTCAGCCCGGCCAGGGACCGGTAGCTCACCATGCCGTGCCGGCCGTACCGCGCCAGCCAGAGCGGTCCGAGGGGCGCCGACCAGCCGGCGGAGGCCACCTCGGCCTCCCCCCGGAGCCGCTCGTCGTAGACGGCGAGCAGGTCCTCGGCGCGTGTCACCGGCCCATCGTGGCAGATCAGGGCAGCGCGACCGCCGGGTCGAACGGCTCGGTGCCGCGCTCCATCTGCAGGCCCGCGATGCCGGAGTGCCGCTGGGCGAACCGCAGCTCCTTGGCGAGGTCGCCGATGTTGTTCGAGGCCGGCAGCGGCGCGAGGCCGAGCGTGGACAGGGTGCCGATCGCCGTGCCCCCGGCGCTCAGGAAGCCCGAGCCGGAGTCGCCGGGCACGCCGGGCGTGACGGTGTAGAGCGGGTGGGACCAGCCGCCGTCGGCCGGCTCGTCACCGAGCGAGACGCCCTCCCGGGGGGACAGCGCCTCGAGCCCGCCACGGATGCTGGAGTTGCCGTAGGAGTAGACGCGGTCGCCGGTCGCGGTTCCGTCGCGGTCGATCCCGGTCGGGCCGCCGTAGAACGGGACGCTCGGGTTCACCTCGCCCTCGTCGGCGGCGTCCACGCGGACCAGCGCGAAGTCGTTGTAGGCGCAGGGGTTCCTCGCGGTGGTGCCGATCCGGTCCATCGTGCGCCACGAGGAGTACGCCAGGGTGCCGCCGCCGACGCGGGTGCCGCCGTCGGCCAGCGAGCCGCCCTCGTTCAGGCTGACCCGGGTGCCCAGCGGCAGCGACTCGGCCCGGCACCCGTCGGTGTCGGTGGCCTCGCCCAGGCCGGCGCAGTGCGCGGCGTACCCGAGGTAGACCCGGTCCCGGGCGTCGGTGAAGACGAAGTTGGCGGTGCACTGCGCGCCGCGGGTGTACATCTGCACGCCCGGGTGGATCGCCGCGGTGTCCGACGGCGCCCAGCGCGAGCCGGCCTCCGCCGACGCGGGGGCCGCGGACACGGCGGTCGCGGTGGCGGCGCCGGAGGCGAGGACCAGGGCCGCCAGGGTGCGGGCGAGCAGGGTGCGGTGAGAACGGGTCATGCCGAGCACAACGGCCCCGGTCCGGACGGGTTACGCCCGGATCGGGGCCGTGCAGCGGTGCGGGGGTGCGTCGGGCGTCAGTACGACGGCTGGCTGGGGTCGATCTGGTTCACCCAGGCCACCACCCCGCCGCCGACGTGGACGGCGTCGGAGTAGCCGGCTCCCTGGAGCGCGGCCAGGGCCTCGGCCGAGCGGACGCCGGACTTGCAGTGCAGGACGACCGGCGTGTCCTGGGGCAGCTGCTCGAAGGCGTTGCCGTTCAGGAACTGGTCCTTCGGGATCAGCACCGAGCCGGGGATCCTGTTGATCTCGAACTCGTTCTGCTCGCGCACGTCGACCAGCGTGAAGTCGCGGGTGCCCTCGGTGCGCTCCTTGAGCATGTGCTCGAGCTGCGTCACCGAGATCGTGGAGCCGGCCGCGGCGTCGGCGGCCTCCTCGGAGATGGCCCCGCAGAAGGCGTCGTAGTCGATCAGGCCGGTGACCGTGGCGTTCTCCCCGCACAGGGCGCAGTCGGGGTCCTTGCGCACCCGCAGCTTGCGCCACTCCAGCTCGAGGGCGTCGTAGATGACCAGCTTGCCCACGGCGGGGTCGCCGATGCCCGCGATCAGCTTGATCGCCTCGTTGACCTGGATCGACCCGATCGCGGCGCACAGCACGCCGAGCACGCCGCCCTCGGCGCAGCTGGGCACCATGCCCGGCGGCGGCGGCTCGGGGTACAGGCAGCGGTAGCAGGGCGCGTCGTCGGCCAGCGAGGGCGCGAACACCGACGCCTGGCCGTCGAAGCGGTAGATCGAGCCCCAGACGTAGGGGATGCCGAGGAAGTACGCCGCGTCGTTGACCATGTAGCGGGTCGCGAAGTTGTCGGTGCCGTCGACGATCAGGTCGTAGCCGCGGAAGACGTCCATCACGTTGTCGTTGTCGAGACGCTCCTCGTGCAGGACCACCTCGACGTACGGGTTCGCCTCGGCGATCGACTCCTTGGCCGAGACCGCCTTGGACTTCCCGATGTCGGACTGGGTGTGGATGATCTGCCGCTGCAGGTTGGACTCGTCGACCTCGTCGAACTCGGCGATCCCGAGCGTGCCGACCCCGGCCGCGGCCAGGTAGAGCAGCGCGGGCGAGCCGAGGCCGCCGGCGCCGATCACGAGCACCTTGGCGTTCTTCAGCCGTTTCTGACCGGCCATCCCGACGTCGGGGATGATCAGGTGCCGGCTGTAGCGACGGACCTCGTCGTTGGTCAGCTCGTCGGCGGGTTCCACCAGGGGGGCCAGGGACACGGGTCGCTCCGATCGGTGATGCGCAGAACGCGGTTCGGGGATGGTCTTGGTCGTACGACACCACAACGCTGCCTCCCCACGACGTGTTCCCGCGGTCGTCCCGTCATCCGGACTCGCCCGGCGCCGGGATAGGCTCCCTGGGTCCGGCGACCGGCCGGCCCACCGACCGGCGCAGCACGCCCGACGAGGAGGTTCCCCGTGGTCATCGACCAGCACGACGTCGAGGAGGCCCGTCCACGGGGCGGTCGCCTCCCGCGCCGCGAGCGACGCGTCCAGCTGCTCGACGCCGCCCTCGGCGTCTTCGTCGCGCAGGGCTACCACGCGGCCGCGATGGACGACATCGCCGACCGCGCCGGGGTCTCCAAGCCGGTGCTCTACCAGCACTTCCCGGGCAAGCTCGACCTCTACCTGGCCCTGCTCGACGCCTCCTGCGACGCGATCATCTCGGGGTGCCGCGAGGCGCTCGAGGCCACGCAGGACAACAAGCAGCGGGTGGCGGCGACCGTCGACGCGTTCTACACCTACGTCGCCCACGACGCCGGCGCGTTCCGCCTGGTCTTCGAGTCCGACCTGACCAACGAGCCGGCCGTGCGCGAGCAGGTCGACCGGGTCACCGCCGACTGCGCCACGATGATCGCCTCGGTGATCGCCGACGACACCGGGCTGCCGGCCGGTGCCTCCCGCCTGCTGGCCGTCTCCCTGGTCGGCATGGCCCAGGTCAGCGCCCGGTTCTGGCTCACCGAGGCCGGCGGCCTGCAGCGCCAGGAGGCCGCGGCCCTGGTCGCCGGGCTGGCCTGGCGCGGCATCCGCGGCTACCCCAAGACCGAGGAGCACTGAGCTCCTCCGCTCCACCGCACGGATCCCCGTGCACCCCCCGAACCAGCAGCAGAGGAGACCATCGTGGAGGTCAAGATCGGCGTCCAGTACGCCGCGCGCGAGCTCGTCGTCGACAGCGGCGAGACCCAGGAGCACATCCAGCAGGCCGTGGCCGAGGCCGTGGCGTCCGACGGCGTGCTGACGCTCACCGACAGCAAGGGCCGCACCGTCGTGGTGCCCGCCGCGAAGCTCGCCTACGTGGAGATCGGCACCAGCAGCACCGGCGCCGTGGGCTTCCGCGGCTGAGCGTCCCGCACGCAGCACCGGCGCGCCGGGCGGCGCTGCTGCTCAGCTGTCGAGGCCGAGCAGCGCCATCCGCTCGGCGTGCCGCTCGGTCAGCCGGGTGAACATCCGCCCCAGCGCCGCCAGGTCGAGGCCGGGTCGGTCCACCCCGCCGGCCAGCAGGGCCGACAGCGCGTCCCGCTCGGCGGCCACCCGCTGCGCCTGGATCAGCGCCTCCCCCATCAGCCGTCGCCCCCAGAGGGCGAGGCGCCCGCCGACCCGTGGGTCGTCGAGGATCGCGGCGCGCACCCGGTCGACCACGAACGCCGCGTGCTCCCCGCCCTCCACGGAGGAGACGACCAGGTCGCGCGTACCGGGGTCCAGGTAGGCGGCGACCTCGCGGTAGAAGTCGTTGGCCAGTCCGTCGCCCACGTAGGCCTTGACCAGGCTCTCCAGCCAGTCCGCGGGTGCGGTGTGGCGGTGGAACTGCTCGACGGGCAGGCGGAACGGCGTCATCGCCTCGAACGGGTCGCCGCCGAAGGTGCGGACCCGCTCGTGCATCGCGGCCACCTTGGAGAACTCCGCGGTGGCCATCGCGGCCAGCGCGACCTTGTCGGCCAGCGTCGGGGCGAGCTTGGCGTCCTCGGCGAGCCGCTCGAAGGCGGAGATCTCGGCGTAGGAGATGACCCCCAGGAGGTCCACCACGGCCTCGCGGTAGCCGGGGTCCTCGAAGGCCAGCGGGACGTCGGGGCCGGGGAGCGTCGTGGTCGCCCTCTCGTCGTGGGATTCAGCCATGTCGGCACCCTAGCGATACAGTGGGTCCGTCGAGCGCCTCGCCGACGCCGTCCCCACCCTGCTCACGCGGACCGGGACCCGGCACTCCGCGGCGCTCGTGCATGTGCGCGGTCGGCGCCCGATCGGCCGCATCCGACCTCTGGCGACCGGTTCTCCGAGCATCTCGCCGGCAGACGAAAGCGACGCACGCATTGACCACCTTCCGTGACCTCGGGGTCCACCCCGAGATCGCCGACGCGCTCGAGCGCGGCGGCATCGTGACCCCCTTCCCCATCCAGGAGATGACCCTCTCGGTCGCCCTGATGGGCACCGACCTGATCGGCCAGGCCCGTACCGGCACCGGCAAGACCCTGGCCTTCGGCATCCCCGTGCTGCAGCGCAGCGTCGCACCGCACGACCCGGCGTACGCCGACCTGCCCGCGGGCAAGCCGCAGGCGCTGATCGTGGCCCCCACCCGCGAGCTGGCCCTCCAGGTCTCCAGCGACCTGCACCTGGCCAGCAAGGACCGTGGCCTGCGGGTCCTCACCATCTACGGCGGCGTCGGCTACGAGCCCCAGCTGGAGGCCCTGGAGGCCGGCGTCGACATCGTCGTCGGCACGCCCGGGCGGCTGCTGGACCTGGCCAACCGCAAGGCGCTCGACCTGAGCCACGTGCACGCGCTGGTCCTCGACGAGGCCGACGAGATGCTGGACCTCGGGTTCCTGCCCGACGTCGAGCGGATGCTGCGGATGACCCCCGAGACCCGCCAGACGATGCTGTTCTCGGCCACCATGCCGGCCGCGATCGTGGCGCTGGCGCGCACCCACATGCGCCACCCGATGAACATCCGCGCGGAGTCCTCCGACGACGGCCAGACCGTCCCGGCGACCGCGCAGTTCATCTACCAGGTCCACGACCTCGACAAGCCCGAGATCCTGGGGCGCGTCCTGCAGGCCGACGACGCGGAGAAGATGATCGTCTTCACCCGTACGAAGCGTCAGGCCCAGCGCATCGCCGACGACCTCGCCGAGCGCGGGTTCGCCTCGAGCGCCCTGCACGGCGACATGCAGCAGGCCGCGCGCGAGAAGGCGATGACCCGCTTCCGCGAGGACAAGCTCAAGGTCCTCGTCGCCACCGACGTCGCGGCCCGCGGCATCGACGTGCGCGGGGTCAGCCACGTGGTCAACCACAACTGCCCCGAGGACGAGAAGGCCTACGTCCACCGGATCGGCCGCACCGGCCGCGCGGGCGCGACCGGCACGGCGATCACCTTCGTCGACTGGGCCGACCTGCACCGCTGGAAGATGATCAACAAGGCGCTGGACCTGCCCTTCGAGACCCCTCCGGAGACGTACTCGACCTCCGAGCACCTCTTCCACGACCAGGGCATCCCCTCGGGCACGCGCGGCCGCATCGTCGACCCCGCTCCGCTCCCGCCGCGCGAGCGGCCCGAGCGCGGGCGCTCGGACCGCTCCGGCTCCGACCGCTCCGGTTCCGACCGCTCCGGTTCCGACCGCTCCGGCTCCGACCGGCCGGCGCGGGACCGCAGCCGTCGCCGGACGCGCTCCGGCGACGCCGCGGCCTCCGTCGCCCCGACCGAGGGTGCCGCGTCGGTCACCTCCGCACCCGCCGCAGGCGGCGAGGGCACCGGGGGCACCGAGGGCGGCGCCCCGCGCACCCGCAACCGTCGCCGTCGCCGCTCGGGCGGCGGGCGTGACGCGGGCTCCACCACGGCCGCCCCGGCCGCCGAGGGCTGAGCCCGGCGCACCCCCCGCACGCGCACCCGCACGACGACGGCCGGCCCCCCACGGGGTCGGCCGTCCGTGCTTGTGCAGGATAGTCCCGCCGAGCGGGCCGACGCGCCGGGCCGGCTCAGGCGGTGACGACGACGGTCGTGCCGAGCGGGGCGAAGTCCCACAGGGCCTTCGCGTCGGAGGTGCGCTGGCGGATGCACCCGTGCGAGAGCGGGGTGCCGAGCTGGTCGAGGCCCTGGACCTTGCGGCCCTCGTCGACCGGGATGTCGTGGAAGCCGATCGCGGCGTTGTCGCCCTGGGTGAAGCGGACGAACCAGTTCATGGTCCCGGAGTCGTCGATGCCCCACGCCTGCTCCGAGCGTGAGTAGACCTCGTAGGTGCCGGGGTCGAGGTTGTCGTAGATGCTCCCGGAGACGGGGTACGTGCGGCGCGGACCGTCGAGGTCGACCAGCCAGACCCGCTGGCGCGACTCGCTGAAGACCACCCGGCGCCCCTGTCCGGAGCGCGCCGGCAGGGTGGTGTCCTCCGCCGGTCCGGCCTGGGCGGACGGGTCGTCCGCACGCTCGGGGGCCGGGTCGGTGCGGGGGTCGGCTGCGGGGTCGGTGCGGGGGTCGGCTGCGGGGTCGGCTGCGGGGTCGGGCGTCGGCCGCTCCAGGGCCGGGTCGACCGCGGCCGAGGCCGGCGCGCCTCCGCCGTCGTCGGCCGGCAGCACGCCGGCGCTGCCGAGGAACGCCACGGCGGTGACCGCCACCGAGACCGAGAGGGTCGCGATCCGGCCGTACCGGGGACGGCCGGGCGCGCGGTGCCTGCTCATCGCCGGGTCAGCCCGCCGCCGCTGCACGGACCCGCTCGCGCAGGTTCACCGCCACCTCGCGGTAGGCCTTGGCGCCCTTGCTGCTGCGGCTGGTGGACAGGATCGAGCGTCCCGCGGCCGGAGCCTCGGCGAACTTGATCGTCTTCGGGATCGGCGGCTCGATCACGGCGAGCCCGTAGGTCTCGGAGATCGTCTCGAGCACGGTACGGGCGTGGTTGGTGCGGCCGTCGAACAGCGTGGGCAGCACGCCCCACACCTCCAGGCCCCGGTTGGTGAAGCGGCGCACGTCGTGGACGGTGTCCAGCAGCTGCCCCACACCACGGTGCGACAGGGTCTCGCACTGCAGGGGCACGACCACCCCGTCCGCCGCGGTCAGCGCGGCGACGGTGAGCACGCCGAGCGACGGGGGACAGTCCAGCAGGACCCAGTCGTAGCGGCTGCCCGAGGCGGCCAGGTCCTCGACCATCCCGCGCACGACGTGCTCGCGCCCGGTGCGGGTCAGCAGGTCGGCCTCGGCGCGGGCCAGCTCGATCGTGGCGGGCAGCAGGTGCACCCCGTCGTCGGTCTCCAGCACCACCTCGGTCGGGTCCAGACCCTTGGTGAGGACGTGGTGCACCGAGAGCTCGAGGTCCTCGGGGTCGATGCCGAGGGAGAAGGTCAGGCAGGCCTGCGGGTCGAGGTCCACGAGCAGGACCGAGTCGCCGAGCTCGACGAGCGCGGCGCCCAGGGAGGCCACCGAGGTGGTCTTGGCGACGCCGCCCTTCTGGTTGGCGATCGCGAGGGTCGTGGTCATCACGGGCCATCATGCCGCACCGCCCCCGCGGTCGCGGAGCACGCGGTGCTTGACTCGCGGCATGTCGTCCTCCTCCGCCCCCGCACCGACCCGCCCGACCGCCCTGGTGACCGGGGCGACCGCCGGCATCGGCCACGAGTTCGCCCGCGCCCTCGCCGCACGAGGCCACGACCTCGTCCTGGTGGCCCGGGACCCAGGACGGCTGGAGGAGGTGGCGACGGCCCTGCGCACCGACCACGGCGTCGCCGTGGAGGTGCTGGTGGCCGACCTGGTCGACCGGGCCCAGCTCCGGGTGGTCGAGGACCGGCTCGCCGATCGTGGGCGCCCGGTGGACCTGCTCGTGAACAACGCCGGGTTCGGCCTGAAGGAGCGCTTCGGCGACAACGACGTCGAGGCCGAGCAGGCGATGCTCGACGTGCTGGTCACCGCCGTGATGCGACTCTCCCACGCGGCGCTGGGCCCGATGGCCGAGCGGGGCAGGGGCGGGATCGTCAACGTCTCGAGCGTCGCCGCGTTCCTCCCGCGCGGCACGTACGCCGCGGCCAAGGCGTGGGTGAACAGCTTCAGCAGGTGGGCGGCCGCCGAGTACGCCCCGCGCGGGGTCACCGTCACCGCGCTGTGCCCGGGCTTCACGCGCACCGAGTTCCACGAGCGGATGGGCGTCGTGCCCGGCACCGGGCCGTTCTGGCTCGACGTGCGACGCCTGGTCGACGACGCACTGGCCGACCACGCGCGAGGCCGGGCGTTGTCGGTGCCGAGCGCGCAGTACAAGGTCGCGGTCGCCCTGGCCCGGGTCGTCCCGGCCCGCGCGCTGCTGCGGCTGCAGTCCATCGGTCGGCGCTAGCGTCATCTCGGCCGGGCGCGAGGGTCATCTCGGCCGGGTGGGAGGGTCATCTCGGCCGGGTGGGAGGCGTCATCTCGGCGGGAGGACGGTGGGGGTGGGGCGGCCGCTCGCGGCCGAGGCGGCGGCAGCCAGGGCGAGCAGCCGCTCGTACTGCTCGGGGTCGGTGGTGTGGCAGCCCAGGTCGTGGTCGACCTTGCCGGTCCCGTGGTGGTCGCTGGAGCCGGTGACCACCAGGTCCAGCTCCGCGGCGACCTCCCGCAGCCGGGACCGGTCGGCGTCGTCGTGGTCCTGGTGGTCGACCTCGATCCCGGCCAGCCCGACCGCGACCAGCTCCGCCAGCTCCTCCTCGGGCAGCGCCGCGCGCCCGCCGCGGCCCCACGGGTGGGCCACCACGCCGACCCCTCCGGCCTCGCCGACGACCCGGACCATCTGCGTCGCCGTGGCCGCCCAGCGGTCGACGTAGCCGGGCCGACCCGCGTCGAGCCACTCGCGGAACGCCTCGTCGCGACTGCCCACGACGCCCAGGCGGACCAGCGCGTCGGCGACGTGGGGGCGCCCGGTGGCCGCCGTGCGCGAGCCCTCCCGGTCCACGTCGGCCTGGTCGATGGCGACCCCGGCCTGCTGCAGCTGCGCCAGCATCGCGGGCACCCGGCCGCTGCGGCCCTCGACGATGCGCGCGAGCAGGTCACGCAGCCCCGGGTACGTCGGGTCGGGCAGGTAGGCCAGCAGGTGCAGGCCGCGGCCCTGGTGGGTGCAGCTGATCTCGAGGCCGCGGACCAGGCCGACGCCGGCCTCCCGGGCCGCCTGCTCGGCCTCCGCCCAGCCCTGCGTCGTGTCGTGGTCGGTCAGGGCGACCACGTCGAGCCCGGCGGCCGCGGCGGCGCGGACCACGGAGGCCGGCGGGGCGGTCCCGTCGCTGACGTCCGAGTGGGTGTGCAGGTCGATCCTCATCCGCGGAGCCTAGGCGGCTCACCAGGGTGGGCGGGCACCGCCGAAGACCACCTCGACCAGCAGCGGGCCGAGCTCGGCCGCGTCGCGCAGCACCCAGTCCTCACGCAGCATCAGCACCGCCGAGGCCGGCCGGAGGACCAGCCACAGCCAGCGGCCCGCCGACTCCCCCACCAGCACCGAGCGGTCCAGCTCGGCGGCCGCGCCGCTGGTCGACAGCGACCACAGCGGCACGGACTGGTGCCCCAGGCGCACCCGCGCCGCGGGCGGTCGCTCCCCCAGCCCGGGCCCGGGCTCGTGCTCGCCGACGCCGGCGCACCTCGCACCGAGACCCACCCCGGCCTCCTCCACCACGACCAGCACGTCGACGGCGCCGTCGCGCGCGCTCGGGCCGGAGCAGCAGGTCAGGGTGGCCAGGGTCCGGCCGCGCTGCGGGCCGGAGTCCCCGCCGACCCGGGCGTGGTCGGTGACCGTCCAGGCCGGCCCCATCGGCCAGGGCAGCAGGGTCGGGTAGCCGCGGGAGGCGTCGAGCTGCTCGACGAACCCGGCGTACCCGGCCTCGACCGGGCGCCACAGCGGGGTGACCTCCCCGTGCTCGTCGCAGTGCCAACGCTGACCGTCGGGGACCGGCTCCGCGAGGCACCGGGGGCACCCGGGGGCCGGGACGGGGTCGGCCCCCCCGGTCACGTCCTCACCCGTTCCACCGCAGCACCGCGGGGTGCTCCCGCTCGGAGCCGAGCACGGAGACGGTGGCGGTGTCGAGCCGGAGGAGCCGGCCGTCGCGCACGTCGAGCCCGAGCCAGCGTGCCGCCAGCGCCCGCAGGGAGTGTCCGTGGGCGAAGGCCAGCACGTCCCCCTCCAGGTCGCGGACCCGGGCGACCACCCGGTCCAGCCGCGCCGCGACCGTCGCGGCGTCCTCGCCGCCGGGCACCGGGTGCGTCCACACCGTCCAGCCCGGCACGGTGCGCCTGATCTCCTCGGTGCTCACGCCCTCGTAGTCGCCGTAGGCCCACTCGGCGAGGTCCTCGGTGACCTCGGGATCGGCGAACCCGGCCAGGGCCGCGGTGTGCCGGGCCCGCTGGCGCGGGGAGGACAGCACGAGCGCGAACGACTCGTCCGCCAGCCGGGGCGCCAGCGACCGGGCCGTCCGCTCCCCGTCCTCGGTCAACGGGAGGTCGGTGGTCGAGGTGTGCCGACCGTCCCGGCTCCACTCGGTCTCACCGTGCCGGACCAGCCACAGGCGCGTCATCCCCGCAGCGTCCCACCCCGGGCGGGCCCGGGCCAACCCCGGGCCAACCCCTGGCCAGCTCCGGGCCAACTCCGGGCCGATCCCACAGGCCCGCCCGCGGGCCGGACGGTCAGGCGTCCGCGGCGGGCCGGTCGGCCCGCGGGCCGGGCCAGTTCCGGTCCGGCACCGGCACCGGTCGGCCGGGCTGCTCCCCGCCCCGCTGCTGGAGGTAGGACTCCTTGGGCACCATCACCGAGCGGCGGAACACGCAGACCACGGTGCCGTCCTGCTTGTAGCCGATGGTCTCGACGCGCACCACGCCCCGGTCGTCCTTGGAGGCCGACTCGCGCTTGTCCAGCACGGTGGTCTCGCCGTACAGCGTGTCGCCGTGGAAGGTCGGGGCGACGTGGCGCAGCGACTCGACCTCCAGGTTGGCGATCGCCTTGCCCGACACGTCGGGCACCGACATGCCCAGCAGGATCGAGTACACGTAGTTCCCGACGACGACGTTGCGCCCGAACTGGGTGGTCTCCCCCGCGAAGTGCTCGTCCATGTGCAGCGGGTGGTGGTTCATCGTGAGCAGGCAGAACAGGTGGTCGTCGTACTCCGTCACCGTCTTCCCCGGCCAGTGACGGTAGGTCGCGCCGACCTCGAACTCCTCGTAGCTGCGTCCGAACTGCATGGGCCCATGGTGTCGGACGCGCCCGGTGGGCGGGGCCCGGGCCGGAGTGACGTGGGTCACGTCACGTCAGGTCACGTCACGTCAGGGACGGGGCGTGCCCGCCGTCCGTCGCTGGTAGCCGAAGACCTGGTAGTCCAGGGCGTAGATGTCCTCGACGACGTCGCGCAGCTCCGCGGAGGCGGTGTCCGCGGTGAGCGCGCTGCCCGCCTGCTCCGAGGAGTTCCTGCGCACCTGCTGCACGACGGGCAGCCCGATCCGCTCGCAGACCGTCGCGAGGTCCTCGTCGAAGCTCTCCATCCGGCCGAGGAAGTCGACCTGCGTGAGGTCCACGAGGGCGCTCTGCATCATCACGTGCCGGTCGGTCGTGGCGATGTCGCGGAGGTCCTGCTCGCCGACCCAGCGTGCGAAGTTCTCCACGGTCTGCATCTTCTCCCACCGCTTCGGGGAGAACCGGTACTTGTTGTGCGCGACGACCTTGTCCCGCCAGGCCGAGATGAACCGCTCGAGCGGGTCCCGCACGAACCCGAACTTGAAGTAGGTCGCGTACGTCGTGGTCTCGAACGGCACCGCGGAGAGCACCAGCATGTTCTCGGCATGGGGGCTGCCGCCCAGGTGGTGCAGGATCGAGCGCGTGCCCACCTTGGCGTTGCGGAACCAGATCAGCTGGTGCTCGTGGCTGATGGTCAGGTTGTAGTCGCGCGGCGAGACCCCTCCCGACCGGTCACGGAGGCGGGCTGCCTGGCGCAGGCCCGCACGCGCCTCCCGGGCGCGGACCTGGGCGGCCTCGCTGCGCTGCCGGCCGTCGAGGTCGGTCACGGGTTCCTGGGTCACGGGCATCTCCCTGGGGGTGCGGACGGCCGCCCGTCGCGGCGCGGTGGATGGTGGGCGTCGCGGAGGCGACGCGTCGGGCCGACCTAGGAGCGTCGCGCGCGTGCGGCGCGTCGGGCGAGGCCCCGGGCGAGGTCCCGCGCGCGGCGCGCGGCGCCGCGCACCCGGGACCGGCCCCCGGGGGTCGCCGCCGGGGCGGCGGGCGCCGCGGCGGCACCGGCGCCGCCGGACTTGCGCCGAGCCTGCCGGGCGCCGGCCCGCCGGGCGGCCTCGGTCGAGGACTGCGCCAGCGCCTCGGCGTCGTCGTAGACCGCGGCGTACCGCTCGCGCACCGCGTCCAACCGGGCCTGCGCCTCGGTGTCGAAGCCGCCGCGGGCCGCGAGCACGCACAGCTGCTCCCAGGCCTCCTGGGCCAGCTCCCGGATCTCGGTCGGGCAGTCGATCTCGTCCCAGCCGGTGCGGATCCGACGCAGGCCGGGGTCGACGAACTCGTCGATCTCCGCAGCGGCCTCGTCCGAGAGGTCCCGGAGCACCCCGAGGCCCAGCTCGTCCCCGACGCGGGCGACGACCGCGCGCCAGTCGTCGAGCAGGTCGTTGTACGGCACGAACGTGCGGCGGGCGTCGCGGGTCACCAGCTCGCTGAAGAGCACGACGTTGAGCCAGCTGGCCGCCCGGGTCGTCTGGGCGTGCCGCACGGTGCCACCGGCCCCCCGGGCCTTGTAGTAGGCGTCCTTGCTGCCGACGACCTCGGCCGGGTGCCGCAGCATGGTCAGGAACGAGACCTCGGCCCCGACGTCCTCGGCGGCCTGGCGCCACAGCGGGAGGAAGAAGCTGTTCCGGGGGTCCTTGACCACCAGCGCGGGCCCGGCCGCGACCTGCTCGCGCAGCCAGGACCGGACGCGGTCCCGCACCTCGGCGCCGTGCCCGACCTTGCGGGTCCGGTCGAAGGCCGCCGGTCGGGCGTCGGTGAGGACGGCGCCGGCCTGGCGCAGCAGGCGCGTCTGCAGCTCCACGACCCAGACCGGTTCGAAGAAGCCACGGGGGTTGCTGCGGTTGCCGGGCACCTCGGGCTGCGGCACGCGTACCCCGGCCAGCTTCAGGACGCCGGCCACCGAGCTCGTGCCGCTGCGGCCGGAGCCGGCGACCACGACCACCTGCGGCGCCACGGTCGTGGTCGGGCTGCCCTCGGGGCTCGTCATCAGCGGGGGCCTTCCGGTCGTCGGCAGAGTGTCGGGCGCCACCTCGGACGAGGCCGGCGCAGCGACCCTTACCCTAGACCGACCCGACCCGACCACGATCGAGGAGCCACCGTTGGCGCAGCGCGTCCTGCTCCACGTGGGGACCCCCAAGTCCGGCACGACCTACCTGCAGGCCACGCTCTGGGAGCGGCGGCCCGAGCTGATGGCCCACGGCGTGCTCGTGCCCGGGGACACCCTCTTCGACCACAACCGTGTCTCCATCGCGGTGCGCAACAACCTGCACCTGCCCGGGGCGCAGGGCCGCAAGGCCCGGCTGTGGCGCCGGTTCCGCGACGAGACGGCCGCGCACCCCGGCACCGTCGTGCTCTCCAACGAGTGGTGGCTGAACGCCAAGGTCAGCGCAGGCGGCTGCCGCGGTCGAGCAGCTGGGCGGGGACGCGGTCGAGGTGGTCGTGACCACCCGCCCGCTGGTGCGGCTGGTCCCGGCCGCCTGGCAGGAGTCGTTGAAGGTCGGCCGGGGCCACACGCTGGGCGAGTTCGTCGCCCAGCTCGACGACCCGAAGCAGAAGTGGGCCTGGACGGCGATCGACCCGGCCAGGGTGGCGCGCCGGTGGGCCGAGGTCGTCGGGGCGGACCGCGTCCACGTCGTGACCGCGCCCGACCGGCCCCGGCACCCCGGTGAGCTCTGGGAGCGCTTCGCGACCACGCTCGGACTGGCACCGGACGCCGTCGAGCCCGTGGCCCCCCAGGCCAACGAGTCGATGTCGGTGCAGGCGGCGCGGCTGATGCAGGAGTACGGCCCCGCGCTGCGCGACGAGGTGGACCTGGTGGACCGCAGCTGGCGCGCCCACTCGCGGTGGCTGCGTCGCGCCGTCGTGGGCGAGGTGCTCACCGGCGTGCCCGGCGACCCGATCGGGGTGGGACCCCGCCTGGCCGCCGAGCTCGCGGACCGCTCCGCGCGGGTGGTCGAGGACCTGCGCGAGCTCGGGTGCCGGGTGACCGGTGACCTCGACGAGCTCCTCGGCGCAGGCGACCGCCCCGGGGCCCGGCACCCCGACGACGTCTCGGACGCCGAGCTGGTGGCCGCCGGGCGCGACCTCGCCGTCGGCCTGCTGCGGGCCCGGCTCCGCGACAGCGCCGGGAGCGACGACGCGTCCCAGGACGAGCCGGACCCCTCCGAGGACGGGTCCGAGGACGGCGCCCGAGGACGCGCCGACCGGCGCGTCGACGGGCGCGGGCCACGCGGGCGCACGGGCGGGCGGGGCCGCGGGCGCGCCCCCGGGACCCCGCCTGCCCGGGTCCGACCGCACCCGCCGGTGGACCTTCCTGGTGCCCTCGGCCTACGCCGCGGGCGGCATCGCGCGCACCGTGTTCACCACCGCCGACGAGCTGGTGCGCCGCGGCTGCGAGGTCACCGTGATCACGCTGTCCCGGTCCTCGGCCGAGCCCGCGCTCCAGGTGGACCCCGCCGTACGCATCGTGGCCCTCCGTCAGCGGTACGACCCCGAGAACCCCGACGTGCTGCACCCCACGGCGCGCCGCGACCCGACGGCCGACGCCCCCGACCGCGCCCGCGACCGCCAGCCGTCGTCCCTGGCCTCCGAGACCCACCGCACGTTCACCGCGCACGTCGACGACCTGCTCCAGGAGCAGCTCAGCGTCCTCGCGCCCGGGGTCGTCGTCAGCACCCGGCCGGAGTTCGCGGTGGCCGCGAGCCGGTGGGCCGACCCGCGCTCGCTGCTCGTGCACCAGGAGCACCTCTCCTTCCTCCCCCGCCCCGAGGCGCTGCGCTCCGCGCTGCGCGAGGTGGCCCTCGGCACCGGGGGTGTCCGCCCCCTGGACGCCCTGCTGACCCTCACCGACGCCGACCTCGACCGCTGGCGCGACTACCTCGGCCCGACCGCCCCCCGCACCGGGGCGCTGCCGAACCCGACGCCCTTCGAGGTCGGTGTCGCCGCTCCCCTGACCCGCAAGGTCGTCCTCGCCGCCGGCCGGATGACCCGGCAGAAGGGCTTCGAGCGCCTGATCGCGGCGTGGGTGCCCCTGGCGGCGAGCCACCCGGACTGGCAGCTGCGGATCTTCGGCGACGGCCAGCTGTGGCAGGAGCACCGCGACCAGGTCGAGGCGGCCGGTGTGGGCGACCGCATCGTGCTCGGCGGGGTCACGCAGCAGCTGGAGCAGGAGCTGGCCGACTCCTCGGTCTACGCCATGTCGTCGCGCTACGAGGGGCTCCCGATGGTGCTGCTCGAGGCGTTGAGCAAAGGCGTTCCTCCGGTCTCCTTCGACTGCCCCGAGGGCCCCCGCCAGCTGATCAGGCACGGCGAGAACGGGCTGCTCGTGCCCGAGGGCGACGTGACGGCCCTGACCGACGCGCTGCGCCGGCTGATGGACGACGAGGACCTCCGCCGCCGGCTGGGGGCGCAGGCCCTCGAGACGGCGCGGGACTACCAGGTCGGCACGGTCGTGGACCGGTGGGTCGACCTCGTCGAGGACATCGCCACGGCCCGCGGCGAGGACACCCGGTGACCCGCATCCGACCTGCGGTCCGTCGGTCGAGGACCTGAGGTGGGGAGCGTCGTCGTCGCAGGGCGTGGCCCCGCGCTCAGCGGGGTGTCGCCTGCCCGCGGCCGTGCCGCGCCTCGCGCCGATGACCTGACCGGACCTGCCGCGGTGGGCACGCCCGTCCCGCGACGGGGTGCCGGGTGTCGGGGTGCTACCACGACCGCGTGGGGGACAGGTCGCCCAGCACGACGTCCCGACCCAGTCTCTGCTCGAGATCGCCGACCTGGGCCAGCAGGAGCTCTCCGGCGGCGATGGCGTCGGTGAGGGCGTGGTGGGCGGCGTAGCGCGGCAGCCCGAACGTGCGCCGCGCCGCGTCCAGGCGCAGCGAGCCACCGACCTCCCCGTGCTCGACGGGCCGCACCCGACGCTGCAGGGCCATCGTGTCGACCGCGGTCACCGGCGGGCGGGCGCCGTACGCCGCCAGGCTCGCCTCGGCCAGGAAGCCCAGCTCGAGGGGGGCGTGGTGCGCCAGCAGGACCCGGCCGTGCAGCGCGTCGAGCAGGCGGGGAAGCACGTCCGAGAGCGGAGCCGCGTCCGAGACCAGGTCGTCGGTGAGCCGGTGGAAGGTGGCCGAACGACCGACGTCCACCTCGTCGGGAGGGCGGATCGTGAGCTCGCAGGCGTCGGCGAGCACGACCTCCCTGCCGACCACCCGCACCCACCCCACGGAGAGGAGGTGGTCGACGCGTGGGTCGAGCCCCGTGGTCTCGACGTCGAGGGAGAGGAACTCCACCTGCGCCACCGCCGTGGCGTCGCCCGGGGGTGCCGCCGTGGCCAGCGCGCGCAGCGGCCCGGCCCGGTAGTCCTCCGGGTCCGGTCGGCGGCGCCGTCGGAAGGGCAGGCGCGCCCTCACGCGAACCCCGGGGGCAGCTGGCTCGCCAGCCGGTGCTGCGCGGACCGCACGATCTCGAAGGCGTCCTTGAGGTGACGTCGTTGTCGTTCGGTGAGGTCGGCCGGCGTGAGGTGGTTGTCCGGCTGCCGGCCCAGCCGTGCCTGTGCCGCCTGGTGGTGCAGTCGCAGGTAGGACATGAGCTCCAGGGCGTCGACGAGGTCGTCGGCCGTGCCCGGGTCGAGCTTCCCGGCCTCCGCGGCGGCGGTCAGCCTGGCGCGCGTCGGCAGGGCGGGCGACGCGGCCCTCAGGGCATGGACCCGCGCCAGCTGGACGACCGCGGCGATGGGGCGCTTGATGTCGAGGGTGTCGCGGTGGTCGCCGTGCCGCTCGACCACCAGGCCCCGGAAGAACCCCAGCGGCGGCCGCATGGCCAGGGCCTGCCCGGACAGGTGGCCCAGGAGCCAGGGGGAGACCGTGGAGACCGAGGACCGGCGCACCTGCTCGGTCAGTCGCCGGTCACCGACCAGGTGGCGCATGTCGTGGAAGATCGCCGAGCGCAGCACCGCCTCGGGCTCGGGCTCGCGCGACCACGTGGCGAACTGGTGGCGCCACTGCTCCACGGTGAGACGCCACTGCGGGTTGGTCGCCATCACGTCGCCGGCGCAGCGCGGCCAGCCGGCCTCCTCGAGCGCCGAGACGACCCGCTCGGCGAGCGCGGCGAACCATCCTCGCCCGCGCGGTCCGGCGTCGCGCCCAGCACGATCGCATGGTCCTGGTCGGCGGAGAGACCCTCCTCCTCCCGGGCGGCCGAACCGAGCACCACCCAGCTGTACGGCGTCGGCGGCGGGCCGAGCTCGGCCTCGACGAGGATCACCACCCGCCGTCGTACGGCGTCGCCCAGGGCGGTCGCCACCCGCGAGATGTCCGCAGCGGTCACGTCTCGCTCGACCAGGTGCCCCAGGGCGTCCGGGATGCCGCGCGCCTCCTCCACCACGCCCTCCAGCGTCGTCCGGCCGCCGATCGCGGCGGCCAGGTAGACGGGGTTGGCGTTCTCCAGGCGGACCAGGTCCGTGGTGGTCACCAGGCCGACGGGTCGGCCCACGCCGTCGACGACGGGGAGGTGGTGGATGTTCCGGCTGACCATCTCCAGCAGCGCCTCGAAGGCCAGGGCGTCGGGGGACGTCGTGGCCGGCTCGGAGGTCATCACCGAGCGCACCTGGCTGTCCGGGTCGAGGCCGGCGGCGAGCACCCGGTTGCGCAGGTCCCGGTCCGTCACGATGCCGCGCAGGTCCTCCCCCTCGAGGACCAGGATGCTGGACACCCCGGCCTCGGACATGGTGGCCGCCGCGCTCCGCACGGTGGCGGTGAGGGTGGTGGTGACGGGTTCGCGGGTGACCAGGTCGCCGACCCGGGTGCCCAGCACGGTGCTGCCGGTCGTGGCGCGCTGCAGGTTGCCGATCGCCCGGGACAGCCGCGCGTGGTGCGTGGCGGAGTAGAACGTGGCGAAGTCCGGGTGGGTCTTCGCGAGCTCCCCGAACGTCGTGGGCTCGAGGAGCAGGAGCAGGGTGTCCTCGACCGCGGTGCACCGGTAGCGGGTGGGTCGGTGCTCCAGCAGCGAGCTCATCCCGAAGGCCCCTCCGGTGCCCGCCCGGTCCACCAGGTCGCCGGTCTCGTCGCGCACCTCCACCGCGCCCGACCGGACGACGTACAGGCCGTCGCCCCGCTCCCCCACGTCGAGCACCACGGTGCCCCGCCGGGCGTAGCGCAACGTGCACCGCCGCGGCAGCCCGGCCAGCACCTCGTCGGGCAGCCCGTCGAACGGGGCGTGCCGGCCCAGGAAGTCCCGGATCTCGACGAGCTCGACGTCCACGACACCATGGTGGCAGGTGGCCGGGCCTGCCGTTCACGACGCCGTGTCCGCGTTCCTGCGCTCGGCTCGCGTACGGGCTACGGGTTACGAGGAGTCGTCGTCCTGCGGGGCTCCGGGGTCCTGCGGGGCCGCTGCCTCCTGCGTGGCGGCCTGTTCCGCGGGCCGGTCGGCCAGCACCAGCGGGGCCAGCAGGTCCAGGGCCCGCTCGAGGAGCACGGCGTCGGTGACCTCGGACGGGCTGGTGCCCGCGGCGGGACCGGTGCGCAGGTCCTCGAGGTCGCCGACCACCGGGTAGCCGGCGGCGCGGAGCCCCTCGACGATCTGGTCGGCGACCTGCGTGGTGAGCGCCTGGTAGGCCACCGGGACGCCGAGCGTCCCCCCGGCCCGGTGCCCCCCGAGCCGGCGCTGGGCGAGCCGGCGCTTGACCTGGCGGGCGAAGACCGGCCACGGGACGTCCTCGGGCAGGCGCGCCACGATGCGCCGCACGAGCTCGGTCTCGACCGTGCCCAGGGACTGGTTGCGCGGCTTGCGGGGGATGGCGTACGCGACGTCGGGCAGCCCGGCCGCCTCGCGGAAGCGCTGCCACAGCAGCTCCTTGTCGGAGCCGGCCGGGGGGACCGTCACGAACCGGACGTGCTCGGCGCCGACCCCGGCGGCCCAGCGCTCCCCCATCGCCAGCAGGTTCTGCCCGCGCCAGGCCCCGGTCGCGACCTCCCCGGACTCCCAGGCCCCGAAGGTCGCGGCCAGGAACTCGTCGTAGGTCTCGGTGTCCCCGTTCTTCACGCCCTCCTGCCAGACCGCGGGCAGCTGGCGGCCGAGGTCGCGGCAGGTGATCACGACCCGCACCGTGCGCCCGCGCAGCGAGCGGACGGCGCGCTTGACGATCTTGGGTGCCGACCCGCCGAGGGTCTCGTGCGAGATCAGGACGGGACCGTCGTGCGCCTCGATCTCGGCCACGACGCGCTCCCAGGCCCCCTCGGCGGCCTCGAAGCTGTGGCCACGGAACCCGGAGTCGCGCAGGCTCATCGCCTCGATGAAGTGCGCGGACGCCTGACCGGGGTAGAGGTAGCCGTGCTCGCGCAGCAGGTCCCGGTTGCGCGCGCAGATGTCCTGCAGCGAGGTGGTGCCGCTCTTCGGCGTGCCGACGTGCAGCGTCACCACCGGTCGGTCCGCACCGCGTCAGCGGCGACCTCACGGACGTTCCTCGGCTGCCACGCGCCCCACCCTAGGAGACCGTCGGGCCCCTCGGGCCGTGGGCGTCCTCACCCGGCGTGCCGCGCCGCCAGCGACGCGCCCACCCGGTGGGCGGCCTCGTCGACGTCGGCCGGCACCGGCCCCGCGTCGGGGAGCACCACGTCCCAGGTCGCCGCCAGCGCACGGTGCACCGCGGCCGGGTCGGGAGCCGCGCAGCCGAGGTCGCCGGGGGGCGTGCCGGGGGGTCGCTCGACGGGGAGCTCGTCTGCGGACCCGACCACCGCCACGCCCCGGGTGCTCAGCGCGGCACGGATGCCGGCGTTGATCGAGCAGGCGAGGTCGGACCCGCGTGCGTCGAGCACCGGGCGGTCCTCCTCGGCGCGCAGGGGCAGCAGCGCGGGCAGGACCTCGTCACGCGCTGCCTGGTACCCGCTGCGGGGCAGGTCCTCGAGGTGGCCGTTGAGGAGGCGGAGCGCCTCGCAGGACGCCTGGCCGAGCGACTCGTTCGTGTGGGGTCCCGGGTCCGGGGAGTCCGGCCCGTCCAGGCCTGCGGCCCGGCTGAACCGGCGCCACAGCTCGGCGCGGTCCCCTCCCGGGGGCGGCACGACGACCGCGGTGAACGAGGACACCCCGGGGTGCTGGGCCCAGCGCTTCACGATCCCGGGCACGTGCTGGGCGCGGCGGTAGCTGCGCACCGACTTCACGGAGCGGTCACCGCCCTCGAGCTCGCGCAGGTAGCCGGCCAGGTCGGACCGGCCGGCGTTGCGGACGTAGCTCTGCCACTGCGCCGGGAGCGCGCCGTGCTGGTCACGGACCGTCAGCAGGACCTCGACCGGGGTCCCGGCGAAGGAGCCGACGACCTCGGAGACCCGGTCCTTGCCGACGAAGGCGAGGAACTCCTGGGAGAAGACCGCGGTGCCGTCGCGCGAGCCGGCCTCCTCGACCAGCCGGCTCCACGCCCGGGTACGCCGCTCGCCCTCGTCGCGCATCAGGCGCAGCACCGCGCTGGTCTGCGCACCGAACCGGCCGCCGACGTACCAGGCCGTCGAGCCCTCGAGGCCCTCGCCCGTCAGCAGGGACTGCAGGTAGGTGGTGCCGGACTTCATCGTGCCGATGTGGAGCACGACCCGCTCTGCCATGCCGCTCCTCGTTCGTCTCGCTCCGGACCCGCCGGGCCCGCCTGGCGGCCGACCCTAGCGCGGGCGGTCAGCGTCGCTCGTAGTCCTTCAGCAGGCGGCGCCCGATGACCATCTTCTGGATGTCGGAGGTGCCCTCGCCGATCAGCATGAAGGCCGCCTCGCGGTAGAGCCGCTCGATCTCGTACTCCTTGGAGTAGCCGTAGCCGCCGTGGATGCGGAAGGAGTCCTGGACCACCTCGTTGCAGTACTCCGAGGCCAGCATCTTGGCCATCCCGGCCTCCAGGTCGTTGCGCTGCCCGGAGTCCTTCATCCGGGCGGCCCGGACCATCATCTGGTGGGCGGTCTCGACCTTCGTGGCCATCTCCGCGAGGCGGAAGAGGATCGCCTGGTGCTGGGCGATCGGCTTGCCGAACGTCTCCCGGGTCTGGGCGTAGTCGATGCCGAGCTCGAAGGCACGGTGGGCGATGCCGCAGGCCCGGGCCGCGACGTTCACGCGGCCGACCTCGACCCCGTCCATCATCTGGTAGAAGCCCTGGCCGGGCGCCTCGCCGAGCACCTGGTCGGCACCCAGGCGGTGGCCCTCCAGGATCAGCTCGGTGGTGTCGATGCCCTTGTAGCCCATCTTGTCGATCTTGCCGGGGACGGTGACGCCCTGGGCGGTCTCGCCGAAGCCGGGCTCCTTCTCCACCAGGAAGGTGGTCAGGTTCTGGTGCGGGGACTCAGCACCCTCGTCGGTGCGCACCAGCACGGCGACCAGGTTGGCCGAGCCGCCGTTGGTCAGCCACATCTTCTGGCCGGTGATCTCGTAGCCGTCGTCGGTGCGCAGTGCCTTGGTCTTGATCGCCGAGACGTCGGAGCCCAGGCCCGGCTCGGACATCGAGAAGGCGCCCCGGACCTCGCCGGTGGCCATCCGGGGGAGGTAGCGGCGCTTCTGCTCCTCGGTGCCGTGGCGCATCAGCATGTAGGCGACGATGAAGTGGGTGTTGATCACCCCGGAGACGCTCATCCAGCCGCGGGCGATCTCCTCCACGCACAACGCGTACGTCAGCAGCGACTGCCCGAGCCCGTCGTGCTCCTCGGGGATCATCAGGCCGAAGACGCCGAGCTCCTTGAGCCCCTCGACGATCTCCGTCGGGTACTCGTCGGCGTGCTCGAGCTCGGTGGCGACCGGGATGATCTGCTCCTCGGTGAAGGCCCGGACCGCCTTGAGGATCTCCAGCTGGTCCTCGGTCAGTCCGTCGGTCTGGCACAGGCGTCCCATTGAGTCGGCTCCCTTCGAGAGGTGTCCTCAGCCTACCGTCGGGTAGCCGGGCGGCCGGGTGTGACAACGGTCACCGCGAGGTCCCGCCTTGTCCGGTCGTGGACGCCCCCGACAGGATGAGGCCATGGCGGAACCGAGCGCAGACCAGAGCAGGACGGTGTTCCTGCACGTCGGGTGCCGCAAGTCGGGCACCTCGGCGCTGCAGCTGGCGCTGCGCCAGAGCGCCGGCGCGCTCGAGGAGCACGGGCTGTCGCAGCCGCTGCTGGGACGGGGCTCGACCGTGCGCGAGCTGGTCGGCCCGCTGCGCAAGGCCGCAGCCGGCGACCCTGCTCCGGCCCGGGCGGCCGTGGCGGCCCTCGCCGACCGGATCCGGGCCAGCGACCGGTCGACCCACCTCGTGACGCTCGAGGCGCTGGCCGAGATGCCGGCCGAGGTCACCGCCCTGGTGGTCGACGGCCTGGCGGACCTCGACGTGCACGTCGTGGTGACCGTGCGCCCCTGGGCGCTGACGATCCCCAGCGAGTGGCAGCAGCAGGTCAAGGCCCGCTACACCGGCGAGTACGTCGCCTACGCCGAGGCGGTCCGCGACCCCGCGGGCGCCCCGCCGGAGGTCGCCGAGGAGGCCGCGCTGTTCCGCCGTCGTCAGGACCTGGCCGACGTCGTCGACCGCTGGCGGGCCGGCAGCCGACCGCCGACGGTGCACGTCCTGCTCGTGCCGCAGGACCGCAGCGCCCGGCCGGACCTGCTCGCGCTGTTCTGCGGCCTCGTCGGTGTCGACCGGGCCCTGCTGAAGGTGCCGGGCCGGGTGGTCAACCAGTCGCTGAGCCGTGAGGACGCCGAGGTCCTGCGCCGGGTCAACCTGGCGCTCGGCGACGACATGGCCGACCTGCGCGGCGACTACCGGTTCAGCGTGCGCAAGTGGATCGGCGTGCAGGCGATGATGCGGCGCGACGAGTCGCCCGGGGGGCGGATCCGCCTGCCCCGTGACCTCGAGGACTGGGCCGAGCAGGAGTCGCGTCGCCAGCTCGACCGGGTGCGCGCCGCGGGCGCGGAGGTCGTCGGCGACGAGGACGGGTTCCTGCGGCCCACGCTCCCGGGGACCGACCACCTCGCCGTCACCGACGCCGAGGCCGCCACCGCGGCCGCGGTCGTCATCGCCCAGCTCGCCCGCACGCACGAGAAGCAACGGCGGAGGGGCAGCCGGAAGGGCTCCGGCACGGGTCAGGGAACCGGCAAGAACAAGGGCAAGGGGAACGGGAAGGGCAAGGGGAAGGGCAAGAACAGGAACACGGACCGAGGGCGCGGGCCCGGCGTAGCTCAGCGGGCCGAGGAGCGCCGTCGGACGACCCGGCGCCAGGCCCGGACCCGCGGCGGCACCCAGGGATAGCGGGTGACCGGTGCCGGCGGCTCGGCGGCCGCCGCCTCCAGCTCGGCCACGCGCTCGTGAAGACGGTCTCGTTCGGCGGCCAGCGCGACGCCCTCGGAGCGGGACTGCTCGAGGTCCTCGTGCAGGCGACGGACCCGTACCAGCATCTCGGCCAGGACGCCCGGCAGGCCGGAGAGGACGTCCTCCGAGCTCACGTCGTCGGGGTGCGGCGTCGCTCGTGCGGCGGGTCGCGGCACCAGGTCCTCGAGGTCGCCGTGGACCTGGTAGCCCGCAGCGCGCACCTCCTCGACCCAGCCCTCGGCGATGCCGGCCAGCTGCTCCACCAGCGCGGCGGGGGCGACCGGCTTGGTCGAGGGCACCGCGCTCAACAGCGTCTGGGCGAACCACCGCTTGGCCACCCGCGCGTGCCAGGGCTGCTCGAGGCGGTCCCCGACCGCGTCCAGCACCTCGCGCAGCAACGCGACCTGCGGTGCCCCCAGCGACTCGTTGCGCGTGGGGATCTGCGTGAGGTCGACCGCGTCCGGCGGCAGGTCCACGGCCTCGGCGAACCGCTCCCACAGCAGACCCGGCGCCGTGCCGGGGGGCGGGCAGGGCACGACGTGGACGTGGTCGGCGGGCACCAGCGCGCCCCACCGGGCGAGCACGTGCATCAGGTGCTGGGAGCGCCAGAAGAGCCCCCCGGCGCCGGGAGCCGCCGCGCCGTCGGCGAGCAGCCCCTCGCTGAACTCGGCGAAGGTGCGCACCCGCCCGTTCTTCACCTCCTCCTGCCACGCGGCGGTGACGCTGCGGCCGAGGTCGCGCGCGGTGACCACGACGTGCAGGTCGAAGTCCGAGAGCAGCACGGCCATCGCGTCGACCTGCTCCTGCGTCGCGGCGCCGAAGATCTCGTGGCTCAGGACGACCGTGCCTCCCAGGCGACGTCCGCGGCGCAGCAGGTGGGCGAAGGTGCCGCGGATCTCCTCGGGCTCCAGACCCCAGCGCGCGGGGGTGCCCGCCATCTCGACCGCGGCGTGGAACATCCCCTCCCGACCGACGAACGGGTAGACGTGGTCGTGCTCGCGCAGCGCGCCGCGGTGGGTCGACAGGACCGTCTGGAGGTAGGTGGACCCGCTCTTGGGCAGCCCGACGTGGAAGAACAGGCGCTGCCGCTCACCGGGCCCGGCCACGACGCCGTCCGGCCGGGGTCCCTCGTCGGGGCGGGGTCCCTCGTCGGGATCGCCCTCGGGCCGGTCCGGGGGGCCGCCCTGCTCGTGCTCGGTCACGCCGGTCCCTCCTGCCGCCGGGCGGGTGTCGCCGACACCCTAGAAGACGCGGTCGGGCTCACCGGTGCTGGTCGGGCGGTGGGGTCCCGGCGACCAGGCGCCGGGCCCGCCGTACGAGTGCGCGGGCGGGGCCCCCGTCCCCGCGCCCGTCGGGGCGCGAACCGCCCGCGCCCCGCGCGGCGGCGGCCCGGCCGGTCGGGCCCGAGCGCGGAGCGGCGCGGCGGACGAGGATCTCGACGAGCGCGGCGACCGCCGCGGCCGCCACGTCCTTCTCCGAGGGCTTGGCGTCCTCCACGTCGAAGGACTCGGGGCGGCACCGGAGGTCCTCCAGGGTGCCTTCGACCCGGCATCCCGAGGCGGTCAGCGCCTCGACCTGCGCGGCGGTGGTCTCCTCGCACCAGGCACGGTGCTCCTCGGGCACCAGGATCCGGCTGCCGTCCTGCGTGGCCAGGACCCGGGCGGCCAGGAAGCGCTTGCCGACGTCGCCGTAGACCTGGCGTCGTCGCAGCTCCTCCGGCAGCCCGGCGTTGACCCGCCGCAGGAGCTCGGCCTGGACCCGGCCCAGGCTGGTGTTGCTGGTCTCGTACGCAGCCCCGGACCCGGCGAGGTCGACGTCGAGGACCCGGTTCAGGCGGTCGAGCAGGACGGTGGGCGGGCTGCCCGGCGGGGGGACGGTGACGACGTGGACGCGGTCGGCCGGCACCACCTCGCACCACCGGGCGACCACGGCGGCCGCGTCGAGCTGGATCCAGGGGTGGCCGGTGCGACCCCGCTGCTGCGAGGCGCGCAGGCGTCGCAGGTAGCGTCGGTAGCCGACGTCGTGGCCGGCCTTGAGCTCCTGCTGCCACATCGACGGCAGGGAGCGCCCGAGGTCGCGCACGGTGAGCACGACGTGCACCTCGCGGTCGCCGGCCGCCGCGACCAGCCGCGCGGCCTGCCGGGGGGAGGCCGCGGCCAGCGACTCCTGGCTGAGCAGGGCGCGTGGGCCCGGTGCGTCGGCCAGGGCCTGCTCGAAGCGCTCGAGCGCGGTGGCGACCGAGGACGGGTCCCGCTCGGGGTTGTAGCGCTCCCGCACCTGCAGCATCAGCTCGAAGGACTCCCCGGTACCGGCCGGCACCAGGTCGAGGCCCTGCCGGGCCAGCTCGTCCTGGTGGGCGCGCAGCACCCCTTGCAGGTAGGACGTCCCGGTCTTCTGCAGCCCGACGTGGAGGTAGAGGCGGCGGTTCTGCGGCATGGCCCGTTCTTACGGCATGGTCGGGCCGTGCCCCGCACCGGGTCGGCCGGGGCGTCGCGTCAGTCGACGGTGCCGAGCAGCCGTACCCCGGCGGCGAGGCCGACCTGACCGGTCCGGGTCACCACCGTGGTGCGGCGCTGCAGCATGGCGGCGTTCAGGTTGCGGTTCAGGTCGACCCGCGCCAGGGGCCTCCCCGCCTCGTTCCGGACGACGGCCAGGGTGCGCGGCATCCCGGCGCGGCGGACCGCCTTCAGGCAGGACTCGCGGCAGCGCTGCACGGTGCTGCCGCTCGCACCCCGGGCCCCGACCGCCGTGCTCAGCCTGCCCTCCCGGGCCGTCAGCTCCTTGCTGCGGGTGGTCAGCCGGAGCACCACACCGCGCGCGACCGCGCCGCGCAGCTCCTGGTAGACGCCGCGGAGGCTGAGCGCGGCGGTGACCAGGTCGAGCTGCTGGCCGGCCTCGAGGTCCCGCACCATCCGCAGCAGGCCGAGCACGGCCCGACGACGCGGCTCGCCCTCGGCCGAGGGGTCGCTGACCACGGTGGTGGTCTCGGAGGGCAGGTCCTCCTGCCACGAGAAGCCGCCGATCACCGCGTCGTGGTCGGACTTCAGCTCCTGCTTGCTGTGGCGGTCCGCCACGAGCTGACCGCCGCCGCGGTTGAACAGGTAGTCGATGGTCGCACCGAAGTGGTCCCCGGTGGAGAAGTGGTTGCCCAGGGTGTCGTAGGTCGGCTCCATCTGGGCGGCGTCGAACAGGTCCCGGGGGTAGCGGCCGCTGGTGTAGTGCACGTTGAAGTCGCCGCCCACGAGGACGGGCCCCTGGGGTGCGAGGTCCTCGACCAGCCCTCCGAGCCGGGTCACCGAGGGCCGGAGGAGGTCGGGCATGTCGCGGGCGATCGGCGCGAGGTGCGCGGAGACCACCGACACCCGCCGGCCGTCCACGGACTCCACGGTCACCCAGTTGGCGAAGCGCAGGCCGAGCAGCCCGTGCCAGCCCGGCGGCACCTTGCGGTAGTTCGAGACCCGCGTGGTCCCCGAGGCCACCGCCGTCCAGCGCTCGGTGTCCCAGGCGACCGCGGTGGCCGCGGTGTAGCGGTTGGTCGGGTCGCGGAACACGTCGTACGAGCCGGGCGCGATGACCGAGTCGTAGCGGCGCTCCACCTCGTTGTAGGTGATGAAGTCCGGTTCGGCGGCGAAGACCGTGCGCAGGTCGGACTGGAAGTTCTCCGGCGCCAGCCGCATCGGCAGGTTGGCCTGGACCATGGTGACGTCGCTGCGACCGGCGGCGCTGCTGCCAGCGGCGCTGCGGCCGGCGTCGCTGCGAGCGGCACCGCCGCGACCGGCGGTCTCGTCGGCCAGCGCGCCGGCCGGGACCACGAGCAGGGAGAGGCTGAGCGCGGAGGCCGCGACCAGCGCGGGTGCCAGGCGACGCGGGCGGGGCCGCGCGCTCCGGGAGGGCGCCCGGAAGGGCAGGGGGGAGGACATCGGCGGGGGGCTCCTCGACTCAGGCGGACCGCGGGACCCGGTCACGTCCCACGCATCACAACACCCCCACGAGTCCCACACAACACGTTCGAAAGAACTACAACGCTGTAGTTCTCCGACCGGATCTCCCGGCCCCCCACGTCGGCTCGCCCGACGTCATCCGGCACCCGCCAGGCCGGTCGGGAAACCCGAGCGCAGCTCCGCGGCGGTGTCGTCGGTCAGGCCCAGCCGCGCCGCCAGCGACGGTGCGACGAACCGCGCGTAGTCCGGGGTCATGTGCGCGCTGTCCCGCAGGGTGACGTAGGGGCCGACCACGGCCGGGCAGACGTCGCGGCAGAACAGCCGCTGCAGGTCCACCGCCGCGGCCCCGACGTCGTCGGCCGCGCGCAGCAGCACCTCGGCCTGCACCTCCGCGGGTCGCCGGGGTGCCAGGGCACAGTCTCCGAGGTCCGTGTCGCCGCGGCTGAGGCAGCCCGCGGGTCCGTACGGCAGCACCGGGGTGTTGCCGACCGCGGCCACCCGGCCGGCCACCGGCTCGAGGGAGGTCAGCAGCTCCCGGTAGCCGCGGCCGAGGAGGTCCAGGTACTCCCTGCGCGGCGCGCCGGGGGCCAGGCCCTCGCCGGTCGCCGGGTCCACCAGCTGCCCGGCGTGGGTGGCGACCACGACGAGGTCGGGCGCGATCTCGCCGATGGTGGTCAGCGCCCACTGCTTGAACTCCTCGCACGCGGACCACGGGTCGCCGGTCTCGCGCTCGATCTGCACCAGCCCGGTGGCCATGCACCCGCTGTAGACGAAGGTGTAGACGCGGTAGCCCTCGTCGGACCCGATCTGGTCGAGGGCCGGCGAGAGCGCCCGGGCGAACGAGTCGCCGAGCACGACGACGCTCCGCTCGGCGCCGGGGTCGCCCCCGGGGCACAGCTGCCGGGTCCCCGTGCGGTAGTCGCAGTCGCCCAGCGGCGCCACCGCCTCCCGGAGCCCGCCCACCCCCGGGACCAGGCCACCGGGGATCGCCCGGGACTCGCGTGCCGCGGTGGCGGAGGCGCCCACCAGGCCGACGTACGGGTCCGCGGCCCGCGCGCCCTGGGCGTAGTCGCCCAGGCCGATCGGCTCTCCCCCGCCCCCGGAGGCGAGCCGGTCCTCGACCACGACGCCGGTGGGACCGACCACCGCGGCGACCAGGGCCAGGCTCGCCGGGTAGATCAGGAGCGCCGGCCCGGTCCGGCGCCACCGGGTCCCCTCCCGGAAGGGCGTCTCCACCAGGAGGTAGGTGACCCAGGCGAGGACGAGCACGGCCGCGAGGAGCGCCGCCTTGTCGAGCGGACCGAGCGTCCCGCCGGTGACGGTCCGCGCGGTGATGATCGCCGGCCAGTGCCACAGGTAGAGCGAGAACGACCAGGCCCCCACGGCCACGGCCGGGCGCACCGACAGGACGCGTCCCGCGAGGGTGGTGGGCGAGGACGGTCCCCCGGCCAGCACCAGCGCCACCGTGCCGAGGACCGGCAGGGCCGCGGCGACGCCCGGGAACGCCGTCTGCGGGGTGTACGCGACGGCCGAGGCCGCGATGGCGACCAGGCCACCGGCGGCCAGCACCTCCCGGACCGGTCTGCCGGCGCGGAGCGCCCCGCGCTGCAGCACGAGGGCGCACGCGGCCCCGGCACCGAGCTCCCAGGCCCGGGTGAAGGTCGAGAAGTACGCGGTCGTCGGCGAGGCGGCCGTGGCGACGACGGACCAGGCCAGCGAGAGGACCAGCACGGTGCCGAGCACGACCCACAGCGCCCGGGAGAGCGCGACCGCCCCGCCCCGGCGGCGGGCCACCAGCAACGCCGTCGCGAGCACGAGCAACGGCCAGAGGAGGTAGAACTGCTCCTCCACGGCCAGGGACCAGTAGTGCTGGAGCGGGGAGGGCGGCTCGCCCTGGGCGAAGTAGTCGGTGCCGACCGAGGCGGAGCGGACGTTGGCCGCGAAGACCGTGGCCCAGATCGCGTCCACGACGACGGTCTGGGTCCGTACCAGCGGGAGCACGAGCAGGGACACCAGGACCGTCACGGCCGTGACCAGCGTCGCGGCGGGCAGGATCCGCCGGGCCCGGCGGGCGTAGAACCGGGAGAGCGAGATCCTCCCGGAACGCTCCACCTCCCGCAGCAGCAGCCCGGTGATGAGGTACCCGGAGATCACCAGGAACACGTCGACGCCGACGTACCCGCCCGGGAGCCCCAGCCCACCGAGGTGGTGCACCACCACCAGCAGCACGGCCAGGGCCCGCAGGCCCTGGATGTCGAGCCGCAGCCCCCGCTCCTCCATGGCCGCAGTCTAGGAAGGGCCTGCTGCGACGACGACCAGGCCCGACCGCGGGTCGTGACGTCTCGGCCCGGACCGGCCCCGACGCCGGTGGCTAGGGTGAGGGCCATGCTGCTGACGGGGTCCACGGTCAAGGACTCGCTGGAGAACGTGCGGTTCTTCGTCGCCGCGAACCTGGCCTCCGGCGTCGACCACATGGTCGTCTTCCTCGACGCCCCGCGGGACCCGGGTCAGCCGGAGGTGGCCGGCTTCCTCGACGCCCACCCGGCCGTGACCTGCCTGCCCACCGGCCGCGGCTGGTGGGCGGGCGACCGGCCGCGCAGCCTCAACGTGCGCCAGCAGGTCAACGTGAACTGGCTCCGGAACGTCCTCGAGCCGCTGGGCTGGGCGCAGTGGCTGTTCCACGTCGACGGTGACGAGGTCGCCCGGCTCGACCCGACCGCCCTGGCTGCGGTGCCGACCGGGGTGGACGCGGTGCGGCTCGCGCCGCTCGAGGCCGTCAGCGAGCCGGAGCCGGCCGGGCGACCCACCTCGTTCAAGCGCCTCCTCGACGAGGACGAGCTCAGCCTGCTCCAGGTGCTCGGCGTCGTGCGCGAGCCGACCAACCAGGCGTACTTCCACGGCCACGTCATGGGCAAGTCGGGCGTGCGACCGGCCTCGGGCCTCGGCCTGAGCCTGCACCACGCCGTCGGGCCCGACGGGGTCGTCCGGCCGGGCCACGAGGACGCCCGGCTGGCGCTGCTGCACTACGACGCCGTCTCGGGCGCCGAGTTCGTCCACAAGTGGGAGCGCCTGGCCCACGCCGGACCGGCCCGCTACCGGGCCTCCCGGGCACCGGTGGCCCGCGCCCTGTCGACCCTGGTCACCGCGGACCTCCCTGCCGAGGTCCGGTCGCGCTACCTGCGCCGGGTCTACGACCTCACCACCCGCGACGACGTGACGACGCTCGCCGAGCTCGGCCTGCTGGTGCAGGTCGACCCCGAGGCCGACGGCGGCACCGGCCAGGCGCTGGGCGCCGCCGAGGCCGCCGGGCTCGCCGCCCGGGTGGACGCGCTGCGCGAGGGCCCGAAGCGGGGCTACCTCGTCGAGGAGCGGCGCTCCCCCGCCCCGGCCCCCGGTCCCGGGCGGGCCGGCGGGGTACGCGGGCTGCTGCGCGGCGCCCGCACCGTCAGCGGCCCCGGTTGAGGCGACGCCGCCAGGCGCCGGCCCGCGACCGCGCGCGGCCGGCGAGCCGCCGGACGGCCCTCCGGGGCTCCGCGGCAGCGGGTCCGGTCGGCGCGGCGGCGGACCCCGCGTGCGCCCGACGGCTCTCCCGGCGCACGTCGCCGAGCAGGGTGGCGGCGAGGTCGACGGCCACCGTCGCCACCTCCGCCTCGGTCACCGAGGAGGTGAGCCGCCGCGCCTCGAGCTCGGCCGGCACCCGCAGGTGCTCGACGTCCCCGACCACGTCGTAGGGGCGCGAGGCCAGGTGCGCGATCGCGGCGGCACCGCGCTCGCGGCACTCCTGCACCTGGTCCGGGTCCGGCCAGAACCGCTCGCCCCGGCGGGGCACCAGCCGCTCGTCGGCCAGGAAGGTACGGATCCAGACCCCGCGGTCGAAGGCCGACCCGAACCCGTCCAGCGCGCCGTTGACGCGCCGCAGCGTCTCCGCCTCCGCCACCCCCATCGAGGAGTTGGGGAACGACTGCGAGACGTCCACCCCGTCGGTGTCGAGCCCGACCACCCGACCGAAGTGGTGCCAGACGTCCTCCCTCGCCCCGTCCGGGTCGAGCACGACCACGTGCGTGCGCTCGGGCGGGACGGCCTGCCCCCAGCGCTCCAGCACCAGGCGCAGGTCCAGGGTGCGCCAGTTCCAGATCGCGCTCGACCTCGTCGACACCGTGCGGGCGTAGTCGGCCATCGGGGTGGTCGCCCCGTTCTTCAGGCTCTCCTGCCAGCTCGCCGCGAAGAGGCCCAGCGGCTCCCGGGCGGTCACCACGACGTGCACCTCGGCGTCCCCGAGCGCCGCCACGGCGGCCTGCGCCTGCCCGGCGGAGGCCGCGGCGAAGAACTCGTGGCTCACCAGACCGGTGCCCGACGCCTCGCCGAGCTCGGCGCACAGGCGGGGCCAGGCGGTGCGGTGCCGCTCGGGCGCGTCGCTGCGCAGGTCGCCCCGCACCGCACGCGAGGCCCACAGGTGGTCGCGCCGTTCCGAGCCGGGCACCACCAGGCCCCGCCGGCGCAGCACGTCGCGCTGGGACCAGATGATCGTCTGCAGGTACGACGTCGCCGTCTTGGGCAGCCCCACGTGCAGGAAGACGCGGTCGACCACTAGGGCAGGGCCTGCCCCGCGGCGGACGTCCGGTCCACTACAGCGACTGCCGGAACCGCTCGACTGCCGCGGCCACCTCGTCCGCGTCCCGGGTCGCGACCGGGACCAGCAGCTCCTGCACCACGTCGGTCAGCTCGGCGAGCCGCAGGTTGTGGCGCCGCAGCGCCGCCAGGTCCTCCTCCAGGGCGGCGACCCGCTCCTCGAGGCGACGGACGGCCTCGCCGCCCGTGTCCGAGCCCAGCACCGACCTCAGCTGCACGTCTCCCACTCCCCCACCACTCTGACGGTCGGCCGGCCCTTGCGGGACAACCGGTCGGCCTGGACGCGGACCGCGCCAGCCTCTCGCAACAGCGTAGCGACGTTCTCGACGTCGACCCGCCCCACCATCCACTCGGCGCGCGCCTCCGGCTCGTCGTCGGGCACCACGTGCACGTCCGCCAGCATCCAGCCGCCCTGGCGCAGCGCCATCGAGCAGAGCCGGGCGAAGGACTCGCGACCGAAGGCGGACGTGGCGTCCAGCAGGTGGCGGGCCAGCACGACCCGCGGACGTGGGTCGTGCGCCAGGCGGGTGCCCTCGGCCAGCACCGAGCGGAGCTCGGTCAGGTTCACCCGGCGCACCTCGAGGTCGAGCTCCTCGGCGGCGGCGGTCAGGCCGGCGTGCTCGAGGGCCCGGGGGGCGTAGTCCAGGGCGCGGACCGCCAGGCCCTGCCGGGCCAGCCACAGGCTGTCCCCGCCACGGCCGGCACCGACGTCGAGCACCTCGGCACCGTGCCGGGCCGCGAGGCCCGCGGCGCGCCGGGCCAGGACGGAGGGCGGGCGGGCCTCGGCGGGGGGGCGGAAGGAGGAACGCCGCTCCCAGTAGCGCAGCATCGGCTGGGTTCCCCGGAACCAGTCCTCGAGCTCGCGGACCGTGCGTTGCGGGGTGGAGAACTGGAAGGCGGGGTCCGGCACGCGCCACCCGGACCCGTAGGTCGCGGCGAGGAGCCGCTCGGGCTCCGCCGGCACCGGCATCTCCCGCCCCTCGAGCGTGGCGGTGCCGAGCGGGTGGAGCCAGCTGCGCTCGAAGGGCTCCCCGATCTCCCCCATCAGGTGCAGCCGCCCGCCGTCCAGGAAGCCGCCGAAGACGTCCAGCCCGCGGGTGACGTCGGCCTCGGTCACCGACACCTTGAACGCGGCGCCGCTGTAGCGGCTGGTGCGCCACCCGTCGGCGGCCAGGGCGCGTTGCACGGCGTAGGACTCGCGGCACACGTCCACGGGGTCGGTGAAGGCGCTGACGTAGCCCAGGTCCGCGTCGGAGTCGTGACCGAGCACCCGGCCCTCCCGGACGGCCCCGAGCAGCGTGCCGTAGGCGAGGAAGGGCTCCACCCCGGCGCCCCGCAGCGCCTCGATCACCGACGCGGTCGCCTCGACCAGGCTCGCGATGTCGCTGCGGGAGCGCCCCGCGAAGGTCGGCACGAGCTTGCCCGACTTGTCGATGCCCAGCTCGACGCCCTGGCGGTTGCGGACCTCGATCCGGGCGTCGTCGTCGGGCCCGACGGCACCGAGCACCTGCTCGCGGTCCCAGAAGACCTGCTCGGTCGCCGAGTCCCGCAGCACCACCCGGGAGCGCCCGTGCAGGTGCCTGACCAACGGGGCCGGCCAGTCGACGCGACGCAGGACCGCCGCGGTCCCGTCGGTGTCGCGCAGGCTCCAGAAGGTCCACACCCGACGTCCGTCGAGGCACACGTCGATCGGGTGGTCCGCCGTGGTGAGCAGTCGGATCCCTTCGTCGTCGACGCGGCGGACGCGGGTGAGGGCAGGCGCCAAGGTCAGTCCCTGGCCACGCGGGCGAACGGGTCCACCGCACCGTCCGGGCTGACCGGCGTCCCGTCCTCGTAGACCGCCTCGCGGCCGGCACCGAAGACCAGGCGGGACCGGCCGGAGAACCGGTCGTACCAGTAGTTCATGTGCTTCTGGTAGCGCAGCGTCGTGCCCTTGGCGCGGTACAGACCGAGGTTCTCGTCGCTCACCTTGCCCAGGCCCGACCAGTTGGCGGAGCCGTTGAGCAGCGCGTACCCCGAGCGGTCGCCGCCGTAGTTGCCGACGATGGACATCGACTTCATGTGGAAGTAGTTGTCGAACTGACCGTCGCCGTTGATGTCCTGCACCATGTGCCGCAGCGGCACGGGCCCCCGGCCGCTGCCCGAGCGCAGGATCCGCCCGGTGTCGATGCCCATCACGGTGTAGCCGACGCGGATGTCGCAGCCGTTGTTCCACAGGCTCTTGACCTTGCGGGCCAGGGCGTTGCCGCGGGGGTTGCGCATCACGTCGGGGAAGATCCGGATCCGGGTCCGGTTGCTGGCGGTGTTGGTGGCGCCCTGGCAACGGACGCGGTTCAGGGTCTGCATCACCGGGTCCGGGACGTTCTTGCCCGTGTTCGGGAACATCATCAGGCGGAAGTTGCCGAAGTCGCGGTCGGCGTAGACCTTGTTGGCCCGCTTGTCCTTCACGGACTCGGCGAACATCCGGTTGGCCCACTCCCACACCTCACGGTCGCCGCGGTGGGTGTAGACGTCGTTCCACTGGTTGGTGGTCGAGGCCACGGTGAAGTTCGCGGAGCCCTGGATGACGACCTTGCGGGCCTTGCCGGCCTCGGAGAACATGAAGTACTTGGAGTGCGCCGCCCCGCCGCCGCCGCGGCAGGTCCCCTCACAGGTCTTCGCGAAGCTGCGCCGCTTGGCCGGGACGTTCCGGTTGCCGCGCTTCAGCCCGGCGCGCAGGGCGCGGTACGGCGGGTTGCCGGCCTGGTCGACGTTCTGGTCGTCCATCAGCAGCCGCACGCGCACGCCGCGGCGCTGCGCGCGCAGCAGGGCGTCCTTGCCCTGGCTGGTGAGGAAGTTCCACGTGAAGATGTTGATGTTGCTGCCCCGGGGCGAGGAGTTGATGGACCGCATCACCTTGCGCAGGATCGTGTTGCGGGCGCTGGCGCTGCCCACCGGGCTGTTGAACGTCACCCCGGACTTCGGCGTGTAGTTGTCGGGTGTCGCGGACGCGGTCGAGACCGATCCGACGGGCAGGAGGAGCCCGGTGGTGGCGAGCACCAGCGCGAGCGTGCGGACGAGCGTCCTGAACATGGGATGGTTCCCCTCGATCATGGGTGGTGGGGGGTCGGTGGTCCGGACCGGCCGTGGCCTCGGACGGGCCCTGGGAAGGGCGTGGCGACACACTCCTGTGGACTGCGCGGCCCGGCCAGGCTACGGCAGGCCGGCGCCAGGGCCCAGCCTCCCGGTCCGCGACGGACCCTCAGGCCCGGCAGGACCGCACCGACTGGACGTAGTCCCGGTCGTCGACGAGCGCCTCGTCCGCCACGCGGACCTCGCCCCCCGCCACTCCGTAGAAGCGGTCGTCGTAGGTGACCAGGCGCTGGCCCGACGAGCAGGCCAGGGAGTCGTCCTCGACCAGCGCACCCGCGGCGACGCACCCGGCGTACCTGCGGGGGATCGTCGCGCCCTCGGACCAGACGTCGTCGCAGTCGGGCGTGCCGGCGGGCACCTCGGGCGCGTCGGGAGCCTCGGGCGCGGCGCTGGACGACTCCGAGGCCTCCGCCGACGCCGACGACGCCGACGACGCGGCCGGGTCGGCGGCCTGCTCGTCGTCCGCCCCGCAGGCGGTGAGCGCGCCGAGCACGACGACCGCGAGCAGGACCGCGCCGGCGGGTCCGCGGACGGGCCGGACGCCGGGGCACGGGGCAGGTCGGCGGTGTCGGTTCATCCGAGGAGCCTAGACCCCCGTTCGGGGCTCGGGGCCCGCTAACCTCGGCTCGTGAGCAGCTCGCCGACCCGCGTCTACACCGCACGGCTGGTGGGGCTGCCGATCTTCGACCCCCAGGGCGACCAGGTCGGCAAGGTGCGCGACGTGGTGGTGGTGCTGCGCTCGGAGACCAGCCAGCCGAGGGTGCTCGGCCTGGTGGGCGAGGTGTTCGGCCGGCGCCGGATCTTCGTGCCGATGACGCGGGTCACCAACATCGACAGCGGGCAGGTCTACACCACGGGGCTGCTGAACATGCGCCGCTTCGAGCAGCGCTCGACCGAGACCCTGGTGATCGGCCAGGTGCTCGACCACTCCGTGACCATCGTCGCCACGGGGGTCACCGGCACCGTCTACGACGTCGCGATGGAGCAGGCGCGCAACCGCGACTGGGTCCTGTCCCGCGTCGCGGTCCAGGAGCCGGGCAAGGGCCTGCGTCGGCGCGGTCAGAGCCACGTGGTGGCCTGGGACGAGGTGACCGGCCTGACCCGCCGCGAGGACTCCCAGGGCGCCACGCAGCTGCTGCACGCCCTGAACGAGATGCGGCCCGCGGACGCCGCCTCGGTGCTGCACGACCTGCCCGAGGACCGGCGGCTCGCCGTGGTCGCCGCCCTGGACGACGAGCGCCTCGCCGACGTGCTCGAGGAGATGTCCGAGGAGGACCAGGTCCAGATCCTGGGCCGGATCGGCACCGAGCGGGCCGCCGACGTGCTCGAGGAGATGTCGCCCGACGACGCCGCCGACCTGATCAACGAGCTTCCGCCCGAGACCGCGGAGCTCCTCCTGGACCTCATGCAGCCGGAGGAGGCCGAGGACCTGCGCCGCCTGATGTCCTACGTCGACGACACCGCCGGCGCGATGATGACTCCGGAGGCGGTGATCCTCGGTCCCGACGCGACGGTCGCCGACGCCCTCGCCCTGGTCCGCGACCCCGACCTCACCCCGAGCCTGGCCGCGTGCGTGTACGTCTGCCGCCAGCCGCTGGAGACGCCCACCGGCCGCTTCCTGGGCGTGGCGCACCTCCAGCGCCTGCTGCGCGAGCCGCCCTCCTCCCTGGTCGCCGGGGCGATGGACGAGACGCTGGAGAACGTCAGGCCGGAGGCCTCGATCGACGAGGTGGCCGCGCACCTCGCCTTCTACAACCTGGTCGCGGCGCCGGTGACCGACGAGGGCGGCCACCTGATCGGCGTGGTGACCGTCGACGACCTGCTCGACCACCTGCTCCCCGAGAACTGGCGCGACCGCGGGACCCGGTCGGGCCGCCGCCCCGGGCTGGTCTCGGGCGCCGCGAGCGCGCCCCGTCCCGGGGGGTCCCGTGGCTGACCGCGCCTCCCGTCCCGCGCAGCGCGAGAGCCGCCAGCGGCTGGACACCCCGCTGGCCCAGCGTCGGGCCCTGGTGCGCCGACCGGCGTACGACTCCGACACCTTCGGGGTCTTCGCCGAGACCTTCGCGCGCTTCATGGGCACCGCGACGTTCCTGGCCTACATGACGATGTTCGTCCTGGTGTGGGTGAGCTGGAACCTGCTGGCGCCCTCGCAGCTGCGCTGGGACAACTACCCGTTCATCTTCCTGACGCTCATCCTGAGCCTCCAGGCCTCCTACGCCGCCCCGCTGATCCTGCTGGCCCAGAACCGCCAGGAGGCCCGCGACAAGGTGATCGGTGAGCAGGACCGCCAGGCCAACTCCCGCGGCCACGCCGACATGGAGTTCCTGGCCCGTGAGGTGGCCTCGCTGCGGATGGCCGTGGGCGAGGTCGCCACCCGCGACTTCCTGCGCTCGGAGCTGCGCTCGCTGCTCGCCGAGTTCGACGACCGGCACGACGAGAGACAGGACGGGCGGCCGGACGCGCGGCGTGACGAGGGTCACGACGCCGGCCCGGGAGAGGGCCCCGGCGGCGGCGCCCGGCACCGGGGCTGACCCGCACGACCTAGACTCGGGCACCATGAGCACTCCCTCCGACCGCCCGACCGACGACGCGACCGGCGGCACCGTGCTCGACCGGGTCCACGCCGCGCTGGCGACCGTCGACGACCCCGAGATCAAGAAGCCGATCACCGAGCTGGGCATGGTCGACTCGGTCGTCGTCGACGACGCGGGGACCGCGCGGATCACCGTCCTGCTCACCGTGTCCGGGTGCCCGATGAAGGACACCATCACGCGGGAGGTCACCCAGGCCGTCGGCCGGGTCGAGGGCGTCACCGACGTCGACCTCGAGCTCGGCGTGATGACCCCCGAGCAGCGCGAGGGCCTGCAGACCCACCTGCGCGGCGGCCAGGCCCAGCGCGAGATCCCCTTCGCCCAGCCGGGCTCGCTGACCAAGGTCTACGCCGTCGCCAGCGGCAAGGGCGGCGTCGGCAAGTCCTCGGTCACGGTCAACCTCGCGCTCGCGCTCGCCGCACAGGGCCAGAAGGTCGGGATCGTCGACGCCGACATCTACGGGCACTCCGTGCCCGCCATGCTCGGTCTGGCCGACGCCCGGCCCACCCAGGTCGAGGACCTGATCATGCCGGTCCCGACCCCCAGCGGCGTCTCGGTGATCTCGATCGGGATGCTCAAGCCGCGTCGGGACCAGGTCGTGGCCTGGCGCGGCCCGATGCTGGACCGCGCCCTGGTCCAGATGCTCTCCGACGTCTACTGGGGCGACCTCGACGTCCTGCTCCTGGACCTGCCGCCGGGCACCGGCGACGTGGCCATCTCGCTGGGCCAGCACCTCCCGGGGGCCGAGGTGATCGTGGTGACGACGCCGCAGGAGGCCGCCGCCGAGGTCGCCGAGCGTGCCGGCACGATGGCCTCGATGATGCACCAGCGCGTCGTCGGGGTGGTCGAGAACATGTCGTTCCTGCCCTGCCCGCACTGCTCCCCCGAGCAGGACCACCGGCTGGAGATCTTCGGCTCCGGCGGGGGCGACCGCGTGGCCGCCACCCTCTCCTCGCGCTTCGGCTACGAGGTGGCCGTGCTGGGCCGGGTCCCCCTCGACGTCTCGCTGCGCGAGGGCGGCGACGTCGGCAAGCCGGTGATCGAGGCCGACCCGACCTCGCCGGCCGCCCTGGCCCTGCGCGGCGTGGCCGACGCCCTCGCCCGTCGCGGCCGCGGACTGGCCGGGCGTCAGCTCGGGCTCAGTCCCACCGCTAAGGTCTAGGCGTGCCTGGGTTCCTGGAGCTCGTCGTCATCGCCTTCGTCGCGATCGTCGTCTTCGGCCCCGACAAGCTGCCGGACCTGGCCAAGCAGGCCGGACAGCTGATCCGCAAGGGACGCAACCTGGCCAACAACGCCCGCGACGAGCTGCGCACCGAGCTCGGGCCGGCCTACGCCGACCTCGAGCTGCGCGACCTCGACCCCCGTGCGGTGGTGCGCAAGCACATCCTCGAGGCGATGGAGGAGGCCGACGAGGAGGAGCGTCTGACCAGGACCCGGCAGCGCACGCTCGCCGAGGGCGAGGTGCCGCCGTACGACACCGAGGCGACCTGACGCCCGTCGCGACCGGCGTGCCGTCGCTCAGACGTGGTCGCGGCTCTGCGCGGCCGCCAGCGCCGCCAGCGGCACCAGGCGCCGTCGGGCCGTGTCCGCCCCTTCCCGCAGCTCGACGAAGTCCGCGCCCACCCGCAGCAGCGTGCCCTCGTGGCGGCCCCCGGCGCGCAGGTGCAGCACGCACGGCTGCTCCTCGGTGGCGAGGCGGCGCAGGAACGTCCCCAGGCCCAGGGTGGCCACCCGCGGCCAGGCGACCTCGGGCACCGAGCGCGTCGACAGGCCGCTGACGGACTGCACCGCGCCCAGCGGGACGGCCCAGTCCTGCGCGGCGCCGTGCAGCAGGACCCAGCCGTCGCCCACCCGCTCCAGCGTGCCGGCCACGGGACCGACGCCGGCCAGGTGCACCACCACGGCGTGGTCGAGCGAGGCCATGAAGCGGCTGGCCAGCGTCACGGCGCGGTACTCGGCGCGGCTGCGGTCGGCGACCTCCGGCGCCCGTTCGGCGTCGTAGAGGGTCTCCGCCCGGCTCTCGAGCTCGTCGAAGAGGTCGAGCAGCTCCGCCTCCCACCCCATGACGCCACCCTGCCAGACCGTCCACGCCTGTGGATCGTCGGTTGACGCCGACCTCGAATGAGCGTTGGCTGACGCAAACAGACGCAAACCGACGATACGGAGCGGTCATGGCTTGGTCTCACCTGCTGCGCCGGGTCGCCGTCGCCGTCGCCGCGTCCGCCGGGCTCGTGCTGGTGCTCGCCCTGGTGCTGCCCGACGTCGCTGTCACCGTCACCGCCGCCCGGGACGGCTCCTGGCGCGAGGCGTCCTTCGACGACCTCCTGGTCCGGGTGTGCTCCGTGGCCGCACTCGCGGCCGGCACCTGCTGGTGGATCGGCGTCCTGCGGCTGGTGGTGGCCGCAGCGCCGGGTGCGGACACCACGTGCCTGCCCGCACCGGCCGGGCTGCCCCCGTGGCTGCGACGCGGCGTCCTGACGGCCTGCGGCACGCTGCTGGTCGCCGCGCCGTGCGCGCCCGCCCTGGCCGCGGCCGAGGGGCCCGGTACGGACCCGGTCGCGGCCCTGGCCCTGCCCGCCGCGACCGGGGACCTGCCGACCACCGGCCCCGGCGGGCTGCCGCTGCCCGACCGCGTCGCCGGCACCCCGGCCCGGCACCAGGCGACCCGCCGCGCCGCACCCCGACCCGTGGCCAGGCCGGCGGCCCGGCCGGCGGACCGGCCGGCGGCCACCGGCGCCGCGGCGCCGACGACCGTGCGCGTGGCTGCCGGCGACTCGCTGTGGCGGATCGCGGAGGCGCAGCTGCGCGCGGCCGGCGACCCCGTCGACGACGCGGCGGTGGCGGCCCGGTGGCAGGAGATCTACGCGGTGAACGCCGAGCGGATCGGACCCGACCCCGACCTGGTCCTGCCGGGCGTGCAGCTCGACGTCGACCGACCCGCCCGACCCTGAGCACCCCGCCCCGCCCCGCCCCTGCCCCTGCCTGCCTGCCGAAGGAGACCGCCATGTCCTCGACCGTCCTCCCGCTCCACCCGTCCGTGCCGGTCGTCGCGGTGCAGGGCACCCTGGCCCTGGCCCTGCTCCCCCGCCGCGAGCCGCCGCCGGCCCCGGTCGTCGGGCCGGGCGACGAGCAGGCCCGCTGCGTCGAGGCGTGGGCCCGGCGCGTGGTGCAGGCGGCGCTGGAGATCGTCGGGGGCGACCGGCCGGCCAGCCAGCTGGTGCGGTGGACCGACGGCGAGGTGCTGGCCGACCTGCAGCGCCGTGCCTGGCTGGTGGCCCACGCAGGAGGTCACGCGCCCGGCGTGGGCCGGGTGCAGCCGGTGCGGCCCCGGGTGCTCGGCGTCCGCACCTGCGTGGTCGCCGACGGCGTGGTCGAGGCCGGTGTCCACGTGGCCCACGGCCCGCGCTCGCGTGCCGTGGCAGCCCGGTTCGAGCGACGGCGCGGACGCTGGGTCTGCACCGCCCTCGACTTCGCCTAGTGCGGGTACCTGCTCAGCCGCTGGCGCTCAGCCGTTGGCGCGGGCCGTCAGCCCGGTCGGACCACCGGCCGCCCCGTGGCACCGCTTGAACTTCTTGCCGGAGCCGCAGGGGCACAACGCGTTGCGGGTCGTGCCGGCGTACTCGTCGTCGAGCTCGCCCTCCGCGTGCACCTCGGCCTCGCCGTCCTCGCTGGGCGCGGTGTAGGACAGCCCCTGCGGCTGGGTGGGCCGCTCGAGCCCCTTGGCCCGGATCGAGGGGACCTCCCGCCGCATCGGCTCCCGCTCGGTCTCGACCTCGTCGCCGTCCGGGGCGACCAGCACGGACTCGGGCTCCTCCTCGACGGTGACCTCGAGGTTGAACAGGAAGCCGACGGCCTCCTCCTTGATCCCGTCCATCATGGCCGTGAACATGTCGTAGCCCTCGCGCTGGTACTCCACCAGCGGGTCGCGCTGGGAGTACGCGCGCAGGTAGATGCCCTCGCGCAGGTAGTCCATCTCGTACAGGTGCTCACGCCACTTGCGGTCCAGCACCGACAGCAGCACCCGGCGCTCCAGCTCGCGCATCACCTCCTCGCCGACCTCGGCGGCGCGGGCGTCGTAGGCCGCGTGGGCGTCCGCCTTCAGCAGGTCGACCACCTCGTCGACGTCGATGTCGGCCCGGCTGCCGGCCTGCGCCTCGACCTCGGCGACCGTCACCCCGACCGGCCAGATCTGGCGGAGGTCGGTCCACAGCTGCTCCAGGTCCCACTCCTCGGAGAACTGCTGGGCCGAGCCGCGCACGGTGCCCTCGACGACGTCGTCGAGGAACCCGCTCACCTGCTCCCGCAGGTCGGCTCCCTCGAGGACCTCGCGACGCTCGGCGTAGATCACCCGACGCTGACGGTCCATCACGTCGTCGTACTTCAGGACGTTCTTGCGGGACTCGAAGTTCTGCGACTCGACCTGGCCCTGGGCACTGGCGATGGCGCTGGTGACGCGCTTGTTCTCGATCGGGACGTCGTCGGGGATCTTCATCATGGTCAGCACCCGGTCGACCCACTCGGACTTGAACAGCCGCATCAGCTCGTCCTCGAGGGAGAGGTAGAACCGCGACTCGCCGGGGTCGCCCTGTCGGCCGGACCGGCCGCGGAGCTGGTTGTCGATGCGCCGCGACTCGTGGCGCTCGGTGCCGACCACGTAGAGCCCGCCGAGCTCGCGGACCTCGTCGTGCTCGGCCGCGACCTGGGCCTTGAGCCGCTCCAGGGTCTCGGGCCACGCCGCCTCGTACTCGTCCGCGGTCTCGCCGACCGGCTCCAGGCCGTTCCGGCGCAGCTCCTCGTCGGCGAGGAACTCCACCGACCCGCCGAGCATGATGTCGGTCCCGCGGCCCGCCATGTTGGTGGCGACGGTGACGCCCCCGCGGTGGCCGGCCTGGGCGACGATCTTGGCCTCGTCGGCGTGCACCTTGGCGTTCAGCACGTTGTGCGCGATCCCGCGCTTGGCCAGCAGCGCCGAGAGGTGCTCGGACTTCTGGACCGAGACGGTGCCCACCAGGACCGGCTGCCCACGGTGGTTGCGCTCCTCGATGTCGTCGGCCACGGCCTCGTACTTGGCCTCCTCGGTGCGGTAGACCAGGTCGGCCTGGTCCTCGCGCAGCATCGGCCGGTTCGTCGGGATCGGCACGACGCCCAGGCCGTAGGTCTTGTCGAACTCGCTGGCCTCGGTCATCGCCGTGCCGGTCATCCCGGACAGCGTGCTGTAGAGGCGGAAGAAGTTCTGCAGCGTCACCGTGGCGAGGGTCTGGTACTCCTCGCGGACCCGGACGCCCTCCTTGGCCTCGATGGCCTGGTGCAGGCCGTCGTTGTACCGGCGCCCGGCCAGCATCCGGCCGGTGTGCTCGTCGACGATGAGCACCTCGCCGTCCATGACGACGTACTCCTTGTCGTTGCGGAACAGCTCGCGCGCCTTGATCGCGTTGTTCAGGAACGAGATCAGCGGGGTGTTGGCCGACTCGTAGAGGTTCTCGATCCCCAGGTGGTCCTCCACCTTGGTGATGCCGGGCTCGAGGACCGAGATCGTGCGCTTCTTCTCGTCGACCTCGTAGTCGGTGTCGCGCTCCAGCCGGGAGACGATGGTGGCGAACTCGCCGTACCACTTGACCTCGTCCTGGGTGGGCCCCGAGATGATCAGGGGTGTCCGGGCCTCGTCGATCAGGATGGAGTCGACCTCGTCGACGACGGCGAAGTGGTGGCCGCGCTGCACGCACTCCTCGAGCGAGCCGGCCATGTTGTCGCGCAGGTAGTCGAAGCCGAGCTCGTTGTTCGTGCCGTAGGTGATGTCGCAGGCGTACGCCTCGCGCCGCGCGGCCGGCCGCATGCTCGGCAGGATCACCCCGACGGAGAGGCCGAGGAAGTGGTGGACCCGGCCCATCATCTCGGACTGGAACTTGGCCAGGTAGTCGTTGACGGTCACGACGTGGACGCCCTTGCCGGTGAGGGCGTTGAGGTAGGCCGGCAGCGTGGAGACCAGGGTCTTGCCCTCACCGGTCTTCATCTCGGCGATGTTGCCGAGGTGCAGCGCGGCGCCGCCCATCACCTGCACGTCGAAGTGGCGCTGGCCCAGGACGCGCCGGGCCGCCTCGCGCACGGTCGCGAACGCCTCGGGCATCAGGTCGTCCAGGCTCTCGCCGTCGGCGTAGCGCGCCCGCAGCTCGTCGGTCATGCCCTGCAGCTCGGCGTCGCTCATCGCGACGAAGTCGTCCTCGATGGCGTTCACGGCGGCGGCCACCGTCTCGAGGCGGCGCACGATCTTGCCCTCGCCGAGACGGAGCAGCTTGTCGATGATGACGGGCACGGTGCTGCGACTCCTCGGATCGGGGGCCGACGGCGTCGTGCGTCGGCCCGCCCATGCTACCCATCCGTCGGTCAGGCCCCGGGCGGCCGCCGGTCGGGGACCAGGCCGAGCAGGCCTGCGAGCTCGCTGCCGACCTGCTCGGCCCACAGCGCACCCACGTGCTGGCCGTCGTGGTAGGTCACGGTCCGGTCGACCACCATCGGGCAGAGGCCGTCGAGACAGACCAGCTGGTTGAGGTCGGCGAAGTCGACGCCGGCCGTCTCGGCGGCCTGCCGGGTCGCGCCGATGAACGTCCGGCTCTCCGGGTCCACGGGCACGGTGCAGTCGCCCATGTCGTTCGCGGCCGCGCCCACGCACACCGCCGGGTCGCGGCGCAGGTAGCTGACGTCGCCGCCCACCACGACGCGGTCGGCCAGGGCGTCCAGCTCGGCGGCGCGCTCGGCGACGGCGTCGGTCCACTGCTGCTCACGGGTCGTGCCGGCCGGCAGGACCAGGCCGGGCGGCGGGGCGCGCGAGCTCATCACCACCGTGTCGGGCTCGAGCACGCGCACCTGCTCCAGCGCCCAGTCGCGCCACGCGTAGCAGGCGGTGAACTCCGGGTCCCCCGCGACGTCGAGCTCGCGCAGGCGGAGGTCCGCGGGCGGGCACCCGAACTTGATCAGCGGCAGCACCTCGAAGCCCGCCTCCTGACCGACGGCGTCCAGCGCCGAGAGCCACATCTGGGCGTGGGAGTCGCCGAGCAGGACCACCGTGGTCCCGGCGTCGGTGTCGCCCAACGGGCACAGGTCGCTGCTCTCCTGGGTCCGCTCGGCGAAGCACCTCGCCGGGTAGTCCGGGCGGTCGGCGTCGAGGTTCTCCAGGTCGTTGCGCACCGGGAACGGGATCGGACCGCCCACGACGGCGCGGTCGAGCGACTCGGCGAGCGCGTCGTGGACGGGATCGCCGTTGCGGGGGGTGCGCAGGTCGGGAGGCACGGAGTCGAGGTCGAAGCCCGCAGCCTCGGCGGCCCGCGCGTCCCCGACCCGGTCGCGCTGCACCGCGCCCAGGCCGACCGAGCCGACGACGAGCGCGAGCCCGACCGGCCACAGCACCAGGGCGCGCGGCGTGGTGCCCCACCAGGGGCGAGGACGTCGGAACGGTGCCTCGACGAGGTGGTAGGACGCGACGCTGAGCGCGAGCGCGACGAGCACCAGCACCGCGGTGCCGGTGGCGCCCGGGCCGACGTACGCCTCGGCGTACCGGGCACCGAGCACGAGCACCGGCCAGTGCCAGAGGTACAGGGAGTAGGAGATGTCGCCGAGCCAGGTCATCGGTCGGGAGGTGAGCAGTCGCGCGGCCCCGAGCGCCTCGCCGTCCGCCCCGGCGGCGAGCACGGCGGCGGTGCCGAGCACCGGCAGCCCGGCCTGCCACCCCGGGAAGGCGGTACCGGGTCCGTAGGCGAACGCCGCGACCAGCACGGCACCGAGGCCGGCGCCGGCCAGCACCCGCCGCAGGCCGCGGGGCAGCAGCGCCAGCCGGGCGGCCCCCAGGGCCAGCAGGGCGCCCGTCGCCAGCTCCCAGGCCCGCGCCGGGGTCGAGAAGTACGCCGCCGTCGGCTCGAGGGCGGTGAGGTGCACCGACCACGCCAGGGACCCCACCCACGCGAGGGCGACCGCGACGGTGACCGCGGGCAGCGCACCCGCCGCGGCGGCGGCCCTGCCGTCGGGAAGGTCCTCCGCGCCGCCCCGCCGCGCCAGCCGCCAGGCCAGCAGCGCGGTCAGCGCCAGGGCCAGCGGCCAGACCAGGTAGAACTGCTCCTCGACGGCCAGGGACCAGAAGTGCTGCACCGGCGAGGCCGGCGAGTCCTCGGCGAAGTAGTCGGTGCCCTGCCGGGCGAAGCGCACGTTGCCGACGAAGAACGCCGACCACACCACGTCGCCCCCGACCTGGGCGGCGCGCCCCAGGGGCAGCCGCAGGGTGGCGAAGGCCGTCACGGCGACCAGGACGACGGTCGCCGCCGGCAGGATGCGCCGGGCCCGGCGGGCGTAGAACTCGCCGATCCGGACCCGTCCGGTCGTGGTCATCTCGCGCAGGAGCAGGGAGCTGATCAGGTAGCCGGAGACCACGAAGAACACGTCCACGCCGACGAACCCGCCGGCCAGGAAGGGCACGCCCGCGTGGTCGAGGACCACGAGACCGACCGCGAGGGCGCGCAGACCCTGCACGTCGGCGCGGGCCGGCAGCCGCGGCGACCGGCGCACGGTCACCTCCTGGAGGCTGGTCATGCCGCGCTCCCGGCACGCACCGCGTGCCCGAGCGCGGGCGCGAGGTCGCCCCGCTCCCCGACGACCACGTCCTCGAGGCCGAGCCAGCCGGCCAGGCGGCGCAGCTCGGTGGCCAGCTCCTCCGCCGTCTCCGGCGGGGCCGTGGCCTCGGCGAAGGCGGCCGGGACGCGCAGGACGCCGGCGGCGCGGTCGGCCTTGAGGTCGACCCGACCGACGACCGCCTCGCCGAGCAGGAACGGCAGCACGTAGTACCCGTGCACCCGCTTCTCGGGCGGGGTGTAGATCTCGATGCGGTAGCGGAAGTCGAAGAGCCGTTCGGCGCGCTCGCGCTCCCACACCAGCGGGTCGAAGGGGCTCAGCAGGGTCCGCGCGCCCACCCGCCTGGGCCGGCGCGCGTCGCGGTGGAGGTACGCCTGCCGCGACCAGCCCTCGACCCGTACCGGCTCGAGCACCCCCTCCTCGACCAGCTCCGCGATCGCGGTCCCGGCCGAGGGCCTGCCCGGCGACGGCTGCTGTCGCGTGCGGTAGTAGTCGGCCAGGCAGCGGGCGGTGGCGACGCCGTGCGAGGACGCCGCCCGGCTGACCAGCGCGCGCGCCGCCTCGTCCGGGGTGGGGGTGGGCGCCTCGAGCACCTCGCGGGGCAGCACCCGCGACGGCAGGTCGTAACGGATCTCGAACTGGCTGGTACGTGAGGCGACGGCGACGTCGCCGACCAGGAAGAGGTAGTCCAGCGCGCGGCGCGTGGTCGACCAGTTCCAGCCCCAGTGCTCCTTGCTGCGCGGGAGCCCGTCGTCGAGGTCGCGCGCCGTGGAGGGGCCGCGGTCGGCGATGTCCTCGAGCAGGCCGCCGAGCAGGTCGGCGCCGAGCTCCTGCCCGCCCCACTGGTGCACGCCCGTGCGGTAGGACTCCATCCGGTGGCGCATCAGCGGCCACAGCCCGACGGGCATGAACGCCTGCACGTGGGCCCAGTACTCCACGACCCGGCGCGGCGCCCGTTCCGCGGCGCGGTGCAGCAGGTCCGGGTCGTAGGGGCCCATCCGGGAGTACAACGGCACGTAGTGCGCCCGGGCCAGGACGTTGACCGAGTCGACCTGCAGCACCCCGGTCCGCTGCAGCGTGCGGTCGAAGGTGCGCATCGTGGGCACCGCGTGCGGCGGGTCGGCGAAGCCCTGGGCGCCCAGGGCGACCCGGCGGGCCTGCGCGCGCGACAGCGTCAGCATCCCCGTCACCGTCAGCTCGGCAGCTCGAGCAGCTTCTCCTTGAAGGCGTACATGACGGCCTCCATCCGGGAGTGCAGCTGGAGCTTCTCGAGGATGTTGCGCACGTGGTTCTTCACGGTGTTCTCGCTGATCGTCAGCCGGCGGGCCACCTCGCGGTTGTTCAGCCCCGTCGCGACCAGGCGGAGCACGTCCATCTCGCGGTCGGTGAGCCGCAGGTTGGCCGCCGTGCGGCGCTCGGGCTGCGACATCTGCTTGAACTCGTCGATGAGCTTGACGGCCATCGACGGGCTGATCAGCGACTGCCCCTCGACGACCACGCGGACGGCCTGGGCGACCTCCTCGATGGAGGAGTCCTTCAACAGGTAGCCCGACGCCCCGCTCTTGACCGCCTCGTAGAGGTCGCTCTCCTCGTCGGAGACGGTCAGCATGATGATCTTGGTCGTCGGCACGGACTCCTTGATGGCCAGGCACGCCTCGATGCCCGAGCGCCTCGGCATCCGCACGTCGAGCAGCACGACGTCGGGAGCGGTGCTCACCGCCAGGGCGATCCCCTGGTCGCCGTCGCCGGCCTCGCCGACGACCTCGAGGCCGTCCTCGATCGCGAGCAGCATGGTCAGCCCGCGCCGGAACAGCTCCTGGTCGTCGACCACGATCACACGCACGGGCTCCGGCGCGGCGGGGGCGGGCAAGCTGGAGGCGGCCACGGCGGCATCATCGCACGACGGCGGGGCGTGGCCGGTCGGCCACGCCCCGCCGTCGTGGTCGTGCTACTCGTGGACGACGTCGAGCGCGATCACCCCGTAGTCGTACCCCCGGCGCCGGTAGACGACGGCCGGGCGCTCGGACTCCTTGTCGACGAACAGGTAGAAGTCGTGCCCCACCAGCTCCATCTCGTACAGCGCCTGGTCCAGGGTCATCGGGGTCGCCGGGTGCGACTTCTCGCGCACCACGAGCGGTCCGTCCCCGGTGACCTCGATCGGCCCGACCCGGTGCTCGCGCGCGGTGTCGTCGGTGGTGTCCTCCTCGGTGCTCCCGAGCAGGTCGCCGTCGATCGGGACGTCGGCCAGCGCCTGTCCCACGGAGAGCGGGGTACGGCGGCCGCGGTGCACCCGCCGTCGGTCGGAGGCGCGTCGCATCTGCTCGGCCATCTTGTCCAGCGCGAGGTCCAGGGCACCCATCTCGTGGTCCGCGGCCGCCTCGGCCCGGATCACCGGGCCCTTGGAGAAGGCGGTGAGCTCCACGTGGGTGCTGCGGTCGTGCTGGCGGGGGTTGGCCTCGCAGTCCACCTCCACGTGCACCCGGATGATGCGATGGTCGTGCTTCTCGAGACGGGCCAGCTTCTCCTCGGCGTGGCTGCGGAACCGATCACTCAGCTCGCAGTGCCGTCCGGTGACGACGACCTCCATGGATACCTCCTGCACTCGTAGGACCCGGGCTGCGGGGGTACCGCCCGGGTGGGGTGTGACGTGTGCGTGCGGTGGTGCTGAGGAGCCCGCCCGGCCGACCTGGTCTTCGACCCCACAACCGCCTGCGGCAGCGTTCGCAGCTCGTCTGCCATCTCTGGCGCCACTACTGGCCGTCTCCCGCGGACACCGGTGTCTGACCGGTGGCACGGGGCAGGACTTACCTCTAAGCCGCACCGTGATCGTCCCGGTCGGAGCAGGCCCCGGCGGGACTTACGTGGACCGTTTCGCCTGCGACTGGCATCGGCTTGCCGTCCGGACGCCCTGGTGGGCGCGACATCGGCGCAACCACGGACCCGGGCGGACTCCATGACGAGACGTTAGTCGCTCGCGGGTCCGGGCGGAAGGCCGGACGACCCTGGTCGCCGCAGGACCGTCGCCGCGACCGCGGCGACCGCGACCACGGGCAGACCGCAGGCCTCCAGCGCGCGCTGCGCCTCGCGGGCCGTGGCACCGGTCGTCACGACGTCGTCGCAGACCACGACGCGGGCGCGCCCCAGGCGTCGGGCCAGGGCCCGCTGCCGCCGGGTGTCGCAGGCCATCGAGCCGGCCAGGTTGGCCGCCCGGGCCGCGGCGCCGAGACCGGACTGGTCCAGCACCCCCGCGCGCAGCCGGAGCAGGGGGGCCACCAGGACCGGGCCGCGGAGCCCGGCCGCAGCCGCTCGCGTCATCCGGGCGGTGGCGTCGTGCCCGCGGGACCGCACCCCGCTGCGTCGCGACGGCACCGGCACGAGCACCACGGGCGCCGGGTCCTGCCCGGCCAGCGCGGCCGCGACGGCCGTGGCCAGCCACCCCCCGAGCGGGGTCGCCAACGACAGCACCCGACGCTCCTTGTGCGCCAGCACCGCGTCGCGCACCGCGCCGGCGTACGGCCTCGCGGCCCACGGCGGCACCAGCCCGGCCGGCGGGGGGTCGGGCCAGCAGCACCACGGGCGGGGCGCCGGGGCCGCCGCGCACCGCAGGCACCACGGCCGCCCGGGGGCGGCGCACCCCACGCAGCCCGACCCCGCCAGCAGGTCCAGGGCCGCGTCGAGCACGACCGGTCAGCCCGCGTACCCGAGGGTGCGCAGGACGACGTCGGTCACCGGCACCTCGCTGCCGGTGCTCACGTCGACCAGGCGGGAACGGCCCACGGCGAAGGTCGGCTGGTCGAGGACGGGGCTGCCCGCCAGGCTGCGCACGGGTCCGCGGACGGTCGTGGACAACGTGGACAGGCCGCTGGGCGCTCCGTCCACGGTGACGGTGCGCACCTCGACCAGGTCGTCGCGCACGGTGCTCAGCAACGAGGCCGTGGTCGCGGAGCTCCAGGCCAGGTCCCGCACGCGCAGCCGGCCGCCGTCCTCCGAGACGATCCGGGTGTCTGCGGCCGCCCCCCGGACGCGGCCCTGGTCGGTCACCAGGATGCGGGCGGTGTGCAGGCGGTCGGTACGGGGGCCACGGACGACCGCGACCAGCCGGGTGGCGTCGCGCGAGACCAGGACGTCGACCACCTCGCGCCCCGTGACGCCGGGCACCTCCACCTCGCGCGGCTCGCCCGAGCCGACGTCGTCGAGGTGCAGCACGCGCGCCCCGTCGGCGGTGCGGTCCACCAGCCACAGCCGGCCGGCGACGTCCCAGCCCGGGAGCAGCAGGTCGGTCCTCCCGCTGACCACCTCCTGCACGCGGCTCTCGTCCTCCCCCTCGCGGACGGGGGCCCGCAGCACCGAGCTGCCGCCTCCCCCGACCGCGGCCACCTGCGCACCGCTCAGGTCGACGGCCACGGAGCGCAGCCCGAAGTCCTGCTGGCCCAACGGCCCGGACACCGGGGCGAGGTCCGCGGGTCCCCCGGAGACCAGCAGGCCGTCCCGGTCGAGCCCGTAGAGCAGGCTGCTGCTCTGGTACCCGGTCGGGTCGTACGGCGCGCCCCCCTCGACCGAGTAGGCCGACACGTCCCCCGGGAGCGGCACCGGGACCCCGCCGATGCTGACCCGGATCGCCCGGATCGAGGTGTCCTGCCGCATCGTCCACGCCAGCTGCGCCAGCATCAGGGCGTTCGCGTCGGCCGAGCGCACCGGGACGTCACCGGTCAGCTCGACCTGGGCGACCCCCTCGTCGTCGATCGGCACCGACAGCCCGAGCCCGAGCCCGTCGGGGAGGAAGGAGCGCGTGGCGAGGCGGGCGGCGCCCGAGGGGCCGGCGAGCAGCCCGTTGACCAGGTTGCTGGCCAGCTGCTCGCCCCGGGGCACGAAGACCGACTCGGGCACCAGGACCTGCCCGGTGCGGTCGAAGAAGTACAACGAGACGCCGCGGAAGCGCTGCTCGAACCACGAGGCCGGGACGACCAGGGCGTCGGGCGGGTCGGCGATGCGGAACTCCCCGTCCTCCATCACCATCTGCAGGCGCAGCGTCGAGGCCCGCGGCCCGAGGTCACGGACCCAGGCGCCCCGGTCGTCGAGCCGCTCGGCCGAGGTCAGCGCCACCTCGGCGCCACCGGGCACGCTGACGGGGGCCATCGCGTCGCCGTAGATCAGGGTCGCGGCGTCCGGGTCCCAGCTCGTGCGTGCGTCCTGGGCGAGGAACTGCTGCGCCACGCTGCTGCGGATCGGGGTGGCGGTCATCGCCTCGAGGAAGCCCTGCGCGACCTGGATCGCCGAGGCCCCCGGCTGCGGGGGCAGGGGGTCGATCGCCGTGGCCCGGCCGTCGTCGCCGCCGGCGGAGGTGCCGGTCTCCACGACCGGCCCGGTGGTCGGCATCCCCGCGCACGCCGCAGCGAGTCCGAGGACCAGCAGCGTCGCCGCCAGGGTGACGAGCCGCCGCGCGAGGGACCCGGTCACGAGGAGGCCCCCGCCATCGGCGCGTCGCCCGCGGCCGGCTCCACGTCGGCCGGCACCAGCGGGAGCGGGCTGTGCCGCAGCACGGCCCCTGCCCGCCGTGGCAGCGTGAGCCGGAACTGGGCGCCCTGACCCGGGCGTCCCCAGGCCTGCAGCCACCCGCCGTGCAGGTGCGCGTCCTCGAGGGCGATGGACAGCCCGAGACCCGTCCCGCCGCTGGTGCGGGCCCGCGCCGGGTCGGAGCGCCAGAACCGGTTGAAGACCATGGCCGCCTCCCCCGGCGCCAGCCCCACGCCGTGGTCGCGCACCGTCACCGCGGCGGCGTCACCGTCGGTCCCCAGGTCGATCTCGACCCCGACGCCGCCGCGGGAGGCGTCGGCGTGGTCGATGGCGTTCGAGACCAGGTTGCGCAGGACCCGCTGGACGCGGCGTGCGTCCGCCTCGGCCACGCAGGGACCGTCGACCTCGAGCACCGCCACGCGCACCCCGCGCTGCTCGGCCAGCGGCCGGGTCGACTCGACGACGCGCCGCGCGGCCTCGACCAGGTCGACGTCCTCGAGGTCCAGGACGGCCGCCCCTGCATCGAACCGGCTGATCTCGAGCAGGTCGACCAGCAGCGTCTCGAACCGGTCCAGCTCGGTCTGGAGCAGCTCGGCCGCCCTCGCCGTCGTCGGCTCGAAGGACCCCCTGGCGTCGTGGAGCAGGTCGCCGGCCATCCGCACGGTGGTCAACGGGGTCCTCAGCTCGTGCGAGACGTCCGCCACGAACCGTCGTTGGACCCGGCTCAGCTCCTCCAGCTGGCGGATCTGGCGCTGCAGGTTGCTGGCCATCTGGTTGAACGAGGTGGCCAGCCGCGCGATGTCGTCCTCGCCGCGCACGCGCAGCCGCTCCTGCAGCTGGCCGGCCGCCAGCCGCTCGGCGACCCGGCGGGCCATCCGGACCGGGGTGACGACCTGCCGGGTGACCAGCAGGGTGACCCCGGCGACCAGGCCCATCAGCAGCAGCCCGGCGGTGAGCAGCGCACGGGTGACCAGGGCCAGGGTCTCGCTCTGCTCCGCGAGCGGGAACAGGTAGTACAGCGTGTAGGTGTTGCCGTCGGCGGGCAGCCGCACCTGCGACCCCACCACGACGCCCGGGCGCGCGCTGGTGGTGCCCTCCTCGTCGGTGGTGCGGATCGAGGTGTAGGTCCACGCCGTGTCCGACACGCGGGAGAAGCGCTCCTCCAGCGACGGCGGCACGCTGTCCAGCTCGAGCCCGGGGCTGTACTCGGCGCCGCCGTCGGCGAGGCCGGGACCGCCGACGGGACCCGCGAGGACGACGGCGAACCCGCGGGTGTCGCCCCGGGAGATCAGCTGGTCGGCGAGCTCGCGCTGCTGGCGGGTCGAGTTGTTCTCCGTCCCGCTGGCCGCCCCCAGCCGCGCCTCGGCCTCGACGGTCTCGTCGCCGGCCTCGGCCACCACCACGGCGACCCGGTTGTCGAGCAGCCCGTCGCGGGTCTGCTGCAGCAGGAACCACCCCACGACCCCCACGACGACCGCGGACATCAGCAGCGTCTTGGCCACGACCCGCACCTGCAGGGAGCGCCGCCAGAACGTCGGCCAGCGACGCAGCCCCGAGGTCGTGCCGGTCGGTGGCCCCGCCGTCACCTCAGCCGCCGGCCTTGTAACCGACCCCGCGCACCGTGAGCACGACCTCCGGGTGCTCCGGGTCGTGCTCGACCTTGGACCGCAGCCGCTGCACGTGGACGTTGACCAGCCGGGTGTCGGCGGCGTGGCGGTAGCCCCAGACCTGCTCGAGGAGCACCTCGCGGGTGAAGACCTGCCAGGGCTTGCGGGCCAGGCACACGAGCAGGTCGAACTCCAGCGGTGTCAGGCTGATGGGGGCGCCGTCACGGGTGACGACGTGCCCGGCGACGTCGATGACGAGGTCGCCCACCGCCAGGGACTCCGAGGCGGGGCCGTCGACGCGACGGACCCGGGCCCGGATCCGGGCGACCAGCTCCTTGGGCTTGAAGGGCTTGACCACGTAGTCGTCGGCGCCGGACTCCAGGCCCACGACCACGTCGACGGTGTCGCCCTTGGCGGTGAGCATCACGATCGGCACGCCGGACTCGGCCCGGATCTCCTTGCAGACGTCGATCCCGTCGCGGCCCGGGAGCATGAGGTCGAGCAGGACGACGTCGGGCCGGTAGTCGCGGAACTCGGCCATCGCCAGGTCGCCGCGCGTGCACATCCGGCTGTCGAACCCCTCCTGGCGCAGGACGATGGTGAGCATCTCGGCCAGGGCGGCGTCGTCGTCGACGACCAGGACGCGTCCGCGCGCCGGGGCGGGGCCGCCGGGGACGTCGACGTCGGCGGAGGCGGTCATGTCCCCCATCCTGCCCCACGGGCACAGCGACGGCCCCCGACCCCACCTGCGTCCGGAGGACGAGGGGGGTCGGGGGCCGGTCTGTGGACGGCCGGGGGCCGTCCGTGCCGTGCGTGGGCCGCGTGCCGGGCCCGCCGCGTGGCTGGTGTCAGTAGCGGTACTCGTCGGACTTGTACGGCCCGGAGGTCGGGATCCCGAGGTAGGCGGCCTGGTCGTCGCTGAGCGTCGTCAGCTTGACCCCGAGCGCACCGAGGTGCAGCCGGGCGACCTCCTCGTCGAGGTGCTTGGGCAGCACGTAGACGCCGACGGGGTAGTCCTGCGGCTTGGTGAAGATCTCGATCTGGGCGAGCACCTGGTTGGTGAACGAGTTCGACATCACGAAGGACGGGTGGCCGGTGGCGTTGCCCAGGTTCATCAGGCGGCCCTCGGACAGCACGATGATCGACTTCGAGGTCTCGGGGAACGTCCACACGTCGACCTGGGGCTTGACGGTCTTGCGCGAGGCGACCCCGTCGGCCTCGAGGCCGGCCATGTCGATCTCGTTGTCGAAGTGCCCGATGTTGGCGATGATCGCCTGGTGCTTCATCTGCTTCATCTGCTCGACCGTGACGACGTCGCGGTTGCCGGTGGCGGTGACGATGATGTCGGCCTGGCCGATGACGTCGTCGAGCGTGGTGACCTGGTAGCCGTCCATGGCGGCCTGCAGGGCGCAGATCGGGTCGATCTCGGTGACCACGACACGGGCACCCTGGCCGCGCAGCGACTCGGCGCTGCCCTTGCCGACGTCGCCGTAGCCGCAGACGACCGCGACCTTGCCGCCGATGAGGACGTCGGTGGCGCGGTTGATGCCGTCGATCAGCGAGTGGCGGCAGCCGTACTTGTTGTCGAACTTCGACTTGGTGACCGAGTCGTTGACGTTGATCGCGGGGAAGAGCAGCGAGCCCTCGCGCATCATCTCGTAGAGACGGTGCACGCCGGTCGTGGTCTCCTCGGTGACGCCGCGGATCTCGGCGGCGACCTGGGTCCAGCGGTCCGTGGTGACGGCCAGGCTGGCCTGGAGGACCTCGAAGACGATCCGCTGCTCGGCGCTCTTGGCGGAGTCCGGGTCGGGGGCCTCGCCCTTCTTCTCGGCCTCGACACCGAGGTGGACCAGCATCGTGGCGTCACCGCCGTCGTCGAGGATCATGTTGGCGAAGACGTTCTCGCCGTCGACCACGCCCCAGTCGAGGATCTGCTGGGTGCACCACCAGTACTCCTCCAGGCTCTCGCCCTTCCAGGCGAAGACCGGGACGCCGGCGGGCTGCTCGGGCGTGCCGTCGCGGCCGACGACGACCGCGGCGGCGGCGTGGTCCTGGGTCGAGAAGATGTTGCAGGAGGCCCAGCGGACCTCGGCACCCAGGTCGACCAGGGTCTCGATGAGGACCGCGGTCTGGATGGTCATGTGCAGCGAGCCTGCGACGCGGGCGCCCTTCAGGGGCTTGTCCTTGCCGTAGCGCTCGCGCATCGCGACGAGGCCGGGCATCTCGTGCTCGGCGAGGGTGATCTCGGTGCGGCCGTAGTCGGCCAGGGAGAGGTCGGCGACTTTGTAGTCCACGGGTTGTGCTCCTTTGTCCACGCACGGAGGCGTTCAGACGGGTGAAGAACGGCGGACTTCGAGATTAGGACGACCCCCGGTCATCCCAAGAATCCTCACGACCACCCTTTTCGCACCGCTGCCGCGACCGCGTGCGGTCGCGGTCCTCACCCGTCGACGAGTCCGAGCGCGAGGTACTCGCTGGCGTAGGTGCCGGACAGCAGCAGCGAGGCGTAGCGGGCCACCTCGCCGGCGGCCTCGGACCCGAGCACCTCCACCCGGAGGCGGCGCTCGTCGGCGAGCGCCACCAGACGCGCCCGCTGCGCGAGCACGACCGGGTCCTGCGCACCGTCGTCGAGCACGAGCAGGGCGGGCTGCGGCGGGCCGGCCCCGTCGGCCACGGGGTCGTCGAACAGGTCGCGCGGGCGGGCCGCCTCGAGCACCGGCGACAGCGCGTCCGCGTCGCCGGCCAGGGCGGCGCGACCGCTCGTGCGGCGCATCGACTCGGCCACCCGGCGGGCCGCGCGCTGCGCGAGCACCGACCCGCCCCACAGCAGGGGTGCGGTGTCGGCCAGGGCGATGGCCAGCGACTTCGCGGGGTTCACCGTGAGGTCGCGGTGCGGCGAGGCCGACCGGGCGACGTCGTCGAGCGCACCGGCCACCACCTCGGGGTCCGACTGCGGGCCGAGGCCCACGCGGTGCAGGAAGTCCAGGACCACCACGGCCGCGGCGAGCTGGTCGCGGCTGGTGCACGGCAGCACGGTGGTGTCCCGACCGGCGGCGTGCTCGACCACCAGCGAGCCCGGCGGGCCCGCCACCACGACCTGGCAGCCGCGCCGGACGGCCTCGGCCACCGCAGCGGCCGTGCCCACGTCCGAGCCGTCCGGGGCCAGCACCACCACCAGGTCGAGCGCACCGGCCCAGCCCGGCAGGGCCGGGTGCGGCCAGGCGACGAACGGCACCGGGCAGGCCGGCTCCAGGACCGCGCGCAGCAGCCGCGAGTCGGGTCCCGCCGCGATCACCGCCCGGGGCCGGCTCTCGGCCACGCGCAGCGCACGGGCCTCCCCCTCCAGCGCCGTCGCGGCCTCCCCGGCGTCGCGGCGCACCCGGGCGCCGGACTCGGCCAGGAAGCGCAGCCGCGGGTCGGCCGCCGCCAGGGCCGGCCCGTCCTCGAGCCGCGACTCGTCGAACCAGGTCACGGCCGGCTCACCGGCGTACCGCCTCGTCGACCAGCAGGACCGGGATCCCGTCCCGCACGGGGTAGACCAGGCCGCAGCCCTGGCAGACCAGCTCGCTCCCGGCGCCGTCGGGCGGCGTGCCCACCTCCAGCGCGGAGCGGCAGTCGGGGCAGACCACGACGTCGAGCAGCACCGGGTCCAGGCCCGGCCCGTCGGTGCTCATGCCGTCCCCCTGATCATCGACAGGACCTCGTCGCGCACACGTGCCATCGTCTCCTCGTCCTTCCCCTCGGCGTTCAGCCGCAGCAGCGGCTCGGTGTTCGAGGACCGCACGTTGAACGTCCAGTCCTCGTGGCTGATCGTCAGCCCGTCCAGGTGGTCGGTGCTGACGTCGGGCCGGGCACCCCAGTCGGCCTCGATCCGGGTCACCACGTCGGCCGCGTCGAGCACGGTCGAGTTGATCTCCCCGCTGAGGCGGTAGCGCTCGTACGGCGCCAGCAGCCCCGACAGGCTGCCGCCGTCGGCGGCGAGCGCGCCGAGGGCGTGCAGCGCGGCGAGCATCCCCGAGTCGGCGCGCCAGAAGTCGCGGAAGTAGAAGTGCCCGCTGTGCTCCCCGCCGAAGACGGCGTCGGTCTCGGCCATGGTCGCCTTGATGAACGAGTGGCCGACCCGGGTCCGCACCGGGACCCCTCCCAGCTCGGTGACGAGCTCGGGCACGGCGCGGCTGGTGATCAGGTTGTGGATCACCGTCGAGCCCGGGTGGCGCGCCAGCTCGCGCTCGGCGATCAGCGCGGTCAGCGTGGAGGGGGGCACGAGCGCGCCACGCTCGTCGACCAGGAAGCACCGGTCGGCGTCGCCGTCGAAGGCCAGGCCCACGTCGGCGCCCTCGGCCAGGACCGCGGCCTGGAGGTCGCGCAGGTTGTCGGGGTCGATCGGGTTGGCCTCGTGGTTCGGGAACGAGCCGTCGAGCTCGAAGTAGAGCGGGACCACCTCCACCCGGTCGGACCCCAGCCGTCCGAAGACCGCCGGCGCGGTGTGCCCGGCCATCCCGTTGCCGGCGTCGACGACCACCGTCAGCCGACGCCCCTCCACCGGGGCGAGGGCGAGCAGGTGCGCGGCGTAGGCCTCCAGCACGTCGTGGGAGGAGATCGAGCCGGCCACCGAGGCCCGCTCCCCCCCGCCGGCGGCGGCGAGGTCGCGGACCGCGGTGAGCCCGGTGTCCCCGCCCAGCGGCACGGCCCGCGCACGGCACATCTTGATGCCGTTGTACGCAGCGGGGTTGTGGCTGGCGGTGAACATCGCCCCGGGGACGCCGAGGTGCCCGGAGGCGAAGTAGAGCTGGTCGGTCGAGGCCAGCCCGATCATCGTCACGTCCGCGCCGGCCTCGGCGGCCCCGTCGGCGAAGGCGCCGGCCATGCCCGGCGAGGTCGGGCGCATGTCGTGGCCCACGACGACCTGCTTCTGGCCGACGACGTGGACGAACGCGCGGCCCACGGCACGGGCGAGGGTCTCGTCGAGCTGGTCGGGCACGGTGCCGCGCACGTCGTAGGCCTTGAAGACGGCGGCCAGGTTGGCGGGGTCCAGCGTGGACCCGGAGGACCCGGGGGTCGTGGAGGACATGGCAGGACCCTAGCCGCGCCGGGCGGAGGGGCTCACTCGCTGCTCAGCACCCGCAGGTGCCCGCGTCGCCCGGTCTCCCGCGAGCCCTCGACGACCGGTTCCGGGACCGGCGGCGGCAGCGGCCGTGCGGCCTCGCGGACCGCGTCGGCCAGGGCGAGCAGGTCGTCGGTCGAGGGACCCGGCGCGCGGGTGTCCCGGGCCAGCCGCAGGACCTCCCAGCCGCGCGGGACCGACAGCCGCTGCCCGTGCTGCTCGCACAGGTCGTAGGCGTGCGGCTCGGCGTAGGTCGACAGCGGCCCGAGCACGGCGGTCTGGTCGGCGTAGACGTAGGTGAGCGTGGACGTGGCGGACCGACCGCACGGCGTGCGCGAACATCGACGGGCCAGGCTCACGGGGGCGACCGTACCCGCCGGCGACCGGGGCCCGGACTAGGCTCGCGGCGTGGCGAGCGACCCGGCACCCCGACGGCGCACGCGCGACCGCCGGGGGCGCGGGATGCGAGGTCCCGCGGTGCTGCCGCAGGTGCCCGGCCGCCCCGAGACGCCCACCCGGGCGGACCGCTTCGACGCCCTGGTGCTGGCCTCGGTGACCGGGATCGAGGACCGGTGGCGCGAGCGCCTGGGCCTGGTCGAGTACGCCGTCGAGGACGCGCCGCAGGTGGGCGCCGACTGGGGCGGCAGCCCGGTCCCCCTCTCGGCCCTGGTGCACGCCGCCGGCGCGACCCCGGCCCGGGTCGTGCTGTTCCGGCGCCCGCTCGAGCTGCGGGCCGAGGACCGCGAGGACCTCCAGGCGCTCGTCCACGCCGTCCTGGTCGAGCAGGTCGCGATCCTGCTCGGCCTGGCACCGGAGGACGTCGACCCCCGGTACGCCGAGGGCCGCCCGGACGACTGAGCCCCGATGACGCCCGCGCACGCCCCAGGTGACGCCCGCGCACGCCCAGATGACGCCCGCGCACGCCCCAGATGACGGCCGCGCACGCCCCAGGTGACGCTGGCGGCGGGCCGACGGCTCAGGGCAGGGCGGGACGCACCGCGCCGACGAGCGTCGAGGTCTCCAGGTCGTGCAGGCGGACCACGGCCGCTCCCCCACCACCGTCCTCGCCGCGCACGACCACGGACCCGGCCGCGTCGGTGCCGCGCAGGCGGACCTCGAGCAGACGGGTCCCCGCGGGCAGCGCGAGCACCGAGGCCCGGTCCGGCGCGAGCCGGGTCCGCAGCCCGCCCGCGGGTCCGAGCGGGGCGCCGTCGGCGTCGCGCGGCAGCGCCACGGCCGTGCCCTCCCCCGACGCGCCGGCCAGGACCAGCTCGGTGGCCCCGGTCGGCAGCAGGGTGGTCGTGCCGCCCTGGGTGAGCGCCTCGGCGGCCGGGGTCACCGCGAGGTCGCCCTCGACGACGGTGCGCAGGGCTGCGGTGACCGGGCGGGAGGACTCCAGGCGCAGGCCGACCACGTCGTCGAGCGCCGACCCCGCGAGCACCCCGTCGAGGTCGAGCGTGGCGGTGCCCTGGGGGTCGACCTCGATCTCCGGCGAGCCCTCCGGGGTGAACACCGAGTCCGCGGTGACCACGGAGAGACGGACCCGGGCCGCGTCGTCGGTCGTGTTGGCGACGACGACCTCGCGCCGCGCCTCCCCGCCCGGCAGCCCGAGCAGGAGCACGTCCTCGGCGGGGTCCCCCTGGGACGGCGCCCACTCGGAGCCCGAGGCACCCGCGCCCAGGTCGTCGAAGCGGTCGAGTACCGCGGCCCCGACGCGACCGCGCGTGGTGGTCACGTGCAGCGCCAGGTCGCCGCGGCGCGGGACCTCCTCGGCCAGCTCGACCCGCACGACGCCCTGACCGGGGACGGCCACGCCCCGCAACGAGGGCGCGTCGACGACGCCGCTCGGGCCGTGGAGGACCACGTCGGCCACGGCGGGTCCGGCGTCGGGGTTGGTCAGCTCGAGCACCGAGGGCTGGCCGGGCGAGGCGCCGACCCCGGTGAACCACTGGTCGGGCCGCGGGTCGCGGCACTCCGGTGCGGTCGGGTCGCCGGCGGTGGGGAAGCGCGCGGCCACCAGGCCCGGGGCGAGGTCGTCCTGCCCGGTCACCTCGGCCGGCAGACCGCTCTCGGATGCCGGGGCGTCGACCGCGGTGGTGGGGGCGTCGGGCGCGACCGGGACCTCCGCGACGTCGTCCCCCCGGCGCACGACGACCTCGCCCCGCGCGTCGCCGGTGGTCGCGAGGACGACCGGCGCGTCCAGGCCCGGGCACGTCGTCGTGGACCGGGTCAGCGTCGCGCGCTCGGGAGGTACGGCGCCGGGCGCGACCAGGTCGACGTCGACGGCCAGCAGCCCCAGGACCGTCAGCAGCGGCACGACCAGGGCCAGCACGGTGACGACGTCGGGGCGGCGGGGGCCCGGTGCGGCGGCGCGCGAGCGCCGGCCGGGGGCGGCTCCGTGGCTCATCGGCGGGCCTCCCGGGTCGTCGGTGCGGCGAGCACCAGCACCACCAGCACGAGCAGGGCCTGCACGACCAGCAGCACGGGGCGCCACCAGCCGTCCGACCCGGACACGGCGTCGGGGTCCGGGGCCCGCTCGACCTGCCAGGCGCGGGTGCTGCGGTCGCCGGCGCTGGCCTGCTGGAGGCCGCTGGTGGCGTCCAGCCCGGCGGCGACGCGGCCGTCGACGGGCGCCGGCAGGACGACGTACTCGATGCCGTCCTCGGCCAGGCCCGCGACCACGGACGGGGTCGGTGCGGAGACGAGCGCCTGCACCCGGTCGGTCACGCCGGCGTCCCCGCCGTCCAGCGCCAGCACCTCGTCCTCCCCCACGGTCGGGCCGTCGTCGCGCACGACGGTGTAGCCGAGCCCGTCCTGGACCGAGCCACGCACCACCAGGATCCCGTGCTCGGGGCCGGTGGCCGCGTTCTGGAGCATGTACGCCGGGATGTCGCCGCCCGGCTCGTCGACCAGCGTGTCCTGGCCGTCGGCGAGGGCCCACAGCAGCCCCCCGAGCGGGACGACCAGCGCGGCCACCGTCACCGCGGCCGCCACGACGAGCACCCGGCGCGTCCGCGGCTCCCCGGCGCCCCCGGCGCGCCCGGCGCCGCCCTCGAGCAGGCCCTGCCCCCCGAGGACCGCGGCCGTCACCAGGCAGCCCTGCCAGAGCACCACCAGGGCGCCGAGGCCGGGAGCGACGCCCCCGCCGTCGAGGGTGAGCGGGACCAGCGACACCAGGGCCGCCGTCGCCGCGACGACGGCGGCGACCAGCCAGCAGACCAGCACCCCCACGCGGCTGCGCCGGGGCAGGAGCGCCGCCAGGCCGAGCACCAGCAGGACGGCACCCAGCCAGGCGGGGGCCCCGAGCACGCCGGCGCCGCCCACCCGGCCGAGCAGGGCGCCGACCCCGTCGGGGGCCGGACCGGTACCGGTCACCGGCGAACCGGCCTCGAGCAGGAGCCCGGCCGCACCGCCGTGCACGAGGAGCGGCAGCCACCACGGCAGCAGCAGCACCGGCACCACGCCGAGCGCCACCGCCGGCGGACCCCACGCCGAGCGCCGGCGGAGACCGCGCGGCGCGAGCGCCGCGCCGAGCGCCAGCACGACCACCCCGAGCAGCACCGCGGCGAACCAGGTCACGGGGGCGAAGGCGGAGGCCAGGGCGAGGAGCAGGCCGGCCCGCCAGGCCGCGCGCCAGCGGCGGTCCGGGTCGGGGTCGGCGAACCCGAGGCAGGCGTGCGCGGTCCAGGGCAGCAGGACGGCCGCGACCACCGGACCCAGCCGGCCCTCGCCCCACGCACCGCTGGTCAGCGGGACCAGCGCGTACGTCGTGGACCCGGCGAGCAGCAGCCAGCGCGAGGCGCCACGTGGGTCGGCCAGCCGGCCGACCACCCGCAGCACCCGCCAGGAGCCCCACAGCGCCAGCGGTCCGGCCAGCACCAGCAGGCTCGACACGGCCCCGGCGGGGGTCAGCAGGGTGCCGAGCAGGGCCAGCGGCAGCACGTACGCCGGGGCCGGCACCGCGGTCCCCTGGCCCAGCGGCAGCCAGGAGCCCAGGTGCAGCGACCACCAGGCGCCGACGGCCTCGGGCGCCGGGGACAGCGCGCCCCCGCTCACCGAGCCCAGCCCGGTGCGACCGGCGACCAGCAGCCCGACGACGACGGCCGCCAGCAGCAGCGCGACCGGACTCGTCAGCAGCCGCACGAGCAGCCCGTCGTCGGCGAGCGCCTCGTCGTCGTCCTCGGCGTCGCCGCGCCGGACCGACGACGAGGACGAGGACGGGTCCTGCGCCGCGGCCGCCGCCCGACGTCGCTCGGCGACGTCCGAGGCCTGGTCGGTGAGCGCCGCCACCAGGTCGGAGACGACGTCGAGCCCGTGCCGGTACGGCACCCAGAACGGCGCCCGGAGCCGGGCGACCCGTTCCTCGTCGGCGGCCCGCCCGCCCCGGGCGGCCGCGCGCGAGCGGCGCGCCGTGCGCAGCGCGCCCGGCGAGGAGAGCACGGAGAGCAGCGCCGCGAGGTCGTCGAGCGCCTCGCCGACCGAGCGGACCAGGACGAAGCCGACCATCCGCAGCAGCGTGCCCAGGACCAGCCGGACCACCATCACCGGGACCCGGCGCGCGGGCGCGTTGACGAGCAGCGTGTAGAGCGCGGCGCGGCGCTCCTGGTAGTGCGTGTGCCGTCCGGTCAGGGCGGTGCGCCGGGCACCGCGGTGGGCCGCCTCGGCGTGGAAGACGACCGCCTGCGGCACCACGAGCGTCGTACGCCCGGCCGCGGCGGCCCGCCAGCCGAGGTCGAGGTCGTTGCCGAAGACCGGGAGCGCCGGGTCGAGGCCGCCGAGCTCCTCGAGCAGGCGGCGACGCACGAGCATCCCCGCCGTGTTCACCGCCAGCACCTCGCGGAGCTCGTCGTGCTGGCCCTGGTCGTACTCGCCGCGCTCCAGGCCGGTCTCGCGCTGCCCGGTCCCCGAGATCGTGACGCCGACCTCCAGCAGGCGGCGCAGCGAGGGCCACTCGCGCAGCTTGGGCCCCAGGAGGTCCGCGTGGGGGTGCTGGGCGGCCGCGGTCAGCAGCGCCTCCAGCGCTCCGGGGTCGGGCGTGGCGTCGTCGTGCAGGACCCAGACCCACTCGGGGGCGGCCCCGGTGGCCGCCAGGCGGTCCAGACCGGTCTCCACCGCGGCCGGGAACGAGGTGCCGGACCCGGCACGGACCACCTCACCGCGCAGCGGGCCCCGCTCGAGCGCCGCCTCGACGAGCAGGGCGCTGCGGTCCCTGCTCCCGGTGTCCACGCCGACGACCCGGTCGACCTGCTCGAGCCGGCTCTGGGCGGCGAGCGCGGCGAGCACCGTCGGCAGCCACCGTTCGCCGTCGTGGCTGACCAGCAGCACGGCGACCGAGGCCGGGAGGGGCTCGGTGGCGGGGGAGGTCGGAGACACGGTCGACCACTGTACAAACGCACGCGTCCCCGGGCGCCGCGGGACGCGGCGCGGGGGGACGCGGGAAGGACCGGGGTGGGGGCGAGGTCAGATGGCGAGCTTCTTCAGCTTGCGGCGCTCCCGCTCGGACAGACCGCCCCAGATGCCGAACCGCTCGTCGTTCATCAGCGCGGCCTCGAGGCACTCGGTGCGCACGTCGCAGCTGAGGCACACCTTCTTGGCCTCGCGGGTGGATCCACCCTTCTCGGGGAAGAACGCCTCCGGATCGGTCTGGGCGCACAGCGCGCGCTCCTGCCAGCCCTCCGTGTCGATCTCGGGTTCGAGGAGGAAAAGCTCTCTCATGGTGCACGCCCTTTCGACCCTGCTGGTGTGGTTCCGACCCAGCGCCGAGAGGGTGGGGACCCGAACGACACTGAAGGAATTACATGCCTGTCGTGACACGGAAGTCAAGCCCGGATCTGCTATGGCCCGATCCCACCCGGCACAGTAGGAACATGCGTAAGATCACCGTCCTCTCCGGCGGCATCGGCGGAGCCCGGTTCCTCCAGGGCCTGCGCCACCTGCTCCCCGACGCCGAGGTCACCGTGGTGACCAACACCGCCGACGACCTGTGGGTCCACGGCCTCAAGGTCTGCCCCGACCTGGACACGGTGATGTACACCCTGGGCGACGGCATCGACCCCGAGCGCGGGTGGGGGCGCCGCGACGAGTCCTGGGGCGTCAAGGAGGAGCTCGCCGCCTACGGGGTGGAGCCGACCTGGTTCGGGCTCGGCGACCGTGACGTCGCGACGCACCTGGTCCGCACCCAGATGCTGGAGGCCGGCTACCGGCTCACCGAGGTCACCGAGGCGCTCTGCCGGCGCTGGCAGCCGGGCGTACGCCTGCTGCCGATGAGCGACGACCGCGTCGAGACCCACGTGGTCGTCGCCGACCCCGACGCGCCGAGCGGGCGCCGCGCCCTGCACTTCCAGGAGTACTGGATCCGCCTGCGCGCCGGCGTCCCGGCCGAGCAGGTCGTGGTCGTCGGGCTCGAGGCCTGCTCCCCCGCCCCCGGCGTGCTGGAGGCGCTGGCGGACGCCGACGTCGTCCTCCTGCCCCCGTCCAACCCGGTGGTGTCCGTGGGGACGATCCTCGGCGTCCCCGGGGTGCGCGAGGCCCTGCGGGCGACGCCGGCGCCGGTGGTCGGGCTGTCCCCGATCGTCGGCGGCACGCACGTGCGCGGCATGGCCCGGCAGCTGCTCGAGGCCGTCGGGGTCGAGGTCAGCGCGGCCGGGGTCGGCCTGCACTACGGCTCGCGCGCCGACGGCGGCGTGCTCGACGGCTGGCTGGTCGACTCCGCCGACGCCGACGACGCCGAGCGCGTCTCGGCGGCCGGCCTGCCGGCCAGGGCGGTGCCGCTGATGATGACCGACCTCGACGCGACCGCCGCCATGGCTCGCGCCGCCCTCGAGCTGGCCGCCGCGGCCCCGGCCCGCGGGTGAGTGCCGGCGGGTCGCTGGAGGTCCACGCCCCGGACGGGGTGCCGGAGGTCGCGGCCGGCGACGACCTCCTCGCGCTGGTCCTGGACGCGCTGGCGCCCACGGGCCTGGTCCTGGCCGACGGGGACGTGCTGGTCGTCAGCAGCAAGGCTGCCGCCAAGGCGGAGGGGCGCGTCGTGGACGGGACCCGCGAGGACCACGTGCAGGCCGAGACCGCACGCGTGGTCGCCCGACGAGGCCCGACCCAGGTGGTGCGCACCCACCACGGGCTGACGCTGGCCGCGGCCGGGATCGACGCCTCCAACGTCGCGCCCGGCCGGGTCGTGCTGCTGCCCGTGGACCCCGACGCCACGGCCGCGCGCCTGCGCGAGCAGCTCCTCGCCCGGACCGGGCGCACCCTGGGCGTCGTGGTCACCGACACCGCCGGCCGGGCCTGGCGCGAGGGGCAGACCGACATCGCCGTGGGTGCGGCGGGGCTGGTCGTGCTCGACGACCACGCCGGCCGGGTGGACACGCACGGCAACCCGCTGCTGGTGACCGCACCGGCGGTCGCCGACGAGCTCGCCGGCGCCGCCGAGCTGGCCCAGGGCAAGCTGCACGCCCGTCCGTTCGCCGTCGTCCGCGGACGCGCCGACCTGGTGCTGCCCGCCGGCGAGGACGGCACGGGCGCGCGCGCCCTGGTGCGGGCGGAGGGCGCCGACCTGTTCGGCTGGGGAGCCCGGGAGGCGGTGGTGCGCGCCGTCCGCGGCGCCGAGACGGACGCGGGTCCCTTCGGTGCGCCGGCCGGCGTCGAGGACCTGGCCGCGGCCCTCACCTGCGCACTGGGCGACGGGGTGGTCGTCCGCCCCGCGGGCGCGGGCCTGCTGCACCTCGACACCGACCCGGAGGACCCCGACCGCCGCGGCGGGGTGGCCGCCGTGGCCTTCGCCCACGGCTGGACGGTCCGTGCCGACGCGGCGGGCGGGACGTACGCCCTGCGCCCGCGCGACGTCGGCCCACCGAGGGGTCCGTAGACTCACCCGCGGATCCCGTGCGGGCCGCCGCCGTCGGCGCGCCCGACGCCCTCACCGCACCATCACCGCACGCGGGGGCCCGACCCCGTTCCCCCCGTCCTGCTCCCACCCCGACCCGGAGGTGCACCGCGCCGTGGCCAAGTCCACCAACAGCCAGAAGGCCGACCGCAAGGCCACCATCGACGCCCTGACCAAGAAGCAGCGGTCCGCCGAGCGCGGCCGTGGCCTGGCCATCGTCGTGGTCTGCGTCGCCGTCGCGCTGCTGATCGTGGGCGCCGCCGCCTACCGTCCGGTCGCCAGCTGGTGGGAGCTGCGCCAGTTCGAGGACGTCGAGCTGGCCTCGCTCGGCGCCCCGGCGAGCGCCTGCACCGACGTCGAGACGAAGAAGGCGAACGGCAACCAGGAGCACGTGCCCGAGGGCACGCCGGTCGAGTACGAGCAGAGCCCGCCGGCGTTCGGCGCGCACTACGACGTCCCCGACCCGATGGACCGCAAGCTCTACACCGACGACCGTCCCGACCTGCGCGAGCTGGTGCACAACCTGGAGCACGGCTACACCATCGTCTGGTACGACGAGACCGTCGCCTCCGACGACGAGGCGATGACCGAGCTGCGCGCGGTGGCCAGCCAGTTCCCGGGCACCGAGAACTTCCGCTACAAGTTCAAGGCCGTGCCGTGGACCGAGGAGGACGGCGAGCCGTTCCCCGACGACCAGCACGTCGCCTACACCCACTGGTCGGCCGGTGGGGCGGGCAGCACCGAGGTCAGCGAGCAGCAGGGCGCCTGGCAGTACTGCTCGGACTTCTCCGGCGAGGCGCTGACCTCCTTCATGGAGGAGTACCCCTACCTCGACTCCCCCGAGCCCAACGGCGGCTGACCGCCCGGCGCGGTGACGACCGGGACCGGACGGTCAGGTCAGGTCAGGTCGGCGCGGCCCTGCTCGACGAGCCGGGCCACCACCTGCTTGACCTCCTGGGCCCGGGCCCGGGTGGTCACCAGCAGCGCGTCGGGGGTGTCGACGACGACGACGTCGTCCAGCCCCACGACCGCGACCAGGCGCCCGCCCGCGGGCACGACCAGTCCGGTCGCGTCGATCGCGGCCACCAGCGCCTGCTCCCCGAGCAGGCGCGGACCCGACCCCGGCTCGGGCAGCAGGGTGGCCAGGGAGTCGAAGTCCCCGACGTCGTCCCAGCCGAAGGTGCCCGGCACGGTCGCGACCACGCCCGCGTCCGCCGCCGGCTCCGCGACCGCGTGGTCCAGCGCGATCCTCGGCAGCGCCTCCCACCCGGCCGCGAGACGTCCGGTCAGGCCCTCGGTCCCCCCGGCGGCCAGCGCGCGGAGGTCGCGGGCGAAGTCGGGGTGCCAGCGGGCCAGCAGGTCGAGCAGGACCGTGGGCCGGACGACGAACATCCCGGCGTTCCACCGGTAGCGCCCGTCGGCGAGGTACTCCCGCGCGACGGCCTCCGAGGGCTTCTCCACGAACGCCTCCACCGCGTACCCGCCCGCTCCCGGCAGCGGAGCCCCCACCCGCACGTAGCCGAAGGCGGTGGAGGCGGAGGTCGGCTCGATCCCGATCGTGACGAGGAGGTCCGCGCGGGCCACCTCGACCGCGGCCGACACCGCCTCGGCGAAGGCCCGGTCGTCGGTGATCACGTGGTCGGCGGCGAAGGACCCCATCACGGCCTCCGGGTCCCGCTGCTCGAGCAGCGCCGCGGCCAGCCCGATCGCGGCCATCGAGTCGCGGGCCGACGGCTCGGCCAGCACCGCGGACGGGTCGAGGGCGTCGAGCTGTCCGACCACCGCGTCGCGGTGGGCGGCACCGGTCACCACCAGGAAGCGGTCCTCGACCAGGGGCGCCAGACGGTCGTGGGTGGCCTGCAGCAGCGAGCGGCCGCTCCCGGTCAGGTCGCGCAGGAACTTCGGCTCGTGGCGCCGGGACAACGGCCACAGCCGGGTGCCCGCCCCACCGGCGGGGACCACCGCCCAGAGGTGCGGCACGGCGGCGGTGGAGGACGTGGGCGGCACCGTCGGGGGCATGCGGGACACCCTAGGGTGGGCGCCGATGACCTCGCCCCCGCCGTCCACCTTCGCCGGCGTGCTCGCCCGCGCCCTGGCCCACGACCCCGGGCGGCCGCTGCTGACGTTCTACGACCACGCCACGGACGAGCGGGTCGAGCTCTCGGTGACGACCTACGCCAACTGGGTGGCCAAGACCGCCTCGCTGCTGTGCGAGGAGCACGACCTCGAGCGGGGCGACCGGGTCCGCGTCGACCTGCCCGTGCACTGGCTCGGGCCCGTCTTCCTGGGGGCGGCCTGGACCGCCGGCCTGGTCGTCGTCCTGGCCGACGGTGACGACGCCGGGGACGACCCGGCGGACGCCGTGGTCTGCGGCCCGGACTCGCTCGCCCGCTGGGCGCCGCACGCCGACGACGTCCCGGTGCTGGCCTGCTCGCTGCGGCCGATGGGGGTCCGGTTCGCCGACCCGCTCCCGCCGGGGGTGCACGACGTCGGGATCGAGGTGTGGGGCCAGCCCGACGCCTTCACGCCCCTCGACCCGCCCGGGCACCACGACGTCGCGGTCGAGGTCGCCGGGCTCGAGCGCACCCAGGGCGACCTGTGGCGCGGGGCCGCCGCCGGGAGCCTCCTCGCCGACGGCGACCGCCTGCTGACGGAGGCCAACCCGGCTTCCCCACCGGGGTTGGCCTCCTTCACCGAGCCGCTGGTGCGCGGCGGCTCGGTGGTCCTGGTCGCCCGGGCCGACCCGGCCCGGCTCGCCGCGACGTACGCCGCGGAGCGGGCCACCGCCCGCTGACCCGCGGCCGGCCCGGCCCGGGTCAGCCCAGGCGGTCGGCGCTGCCGGAGGGGCCGGTCAGCAGCCGCGCGTCGCCGACGCCCCTGCGCGTGACGGGCAGCAGCCACAGCCGACCCTCCGCGTCGGTGCCGACCACGTCCGCGGGACCGGTGCCGCGCAGGTCGCTGATCGTGACCAGCGCGCGGTACGTCCCCGGCTCGACCTCGTCGCGGCGGTCGGCCACCCGGCCCGGGTCGACGCCCCCGCCGATCCCGTCCCGGCCGTCCCCGGGGTAGACCCGCAGGACGCCGTCGCGACGGCCCGTGAGGTCCGCCCGGCCGTCCCCGGTCACGTCGCCGACGCCCTGGAGGCCGCGCACCTTCGCGAAGCCGCCGCCGAGGACCACGGGGGCGGCGAACGAGCCGGTGCCGTCGCCTCGGTGCAGGGACAGCGCGCCGCTGCTGCGGGTCACCAGGTCGCCGTCGCCGTCGCCGTCCCAGTCACCGGCGTTCAGCACCTGGGCGACGTCGGTGAGGTCGAGGCCGGTCTCCACGACGGGCAGCGTCTCGGTCGTGCCCTGGTCGGCCAGCCAGACCAGGCGGTCGCCGCGGCGTACCAGCAGGTCCGGCCGGGGCGAGCCGCCCACCTGGACGCCCCCGGTGAGGCCCGCGCCGGACCGTACGCGGGTCAGTCGGCCCAGGCCCTCGCCCAGGGTGCCGTCCCCGCGGCCGGGCACGACCACGGCGGCGCCGTCCGCGGCGCGACGCACCACCAGGTCGGCGTGGCCGTCGCCGGTGAGGTCGCCGGCGGGCGCGACGGCGTCGTCGAGGGACCAGGTGCCGGGCACCGCCCGCGGGGCGTCGTAGTCGGGGCCGTCGGCGCCGGCGCGCAGCCACAGGGTGCCGTCGGGCTGCTGGGCCAGCAGGTCGGGGTCACCGTCGCCGGTGAGGTCACCCGCGGGCAGCAGCCGCTCGTAGCGGGCCCACCCGAGGCCGAGCGGCTCCTGGTCGAACCCGCCGGCACCGTCGCCGACGAAGGAGACCAGGCGGCTGGTGCCGGCGCGACGGCCGACCAGGTCGGCGGACCCGTCGGCGTCCGCGTCACCCACCGCGACCACCTGGTCGTGGGCGGCGTCCGGGGCGCCGGGAGCGGCCACGGGGGCCGTGAAGACGCCCTTGCCCGCGCCCGCGGCCACGGCGGTGGTCCCGCGGGCGGAGCGGGCGAGCAGGTCGGCGCGCCCGTCCCCGGTCAGGTCCCGGCTCAGCGACACCTCGGGCCAGGCCGCCCAGTCGCCGGCGACCGGGACGGCCGGACCGAAGTCGGTGAGCCCGCCGGTCGGCACGAGGACGGCCTGCTGGTCGGCGGCGCGACGCAGCACCAGGTCGGGGTAGGCGTCCCCGGTCAGGTCGGAGTCGAGCGGGGCCGGTTCGGGCTCCGGCTCCGGCTCGGGCTCGGGCTCGGGCTGGGGCTCCGGCTCCGGCTCGGGGCCGGCCTCCTGGAGGGTGTTCGCGCCCTGACGGATCGCGGCGAGCCGCTCGTAGAGGTAGCGGCCCGGGCAGGCGGTCGACCCGGCGTCGCGGTGGCCGTTGATCGCCGGGAAGGTCCTGGAGCCGACCTGCTGGCGCATGGAGCCGGCGTCGACGCCGTGGATGCCGAGCTTCCAGGCGAACAGCGCGGCGTACGCGTCCACCATCACCTGCGGCGGACGGGTGACGTCGAAGTTGCCGATGGCCGACATCGCGAAGGAGTAGGAGTTGTAGTTCAGCGTGTGGGCGCCGACCACGGCGCGGGTGACCCCGCCGTACCTGCCTTCCCAGATGCGTCCGAACCGGTCGACCAGGAAGTTGTAGCCGACGTCGCTCCAGCCCAGGCTCTGCGTGTGGTAGGCGTAGATCGACCGGAGGATGCCCGGCACGTCCTCGCGGTCGTACGCGTTCGCGTTCACGGTGTGGTGCACGAAGCCCGCGTTCACGGTGCCGTACGACGGGGAGCCGCTGCGCAGCCGCTCGTCGGCGCCCCACTGGGCGCGGGAGTAGATCATCGGGCGTGCGGCGGACCCGGTGGCGGCGAGGTCGAGCGCCTCGTCGGCGGTGTCGTCGTCGGTCTGGTCGGGCTCGGCGGAGAGGGCCGCGGTGGTGTCCGTGCCGGTGCTGTCGATCGCGGGCAGCTCGCGGGCGGTGGCGTCGGCCTCCCCCGGCTCGACCACCACGGCGCGCAGGTCGCTCGGGACGGGCCCCTCGGTGCGGACCCGTACCTGCACCTCGTCGACGGCGCCCACCACGACCGCGTCCGTGCCCGGGCGCGTGCGCAGCTCCTCGGCGGTGCCGGCGTCGGGCCCGTGGTCGTCCTCGACCTCGGCCTCCGTCCAGCCCGACCAGGCGCCGGTGCCGTCACGGTGGCGGACGGCGACCGCGTCGTGGGCCACCGCGGCACCGGGCGCCCAGGTGACGCCCACCGTGCCGAAGTCCTCCACGCGCAACGGCTCGCTGCGCACCTGCGTGGCGCCGGTGGTGACGCGGGTCCGCGCCTGCAGGCGACCGGGGGCGGTCCGCGCGCCGTCCGGCGCCGTCAGCTGGTGGTCCTCCACCTCCGCCTCGACCGGCGCGGTCGGCACCGTGGCCTCCTCCGGCACGCCTCCGGGCGCGGGGGGCAGACCGGTGCCGGGCAGCGGGACGGCGGACGAGGCCGGAGCCTCGCGGACGACGTCGAGCGAGAGCACGCCGGCGGCCGGGGTCAGCACGGCCAGCACGACGCCGAGCGCCAGCAGCTGCTGGCACGCGGAGACGAAACCGGCCCGGGAACGGGCGGGGGGAAGGGGCATGAAGGGGCCTTTGTGCGGGGGAGGAGTCACACGAGGCTGCAACTTTCACACGCGTCACACAGTGGCGGAAGGGGATCTGAGTAACTACAAGCGTGTAATTTCCAGTCGACACGCCGACGACCCTGGACGAATCGGCCCGGTCGAGGCCGCGCGTGGGCGCGGCGGCGCGACCTGGCTAGCGCGGCCCCCGTAGGCCGCCCGCGCCCGGGGCCGGGCTTGACGGGGAAGTTCCGAGCTTGTCGGCCCGTGCGAAGGCCGACAAGCTCGGAAGTCCCCGGCCGGCCGGGGACTTCCGGCGCCCGCCGAGGCGGGTGGGACGGGCAGGACCCGCCCCGAGCTAGATGTCGGCGCCGATCTCGTCGTCGAGGTCGGGCTGGCCCGGCTCGTCGTACTTCAGGTAGCGGATGCCGGCGTCGACGTCGCCGTCGTAGCCCACCTTGCCCTGCTCCAGCACGATCACCCGGTCGCACATCTTGCGCACCGAGCCCGCGGAGTGGCTGACGTAGAACAACGTGCGGCCGCTGTGCCGGATCTCCTGCATCCGCTCCAGGCACTTCTTCTTGAACGGCCGGTCCCCCACCGCCAGCACCTCGTCGGCCAGGAACACGTCGGAGTCGACGTGGATCGCGACGGCGAAGCCGAGCCGGGCGAACATGCCCGAGGAGTACGTGCCGACGGGCGTGTCCAGGAAGCGGCCGACCTCGGCGAACTCGACGATGTCGTCGAGCTTGGTGTTGGTCTCCCGCTCGGTCATCCCGAGGATGGCGGCGTTGAGGAAGATGTTCTCCCGGCCGGTCAGCTGCGGGTGGAAGCCGGCCCCGGTGGCGATCAGCCCCGAGACCCGGCCGCGGGTCAGCACGTCGCCGGAGTCGGGGCGCATCACGCCGATGATCAGCTTCAGCAGCGTGCTCTTGCCCGAGCCGTTCAGGCCCATCAGGCCGATCGCCTCGCCCTGCTCGACGGTGAAGGAGACGTCGTCGACGGCGCGGAAGGTGTCGCTGATCTTGCGACCGCGCGACATCGCGACGGTGATGTCCTTGAGGCCGCGGTGGTAGCGCAGCGTGAAGTTCTTGACCGCGCGGTCCACCACGATGCTGTCGCTCACAGGCGCTCCGGGATTCGTTGCTCGAGACGGGAGAAGACCCGCTGCGCGACCACGAGCAGCACCAGGCTGCCCAGCAGCGACCAGCCGGCGAGCTCGAACAGGTTCGGCGGCAGCTCGGTGCGGGCGAACTCCTCGGGGTCGGAGGTGGTCCCGATCCAGAAGCCGCGCTGCACCAGCATCACCGCGGTGGCCATCGGGTTCCACAGGTAGTACTCGGCGGCGGCGCCGAAGCGCTCCGGCACGAAGGTGTAGGGGTAGATCATCGGCACGCCGAAGCGGGTGAAGTTCGTCAGGATGCTGACGGCGCTGCCGAAGTCGCGGAAGAACACGTTGGCGGTGCTGAACAGCAGCGCCAGCGCGGTGCCGAGGATCATCACGATGCCGAGCGACAAGAAGAGGGCGGCGACTCCCCCCGGGTCGGGGGTCCAGCCGTAGAGCAGGCCGACCACGAACAGGATCACCAGCTGGGGCACCACGTGGAAGAGCGAGACCAGCATCGAGGCCACCGGGAACATCTCCCGCGGCACCGCCATCTTCTGCACCAACGACTTGTTGCGCACGATCGAGCGGGTGCCGGCGTTGAAGGTCTCCACGAAGAAGTGCACGACGATCAGGCCGCAGAAGACGTGCACGGCGAAGTTCTCCGTGCGCCCGCGGCCGATCACCAGCTGCATGATGAAGAAGTAGATGAGGAACTGGCTCAGCGGGTTGATGTAGCTCCACAGCAGCCCCAGGAACGAGCCCTGGTAGCGCGCACTGATCTCCCGCTTGACCAGCAGCCGCAGCAGGTAGCGGCGCCGGAACACCTCCAGCAGGCCCGTCGTGTCCGAGGGCGCCCGCAGGGGCGCGTCGACCACGCGGACCTCCTTGCCCGGCTCGTCCTCCGACGCGGCCCGGGGGGCCTCGACGTCAGCCATCCACACCGTCCCTGCGCTCGTCGACCACGCCGTCCACCGGAGCCTCGACCACGCCGTCGACCGGGCCCGGGGCGGGCGCGTCGGTCCACGGTCGGAAGGTCTCCTCCCACGCCTCGGGCGAGGTGATCTCGGCGAGCGCGGCGCGGTACTGCCGCGCCAGGCGCGGCCACTCGCGCCGCAGGCGCAGGTGGATCTCCACGGTCTTGGTGAACAGCTCGCGGAACACCCGCGGGTCGCGCTGGTAGAACGCGGCACTGGTCCCGTCCGGCATCGACACCACGGCGGAGTCGTAGCGGGTGAGCCGGAACCACTGCGCGTCCATGGCCATGATCTCGGCCTCGGCGTGGCTGCGGGACAGCGCACGGGGCTTGGAGAACTGCCGGATCGGGGAGCGCAGCGCGCGCATCGTGATCTGGCGGGGGCCGAGGTGACCGACGTCGTCGCGGCCCTTGCGCGGCGGCTTGGTGCGCCGGACCGTGGGGAGCTCGTCGCGATCGGTGACCAGGCGGGCGTCGGTGTGCTGCTTGGCCATGGCGCGGATCTCGGGCAGCCGGGTGGCCAGGGTGCGGTGCAGCGCCTCGGGTCCCTCGAGCAGGTCCAGCAGCGCCTGGTGGCGGATCTCGACGGTGGAGTACTGCATCGAGACCAGGTGCTTGACCTGGTGGTTCAGGCTCTCCTGGACCATCCGGCCGCCCCCGGGGTACGGCGAGTGCAGCAGCGCCGCCACGAACCGGTTGCGCTGGTGGAAGTAGGACTGCCAGTCCAGCGCGTCGTTCTTGTCGGTCCACGGGATGTGCCAGACCGCGGCCCCGGGGAACGACACGGTCGGGTAGCCGGCCTCCTTGGCGCGCAGCCCGTACTCGGAGTCGTCCCACTTGATGAAGACCGGCAGCGACAGCCCGATCTCCTCGAGCACGACCCGCGGGATCAGGCACATGAACCAGCCGTTGAAGTCGACGTCGACCCGCTTGTGCAGCCAGCGCGAGGACCGCAGGTTGCGTGCGGCGAAGTCCCAGTCGGAGTGCACCCCGGCGGCCGACTGCCACCAGAAGCGCCAGGGCTGGACGACCTCGCCCCAGCTGTGCAGGCGCGAGCGGGCGTACAGGCTGAACATGTGGCCACCGACCAGCGTGGGGCGCCGGGCGAGGTCGGCGAAGGTGATCGCGCGGATGATCCCCTCGGGCTCGCAGATCACGTCGTCGTCCATGCACATCAGGTAGGTGGCGGTGCCCTTGCGCACCGACTCCAGCTGGCCGCGGGCGTAGCCGCCGGACCCGCCGAGGTTGCCCTGCTCGATCACCCGCAGCACCGAGCCGAGCGACTCCTGGGCGGCCGGGAACTCCGGGGAGTCGGTGACCAGGTCCTTGCCCTGCTCCATGACCAGGACCTCGTCGAGGTACGGCCGCAGGTCGGCGTCGTCACCGATCTGGCCGAGCAGCTTGGCGCAGAAGTCGGGTCGGTTCATCGTGGTGATGGCCAGGTCGACCGTGCCGTGCTCGGCGCGCTCCTCGGGCACCAGGGCGGTCCAGCGGGCGCCCTCGACCAGGACGTCGTCGTCCCCGGCGATGACGTCGTACCAGTACCAGCCGCCGTCGACGAACGGCTTCAGGGTGAGGTCCCAGGTGAAGGTCTCCGCGTCCTCGGTGCTGGTGGAGGCGGCGTCGACGCGCTGCGCGCGGCCGTTGGCCATCGACTTCATCAGCACGACCGTGGCGCCGGGGCCGCGCACGGTGACGTCCAGGGTGACCTCCTCCACCACGGTCCAGCGCCGCCAGTAGCTGGCGGGGAAGGCGTTGAAGTAGGTGCCGAAGGACAGCTTCGCGCCCGAGCTCACCACGACCGAGCGGCGCGAGCGGATCTGGTCGGGGTGCAGGTCGGTGCCCGAGCGGCCGCTGCCGACCGCGGCCGAGACGGCGTCGCGCATCCGGCGGGCCGAGCTGCTCTCGTCGGAGTCGACCTCGACCGCGGCGGGCTCGGTGTCGACGTAGAGCGCGACGACGTCGGTGTCGGAACCGTCGGGCAGGACCTGCTGCTGGATCAGGCGGCGCACGGTCGGGCCGGCGGCGCCCGCCGAGGCGGCGCTCGTCCCGGCGCCGGGGCCGGCGCTGCCGACCGTGGTGTCGGTGATGGTCACTCGTCCACTCCTCCGCTGGCCCAGGCCGCTCCGTCGGAGAAGTAGGGCTTCAGCTTGTTGTCGAACATCGACAGCGCCGACCCGATGGCCATGTGCATGTCGAGGTACTTGTAGGTGCCGAGGCGACCGCCGAAGAGCACCATCGGCTCCTTCTTGGCCAGCTCGCGGTACTTCAGCAGCTTGGCGCGGTCCTCGGCGGTGTTGATCGGGTAGTAGGGCTCGTCGTCGTCCTCGGCGAAGCGGCTGTACTCGTGGACGACGATCGTCCGGCCGGGAAGGTGCGTGCGCTCGGGGTGCAGGTGCTTGAACTCCAGCACCCGGGTCCACGGGACGTCCTGGTCGTTGGCGTTGACCACGCCGGTCCCCTGGTAGTCGTCGACGTCGAGCGTCTCGGCCTCCAGGTCCACCGTACGCCACGACAGCCGGCCCTCGCGGTGGTCGAAGTACTCGTCGACGGGACCGGTGTAGACGATCGGGACCGTGCCCCGGTACTCGTCGGCCACGTCGAAGAAGTCGGTGTCGAGGCGCACCTCGATGTTGGGGTGGTCGGCCATCCGCGTCAGCCACGCGGTGTAGCCGTCGACCGGCAGGCCCTCGTGGGTGTCGTTGAAGTAGCGGTTGTCGAAGGTGTAGCGCACCGGCAGCCGGGTGATGATGTCCGCGCTGAGCTCACGGGGGTCGGTCTGCCACTGCTTGGCGGTGTAGCCCTTGATGAACGCCTCGTACAGCGGCCGCCCGATCAGGCTGACCGCCTTCTCCTCCAGGTTCGTGGCGTCGGCGGTGGCGATCTCGCTGGACTGCTCGGCGATCAGCGCGCGCGCCTCGTCGGGGGTGAAGGCCCGGCCGAAGAACTGGTTGATCAGGCCGAGGTTCATCGGCAGCGAGTAGACCTGGCCCTGGTACTTGCCGAAGACCCGGTGCTGGTAGGCGGTGAAGTCGGTGAACCGGTTGACGTACTCCCAGACCCGCTCGTTGGAGGTGTGGAACAGGTGCGTGCCGTACTTGTGCACCTCGATCCCGGTCTCCGGGTCCTTCTCGGAGTAGGCGTTGCCGCCCAGGTGGTAGCGGCGCTCCAGCACGAGGACCCGCAGGTCGAGCTCGGTGGCACAGCGCT
>CAWAGJ010000014.1:0-178070 GCA_963781475.1 uncultured Actinomycetota bacterium | reverse complement strand
AGCCGCACGCCCCGGACTGATCCGCAAGCGGGCGACGGGGGCCTAAACTGCTTTGATGACAGCTTTGGCCAGCCAGACTGTCGGCGCCGGAAGTTCCGGTCTCTCGCATGGCGCCACCGACGTGTTCCCCACTCCGCTGCCGAACGCGCCCACGATCGGAGATACTGCCGCTTCACGAGCCCAGCTGGGAGCGACTCTTCGTTCGTGCGCCGAATCGGCACGTGCGTTGGGAGCCCATCACCGTTGGCGTCCGGATCTCACCGCTGAGAGTGCCAAGGACTGGAAAGCTGCGGGTGTTGATATGGCGGCTCGAACACTCTGTGAGGCGGACGTCCAGGCTGTCACATTGATGTACAGCGGACTCGAGCACGCCGTCGTCACCGGACAGTTGCTGGCTGCGGGCCGGGTATTTCTTCCCCCACCGTGGCTCGCACTGCGAGCGAGCATCTTCTGCGAGCTGAGCACCTGGTTGATCCGATGGCGACGCCCGAAGAGCGGCGAAGGCGGCGGTTGAACGAGTGGGCATATGCTGCCGTCGAATCGGACTATCGACGCCAGGGCCTCATCTCGAGCGTCTTGAAAAAGGCTGATTGGGTTAATCCGGAGGAGCCGCTCGACCTGGGCAAGTCGAAGAAGGAACTCTTCGCTGAGATCTCGGAGCGAGCGACGGCAATTGGGGAGGAACTATCTGTCACTGGGAAGCACGCCAAGCATCCCCGGGTGGCCGGCACCGACGGCCGCCTCTCGACGATGCGCCTTGCCAGCTCTACACCGCAGGTGATGCCTTGGGCATCCCGTCCTTCACCATCGTGGACACTCCGCGGTCGCACATGGCACCGAGATTGGGATCCTCAGTCACTTCGCCGACGACTCGCCCGAAGACCCAAACCTGGGTGGGGTAATCGTCCCCCGGCCCGGAACGTTGGACCTGGCTTCAACTGCCTTCAGTCTGCTCGGGGTACTCCTCGCATGCCTCAACGCGACCGACGCGATGCGTCAGCGTTTCGGGTGGCCCGCGTCGGCGGCCATCGACCGCAGGTACGAGAAGGCCCAAGCCAAGGCCACCGAGACATGGTCGACGGCCGTGAGTCACGACTGATCCGCACCAACCCGCGTTCCACAGTTCGATCCCGTACTGGCACGCTCCGCGGGCCGATCTAGCGGCGTCGCGCCAGAAGTGCGCCATGGGGTCGTGGTCGCTCGCTTGCGCCAGTTCTCGTATGGCTCTCGAGCACGTCAAAGCCGGCCGCGCCAAGTTCGCGGCTCAGCTCGGTCACCGGCCACTTGTAGGCATCAAGCACGGCGTGATCAAACTTCTCGATCGCTGAGCCCTCGAAGAATCCGAGGAGGATGCTGCCGCCTGGACGGAGGACACGAGCGAACTCGGTGAGTGGGATGTGAATGGCCTCCGGCTCGTGATGGATGAGTGAGTACCAGGAGAGCAAGCCACCGAGCCTCCTGTCCCCGACACCGAGCGCATCGATGTCGCCGACTTCGAAGGAGACCCCGGGGTACCGAGTCGCGAGCGTGGCCGATCAAGTCAGCAGACACATCGACGCCGGAGGCTTCAGTGCCCCGTTGGCAGAGGTAGTTCGTCCAATGGCCGGGCCCGCAGCCGGCGTCAATCACCGGGCCTGCAACTGCGTCAGCCCATGTGTCCACGACTCACGGTCGGAGGGATGTACCGAGGTCATCGAGCCGAAGAGGTTCACGTACTCCACGGCTCGCTCTGAATACGCCCGACCGGCCCTGATCCCCATGGCCTGAAGCTAGTGATGGGCGGCACCCGAAGAGTCAGCGACTCCCTCTGGGTGCTGGATCGGATCCTTGGTCGGCCGCGCTCGGAGGCGCTGCGCCATCGCGTGCGTTGATCGCAGACTCAGTCAGATGCCCTGTGCCGTGACGGCGTAGTAGTCGTAGGTGCCGCCTGATCTGAACTGGACCCGCAGGACGCGAGTGCCGTAGCCGTAGCCAACGGCACGGACGTTGTTTGAGATGACCGGTGTCATGCTCATCGGTTGCTCCTGGTGTTGGGCGGAGTCTTCTGGGGGCACGCTCCATAGGCGTCGCCACCACGGGGTCCGCATCGATCGACCTGGGGCGGGCGCGGGCTGGGTGTGGGCGGCGCGGTCCCGGAGTGCTGCGGTCCGGGTGGCATCCCGCGAGATCGGCGCGAGCCAGTCGACCTGGTTGGCCCTGATGTAGTAGTGCGATCGGCAGCGCTGCTGGCCGTTGCCGACGGACGGGCGCAGCGACACAGTTCCGTCGTAGGTGAGGGTCCAGTCGCGGGCGCCGATCGGTGTGACGATCTTCGTTCCGCATCCGCACGCGCACAGGTGGACTGCGGTGTCGAACGCCATCGAGATGTAGAGCGTCGTCGGTTCGAGGTCGGCCGGGATGTATTCGGTAAATACCGGGGTCAGCGTCTTAGCCTTCATGCGGCATCCCCTTTGTTCGTCGTTCCGCTCTCTTCGATGTCCGTGGTCTCGGGTGCGTTGCTGTTGTCGATGACGGTCTCTTGCTCGGAGGTGCCGTATCGGTTGAAGAGGTCGTTGGAGTCGACGGCGTAGACGGTGTGGTGCTCGTTCTCGGTGTCGGCGTAGAAGTGCAGGTACTTCTTGTAGCGGAGGACGGCGAGGACAGCGGTCAGCGAGTTCAGCTCTACGACCTGAAGGTTCGTGTCGTACTCGGCGTCCTCGCCGGCGAAATAGGAGATGAGCTGGTCGCGTTCGATATGGTCGGTGTGTCCGGGGGCGGAGAAAGTGATCCGGATCAGACCGTTGATCCCGCCGGTGTCCGGGTTGAGACCGACGCCGGTGTCGATGAACGGGACACCGCGGGCGGTGAGTGCGGCGATGATTGTCTTCTTGTCGGGGCCGGTATCCATGGCAAGGAAGACGAAGTCCGCGTCGAGGATCTCGGCGACGTTGGCGCGAGTCACGTGCTCCGCGTGGGCTTCGATGCCGCGGCGCATGAGGGAGTACGTCCGGTGGTAGTAATCGACCTTGTACTTGCCGGCCCGCAGGTCCTCGAGGCCAGCTGCCCCAGGTGCGCGGTAGGCGTTGTGGGTGCGGAAGACGTCGCCGTCGTAGAGATGGAGCGCGAGGATCGGCGTCTTGGCGAGCAGGTCGAGCAGGTAGGCGCCGGTGCCGCCGAGGCCGATGATCACGACCTTGGGCAACGCCAACACGTTGTTGAGCTCGGTGATTCCGGCGCGGCTGGAAAACGTGTCGAGGTAGCAGAACACGCCGTCGTCCTCGTCGGTGGCGACCGGCTTGAAGGTCAGTGGGTGACATCTGGGTTGAGCGCCTGCGCCGGACCAAGGAGCATCGCCGCGTAGTACGTGACCTTCTCGTAGAAGTCGCTGTAGCCCTCAGGGCGAGGCTTCTGGGAGAAGCCGCAGGATGCGGTGAGTTCGGGCGAGGCCGACCACTTCTCCACGCCGTCGTTGATCAGCCCGTCGATGGGCTTGCCGTTCTTGTCGCGAGGAACACCGCCGACAAAACACATCACGTGGTTGCTGGGCCTCGCAGTGAGGTCCCCGCTCAGGTCCAGTGGGCAGAGGAAGGAACCCCACTGAACCTGAGCGGAGTCGTTCACGAACGGGATGTCGTCAACGACCAGGTAGCCCCCGACGATGCGGACGGCGTAACCCCTCCTTGACCAGGAGGGCGAGGTCCCGGCTGTTACGAACGAGTCGAGAGCCGGACATTGAACGTCGTTCCCTTCTTCTTGACCTTCACGGATTCGCCGGCGACAAGCGTGCCGCTTCCGCCGTGCGGAGCGTTGGCGTTCTTGTAGGTCACGGTGAACAGTGCCTGCGGGTCGTGGCCCGGGTACGCGAGCTGCCCAGTTCCTCGTAGGTCACGGTCTCGTGGTGGAGGGTGTGCGCGGTCCCGTTGATGGCGACCTCGTACTCCTTGTCCTTCTGCTTGTTCGTGGCCTCGGCCGTGGTGCTGGTCATACTGTCCTCCAGGTGGTTAGATGTGCGACACGGTGTTTGATCTGTCAAACACCCTCTGCGGTGAACGATACCAGCAACAACGTTTGATTTGTCAAACACTATCCCGACAGGAGTTTCATGGCGTCCACGTCGATTGACGTAGCGAGCCTCCACGCCGCCCTTGATGCAGCAAGATCCTCAAAGGAGCTGTCTTGGCGACAACTCGCCGCGCTGCTCGAACTCAGCCCGTCAACCCTCTCTAGGCTGGCCAATGGCTACACGCCTGACACGACCGCCTTTACGAGCATGGTGACCTGGCTCAACATCCCCGCCGAGCGGTTCATCACCGCCGAGGGGCTCGACGAGCGAGAGGAGCCCGACCTCGTTGCAAGCCTTGCGCCGCTACTACGCGCACGGAAGGACCTCAAGCCCGAAGACGTCGATCATCTCGAAGAGCTGATCTCCTCGGCCGTTCGCCGGTTCCACAGCGAGAGGCCTACGAAGAGAAGCATGAAGTTTCGATGGACCCAGAAGTTGATGGCTGAAGTCGCGGCACAGGAGCGCCACGAACTCGGCCTCGACACCATGGACCCGTTGGACCCCTACGAACTGGCCGAGAAGCATGGCATCCCGGTCTACAGCATCTCCGGCCTCAGGGACTCCGGTTGCGCGTCCGAGACCATCGACCACTTCCTGGTGGCTCGGAGCAAGGCATGGTCAGCTGCCATCATCCCGATCGGCCAGTCACGGATCATCATCGAAAACGACGCCCACGAGTTCGTACGCCGCCGATCGAACCTCGCCCATGAGATGAGCCATCACCTGCTCGAACACGGCTTTCCTGACACCTTGCTCACCGAGGAGCACGACCGCGCCTTCAGTCCCAAGCTGGAGAAGGAGGCGCTGTTTCTCTCTGGAGAACTTCTCGTGCCCGAGAAGGCCTGCGTCAAGATGGCGTTCAAGGACGCCGACAACGTCACCGTCGGCGCTGCCTTCGACGTCAGCGCTCAGTTCGCTCAGATGCGGATGAAGGGCGCGCGCGTGCTGGCAGCGCATGCCCGGAGGAAGCAGGCACGTGGACGCTGACACGACCTCGATGTCAGCAGCTCCCGACGCGCTGCGCCCTCGACTTCACCGTCTTGGATCAACGGGTTGGTGCAGCGATGTTCGAGATGGGCCCTGGTCTCGCGAGAATTTCAGCGGCATTGCCTGCGTCTATCTGGGCGGTGTGACGCAACCCCGACGCTGCTCAAAGCCATTCCAGGCGGCTGCTTCCACTGCCGGTGTCGATCCCGGCGTAAGCCCCAGCCATCGAGCCGGGGAGCACAGCCGACGGCCCGCCTCAGCCGCCGACCAGACGTACCTCGTCACCCACCACGACCCGACCCGGCTCGACCACCTCGGCGTAGACCCCGAGGCACGCGCCGAGGCCGAGCACGGACTGCCGACGGCCACGGGAGGCGGTGATCATCCGCAGCGTCTGGAGGTCGACGTCGCCGGAGTCCGGGTCGCGGGTCGTGGCCGCGCAGCGCTTCACGGGCCCGCGGACGCGCAGCGTCGCCTCGCCGACCTGCAGCAGCTCCCCGTCCCACGACTCCTCGACGTGCGGGTCGCCGCCGTCGAACTCGATGAGCATCCGGAAGCGCCGCGAGTCGATCTCCGGGACCCCCGCCGAGGCTGCCAGCGCCGCCACCGACGCCGCTCCCAGCAGCGTGACCGGCTCGACGTCGTAGGCGGAGCCGCGGGCGCGTACGAGCTGCACACGGCGGCCGACGACGTCCGAGAAGAAGGTGCTCCAGGTCGGGTCCGCGACGACGTCGCCCGCCAGCGTGCGCAACCCCCACATGTCGGTGTCGACGCAGTCACCGGCTTCGACGACTCCGCTGTGCAGCACGTCGTCCCCGCGCCTGACCTCGAGGCGGTGGCTCGTCGGGTCGTACGCCGCGCGCAGGCCGTACAGGCCGGGGTTGCGCGTGCAGCTCTGCAGACCCGCCCTCGTCGTCCACGAGGAAGAAGAGCCGGTCGCCGGCGGCGCCGTGCGCCGTGAGGTCGATCGAGTCGGGGTGGTGGAGCAGCAACCCCTTGACCGGCGTGGTCGAGAGACGGGTGACGGTGTACTCCGGCGGCACGGGCCCAGCCTTCCACGAGGGGCCCCGAAGCGCGTCGACCTCGCACCAGGACGGCCGGAGCCGCCTGTAGGGTCGGCTGCATGGGCGCGAGTCAGTGGGTCCGCCGGCTCGAGCGGACGTGGGACGGGGCGCGTCGGCGTCGTGCCGGCTCCCGGCCGCCCGCCGACCTGCGGATCCAGCCGTACCTCGGCCACGGCAGCGACGGCGGGGTCGTCGTGCGCGGTCGGGTCCTGGACAACCCGACCCCCTCCGAGGCCACCGAGGGCGAGGGCGTCGGCGCGGCCGTCCGGCGCACCGCGCAGCAGTTCCTGACCGACGAGCTGCCCGACGTACCCCTGCGGATCACCGTCGCCGGCGCGAGCGCCGAGACCGTCACCGACGCGGACGGCTACTTCCAGGTGCGCCTGCACCCCGAGCCCGACCAGCTCACCGCGCCCTGGACCCGCGGGACCGTCGAGCTCGCCGGCGCGTACCGCGGGATCACCGATCCCTGGACGACGCCGCTCGAGGTCCGGGTCCCGGGCGACGACGCGGCGTTCGGCGTCGTCTCGGACGTCGACGACACGATCCTGGACACCGGCGTCCAACGCGTCGTCCGGATGGTCCTGCAGACCATCACCGGCTCGGCCCTGACCCGGGAGTCCTTCCCGGGGGCGCCGGCGCTGTACGCCGACCTCGCCGCCGGCGCCAACCCCGTCTTCTACGTCTCGTCCAGCCCCTGGAACCTGTACGGCTTCATGGTGGCGTTCCTCCGTCACCACGGGTTCCCGACGGGCCCGGTGCTGCTCCGCGACCTGCTCGGCACCTCCGCCGGCCGCGAGCAGAAGCACGGCCGCATCCAGGAGATCCTCGACCTCCACCCGCGGCTGCGGTTCGTGCTCATCGGCGACTCCGGGGAGAAGGACCCCGCGATCTACGCAGCCGTCGCCCGGGCGAACCCCGGCAGGATCCTCGCGATCTACATCCGCGAGGTCCGGCTCAACCCCGGTGACGGGCGGGTGGAGGCGGTCACGGACACCTGGACCGAGGACGTGCCCTTCGTGGTCGCGGCCGACACCGACGCCGTACGCCGGCACGCGGCCTCGATCGGCCTCCTGTAGGACCTGAGCCCGACCCCGAGGTCGCCGAGCCGGGGGCGCAGCGCACGCCCCGGGGCAGGAGAGCCTGCCGGGATGGCCGGAAGGCCTCACGCCTTCTCGTCGACCAAGGCATCCCGCAGCTGCTGTCGTGCCGCGGCGTAGCGGCTGCGTGCGGTGGACGGGTTCAGGCCGAGGATCTCCGCCGCCTCCACGATGGTGAACCCGTCCCAGTGGATCAACATCACCAGCTCACGGTGGGCCTGGTGCAGGCGGAGCACCGCATCCCGCACCGCGTAGGCGTTCTCCGGGGCCGGTGTGCTCGCCGCGGCGTGGTGGCGGAGCCTCTCCGTGAGCTCCAGCCGGCGGGAGGCGGTCCGCCGGGAGTTGCTGAGGGTGTGCGCCGCGATCACGAACAACCACATCCGCTGGCGCTCGGGGGCCTCCGGCATCTGGTGGATCTTCTTCCACGCCGTCAGCATCACGTCGCCGTACAGGTCGGCCGCATCCTCGGGCGAGGTCACCCGACGGACGAAGTAGGCGAGCAGGTCCCTCGAGGCGTCACGGAGCGCGGTGCGCGCCGTGGCCCGGTCCACGGCCGTCATCGATCGCCACCCTCACACGCGCTCGCCATCGCCAGGCTCACGGCCGTCACCGGAAGGCCCTGCTCGACCAGCTCGGCGTCGACGCGCCGCCCGACCTCCTCGTGGACGGCGGCCACCTCGTACTCGTCGACCGTCATCGCCTGACTCGTCTCCGAGTCCACCGTCGGACGCGGAGGCATCGCCTGCGTCGCCTCGGCGACGCTCAGCGTCGAGAGGTCGAGGCCCTCGAGGTACGTCTCGGCAGCAGCCCTCGCTCGCGCCCGCTCGGCATCGCTGACGGGAGCGGCGGGATCGTCCAGCTCCTTCACGCCGAACGTCAGGGTGCACCGAGCGTCCGTCGAGGTGGTCACGACACCGCGTGACGGCGCCGACTCGAACCACGGTACGAGCCCCGCGGCCGCGGCGGCGCCCCCGGCACCGAGTGCCCCCAGCACGACCACGCCGCCGACCACGACGCCCCTGCCTCGAAGGCTCCGCCGCGGCCCGGCAGCGACCTCGGCTCGTGCCACGACGCGGTCGAGCTCGGCGTCGAGCTCCGGCGACCGAGCGGGTACGGGGGGCGATGACAGCGCAAGCTGCTCGTCGAACGACGACATCTCTGCTCCTCAGGCTTGATTGCCCAGTACATGTACCGAGCGGGCCTGTTCGTCCATCGCCCTCGCATCCTGCGTCCAGGAGCGCACCCGGCTCGACGTCCTCGACGGGCCGCACCGACCCGCCCGCGTCGCTACCGGCCCCGCGACCGCTCCGCGATCGCCGGCAGCAGCAGCGTCGCCGACGCCACCCCGATCAGCACCACCGCGAAGAGCCAGTACGCCGGGTCGCGCTGGCCCCGCGCGAGCCCGGCCACCACCATCACGCCGCCCGCGACGTACAGGAGGACGGCGGAGGCGAGGCTGCCGGCGATCCGGATCCGGCGGGGCAGCGACGACACGGGACTCAGCTGCTGGTGAGGGCCGAGGCCTTCGTGCGGGCGTTCTTCGCGGCCTTCCTGGTGGCCTTGCGCGACGACGTCACGCCCGACCTCGCGGCCGCGGTGACGCCCTGGGCGACCAGGGTCAGCCCGGCGCCGACCAGCCACACGTCCTTGGCCACGCCGATGCCCTCGGGGCTCGGGCGGATGCCGTCGTCCAGGGTCATCGACGGGGTCGAGAGGTACATGCCGAGCAGGCTCGCGCCGAACCCGGTCAGCGCGGCGCCCGCGACGGTGGCGTTCACCTTCGGCAGGAGCAGCGCGCCGCCCACGGCGATCTCGGTGTAGGCGAGGGCCTGGGCGAAGGTCGTCGGCTTCATGTCCTTGAACACCGAGGGGTACGTGCCGGCGGCCGCGCCGTGCAGGAACTGCGCCGTGCCCTCGTCGGCGCCGAGCTTGCCGATGCCCGAGTTCAGGATGTAGGCGCCGGTGGCGACGCGGATCGGGATGTGGGTCGGGTTCATGCGGACTCCAGGGTCGGGAAGCAGGGAGCCCCGACCCTAGTGCGACGTCCGCGGCGCCACCGCCGGCCGTACGAGCGCCCCGCCCACCACGCGGGCGGGGCGCCGTCGGCTCAGAACTCCGACATCTTGTCCCAGCCGTCGCGCTCGACGTCGAGGTACATGATGTCGGGGCGCTCGGCGATGTACTGCTTCGCGTCGCCGTCGACCCCGTTCTGGAAGTGGTCGGAGGCCACGTGCGCCTCGCCGGCCGCCTTGTCGTCGAAGGCCTCGATCGTCAGGATCGTGTCGGGGTCGTCGACGCTGCGGTAGTGCTCGTAGAACTTGTTGCCGGGCTCGGCGCGGGTCGCGTCGGTGTACGCCTGGCTCGCCGCGAGGTAGGCGTCCGCGGTGCCGGGCTTGAGCTTCTTCTTCACGGTGATGTAGATCAACGTTCCTCCTCGGGTGTGGGGTGCCGGTCAGCGTTCGCACTCTCGCACGACAGGCCCGCCTGCCGGTCGGGTGAGAGCCGTCGGGACCGCGCACGGTTGACTCCTCGCATGCGCATCTTCTTCACCGGCGGCAGCGGCAAGGCCGGCAAGCACGTCGCCCCGTACCTCGCCGGCCAGGGCCACCAGGTCACCAACGCCGACCTCGCCCCGCTCGGGCACCCGGACGTGAACGACCTGAGGGTCGACCTCACCGACGCCGGGCAGACGTACTCCGCGATGGCCCAGATGGCCTCGATGGACGAGCTCGACCTGCCGTCGGTCCCGTCGTACGACGCGGTCGTCCACTTCGCGGCCGTCCCGCGGATCCTGCTGGCGCCGGACGCGACGACGTACGCCGCGAACGTCCTGTCGACCTACCACGTGCTGGAGGCGGCCACCCGTCTCGGCATCCCGAAGGTCGTCTTCGCCTCGTCCGAGACGACGTACGGCGTGTGCTTCGCGCAGGGCGAGCGCAAACCGCACTACCTGCCGGTCGACGAGGAGCACCCGGTGGTCCCGGAGGACTCCTACGCGATGTCGAAGGTCGCCAGCGAGGTGACCGCGCGCTCGTTCCACGCGCGCACCGGCAGCGACATCTACGGGCTGCGCATCAACAACGTCATCGAGCCGCACGAGTACGAGGAGCAGTTCCCCGACTACCTCGAGGACCCCGCGCTGCGCCGCCGGAACATCTTCGCCTACATCGACACCCGCGACCTCGGCCAGATGGTGCAGCGCTGCCTGACCACCGACGGGCTGGGCTTCGAGATCTTCAACGTCGCGAACGCCGACCTGTCGGTCGCCGCGACGACCGACGAGGTCCGCGAGCGGTTCTACGAGGGCGTCGAGCTGCGCCGCGAGATGGGCCGGGACGAGACGTTCTACTCGATCGACAAGGCGCGCGACCTGCTCGGCTTCGCCCCCGAGCACTCGTGGCGTGACGTGCTGGCCGACCCGCGGGCCTGACGCGGCGCCGTCGTCGGTCGAGGCAGAACCTCGACGGCCTGCATCACCAGGCACGACTCGTCGACGCCGTCGGCGCGCACCAGCCGGACCCGACGCGCCTCCGGTCGTCCAGGGCGGCCGTCCTCGGGGGTGAGCGGTGTGGTGCTGGGGAAGTGGCAGCGTGGCCGGGAGCCAGAGACATCGACGAGAGGGGCACGCATGAGCAGCCAGGACTCCGAGAACACCGGTCGGCTCGACGACACCGCCGAGGAGCAGGAGGAGTCGTCGACCACCGACGGCCCCGCCGCCGAGGGCGAGTACGACCCGGCCCAGGGCTCGCCTGCCGGCGCGCACCCGGTCGGGGAGGCCTACCCCGACGAGTCACCCAAGGCGGAGTAGCCGAGCCGCCGCAGGGGGAGTCGTGTGCCTGAGGACGCGCTATGACGCGTCCTCAGGCACACGACTCGGATGCCGGCCGGGGACTTCTCGCGCACGTCCCGCAACCCCGGGCGGTCACCGCAGCGTCGGCGCCGCCCCCTCCGCCGGCAGGCGCAGCGCCCGCGCCAGCCCTGAGGGCATCGTCCAGTTCGCCCGGCCGAGCACGCCGACCAGCGCCGGGGCGAGCAGGCCGCGCACGATCACGGCGTCGATGGCGATGCCCAGGGCCAGCGTGGTCGCGAGGACCTTGACCTCGACCGCGGGCACCGTCGAGAGGGCGATGAAGGCGAAGAACAGGATCAGCGCCGCCGAGGTGACCAGCCGCCCGGTGTTGGCGATCCCCTCGACGACCGCGCGGTCCGTCGCGGTGCGGGCGTCGAGCACCTCGGCGGCGTCCGGTGAGACCAGGAGGTCGTACTCCTCGCGCATCCGGGAGAGCAGGAAGACCTCGTAGTCCATGGACAGGCCGAAGAGGAACGCGAAGGCCGCGACCGGCACCCAGATGGTGATCACCCCCGACGCGGACTGGCCGAAGAGCAGGTCGGAGCCGTAGCCGTCCTGCCAGATCAGCACCGTGATGCCGTACGCCGCCCCGAGCGAGAGGACGTTCAGGGCGAGCGCCTTGACCGGCAGCCACAGCGATCGCAGCGCGCGGGCGAGGAGGAGGAAGGTCACGACCGCGACGCCGAGCACGACCCAGATCGCGTTGCCGTAGACGGCCGAGATGAAGTCGGCGTCCTCCGCGGGGGTGCCGCCGACCCCGACCGCCCCCGCGTCGGCCGCGACCGCACGGACGCGCTCGACGGTCGCGCGTCCGTCGTCCGTCGACGGGTCGGAGTCCGTCCACACCTGCAGCAGGGCCTGGCCGTCGGCGGCCCACCCCGGGCCCTGCGGCCCCACGGCGGCGGCGACGCCGTCGACCCCGCCGAGCTGCTCGAGCACCGCGGGCGCATCGTCCGCGTCGACGAGGATCTCGGTGGGGCGCACCACGCCGGCCGGCAGCCCGTCGTCCACCGCCGAGGTCAGCGCGACCGACGCCGGGGTCGCCGACGAGATCCCGCTCAGCTGCGGGGTGCCGAGCGTGAGCCCGAGGACCGGCGCGGCCAGGGCGAGCAGCACGACGACCGAGCCGAGGACGACCAGCCAGCGGCGCCGGAGCACGCCGGTGGTGATCGCCGCCCACAACCGGCTGCGGGTCACCGCGGCCTTGCGGCGCGGCCAGCTCAGCCGGGGACCGGCCGCACTCAGCAGGGCCGGCACGAGCGTGAGCGAGACCGCGACGCTGAAGAGCGGGATGAGCAGCCCCCCGAGCCCGATGCTGCGCAGGAAGGGGATCGGCACGAGCACGAGCGCAGCCAGCGACACCGCGACGGTCACCCCGCTGAAGACCACCGCGCGGCCGGCCGTGGCCATCGCCGTCCGGACGGCGTCGTCGTTGGCGACGCCCTTGGCGGTCTCCTCCCGCCACCGGGTCACCACCAGCAGCGAGTAGTCGATCGCCACACCGAGCCCGATCAGGGCCATCAGGTACTCCACCACCGCGGAGACGTCGGTCAGGTAGGTGAGGCCGAGCAGGGCCAGGAACGTCCCGAGGATGGAGACGGCCGCCACGAGCAGCGGCACCCCGGCCAGCAGCGACCCGAAGACGAGGGCCAGCACGAGCAGCGCACCGCCCGCCCCCACCAGGACCTCGAAGAGCAGGCCGCGGTCGCTGCCGCCGCCCTGCTCCAGCACGGTGAACCCGCTGAGCGTGACCTCGACGCCGTCGGCCGAGGCGCGCTCGGCGACCTGCTCGAGGGCGGGTGCCGCGGCGGCGTACGGATCGGGGCCGGCCACGACGGGTGGGTAGACCACGACCACCGCCGCCTCCTGGTCGACCGCCAGGACCTCGGCGCCGGTGTCGCCGGGCGCGACCGTACGGCTGCCGGGCACCGCCTCGCGCGCGGCGTCCGCCACCGCGCCGGCCTGCTCGGGGGCGTCCCCGCCGTCGACGACGAGGAGCAGCGGGTCGGTCAGGCCGCCGCCGCCGTACGTCTCGATGATCTGCTGGTTCGTCTCGTACGCCGCCTCGCCCGGGAGCGCGAACTCGTAGGACAGCCGGTCGACGGTGGTCGGTGCGGTGGCCCCACCCGCGACGGCGATCGCGACCCAGGCCAGGGCCACCAGCAGGCGGTGCCGGAGGACCACGTCGGTGAGTCGTCTCATGGGGTCTCCGGTCGGTCGGTGGGGAATGACGGCTAGGTATAAGGAACCTGATGGACTATCAGGGAACTTACACTTGCCGGATGACTGCGCCACCACCCGGTTGGAGCGGGGGCGACCCCGACGCCTTCACGTCCCTGACCCTGATCCACGCCTCCCTCGCGATGCGCCGGGTCTTCGTCGACACGCTGGCTCCGTTCGGGCTGCCCCCGCACCACTTCAGCGTCCTGCTGCACCTCGTCGAACGGCCCGGGATGAGCCAGGCCGACCTGGCCCGCGTCGTGCTGGCCACGCCGCAGTCGGTGGGGGAGCTGGTGCGGACCATGGAGGACCAGGGCCTGGTCGAGCGCACGCCGCCGGTCGGGCGCGGCCGGCCGTCCGCCGTCTACGCCTCCGACGCCGGTCGCGCGCTGCTGGACGAGGTCACGCCCCACGTCCTGGCCGCCTTCAGCCCGGCCGCGCTCGGCCTGGACGAGGCGTCGTACCAGCGCCTCAACGCCGACCTGCACACGATCGTGGCCGCGCTCGCTCCCTGACCGCGGGACGTCATGCGCTCCGAGGTGGGGCTGGGTGGCGGTGACGTAGGACGTCCCGGCGGCCTCTGCAGCCGCCCGTCAGGCGGTCGAGGCCCGCACGTGCGCCCGCTCGCCCTGCCGCCCGACCAGGCTGAGGAACTCGACCGGCCCGCTGCTGGTCGCCCCGAACCAGTGCGGCGTGCGGCAGTCGAACTCCGCCGCCTCGCCGGGACCCAGGAGCAGGTCGCGCTCCCCGAGCACGAGACGCAACGTGCCGTCGAGGACGTAGACCCAGTCCCACCCCTCGTGCGTGCGCTGCTCGACGGCGGCACCGTCGTCCCCGCGCGGGACCACGAACTTGTACGCCTGGATCCCGCCGGCCCGCTTGGTCAGCGGGAGCATCACCCAGCCCCGGTCGTTCCTGATCGCGCGCAGGTTGATCCGCGGGTCGCCGGTGGCGGGGGCGTCGACCAGCTCGTCGAGCGTGACGCCGTGCACCCGCGCCAGCGGCAGCAGCTGCTCCAGCGTCGGTCGTCGCAGACCGGCCTCGAGGCGGGACAGCGTGCTGACCGAGATCCCCGTCTGCGCCGCGAGGTCGGCGAGGGTGATGTCGCGGCGGGTGCGCAGCTGCTTGAGCCGGGTGCCGACGGCGTCGAGGGCGCGGTCGGTGTCGGCGGCGTGAGAGGCGTCGGGCATGCGGTCGAGCGTACCGATGTTTTGCCGTTCGGCAACATTGCTTGCCGATCCGCTCGGTCGGGACGCAGGCTGGCGTCACACACCGAGCAGCGAGGAGGTGGCCGGCATGACCGACCACGACGAGAGCACCCACGACGTCGTCGACGTCGTCGTCATCGGCGGGGGCGCGGCCGGGCTCAGCGGGGCCCTGACCCTGGTGCGGCAGCGACGCAGCGTCGTCGTCGTGGACGCGGGGGCGCCGCGCAACGCACCGGCCGCCGGCGTGCACGGGCTGCTCGCGCTCGACGGCACCCCGCCGGCCGCGCTGGTCGCCCGCGGGCGCGCCGAGGTCGAGGGGTACGGCGGCCGGGTGGTCGACGGCCGGGTCGTGGCCGTCACCCGCACCGACGAGGGGTTCGAGGTGACCCTGGCCGGGGCTGCACCGCTGGTCGCCCGGCGGCTGCTGGTCGCCACCGGCCTGGTCGACGAGCTGCCGGACGTGCCCGGGGTGGCCGAGCGGTGGGGGCGCGACGTCATCCACTGCCCCTTCTGCCACGGGTGGGAGTCGCGCGACCGCCGGATCGGGGTGCTGGCCGCGAGCCCGATGTCGGTGCACCAGGCGGTGATGCTGCGCCAGCTCAGCGACGACGTCCGCTTCTTCGCGAACGGCGTCACGCTGTCCGAGGGCGACCGCGCCACGCTGGACGCGCTCGACGTACCGGTCCTCGACGGGGCCGTGGAGCGGATCGAGGTCGCCGACGACCGCATCCGCGGCGTACGCCTCGCCCACGGGGCCGTCGTCGAGGCCGACGTCGTCGCCGTCGGCACCCGGCTGCACGCCCGTGTCGACTTCCTGGCCGGGATCGGACTCGAGCCGGTCGAGCACCTGATGGGCACCCGGCTGCCCGCCGACGAGCTGGGGTGCACCCCGGTGCCCGGGGTCTGGGTGGCCGGGAACGCCACCGACCTGATGGCGCAGGTGAGCGGGGCCGCGGCCGACGCCGCCCGGGTCGCGGCGCAGATCCACGGCGACCTGCTGAGGGCCGACCTGGAGGTCGCGCTCGCCGTGCGGGCGCAGCAGGTGCCGGCATGAGCGACCACGAGCACACCTTCGACCGCGACTACTGGGACGAGCACTACGCCGGCCCGGGCGTCGAGTCCCACCGCCGCGAGCCGAACCCGTACGTCGTCCGCGAGACCGCGGGCCTGACCCCCGGCAGCGCCCTCGACGCCGGCTGCGGCGAGGGCGTCGAGGCGACCTGGCTCGCCGCGCAGGGGTGGGACGTCACCGCCGCCGACATCGCCTCCGAGGCGCTGCGGCGGGCGCGGGGGCGTACGGCTCCCGCCGCCCCGGGGCGGGTGCGCTGGGTCGAGGCCGACCTCGCGACGTGGGAGCCCTCGGCGCCGCTCGACCTGGTCACCACCTCCTACGCCCACCCGGCCATCCCGCAGCTGGACTTCTACGACCGGCTCGCCGGGTGGGTCGCCCCCGGCGGGACGCTGCTGGTCGTGGGCCACGGCCCGGGGCACGGCCACGGGCACGGGCACGGCCACGGGCACGCGGCGCCGGACGGGGACGGCCCGCCGCCCGAGGCGACGGTGACGGCCGCGTCCGTCGCGGCGCGGCTGGACCCGGCGCGGTGGGACGTCGTGACGGCCGAGGACACCTCGCGCGTCGTCGTCGTCGACGGCGGGGAGAAGGTGCTGAGCGACGTCGTCGTGCGCGCGACCCGGCGTGACCCCCCGGCCTAGCCTGGGGGGCGTGGAGCGCGACGACCCGGGCTGGCGGCGGATCGGCGTGCTCGTCGCCGGGCTCGCGGTGCTGGCCTTCGGGGTCGGTTCCTCGCTGTTCGGCCGGCCCGGGCCGGAGGACGCCGTCGAGGCGTACGCGCGCGACCTCCGCGACGCGGACTGCACCGCCTCCTCCGGGACCTACAGCACCGACGAGGCGGACGAGCTGTCCGGCAAGCTCGACGTGTGCGGGCGCGGCGACGGCAGCCTGGAGCTCGGGGAGCTCTCGGTGACCGAGGTCGACGAGTCGCCGGCGGGCGTGCCGGTCCCCGAGGGCGCGACCGAGGTCGCGCGGGTGGCGTACGCGGCGGAGGCGGCCGCCGCCGGCGCCACGGCACGGTACGACGGGGCGTTCGTCGTGGCGCGCTTCGACGGCGAGTGGGAGGTCGTGGGCGACGCGCCCGCGTCGCCCCCCGGTCGTGCCCCGGACCTCGCGCGGGACTGAGCCGGACCGGCCGGCACGCCCCGCGCGGAGGGTCAGGGGTGCTTGGTCCGGTACATCCTCAGGTCGGCGAGGTGCAGCAGCGCGCCGAAGCCGTCGCCGTCGCGCGGGTACGCGGCGACGCCGGTGCTGACGGCCGTGCCGAGGGAGAGGTCGCCGATCACGAAGGGACGGCTCACGGCCTCGCCGACCCGCTCGGCCACGTCGCCGGCCAGGTCGTCGACCCGCTCCGGCTCGAGCCCGGTGAGGGCGACGACGAACTCGTCGCCGCCGAACCGGGCGACCGGCACGTCCGGGCCGAGCTCGGTCCGCACCCGCTCGGCGACCTGCTGCAGCAGCAGGTCGCCGACGGAGTGGCCGTGGGAGTCGTTGACGGTCTTGAAGCCGTCGAGGTCCAGGAACAGCAGCGCCACCGCCTCACCGCGTCCCGAGGCGGTCAGCAGCTCCGCCTCGACCCGGGACTCGAAGGAGCGGCGGTTCATCAACCCGGTCAGGGGGTCGGTGGAGGCCAGCCGCTCCAGCTCGCCGGCGTAGGTGCGGGCGATCTCGCGCTCGACGGTGAGGGCCCGCTCCGCCTCGACGCGACGGGTGACGTCGGTCTGCACGGCCATGTACTGCACCACGCGACCGTCGGCGTCACGGATGGGCGAGAGGTGGATCTCGTTCCACCACGGGGTCCGTTCGACGCCCCGGAGGTTCAGCAGGACCTCCCGCACCTCGAGCCCGTCCCTGATCCCGGCGCGCACCCGGGCCAGCGCGGACCGGTCGGTGTCGCTGCTCTGCAGGAACCGGCAGTTGCGTCCGAGGAGCTCGCCGGCGCTGAAGCCGGCGAGCCGCTCGAAGCCGGCGTTGACGAAGACCAGCGGCGCGTCCGGCTGGGTCATGTCGGCGATGGTCAGCCCGCTCGTGGTCGCGAGCACCGCACGACGGATCGCGGCGTCGGCGAGGTCGGCGTACGGGCCCGGCGCGGTCGTGGCCATCGCGGCGCGACGCTCACCGGGCCTGCTCAGCGCCGTGGGGACCGTCTCCTCGCGCATCGGTGCGGCCCGGTCGTCCCGAGGGGCCACCCGGGAGAGGAGGCTGTGCGCCGCGGCCACCACGGTCTCCCGCTCGTAGGTCAGGGCGTACTCGAACTCGCGGTCCATCTCCCGCCCGCCCCGGGCCCCCAGGGGGCCGAGGTCGCGGGCCAGGAGGGCGGCGCTGAAGTGCGGGCTCAGCACGACGACGTCCCACTCGCCGCGCAGCGGGTCGCCCGGCTCCAGGTGCGCCCCGCGCAGCCCGGGAACCGCAGACGGAGCCTCGCCCAGACCCTCGCCGAGGACGCACACGAAGCCGGTGCGCTCGACGAGGTCGCGGTAGCGCAGCACCGTCGCGGGGGTGAAGTGGCGGGCGTACTGGAAGGTGGAGGCCACGATGCACGACGGGCCCAGGCGCGCGGCCTCCCGCTCGAGGTGCTTGCTGAGCTCGATCAGGTAGCGCTTGGTGGAGCGGCGCACCTCCGTGCGAGGCGGCAGCAGGGCGAACGGCGAGGAGACGATCGGGCGGGCGGTCGGTCCCGGCAGCGGCAGGCGGCGGGTCGTGGAGGTGGTGTCCGGCGTCGCCGTCGGTCGTCCGAAGAACCAGCCCTGCGCCAGGGTGGCGCCGAGGGCGCGGGCGGTGCGCAGGTGCTCCTCGGTCTCGATCCCCTCCGCGAGCACGTGGGCGCCGGAGCTCTCGGCGTAGGCGTTCACGGCGTGCATCACCTCGGCGGTCTCCACCGACGGGGGGCGCTGGACCACGGAGAGGTCCAGCTTGACGACGTCCGGGCGCAGCATCTGCATGAAGGTGAGCGAGGCCTGGTCGGCGCCGACGTCGTCGAGCGCGACGCCCCAGCCGAGCTCGCGGACGGCCCCGACGGTCCGCATCAGCTCCGCGGGGCGGGCGGCCAGGGCCCGCTCGGTGATCTCCAGGACCACCCGCAACCCGGCCGGCACGCCCTCGGCGATCGCGCTCAGCCGCTCCATCGGGGCGTGGTCGAGGACCTCCGGCTCGACGTTGACGAAGACCGTGGTGGGGTCGCAGAGCCCCAGGCGGTGCGCGGTCCGGAAGGACGACTGACGACAGACCTCGTCGAGCTCGGCGAGGAGCCCGGCCCGGCGGGCGGCGGCGAACAGGGCCGCCGGGCTCTCCAGGTCGGTGCCCGCCGGGCCCCGGGACAGCGCCTCGTGGCCGACCACGTGGCCGGTGGCGAGGTGGACGATGGGCTGGAACACGCTGCGGATGCTCCGTTGCGCCAGCACCTGGTCGATCGTCGACGGTGCAGGGGCGCCGAGGGGCCTCGGCGTCCTCCGGTCGGGCACGGTCAGCACTGCTTGCCTCCAGGGTCGGGAGGCCTCATTGCACCCGACGTGGGGCCGCGCCGCAGGCACTTCGGCCGGATTCACCCGTGGGGCTGAGCCCGGCAGGTCCGCGAGCACCGTGCTGGGGCGGCCTGGGAGGACGGGAGGGTGCCTCCCCGCCGCCTCGGACCCCGACCTGGCCCCGACCGCCACCGTCACCAGCGCGACGTGTTGACCTCGAAGCCCGGCTCGATGCTGCGCATGTAGGCCGTGTCCTCGCGCCGCCGCACGCCGCACGTCACCCACTGCTCGTGCAGCTCGGCGAGCCGCGTCGCGGTCGAGCTCGACGCCCAGGCCCGGGCCGGTGGGCACGTCGACGGCGCCGTCGCGGAGCTCCAGCACCCCGGGGACCAGCAGGTCCTCGGGTCTTCCACGGGTAGTGGGTGTCGCAGGCGTACGTCAGGTTCTCGCTCGACGCGGCCAGGTGCACCATCGCGGCGAGGCTGATGCCGAGGTGCGAGTTGGAGTGCATCGACAGGCCCAGCCCGAAGGTCTCGCAGATGCCGGCCAGGAGCGCGGAGCGGCGCAGGCCGCCCCAGCAGGTGGTGGTCGGACAGCACGACCTGGACGGCGCCGGCGGCGATCGCGGGCGGGAGGTGCTCCCAGTGCGATCACGCACATGTTGGTGGCCAGCGGCATCGGTCGGCCTGGCGGGCGACCTCGGCCATGCCCGGGATGCCGGGGGTGGGGTCCTCGAGGTACTCCAGCGACGCCGGCCAGCCGCTCGGCCACCCGCACCGAGGTCGCCGGGGTCCAGGCGCCGTTGGGGTCCAGGCGCAGCGGGTGGTCGGGGAAGGCCGCGCGCAGCGCCTCGACCGCCTCGCATCTCCACCTCGGGGGCGAAGACGCCGCCCTTCAGCTTGAGCGAGGCGAAGCCCCACCCGTCGACCATCCGGCGGGCCTGGGCCGACGATGCCGTCGGCGTCCAGCGCCTCGCCCCAGACGTCCGGCTCCTGGCCGGGGTGCGCGGCCCACTTGTAGAACAGGTAGCCGCTGAAGTCGACGCGGTCCCGGACCGCGCCCGCCGAGCAGGTCGCTCACCGGGACGCCGGCCCGCCGTGCCCTGCACGTCGAGGCAGGCCACCTCGAACGGCGAGTAGACCGTCTCCAGCGCCGAGTCGACGTCGAGCATCCCGCCGAGGCTCAGGCCGGCTCCGCCGTCACCGGTGGCCTAGCACTCTGCGCCTACCAGCCGGCGGAGGCCGACCAGGTCGTACGGGTCGTGCCCGCCGAGCCGGTCGGCCACGGCTCGCAGCCGTCCCAGCTGCGTCGTCGTCGCCGTACGTCTCGCCGAGCCCGAGCAGACCGTCGTCGGTGTGCACCTCGACGACCGCGCGCAGCGCCCACGGCTGGTGCACGCCCACCGACGTTCAGCAGGGGCGGGTCGGCGAACGCGACCGGGGTGACGGCGACGCGGCCGACCCGCGACCCGCTCCAGCCCGCCGCCGGTCCGCTCACCGCGGGGGCTTGACGGCCAGGATCGGCACGTCCAGGTCGAGCAGCAGGCGCTGCGCGTCGCTGCCCATGACCAGCTTGCCGACCGGCGAGCGGCGCTTCACGCCGATCACCACCAGCCGCGCGTCGTTGGCCTCGATCGCCGACTCGAACGCGGCGACCAGGTCGGCGCCGTGGTCGGCGCGGTCGACGCGCAGGCTCACGCCGAGCCCGCGGGCCCGCTCGACCAGCCCGGCCTCGGTGGCCTCGTCGACCAGGTGGCCGTCGACCAGCTGACCGCGGCGGGGGCTGTTGAGCAGCACCACCTCGTCGCCACGGGCCGCGGCCTCCTCGAGTCCGGCGGTGAGCGCCGCCTCGCCGCGCGGGGTCGGCACGTAGCCGATCAGGATCGTCATCGCAGGCTCTCTTCGCTGAGGTGTCGGCGTCGTGGGGGAGGCGGGGCCGAGCGGTCCGCCGGGCCGGGTACGTCGGGCCAGCAGCTTGCGCAGCAGCGGCAGGAGGATCACCAGCACCAGGAAGGCGAGGATCGTCCCGGAGATCGGGCGGGTGAAGAAGCCGGTCGGGTCGCCGCCGAAGATCAGCAGCGAGCGGCGGATGCGGCTCTCCAGCAGGACGCCGAGGACGAAGGCCAGGACCAGCGGGCCGGGTTCGAAGCCGACCTTCTTCATCAGGTAGCCGATCGATCCCGAAGGCGATCACCAGGAAGATGTCGAAGACGGAGTTGTTGGATCGTGTAGACGCCGAGGAGCGTGATCAGGGCGGTGATCGGGGCCAGGATCGCCGGCGCGCACCCGCAGGATCGCGGACGAAGAGGCCGACCAGCGGGATGCTCATGATCAGCAGCAGGATGTTGCCGATGTACATCGAGTTGATCACGCCCCAGAACACGCTCCGGGTCGCTCGTCGACCAGCTGCGGGCCCGGGCGTCACGCCCTGGCATCAGCAGCGCGCCGAAGATGACCGCCATCGTGGCGTTGGCCGGGATGCCGAGCGTCAGCAGCGGGATGAACGACGACGTCGCGGCGGCGTTGTTGGCCGTCTCGGGGGCGGCCACGCCCTCGATGGCGCCGCGGCCGAAGCGCGCGGGGTCCTTGGCGCGCTTCTTCTCCGCGGCGTAGGCGGCCAGCGAGGCGATCACCGCGCCGCCGCCGGGCAGGATGCCGAGGAAGAAGCCGAGCACCGAGCCGCGGCCGATGGCGCCCGAGGACTGCTTGAGGTCGCCGCGCGAGGGCCAGACGTTGGCGACCGGTGCGGGCGCCTGGACCTTGCCGTGGCGCTCCTCGAGGTTGTAGCAGGATCTCCCCGAGGCCGAAGAGGCCCATGGCGACGGCGACGAAGTCGATGCCGTCGGCCAGCTGAGGCTGCCGAAGGTGAAGCGGCTGGCGCCGGTGAAGCCGTCGCGGCCCGACGGTGGCCAGCAGGAGGCCGACGGCGGCGGCGATGAGCGCCTTGAGCATGTCGCCGTTGCTGATGGTGGCGACGAGCAGGATGCCGAGCAGGGCCAGCGCGGCGTACTCCGGCGGGCCGAAGTCGAGGGCGAAGCTCGGCGACGACGGGCGCCAGGAAGGTCAGCCCGACGATGGCGAGCGGTGCCGCCGACGAACGAGCCGATCGCGGCGATGCCCAGCGCGGTGCCGGCCTTGCCCTGCTTGGCCAGCGCGTAACCCGTCGAAGACGGTGACCACGCGAGGAGGCCTCGCCGGGCAGCCGCAGCAGCACCGAGGTGATGGTGCCGCCGTACTGGGCGCCGTAGAAGATGCCGGCCAGCATGATGATCGCCGTGACCGGGCTCGACGCCGTAGGTGAGCGGCAGCAGGATCGCGATGGTCGCGGCCGGGCCGAGGCCGGGCAGGACGCCGATCAGCATGCCGATGACGACGCCGATCAGGCAGTACAGCAGGTTCGTCGGCTCGAGGACGACGGCGAAGCCGTCGAGGAACGCGTTGACATCCATGCGGGACTCCGGTGGCCGTCAGAAGAGGTGGGGCAGCGGGATGCTGAGCCCGTAGAGGAAGAGCAGGTAGAAGGCGACCGTGGTCACCAGCGCGACGACCACGGTGGAGCGCCAGGTCTCGCCGCCCAGGAAGCGCAGCCAGACGAGGCACAGCAGGAACGACGGGGATCTCGAAGCCGATCACCGGGATCAGGAAGGCCATCACCAGGAAGGTCGCGGCGCCCGCCAGGGGCAGCAGGCTCGAGCGGGTGAATGCCTCGGCGTCGTCGTGACCGCGTCCCACGAGGAGCAGCAGCAGCGACAGCCCGGTGATCAGCACGCTGGTCGCGAAGGGCCACAGCCCGGCGCCCGGCTCGCTGAGCGAGCCGAGGCCGTAGCCCAGGCTCATCACGATCCCGGTGACGCCCAGCGCGACCCCGACCAGCGCCGCGACGACCTGGTACGCCGGGCCGCCGCTGGGCGGCCGCTCCTCGGCGAGGTCGTGGGCGACCTCCGCCCGGAGCTCCTCCAGCAGGTCCGGCTCCGGCGACCCCGAGGTGCCGGGGACGCCACCGGGGGCGGACGGCCCGGTCGGTGGGGTGGTGCTCATCGTCGGCTCCTCGGGGTGAGCGGGGCGTTGCTGGAAGGTACGGCAGGGCGGTCGGTCAGGTCAGGACGCGCTGCCCAGGCTGATGCCGTACTCGTCGAGCAGGTCGGCGTAGCGCTGGCCGTCCTCCTCGAGCATCGCGACGACCTCGTCCCCGGAGACCTCGAGCGGGGTCAGGTTGTTCTGCTCGTTGAAGTCCTTGTACTCCTGCGTCGCGAAGGTCTCCTCGAGACCGCCGGCCAGGGTGTCGATGACGTCCTGCGGGCGTGCCGGGCGGCACGGTCAGGAAGCGGTACTGCGAGACCTCGACCTCCAGGCCCTGCTCGGTGGCGGTCTCGACGTCGGGCAGCGAGCTCGACGCGCTCGGGGCCGAAGACGGTCAGCGGCGTCAGCTTGCCGGCCTCGATCTTCTCGACGGCCTCGCCGAGCTGCAGCGCGGCCGACGTCGACCTGGCCGCCGAGGACGGCGGTCAGCGTGGGCGCGCCGCCGTCGAAGGGCACGTCGGTCGCGTCCACGCCGAGGTCGCCGAACAGCAGCGCCTGGGCCAGCTGGCTGCCGGTGCCGACGCCGGTGGTGCCGTACTTCAGCGAGTCCGGCGCCCCGCAGGTCCTCGATGGTCTGGTACTCGCTGTCGGCGTTGGTCGACCAGCACGTAGTCGTCCTGGGAGACGCCGCCGACGATCTCGAAGTCGTCGATGTTGGTGACCTCGTCCTCGGCCACCGCCAGCGGGGTGATGGCGAAGAGGGAGGCGTTCTGCACCACCATGGTCGAGCCGTCGGGCTCGGCCGAGGCGACCTCGGCGGCGGCGAGGGCGCCGTTGGCGCCGGAGGCGTTGATCACCGGGAAGGAGGCGCCGAGCGCGTCGGAGAGGCCGGTGGAGACCTGACGGCTGATCAGGTCGGTCGAGCCGCCGGGTCGGCGCCGACGTACAGCTTGACCGTGCCCGCGGGGTAGGAGTCGGCCGTCGCTGCCGCCGCCGGTGCTGGTGGAGACGCCGCCGCAGGCGGAGAGGAGGAGCGTGGCGGCCGTGGCCGCGCCCGCGAGGCTGGTGGTGGTCCGGTGGCTGGCCATGGGAATCACTCCTCGAGTCATCTGCGCCCGGGTTCGGAACCGCGGGTCCGCTGAACCGGTCGCTGTGGCCGGCGTCACCGAGCGTACGAGCCGCCAGCGATGCCTGTCCAAGCAGATTTGCTGCATTGCGTGATACCGTTGCAGCATGGACGTCACGCTCGACCAGCTGCGCGGCTTCGTCGCCGTGGCCGAGGAGCTGCACTTCGGGCGCGCCGCCGAACGCCTGAAGATGACCCAGCCGCCGCTCAGCCGCCAGATCCAGAAGCTGGAGCGGATGGTCGGCGCCCAGCTGCTCGAGCGCGACAACCGCCGCGTCGCCCTCACCGCCGCCGGCACCGCCTTCCTGCGAGGACCGCTACCGGCTGGTCGCCACGCTCGACGAGGCCGTCGCGACACGCCCGCCGGGTCGCGGGCGGCTGGGCCGGCATCCTGCGGCTCGGCTTCACCGCCGTCTCCGCGTTCGGGATCCTCGGCCCGCTGCTGGACGATGCTCGGGCGCGAGCTGCCCGACGGTCGAGGTCGTGCTGCACGAGCTGGTCACCGGCGGGCAGGTCGACGGGATCCGCCGCGGTGAGATCGACCTGGGGCTGGCCCGGCCGCCCTTCGACACCAGTGTCCTGTCGTCGCGCCTGCTGCGCGCGCGAGCCGCTGCTGGCCGTCGTCGCCCGCGACCACCCGCTGGCCTCGCTCCCGGGGGCCGCTCGGCGCCGGAGGACTTCGACGGGGAGCCGGTGATCGGCTACCACCCGACGTCGGCCCGCTACTTCTACGAGCTGACCGTGCGCTTCCTCGTCATCGGCCACTCCCGCGTCGTGCACACGTGCAGCCAGATCCTCACGGCCGTCATCCTCGTCGCCGCCGGCCAGGGCGTCGCGTTCGTGCCGGCCAGCGCGCCGCCCTGGGCGTCCAGGGCGTCGTGTTCATGCCGCTGACCGGGCTGGGCGGAGGTCATCCCGACTCGGACCCGGACCGTCCGGTGGAGCTCCACGCGATCTGGTCGCGGGGTGCGCTGACCCCGATGCTGCGCCAGGTGCTGCAGCTCGTGCAGCGATCTGCCCAGGAGGTCGACGATGCTCTGGAAGAATCAGTCGATGCCGATAGAGTGTTGGACATGCATCGCGTGCGCTCCCTAGCGTGGGCCGCGGAGGGCGACGCTCGTCACTCCGCACGAGAGGAACCCACCGTGGCGCACGTGACCCCCGACGAGCTCGCCGGCACCCTCGGCAGCGGCCTGCTGTCCTTCCCCGTCACCCACTTCGACGAGGACCGGCGAGCTCGACGAGCCGGCCTACCGCGAGCACCTGTCGCTGGCAGGCGAGCTTCCCCGTCGCCGGCCTCTTCGCCGCCGGCGGCACCGGCGAGGGCTTCTCGCTGACCCCCGCCGAGACCGACCGCGTGGTGCGCGCCGCCGTCGAGCGCGGTCGACGGCGCCGTCCCGGTCCTCGCCCCCGCGACCGGCTCCACCGCGCAGCGCCGTCGCGCAGGCCCGCGCCGCCCAGGAGGCCGGCGCCGACGGGATCCTGCTGCTGCCGCCCTACCTCACCGAGGCCACCCAGGACGGGCTCGTCGAGCACGTCACCGCGGTCTGCCAGGCCAGCTCGCCTCGGCGTCATCGTCTACAGCCGCGCCAACGCCGTGCTGCACGCCGACGCCCGTCGCGCCGGCCTGCCGAGCGCAACCCGCAACCTGATCGGCTTCAAGGACGGCGTCGGCGACATCGAGCAGATGACCCGCGACCTACGCCCGGATCGGCGACCGGCTGATCTACATCGGCGGCCTGCCCACCGCCGAGACCTTCGCGCTGCCGCTGCTCCAGCTCGGCGTGACCACCTACTCCTCGGCGATCTACAACTTCGTGCCCGCAGTTCGCGCTGGACTTCTACGACGCCGTCCGCGCCGCAGGACCAGGCCACGCGTCTACGCCATGCTGCAACGAGTTCGTGCATCCCCTACACTCGAGCATCCGCGACCGCGCAGCAGGGCTACGCCGTGTCGATCGTCAAGGCCGGCCTGACGGTCGATCGGCCGGCCCGCGGGCCCGGTCCGCCCGCCCCTGACCGACCTGAGCGACCTCGAGCTCGCCGACCCTGACCGACCTGGTCAAGCGCATCGGAGGAGTCCCCGCGTGACGTCTGCAAGCACCCCCGCCGACCAGCCGGTCCCGACCGTCCCCGCCTCGGTCCGCGGGCGTGTCCGTCGTGGCCGGCCAGGAGGTCACCGGCACCGCCGGCACGGTGCGCGCCCGGCGCCGCGGCCACCGGCGTCGAGATCGAGCCCGGAGTTCGGCGCTGCTCGACCTCGACCAGCTCGACCGTGCCGTCGCCGCGGCCGCGGAGGCGTTCGTCGACCTACCGCGCCACCAGCCCGGCGGAGCGCGCCGCGCTTCCTCGACGGCGATCGCCGAGGAGATCGAGGCCGACCGGCGACGACCTCGTCGCCCGCGCCGTGGCCGAGAGCGGCCTGCCCGAGGGCCGCATCGCGCGGCGAGGTCGGCCGCACCACCGGCCAGCTGCGCCTCTTCGCCGCGGTCGTCCGCCAGCGGCGACCACCTCGGCGTCCGCCTCGACCCCGCCCTGCCCGAGCGCACCCCGCTGCCCCGCGCCGACCTGCGCCAGCGCTGGGTCCCGCTCGGCCCGGTCGCCGTCTTCGGCGCCAGCAACTTCCCGCTCGCCTTCTCCACCGCCGGCGGCGACACCGCCTCCGCGCTGGCCGCCGGCTGCCCGGTCGTGGTCAAGGGCCACCCCGCCCACCCCGGCACCGGCGAGCTCGTCGCCCGCGCGGTCGCCCGGGCCGTCGCCCGGGTCGGCCTGCCGGCCGGCATCTTCTCCTTCGTGCTCGGCGCCGGCAACGAGTTCGGCGCCGCCCTGGTCGCCGACCCGCGCGATCAAGGCCGTCGGCTTCACCGGCTCCCGCGCCGGCGGCCTGGCGCTGGTCGCCGTCGCCCGCGGCCGTCGCGAGCCGATCCCGGTCTACGCCGAGATGTCCTCGATCAACCCCGTCGTCGTGCTCCCCGGCGCCCTCGCCGCGCAGGACCCGGCCGCGCTCGGCCCAGGCCTTCGTCGGCTCGCTGACCCTCGGCTCCGGTCAGTTCTGCACCAACCCCGGCCTGGCTCTTCGTGCCCGACGGGCGAGGCCGGCGACGCGTTCGTCGCCGCGGCCGGCGCGCCGCGTCGCCGGCGCCACCGGCCAGCCGATGCTCACCCCCGGCATCGCGCGCGGCCTACGCGCGCGGCGTCGCCGACCTCGCCGGCGCCGACGGCGTCGAGCAGGTCGGCGACCGGCACCGCCGGCGGCGAGCGGCGCCCCCGCCCCCGCGCTCAGCGTCGCCGACTGGCAGCTGCGCCGCCCAGCGCCGCCGAGCAGGAGGTCTTCGGCGCCTCCGGCGTCGTGGTCCGCTGCGTCGGACGCTCGACGAGCTGCTCACCGTGCTTGCGCGGCGTCGAGGGCCAGCTCACCGCCACCCTCCACTGCGACGCCGAGGACGCCGAGGACGCCGAGCCGCGCGCGCGCTGCTGCCGGTGCTCGAGGACCGAAGGCCGGACGGATCCTCTTCAACGGCTGGCCGACCGGCGTCGAGGTCGGCCACGCGATGGTGCACGGCGGCCCGTTCCCGGCCACCTCGGACTCGCGCACCACCTCGGTCGGCATCGCTCGCGATCGAGCGCTTCCTGCGCCCGGTCGCCTACCAGGACGTGCCGGCCGGCCTGCTGCCCGCGGCCGTCGCGCGACGACAACCCGTGGGGCCTGACCCGGCGGGTCGACGGCGTGCTCGAGCTCGGCGAGTCCGCGCGTGAGCCGTCGACGATCGCCGGCGTCGAGGTCGTGCCGGTCGCCGGCCACGACTCGATGCTGCTCAACCTCTCCGGCGCGCACGGCCCGTTCTTCACCCGCAACATCGCGCTCGTCACCGACTCCGACGGCCGCACCGGCCTCGGCGAGGTCCCGGGCGGCGAGGCGATCCGGCGCGACCCTCGAGGAGGCCGGCGGCGTGCTCGTCGGGCAGCCGGTCGCCCGGTACCGCTCGCTGCTGCGCGAGGTCGCGACGCCGCTTCGCCGACCGCGACGCCGGCGGCCGCGGGCTGCAGACCTTCGACCTGCGCACCACCGTGCACGCCGTCACCGCCCTCGAGTCCGCCCTGCTCGACCTGCACGGCCAGCACCTCGGCGTGCCCGTGGCCGAGCTGCTCGGCGACGGCCAGCAGCGCGACGCGCGTGCCGATGCTGGGCTACCTGTTCTTCGTCGGCGACCGCGACGCGCACCGACCTGGCCTACCTGCGCGAGCCCGACGGCGCCGACGACTGGGAGCGGCTGCGCCGCGAGGAGGCGCTGACGCCCGACGCCGTCGTCGCGCCTGGCCGAGGCCGCCGCAGGCGCGCTACGGCTTCACGCGACTTCAAGCTCAAGGGCGGCGTGCTGGCCGGGGAGCGAGGAGGTCGACGGTCGTCACCGCGCTCGCACGAGCGCTTCCCGGACGCCCGGATCACCCTCGACCCCAACGGCGGCTGGCTGCTCGCCGAGGCGATCCGGCTCGTGCCGCGACCTGCGGCGACGTGCTCGCCTACGCCGAGGACCCGTGCGGCGCCGAGGGCGGCTTCTCCGGGCGCGAGGTGATGGCGGAGTTCCGCCGCGCCACCGGGCCTGCGGACCGCCACCAACATGATCGCCACCGACTGGCGCCAGCTGGCGCACGCCGTGCGCGAGCGACGCCGTCGACATCCCGCTGGCCGACCCGCACTTCTGGACCATGGCGGGCTCGGTCCGGGTGGCGCAGCTGTGCCACGAGTTCGGGCCTGACCTGGGGCTCGCACTCCAACAACCACTTCGACGTCTCGCTGGCGATGTTCACCCACGTCGGCGCGGCCGCCCCGGGCGAGATCACCGCGCTGGACACGCACTGGATCTGGCAGGACGGCCAGGGCCTGACCACGGCGCCGCTCGCAGATCGTGCGACGGCGCCATCGCGGTGCCGACCGCGCCGCGGCCTCGGCGTCGAGCTCGACCGCGACCGGCTCGCGGCCGCGCACGAGCTCTACCTGCGAGCACGGCCTCGGCGCCCGCGACGACGCCGCGGCGATGCAGTACCTCGTGCCGGGGTGGACCTTCGACCCGAAGCGCCCCTGCCTGGTGCGCTGAGCGCGGCGCCCGGTCGCCACGCCCGGCGGACGTCATGCGCGGCCGGTCCGCGGCCGGGCGCGTCAGGGGTATGACGTCCGAGGCGGCGGGGCGGCCGGGCGGGCGACGCGTGCTGGGGCGGCCTGGGAGGATGGGAGGGTGCCTGCCGCCCCCGCCCGCCCGCGCCAGGTGACCTGGTCCGCGGCCATCATCATGATCGGTTCCGCCTTCATCCTGCTCTCCGCCTGGCAGGTCGTGGCCGGGATCGGCACGCTGGAGACCCGCGAGGGCGTCGAGGAGTTCCTCGCCGACGCCCCGGGCGACGGCCTCGGGCTCGGCGTCGCCGGCGCGCTCGACGCCCTGCGGGTCACCGCGATGGCCGCCGCCGCGCTCGCGGTCACCACCGGCATCCTCGGCTGGCAGGTGCTGCTGAAGTCGCGCAGCGCGCGCGTGGTGCTGAGCGTGCTGGCGGTGCCGGTGTTCGTCACCGGCACGGTCACCGGCGGGCTGATCTCCGCCGTGGTCGTCGCCTCGGTCATCACGCTCTGGCTCAGCCCGGCCCGCGAGTGGTACGCCGGGCTGCCCGTCCCCGACCCGCCCGCGCGCCGACCGCGCGGCGCGGCGGTCACGCCCACCCCGCAGCAGCAGGCGTTCCTCCCGCCCACCGGCCAGCCCACCGGCCCGCCCACCGGCCAGCCCACCGGCCAGCCGACCGAGCAGCCCACCGGCCAGCCCGGGACGCAGGGCGGTGCCCCCGCCCCGTACGCCCGACCGTTCGGCCAGCCCGCGCACGCCCACCGGGCCGACGCGACCCGGCCCGGGGCGCGGGGGCCGCGACCGCCGGCCCTGCTCGTCGCCTGCCTGGTGTCGTGGTCGCTGTGCGGGCTGACGCTGGTGCTCGCGACCGGGGGCGTGGCGCTGCTGTGGGCCTCGCCCGACGTCGTGCTCGACGCCCTGCGCGAGCAGGACCCCGCGGCGCTCGAGCAGGGGCTCAGCCTGCGCGACATCCAGGTCGCCACGACCGTGATGTTCGGGGTCCTCGCGGTGTGGTGCCTGGTCGCGGTGGTGGCCGCGGTCCTCGCGGTGCGCGGCTCGGTGGGCGGGCGCTGGACGCTGTGGTGGTGCGCGGCCGTCGCCGCCGTGCTGGCCCTGGGCTTCTCCCTGGGCTCCCCGGCGTTCGTGGTCCCGCTGCTCGGGTGCGTGCTCGTCGTCGCGCTGCTGATGCGCCCCGAGGTGCGCGCCTGGCGCTGAGGTCCGCGTCCCTCAGCCGGGGCCGGTGAGGTCGGCGCCGCCGAGGCGGGTCAGCGCGTCCTCGAGCACCTCGGTGCGCTTGCAGAACGTCCACCGCACCAGGTGCCGGGCGGCGTCCTGGTCGTCGTAGAAGAACGCCATCGGGATCGCCACCACCCCGGCCCGCTCGGGCAGCGCCGCGCAGAACGAGCGCGCGTCGGGCCAGCCGAGGGACCGGGTGTCGGTCACCGCGAAGTAGGTGCCTTCCGGGACCCGCACCTCCAGACCGGTACGGGCCAGGCCCGCGCAGAGCAGGTCGCGGCGGCCCTCGAGGTCGACGGCGAGCCGGCGCGGGAAGTCCGGCTCCTCGTCGAGCGCCCACGCCACGGCCGGCTGCAACGGCGCGCCGGAGGTGAAGGTGAGCCACTGCTTGGCCGAGACCATCGCCGCCACCAGCGCGGCCGGGCCGGTCGCCCAGCCGACCTTCCAGCCGGTGAACGACCAGGACTTGCCGACGCTGGAGAGGGTGAGCGTGCGCTCGGCCATCCCGGGCAGCGTGCTGATCGGGACGTGCTCGTGGCCGGTGAACACGAGGTGCTCGTAGACCTCGTCGGTGATCACGACCAGGTCGTGCTCGATCGCCACCGCGGCGACGGCCTCGAGCTCGGCCCGGGTCAGCACCGTGCCGGTCGGGTTGTGCGGGCTGTTCAGCAGCACGTACCGCGTCCGCGGGCCGACCGCGGCGCGCAGGCCGTCGACGTCGAGACGGAAGTCCGGGGCCCGCAGCGTCACCGGCCGACGCACCCCGCCGGCCATCTGGATCATCGCGGTGTAGGAGTCGTAGTAGGGCTCCAGCACCACCACCTCGTCGCCCGGGTCGACCAGGCCGAGCACGGCCGCGGCCACGGCCTCGGTGGCGCCGGTGGTCACCGCGACCTCGCTGGTCGGGTCGAGCTCGATGCCGTAGTGGCGCAGCTGGTGGCGCGCGACCGCCTCCCGGAGCGCGGGCACGCCCCAGCCGGGGGCGTACTGGTTGGCGCCGGCCTGCATCGCCCGCGCGGCCGCGGCCACCACCGAGGCGGGGCCGTCGACGTCCGGGAAGCCCTGGCCGAGGTTGACCGAGCCGGTGCGCAGCGCGAGCGCCGACATCTCGGCGAAGACGGTGGGCGCGATCCCCGCGAGACGGGCTGCGGGGCGGACGGTCGGCGGCACCGGGCCACCGTAGCCCGGTCGCCGCGTGCGGCATCATGGCCCGGGTGACCGCAGACGCCGCCCCCGCAGGCCCCGCCGACCCCACGCTGGCCGCCGACGTCGACGCCTGCTGCCGGCTGACCGGGGAGTTCGTGCTGCGCTCCGGGCAGGTCGCGCAGGAGTACTTCGACAAGTACCTCTTCGAGTCCGACCCGGCCCTGCTCGGCCGGGTCGCCACCGCGATGGTGCCGCTGCTCCCGGCCGACACCGAGCTGCTCGGCGGCCTCGAGCTCGGCGGCGTCCCGATCGCGACCATGGTCTCGTCCCTGACCGGTCACCGCACGCTCTTCGTGCGCAAGCAGGCCAAGGAGTACGGCACCTGCAAGCTCGCGGAGGGCCCCGACGTCGCCGGTCGACGGGTGACGCTGGTGGAGGACGTGATCACCACCGGGGGTGCCGTGCGCGACGCGACCCGGGCCCTGCGCGAGGCCGGCGCCGTGGTCGAGGTCGTCGTCTGCGCGATCGACCGCTCGCCGGCCGACGAGGAGCCGCTGGCCGACGTGGGGCTCGAGGTGCGTGCCGTGCTGACCAAGGCCCGTCTCGACGCCGTCCGGGCGGTCTGAGGGGGCGCCGCCCCGCGTACCCTGTGCGCATGTCGCCGATCCGTGGCCCCTTGCTCCTCCTCGCCCGCAGCGCCCGGGTCAAGCAGCTGGTCAGCACCATGCCGGTGTCGGCCGGCATCGTGCGCAGCTACGTGCCCGGGGAGGACACCCTGGCGGCGGTCCAGGCCACCGCCGGGCTCGTCGACGACGGTCTGCGGGTGACGCTGGACTACCTCGGCGAGGACACCACCGACCGGACCCAGGCCGACGCCACCGTGGCGGCCTACCTCGACCTGCTGCGCGAGCTGGCGCTGCGGGGGCTGACCCGGCACGCCGAGGTCTCGGTCAAGCTGTCGGCGATCGGCCAGGCCATCGCCGACGACGGCGCCGACCAGGTCGCCCTGGAGAACGCCCGCACGATCTGCCGCGCGGCCCGCAACGCCGGCACGACGGTGACCCTCGACATGGAGGACCACACCACCACCGACCGGACCCTGGCCGCGCTGCGCGAGCTGCGGCAGGACTTCCCGGAGACCGGGGCCGTGCTCCAGGCGATGCTGCACCGCACCGAGTCGGACTGCCGGGCGCTGGCCCACGAGGGCTCCCGGGTGCGGCTGTGCAAGGGCGCGTACGCCGAGCCGGCCGAGGTCGCCTTCACCGACAGGATCGACATCGACAAGTCCTACGTGCGTTGCCTCAAGGTGCTGCTGGCCGGTCAGGGCTACCCGATGATCGCCACCCACGACCCGCGGATGGTCGACATCGCGACCTCGTTGGCCAGCCGGTTCGGCCGCGCGCAGGGCACCTACGAGTTCCAGATGCTCTACGGCATCCGGCCCGACGAGCAGAAGCGGCTGGCCGGGGAGGGCGAGTCCGTGCGGACCTACGTCCCCTACGGCGAGGAGTGGTACGGCTACCTGATGCGGCGCCTGGCCGAGAAGCCGGCCAACCTGGCCTTCTTCGCGCGCTCCCTGGTCTCGAAGTCCTGAGGGGGGCGGTCGTCGTGGTGCACGCCCAGGAGAAGCAGACCGCCATCATCGGCGCCGGGGTGATGGGCGAGGCCCTGCTCTCCGGGCTGGTGCGCGCCGGACGGCGCGTCGACCGGCTGCTGGTGGGGGAGAAGCGGCCCGAGCGGGCCCGCGAGCTCGAGGACCGGTACGGCGTGGCGGTGGTCGGCAACGCCGACGCGGCCGCGCGCGCGGACACCGTGGTGCTCGTGGTCAAGCCGCAGGACATGGCCGAGGTGCTCGCGGAGCTCGCCGGGAGCCTGCGGGCCGGTCAGCTGGTGGTCTCGCTGGCGGCCGGGATCACCACCTCCTACATCGAGTCCCGGGTGCCGGACGGGGTCGCGGTCGTCCGCGTCATGCCGAACACCCCGGCGCTGGTCGACGAGGGCATGTCGGCGATCTCGCCCGGCTCGCACTGCTCCGAGGGCGACCTGGCCGAGGCCGAGCAGATGCTCCGCTCGGTCGGCAAGGTGCTGCGGATCCCCGAGCGGCAGCAGGACGCGGTCACCTCGATCTCCGGGTCCGGCCCGGCGTACATCTTCTTCGTCGTCGAGTCGATGATCGAGGCCGGCGTGCACCTCGGCCTGCCCCGCGCCACCGCGACGGACCTGGTGATCCAGACCGTCGTCGGCTCGGGCCGGATGCTGCAGGAGACCGGCACCCACCCCACCGTGCTGCGCGAGCAGGTCACCTCGCCCGGCGGGACGACCGCGAGCGCGCTGCGCGAGCTCGAGGTCCACGGGGTGCGGGCTGCCTTCCTGGGCGCGATGGAGGCGGCCCGCGACCGCTCCCGCGCCCTCGGCCAGTAGCCGAGATGACGCTCACCGCCGGCCGAGATGACGCTCGCGCCGCCTCGAGGTGACGGTCCCGGGCTCCGCGGAGGTGGAACCGTCCGCCCGTTCGTCCACGACCGTCGGGCCGGAGCGCCCGGGTGAGACGTGCTTGGCGCGCGGCGCGAGGATGGGGGCATGAGCGATCACCCCGACGTCCGGTTCTGGTTCGACCCCGTCTGCCCCTTCGCGTGGATGACGAGCAAGTGGGTACGCACGGTGCAGCGTCAGCGCGGTGACACCGTCGAGTGGCGGTTCATCTCGCTGCGCCTGCTCAACGCCCACATCGACTACGACAGCCACTTCCCGCCGGAGTACGAGGACGGCCACACCGCGGGGCTGCGGATGCTCCGCGTCTGCGCGCAGGTGCGTGCCGACCACGGGCCCGAGGCGGTCGCCCGGCTCTACCCGGCCCTGTCCAGCCAGGTCTTCGAGGTCCCCCCCGACGACTACCACCCCACCGAGCTCGACGCGCTGGTGCGCCGCGCGCTGGCCGAGGCCGGGCTGCCCGAGGAGCTGGTGCGTCACCTCGACGACACCGACCACGACGCGCAGATCCAGGCCGAGACCGACGAGGCCCTCGCGCTGACCGGCAAGGACGTCGGCACGCCGATCCTGCACGTCGCCCCGCCCGAGGGCGCGGCGTTCTTCGGCCCGGTGATCAGCCGGCTCCCCAGCGACGAGGACGCCCTGCAGCTGTGGGACCACGTGGTCGGCCTGGCCACCTTCCCCGGCTTCGCCGAGCTCAAGCGCAGCCTGCGCGAGCAGCCGCAGCTGCCGTCCTTCGGTGTCTCCGAGGACGAGGCCGGCAAGGCGGAGGACTGGCACGCCGGCAGCCGCCGCCAGAAGAAGTAGTGTCCGCGGCCCCCGGGCTGCCCTGGGTCTGGGGCGCCACCGCGGAGGAGGCAGACCGGGACTACCCGGCCGACTCCGTCGTGGCGGCCCGGGCGCCCGGGCGTCCCCTGCTGCGGATGACGCGCGCGGTGACCGCCCACGCGCCGCCGCCCGTCTGCTGGCGCTGGCTGTGCCAGCTCGCCGTCGCGCCCTACTCCTACGACCTGGTCGACAACCTCGGACGCCGCAGCCCCCGGACGCTGACCGCGGGCGCCGACCGGCTCGCGCCCGGGCAGCGGATGGTGAAGGTCTACGAGCTGCTCGAGGTCGACGAGGGTCGCTCCTGGACCGGGGTGACCACCGCGGCCGGCAGCCTGCCCTTCGGCCCGCTGGCGGCCACCTACGCCGCGGAGCCGCTCGACGGGGGTACGCGCACCCGCCTGGTCTGCCGGATGACGCTGCCCGGCGGCGGACCGCTCGTGCGCGCGAAGGCGGCCGCGCTCGCCTGGGGCGACGTGCCGATGGTGCGCAAGCAGCTGCGGACGCTGGCGGCGTACGCCGGCTCAGACGGCCAGGGCTGAGGCCGCGAGGGCGACCACCGCGCCGAGGGTGCGGGCGCGGTCGGCGAGCAGCAGGGAGCGGACGAGCCCGGGGTCCGGGCCCTCGCGTCCCAGCCGGCCGTGCGTGGGCGCGGCCCGGGTCGCGGTGACCAGCGCGGCGACCGCGTTGCCGGTCAGCGCCACCCACGCCCAGCCCTGCGGCCCGGTCACCAGCGTCCACACGCAGGCGGCCGCGACGAGCAGGTAGAGCGGCGCGACGACGGCACCGATGCGCCGGGAGTGCGCGTCGTGGCGGGCCGACCACTGGCGCGGCGACTCGCGCGCGACGTCGGCGAGCGCGGGGTACACCACCACGGTGACCACGACCGAGAAGCCGGCGTGCGCGGCGCTCGCGGCGAGGAGCGCGGTCGTGGGGTCCACGCGGGTGACGCTAGCCGGTGCCCGGTCGGTGCCAGACTGCGGCGATGGAGACCTACCGCACGCCCGATGACCGGTTCGCCGACCTCGCCGACCTCCCCGCGGGGCTGACCTGGGAGCCGTCGTACGCCGACGTCGCCGACCCCGACGGCGGCACGCTGCGGATGGCCTACGTCGACGTGCGCCCGGACGGCTGGCGCGACGGCGCGGCGACCGTGCTGATGCTGCACGGCGAGCCGACCTGGTCCTACCTCTACCGCCACGTCGCCGCCGAGGTGGCCGCGACCGGCGTGCGCTGCGTCGTGCCGGACCTGGTGGGCTTCGGCCGGTCGGACAAGCCGGTCTCCTCCCGTGACCACTCCTACCAGCGCCACGTCGACTGGACCCGCGAGCTCGTCCTGGACCGCCTCGGCCTCGGCGGGCCGGACGCGGGCGAGCTCACCCTGCTCGGCCAGGACTGGGGCGGGCTGATCGGGCTGCGCCTGGTCGCCGAGCACCCGGACCGGTTCGCCCGCGTGGTCGCCGCCAACACCGGCCTGCCGACCGGCGACAAGGACATGCCGGAGGTGTGGTGGCAGTTCCGGGCGGCGGTCGAGAAGGCCGAGGTGCTCGACGTGGGCCGGCTGGTCGCGTCGGGGTGCGTACGCGGGCTCGACGACGGTGTCCGGGCGTCGTACGACGCACCCTTCCCCACCGAGGCCTCGAAGGCCGGCCCCCGCGCGATGCCGTCCCTGGTGCCGACCCGCCCGCACGACCCCTCGACCGAGGTCAACCGGGCGGCGTGGGCGGAGCTGGGGCGGTGGCGCGCACCGTTCCTCACCGCGTTCGGCGACTCGGACCCGATCACCGGCGCGATGGCGCCGGTGCTGCAGCGTCACGTGCCCGGCGCTGTCGGGCGCGAGCACCCGACGCTGGCGCGGGCCGGGCACTTCCTCCAGGAGGACGCCGGGGCCGAGCTCGGCCGGGTGGTGGCCTCGTTCGTCCGGACGGTCACGCCGTAGCCGCCGGCACTGTCATCTCGAGGCGTCGCGAGCGTCATCTGGGCAGTGCGGGAGCGTCATCTCGGGCGGGGGGTCGGTTAGCGTGCGGAGGTGACCGAGACCACCTGCCCCGGGCCGGCGACCGTCGTGTTCGACGACGGCCTGACCGCCTACGACTTCGGGGCGGGCCACCCGATGTCGCCGCTGCGCGTGGACCTCACCATGCGGCTCTCCCGCGACCTCGGGGTGCTGGACCACCTGCGCACGGTGCGCGCCCCGATGGCCAGCCTCGACCTGGTCGCCACGGTGCACGACGACGCGCTGATCGAGGCCGTCGGCCGGATGGGCCACGCGCCCGGGGCCGGTGAGGAGGCGTACGGGCTCGGGACCGACGACAACCCGGTCTTCCGCGGGATGGACGACGCCGCCGCCCACGTGGTCGGTGCGACCGTCGAGGCCTGCCGCCAGGTCTGGTCGGGGGAGTCCCTGCACAGCGTGAACGTCACCGGCGGGCTGCACCACGCCATGCCCGACCGTGCCAGCGGCTTCTGCGTCTACAACGACGTCGCCGTCGGCATCCGGTGGCTGCTCGACCAGGGTGCGCAGAAGGTCGCCTACGTCGACGTCGACGTGCACCACGGCGACGGCGTCGAGGCGATCTTCTACGACGACCCGCGGGTGCTGACGATCTCGCTGCACGAGAGCGGGCAGTTCCTGTTCCCGGGCACCGGCTTCGCCGGCGACACCGGCGGCCCGGAGGCGAAGGGCAGCGCGGTCAACGTCGCGCTGCCGCCGGGCACCTCCGACGAGGGATGGCTGCGCGCCTTCCACGCCGTCGTGCCGCCGGTGCTGCGCGAGTTCGCCCCGGACGTCCTGGTCACCCAGCACGGCTGCGACTCCCACGCCGACGACCCGCTGGCCGACCTCACGCTCACCGTCGACGGCCAGCGCGAGAGCTACCTCGCGCTGCACGACCTCGCGCACGAGGTCGCCGGCGGGAGGTGGGTGGCCCTGGGCGGCGGTGGCTACGCCGTGGTCGGCGTGGTGCCCCGCGCCTGGTCCCACCTGCTCGCCGTGGTCGGTGGCGCCCCCCTCGACCCGGCCACGTCCACGCCGGAGAGCTGGCGCGAGCACGTCCGGGAGCTGCTGGGCGCCACGGCGCCGCTGCGGCTCACCGAGGGGCGCACCCCGACGTACCGGCCGTGGGAGGAGGGCTACGACCCCGACAGCTGGCTGGACCGCCTGGTGCAGGCCACCCGGACCGCCACGTTCCCCCTCCACGGGCTCGATCCGGTGCTCTGACCGCCACCCGGTCGCGCCCGGACGTGGCGAGTCAAGACGACACGCCGAGCCACAGCAGCCAGTCGAGGCATTCTCTTCCCCACGCGTCACTCCAGGCCCTATCCTCCGGTCAAGCGCTGGCGTGTGCCAGCGGAGGGAGTCATCGGCGCGTGCCGAGGAAGACAGGTGCCACATGGTCTCGAGCTCGTCCGGGCCGGGAACCGAGGAGTTCATGACGGTCGCCGAGGTGGCGACGCGGATGCGTGTCTCCAAGATGACGGTCTACCGCCTGCTGCACGGCGGGGAGCTGCCCGCGGTCCGCGTGGGCCGGTCCTTCCGCGTCCGCGAGGAGGACGTCGACGAGTACCTCCGCAAGAGCTTCTACGACGCCGGCTGACCCGGAGCCGACCGACCACCGACCGCCGGCCGACCGCGGGCCGAGCCCGATTCGGCCGCCCGCGGCGGCGGTGGCTAAGGTGGGGCGGTCCTGGCGGCGCTCGCCGCGAGGGACCAGTGTCTGAGAGGTAACCCGTGGGTTCTGTCATCAAGAAGCGGCGCAAGCGCATGGCCAAGAAGAAGCACCGCAAGCTCCTGAAGAAGACGCGCGTCCAGCGTCGCAAGCTCGGCAAGTAGGCCGTACGGGCGCGCCGTCGCGCGCCCGTTGCCCCGTCCTCGCCCGTACGCACCTGGGAGCACCGCGTGGCAGCTGACGCCCGGACCGTCCTGGTCACCGGGGTCTCCCGCGACCTCGGACGCCGTTTCGCGCGTCGGATCGCCGCGCAGGCCGGCGTGCGACGGGTGATCGGGGTCGACGTCGTGCCGCCCCGGGGCGACATGGGCGACGTCTCGTTCGTGCGTGCCGACATCCGCAACCCGGTCATCGCGAAGGTGATCGCGCGCGAGGACGTCGACACGGTCGTGCACATGAGCGTCATCGCCACCCCCGGCAGCACCGGCGGCCGGGGCCCGATGAAGGAGCTCAACGTCATCGGGACGATGCAGCTCCTCGCGGCCTGCCAGAAGGCCCCGTCGGTGCGCACGCTGGTGGTGAAGTCGACCACCACCGTGTACGGCGCGAGCAGCCGCGACCCGGCGATGTTCACCGAGGACATGGAGCCGCGCCGGCCGCCACGCGCGGGCTACGCCAAGGACGTCGCCGAGATCGAGGGCTACGTGCGCGGGATGGCGCGCCGCCGCCCGGACGTCCGGGTGACCATGCTGCGCTGCGCGAACGTCATCGGGCCGCACGTCCAGAGCCCGATCACCTCCTACTTCCGGCTCCCGGTGATCCCGGTCGTGCTGGGTCACGACGCCCGGTTGCAGTTCCTGCACGAGTCCGACCTGATGGCGGTCCTCGACCACGCGGTCGCCACCGACGTGCCCGGCACCTTCAACGTGGCCGGGGACGGTCTGGTCACGCTCTCGCAGGCCGTACGCCGGCTGCGGCGCCCGATGGTGCCGATGCCGGGCTTCGCCGTCGGCAAGGTCGGCTCGGTGCTCCGGTCCGCGCGCGCCGCGGACTTCTCGCCCGAGCAGCTGGCCTTCCTGACCTACGGTCGGGGCGTGGACACCACCCGGATGCGTGCCGAGCTCGGGTTCTCCCCGGCGTACTCCACCGCCGAGGCCCTGGCCGACTTCGGGGCCGGCCTCGCCCCGACCGGCGGTCGCGGGTCGCGCGTGCTCGACGACCTCGCCCACCGGCTCCCCGCGCCGTTCCCGGCCCTCGGAGGCGGAGATCGCGATGGGTGACGCCGAGATCATCCCGCTGGGCACCCGCGGCCGCCCCGGCCGCGGCACCGGTCGGGCGCCGTCGGCCGCCGCCCGCGGGCTGGCGGGCTCCCACGGCCCCCAGCACTCCCCGCCGCGCCGGGCCCGCCCCGCCGGAGCGGGTGCGGTCCCGGACGACGCCGGCGTCGAGGAGGCCCCCGCGCCCGAGGAGGCCCGCGTCGAGCCCGTGGAGGTCGTGGAGCCCGTCGGCGTCACCACCGACCCGGCCGGGACCGGGACCGGCACCCCCTCCGACGCCGGAGCCCGCGACGCCGCGCGCACCGAGGACCGCAACCCGTGGGCGCAGCTCTCGCCCGGCCAGTGGCTGGGGGCGCTGCAGGTCGCGGCCCGCGAGGTGTTCGGCGAGCAGTGGGAGCCCCAGCTGGCCCGGATGCTGGCCTTCTGGCGCCGCCGGCTGACCGGCGACTACCCCGTCGACGAGTACGGGTTCGACGCCGAGGTCACCGAGCGGTTCGTGCTGGCCGCACTGCGCCCGCTGGCGAGGTCCTGGTTCCGGATCGAGGTCCGGGGCGTGGAGAACATCCCCGAGACCGGCGGCGCGCTGCTCGTGTCCAACCACTCGGGCACCGTCCCCGTCGACGGCCTGATGACCATGGTCAGCGTGCACGACCACACCGGCCGGTTCCTGCGCCCGCTCGGCGCCGACCTGGTGTTCCGGCTGCCGGTCGTCAGCGCCCTGGCCCGCAAGGCCGGCGCCACCCTGGCCTGCCAGGAGGACGCCGAGCGGATGCTGCGCGGCGGCGAGCTGGTGGGGGTCTGGCCGGAGGGCTTCAAGGGCGTCGGCAAGCCGTACTCCGAGCGCTACAAGCTGCAGCGGTTCGGGCGCGGCGGCTTCGTCTCCGCCGCGTTGCGCACCGGCGTCCCGATCGTCCCGCTCGCGGTGGTCGGTGCCGAGGAGATCTACCCGATGATCGGCAACGTGCCGGCCCTCGCGCGGCTGCTCGGCCTGCCGTACGTGCCGATCACCCCGCTGTTCCCGTTGCTGGGGCCGCTCGGGCTGGTGCCGCTGCCCTCGAAGTGGCTGCTGGAGTTCGGTGAGCCGATCAGGACCGACACCTACGAGAGCGGTGCGGCCGACGACCCGATGCTCGTCTTCGAGGTCACCGACCAGGTGCGGGAGACGATCCAGCAGACGCTCTACCGGCTGCTGATGGACCGCGACTCCGTCTTCGGCTGATCCTGCCCCGCCCCACCCCCGACCGGGACGGGCTCACGGCGTCGACGTGCCGGCGCCACGGACGGGCGCCGGGGATCAGGGCAGGAGCCCGCCGAGGGTGTCGTCGACGTCGGCGCGCTCGACCGGGTCCGCCGCGGTGCCGCCCTGCCGCCCGGTCCGGCCCGCACGGCCGTCGCCGTTGCGGGGCGTCCGGTCGCGGTCGGTCCGGTCGCGGTCGGTCCGGGCGCCGTCGCCGTCGACCCCGTCCGCGCCGGTGCCCGCTCCGGCGAACAGGCCCCCGGCCAACCGCTGCAGCGAGGTGCTCCCGGAACCGGCGAGACCTCCCAGGTCCTCCCCGACGTCGCGGGCGAGGTCGCGCAGCGAGTCGTCGGAACCCGCCGGAACCTGCCCGACCGGGAGGGACGGGGCGCCGTCCTGCTGCCCGTCCTGCTGCTGCGGACGGCCCCCGCCGCCCGGGCGACCGTCTCCGCCGCGGGCCGGGGTGGACGTGTCGACGTCTCCCGACCCGGTGCCGGAGCCGGATCCCGTGCCGGACCCGGTCCCCGAGGTCCCGGACCCGTCCGACCGGTCGCGTGCCCCCGGCCCGGAGCCCGGACCCGTCCCGGCCCGCCCCGGCGGGAGGGCGAGGGCCTGGCCGAGGTCGGCGGCGGCCGGGTCGAGGGCCAGCTCGGGCACCAGCCCGACCACGGGGCCGCCGCAGCCGCCGCAGGCCTGGCGCGCGGCGGCGTCGAGCGCCCGGACGTCCTGGGCCGCGCTCAGCAGCGAGGGTCGCGCCGACGCGGGAACGGCAGGCTCGAGGGAGCCGAGGACCCCCAGCGCGTCGGACGCGAGCCCCCGCAGCTCGAGCACCTCGTCCTGGCTGCCCGAGGAGTAGTAGGCCTCCAGCTTGGCCTCGCCGGCCGCGCCGGCCTGCTCGGAGAAGTCGACCAGGGTCTGCGCGACGGCCGCCGGGTCGGCGCCGTCGTCGACGGTGAGGGCGGCGACCTCCGTGAGCCGGTCGCGGGCCTGGCCGATCAACCGGGTCCCCCGCGCCGACGGGTCGTCCTCGAGACCGGTGCGGACGTCCTCGATCGCGCGCTTGACGGGGTAGAGGGTGTCCCCGGGCAGGGCGCTCTGCGAGGCCAGGGCCATGCCGCCGCTGGCCCCCACCAGCGCCAGGCCGGCCACGGCCGCGGTCAGCCGGCGCTGCGCGCGCGGGTGGGTCGGGGACAGGCGCAGCCGCGCCAGCTGCTCCGGCGTGGTGCCGGCGCGGGCCGGGCGCGGCGCCGCCGGCTGGGCCCGGGCCGCGACGAGGAGCTGCTCGCGCAGGGCCGCGGAGAACTCCGGGCGGGGCTGGACCTCGGGCACGGCCTGCAACCGGCCCACCAGCTGGACCCAGGCCGGGTCGACACCGAGCGGTGCGGACCCGCCCGGCGCGTCGAGCGCCGCGGCGAAGCGCTCCGCTCGAGCGCGCGTGGTGAACCCGGGAGTCATCGTCCACGTCCTGTTCTCTGGGGCCGCCGTCGGTCCGGCGTCACCCTCGAGCAGTGCAACGAAGCGTCGGCGGGGGAGGTTACGCGGGCCGCGCCCACCCCTAGACCGGTCATCGCAGGCCCTCGGGGAGCAGCTTGGCGAGGTTGCGCACCCCACGGAGCTGGAGCTGCTTCACGGCGCCCTCGCTGCGGCCCAGGACGGCCGCGGTCTCCGCGATGCTCAGGCCCTGGAGGAACCTCATCACCAGGCAGTCGCGCTGCTCGGTCGAGAGGCGCTGGAGGGCCTCGAGCAGCACCTCGTGGGTGAGCGCGGCGAGCACCGCGTCCTCGGTGCTCTCGGTGACGTCGTCGTGCCGGCTCATGTCCTCGGTGGTCGACTCCATGCGGACCCGACCGGACTTGAAGTGGTCGACGGTCAGGTTGCGCGCGATCGTCATCAGCCAGGCGCCGAAGTCCTTGCCCTGCCACCGGAAGTCCGGCAGCCGGCGCAGGGCGCGGAAGAACGTCTCCGAGGTCAGGTCCTCGGCCAGCGGCACCGAGCGCGTGCGGTGGATCAGGAAGCGGTAGACCTGCGGGTGGTAGTGGTCGTAGAGCAACCCGAACGCGTCGACGTCACCGCCGCGCGCCAGCTCGACCAGGGCGATCAGCCGGGTGCGCTCGCCCTCGTCCTCCTCCGACGAGGCGGCCTCGCCGTGGTCGCCGTACGGCGTGCCGGGCCCGGCCGGTCCGCGGGGCGACGTCGCGGCGGACAGCAGCAGGTCGGGGCCGGTGGGACCGACGGGGTACGCCCCGGCGGGCAGCGGGCCGGCGGGCAGCGGGCTCGCGGCGAGCGCGCGGGCGACCGCGCGACGCAGGGCCTCCAGCCCACCCTCGTGCCGTCCGCCCTGGACCATCCGCAGCGCCCTCCCCTGGCTGTCGCCCGCGGGCGACCCGGTCGAGTGTAGACGCCGGGGAGACCTGGGACACAGGGGTCGTGGGGACGAACCCGGTCAGGAGCGGCGGCGCAGCCCGGCGGCGGCGGCGCCGCCCAGCGCCCCGGCGGCGGCGGTCAGCACGAGGCCGGCGCGGGCGGCCTTGCGTCCGGTCCGGTAGTCGCGGACCCGCCAGCCGGCGGCCCGGGCGTGGGCGCGCAGGCGTGCGTCGGGGTTGACCGCGCAGGCGTCGCCGACCAGGGACAGCATCGGCAGGTCGTTGACGGAGTCGGAGTAGGCCGAGCAGCGCGCCAGGTCGAGCCCCTCCCGCACCGCCAGCGCACGGATCGCCTCGGCCTTGGCCGGTCCGTGCAGCATGTCGCCGACCAGCCGGCCGGTGTAGACGCCGTCGACGTGCTCGGCGACGGTGCCCATCGCGCCGGTCAGGCCCAGGCGGCGTGCGATGGTCCGGGCGATCTCCACCGGGGCGGCGGTGACCAGCCAGACGCGCTGGCCCTGGTCGAGGTGGAGCTGGGCCAGCGCGCGGGTCCCGGGCCAGATCCGGTGCGACATGGTCTCGTCGAAGATCTCCTCGCTCAGCTCCTCGAGCTCGCGCACCGTGTGCCCGGCGATGAAGGACAGCGCCGCCTCGCGGGTCTGGGAGACGTGGTCGGGGTCCTCGACGCCGGCCACCCGGAAGTAGGCCTGCTTCCACGCGGCGCCGACGAGGTCGCGGGTGGTGAAGAACTCGCGGCGGTGCAGCCCGCGCGCGAGGTGGAAGATGCTCGCGCCCTGCATCACGGTGTTGTCCACGTCGAAGAACGCCGCCGAGGCGGGGTCCGCCACCAGGCTCAACGCGTGCTCGACGTCGGCCGCGGCGGCCGCGGCCTCCCCGGCCAGGATCGAGCGCTGGCGCAGGTCCAGGCGCGGTCGCGGACGCTCCGAGGGGGTCACCCGTCGAGCCTAGGGCGTCGCGGCAGCAGCCCGCGACGGGTCCGCCCGGGCCCGGGCGTGCCACGCCACGGTGTGGAAGTATCCGCCCATGCCGGCCGCCGCTGCGCCACCCCTGCACCCTCCCGGGACCCCCGACGACGGCACCGGTCGGGCCGGCGGGCCGGCGCCCGGGCACGGCCCCGCCGCCGGCCTGGACGACCTGCTGGTCCACGCGGCCCAGGAGTCCCCGGACAAGCTCGCCCTGGTCGAGGCGTCCGGGCGCAGCCTGACCTGGCGCGAGCTCGACACCGAGGTCGCCCGGGTGGCCACCGGCCTCGGGGACGCCGGGGTGGTCGCCGGCTACCGGGTGGTGCTGGTGCTGGGCAACCGGCTCGAGATGGTCACCGGCTACCTCGCGGTGCTCCGGGCGCAGGCGGTCGCGGTGCCCCTGGACCCCGCGTCCACACCGGCCGAGGTGGCGCGCGCCCTGGGCGACAGCGGCGCTCGGATGGTGCTGGCCGACGCCGGCTCGGTGACCGCCGTACGCGCGGCGCTGGCCGGTCTCGAGGTCGACGGCGCGGCCCACCGACCCCGCCTGGTCGCGGTCGGCACCACGCTGCTGCCCGGGGAGCGGTCCTGGGACCACCTGCGGGCCGAGCGTGGCCGCCGCGCGCCGGTGCTGCACGACGCCGAGCAGCTCGCCGTGCTGCTCTACACCTCCGGGACCACCGGCAGCCCGCGGGCGGCGATGCTGAGCCACCGCGCGCTGCGGGCCAACGTGGAGCAGGTGGCGCAGCTGCGGCCGCCCCTGGTGCACGGTGACGACGTGGTCCTCGGGCTGGTCCCGATGTCGCACGTCTACGGCCTGTGCGCCGTGCTGGGCGCGGTGCTGCGGCAGCGGGCCAAGCTGGTGATGGCCGACGCCTTCGACCCGGTCGGCACCCTGGACCTGATCGAGGACGAGGCCTGCAGCGTGCTGCCGCTGGCCCCCGGGGTGCTGGACCGGTGGCGCACCGTCGACGACCTCGCCGAGCGGCTCGGACCGGTGCGCCTGGTGCTGTCGGGCTCGGCGCCGCTGGACCCGGGCGCGTCGGCGGAGTTCACCGCGCGCACCGGGCTGGTCGTCCACCAGGGGTACGGCCTCACCGAGACCGCCCCGGTCGTGGCCAGCACGCACCCCGGCACCCCGCTCGACCCGCACGCCGTGGGCCGGGCCCTGCCCGGGGTCGGCCTGCGCCTGGTCGACGCCGAGCGTCGCGAGGTCGCCGTGGGCGACCCGGGCGAGGTGGAGGTCTGCGGGCCCCACCTGTTCAGCGGCTACTGGCCCGAGGGCCACGGCGGCCCCGGGCCGGACGGCTGGTGGGCCACCGGGGACGTCGGCCTGCTCGACGCGGCCGGGGACCTGGTCCTGGTCGACCGGCTGGCCGAGACGATCGTGGTCTCGGGCTTCACCGTCTACCCCGCCGAGGTCGAGGCCGTCCTCGCGGGTGCGACCGGGGTGCAGGCGGTGGCGGTGGTCGGCGCGGACGACCCGTCGACCGGGTACGCCGTGGTCGCCCACGTCGTCCCGGCGCCCGGTGCCGAGGTCGACGTCGTGCTCGCCGCGGTCGACGCGCACGCCCGCGAGCACCTGGCCGCCTTCAAGCGCCCGGCCCGGGTCGTGGCCGCCGAGCGGCTGCCGCGCACGCGTACCGGCAAGGTCGCCCGCGCCCGGCTCCGCGACCTCGCCGCGGACCCGTCGTGAGCGCCCCCCGGGTCCGGCTCTACGGCCGGCCCGGCTGCCACCTGTGCGACGTCGCGCGGGAGGTCGTCGCCGCGGTGTGCGCCGAGCTGGGGGAGGAGTTCGACGAGGTCTCCGTCGACGACGACCCGGCCCTGCGCGAGCGGTTCGGCGAGGAGGTGCCGGTCACCTTCGTCGACGGGCGCCAGCACGACTTCTGGCGGGTCGACCCGCAGCGGCTCCGCGCCGCCCTCGTCGGGCGCTGACCCCGGGGTCCGACCCGGGTAGCAGAGCCCCCCAGGCCCACCCCCCGCGCGGTGTGCCTTCTCACATGTGCTAGCGACCACGGTCGCTCGTTTTGTTCTCCCGTTCACAAACTCCTAGAGTGAACGACGCCGCGACGCGCACCACACACCGAGGCGCCCCGACGTCGTCGTGCGGCTGGAAAGCAGAGCAGTGACCTCACGGACACCCGCCGGACCCGGTGCGGCCGAGGCGAGCCGGGACATCCCGGAGGCCACGGTGGCGCGCCTCCCGGTCTACCTGCGCGCCCTGACCTCGCTGGCCGAGGCCGGGACGGCCACCTGCTCGAGCGACCACCTGGCCACCGTCGCCGGCGTCAACAGCGCCAAGCTCCGCAAGGACCTCTCCCACCTCGGCAGCTACGGCACCCGCGGGGTCGGCTACGACGTGGAGTACCTGCGCTACCAGATCGCCCGCGAGATCGGCGTCACCCAGGACTGGCCCGTGGTGATCGTCGGCATCGGGAACCTCGGCCACGCCCTGGCCAGCTTCTCGGGCTTCCGCAGCCGCGGCTTCCGGGTGGTCGCCCTGCTCGACGCCGACCCCGACCGGCACGACGAGGTCGTCGCCGGGATCGAGGTGCGCCCCTTCGACGACCTGGAGGGCGTGGTGCGCGACCAGGGCGTCGCCATCGGCGTCATCGCCACCCCGGCCGTGGCCGCGCAGGACGTCGCCGACCGGATGGTGGCCTGCGGGATCACCAGCATCCTCAACTTCGCCCCGGCCGTCCTGGGCGTGCCCGAGGGCGTCGACGTGCGCAAGGTCGACCTCTCGATCGAGCTGCAGATCCTCGCCTACCACCAGCAGCGCAAGGCCGGCGTCGTCACGACGGCCGCGCCGCCGACCCGGAAGGTGGGCTCCGCATGAGCGTCCTCGTCGTCGGCATCTCGCACAGCTCCGCCCCGGTCTCCCTGCTGGAGAAGGTCGCGCTGAGCGACGACGCCGTGCACAAGCTGGTCCAGGACGTCTCGTCCGCCGACCGGGTCAGCGAGGCGACCGTGATCGCCACCTGCAACCGGGTGGAGATCTACGCCGACGTCGACCGCTTCCACGGCAGCGTGGAGACCCTGTCGCGGATGCTCATCGACCAGGCCGGCGAGGACGAGTCGATGCTCCCGCACCTCTACGTCCACTACGACGACGGCGCGATCTCCCACCTGTTCCAGGTCGCGGCCGGGCTCGACTCGATGGCCGTCGGCGAGGGCCAGATCCTCGGCCAGACCCGCAAGGCGCTGCGTACCGGCCAGGAGCTCGGCACCGTCGGGCCGTCGCTGAACCTGCTCTTCCAGCAGGCGCTGCGGGTCGGCAAGCGCTCGCGCGCCGAGACCGACATCGACCAGGTCGCGCCCTCCCTGGTCACGGTGGCCCTCGCGCGCGCCGAGGAGCAGGTCGGCCCGGTCGCGGGCAAGGACGTCGTGGTGGTCGGGGCCGGCTCCATGGCCGGGCTCGCCGTGGCCACCGTGGCCCGCGCCGGAGCCGCCCGGGTGAGCGTGGTCAACCGTTCCGCCGAGCGGGCCGAGCGGCTCGCCGCCGAGCACGGACCCCGCCCCGACGGCTCCGGGCCCGGCGCCACCCGCGCGCTGCCCCTGGCCGAGCTGCCCCTGGCCCTCGCCGAGGCCGACGTCGTGATCACCTGCACCGGCGCCACCGGGGTCCTGGTCAGCGCCGCCCAGGTCAGCGCCGCTCGCCGGGCCGGCGACCGCGGCCCCGACCGGCCGCTGTGCGTGCTGGACCTGGCGCTGCCCCGCGACGTCGAGCCGGCCGTCGCCGACCTCCCCGGCGTCGGGCTGGTCGGCCTGACCGAGCTCGCCGAGACCCTGCACCACACCGAGGCCGGCCGCGAGGTCGAGCAGGTGCGCGACATCGTCACCCACGAGGTCACCTCCTTCCTGGCCGCCCGCCGCCAGGCCAGCGTCACCCCCACCGTGGTCGCGCTGCGCTCGATGGCCACCGGTGTCGTCGACACCGAGATGGTGCGCCTGGACACCCGGCTGCCGGGGCTCGACGAGGAGGTCCGCGCGCAGGTGCTGCACACCCTGCGCCGCGTCGCCGACAAGCTGCTCCACGAGCCCACCGTCCGGGTCAAGGAGCTCGCCGACGAGCAGGGCGCGGTGTCGTACGCCGCCGCCCTGGCCGAGCTGTTCTCCCTCGACCCCGAGGCCGTGGACGCCGTCACCCGTCCCAAGGTCGGGGAGGAGGGTCCGTCGTGAGCACGCCCGAGACCCCCGTGCGCGTCGGCACCCGCCGTTCCGTGCTGGCCACCACCCAGTCCGAGATGGTCGCCGCGATGATCCGCGAGCGCCTGGGCCGTCCGGTGGAGCTGGTCGAGGTCACCACCGAGGGCGACCGCAGCCAGGCCGCCGGCACCCCGCTGGTCGAGACCACCACCGCGGGCAGCACCGGCGTCTTCGTCGGCGCCCTGCGCGACGCGCTGCTCGCCGGCCGGGTCGACGTGGCGGTCCACTCGCTCAAGGACCTGCCGACCTACCCCGCGGACGGGATCCGGCTGGTGGCCGTGCCCGGCCGCGAGGACTCCCGCGACGTGGTGGTCGCCCGCGACGGGCTCACCCTCGGCGAGCTGCCCGCGGGCAGCGTCGTCGGCACCGGCTCCCCGCGCCGCGTCGCCCAGGTGCACGCCCTCGGGCTGGGCCTGGAGCTGCGCGGCGTGCGCGGCAACGTCGACACCCGCATCGGCAAGGTCCGGTCCGGGGAGTACGACGCCGTGCTCCTCGCCCGCGCCGGGCTGGCGCGCCTCGGCCGCCTCGACGAGGTCACCGAGGTGCTCGACCCGATCCAGGTGCTGCCCGCGCCCGGGCAGGGCGCCCTGGCCGTGGAGTGCCGCGCCGACGACCCGCTGGCGACCGCCCTGGCCGACCTCGACGACCCCCGCGCGCGGGCCTGCGTCGAGGCGGAACGGGCCGTGCTGTCCACGCTCGAGGGCGGTTGCTCCGCCCCGATCGGAGCCATGGCCGAGCTGGTCGAGGGCGAGGACGGCGACGAGCTGTGGGTCCGGGCGGTCGCGCTGTCCCTGGACGGCGGGCTCGCCGTGCGCAGCTCCGCGGCCGGTCCCGTCGCCGACCCGGCCGGTCTCGGCGCCCGGCTGGCCGCCGAGATGCTGGCCGACGGTGCCGGCGACCTCGAGGCGGCCCCCACATGACTCCACCCCCCGCACCACCCGTACGACCCGCACCACCCGTACGAGACGCAGCACCGGCACGACCCGCAGCATCCCGCCAGGAACGACCATCCGCACGACCGCAGAGCAGCAGAGGTGCAGACCCCATGACGCGAGGCACGACCCCCACCACCGCGGACGCCGCGAACGAGACCCAGCCCTGGGTGTCCTTCGTCGGCACCGGCCCCGGCGACCCCGACCTGCTCACCGTCCGCGCGATCAGCGTGCTCGGTGACGCCGACGTCGTGGTGACCGAGGTCCCCGAGCACGCCGCGCTGGTCGCCGCGCTGCTCGGTGCCGGCGAGGACGTCCCCGAGGTCGTCGACGGCGGCTTCGGCGAGGACGGCCAGCCGCTGACCCACGCCGCGCGGGCCAAGGTGGTCCTCAAGCACGCCAAGCGCGGGAGGCGGGTGGCCCGGCTGATGGTCGGCGACCCGTTCCTCTACGCCTCCGGTCCCGAGGAGGCGCAGGCGTGCGTCAAGGCGGGCATCGGCTTCGAGGTCGTGCCCGGGGTGTCCTCGGTCGCGGCCGTCCCGGCCTACGCCGGCATCCCGCTGACCACCAAGGACCGCCGCGCGGTCTCGGTCGTCACCTGCGGCGGGAAGGTCGACTGGAGCCGCTACGCCGGCGACGACACCCTCGTGCTGCTCTCCGGCGTGGGCACGGTCGGCGAGACGGCCGCCGAGCTGGTCGCCGCGGGGCGCGACCCGCGTACGCCCGTGGCGATCACCCGGGTCGGCACCACCACCGAGCAGGAGACGCTGACCTCCACCCTGGAGCACGTCGGCGCCGACGTGCGCGCCACCCGGATCGCCCCGCCGGCGGTGATCGTGATCGGCGACGTCGTCGACCTGCGCGACACCCTGTCGTGGTTCGAGACCAAGCCGCTGTTCGGCTGGCGCGTGCTGGTGCCCCGCACCAAGGAGCAGGCCGCCACCCTCTCCAGCCGGCTCCGCGGCTACGGCGCGGTCCCCGAGGAGGTGCCCACGATCTCGGTGGAGCCGCCCCGCAACCCGCTGCAGATGGACAAGGCCGTGCGCGGCCTGGTCGAGGGCCGCTACGAGTGGATCGTGTTCACCTCGGTCAACGCGGTGAAGGCCGTGCGCGAGAAGTTCGAGGAGTACGGCCTCGACGCCCGCGCCTTCTCCGGGCTGAAGATCGCCTGCGTCGGCGAGAAGACCGCGGCGTCGGTGGCCACCTGGGGCCTGCGGGCCGACCTGGTGCCCTCCGGCGACCAGTCGGCCGCCGGCCTGCTGGAGGACTGGCCGGAGTACGACGAGACGCTCGACCCGATCAACCGGGTCTTCCTGCCGCGCGCCGACATCGCCACCGAGAACCTCGTGGCGGGGCTGGTCGACCTCGGCTGGGAGTGCGACGACGTGACGGCCTACCGGACCGTGCGCGCCGCGCCGCCGCCGGCCCCGACCCGCGACGCGATCAAGACGGGCAAGTTCGACGCGGTGGTCTTCACCTCCTCCTCGACCGTGCGCAACCTGGTCGGCATCGCGGGCAAGCCGCACCCGTCCACGATCATCGCGGTGATCGGGCCCGCCACGGCCAAGACCGCCGAGGAGCACGGGCTGCGCGTGGACGTGCTCGCGCCGAAGCCGGACGTGGGGGTGCTGGCCGACGCGCTCGCCGCCTTCGGGGCGACCCGTCGTGCCGGCATGCTCGAGGAGGGCGTGGCCGTCACCCGGCCGTCGGAGCGCAAGCCGGCGGTCCGTCGCAAGGTGACCTCGTCGCAGTGACGGCCGGGGCTGCCGGCGGGCTGCCGGGGGGTGCGGGCGTGCCCGTGGTGCGTCCGCGCCGGTTGCGCACCACCCCGGCGCTGCGCCGGATGGTGGCCGAGACCTCGCTGGAGGCACGGCAGCTGGTGCTGCCGGTCTTCGTGCGCGAGGGCGCCGTCGAGCCGGTGCCGATCGGCTCGATGCCCGGTGTGGTGCAGCACAGCCGCGACTCCCTGCGGCGCGCCGCCGCCGAGGCCGCCGAGCTGGGGCTGGGCGGGCTGATGCTCTTCGGCGTGCCCGACCACAAGGACGCCACCGGGTCCGGCGCGACCGACCCCGACGGGGTGCTGAACCGCGCGATCACCGACGTGGTGGGCGAGGTGGGCGAGGCGCTGACCGTGATGAGCGACCTGTGCCTGGACGAGTTCACCGACCACGGGCACTGCGGGGTGCTCAGGCCCGACGGACGCGTCGACAACGACGCCACGCTCGTGCGGTACGCCGAGATGGCCCGCGCCCAGGCCGCGGCCGGGGTCGACATGGTCGGGCCCAGCGGGATGATGGACGGTCAGGTCGCGGTGGTGCGCGCCGCCCTCGACGGTGCGGGCCACGCCGACGTCTCGGTGCTGGCCTACTCGGCCAAGTACGCCTCCGCCTTCTTCGGGCCGTTCCGCGAGGCCGTCGGCTCCACGCTGCGGGGTGACCGCAAGACGTACCAGCAGGACCCGGCGAACGCGGTCGAGGGCGTGCGCGAGGCCCGGCTGGACGTCGCCGAGGGCGCCGACCTGGTGATGGTCAAGCCGGCCCTGGGCTACCTGGACGTGCTGCGTCGCGTGCGCGACGCGGTCGAGGTGCCGGTCGCTGCCTACAACGTCTCGGGCGAGTACGCGATGCTCGAGGCGGCCGCCGAGCGCGGCTGGATCGACCGCGAGGCCGCGATCCTGGAGACGCTGACCTCGATCCGGCGGGCCGGGGCCGACGTGGTCCTCACCTACTGGGCGGCCGAGGCAGCCGGGCTGCTCGCCCGGCGCTGAGGGGGCCGGCCCCCCGGCCCGCAATCCTGTTACTCATCTGTTGATCAGGTGTGTCTGGGAAAGGGTGTGGGCCGGGCCTGCTTGGACCTATCCTCGTGTGTGTCGGGACGGGCCGGGGGGCCCTGAACGATGATCGGAATCCGGGGGGATTCCACGTACACCGAGGACGGTGCCTCCGCCGGGGGGTGGATGTGCACCGCGATCAGGCAAGAACCCGTTTGAGCGAGCCGGGGGGCCCGCTGAGACGGGTTCTTTCCATGTCCGGGTGCGGTCGGCGGCCTGTCGTACGGGCGCCCGGCCTCGGGGGAGACGAACCAGCGACGAGCGCGCACGGGCGCGGTCCTGACAGCCGGTGCCGGGGCCGGCGCGCCTGCGGACGGCCCCGGGCAGGACGTGTCAGGGGTTCATCAGGTCTTCGACGCACGCGGCGAGCGCAGCTCGCCAGCTTGGGCGCGCACTCCAGCAGGGCCTCGGCCTCGGTCAGGCCCGTCTCGACCGGGCCGGCACCGCCGCCGCCACCGGAGCCGCCACCGGAGCCGCCGCCACCGGTGCCGAGGGCGTCGTCCACGTCCTGACCGACGCCACCGAGCCCACCCGGCGTGCTGCCGCCGCCCGCAGGGGGCGTGGCCGGGGGCGGGGGGCTGTCCGGGCCGGGCGCCGGGACGCCGTCGCCGTCGCCGCCGGTGCTCGGGGAGCCGCCGCTGGGCTCGCCGGCCGGGGCGGAGCCGGTGGGGCCGGTGGGACCGGTGCCGGGAGCGACGGGCGCCTCGGGCTGGAAGCGCGGCTGGCTCGGCGCGACCGGCGGCGCGGGGACCGGGGCGATCGGCGAGGACGCGGTGGTGCCGGTCGGCACGCTGGTGAAGTCGCCGCCGAGGTAGGACTCCATCACCGAGATCACGAGGTCGACGTAGGCGTTGCTGTTGTTGTAGCGGTAGACCGCGGCCCGCTGGCCCGGGCGCTCGGAGAGGTCGTCGGGGCCGGAGCAGAGGTAGACGCCGGTGGCCAGGGCCGCGTCGTCGACGTCCTGCGGGTTCCGCTCGCCGTCGCCGTCGGCGTCGACGCCCACCACCGCCCAGGTGGAGGGGATGAACTGCATCGGGCCGACGGCGCGGTCGAAGCGCCGGTCGTCGTCGAACTGCCCGGCGTCGGTGTCGGTGATCCGCGCGGTCCCGTTGCTGCCGGTCAGCGGGATGCCGTAGATGCCGGGGGAGGCCACGCCGTCGTCGTCGAGGACGTTGCCGCCGTAGCGGCCGTGGTCGGACTCGACCCGACCGACGGCGGCGATCAGCTGCCACGGGATCGAGCACGACTCGTCGGCGGCGTTGACCACGGTCGCGGCGCGCTGGTAGGCCGCCAGGGCGGCCGCGGGGATGTCGTTGGTGGAGGCGTTGCGGACCGCGGCGTCGCGACCACCCACGGCCAGGCCCCCGGAGCGGCCCGGGGTGGACAGGCTGGCGGGCGCCTCGATGGCCTGCTCGGGCAGGGTCGAGCCGTCCGGCAGGGTGCCGGCGGTGGGCAGCGACTGCTGCCCGTCCACGGGTGTCAGCGTGTCCCTCGGCGAGGCGACGCTGGCGGTCACCGCGGCGGAGAGCAGTGCGAGCGGCAGGATCGCCGTGGCTCGCTGCAGGCGGCGGCGGCGGGTGTCGGTCATCCAGGGCTCCTCGTTCGGCGCAGACCCGGGCTCGCCGTCTGCTGGTGACACAACGCACGCATGTGTCCCAGGTTACGCACCAGTAGGCCCCGGCGGGACCCCCCGGCGGAAGTTCGGGCCGACGGTCCCCCTCCGGGTCGGGTGTGACGTGCCTCAAAGGGTGGAGGCGGAGTTTGGGTGGCGTCGCGTCGCGCGCGAGACTGGGTGCGTGCCTCCCGCCACGCCGTCCGTCACGCCGTCCAGCGCGCCCGTCTCCGAAGCCCTGTTCGCGCGGGCCCGGGCCGTGACCCCCGGGGGCGTCAACTCCCCGGTCCGCGCGTTCGCGGCCGTCGGCGGCAGCCCTCGCTTCATCACCTCCGCCCGGGGCGCGTGGCTCACCGACGCCGACGGCAACGAGATGGTCGACCTGATCTGCTCGTGGGGTCCGATGCTGCTCGGCCACGCGCACCCCGAGGTGCAGGCCGCGGTGCAGGCGGCGGTCGCCCGCGGCACGTCGTACGGCGCCCCGACCGTCCCCGAGGTCGAGCTCGCCGAGGAGATCGTCTCGCGCGCCCCGGTGGAGAAGGTCCGCTTCACCTCCTCGGGCACCGAGGCGTCCATGTCGGCGATCCGGCTGGCGCGGGGTTTCACCGGCCGGGACGTCGTGGTGAAGTTCGCCGGCTGCTACCACGGCCACGTCGACGCGCTCCTCGCCTCGGCCGGCTCGGGGCTCGCCACGTTCGCGGTGCCCGGCACCCCCGGCGTCCCGGCCTCGGCCACCGAGCTGACGCTGGTGCTGCCCTACAACGACCGCGCCGCGGTGACCGCGGCGTTCGCCGAGCACGGCGACCGGATCGCCTGCCTGGTCACCGAGGCCTCGCCCGGCAACATGGGCGTCGTCCCGCCCGAGCCCGGCTTCAACGAGTTCCTGTCCCGCACCTGCGCCGAGCACGGCGCGCTGTTCGTCTCCGACGAGGTGATGACCGGCTTCCGGGCCAGCCGCCAGGGCTACTGGGGCCTGGACGGCGCCGTCGAGGGCTGGATCCCCGACCTGGTCGTGATGGGCAAGGTGGTGGGCGGCGGGTTCCCGGCGGCGGCCTTCGGCGGCCGCGCCGACGTGATGGCCCGGCTGGCGCCGGAGGGGCCGGTCTACCAGGCCGGCACGCTCTCGGGGAACCCCGTCGCGACCACCGCCGGGCTGACCACGCTGCGCCTGGCCACCGACGAGGTCTACGACCACCTGACCAGGGCCGGCGACGTCGTCAAGGCCGGGCTCACCGACGCCCTCGACGCCGCCGGCGTCGCCCACGCGGTGCAGTCCGCCGGCACGATGTTCTCGGTGTTCCTCACCGAGGGCCCGGTGCGCGACTTCGCCGACGCCTCGCGCACCGACGCGGCGGCGTACGGCGCCTTCTTCCACGCCATGCTCGACCGCGGCGTCTACCTGCCGCCCTCGGCGTACGAGGCGTGGTTCCTCTCCGCGGCCCACGACGACCGCGCGATCCAGACCGTGCTCGACGCGCTGCCCCACGCCGCCCGCGCCGCGGCCGCCCAGCAGGGGGGTGCCGCGTGAGCGCGCCGGCGCCGGGCACGACCCGGACCGTGGTGCACCTGCTGCGCCACGGCGAGGTGCACAACCCTCGCGGGGTGCTCTACGGCCGCCGCGACGGCTTCCACCTGTCCACCCGGGGCCTGCAGATGGCCGACAAGGTCGCCGAGGCGCTCGGCCACCGCGACATCGTGCACCTGCGCGCCTCGCCGCTGGAGCGGGTGCAGGAGACCATCGCGCCCCTGGCCGCGGTGCGCGGGCTCGACGTGCGCACCGACGAGCGGGTCATCGAGTCCGGCAACGTCTTCGAGGGCGAGCGCTTCGGCAACGGCCACAACGCGCTGCGCGACCCCCGCACCTGGCGCCACCTCTACAACCCGTGGCGTCCGTCCTGGGGCGAGCCCTACCGCGACATCGTCGCCCGGATGATGGCCGCGGTCCACGACGCGCGCCGGGAGGCCCTCGGCCACGAGGCGGTCGTGGTCTCCCACCAGCTGCCGATCTGGACCACCCGGCTGCACGTCGAGGGCCGCTCGTTCCTGCACCTGCCGAAGAACCGCCGCTGCACGCTGTGCTCGGTGACCTCGTTGCACTTCGACGACGAGCGGCTGGTCACCCTGACCTACTCCGAGCCGGCCGCGGACCTGATCCCCGCCGCCGAGCGCGGCCAGGCCTTCTCCTCGGGCGGCAGCGAGCCGGACCCGGGCGAGGGCGGACGATGAGGCGGTCCCCCCGCGCCGGGGTGCTCGCCCTGGTCGTCGCGGCCCCGCTGCTGCTCGCGGGCTGCAGCGGGCTGGAGGGCACCGGCGACCTGCAGTACGTCGGCGGCATGGGCAACGTCGTGGAGGTCCCCGAGGCCGACCGCGGGGAGCCGGTGGAGCTGAGCGGCGAGTCGATCCAGGGCGAGCCGCTCGACCTCGCCGACAGCCGCGGCGAGGTCACGGTCGTCAACGTGTGGTGGTCCGGCTGCGGCCCCTGCCGCTCGGAGATGCCGATGCTGGTCGCGGCGGCCGACGAGCTCGACGCCACCTTCGTCGGGATCAACACCCGCGACCCCGGGCTCGGCACGGCCGAGGCGTTCGAGAAGGAGGTGGGGGTGACCTACCCGTCGTTCTACGACGACACGGCCGCGCCCCTGCTGGCCTTCCCCGCGCCCTACCAGCCGCAGTCGATGCCCAGCACCGTCGTGCTCGACGAGCAGGGCCGGGTGGGGGCGCTGGTCAGCGGCGAGATCCCCTCCGCGCTGACCCTGGAGCAGGTCGTCGACGGGGTGCGCACCGATGGTTGAGTGGTTCACCGAGCAGGCCGCGGCCGGCTCGCTGGCCCTGGCCCTGCCGGTCGCCCTGGTGGCCGGCCTGGTGTCGTTCTTCTCGCCGTGCGTGATCCCGCTGCTGCCCGGCTACCTCTCCTACGCCACCGGGCTCTCCGGCGCGGACCTGGCCGGGGGCAGGGCGGTGGAGCACCGGGGACGGATGCTGCTCGGCTCGGTCCTCTTCGTGCTCGGCTTCGCCGCCGTCTTCGTCTCCATCGGGGCCGCCTCGGGCGCGCTGGGCCTGTGGCTGCGCGCCTACCAGCGCGAGATCACGGTGGTCTCCGGCGTCGTGATCATCGTGCTCGGCCTGGCCTTCGCCGGGCTGGTGCCGGCGCTCCAGCGCGAGTGGCGGGTGCACACCGTCCCCGCCGTCGGCCTGGCCGCGGCCCCCCTGGTCGGGGTCATCTTCGGCCTGGGCTGGACCCCGTGCATCGGCCCCACGCTCGGGGTGATCACCACGCTGTCCATCAACGAGGCCACCGCGGGCCGCGGCGCCCTGCTCTCGGGCGTGTACGCCCTCGGCCTGGGCATCCCCTTCGTGGTCGCGGGCCTGGCGTACCGGCGCGCGCTCGGCGCGATGTCCTTCGTCCGGCGCCACCAGGCCTGGGTCACCCGCGCCGGCGGGCTGATGCTCGTCCTGGTCGGGCTGGCGCTGGTCACCGGGGCCTGGGACCAGCTGGTCACCTGGGTGCAGATCCAGCTCGTCAGCGACTTCGAGGTGCGGGTGTGAGCACCGACGTCCAGACCCAGCCCGCGGCCGGCTCGCAGCCCGAGCCGCCGCAGGCCCCGCCGGCGCGCCGACCCGGCGAGCTCGGCCTGCGCGAGATGGGCCGCTGGTCGTGGCGGCAGCTGACCTCGATGCGCACCGCGCTGGTGCTGCTGCTCCTGCTGGCGCTGGCCGCCGTACCCGGCTCCGTGGTGCCCCAGGACTCCGTCGACTCGCTGGCCGCGTCCCGGTGGCGCGACGCCCACCCCACCCTGACGCCGATCTACGAGCGGCTCGGGCTGTTCTCGGTCTACGACTCGCCGTGGTTCTCCGCGATCTACCTGCTGCTCGTGGTGTCGCTGGTCGGCTGCATCCTGCCGCGCACGCGCGTCTACTGGCGGGGGGTGCGGGCCCGGCCGCCGGCCGCGCCGCGCCACCTCGACCGGCTGCCCGAGCACGCCACGTACCGCTCCTCCGCCCTGCCGCAGGCCGTCCTCGAGGACGCCCGCCGCGAGCTGCGGAAGCGCCGCTACCGCGTGCGGGTCGACGAGGACGCCGGCCCCGACGGCGGCTGGGTGGCGGCCGAGCGGGGCTACCTGCGCGAGGCCGGCAACCTGCTGTTCCACGTGTCGGTGATCGTGGTGATGGTCGGCTTCGGCCTCGGCGGGCTCTTCGGCTACCAGGGCGGCGTGATCGTCATCCAGGGCACCGGGTTCGCCAACAACCTCTCGCAGTACGACGACTTCAACCCCGGTTCGCTGTTCGACCCCACCGAGATGGAGCCCTTCTCCTTCACCGTCGACGAGTTCAGCGCCGAGTGGATCGAGTCCGGCGCGGGGCGCGGCATGGCCCGCGGCTTCCAGGCCGACCTGTCCTACCGGGAGACCCCCGACGCCGCGACCGAGCAGTACGACCTCCGGGTCAACCACCCGCTCGCGATCGGTGACACCGAGGTGTTCCTGATCGGGCACGGGTACGCCCCGGTGATCACCGTCCGCGACGCCGACGGCGAGGTCACCTGGTCCCAGCCGACGGTGTTCCTGCCCCAGGACCAGGGCCTGCTGTCCTACGGCGTGGTCAAGGCGACCGCGTCCGAGCGCGAGGTGGGCCTCGAGGGCCTGTTCTACCCGACCTTCGTGCTGATCGACGGCGACCCGGTCAACGTGATGGGCGACGACCGCAACCCGACGCTGTCGATGAGCGTCTTCGCCGGCGACCTCGGCCTCGACGACGGCGCGCCGCAGTCGGTGTACGTCCTGGACAAGCAGGACGCGCCGCAGGTGCTGGAGCCCGACGGCTCGCCGCTGCGTCTCGACCTGCAGCCCGGGCAGACCGCCGAGCTGCCCGACGACCTCGGCACGGTCACCTTCGAGGGCGTCGAGCCGTGGACCCGGGTGCAGATCAGCCAGACCCCGGGCAAGGAGGTCGCGCTGGCCGGCGTCGTGCTCGCCCTGGTGGGGCTGCTGGCCTCGCTGTTCATCCGGCCGCGCCGGGTCTGGGTGCGCGCCCGGAAGGCTGACCAGGGCGGTGGGAGCATGGTGGAGGTGGCCGTGCTGCGCCGCTCCGACGCCGGGCCCGAGCCCGACGACGAGGACGCGGGGCCCAGCGAGCTGGACAGGCTCGTGACCGCCCTCGGAGGACCTGCCGGCGGGACCGACCGTGACGCAGGACGTGCAGGACGTCAGGACGCGCGGGACGCGCAGGAGAGGACGAGTCGTGAACGACACCACGTGGGAGGTGCTCTCCAACCAGGCCGTCGGGGCCGCGGGGATCGTCTACTTCCTCGCGCTGCTGGCCCACCTGGTGGAGTGGGCCGCGCTGCGACAGCCCGGCGCGGTCGCGGCCTCGCACGTCCCGGCGGCCACGGGCCGCGTGGGCGGTGGCGTCGCCGTGGCCACCGCACCCCCGTCGGGCGCCCCGCCGGCGCCGGACGGGGCGGGCCCGGCGGCGTACCGGGTGGCGCTCTTCGGCCGCCTCGGGCTGCTGCTGACCGTCGTGGCGCTGGTCGCCCACGGCATCTCGCTGGTGGGACGCGGGATGGCCGCGGACCCCAACCGGGTGCCCTGGGGCAACATGTACGAGTTCACGCTGGCCGGCACGTTCGTCGTCGCGCTGATGTACGTCGCGGTGCGCCGGCGCTTCCGCCTGGAGTGGCTGGCGCCCCTGGTCGTCGGGTTCGTGCTGGCGGTGCTGATGGTGGCCGTGATCTGGCTGCACAGCCCGGTCGCGCCCTTGACCGAGGCGCTGAACTCGTACTGGCTGGTGATCCACGTCGTCTCCGCGGTGATCGCCACCGGCGCCTTCACCCTGGGCGGGCTGCTCTCGATCGTGTACCTGGTCAAGGAGCGCCGCCCCGACGTCACCACCGGCCTGATCGGGCGGGCCCCGTCGCTGGCCCGGCTGGACACGACGTCGTACCGCATCCACGCCTTCGCCTTCCCGGTGTGGACCTTCGCGGTCCTGATCACCGGCCCGATCTGGGCGCACGAGGCCTGGTCGCGCTACTGGAACTGGGACCCCAAGGAGGTGTGGGCGTTCATCACCTGGGTCGTCTACGCCGCCTACCTGCACGCCCGCACCACCGCCGGCTGGCGCGGGCGCAAGGCCGCCTACCTGGCGCTGCTGGGCCTCGCCACGCTGTGGTTCAACTTCATCGGGATCAACTACTTCTCCAGCACCAGCCAGCACTCGTACGCCGCCCCGGCCCTGGTCGGCCCGGTCGAGCCGGGCGTCGCGGCGGACGACGCTGCCGGCGGAGGCAGGTGGGCCAGGCGGGGATCCGGTCCACCGCCTGCTGTAACGCTCTGTTACTCGATCTGCCGCGTGGTCGCGACGGCGCGCCAGTAGAAGTAACGCAGCGTTACAGCGGGCGGTCGACGCGCCGGGACCGCAGCACCCGGCCGGTGCGGCCGGTGCGTGCAGTGCGCGCGGTGCGGCTCAGCCGTCGGAGTCCTCGCGCTTGGACCGGCGCTTGCGGTCCAGCTCGCGCAGGAAGTCGTCGTCGTCGTCCGGGCCCCGGGGGGCGGGCGGACGCGGGCGGCTCGGACCGCGGGGGCCCTGGGGACGGCCGGGCAGGTTGCCGCGCCCGCCACCGGAGCCCGAGGAGCCCGGAAGGCCGCGCTCCTGCACCAGGCGCACGAGGAAGTACGTCGCCACGGCGAACAGGATGAGCACGAGCAAGAACTTCACCCCTTCATCCTAGGGCTCCGATGGTGACGACCTAGGGTGGTCGTGTGAGAGAGCTTGCGGTCTACACCGCCCTGCGGCTGATCCTGCTCGCTGCGTCGTTCGGCATCGTCGCCGGGCTCTGGAGAGCGGTGACCGGCGACTTCGGGGACTCCAGCGTCTTCTGGAGCCTGCTGATCGCGTTCGTCCTCAGCGGCATCGGGTCCTACTACGTGCTCAACCCCCAGCGGGAGGCCTTCGCCCGGCGGGTCGAGGAGCGGGCCAGCCGGGCCACCGCGAAGTTCGACGCGATGAAGTCCCGCGAGGACCGCGACTGACCTCGGGGTCAGTGGCGCTTCTTGCGCTCGATCTGCGAGCGGACCCGCGTCTCGGACTGGCCCAGGACCTTGGCCATGATCGGCACCCGGTTCTTGTAGGCCACGACGGCGGCGGCGACGAGGACGAGGAAGATCAGGAATCCCAGCATGTCCCGAGCCTACGCCGCGACCACGAGCGGGACCGCGACGAGCAGGGCCCACACCAGCTCGGCCCGGCCGGTCGTGCCCAGGACCGGCACCAGCGCCGGCCCGGTCGCCCCGCCGAGCACCACGCGGCACGCCGGGACGGCGACGACGAGGAAGCCCAGGCCGAGCAGCGCCCACCAGGTCGTGGCGCCGGCCACCGCGACGACCGCGACCGCGGCCAGGCCGACCAGCAGCACGTACAGCCCGCGGGTCCGCGCGTCGCCGAGGCGCACGGCCAGCGTCCGCTTGCCGGCGAGGGTGTCGGTGGGGATGTCGCGCAGGTTGTTGGCCACCAGGATCGCGCAGGCCAGCGCCCCGATCCCGGTGCCGGCCGCCCAGGCCGCCGCGGGCAGCGCCTCGACGAGCACGAAGACGGTCCCGACCACCGCGACCAGCCCGAAGAACACGAAGACCATCACCTCGCCGAGGCCGAGGTAGCCGTACGGCGTCGCGCCCCCGGTGTAGGACCAGGCGGCGACGATGCTGAGCACCCCGACGGCCAGCAGCCACCAGGACGCCAGCGCGGCCAGGACCAGGCCGGCGACGGCGGCGACGGCGAACGCGGCGAACGCGGCCCGCTTGACCGCACCCGGTGCGGCCGCGCCCGAGCCGACCAGGCGTACGGGCCCGACCCGGTCGTCGTCGGTGCCGCGGATGCCGTCGGAGTAGTCGTTGGCGTAGTTGACCCCGACCTGCAGCGCCAGGCTGACCACCAGGGCCAGCAGCGCGCGCAGCGGCGAGAGGTCGTCGAGGCCGCCTCCGCGGTCCGCGGCGTCGGCGACGGCGACGCCGACCCCGGCGACCACGGGGGCCAGCGCGGCGGGGAGCGTACGGGGCCGCGCGCCCGCGGTCCACTGGGCCATCGTCGTCACGAGCCGATCCAAGCAGGTCGCCGAGGACGGTCCGGCCCACCCGGCGCCTGGCGCCGCACCGACGGTGCCACCGGCGGGGGGAGCGCCGCCGACTAGCGTGCGTCGGGTGACCGCCGCGCCGAGCACCGACGACCTCCGGGCCTGGCTGGACGCCGCCGACGAGCCGGCGCCGCTGGTCGTGGAGACCTCGGGCTCGACCGGGCGGCCCAAGCGGGTGCTGCTGCCACGGCGCTCGGTGCTGGCCTCCGTGCGCGCCACCGAGCGGCGCCTGGGCGGGTCCGGGCCGTGGGTGCTCGCGCTTCCCGAGGCGTACGTCGCGGGGCTGATGGTCCGCCTGCGCTCGCTCGTCGCGGGGCACGACGCCCGCGCGGTCGGGGACGGCTGGCCCGCGGGCGACGACTGGTACACCTCGCTCGTGCCGACCCAGCTGCTGCGGCTGCTGGAGCGCCCGGAGGAGGTCGCGGCGCTGCGCCGGGCCCGCACGGTGCTGCTCGGGGGCGGGCCCGTGGACGCCGGGCTGCGCGAGCGCGCCGCGGACGTCGGGGTGCGCGTCGTCGCGACGTACGGCATGGCGGAGACGTGCGGCGGCTGCGTCTACGACGGCCGGCCGCTGGACGGGGTCGCGGTGGCGCTGGGCGCGGAGGGCCGGGTACGCCTGGGCGGTCCGACGCTGTTCGCCGGCTACGAGGGCGACCCGGGGCAGACCGCCGAGGTGCTCGTCGACGGCTGGTTCCTCACCGCCGACGCCGGCCGCCTCGACGAGGACGGCCGGCTCCAGCTGCTGGGGCGCCTCGACGACATGGTGGTCAGCGGCGGCGTGAACGTGCCCGGGGCGGTCGTGGCGGCGCGGCTGCGCGCCCACCCGGACGTGCGCGCGGCCGAGGTGGTCGGCGTCGACGACCCGGAGTGGGGCCGGCGGGTGGTGGCCGTGGTCGCCGGTCGGCTGCCGCTGGACCGGGCGCGCGACTGGGTCGCCGCGGTGCACCCCCGGGCGTGGGCGCCGCGGGCGGTGGTCGAGGTCGACGAGGTGCCGCTGCTGGCCAACGGCAAGACCGACCGGCTGGCGGTCCGCCGCCTGGTCGGGGAGCAGGCCGAGCAGCGGGTCGAGCAGCAGGTCGAGCAGCAGGTCGATCAGCGGGGGAGCGGGCGATGAGGGTGTTCTCGGTGCCGATGCGGGTCCGCTTCCGCGGCATCACCGTCCGCGAGGGCGTGCTGCTCGAGGGCGCGGCCGGGTGGGGCGAGTGGAGCCCCTTCCTGGAGTACGCCCCCGCCGAGGCCGCCGCCTGGCTGCACGCCGCGCAGGAGGCGGCCGACGGGGACTGGCCGGCGCCGCTGCGCGACCGGGTGCCGGTCAACGTCACCGTGCCGGCGGTGGGGCCGGAGCAGGCGTACCGGATCGTGCGCGTCGGTGGCTGCCGCACGGCCAAGGTGAAGGTGGCCGAGCCCGGGCAGTCGCTCGCCGACGACGAGGCGCGGGTCGAGGCGGTCCGCGCGGCGCTGGAGGTGGACGGGCCGGGCGGGCAGGTCCGCGTCGACGCGAACGGCGCCTGGTCGGTCGACGACGCGGTGCTCGCCGTGCGTCTCCTCGACCGGGCGGCCGGCGGGCTGGAGTACGTCGAGCAGCCGTGCGCGAGCGTCGAGGACCTCGCGGCCGTGCGCCGGCGGGTCGACGTGCGGGTCGCCGCCGACGAGTCCATCCGCCGCGCGGCCGACCCGTACCGGGTGCGCGACCTCGGGGCCGCGGACGTCGCCGTGCTCAAGGTGCAGCCGCTCGGCGGGGTGCGGGCCTGCCTGCGGATCGCCGAGGACATCGGGCTCCCGGTCGTCGTCTCGTCGGCCCTGGAGTCGTCCGTCGGCATCGCCGCGGGCATCGCGCTCGCGGCCGCCCTGCCGGAGCTGCCCCACGCCTGCGGCCTGGCGACCGTGGCGCTGCTCGAGCGGGACGTCGTCCTCGACCCGCTGCTGCCGGTGGACGGCGCGCTGCCGGTGGCTCGCCCGGTGGTCGACCTCGCGGCGCTGGGAGCGGCGCAGGCCGACCCCGACCGGGTGCGGCACTGGGAGCACCGGCTCGCGGACGTGCGCGCCCTCGCCGCCGCGGAGCACCTCGGGCAGGATCGGCGTCCATGAGCCCCTCCACCCGGCTGGCCCGCGACGTCGTCACCGCGCTGGTCACCCACGGCGTGACCGAGGTCGTGCTGGCCCCCGGCTCGCGCAACGCCCCGCTCGCCTTCGCGGTGCACGACGCGGCCGCCGCCGGGCTGCTGCGGCTGCACACCCGGGTCGACGAGCGCTCGGCCGCGTTCACCGCGCTCGGCCTGACCCGGGTCGGGGCGCGGGCGGCGGTGGCCTGCACCTCGGGCACGGCCGTGGCCAACCTGCACCCGGCCGTCCTGGAGGCCGCGCACGCCGGCGTGCCGCTCGTCGTGCTGACCGCGGACCGGCCGGCCCGGCTGCGGGGGACCGGTGCCAACCAGACCACCGACCAGGTCGGCGTGTTCGGCCGGCTGGTGCCCACCCACGACCTCGCCGCGGACACCGCCCCGGACGCCGGGGCCGTCTGGCCGACCACGGCGGACCCGTACGCCGTGGTGCACCTCAACGTCCAGCTCGACGACCCGCTGGTGCCCGAGGACCGCTGGGTCCCCGGCCCGGACGTCGTCGCGCCCGCGCGGACCCGGCGCGGCTGGGGCGAGGTCAGCGACGTGCTGCCGCTCGGGCCGCGCACCGTGGTCGTGGCCGGCGACGACGCCGGGCCGCCGGCGCGGACCCTGGCCGAGCAGGCCGGCTGGCCGCTGCTGGCCGAGCCGTCCAGCGGCTCGCGCACCGGCACCCACGCCCTGCGCTGCTACCGCCTGCTGCTCACCACGCCGCTGGCCGACGAGGTCGAGCGGGTCGTGGTCGCGGGCCACCCGACGCTGTCGCGGCCGGTGCAGCGGCTGCTGGCGCGCGGTGACGTCGAGGTGGTCGACGTCGGGGCGCGCGGGGTCTGGCCGGCGCGGCCGTACGCCGTGGACCGCCGCTGCGAGGGCGGTCGTCCCGGTGTCGAGGGCCCCGACGACCCGGACTGGCTGGAGCGGTGGCGCACCGCGGACCACGACGTGTCGCGACGGCTGGACGCGTTGCTGGCCGCCGAGCCGGAGCTGACGCCCTGGGAGGTCGCCGGGGCGGTGAGCCGGGCCGTACCCCCCGGCGGCCTGCTCCACGTCGGCGCGTCCAACCCGGTGCGCGACCTCGACCTGATGGTGGCGCCGTACGCCGTGGGCGACCGCAGGATGGTCGTGGCCAACCGTGGCCTGGCCGGGATCGACGGCGTGGTGTCCTCGGCGATCGGCTCGGCGCTGGGCCGGCCCTCGACGACCCGGGCGCTGGCGCTGATGGGCGACGTGACCTTCCTGCACGACAGCAACGGGCTGGTCCTCGGCCCCGACGAGCCCCGCCCCGACCTGCAGCTGGTCGTGGTGAACGACGACGGCGGATCGATCTTCGCCACCCTCGAGCAGGGCGGGCCGGACCACGCCGCCGTCTTCGAGCGGCTCTTCGGCACGCCCCACGGCGTCGACCTCGCCGCGCTCTGCGCGGCGACCCGCACCCCGCACTGGCGGGTCGGGAGCCTGCCGGAGCTGGAGCAGGCCCTGGCCTCGCCCAACGGCGGCATCGAGGTGGTCGAGGTACGCGTCGGCCGCGCCGACCGACGGGCCCTCGACGAGCGGGTCCGGGCGCTGGTCACGGGCGGCTGAGGGGCCCGGACGTCGCGCGCCGGGGAGTGCCGGCGCCCCTGGGAGCGATGATGTCCCCGTGGAGATCGCACTGCTGCTGATCGGACTGGCGGTCGGCGTCCTGGTGGTGACCGGGGTGGCCGAGCGGGTCGGCGTCCCCGCACCGTTCGTGCTGATCGTGGTGGGTGCCGCGGCGTCCTTCCTCCCGGGCCTGCCCGAGGTGCGCCTCGAGCCCGACGTCGTGCTGATCGGGCTGCTGCCCCCGCTGCTGTACGCCGGCGCGATCTCGACGTCCCTGGTGGAGTTCAACGCCAACCGGCGACCCATCCTGCTCCTCTCGGTCGGCCTGGTCGTCTTCACCACGGCCGGGGTCGGCGTGCTGGTGCACGCCGTCGTCCCGGGCATCGGGTGGCCCGCGGCGCTGGCGATCGGGGCGGTGGTGGCCCCGCCCGACGCGGTGGCGGCGCTGGCCGTCGGACGCCGCGTGGGGCTGCCGCGGCGGGTGCTGACGATCCTGGAGGGCGAGTCGCTGCTCAACGACGCGACCGCGCTGGTCGCCCTGCGCACCGCGATCGCCGCAGCGGGGGTCACCGTCTCGGCGGTCGAGGTGGGGCTCGACTTCCTGCTCGCGGCGGGCGGCGGCGTGCTGGTCGGCGGGCTGCTGTTCGTGCTGGTGGCACGGGTGCGCCGCCACGTCACGGACCCGGCGATGGACACCGCCATCTCGTTCGTGGTGCCGTTCGCGGCCTACGTCCTCGCCGAGGAGCTGCACGCCTCGGGCGTGCTGGCCGTGGTGGTCGCCGGCCTGCTGCTGGGCCACCAGGCCCCGGTGCTGCAGACCGCGCAGTCGCGGATCGCGGAGCGCACCAACTGGCGCTCGGTGGCGTTCGTCCTGGAGAACGTGGTGTTCCTGCTGATCGGCCTGCAGCTGCGGTGGATCCTCGACGACGCCGAGCAGAGCGCGCTCTCGCCCGGGCGGATCGTGACGGTGTGCCTGCTGACGCTGCTCGCGGTGATCGCGCTGCGGCTGCTGTACGTGTTCCCGGCGCGCTACCTGCTGGTGCGGCCCGGCCCGGAGTCGACGACCGGGCGCAGGCCCGGCTGGGCCTCGACCTTCCTCCTCGGGTGGGCCGGGATGCGCGGGGTGGTCACCCTGGCGGCCGCCTTCGTGATCCCCGAGGACACCGAGCACCGCGAGGTCCTGCTGCTGATCGCGTTCACCGTGGTGGCCGGGACGCTGCTGGTGCAGGGACTGACCCTGCCGTGGTTCGTCCGGCACCTGGACGTCCCGGTCGCCGACCCCCTCGAGGACGCCCTGGCCCGGGCCGCCCTGCTCCAGCAGGCCTCGAAGGCCGGGTTCGCGGCGCTGGCGGAGGCCGAGGGCGACGTGCTCCGCGACAACCCGCACGGGATCGTCGACACCGTGCGGAACCGTGTCGAGCGCCGCGACTTCGCGGCCTGGGAGCGGCTGAACACGACCGCCGACGAGGAGAGCCCCAGCGACCTCTACACCCGGCTGCGGGTGGCGATGATCCACGCCGAGCGGCGCCGCGTGCTCGAGGTGCGCTCGACGGGCACGGTCCCCTCCGGCGTGGTCAGCGAGGTGCTGGCGATGCTCGACGTCGAGGAGTCCATGCTCGACGTCGCGCGGGAGAGCCGCGACGACGAGCGCGCCGCCGCCTTCTCCGGGACGGGCTCGGGGTCCTGCGTCCACCTCGAGGCGGCACCGGCGGTCGTCACGGCCGACGGCCCGGTCTGCGAGGACTGCGAGCCGGACGAGCGCTGGGTGGCGCTGCGGCTGTGCCTGGCCTGCGGGCACGTCGGCTGCTGCGACTCCTCCCCCCACCGCCACGCCACGGCGCACTTCCACGACACCGCCCACCCGGTGACGCAGTCGGCGGAGGCCGGCGAGCAGTGGCGCTGGTGCTTCGTCCACCACGTCACCGGCTAGCCCAGATGACGCTCCCACCCCGCCCAGATGACGCTCCCACCCCGCCGAGATGACGGTCCCACCCCGCCGAGATGACGGTCCCGCACTGCCGAGATGACGGTTTGTGGCGCCGTCCGGGCCACCCGGAGGGGGTCCGTACGGTCGGCAGTCCGACGCACCCCGAAGAGAGGCACCTCATGGATCTGGGCATCACCGGCCGTACCGCGCTCGTCACCGGCGGCGACTCCGGCATCGGGTGGGAGACCGCCCGCATCCTGCTCGAGGAGGGCTGCACGGTCGTCCTGAGCGACCTGGACCAGGAGAGCCTCGACGAGGCCGCGAAGAAGCTGGACGCCCCCGAGGGACGACTCCACGCCGTCGCCGCAGACCTCGCGACCGACGAGGCCGCGCAGCAGCTGGCGACCGACGTCGCGGCGCTGGTCGGCGACATCGACATCCTGGTGCAGTCCGCCGGCATCACCGGCGCCCAGGGCCTGTTCCACGAGATCGACGACGCGGGCTGGGTCGACACCATCAACGTCGACCTCCACGCACCCGTACGCCTGACCCGCGCGTTCATCGAGCCGCTGCGCCGCGGCGGGTGGGGCCGCATCGTCTACCTCACCTCCGAGGACGCGGTGCAGCCCTACGACGACGAGCTGCCGTACTGCGCGGCCAAGGCCGGCGTGCTGTCCTTCGCCAAGGGCCTCTCGCGCACCTACGCGAAGGAGGGCCTGCTGGTGAACTGCGTGTCCCCGGCCTTCATCCACACCCCGATGACCGACGCCATGATGGACAAGAAGGCGGAGGCCGACGGCACGGACCGCGACGGCGCGATCGCCAGCTTCCTGGAGAACGACCGCCCGTACATGGAGCTCGGACGCCGTGGGCGCCCGACCGAGGTGGCCAACGTGGTGGCCTTCCTCTGCTCCGACCTGGCCAGCTTCGTCAACGGTGCGGACTACCGGGTCGACTCGGGCTCGGTCGCGACGATCAACTAGTGCCCGGGGCCGGTCCGGGCGAACGCGCCCCGGGCCGGCCCGACGGACGGCGCAGCGGCACTGTCGAACGGCGTCGCGCGACGGTGACCCAGCCGGCCGCGAGCGTCACCTGGACTGTCGTAGATCGTCATCTCGGCACGGTGCGAGTGTCGTCTCGGCACGGTGCGAGCGTCATCTCGGCGTGAGGGCGGCCTCGAGGGTGCGGGGGGCGCGACCGGTCACCCGCTCGACGTCGCCGGTGACCTCGGCGCAGGAGCCGTCGGCGATCGCGGTGTAGGTGGAGACCCAGGCGTCGAGCTGGTACTCCTCGGTGCCCGGGTAGGCCGCGCGGCGCGAGGCGTACGCCTCCTCGACCGTCTCCTCGACGTAGGACAGGTCGCGGCCCAGCACGGCGCCCGCGCGCTGCGTGACCTCGGCGAGGGTGAGCGCCTCGGGCCCGGTCAGCACGTACGTCGCCCCGGCGTGCTGGTCCGGGGAGCGGAGCACCTCCGAGGCCACGTCGGCGACGTCGGCGCGGGCGACGGCCGCCACCCGGCCCTGCCCGGCCGGGCCGCGGACCACGCCGGCGTCGTCGGCGAAGAGGGGCAGCACGTCGAGGTAGAAGCTGTCCCTCAGGAAGGTGGCGGTCATCCCGCTCGCCCGGATCGCCTCCTCCGCGTCGGCGTGGTCGCGCCCGAGGGTGAAGGTCGCCGTCCGGGGAGGCGCCGGCGAACGAGGTGTAGACGACGTGCCGCACGCCGGCCTCCGCCGCGGCGGCGATGAAGGTCCGGTGCTGGGCGCGCCGGTCCGGCGCCTCGGCGGCCGAGACCATCAGCAGGGTCTCCACCCCGCGCAGCGCGGCGAGGGAGGCCTCGCGGTCCTGGTAGGTGCAGACCCGGACGTCGGTGTCGATGTCGGGCGCCCGGTCGGCGTCGCGCACCAGCAGGCGCAGGTCGAGGCGGAAGTCGCTGCCGGCCAGCTGCCGGGTGACCAGGCCGCCGAGCGCGCCGCTGGCGCCGGTGATCGCGATGGTCCGGGTCGGGGAGGCGTCCATGGGGTGCCAACCCCGGCCCGCGCGGTGTTGTTCCGACCTACGGTGGTCGCATGCGGATCACCAAGCTGGGTCACGCCTGCGTCCGCCTCGAGCAGGACGGCGTCGCGCTCGTCCTCGACCCGGGGGTCTTCACCGACCCGGGCGCGGTCGACGGCGCGACCGGGGTGCTCGTCACGCACCAGCACCCCGACCACCTCGACGTCGCCAACCTGCGGGCCACCGACGCGCCGATCTGGACCATCCCGGCGGTGGCCGAGCAGCTGCGGGCCGAGGCGCCGGACGTCGCGGAGCGGGTGAGCGTCGTACGCCCCGGCGAGACGTTCGAGGCCGGCCTGCCGGTGCGCGCGGTCGGCGCGCTGCACGCGTTGATCCACCCGGAGATCGACCGGATCACCAACTGCGGCTACGTCGTCACCGGTGAGCTGACCGTCTTCCACCCCGGGGACGCCCTGACCCGCCCCGGCGACCGGGTCGACGTGCTGTGCGTGCCGAGCTCGGCGCCCTGGCTGCGCTCGGCCGACGCGATCGACCTCGCCCGCGCCGTCGGCGCCCCCCGCACCCTCGCGATCCACGACCGCGTCTACTCCGAGGCCGGCCACGGCTTCCTCGCCTCGCAGATGGAGGCGCTGCTGCCCGAGGGACAGGAGTACGTGCGCCTCGCCGACGGCGCCGACCTCTGAGGGCGGCTCAGCTGCCGAGCGCGTCCCGCACCGGGACCAGCTTGGCCTGCGACTCGGCCAGCTCGGCCTCCGGGTCGGAGGAGGCCACCACGCCGCACCCGGCGAAGAGGCGCACCGTCGGGCCGTCGACGGTGGCCGCGCGCAGCGCCAGGCCCCACTCGCCGTCGCCGGCGGCGTCGATCCAGCCGACCGGCCCGGCGTACCGGCCGCGGTCCAGCCCCTCGACCTCGTCGATCAGCGCGGTGGCCACGCCGGTCGGGGTGCCGCCGACGGCCGCCGACGGGTGCAGCGACTCCGCCAGCCGCAGGGACGAGACCGTCGCAGCGTCGTGCACGACACCGTTCACGTCGGTGGCCAGGTGCATCACGTTGGGCAGGTGCAGCACGAAGGGGGACTCGGGCACGCTCATCGAGGAGCAGTGCGGCTCGAGGGCGTCGGCGACCGACCGCACGGCGTACTCGTGCTCCTCCAGGTCCTTGCTCGACCGCGCGAGCGTGGCGGCGAGGGCCAGGTCGCGGTCGTCGTCGCCGGTGCGCCGGATGGTGCCGGCCAGGACCCGCGAGGTCACCAGGCCGCGCTCGCGCCGCACCAGCATCTCCGGGGTCGCCCCGAAGAGGCCGTCGACGTGGAAGGTCCAGCACATGGGGTACGACGTCGCCAGCCGTCGCAGCGGCCACCGCACGTCGACCGGCTCCTGCGCGGTGGCCACCAGGTCGCGGGCCAGGACGACCTTCTCCAGCTCCCCGTCGCCGATCCGGCCGACCGCCTCGGCCACGACCGACATCCACTCCTCGCCGTTGAGGGCCCCGTCGGCGAAGACGACGCCCACCGGGGCGCGGGGGGCGTCGGTCGGCCGGGGGACGGCCGGGCGGTCCTCGTCGGGGGTGCCGATGGTGGTCAGCCAGGCGCGCCCGCCGCGGCGGCCGACGACCACGCGGGGCACGACGAGCACGGAGTCGCCGGGCTCGTCGGCGAAGCCGAAGCTGCCGAAGGCGACCATGCCGGACCCTGGCTCGTCGACCTCGTCGTGCACCTCGGTACGGGTGAGCAGCTCGCTCCACCACTTGTCGGCGTCGGCGAAGCGGGTCGCCCCCCGGGTGCTGGTGGCGGCAGCGCGGCCCCAGCCGACCAGCCCGTCGCCGCGCCGCAGCCACGCCACGGCCTGATCCCGCGGGAGCAGGTCGACCAGCACGTCGACGTCGTCCGGCGCCAGGGCCACCGTGCGCGCGACCCACGGTCCCGGGGGGTCCACGTCCTGGCTGCTGAGCACGTGCCCGAGCGTACCCAGCCAGACCCCCTACCCCCGGGTCGTGTGAGCAACGGCACCGGGTGCCGGGGACCGCTGCTGCGCGGTCGGTCGGTACCGTCGGCCGACGTGCCTCCCGCTCCCACCGCTGCCCGTGCCCGCCTCGTCGGCATCGCCCTCGGCGTCCTCGGTCTCGCCGCCCTCGTCGTCCTCGCCGTGGTGCTCCCGCGGCTGGGCGGCTCGGGGAGCGGCTCGGAGGGTGGCTCGGGAACGGGCTCGTCCTCGGACGGGGGAGCCGAGGTGACCCTGCCCGCCTCCGCCCCCGGGTTCGCCCTGGTCGAGGCCGGCGACGACGCGGGGGCGGCCGACCTCACCGAGCGTCTGGGCAGCGCGGAGGAGCAGCTCGAGCGGACCTACGAGGTGCCGGTGACGGTCGGGCTGTACAACGGCGACGGGGGCGCGCAGGACCAGCGCACCGCGGTGGTCACGGCGGCCTCCGCGCCGGCCGGCCTGTTCCTGCCCAGCGGCCCGGCCCCGGCGCCCGAGCTGGTCGGCCTCGCCCGCAACCAGGCCGAGCTGGTCCGGGTCGGCGACACCCTCTGCAACGTGGTCTACGGCGCACCGGTCGCCGAGGGCGAGCAGGTCGACGACAGCGTCCCGCCGGCCGGGGTGCAGTGCCAGCAGACCACCGCCGACGGCGTGACCTACCAGGTCGACGGGACCGCGATCACGGCCTCCGAGGCCGCCGGGCTGCTCGACGCGCTGGTCGCCGCGGGCCAGTCGTAGACCGTCCCAGACGGGTCCCGGGTCAGCCGAGGCCGCCGGCGCGGAACTCGATCCAGGCGTCGCTCATCCGCTGGACCTGCCCGGCGGTGAACATGTCCATGCACCCGTCGTCGGAGTAGTCCATGAAGTTGTGGACGGGGTCCAGGCCGGGTGCCGCGCAGGTGTCGGCACCGACCGGGCAGCCGAACTGGGGCACCGCCTCGCGCGGGGTGTCGGCCACCCCGTCACCGCTCGCCGAGCAGGCGCCCGCGAAGGTGTGCTCCAGGGCCATCCAGTGCCCGACCTCGTGGGTCAGCGTGTCGCCCTGGTCGTACGGCGACGCGGTGCCGCCGGGCATCGACTCGTCGAGGATCACCACGCCGTCGACGTAGTCGCGGCCGTTGTTGTAGCCCTTCGGGAAGTAGGCGTAGCCGAGCAGCCCGCCCCGGAGCTCGCCGACGTAGACGTTCAGGGTCTCCGAGTCGCCGGTGTGCAGCGACCTCTTCATCGTCCGCTCGTCCTTGCCCGGGGCCAGGGACGCCCAGGCCGGCTCCACGGTGTACGTGGTGCGGTCCAGGTCGAAGCGGAAGGGCGTGTCGGACGCCGTGGTGGCGGTCGAGCCGCCGAACGCGTCGTTCAGCACCTCCATCTGCGCGGCGATCAGCCGGGTGTAGCGCGCCCGGTCGGCGGGCGCGGCGGTCACGACGTGGAAGACCGTCTCCACCACGACCGAGCCGGGCGCCTGGAGCGGGTGGGGCTTGATCTGGCCGTACTTGCGCGCGTCGTTCGGGCTGTAGAGGCGCGGCTCGGCGGCCCGCGAGCCCTGGGTGACCCGGGCCGCCGAGCCCGGCTCCTCGCAGTCGGCCGCGTCCGGGGCGACCAGCGGGGCCGGGGCGGGCGCGGCCGAGGCCGAGGGCGCCGCCCCCGGCGCGGTGAGGCAGGCCACGACGGCCGCGGTCGCCAGGGTCAGGAGGCGGCCCAGGGGGCGCCGGGTGCGGGTGCTCATGGACAGCGACCCTGGCACGTCGGGGCCCGGAGGTGAACAGTCGGACGGGGTTCCTTCCGCCCGGCCGGGCGGGGGGCGGTTCAGGACCAGTAGACGACGACGGAGTCGCCGACCTGCACCTCGTCGAACAGCGCCGCGACGCCCTCGTAGTCGCGGATGTTGACGCAGCCGTGGGAGGCCCCGCCGTACCCGACGGAGGCGAAGTCGGGGGAGTAGTGGACCGCCTGGCCGCCGGAGAAGAACATGGCGAACGGCATCGAGGTGTCGTAGATGCTCGACACGTGGTCGCGGCTCATCGAGAACACCGCGAACTGCCCCTCACGGGTCGCGGTGGTGGAGCCGCCGAAGCGGGCGTCCATGGTGCGCAGGACCTCGCCGTCGACCACCCACCGCAGCGTGCTGGTGGTCTTGTCGACGCACATCACGCGCCCGGTCAGGCAGCGCGGGTCCAGCGTGCCGGCAGGCACCGGGGCGGTGTCGTCGACGGCGTCGGACAGCTCGGCCGCGGTCGGCTCGGTGGTCATCTCGCGCAGCCGGTCCGTCGTGCGCTGGTCGACCTCGCCGGTCACCGGGATCTCCCGCTTGGCCTGGAACCCGCTGACGGCGGCGGCGGTGGCGGTGCCGAAGACCCCGTCGGGGGCGCTGCTCAGCCAGGCGATCTGGCGCAGCCGGGCCTGCAGGTCGCGCACCTCGGCACCCTCGTCGCCGGGGCCGAGCAGGGTCGGCCCCGGCACCAGGGCGAGCTCGAGGGCGGCCCCGGGGGCCACCCGGCCGCGCGGCGTCGGACCGTCCGCCGTCGACTGCACGGGAGGCGCGGGTGGCGCGGGCGCCGCCTCCGGGCTCACGGCCCGGACCGGGTCCGGCGCCGGTGGGCGCGGCGCCGTCGCCGAGCTGCCGGCGACCGGCCGGGCGTCCGGGGCGAGCACGAGGCTGCCGGCGTACCCGGCGGCCACGAGCAGCGAGGCCGCGCCGAGGGTCAGCACGAGACGGGCGAAGAGGCGTCGCAGGGCGTGGAGGTGGCGCACGGTGGGCTCCCGGAGGTCGAGCGGACGGGGAAGGTACGGACCCCGGGCGGGGATGTCGCCCATGGTCACTGCCAGGACGCTCCCGGGCCCGCTTTGGTTGCCCGAGGGGCGGGCGTGTCGCCCGGGGGTGGGTCGTAGGCTCGCTCCGTGGCCCGCGCCGAGCTCGACAAAGCCCCCGCCGACGTCCGTCGCATGTTCGACGCCGTCGCGCGCCGCTACGACCTCACCAACGACGTCCTGTCGCTGGGGCAGGACCGCCGGTGGCGGCACGAGGTCATCGACGCCGTCGCCCCGCGCCCGGGGGAGAAGGTGCTCGACCTCGCGGCCGGCACCGGCACGTCGAGCCAGCCCTTCGCCGACCGCGGCGCCTGGGTCGTGCCGTGCGACTTCTCGATGGGGATGCTCGGGGTCGGCAAGGCCGCGCGTCCGGCGCTGCCGTTCACCGCCGGCGACGGCACCCGGCTGCCCTTCGCCGACGACACCTTCGACGCGGTGACGATCTCGTTCGGGCTGCGCAACATCGTGGACCCGGTGGCCGGCCTGCACGAGATGCGCCGGGTGACCCGCCCCGGTGGCCGTCTCGTGGTCTGCGAGTTCAGCCACCCGACGTTCGCGCCGTTCCGCCGGGTCTACCTGGAGTACCTGATGAAGGCGCTGCCGGCGATCGCGCGCGGCGTCTCCTCCTCGCCCGACGCCTACGTCTACCTCGCGGAGTCGATCCGCGCCTGGCCGGACCAGGCGGGCCTGGCCGCCCAGATCGCCGGCACCGGGTGGGACGCCCCGGAGTGGCGCAACCTCTCGGGCGGCGTCGTGGCCCTGCACCGCGCCACGGCCTGACCTGGCCCGATCCCGGCCCGGTCAATTCCGCAACGTCCACGTGCACTAAATCCGCAGGTCAGGGCGCTAGCAGGTGCCCCGGGAGCCGGACACCCCCCGACGTGACGGGGTGGACGCCGGGTGGCAGACTGTGCCCCACGCCACTCGTGAACGTCTTCACAAGATCACGAGGTGCGCGCGCCGAACTCGGAGGGAACCAGCATGGAGCTCTACACCCCGGTCCTGTGGCTGGCGGGCCTCGCGGCAGGCTTCGCGGTCTTCTCGGTCGCGGTCAGCACCCTGACCGGCCCGGCGCGGTACAACCGGGCCCGCCTGGACTCCTACGAGTGCGGGATCGACCCCACGCCCCAGCCCGTCGGGGGCGGCCGGTTCCCGGTGCAGTACTACACGGTCGCGATGACCTTCATCATCTTCGACGTCGAGATCATGTTCCTCGTGCCGTGGGCGGTCTACTTCGACCAGCTGCAGTGGTTCGGCTTCTTCGCCGTCGTGCTCTTCCTGTTCAACATCACCATCGCCTACGCCTACGAGTGGCGTCGCGGTGGTCTCGACTGGGACTGACGGGCCTCCCCGGACGGCGTCGCCGCCCGACCACCCTCAGTCCGCCCACCGAACAGCCCCCTCACCACCGGACAGCCACGAAAGGTGCCAGCCATGGGCCTCGAAGAGAAGCTCCCCAGCGGCGTCCTGCTCACCACCGTCGAGGGGGTGGCCGGGTACATGCGCAAGGCGTCGTTCTGGCCGGCGACCTTCGGCCTGGCCTGCTGCGCGATCGAGATGATGACCAGCGGCGGACCCAAGTACGACATGGCCCGCTTCGGCATGGAGGTCTTCCGTGCCAGCCCGCGCCAGGCCGACCTGATGATCGTGGCCGGCCGGGTCAGCCAGAAGATGGCCCCGGTCCTGCGCCAGATCTACGACCAGATGGCCAACCCCAAGTACGTCCTCGCGATGGGCGTCTGCGCCTCCAGCGGCGGGATGTTCAACAACTACGCGATCGTCCAGGGCGTCGACCACGTCGTGCCCGTCGACATGTACCTCCCCGGCTGCCCGCCGCGGCCGGAGATGCTGATCGACGCGATCCTCAAGCTGCACGACCGGGTCCAGGCCGAGAAGCTCGGCCCGAACCGTCGCGCCGAGGTCACCGCGCTGGAGAACGCCGCCCTGGCCGCGGCCCCCACCTCCGACATGACCGGCCTGCTGCGGTGACGCCCCCCGTCGGCGAGCGTCCCACCGGCCCGGACGCCCCGGGCCAGCCCGCGGTGGAGCAGTCCCCGGAGAACCTGCCCGCACCTCCCGGTCAGGTCTCCTCCCGCGGCCTGCGCACCGGCATGTTCGGCGCCAAGGGCACCGGCGACACCAGCGGGTACGGCGGCCTGGTCGCACCCGTCGTCTTCCCGGCCCCGTCCCGCCCGCCGTTCGGGGGCTGGTTCGACGAGGTCGCGACCGCGCTGCAGGACCACCTCGTGGGCCTGGACGGCGGTCACCAGGACGCGGTCAGCGCGGTCGTGGTGGACCGCGGCGAGATCACCTTCCACGTACGGCGCGAGGACCTGCTCGAGGTCGCCCGCGCGCTGCGCGACGACCCGCGGCTGCGCTTCGAGCTCTGCTCCTCGGTCAGCGGGGTGCACTACCCCGACGACACCGGGCGCGAGCTGCACGCGGTGCACCACCTGCTCTCGATGACCTACAACCGCCGGATCCGGCTCGAGGTGGGCGTGCCCGACAGCGACCCGCGCCTGCCGTCGGTCGTGGCGGTCTACCCGACCGCCGACTGGCACGAGCGCGAGACGTTCGACATGTTCGGCCTCGTCTTCGAGGGCCACCCCGCGCTCACGCGCATCCTGATGCCCGACGACTGGCCGGGCCACCCCCAGCGCAAGGACTACCCGCTGGGCGGGATCCCTGTCGAGTACAAGGGCGGCACCGTGCCGCCGCCGGACCAGCGGAGGTCCTACACCTGATGACCACCTTCGAACCCGGTCCCGGACGCGCCGCAGGCGCGCAGGAGGACCTCTACGCCGGCTCGTCCGAGACCACCGAGGGACGGGTCTTCACCGTCACCGGCCAGGACTGGGACTCCATCACCGAGGGCCTCGCCGAGGGCGACGAGGAACGCGTCGTCGTCAACATGGGCCCCCAGCACCCCTCCACGCACGGGGTGCTGCGCCTGATCCTCGAGCTCGAGGGCGAGACGGTCTCCGAGGCGCGCTGCGGCATCGGCTACCTCCACACCGGCATCGAGAAGAACATGGAGTACCGCACCTGGGTGCAGGGCACCACGTTCTGCACCCGGATGGACTACCTCGCCCCGTTCTTCAACGAGGCGACCTACTGCCTCGGCGTCGAGCGGCTGCTGGGCATCGAGGACGACATCCCCGAGAAGGCCAGCGTCATGCGGGTCCTGATGATGGAGCTCAACCGGATCTCCTCGCACCTGGTCGCGATCGCCACCGGGGGCATGGAGCTCGGGGCGCTCACCGTGATGACCATCGGCTTCCGCGAGCGCGAGCTGGTCCTCGACCTCTTCGAGCTGATCACCGGGCTGCGGATGAACCACGCGTTCATCCGGCCCGGCGGCGTCGCCCAGGACCTCCCGCCGGGCGCCCTGGAGGAGATCGGCACCTTCGTGGCGCTGATGCGCAAGCGGCTGCCCGAGATCGAGGCGCTGTGCAACGCCAACCCGATCTTCAAGGCGCGCCTGGAGGGCATCGGCTCCCTCGACCTCGAGGGCTGCCTGGCGCTCGGCCTGACCGGCCCGCCGCTGCGCGCCGCCGGCTACCCCTGGGACCTGCGCAAGACCCAGCCCTACTGCGGCTACGAGACCTACGACTTCGACGTCCAGACCTGGGACACCGCCGACTCCTACGGCCGGTTCCGGGTGCGGGTCAACGAGATGCACGAGTCGCTGAAGATCGTCGAGCAGGCCGCCGAGCGCCTCGCCGGGCTCGAGGGCGCACCGGTGATGGTGGCCGACAAGAAGATCGCCTGGCCCAGCCAGCTGTCCATCGGCTCCGACGGGATGGGCAACAGCCTGGACCACATCCGCCACATCATGGGCGAGTCGATGGAGGGCCTGATCCACCACTTCAAGCTGGTCACCGAGGGCTTCCGGGTGCCGGCCGGCCAGGCGTACGTGCCGGTGGAGTCGCCCCGCGGCGAGCTCGGCGCCCACGTGGTCAGCGACGGCGGGACCCGTCCCTTCCGGGCGCACTTCCGCGACCCGTCCTTCACCAACCTGCAGGCCACCAGCGTGATGGCCGAGGGCGGCATGATCGCGGACGTGATCGTGGCCATCGCCTCCATCGACCCGGTCATGGGAGGTGTCGACCGATGAGCGGGCCGACGCCAGCGGGCCGACCAGCGGGCCGACCAGCGAGTCCGGCCTCGACGAGACCACGCGCGCCGAGCTCGAGCAGATCGCGGCCCGCTACCCCGAGGCCCGCTCCGGGCTGCTGCCGATGCTGCACCTCGTGCAGTCGGCCGCGGGGAGGGTCACCGCCGAGGGCATCGAGACCTGCGCGGAGATCCTCGGGCTCTCGGCCGCCGAGGTCAGCGGTGTCGCGACCTTCTACACGATGTACAAGCGCAAGCCGGTCGGGGAGTACCACGTCGGCGTGTGCACCAACACGCTCTGCGCGGTGATGGGCGGGGACGTGATCTTCGAGCGTCTCCAGGAGCACCTCGGCGTCGGCAACGACGAGACCACCACCGACGGCCGGATCACCCTCGAGCACCTCGAGTGCAACGCGGCCTGCGACTACGCCCCGGTGATGATGGTGAACTGGGAGTTCATGGACAACCAGACCCCGGCCTCGGCCACGGCGGTCGTCGACGACCTCCGCGCCGGCAAGGAGGTCCGCTCCACCCGCGGCCCGCGCATCTGCACCTGGCGCGAGGCCGAGCGGGTGCTGGCCGGGTTCCCCGACGACCGTGCCGACGAGGGCCCCTCCGCGGGCCACGCCAGCCTGGTCGGGCTCGGGATCGCCCGCGAGCGCGGCTGGACCGCGCCCGACAGCGACGCGCAGGTCACGCAGGGCGCCGACGCCGGCGTGCCGGAGGAGCCCGAGCAGTCCGTCGCGGGCGCCGCGGAGTCCGACGACTCCATGGCGACCGCGACCGCGGTCGAGGACGACAGCCCGACCGACACCACCGCAGCCGAGAAGGGCGACGCGACGTGAGCGAGATCAGCACCCTGACCCCGGTCCTCACCGAGGACTGGGACGCCGAGCGCAGCTGGACCCTGGAGACCTACGAGGCGCGCGGCGGCTACCGCGCCCTCGACGTCGCCCTGGGCATGGAGCCCCCCGCCGTCGTGGAGGCCGTCAAGGCCTCCGGGCTGCGCGGGCGCGGCGGTGCCGGGTTCCCCACCGGGATGAAGTGGAGCTTCATCCCGCAGGACAACCCCAAGCCGAAGTACCTGGTGGTCAATGCCGACGAGTCCGAGCCGGGCACCTGCAAGGACACCCCGCTGATGATGGCCAGCCCCCACCTGCTGGTGGAGGGCGTGATCATCTCCAGCTACGCCATCCGGGCCCACCACGCCTTCATCTACATCCGCGGCGAGATCCTCCACGTCGTGCGCCGCGTGCAGAAGGCGGTCCAGGAGGCCTACCTCGCCGGCCACCTCGGCAAGGACATCCACGGCTCCGGCTACGACCTCGACGTCGTGGTCCACACCGGCGCGGGCGCCTACATCTGCGGCGAGGAGACGGCCCTGCTCGAGGGCCTCGAGGGCCGTCGTGGCCAACCGCGGCTGCGACCCCCGTTCCCCGCCGTGGCCGGCCTCTACGCCAGCCCCACGGTGATCAACAACGTGGAGTCGATCGCCTCCGTGCCCAGCATCGTGGGACGCGGCGCCGACTGGTTCGCCTCCATGGGCACCGAGAAGTCCCAGGGCTTCGGCATCTTCTCCCTCTCCGGGCACGTGCGCCGCCCCGGGCAGTACGAGGCCCCGCTCGGCATCACCCTGCGCCAGCTGGTCGACCTCGCCGGCGGGGTGCGGGAGGGCCACGAGCTGAAGTTCTGGACCCCCGGCGGCTCGAGCACCCCGATCCTGACCGCCGAGCACCTCGACGTGCCGCTCGACTTCGAGGGCGTCGCCGGGGCCGGCTCCATGCTCGGCACGCGGGCGCTCCAGGTCTTCGACGAGACCACCTGCGTGGTGCGGGCCGTGCTGCGCTGGACCGAGTTCTACAAGCACGAGTCCTGCGGCAAGTGCACTCCCTGCCGCGAGGGCACGTGGTGGCTGGTGCAGACCCTGGCGCGGCTCGAGGCCGGGCAGGGCAGTCCCGCGGACCTGGACCTGCTGCTCGACCAGTGCGACAACATCCTCGGGCGCTCGTTCTGCGCCCTGGGCGACGGGGCGACCAGCCCCATCTCCAGCTCGATCCAGCACTTCCGCGACGAGTACCTCGCCCACCTCGAGCACGGCGGCTGCCCGTTCGACCCGGCCGCCTCGACCCTGTTCGCCGACGCCGCGGCGCCGGCCACCACCGGAGCCTGAGCCGATGACCACCACGCCCGAGAAGGCCCAGCACCGCGACCAGCAGGTCGCCGCGCGCACCGACCTGGTCACCGTCACCATCGACGGCGTCGAGACCAGCGTGCCGAAGGGCACCCTGGTGATCCGCGCGGCCGAGCAGGTCGGGATCCAGATCCCCCGGTTCTGCGACCACCCCCTGCTGGAGCCCGTCGGGGCCTGCCGGCAGTGCCTGGTCGAGGTGCCCGACGCCGGCAACGGTCGCGGCATGCCCAAGCCGCAGGCCTCCTGCACGCTGCCGGTCGCCGAGGGCATGGTCGTCAGCACGCAGGCCACCAGCCCGGTCGCCGACAAGGCCCAGCAGGGCGTGATGGAGTTCCTGCTGGTCAACCACCCGCTGGACTGCCCGGTCTGCGACAAGGGCGGGGAGTGCCCGCTGCAGAACCAGGCCATGTCCAACGGCCGCGGGGAGTCCCGCTTCTCCGGCTCGGGCGGGGTCAAGCGCACCTACCCCAAGCCGATCAACATCTCCGCCAACGTCCTGCTCGACCGGGAGCGCTGCGTGCTCTGCGCGCGGTGCACCCGCTTCTCCGAGCAGATCGCCGGGGACCCCTTCATCGCCCTGGTCGAGCGCGGGGCCCTCCAGCAGGTCGGGATCTACGAGAAGGAGCCGCTGCAGTCCTACTTCTCGGGCAACACCATCCAGATCTGCCCGGTGGGCGCGCTGACCTCCGCGGAGTACCGCTTCCGCTCCCGCCCCTTCGACCTCGTCTCCACCCCGGCCGTCGCCGAGCACGACGCCTGCGGCGCCGCGATCCGGGTCGACCACCGTCGCGGCAAGGTGATGCGCCGGCTGGCCGGCAACGACCCCGAGGTCAACGAGGAGTGGATCTCCGACAAGGACCGCTTCGGCTTCGCCTACACCCGTGAGCAGGACCGGCTGACCTATCCCCGGGTCCGCGACGAGGACGGCACGCTGCGCGCCGCCTCCTGGCCCGAGGCGTTCGCCGTGGCCGCCCGCGGGCTGGAGCGGGCGCGTGCCGCCGGCGGCGTGGGCGTGCTGCCCGGTGGCCGCCTGACCGCCGAGGACGCCTTCGCGTACAGCTCCTTCGCCCGGGTGGCGCTCGGCACCCACGACATCGACTTCCGGGCCCGTCCCCACTCCGCGGAGGAGGCCGACTTCCTGGCCTCCGAGGTCGTCCTCGGCACGCCCTGGGACGGCGGGGTGTCCTACGCCGACCTGGAGACCGCCCCGGTCGTCGTGCTGGTCGGCCTCGAGCCCGAGGACGAGGCCGGCACGATCTTCCTGCGGCTGCGCAAGGGGGTGCAGCACGGCACCACGCGCGTGGTGTCCCTCGCCCCGTTCGCCAGCCGGGGCCTGGAGAAGCTGGACGGCCGCCTGGTCGCGACCGTGCCCGGCGAGGAGGCCGCCGCGCTCGAGTCACTGGTCGAGCAGGGCGAGTTCGGCATCGACAAGCACGCCGTGGTGCTGCTCGGCGAGCGCCTGGCCACCTCGCCCGGCGCCTTCTCCGCGGCGGCCACCCTCGCCGCGCGCACCGGCGCCCGGCTGGCCTGGGTGCCGCGCCGCGCCGGTGACCGCGGTGCGGTCGAGACCGGCTGCCTGCCGGGCCTGCTGCCCGGGGGGCGCCCCGTCGCCGACCCGGCCGCCCGCGTCGACGCCGCCGCCGCGTGGGGCGTGGCCTCCCTGCCCGACGCCGCCGGCCGCGACGCCGACGCGATCGTGGCGGCCGCGGCCGCCGGCGCCCTCGCCGGCCTGGTCGTGGGGGGCGTGGACCCCGACGACACCGCCGACCCGGCCGCCTTCCGCGCCGCGCTGGCCGCCGCCTCGTTCGTGGTGTCGCTGGAGCTGCGCGAGACCGACGTGAGCCGGGCCGCCGACGTCGTCCTGCCGGTGGCGCCGGTCTGCGACAAGCCCGGCACCTTCGTCACCTGGGAGGGACGTCCGCGCCCGTTCGAGGCCGTGTTCACCGACCCCCGGTCCCTGCCCGACACCCGGGTGCTGGCCGGGATCGCGGAGGAGCTCGGCCGCCCGCTGGGCTTCCGCACCCCCGAGCAGGCCTGCGAGGTGATGGAGCAGATGGGCGCCTGGGACGGCGCCCGCCAGGCCGCCCCGCAGGTGCCCGCCGCGGCGCCCGCGACCGGCGAGGGCCTGGTGCTGGCCAGCTGGAAGCAGATGCTCGACGACGCCTCGCTGCTCGACGGGGACGCGTTCCTCGCCGCCACCGCCCGACCGGCCGTGGCCCGGGTCGCCCCGTCCGCGCACGCCGCGCTCGGCGACACCGTCACCCTGACCGGCGACCGCGGCACGCTGACCCTGCCCGTCGTGCCGACCGCCGGCCTCCTCGAGGGCGTCGTGTGGGTCCCCGCCCGCTCCGCCGACGGCGGCGTCCTCGCGGACCTCGCCTCCCCGGGCACCCGCGTCACCGTGAGAGGAGCCGGGCTGTGAGCCTCGACGTCTTCGGCCAGGACCCCTGGTGGCTCTCGGCCGTCAAGGCCGTGATCATCTTCGTGATCCTGGTCCTGCTGACCCTGTTCAACATCTGGTGGGAGCGCAAGGTCGTCGCCCGGATGCAGCACCGCATCGGGCCCAACGTCCACGGGCCCTTCGGGCTGCTCCAGTCGCTGGCCGACGGCGTGAAGCTGGCGCTGAAGGAGGACATCGTCCCCAAGGCCGCCGACAAGGTGGTGTTCATCATCGCCCCGGTGATCACGGTGGTGCCGGCGTTCGTGACCTTCTCGGTCATCCCGTTCGGCCCCGAGGTGGGCGTCCCGTTCAGCGACCTCACCACCCCGCTCCAGCTCACCGACATGCCGGTGGCGGTGCTGTTCGTGATGGCGATCGCCTCGATCGGCATCTACGGCATCGTGCTCGGCGGCTGGTCGAGCGGGTCGACGTACTCCCTGCTGGGCGGTCTGCGCTCCAGCGCCCAGATGATCTCCTACGAGGTCTCGATGGGCCTGGCCCTGGTCGCGGTGTTCCTCTACGCCGGGTCCCTGTCCACCTCCGAGATCGTCGCCGCCCAGGAGGACTGGTGGTTCGGGCTGGTGCTGCTGCCCAGCTTCGTGGTCTACGTGATCTCGATGGTGGGCGAGACCAACCGGGCGCCCTTCGACCTCCCCGAGGCCGAGGGCGAGCTGGTGGGCGGGTTCCACACCGAGTACTCCTCGCTGAAGTTCGCCCTGTTCTTCCTCGGCGAGTACATCAACATGGCCACCGTGTCCGCCCTGGCCACCACGCTGTTCCTCGGCGGCTGGCGCGCCCCGTTCTGGATCGACGAGATCTACGGCGGCTTCAACGAGGGCTACTGGCCGGTGCTGTGGTTCTTCGGCAAGATGCTCGGCTTCATCTTCATGTTCATCTGGCTGCGCGGGACCCTGCCGCGGCTGCGCTACGACCAGTTCATGGACTTCGGCTGGAAGGTCCTCATCCCGATCTCCCTGGCCTGGATCGTGGCCGTGGCCGCCATCCGTGCCGCGACGCTCGACGGCGGCCTGGACCAGCAGGGCCTGATCGTGGTCGGCGCCGTGGTCGCCGTCGTCCTGGTCGCGCTGCTCTTCGTCGGGGGCGACGAGGCCGAGGACGACCGGCAGCCCACCGAGCCGACCGGCACCTTCCCGGTGCCGTCGCTGCCCGACGGCGGTGCCGTGCGCGGCGCCGCCGCGCCGCTGGTCTTCCCGACCTCGGCCACCCCGACCACCCCCGGCAGCACCGCCGGCAGCACCGCCGGCAGCACCCCAGGCAGCACCCCTGCCGGGACCGCCACCGCCACCCGCACCGCCCACGAGGAGAGCTGATGGCAGACAAGCCCCAGGGGCCCACGCTCAAGGAGCAGTTCTGGGACCCCGTCGCCGGCTTCGGCGTCACCTTCCGGACGATGTTCCGCAAGGTCGTCACCGAGCAGTACCCGTTCGAGAAGCTGCCGACCGCTCCCCGCTTCCACGGCCGTCACCAGCTCAACCGGTGGCCCGACGGGCTCGAGAAGTGCATCGGCTGCGAGCTGTGCGCCTGGGCCTGCCCGGCCGACGCCATCTACGTCGAGGGCGACGCGAACACCGACGAGAACCGGATGTCGCCCGGCGAGCGGTACGGCCGCGTCTACCAGATCAACTACCTGCGCTGCATCCTGTGCGGGCTGTGCATCGAGGCCTGCCCGACGCGCGCGCTGACGATGACCAACGAGTACGAGCTGGCCGACGACAACCGTGCCGACCTGATCTACGAGAAGTCCGACCTCCTCGCCCCGCTGCTGCCGGGCATGGAGCAGCCGCCGCACCCGATGCGGCTCGGCGACGACGAGGCCGACTACTACCGCGGGGCGTACTCCGCCCCCGCCCCGGCGGCCCGCGAGGGCGAGCAGTGATCGCGTTCTGGGTCCTCGCGCCGATCATGGTCGTGTGCGCGGTGGGCATCCTGGTGGTGCGCAAGGCCGTCCACGCCGCGCTGCTGCTCGCCGTGGTGATGATCAGCCTGGCCGTGCTCTACGCCGTGCTGGAGGCGCCGTTCCTCTTCGCGGTCCAGATCATCGTCTACACCGGCGCGATCCTGATGCTGTTCCTGTTCGTCGTGATGCTGGTCGGCGTGGACGCCTCGGACTCCGTGGTGGAGACCATCCGCGGCCAGCGGCCGATGGCGATCGGGATGGGCCTGGTCCTCGGGCTGATCCTGGTCCTCGGGGTGGCGCAGCTCTCGCTGGGCACCCTCGTGGGCCTGGAGGAGGTCAACGCCCCGGGCAACATCCAGGCGCTGGCCGACCTGCTGTTCTCCCGCTACGTCGTGGCCTTCGAGGTCACCGCGGCGCTGCTGATCACCGCCGCGCTCGGCGCGATGGTGCTCGCGCACCGCGAGCGGCTCACGCCCAAGCCGAAGCAGGCCGACCTCGCGCGGCAGCGGATGGCGGCGTACGCCGCGACCGGCAAGCACCCCGGGCCGCTGCCCCCGCCGGGCGTCTACGCCCGGCACAACGCCGTGGACACCCCGGCGCTGCTGCCCGACGGCAGCCCCGCGTCGTCGTCGGTGTCACGGGTGCTGCTGGCCCGCGGGACCGTGCGCCCCGCCCCCCGCCAGGACGTCACCGACGTGGCCGCCGCCGCACACCAGGGCGTGGACAGCGGCGCCGGCTCGCCGGCGCCGACCACCTCGGGTGCGAACACCGAGAACCCCGCCCGCCGCGACGAGGAGGGACGCCCGTGAGCGGCGACGTGACGCCCTACATCGTGCTCTCCGCGATCCTGTTCACCATCGGCTCGGTCGGGGTGCTCACCCGGCGCAACGCGATCGTGGTGTTCATGTGCGTGGAGCTGATGCTCAACGCCTGCAACCTCGCGCTGGTGGCGTTCGCGCGCCAGCACGGCAACCTCGACGGGCAGGTGGCGGCGTTCTTCGTGATGGTCGTCGCCGCGGCCGAGGTCGTCGTGGGCCTGGCGATCATCATGACCATCTTCCGTACCCGTCGTTCGGCCTCGGTCGACGACGCGAGCCTGCTGAAGTTCTGAGGGACGGATGTCTGCACACACCCTGCCGGTGCTGCCGATGGTCGAGGCGGTCCCCCTCGTGGACCCGTCGACCGCGGACGGCACGTTCTCGCTGCTCTGGCTGGTCGTCGGGCTGCCGCTGCTCGGCGCCGCCGTGCTCCTGCTCGGCGGCCGCGCCACCGACCGCTGGGGCCACTGGCTGGCCACCGCGCTCCCGGTCGGCTCCTTCGCGATCAGCGTGCTGCTGTTCCTCGAGCTCCTGGGACGGGGGGAGGAGGAGCGCCAGGTCGTCCAGCCGCTGTACACCTGGATGCAGGTCGGCGGGCTCGAGGTCGGCTTCGACCTGCTCTACGACCCCCTCTCGGCGCTGTTCCTGCTGCTGATCACCGGGGTCGGCTCGCTGATCCACGTCTACTCCATCGGCTACATGGCCCACGACCCGCGCCGGCGTCGGTTCTTCGGCTACCTGAACCTCTTCGTCGCCGCGATGCTCGTCCTCGTCCTGGCCGAGAACTACCTGCTGCTGTTCCTCGGCTGGGAGGGCGTCGGGCTCGCGTCCTACCTGCTGATCGGCTTCTGGCAGCACAAGCCGTCGGCGGCGGCCGCCTCGAAGAAGGCGTTCGTGATCAACCGCGTCGGCGACATGGGGCTGTCCCTGGCCATCATGCTGGCGTTCGTCTACTTCGGCACGACCAGCTTCACCGGCATCAGCGCGGTCTCCGGCGAGGCCTCCGAGGCCGCGATGACGGCGTTCGGCCTGCTGCTGCTGCTCGGCGCCTGCGGCAAGTCCGCCCAGGTCCCGCTCCAGTCCTGGCTCCTCGACGCGATGGAGGGCCCCACCCCGGTCTCCGCGCTGATCCACGCCGCGACCATGGTCACCGCCGGCGTCTACCTGGTCGTCCGCTCGAACTTCGTCTTCGAGAACGCCCCGGCCGCGCAGACCGTCGTGGTCGTCGTGGCCACGGTGACCCTGCTGTGGGGCGCGGTGATCGGCTGCGCGAAGGACGACATCAAGAAGGTGCTGGCCGGCTCCACGATGAGCCAGATCGGCTACATGATGCTGGCCGCGGGCCTCGGCACGGCCGGGTACGCGTTCGCGATCTTCCACCTGCTGACCCACGGCTTCTTCAAGGCCAACATGTTCCTCGGGGCCGGCTCGGTGATGCACGGCATGGACGACGACGTGGACATGCGCCACTACGGCGGGCTGGCCCGGGCGATGCCGATCACCTTCGCGACCTTCACCCTCGGCTACCTGGCGATCATCGGCTTCCCGGGCTTCTCCGGGTTCTGGTCCAAGGACCTGATCATCGAGGTCGCGCTGACCGAGAACCTGCTGGTCGGGCTCTGCGCCCTGCTCGGTGCCGGGGTCACCGCGTTCTACATGACGCGGCTGATGCTGATGACCTTCGCGGGGCGCAAGCGCTGGCTCGAGGGCGTCCACCCCCACGAGTCGCCCTCGCTGATGACCGTCCCGCTGATGGTGCTGGCCGGGCTGTCCGTGGTGGGCGGCGTGATGATCCTCGGCGAGTGGATCGTGCACTGGCTCGAGCCGGTCACCGGTGAGGAGTCCCACGGCGAGCCGCCGCTGCCCATCATCGTGATCACCCTGATCACCGTGGCCACCGTCGCCGTCGGCGTCGCGCTGGCCTGGGTCCTCGTGGGGCGCCGGGAGGTGCCGGCCACCGCCCCGACCCGGGTCTCCCTCGCGACCCGCGCCGCCCGCGCCGACCTCTACGGCGACGCGATCAACGAGGGCCTGGTCGTCGGACCCGGGCGGAGCCTGGTGCACGGCCTGGTCGGCTTCGACCGCGCCGGAGCCGACGGCGCCTTCACCGGCACCGCCCGCACCATCGCCGCCCTCGGCGGCGTCGGCCGGCGGATCCAGACCGGCTTCGTGCGCTCCTACGCCCTGTCCCTGCTCGGCGGCGTCCTGCTCGTCGTCCTCGCGCTCCTGGCGGTGAACCTCGGATGACGCTCCCCCTCCTGACCCTGCTCTGCGCCGTGCCCCTCGTGGGTGCGGTCGTGGTCGGCTTCCTGCCCTCCCGGCTCGCCCGGCCGGTCGGCCTGGCCGTCTCGCTGGTGACCCTGGCGGTCGCGGCCGTCGTCGCGGTCGACCACACCCCCGGTGGCGGCTACCAGCAGACCGAGAGCTACTCGTGGATCCCCTCCTTCGGGGTCTCCTACGCCCTCGGCGTGGACGGCCTCGGGCTGCTGATGGTCCTGCTGACCGTCGTGCTGGTGCCGATCGTGCTGGTCGCCGCCTGGCGCGACGCCGACGGCGCCGACCAGGGCAGCCCCCGCGCCTTCTTCGCCTGGGCGCTGGCCCTGGAGGGCCTCTCCCTGCTGGTCTTCACCGCCACCGACGTGTTCCTGTTCTACGTCGTCTTCGAGGCCACGCTGATCCCGGCGTACTTCCTGGTCGGCGGGTTCGGGCGGCGCGGGCGCGCCGCCGCGGCCTCGAAGTTCCTGCTCTTCCAGCTCGGCGGCGGCCTGGTGCTCCTCGGCTCCGTGATCGGGCTGTACGTCGTCTCGGCGCAGCAGGGCAGCCCGTCGTACGCGCTGGCCGACCTGGTGGCGCTCGACCTGGACGGCACCACCGGCCGCTGGCTGTTCCTGGGGTTCTTCATCGCCTTCGCGATCAAGGCGCCGCTGTTCCCGGTGCACACCTGGCTGGCCGACACCACCGAGAAGGCCACCCCGGCCACCAGCGTGCTGCTGGTCTGCATCCTGGACAAGATCGGCACCTTCGGGATGCTGCGGTTCTGCCTCGGCATCTTCCCCGAGGCCTCGGACTGGGCCACCCCGGTGGTGATCGTCCTGGCGCTGGTCTCCATCGTCTACGGCGCGCTGCTGGCCATCGGCCAGGACGACGTGATGCGCCTGATCGGGCTGACCTCGCTGTCGCACTTCGGCTTCATCGTGCTCGGCATCTTCGCGACCTCCTCGCAGGGCATCGCCGGCTCGGTGCTGTACATGGTCAACCACGGTGTGGCCACCGCCGCGCTGTTCCTGCTGGCGGGCTTCCTGGTCCACCGCAGCGGGACGGCCTCGATCCGCGAGATGGGCGGGCTGGAGAAGATCACGCCGGTGCTGGCCGGGCTCTTCCTGGTCGCCGGCCTGGCCACCGCCGGGCTGCCGGGCCTGAGCCAGTTCGTCTCCGAGATCCTGGTCCTGATCGCCGCCTTCGACTACGCCCCCTGGGCCGGCGCGGTCGCGGTCACCGGGATCGTGCTGGCCGCGATCTACGTGCTGTGGCTCTACCAGCGGGTGATGACCGGCCCCACGCCCGAGCACCTCGTGGCGACGATGGAGACCACCCGGGCGGCCCGCCGCGGCGGGCGGCACGACCTCGGTCGCCGCGAGCTCGGTGCGGTGCTCCCGCTGATGGTCGCGCTGGTGGCCTTCGGGTTCTACCCGCAGCCGCTGCTCGACCTGGCCGACCCGTACGCCGAGCAGCTCCAGCAGCAGATCGGCATCACCGACCAGGACCCGTACGTCCCGGCCGCCGCGCCCGAGGAAGGTGAGTGAGCATGGAGTTCACCGAACCCACGCTGAACTACGTCGAGCTCTCCCCGATGCTCGTCGTGCTGGGCGTGGCCTGCCTCGGCGTGCTGGTCGAGGCCTTCACCCCCCGTCGGCTGCGCCACGTCGCCCAGGTGGCGCTGGCCTCGGCCGGGCTCGTGGCCGCGCTGGGCCTGGTGCTGTACGTCGGGGCCGGGCTGGAGGGCGTCGGCGACGGCGCCGCGCTCGGCCTGTTCGCGGGCGCCGGGACGGTGGTCGTCGACGGTCCGTCGGTCTTCCTCTGGGGCCTGGTCCTGGTCTTCGCGATCGCCGGCGTCGCCCTGTTCAGCGAGCGTCGGCTGGAGGACGGCGTCTCCGCGTTCGCCGCCCAGGCCGCCGCCCTGCCCGGCACCGAGGCCGAGCGCGAGGCCTCGACCCGCGGCCTGGACCACACCGAGGTGTACCCGCTGCTGATGTTCGCCGTCGGCGGGATGATGCTGTTCCCGGCCTCCGGCGACCTGCTCACGATGTTCGTGGCCCTCGAGGTCCTCTCGCTGCCGCTGTACCTGCTCTGCGGCCTGGCCCGGCGCCGGCGCCTGCTGAGCCAGGAGGCGGCGATGAAGTACTTCCTCCTCGGCGCGTTCTCCTCGGGGTTCTTCCTCTACGGCGTGGCCATGGTCTACGGCTTCGCCGGGTCGATGGAGCTCGGCGCGATCGCGCAGGCCGTGGCCAACGACACCGAGAACGGGGTGCTCCTCGCCCTCGGCATCGGCATGCTCGCGGTCGGCCTGCTGTTCAAGGTCGGCGCGGTGCCGTTCCACAGCTGGACCCCCGACGTCTACCAGGGCGCGCCGACCGCGGTCACCGCCTTCATGGCCGCGGCCACGAAGGTCGCCGCCTTCGGCGCCCTGCTCCGCCTGTTCTACGTCGCCTTCGGGTCCGACCGGTGGTCGTGGGAGCCGATGATGTGGATCGTGGCGATCCTGACGATGCTCGTCGGCTCGGTCCTCGCGGTCGTCCAGACCGACGTCAAGCGGATCCTGGCCTACTCCTCGGTCGCCCACACCGGCTTCCTGCTGACCGGGCTGCTCGGGCTGCAGTCGGCCGGCGAGCTCGCCGAGGGCCAGGTCACCTCGCTCCAGGCGGTGCTGTTCTACCTGGCCACCTACGGCTTCGCCACGCTCGGCGCCTTCGCCGTGGTCACGGTGGTCCGGGACGCCGGCGGCGAGGCCGGCTCGCTGGACGCCTGGGAGGGACTGGGTCGCCGCTCGCCGCTGACGGCGGGCGTCTTCGCCTTCTTCCTGCTCTCGATGGCCGGCATCCCGCTCACCGCCGGCTTCGTGGGCAAGTGGGCGGTCTTCACCGTCGCCCTGTCCGCCGGCGCCTGGCCGGTCGTGCTGGTGGCCATCGCCTCCAGCGTGATCGCGGTGTTCTTCTACGTCCGGATGATCCGGGTGATGTTCTTCGTCGCCGACGACGAGCCCGCGGAGCACGACGCGCCCGGCGCCGGCTCGGGCGCCGACACCCGTACGGGCTCGACCGCCCTGGAGGTGGCGGGGTCCACCGCCCTGCTGGTCCGGGAGAAGGCCGGGGTCACCACGGCCTCGACCGCCACCGTGGCCACCATCGCGCTGTGCGCGCTGGTCACCCTGGCCCTCGGTGTCGCGCCGGGCCCGCTGCTCGAGCTGGCGGCCGACGTGGGAGGCTTCCTGCGGTGACCACCCCGCAGACCGACCTCGCGCTGCCCGTCGGCGACGGCGACCTCGCGCGTCGGCTGCAGGAGCGGATGCTGCGCGTCGAGGAGGCCCTGTCCGGGCACGTCGTGAGCCGGTCGGACTTCGTCACCGACGCGGCCCGGCACCTGCTGGAGGCCGGCGGCAAGCGGTTCCGGCCGCTGCTGGTCCTGCTGGCCGCGGAGGCCGGCGAGCAGCCCGCGCACGACGACGTCGAGGTCGCGGCCTGCGTCGTGGAGATCACGCACCTCGGCTCGCTCTACCACGACGACGTGATGGACGAGGCGGCCCTGCGTCGGGGGGCCGACTCGGCGAACGCCCGCTACGACAACCTCGTGGCCATCCTGACCGGGGACTTCCTGTTCGCCCGGTCCTCGGAGCTGACCTCCCGGCTGGGGCGCGACGCCGTGCGGATCCAGGCCGAGACGTTCACCCGGCTCGTCGAGGGCCAGATCCTGGAGACGGTGCCCCCCGGTCCGGGGGAGGACGCGCTCGCGCACTACCTGGAGGTCGTCGCCGGCAAGACGGGGTCGCTGATCGCGACCTCGGCGCGGTACGGGGCGCGCTTCTCACGCGCCTCCGCGGAGGTCGAGGAGGCGCTCGCGACGTACGGCGAGATCGTCGGGTCCGCCTTCCAGCTCTCCGACGACGTCCTCGACGTCTCGTCGGAGTCGGGGGAGTCCGGCAAGACGCCGGGGACCGACCTGCGCGAGGGCGTGCCGACGCTGCCGGTGCTGATGGCACTGGCCTCCGACGACCCCGCCGACGCCCGGCTGCACGCGCTGCTGCGCGGCGACCTGTCGCAGGACGCACCCCACGCCGAGGCCCTGGCCCTGCTGCGGGCCCACCCCGCGATGGAGCAGGCCCGCCGCTACGTCGTGGCGCGCGCGGAGGAGGCCAAGGCGGCGCTCGACGTGCTGCCGCACGGACCGGTCCGGGCCGCGCTCGAGGCCTTCGCCGACGTGGTGGCGGTCCGCTCGGCCTGACGGGGCTCGTCAGCCGGGGTCAGCCGGCGCGGACGCGGCCGAGCGCCCGGCGGTGCCGCAGGCTCTCGACGGTGAAGATGCTCAGCGCCAGCCAGACCAGGCCGAAGCCGACCCAGCGGCCCGGCGGCATGTCCTCGCCGACGACGAGCAGGCCGACCGCGAACTGGAGCACCGGGGTGAGGTACTGCAGCAGCCCCAGGCTGACCATCGGGATCCGGGTGGCGGCGGCCGAGAAGCAGATCAGGGGCACGGCCGTGACCAGGCCTGCCGAGGCCAGCAGCAGCGCGTGGCCGACGCCCTCGGTGGTCAGGGTGCCCCCACCGGTCGCCCCCAGCCACAGCAGGTACCCCAGGGCCAGCGGGGAGACCACCGCGGTCTCGAACGCCAGGCTCTCCACGGCGCCGACGTCGGCGCGCTTCTTGGCCAGCCCGTAGGTGCCGAAGGAGACCGCGAGGGCCAGGGCGACCCAGGGCGGGCGGCCGTAGTCCCAGGTCAGCACGGCCACGGCGACGCCGCCGACCCCGACCGCCACCCACTGACCCGGCCGCAGCCGCTCGCGCAGCAGCAGGACGCCGATCAGCACGGTCACCAGCGGGTTCACGAAGTAGCCGAGCGAGGTCTCGACCACGCGCCCGGCGTTCACCCCGTAGATGAAGACCGCCCAGTTCACCGTGATGGTGAAGGCCGCGACGACCAGCAGGGTGCGCGTGCGCCGGTCCGCGGCGATCGCGCGCAGGGCGGACAGGCGGCCCAGCAGGGCCACCAGCAGCAGCATCGTGACCAGCGACCAGACCATCCGGTGGGCCAGGATCTCCAGCGCCCCGGCCGGGCGGAGCAGCGGGAAGAACAGCGGGAAGGCGCCCCACAGGCCGTACGCCGCGACCCCGAGCAGCAGGCCGTCGCGGTGCCGGTCGCGCACCCCGTGCCGCACGCCGCCGCGCGCTCCGTCCAGCGCTCCGTCCCGCGGCCGGTCCACCCTCACCGGGTCAACCTAGGCCGGGCGTTCCGCCCCACGGGCGCCGGGGCCGCGTTAGGGTCCACACGGCCGCCCGCGGGCCGGCCGCACGTGCACCCAACCGAGGAGACCCCCCATGCCCCTGCGCCACACCCTGCGCCTCACCGTGGCTCGCGTCGTCGGCGGCGCGGTCACCGTCGCCCTCGTCGGGCTGGCCGTGCCCGGCCAGACCGCCGCGGCGGCCGCCCCGTCGTACGACGCGCGCACCACGTCCGCCTCGACCCACGCGAGCCCCGCGAGGACCGGTGCCGCCGCCGGGGAGGGCCAGACCAAGCCCACCCGCTCGATCACCCTGCGCGGCAAGGAGCGCTCCGGCAGCCGGTTCTTCGTCTCCGGCAAGGTCGGCCCGCGCTACGTCAAGCGGTTCGTGGTCATCGAGCGCAAGTTCGGCGACGGCCGGTGGACGCACTACAACAAGGTCCGCACCACCAAGGACAGCCGCTACCGCTCGCAGGTGCGGCCCCGCAACACCGTCGGCGAGGTGCGCCTACCGCGCGAAGACCAAGAAGACCGGCACGTACGCGACCTCGTACTCGAACCGGATCTACGTGATCACCACGATGCAGGGCTGAGCCGGGCTCAGACCACCGTCCAGGTGTCGCCGCCCCCGATGAGGGCGGCCAGGCGGTCGGCCTGGTCGCCCGGGGCGGCATCCCTGGCGGTGCTCAGCTGGGCGCGCGTCTGGTCGTCGTAGGTCGGCCGCTCGACCTGGCGGAAGATGCCGATCGGGCTCTGCCGCAGGTGGCCCGCGTCGGTGAGCCGGCTGATCGCGAACGCCGTGGTCGGGTCCTCCCGGGTGGCGTCGTGCACGAGCAGCGCGTCGAGGCCGACCTCCGCCACGTCGACCACCCGGACGCCCCCGGTCCCGGCGTCGCGGGCCAGGCCACGGCTGCCGCCGCCGTCCTCGGCCGGGGCGCCGAACCGGACCGGCTCGCCCTGCACGAGCGGGATGATCGCGTCGGCCCTGGTGTCGCGGTCCTTGATGGCGTCGAAGGCGTGGTCGTTGAAGATCGGGCAGTTCTGGTAGATCTCCACCAGGCTGGTCCCTCGGTGCGCCGCCGCTGCGGCGAGGACCCCGGTGAGGTGCTGGCGGTCCGAGTCGATGGTGCGCGCCACGAAGGTGGCCTCGGCGCCCAGGGCCAGCGAGACCGGGTTGAACGGGTGGTCCACGGAGCCCATCGGGGTCGACTTGGTGACCTTGCCGGCCTCCGAGGTGGGGGAGTACTGGCCCTTGGTCAGGCCGTAGATCCGGTTGTTGAACAGCAGGATCGTCATGTTGACGTTGCGCCGCAGGGCGTGGATCAGGTGGTTGCCGCCGATGGACAGCGCGTCGCCGTCCCCGGTGACGACCCACACCGACAGGTCCTCGCGGGCCGTGGCGATCCCGGTCGCGATCGCCGGCGCCCGGCCGTGGATCGAGTGCATGCCGTAGGTGTCGAGGTAGTACGGGAAGCGGCTGGAGCAGCCGATGCCCGAGACGAACACGATGTTCTCCCGGCGCAGGCCGAGGTCGGGCAGGAACGACTGGACGGCCTTGAGCACGGCGTAGTCGCCGCAGCCCGGGCACCAGCGCACCTCCTGGTCGGAGGTGAAGTCCTTGCCCGTCTGGGCCGGGGCGTCGGGGTCGAGGGCCGGGACGCCGTCGGTGCCGGTGCGCAGCACGGGGGAGGGCAGGTCGGCGGTGGTGCTCACTGGTGGACCTCCTGGGACGTCGCGACGGCGAGGTCGAGCTCGTGCACGGGCACGCCCTCGGCCTCGGCGACGAGCTCGCCGATGGCCTGGGCGAGGGCGGCGGCCTTGAGCGGCAGGCCGTTGACCTGGTGGTAGCCGCGGGCGTCGACGAGGTAGCGCGCCCGCAGCAGGACGGAGAGCTGGCCGAGGTTCATCTCGGGCACCAGCACCCGGTCGTAGCGCGCCAGGATCTCGCCGAGGTCGCGCGGGAAGGGGTTGAGGTGACGCAGGTGCACCTGGGCGACGTGGTGGCCGGAGCGCCGGACCCGGCGCACGCCGGCGCCGATCGGTCCGTAGGTCGAGCCCCAGCCGACGACGAGCACCTTCGCCTGTCCGGAGGGGTCGTCGACCTCGAGCGGCGGCAGCGAGTCCGCGACCGCGTCGACCTTGGCCTGGCGCGTGCGGACCATCCGGTCGTGGTTGGCGGGCTCGTAGGAGATGTCGCCGTGGCCCTCGCCCTTCTCCAGCCCGCCGATGCGGTGCTCGAGGCCGGGCGTGCCGGGCACCGCCCACGGCCGGGCGAGGGTCGTCTCGTCGCGCAGGTACGGCCAGAAGTCGGGCGTCTGCGTCCCGTCCTTGGCGGTGCTGAGGTGGTTGGTCTCCCGCGCGAAGGCCGGGTCGATCACCGGGAGGTCGTCGACCTCGGGCACCCGCCACGGCTCCGAGCCGTTGGCCAGGTAGCCGTCGGAGAGCAGCATCACCGGGGTCCGGTAGGTCACCGCGATCCGGGCGGCCTCGAGGGCGGCGTCGAAGCAGTCCGCCGGGGATCGGGGCGCCACGATCGGGACCGGCGCCTCGCCGTTGCGGCCGTACATCGCCTGCATCAGGTCGGCCTGCTCGGTCTTGGTCGGCAGCCCGGTCGAGGGCCCGCCGCGCTGCACGTCGACGACCAGCAGCGGGAGCTCGGTCATCACCGCCAGGCCGATGGTCTCCGACTTCAGCGCGACACCCGGCCCGGAGGTGGTGGTCACCCCGAGGGAGCCGGAGAACGCGGCGCCGATCGCGGCGCCGATGCCGGCGATCTCGTCCTCGGCCTGGAAGGTCGTCACCCCGAAGGCCTTGTGCCTGCTCAGCTCGTGCAGCACGTCCGAGGCCGGGGTGATCGGGTAGGAGCCCAGGAAGACCGGCAGGCCCGAGCGGACGCCCGCCGCGACCAGGCCGTACGCCAGGGCGAGGTTGCCGGTGATGTTGCGGTAGGTGCCGGTCGCCATCGGGGCCGGCTTGACCTCGTAGCGGACCGCGAACGTCTCGGTGGTCTCGCCGAACGCCCAGCCGGCCTTGAAGGCGGTGAGGTTGGCGTCGCGGATGTCGGGCACCCGGGAGAAGCGGCGGTGCAGGAACTGCTCGGTGTGCTCGGTGGGGCGGCCGTACATCCACGACAGCAGCCCGAGCGCGAACATGTTCTTGGCGCGGGAGGCGTCCTTGCGCGACAGCCCGAACTCCTTGACCGCCCCGACCGTCATCCCCGTGAGGTCGACGAGGTGCACCGCGAACTCCGCCAGCGGCGACCCGGGCTCGTCGAGGGTGTCCAGCGGGTTCGCGTCGTAGCCGGCCTTGGCGAGGTTGCGCGTGGTGAAGTCGTGGGTGTCGACGATGACCGTGGCGCCGCGCGGCAGGTCGGCGAGGTTCGCGCGCAGGGCGGCGGGGTTCATCGCGACGAGCACGTCCGGGGCGTCGCCGGCGGTGAGGATGTCGTGATCGGCGAAGTGGACCTGGAACGACGAGACGCCGGGCAGGGTGCCCTGGGGCGCCCGGATCTCGGCCGGGAAGTTCGGCAGGGTGACCAGGTCGTTGCCGAAGACCGCGGACTCCTGGGTGAACCGGTCGCCGGTGAGCTGCATGCCGTCGCCGGAGTCGCCGGCGAACCGGATGATGACCCTGTCGAGCTGCTTGACCTCGGTCGTCACGGCCGTCCTACTCCATCGGGGGTCTCGCCGACGCCGGCGAGCGCCTGGTCACGATAGCCCGCACCTCCGGGGTGGTCCCGCCGTCCCGGTCCGTGGCGGAGGGCGCCGGAGGAGCGCCGGCGGAGCGCCGGAGCGGAGCCGGCGGGGGTCAGCGGTAGTTGGTGAACTGGACCGCGAACTCGTAGTCCTGGCCCTTCACCAGCTGCTGCACGGCCTGGAGGTCGTCGCGCTTCTTGCTGCTCACCCGCAGCTCGTCGCCCTGGATCTGCGCCTTGACGCCCTTGGGGCCCTCGTCGCGGATCAGCTTCGAGATCTTCTTGGCGTCCTCGGAGGTGATGCCCTCCTTGAGCGCGACGGTGATCTTCGACTGCTGGCCCGAGGCGCGGGGCTCGGTGGGGTCGAGGACCTTCAGGCTCACGTTGCGCTTGACCAGCTTGGCCTGGAAGACGTCGAGCACGGCGGTGGCCCGGTCGTCGGCGGAGGCGGTGATCTCGATCGCGTCGTCACCCTGCCACTCGATGGTGGCCCCGGTGCCCTTGAAGTCGAAGCGGGTGGAGACCTCGCGGGCGGTCTGGCCCAGCGCGTTGTCCACCTCCTGGCGGTCGAGCTTGCTGACGATGTCGAAGGACGAGTCGGCCACGGGTGGTGCTCCTCAGGGCTGCGGGGTGGGGCTGCGGGGGTGGGGCTACGCAGGTGGTCGGCCGGGTTCGCTGGCGGCCGCGGTGCTGCGCTATTGTCCCTTCTCGTCGCCAGGGGGCCAAAAGCCTCGGACCGACACCCGGCAGGTTGCCCGAGCGGCCAAAGGGAGCTGACTGTAAATCAGCCGTCATCGACTACGTAGGTTCGAATCCTGCACCTGCCACCAGCACGACCTCCTGCACGACCAGCACGATCCTGACCAGCGGACGCGGGAAGGCGGCACGTGAGCGGCGGCGAGTACGTCTGGCGGCTCTCGTGCCCCGACCGCCCCGGCATCGTCGCGGCCGTCGCCACGCTGCTGGCCGAGGCGGGCTGCAACATCGAGCAGAGCCAGCAGTACGGCGACCCGGACACCCGTACGTTCTTCCTCCGGGTCCAGCTCTCCGCACCCGCGGGCCTCGGTCTCGAGGACCTGCGGGCCCGGGTCGGCCCGGTGGCCGCGACAGTTCTCGATGTCGTGGGAGCTGGTCGACGCCGCCGTGCGCCCGAAGGTGCTGCTGCTGGTCAGCAGTGTCGGGCACTGCCTGAACGACCTGCTGTTCCGCGCCTCGGCCGGGGGGCTGCCGGTGGACGTCGTCGGGATCGTCTCCAACCACACGACCTTCGAACGGCTCGCCGGCAACTACGGCGTGCCGTTCCACCACGTGCCGGTGACCACGGAGTCGAAGGCGGCCGCCGAGGCTCGCCTGCTCTCGTTGGTCGAGGAGCACGACGTCGACCTGGTGGTGCTCGCCCGCTACATGCAGATCCTCAGCGACGACCTCTGCCGTCGCCTCGAGGGACGCGCGATCAACATCCACCACTCGATGCTGCCCAGCTTCAAGGGCGCCAAGCCCTACCACCAGGCGCACGACCGGGGCGTGAAGCTGGTCGGCGCGACCGCCCACTACGTCACCGCCGAGCTCGACGAGGGGCCGATCATCGAGCAGGAGGTCGCCCGCGTGGACCACGCGATGACCCCCGAACAGCTCGTCGCAGCGGGCCGCGACGTCGAGTGCCAGGCGCTGGCCCGCGCCGTGCGCTGGCACGCCGAGGGTCGGGTCCTCCTGAACGGCCAGCGCACCGTCGTCCTCCGCTGACGCGAGCGCCATCGCCGCCCCGGTGGTCGAGGAGCGAGCGACCCCGGTGGTCGAGGAGCCAGCCACCCCGGTGGTCGAGGAGCGAGCGAAGCGAGCGTCTCGAGACCCAGCCCCGGTGGTCGAGGAGCGAGCGAAGCGAGCGTCTCGAGACCCAGCCCCCGGTGGTCGAGGAGCGAGCGCAGCGAGGGTCTCGAGACCCAGCCCTCGGTGGTCGAGGAGCGAGCGAAGCGAGCGTCTCGAGACCGAGCCCCGGTGGTCGAGACCGAGCCCCGGTGGTCGAGGAGCGAGCGAAGCGAGCGTCTCGAGACCCGCGCCGGTGAGGTGCCCGTGGCGCGCCCGTACCGCCGGTGGGCGTGCCCGGTCCGGCGGCAGGTGGTGGCGGGTTGAGCGGGTGGGTCAGAAGGGTGGCGGGTCCTGCTCGTCCGGTGGCGCCGTCCCCGGCGTCTCGGGGACGAGCGGTGCGGGCCGGTAGGGAGCGGTGCCGGGCTGCTCGGGCAGCGGGTCGGGTGGTGGCCCGGGTGGGAGGACGTCGATCGGGTGGGTGCCGGCGTGGGTGCGGAGGTACCGCTCGCCGACGGGGCTGGTCCACAGGTACGTCGCGGGTCCGAGGGCCTCATAACGCCACCCCTGGTGGGTCTTCGCCCGGTGGTGGACGCGGCAGGCCGGGGCGATGTTCCCGGTCTGGGTGGGGCCCTGCGGATAAGGCACGACGTGTTCCATGTCGGTGTTGATCGCCGGCCGGGTGCACCAGGGGAACACGCAGGTGGCGTCCCGCAGGACGGTCTGGTCCTTGAGGCGGTCGGAGCACTCGTAGGAGTCGCAGTGGATGGTCTCGGCGAGGTCCAGGACGGGTCGGACCGTGATCCTCGCGGCGGTGCGGGCCCACTCGCGCACCTGCGTGGTGGTGAGGGGGCCCTTCGCGGGGTGGCGGTTGTCCAACCGGGCAACCGAGACGTCCTCGGTGGGGCCTCGGAGGAGGGGATCGATCGCCCCGGCGGCGATGTGGGTGTAGATGACCAGGTGCTTGCCTGCCGGCCCCGCCGGCGGTGGTGCCGGAGCCTGCTGCGCGCTGTCGCCCGCGTCGGGGAGGGTGGGCTGACCGACGGCCAGGGAGCCGAGGGCCTGGGACCGGCGGACGTCGAGGGTCTCGAGCGACCCGTCGGTGGCGAGGGTGTGGGCGCGTTCGCGGATGGCGTGCTCGAGGGCCAGGGCGTCGGCGAGGTCGAGCCCCGCGTCGAGCTGGACGACACCGTCGGAGTGGTCGGCGAGGCGGATGTCGCAGTGCCGCTGGTCGGCGGCGGCACGGCGCTTCTCCTCGGCCGCCGCGGGGTCCCAGCGCATCAGCGCCTCGTCGGCCAACCGGCTCAGCTGGGCGTAGGAGATGGCGTGGGCGTAGTGCGCGACGTGGGTGTCGATCTGCGCGGCACCCTCGGCGCACAGGTGCATGGTCTTCTCGGCCACCAGTCGTGCCCGCCAGACCGGGCAGGCCCCGGAGACGACGCGGGCCCAGAGGCGGGGGAGGCGGTAGCGCAGCTCCAGGACGACGGCGGCCTGGTCGGCGCCGGACTGGGTGGAGACGCCCAGGGCGGCGGAGAGCTCGGTGATCGCGGACTCCCGCACCAGGGGGCAGCCGGGCCCGCCCAGGGCCAGGCCGTGCTCGCCGTACCCGGCGATCCACATCGCCTCGTCGGGGCCGAGGGCTTCGTGGGCGGTGCACCAGTCCACGATCGAGTGCAGCACCGCGACCTCGGCGGCGGCGCGCACGGCCCGGGCGTTCTTGACCTCGGCGAGCAGCCCGGCGCGGGTGGCCTCGCGGTGGGCGTCGTCCTCGTCGACCTGGGCGAGGAACGACGGGGCGGGGCTGATGACCGTGTCCACGTCCGGGTCGGGGGGATCGAACGTCGGGTCGCCCTCGGTCCTGTCATGCTCGACGGGAGGGATCGTGGTCATGGATCTAGTATAATCGAACAAAGATTCGAGCGCCAGGGTTCGAGCAGTGCTGTGGATGCAAGCTCCTGCTCGCTCCTCGACCGCCGGGGTCTCGGTCTCGTGACGCTCGCTGGCGCTCGCTCCTCGACCACCGGGGCCGGGTCTCGTGACGCTCGCTGGCGCTCGCTCCTCGACCACCGGGGCCGGCGCTCGCTCCTCGACCGCCGGGGCCGGTCTCGTGACGCTCGCTGCGCTCGCTCCTCGACCGCCGGGGTCTCGGCTCTCGTGACGCTCGCTGCGCTCGCTCCTCGACCACCGGGGCCGGCGCTCGCTCCTCGACCACCGGGGGTGGGGCGTGCTTCGTCAGGGGCGGGCGGGGAGGACCCGGCCGCGCACCTCGCCGAGGGAGAGCCGCCCGCCGTGGGGCGTCGGGGCGGTGTAGCGCAGCACGACCTCCTGGCCGTCCTCGAGGTAGTCGCGGCCGTGCGCCGACATCTCCAGCAGCGAGCCGAGCTGGTCGTCCCCGGGTCCCGAGATCGTGCCGGAGGCGAACAGGTCGCCCGGGCGCACGGAGGCGCCGTTGACCGTCAGGTGGGCCAGCATCTGGGCCGGGGCCCAGTAGGTCGAGGCGTACGGCGGCCGGGACAGGACCTCGCCGTCGACCTCCACCTCGACGCTGACGTCGAGCCCGCGCGGGGTCGACCCGTCGGCGGCCCGCAGGTAGGGCAGGGGCACCGGGTCCTGCCCGGGCAGGTCGGTCCAGGCCGCCGCGAGCGCGGCCAGCGGCGTGACCCACAGCGACACCGAGGTCGCGAAGGACTTGCCCAGGAACGGCCCCAGGGGGGCCATCTCCCAGCCCTGGAGGTCGCGCGCGGACCAGTCGTTCAGCCCGACCACGCCGAAGACGTGCTCGGCGAACGCGTCCACCGTGACCCGCTCGCCCAGCACCGAGCCGGCGCCCACGACGTACCCCAGCTCGGCCTCGAGGTCGAGGCGGCGGCTGGGCCCGAAGGCCGGGGTGCCGTCACCGTCGGCGGGCGGCCGGCCCTGGCCCACCGGGCGGAGGACCGGCGTGCCGCTCGGGACGACCGTCTGCGCCCGGCCGTGGTAGCCGATGGGCAGGTGCCGCCAGGCCGGCGGCAGCGCCGGGGCCTCGGGGCGCAGCACCGCCGCGGCGTTGCGGGCGTGGTGCTCGGAGGCGTAGAAGTCGACGTAGTCGCCGACGGTGAACGGCGCGTGCATCGCCACCGTCGCCACGTCGTACGCGGGCGCGCCGGCGTCGGCCACCGCGAGCGCGGCCTGCTCGCGGACCTGCGCCCAGCCGGCCGGGCCGAGCGCCAGCAGCGCGTCCAGGGTCCCGGTGGCGAGGGCGGGCACCCCGGTGGCGGCGGCGAGGTCCACGACGCGGTCGTGGTGCCGCACGCCCACCCGCGGCCCGCCGCCCGGCGGGGAGAAGACGCCGTACGGCAGGTGGTCGGCGCCGAAGCCCTCCGGGCCCTGGAGGTCCCTCACCCGCGGACGCCGAGCCCGGCCAGGGCCTCGGCGTAGACCGCCGGGCCCGCCGGACCGGTCTCCACCCCCCGCAGCCAGCGTCGGGCGCCGAGCAGCGACGCCTCGTCCATCCCGGCCACGGCCTGCGCCGGCGGCCCGGTCAGGGCGCCGGCGACCTCGACCGCGCCCCCGCCGTCGAAGGCGCGGCGCACCGCGCCGAGCACCGCGAGCGGGTGCCCGCCGACGACCGTCACCGGGGTCTCCCGGTCCAGCACGGCCTCGAGCCAGGCCGCCACCCGCACCGGGTCGGCCCCGTCGACCGGCAGCGACACCGCCAGCTCGAGGGCGGCGAGCTCGTCGACCGCCGCGCACCAGTCCGGCCCGGGCTCGGCGTCCGGCATCCCGACCGCCACGACCACGTCCTCGGCCAGCGAGCCCTCGAGGCGCGCGGCGTCCACGGCCGCCACGACCCGGCGGGCGTTGCCGCGCAGGTCGGCGGGGTCACGCAGGGTCACCCGCACCGTCCGCAGGGGTACGCCGCGCCGCGCGGCGAGGGCGGACGGCCCGGCCACCTGGCCGGCGCCGCCGCTGACCACCAGGGTCACCGGCGGCCCGTCGGGGTCGGTGCCGGGCAGGTCGGTGTCGAGGACGACCCGGGAGCCGACGAGGTCGGCGTGCGCGCCGTCGCCGTCGGGCGCCCCCGCCACGTCCAGCAGGCCGCTCCACCAGGTCCGGTGCTCCGTGCTCTCCATCTCGGTAACGTAACCGGACCCGTCCCCCCGCCGAGGGGGCCCTGCGAGGAGAGACGATGGCGTACTACTCCCGCGTGGGCGACGTCCCGCGCACCCGGCACACCCAGCACCGCGACGCCTCCCGCGCCGACCGGCGGCTCTACCGCGAGGAGCTGATGGGGGAGGAGGGCTTCTCGTCGGACTCCTCCCTGCTCTACCACCGGGGCGTGCCGTCCGCGGTCGTGGCCGCGTCGACCTGGGAGCTGCCCGACCAGTCCCGCCGGCCCAACCACCCGCTGCTGCCGCGGCACCTGCGCCTGCACGACCTGGCCGCACCGGGCGGCGCCGACGCCGTGACCGGACGCCGCCAGGTGCTGGCCAACCACGACGTCCGGATCGGGTACGTCGTGACGGGGACCGAGCCGAGCCCGCTGTACCGCGACGCGATCGGCGACGAGGTCGTCTTCGTCGAGGCCGGCTCCGGCACGGTCGAGACCGTCTTCGGGGTCGTGCCCTACCGGGCCGGCGACTACGTCGTGCTGCCGCGCGCGACGACGCACCGGTGGGTCCCCGCGGAGGCCAGCAGCCTGTACGCGATCGAGGCCACCGGCCACGTCGCCCCGCCCAAGCGGTACCTCTCGCGCTACGGCCAGCTGCTGGAGCACGCGCCGTACTGCGAGCGCGACCTGCACGGACCCACCGAGCCGCTGCTCCTCGAGGGCCCCGAGGCCGAGCGGCCGGTCGACGTGCTGGTCAAGCACCGCACCGCGGCCGGCGTCGTCGGCACCCGGCACACCCTCGCCACGCACCCCTTCGACGTGGTCGGCTGGGACGGCTGCCTCTACCCCTACACGCTGAACGTCGAGGACTTCATGCCGATCACCGGCAAGGTCCACCAGCCGCCGCCGGTGCACCAGGTGCTCGAGGGCTGGAACTTCGTGATCTGCAACTTCCTGCCCCGCAAGGTCGACTACCACCCGCTCGCCGTCCCCGTGCCGTACTACCACTCCAACGTCGACTCCGACGAGGTGATGTTCTACGTCGGCGGCGACTACGAGGCCCGCAAGGGCTCCGGCATCGGCCTGGGGTCGGTCTCGCTCCACCCGGGCGGGTTCCCGCACGGTCCGCAGCCGGAGTCGATCGAGGCCTCGCTGGGCGCCGAGGAGTTCCACGAGTCCGCGGTCATGGTGGACACCTTCGCCCCGCTCGAGCTCGGCGAGGCGGCGCTGGCGGTGGACGACCCGGCGTACGCGTGGTCGTGGGCGGGCGGTCCGCGACCCGGGGGATGACACCGCTCCGCGCGCCCGGCAGACCCCCGGGACGCGTGCCGGGTCTCGAGACGCTCGCTGCGCTCGCTCCTCGACCACCGGGTCACGGACCACCGGGTGCCCCGCGACCACCGGACCGCTCGATCAGGTCGGCCCCCCGGCGGGTGACGCCCGGTGACCGGCCTTGGGTGATGATGTCGGGGTGAGCGCACTCCGACCCGCCCCCAAGACCGACATCGACGAGTCCGACCTCGACGTCGACAAGCCCCACCACCACGCCGCGGGCCCCACGGCCGTCGCGGTGTCGATGAAACGTGCGATGGAGCAGATGGGGCCGGTGCGCACCGCGCAGACCCTGCTGAAGCTGAACCAGGTCGACGGCTTCGACTGCCAGGGCTGCGCCTGGCCGGACCCCAGCGCCGAGCACCGCCACACCGCGGAGTTCTGCGAGAACGGGGCGAAGGCGGTCACCGAGGAGGCGACCAAGCGCCGCGTGGGCCCGGAGTTCTTCGCCCGCCACTCCCTGGCCGACCTGGCCGGGCGCACCGAGTACTGGCTGGGCCAGCAGGGACGCATCACCGAGCCGATGATCGCCCGCGAGGGCGGCACGCACTACGAGCCGATCAGCTGGGCGGACGCGAACGCCCTGATGGGCGAGCGGCTGACCGGCCTGGACTCGCCGGACCGTGCGGTGTTCTACACCTCGGGCAAGGTCTCCAACGAGGCCGCGTACGCCTACCAGCTCTTCGTCCGTGCGCTCGGCACCAACAACCTCCCCGACTGCTCGAACATGTGCCACGAGTCGAGCGGCTCGGCCCTGGTCGAGACGATCGGCATCGGCAAGGGCTCGGTCAGCCTCGAGGACATCCACCGCGCCTCGCTGATCGTGGTCGCCGGGCAGAACCCGGGCACGAACCACCCCCGCATGCTCTCCGCCCTCGAGGAGGCCAAGGGCCGCGGCGCGCGCATCATCTCGATCAACCCGCTCGAGGAGGCGGGCATGGTGCGGTTCAAGAACCCGCAGAAGGTCAAGGGCTGGCTGGCCAACGGCACCGGTCTCGCCGACCTGCACCTCTCGATCCGGATCAACGGCGACCTCGCGCTGTTCCAGGCGATCGGTGCCCTGCTGGTGGAGTGGGACGCGCTGGACCGCGAGTTCCTGGCCCGCTACACCGCCGGTTTCGACCAGTACGTCGAGCACGTCAAGACGCTGGACTGGGCCAAGGTGGAGGCCTCCACCGGCCTGACCCGCGCCCAGGTCACCGAGGCCGCCGAGATGTTCCGCGACTCCCCGGCCACCATCACCTGCTGGGCGATGGGCATCACCCAGCACCACAACTCGGTGGCGACGATCAAGGAGATCGTCAACGTCGCGCTGCTCCAGGGCAACATCGGCCGGCCCGGCGCCGGGCTGTGCCCGGTGCGCGGCCACAGCAACGTGCAGGGCGACCGCACGATGGGCGTGTGGGAGCGGCTCCCCGACCACTTCCTGGACTCGATCCGCGACGAGTTCGGCTTCGACCCGCCGCGCGAGCACGGCCACGACACGGTCCAGGCCATCCGCGCGATGCGCGACGGGACGGTCGACTTCTTCCTCTCCATGGGCGGCAACTTCGTCTCCGCGGCCCCGGACACCGAGGTGACCGAGGCCGCGATGCGCAACGTGAGGACCGTCGTCAACGTGGCGACCAAGCTCAACCGCAGCCACCTCGTCTTCGGTCAGGAGACGCTGCTGCTCCCGCCGCTCGGCCGCTCCGAGAAGGACCTGACGGGGGGCCGTGCGCAGCGGGTCACCGTCGAGGACTCGATGTCGGCGGTGCACTCCTCCAAGGGTCCGCTCGAGCCGGCGTCGCCGCACCTGCGCTCGGAGGTCGACGTCGTCTGCTCGCTGGCCGAGGCGGTCCTGGCCGCGGCCCCCGACTCGCCCGCGGGCCAGGCGCTGGCCCGGGTCCCCTGGGCGGCCTGGCGCTCGGACTACGGCGAGATCCGGCGCTCGATCGCCCGGGTCGTGCCCGGCTGCGCGGCGTACGACGAGAAGGTGGAGGTGCCCGGCGGCTTCGTCCTCCCGCACCCGCCGCGCGACTCGCGCACCTTCGAGACCGAGTCCGGCAAGGCGCTCCTCAGCTGCGTGCCCGTCGAGGTGCTGGAGGTGCCGCGCGGGCGGCTCCTGCTGCAGACGCTGCGCTCCCACGACCAGTTCAACACCACGATCTACGGCCTCGACGACCGCTACCGCGGTGTCAGCGGCGGGCGCCGGGTGGTCTTCGTCCACCCCGACGACATCGTGGCGCTCGACCTGGCCGACGGCGACATGGTCGACCTCGTGGGCGAGTGGAACGACCCCGAGGGCGACGGCCTGCCGGAGGAGCGGATCGCCCGGGACTTCCGGATCGTCTCCTACGACCAGCCGCGGGGGTGCGCGGCCGCGTACTACCCCGAGACCAACCCCCTGGTGCCGCTGGACTCCACGGCGGTCGGGAGCAACACCCCGGTCTCCAAGGCGGTGATCCTCCGGCTCGAGCGCCCCGGCTACGTCCTGGGCAGCAAGGCCGTCGTCGGCTCGGGCGACCAGGGCACCGGCTCCTCCCGCACCGACGACCCGAACCAGCTCGCCTGAGGTCGGGCCCCGGGCCGTGAGCAACCCCGAGCGGGACCCCGCCGAGGTGGAGTGCCACCCCGCCCCCGGTGACGGCGGCGTGGTGGTCCTCGAGCCCCGGGAGGTCCCGCTCGGCGGCCCGCGGGCGATGACGGTGCGGCGCACGCTCCCGCAGCGGGGTCGCTCGCTGATCGGGGCGTGGTGCTTCGCGGACCACTACGGCCCCGACGACGTCGCCGAGACCGGCGGGATGGTGGTCCCGCCCCACCCGCACACCGGGCTGGCCACGGTCAGCTGGCTCTTCAGCGGCGAGGTGGAGCACCGCGACAGCCTGGGCACGCACGCGGTCGTCCGGCCCGGCGAGGTCAACCTGATGACGGCCGGCCACGGCGTCAGCCACTCCGAGATCTCGCTGCCCTCCACCACGGTGCTGCACGGCGCCCAGCTCTGGGTCGCGCTGCCGGAGCACGCCCGCGACGGGGCGCCGGCCTTCGCCCACCACGCGCCGGAGCCGCTGGCCGGCGACGGCTGGCGGGCCTCGGTCTTCCTCGGCACGCTGCTGGGCGTCACCTCGCCCGTGGAGACGGCGACCCCGCTCCTCGGCGCCGAGCTGGTCCTCGACCCGGGGACGCTGCTCGCGCTCGAGGTGGAGGCCGGGCACGAGCACGGGGTGCTGGTGGACAGGGGGGACGTCGAGGTCGACGGCACCGCCGTGGCGCAGCACGAGCTGGCGTACGCCGCCCCCGGCTCCGCGACGCTCACGCTCGCGGCGGGCCCGGAGGGGGCGCGGGTCCTGCTCCTCGGCGGACCGCCCTTCGGGGAGCCGATCGTGATGTGGTGGAACTTCGTGGGCCGCACCCACGAGGAGGTCGTCGCCGCCCGCGACGCGTGGCAGGCGCAGGTCGGTCCCGAGCAGCAGACGGACGGTCGGTTCGGGGTGGTCTCGTCGAGGGCACCGATCCCGGCGCCGCCGCTCCCCCGCGTACGCCTGCGCACCCGGTCGTGAGCCAGGGCACCGGGCCCGTGGTCGGCGACGACGGCCTGGCCCGCTGCCCCTGGGGCTCGGGCGACGGGATGATGCGGGACTACCACGACACCGAGTGGGGGACGGCGGTCGCGGGGGAGTCCGCCTACTTCGAGCGGCTCACCCTGGAGGCCTTCCAGTCGGGCCTGTCCTGGGCCACGATCCTGCGCAAGCGCCCCGCCTTCCGCGAGGCCTTCGCCGGCTTCGACGTGGACGCGGTGGCCGGCTTCGACGAGACCGACACGACCCGCCTGATGGCCGACGCCGGGATCGTGCGGAACCGGCGCAAGGTGGAGGGCACGGTCACCAACGCCCGGGCCACCCTCGCCCTGCGCGAGGCGGGCGACGTGGAGGGCCTGGAGGGCCTGCTGCGGGCCGCCGCGCCCCCGGTCGGCCCGACGCCCCGCACGGTCGAGGAGGTGCCCACCACCTCGCCGGAGTCGGTGGCCCTGGGCGTGGAGCTGAAGCGGCGCGGCTTCGTCCTCGTGGGACCCACCACCATGCACGCGCTGATGGAGGCCCTCGGCCTGGTCGACACCCACCTGCTCGGCTGCCACCGACGGGGTGTCCGCTGAAGGCTGCCCGGGGGCCCGTACGCAGCCTCCACGAGGCCGCCGGAGCCGGCGGCGGGGGGCGATTTCACCAACGGTCCGACCTCTGTGTATGGTTCTGCGTCGTTGCCCCTTTAGCTCAGTCGGCAGAGCGTCTCCATGGTAAGGAGAAGGTCTACGGTTCGATTCCGTAAAGGGGCTCTGGGCGAGGTTTCCGGTCGCAGTACCCTGACCGGAGCACCTCGCGCTCGTGGCGGGGTAGCTCAGGTGGTTAGAGCACACGGCTCATAATCGTGGTGTCGCGGGTTCGAGTCCCGCCCCCGCTACCACCATCTCCGCACTGCAGCACCGACCGACTAAGGACTTCCCGTGGCCAGCAAGAGCTCCGACGTTCGCCCCAAGATCACTCTCGCCTGCGTGGAGTGCAAGGAGCGCAACTACATCACCAAGAAGAACCGGCGCAACAACCCCGACCGGCTCGAGATGGCGAAGTTCTGCCCGCGCTGCCGTCACCACCAGCCGCACCGCGAGACCCGCTGACGTCTCGCAGCACCCGCAGGGCCCGTCACGTCCACGTGGCGGGCCCTGCGGCGTCTCCCGGGCGTTAGGCTCGGACGCATGCCCGTGGACCCCTCCCTGGTCGGCCGCACCTTCGCGCCGACCGCGCCCTACACCGTCGCCGAGGAGCGCGTGCGCGAGTTCGCCGCCACCGTCGGCCACCCCTACGACGGGGGCGCAGCCCCGGCGACCTTCCCGATCGTGCTGGCCTTCGAGGCGATGAACGCGTTCCTGGCCGAGGTCGGCGTCGAGCTGTCGCGCATCGTGCACGGCGAGCAGCGGTTCACCTACGAGCGGCCCGTGGTCCCCGGCGACGTCCTGACCGCCGGGCTGACCGTCTCCTCGCTGCGCCAGATCGGCGGCAACGACATCATCGGCACCACCAGCGAGGTCACCGACGCCGACGGCGCGCTGGTCTGCGCCACCAGCGCCACGCTGGTCCACCGCGGGTCCGCCGGGGGTGCCGCGTGAGCGCCGACCTGAGCGCCGGCCCGACCGCCGGCCTGACCGCCGGCGCCGTGCTCGAGACGCGCCGCTACCCCGTCACCCGCGGTGACCTGGTCCGCTACGCCGGCGCCAGCGGCGACCAGAACCCGATCCACTGGTCCGACCGCGTGGCGACCGCCGTGGGCCTGCCCGGCGTCATCGCCCACGGCATGGTCACCCTGGCCCTGGCCGCCCGTGCGGTGGCCGAGTGGACCGACGGCGCCGAGGTCGTCGAGCTCGGCGCGAAGTTCACCCACCCGGTCCTGGTGCCCGACGACGACACGGGTGCCGTGGTCGAGGTGGGCGCGGTGGTGAAGAAGGTCGAGGACGGCCTGGCCACCCTCGCGCTGGAGGTCACCTGCGGCGGCCAGAAGGTGCTCGGCGCCCCCAAGGCGGTCGTCCGCGTCGATGGCTGAGCCCACCCCGGGCGGCGCCCCCGCCGCCCTGCTCTCCGAGCTCACGACGCTGCGCCTGGGCGGTCCGGCGGCCGAGCTGGTCCGCGCCACCACCGAGGAGGAGGTGGTCGAGGCCGTCCGCGACGCCGACCAGCAGGGCGTCCCCGTGCTCGTCCTGGGCGGCGGCAGCAACCTGGTCGTGGCCGACGCCGGGTTCGCCGGCCGCGTCGTCGAGGTGGCCACCCGCGGCGTGCTCCCCGACCACGACGGCGACGACCCCACCTGCGGCGGCGTCGTGGTCCGGGTGGCCGCCGGCGAGGGCTGGGACGCCCTCGTGGCGACCGCCGTCGAGCGGGGGTGGGTCGGGCTCGAGGCGCTCTCGGGCATCCCGGGGTCCGTCGGTGCCTCCCCGGTGCAGAACGTCGGCGCCTACGGCCAGGAGGTCGCCCAGACCGTCAGCCGGGTCCGCGCCTGGGACCGGCACGAGGGGCGGCTGCGGTCCTTCTCCGGCAGCGAGTGCGACTTCGCCTACCGGCACTCGCGGTTCAAGGCCGACCCCGGGCGGTACGTCGTGCTCACCGTCGACTTCCAGCTCCCGCTGGGCAGCCTCGGCGCCCCGGTGACCTACGCCGAGCTGGCCCGGACCCTCGGCGTCGAGCCCGGCGGGCGGGCGCCGCTGGCCGCGGTCCGCGAGGCCGTCCTGGGCCTGCGGCGCAGCAAGGGCATGGTCCTCGACGCCGCCGACCACGACTCCTGGAGCGCGGGCTCGTTCTTCACCAACCCCGTCGTCGACGCCGAGCGGGTCCCCGAGGGTGCGCCCTCCTGGCCGGTCGGCGGGGGCCGGGTCAAGACCAGCGCGGCGTGGCTGATCCAGCACGCCGGCTTCGACCGGGGCCACCTCCCCACCGGCGGCAGCGGGGCGGTCTCGCTGTCCACCAAGCACACGCTGGCGCTCACCAACCGCGGCGGCGCGACCGCCGAGGAGCTGCTGCGGCTGGCCCGCGAGGTGCGCGACGGCGTCGAGGCCGCGTACGGCATCCGCCTGGTCAACGAGCCGGTCCTCGTGGGCTGCGCGCTCTAGGCCTGCAGCCACCGCGCGCGCAGGAAGGCGCGGTCGGTGGCGATGTCCCGGGCGTACCCGGCGTCGAGGAAGTGCCGCCAGGGGTGCACGCCGGCCGCCCCCCGGGTCACGGTGCGCTCCAGGTCCAGGCCCATCAGGTCGTCGAGGGTCTCGAGCAGGTCCCGGGGCCGGCAGCGGGCGTGCTCGGCGACCACCGCCAGGCGTCGGTCGAGGTCGGGCTCACCGGTGAAGCCGTGGTCGGCCCACCGGGTCGGGCGGACCGGCAGCAGGTACCAGCACAGCTGGGCCAGGTCCCACAGCGGCGGCGCCGGCTCCAGGTAGTCCCAGTCGATGATCCCGCGCAGCCGCCCGCCGCTCCACACCGTGTTCCACAGCCCGAGGTCCCCGTGGCGCAGGGTCGTGCTGCTCGGGCCCGGCACGCCGCCGTGGCGCCAGAGGTCGTCGGGCCGCACCTCGTACGTCGCCAGCGCCGCGCCGAGCCGGACGACCGCGGCGGCGACCTCGTGCACCCCCTGCTCGCGCAGCAGCACCGCGGGCCACCGGCCCGACGCCGTGGTCCCCGGGACCCAGGAGACGACCTCGCGGCCCCGGTCGTCGGTGCCCAGCGGGGCGGGGGAGAGCGCGAAGCCCTCCGCCCGGAGGTGGGCCAGCACGCGCTGGACCGCCGGGGTCCACGCCCCGGCGGTGCGGTGCACGGTGTCGCCGACCCGCACGACCTCGTTGACCTCGCCGCCGGCCAGGGGGACCTCGGCCTCGTTCACCGCGCGTCGGAGGGCCGTGGGTCGGCCAGCCAGTCGTCGATGCCGCCGAGCAGCCGGGCCCGGACGTCGTCGGGGGCCGCGCTGGCCCGCACCGACATCCGCGCCAGGCCGGCCAGGGCCGCGTCGTCCAGGTCGTGCGCGGCGCGCATGGTGGCGTACTGCCCGGCCAGGCGGGACCCGAAGAGCAACGGGTCGTCGGAGCCCAGCGCGACGGTCGCGCCGGCGGCGAGCAGGTCGGGCACCGGCACCGAGGACAGGTCGGAGTAGACGCCGAGCGAGACGTTCGAGACCGGGCAGACCTCGAGGGCGATGCCCGCGTCGACGACCCGGGAGAGCAGGTCGGGGTCCTCCGCCGAGCGGACGCCGTGGCCCAGCCGGGCCGGGCGGAGCGCCTCCAGGCAGGTCCGGACGTGCTCGGGGCCGCGCAGCTCACCGGCGTGGGGGAGCAGCAGCAGGCCGGCCCGCCCGGCGATCGCGAAGGCCGCGGCGAAGTCGGTGGTGGTGCCGCGCCGCTCGTCGTTGGACAGCCCGAAGCCCACCACGCCGCGCCCGGCGTACTGGGCGGCGAGCCGGGCCAGGACGCGCGCGTCCAGCGGGTGCCGGGTGCGGTTCGCCGCGACCACCACCGCGATCCCGACCCCGGTCCCCACCGAGGCCTCGCGGGCGGCGGCGAGCACCAGCTCGAGGAAGGCGGTGATCCCGCCGAACCGGGCCGCGTACCCGCTGGGGTCCACCTGGATCTCCAGCCAGCCGCCGCCGTCGGCCGCGTCGTCCTCGGCCGCCTCGCGCACCAGGCGCCGCACGTCGTCCTCGGTGCGCAGCACCGAGCGGGCGACGTCGTAGAGGCGCTGGAAGCGGAACCAGCCCTTCTCGTCGGCCGCGCTCAGCTGCGGCGGCCACCCCGAGACCAGCGAGTCGGGCAGCGCGACGCCGTCCCGCGCGGCCAGCTCGAGCAGCGTCCCGTGCCGCATCGAGCCGGTGAAGTGCAGGTGCAGGTGCGCCTTGGGCAGCGTGCGGACGTCGCGCGGGCCCGGCACGGTCAGCCGAGGAGCTTCTGCAGCCGGCTGACGCCCTCGACCAGGTCCTCGTCGCCGAGGGCGTAGGACAGGCGGAGGTAGCCCGGGGAGCCGAACGCCTCGCCCGGCACGACCGCCACCTCGGCCTGCTCCAGGATCCACTCGGCCAGCTCGGCGGAGGTGTCGATCCGGACGCCGCCGTGCTCGCGACCCAGCAGCGCCTTCACCTGTGGGTAGGCGTAGAAGGCCCCGAGCGGGGTCGGGCAGACGACGCCGTCGATCTCGTTGAGCATCGACACGATCGTGCGGCGGCGCCGGTCGAAGGCGGTCCGCATCTCCTCGACCGCCGTCAGGTCCCCGGTGAGGGCGGCGAGCGCGGCGCGCTGGGAGACGTTGGCGACGTTCGAGGTGGCGTGCGACTGCAGGTTGGTGGCCGCCTTCACGACGTCCTTCGGGCCGATCATCCAGCCGACCCGCCACCCGGTCATCGCGTAGGTCTTGGCCACGCCGTTGACGACCACGCACTGGTCGACCAGGTCGGGGCACAGCACCGGCATCGACCCGGTCCCGACGCCGTCGTAGACCAGGTGCTCGTAGATCTCGTCGGTCAGCACCCACAGCTCGTGCTCGGCGACCCAGGCGCCGATCTCCCGGATCTCGTCGGCGGTGTACACCGCACCGGTCGGGTTCGACGGGGAGACGAAGAGCAGCACCTTGGTGCGCTCGGTGCGCGCCGCCTCGAGCTGGGCGACGGTGACCTTGTAGTCCTGGGTCTCGTCGGCCAGCACCTCGACCGTGCGGCCACCGGCGAGCGCGACCGCCTCCGGGTACGTCGTCCAGTACGGCGCCGGCAGGATCACCTCGTCGCCCGGGTCGAGCATCGCCGCGAAGGCGCCGTAGATGGCCTGCTTGCCGCCGTTGGTGACCAGCACCTGGGCCGGCTCGACGACCAGGCCGCTGTCGCGGAGGGTCTTGTCGACGATGGCCTGCTTCAGCTCGGGCAGCCCGCCGGCAGGGGAGTAGCGGTGGTTGCGCGGGTCGCGGCACGCCTCCACGGCGGCGTCGACGACGTACGCGGGGGTCGGGAAGTCGGGCTCGCCGGCGCCGAACCCGACGACCGGGCGGCCCGCGGCCTTCAGCGCCTTGGCCTGGGAGTCGACCTTGAGCGTCGCGGACTCGGCGATCGCGCCGACCCGCTGGGAGACTCGGCGCTCGCGGGGGCTGACGGCTTCTGGGGTGCTCATGGCCGCCATCGTAGGGGCGCCCGGTCCGGACGGGTGCGGGCCCGGGGCGGGTGCGTTTGGACGCGCTGTTCCCCTTGCCCGTAGACTCACACGCGGTGGACCCGTCGCCATGCTCCGTCATGCCCTCGCCCCAGCAGGCGAGAGGCGCGGACAGCGTCACGGGCCCGTCGGAGGGCACTAGCTCAACTGGCAGAGCATCGGTCTCCAAAACCGAAGGTTGGGGGTTCAAGTCCCTCGTGCCCTGCGAAGCAACCAAGCCGGCCGGCTCCCTCAGAGGAGTCCGCGCCGTACGACGAGAGGTGTGAGGACGTGGCGGACAGCGACACCGTGCGCGGGTCCCGCGACGGCGGGTCCGACGAGGACAAGCCCCGGCGCACCAGCCTGGTGACCTTCTACCGCCAGGTCGTCGCCGAGCTGCGCAAGGTCGTGTGGCCGACCCAGGAGCAGCTGGTCACCTACTTCTTCGTGGTGATGGTCTTCGTCGTCGTGATGATGGCGCTGATCTCGGCCCTCGACCTCGGGTTCGGTCGACTGGCCTTCGCGGTCTTCACCGGCAACGCCGAGCAGTGAGACCCGGGCCGCGCCGCGGCCCCCCACGAACCCCCTGATGATGGAGCAACGAGTGTCGGAGTACCAGGACGTCGAGGGCCAGGTCGAGGACCAGGCCCTCACGGACAGCAGCAGCGAGGGACTCGTCGAGACCGTCGAGATGCCCGGTGAGGTCGTCGAGCCGATCGACCACGACCAGGACGGCGACCTCGAGGCCACCCTCGGCGAGGACGCCCTCGCCGACGGCGACGAGGTCCCCGTCGAGGACGCGGACGCGGCCCCCGAGGAGATCGACCCCCTCGAGGCGTTCCGCCGTGAGCTGTGGGCCAAGCCGGGCGACTGGTTCGTGGTCCACACGTACTCCGGCATGGAGAACCGCGTCCGGCAGAACCTCGAGAACCGCATCATCTCCTTGAACATGGAGGACTACATCCACGAGATCGTGGTCCCCACCGAGGAGGTCGCGGAGATCAAGAACGGGCAGCGCAAGATGGTCAAGCGCACCGTCCTCCCCGGCTACGTCCTGGTCCGGATGGACCTCACCGACGAGTCCTGGTCCGCCGTGCGGCACACGCCGTCGGTCACCGGCTTCGTCGGGCACAGCCACCAGCCGGTGCCGCTGAGCATGAGCGAGGTCGAGAACATGCTCGCCCCGGCCGTGGTGGCCCAGGCCGAGGCCGCGGCGGCCGCCGCCGGCGAGGGCGACAAGTCCAAGGGCGGGTCCGGCAAGTCCGCCCGTCCGGTCGAGGTCGCCGACTTCGACGTCAGCGACTCGGTCATGGTCGTCGACGGACCGTTCGCCACGCTGCACGCGACGATCACCGAGATCAACGCGGAGTCCCAGCGCGTCAAGGCGCTGGTCGAGATCTTCGGCCGGGAGACCCCGGTCGAGCTGAGCTTCAGCCAGATCCAGAAGGTCTGAGGCACGCAGCGACCGGGCCCCGCCCGGACGCACCGCACCACCCGCACCACCCGCACCACCCGAGGTGGCAGAGGACGGGAGTCCTCGTCATGACCACGAGAGAGAAAGAGGAAGCATGCCTCCCAAGAAGAAGAAGATCGCTGCGCTGGTCAAGGTGCAGCTGCAGGCCGGCGCCGCGACCCCCGCGCCCCCGGTCGGCACGGCGCTGGGCCCGCACGGCGTCAACATCATGGAGTTCTGCAAGGCCTACAACGCCCAGACCGAGGCCATGCGCGGCAACGTGATCCCGGTCGAGATCACCATCTTCGAGGACCGGTCCTTCACGTTCGTCACCAAGACCCCGCCGGCCGCGGAGCTGATCAAGAAGGCGGCCGGGCTGCAGCGCGGCTCCGGTGTCCCGCACAAGGAGAAGGTCGGCAAGCTGACCAAGGACCAGGTGCGCGAGATCGCGACGACGAAGCTGCCGGACCTGAACGCCAACGACATCGACGCCGCCATGAAGATCGTCGAGGGCACCGCACGCTCGATGGGCGTCACGACCGACTGACGCACGCCCCACCCCGTGGCAGGGCCGCGCTGGCCCGCCGACCACACCTGGACGACAACGAGAAGAGAAGAGCCAGACATGCAGCGCAGCAAGACCTACCGCGCGGCGGCCGAGTCCTACGACCGGGACGAGGTCTTCAGCCCCCTGAAGGCCATCGGCATCGCCAAGACCGCGAGCAAGAAGAAGTTCGACGAGACCGTCGACGTCGTCATGCGCCTCGGGGTCGACCCCCGCAAGGCCGACCAGATGGTGCGCGGCACCGTCAACCTGCCCCACGGCACCGGCAAGACCGCCAAGGTCCTGGTGTTCGCGGCCGGCGACAAGGCCGAGGCCGCCCGCGCCGCCGGTGCCGACGAGGTCGGTGCCGACGAGCTGATCGAGAAGGTGGCCGGCGGCTACCTCGACTTCGACGCCGTCGTCGCCACCCCGGACATGATGGGCAAGGTCGGTCGCCTCGGGCGCGTCCTGGGCCCCCGTGGCCTGATGCCGAACCCCAAGACCGGCACGGTCACCCCGGACCCGGCCAAGGCCGTGACCGACATCAAGGGCGGCAAGATCGAGTTCCGCGTGGACCGTCACGCCAACCTGCACTTCATCATCGGCAAGGCCTCGTTCGACGAGGCCCAGCTGGCGGAGAACTACGCCGCCGCCCTCGAGGAGGTGCTGCGGCTCAAGCCGGCCAGCTCCAAGGGCCGCTACGTGCGCAAGGTGACGCTCTCGACCACGATGGGCCCCGGCGTCCAGGTCGACCCGAACCGCGTGCGCAACGTCGCCGCCGACGACGACGCCCCGCAGGCCTGACCCGCACCTGCACCCGCCACCACGGCCCGGCCACCCCTCGCGGGTGGCCGGGCCGTGGTGCGTCGGGCCGTGGTGGCGGGGGACCCGATTTGGAGGCCGGCGGGGGCGCGCGTACTGTTCACCTCGCAACCAGAGACCGCCGGTCGTCCCGCCCCCGTGGCTGGGCCGAAGGTTCCGCAGCAGCGGACGTCCAGCGCAGGCCACGAAGCACGACCCGTCACGGCATCCCGTGGCCCAGGTCCACGCCTCGAGCCCGCGCTCGGGGCGTTTCGCCTCTCCGGGTCCGACCGGTGGTCGCCCACCGGAAGGAGACCCATGGCGCGGCCAGACAAGCAGGCAGCCGTGGCGGAGATCGTCGAGTCCTTCAACGATTCCGCCGGCGCTGTCCTGACTGATTACCGCGGTCTCACCGTCAAGGAGCTGCAGGACCTGCGGCGCGCCTTGGGTGAGGACGCCTCCTACGCCGTGGTCAAGAACACGCTGACCAAGATCGCCGCTGCCGAGGCCGGCATGGAGGGATTCGACGAGCTGCTCGTCGGCCCCACCGCCATCGCCTTCATCAGCGGGGACGTGGTCGAGGCCGCCAAGGGCCTGCGTGACTTCGCCAAGGCGCACCCCGCCCTGATCATCAAGGGCGGATACCTGGACGGTGCCGCGCTCGACGCCTCCGAGGTGGCCAAGCTGGCCGACCTCGAGTCGCGCGAGGTGCTGCTCGGCAAGATGGCCGGCGCGATGCTCGCGTCGCTCACCAACGCCGCAGCCCTGTTCCAGGCCCCCCTCAGCCAGGCCGCCCGCGTCGCGGGTGCGCTGCAGGCCAAGGCTGCGGAGGACCCCTCGATCCTCGCAGGTGGTGCCGGTAGCCCGGTCGCCGCCGAGGACGCCCCCGACACCACGGAGGAGACCGAGGCCGCCCCCGAGGCAGCCGAGGACGCCCCCGCCGCCGAGGGCGAGACCGCCGAGGCCTGACGGCCCGGCACACCACCTACGAAGACAACCCCCGGCCCGGGTCGACCGACGCGGGCCACCGACTGGAAGGAACCGCCACCATGGCGAAGCTCAGCACCGACGAGCTGCTCGACGCGTTCAAGGAGATGACGCTGATCGAGCTCTCCGAGTTCGTGAAGCAGTTCGAGGACACCTTCGGCGTCACCGCCGCCGCCCCGGTCGCCGCCGCCGCCGCTGCCCCCGCCGCCGGTGGTGGCGCGGAGGAGGCCGCCGAGCAGGACGAGTTCGACGTCGTCCTCGAGGCCGCCGGCGAGAAGAAGATCAACGTCATCAAGGAGGTGCGCGCCCTGACCTCCCTCGGACTGAAGGAGGCCAAGGAGCTCGTGGAGTCCGCCCCCAAGGAGATCCTCGAGAAGGTCACCAAGGAGGCTGCTCAGAAGGCCAAGGAGCAGCTCGAGGGCGCCGGCGCGTCCGTCACCGTCAAGTGACGCACGCCTGACACCCGGTCCGCCACGGCGGACCACGCTGCCTTCGCAGCACCTCGCCACGGGGCGGGCACCTCACCGGTGCCCGCCCCGTGGTGCGTCCGCCCGACGGGGCGGTGGTGCGCCGGGGGTGACTCATGAGTAACCTGCGTGAGCGACGTCACGTCGTCGGGCCGCGCTCGGGCGTCCCGGCAGGTCGGGGGAGGTGCGGGCCCCTCCGGCGGCGGGACGGGTCACGACCAGGTTGCGAGGCGCGACAAAACGTGACGTGCGTCTAGTCCGACGCGTAACCTCGCCGGGTCTCCGGCGTTGTGGGTGTCGGTGACACGGCACGCGCCCAGCAGCCCGGCGCGCGAGTCATGGGGCCACGAGATCGAGGGAGGCACACGCGGTGGGCGTGGAGATCAAGGTCGAGCACCTGACCAAGTCGTTCGGCAAGCAGCTCATCTGGGGCGACGTGACCCTGACGATCCCCGCCGGCGAGATCTGCGTGATGCTGGGCCCCTCCGGCACCGGCAAGTCGGTCTTCCTGAAGACCCTGATCGGGCTGCTGAAGCCCGACCGGGGCTCGGTGGTCATCGAGGGCACCGACATCGCCAGCTGTCCCGAGCGCGAGCTGTACGAGATCCGCAAGCTGTTCGGCGTGCTGTTCCAGGACGGCGCCATGTTCGGCTCGATGAACCTCTACGACAACATCGCCTTCCCGCTGCGCGAGCACACCAAGAAGTCCGAGTCGCAGGTGCGCGAGGTCGTGATGGAGAAGCTCGACCTCGTCGGCCTGCTCGGCACCGAGGACAAGCTGCCCGGGGAGATCTCCGGCGGGATGCGCAAGCGCGCCGGCCTGGCCCGCGCCCTCGTGCTCGACCCCGAGATCGTCCTCTTCGACGAGCCCGACTCCGGCCTGGACCCGGTCCGCACGTCGTTCCTGAACCAGCTGATCGTGGACCTGAACGCGCAGATCGACGCGACGTTCCTGATCGTGACCCACGACATCAACACCGCGCGCACCGTGCCGGACAACATCGGCCTGCTCTACCACAAGCACCTGGCCATGTTCGGTCCGCGGGAGATGCTGCTGAGCTCCGAGGAGCCCGTGGTGCGCCAGTTCCTCAACGCCCAGAAGGTCGGTCCCATCGGGATGTCGGAGGAGAAGGACGCCGACGAGCTCGCCGCCGAGTCCGACCAGGACCTCCCCCCGCTGCCGCCGATCCCGCACCAGCTCGAGCCCTCCAACGGGATCCCGCGCCGCAGCCAGCGCGAGCCCGGCGCCTGGTGCGAGGAGAACGGTGTCACCCCGCCCCCCGGCTCGTTCGAGGACAACATGTCCATGAACACGGGGGTCTGATCGGTGTCCTCGCTGACCAGCGCGAAGCTCCTCAAGCCCGTCGGGGCCGCCGGGACGCTGTTCGCCTTCGCGCTCGACGTCGGTCGCAACCTGTTCCGCCGCCCCTTCCAGACCCGCGAGTTCGTCCAGCAGGCCTGGTTCGTCGCGTCGGTGACGATCGTCCCGACCGCACTGGTCGCCATCCCGTTCGGTGCGGTCATCGCGCTCCAGGTGGGCGGGCTGATCCGTCAGTTCGGCGCGCAGTCCTTCACCGGGTCCGCCTCGGTGCTGGCCGTGGTCCAGCAGGCGGCACCCATCGCGACCGCGCTGCTGATCGCGGGCGCCGGGGGGTCGGCGATCGCCGCCGACCTCGGGGCGCGCAAGATCCGCGAGGAGCTCGACGCGATGATGGTGCTGGGCATCGACCCCATCCAGCGCCTGGTCGTGCCACGGGTGCTGGGGTGCATGCTGGTGGCGGTCTTCCTCAACGGCATGGTCAGCGTCGTCGGCGTCGCCGGCGGCTACGTCTTCAACGTCGGCCTGCAGGGCGGGACGCCCGGGGCCTACATCGCCAGCTTCACCGCGCTGGCCCAGCTCCCGGACCTCTGGGTCGGGCTGGTCAAGGCCCTGATCTTCGGGATGATCGCCGCGATCGTCGCGGCCTACAAGGGGATGAACGCCGGCGGCGGCCCGAAGGGCGTCGGCGACGCCGTCAACGAGTCCGTCGTGATCACGTTCATCCTGCTGTTCATCGTGAACTTCATCATCAGCGCGATCTACCTCCAAGTCATCCCACCGAAGACGGGCTGAGGCGGTGGCCGGGATCAAGGAGGTCTACCAACGACCGCTGTCGTCGCTGGACACGATGGGCGAGCAGCTGGCGTTCTACGTGCGCGCCATCGCAGCGACTCCGCGCTCGGTCAAGCGCTACCCCAAGGAGATCATGCGGATCCTGGCCGAGGTCACCCTCGGCTCGGGGGCCCTCGCCGTCATCGGCGGCACCGTCGGCGTCATCGTGGCGCTGACGTTCTTCACCGGTGCCCAGGTCGGCCTGTCCGGGTACGCCGCGCTGGACCAGATCGGCACCGCCCCCTTCGCCGGGTTCGTCTCCGCCTACTTCAACACCCGTGAGATCGCGCCACTGGTCGCCGGCATCGGCCTCGCGGCGACCGTGGGGTGCGGCTTCACCGCCCAGCTGGGGGCGATGCGCATCTCGGAGGAGGTCGACGCCCTCGAGGTGATGGCGATCCCCTCGATGCCGTTCCTGGTCGCCACCAGGATCGTCGGCGGCCTGATCGCGATCATCCCGCTCTACGTCGTGGGCCTGCTGTCCTCCTACTTCGCCACCCGCCTGACCGTGACGCAGTTCTACGGGCAGAGCGCCGGCACCTACGACCACTACTTCAACCAGTTCCTGCCCCCCGGCGACGTGCTCTGGTCCTTCGGCAAGGTGCTGGTGTTCGCCGTCGTGGTGATCCTCATCCACTGCTACCACGGCTACACCGCCGGTGGCGGGCCGGCCGGCGTCGGCGTGGCGGTGGGCCGCGCGGTGCGTACCAGCATCGTGGCGATCAACGTGATCGACCTGCTGCTGTCGATGGCCATCTGGGGCACCACGACGACCGTGAGACTGGCGGGCTAGCGATGAAGCTGTTGAGCATGCACAAGACCCTGGGCGTCGCCTTCCTGGTGATGCTGATGGCGTCGGTGTACCTGACCTACGCCATCTTCTCCAAGCAGTTCGTCGCCTACGAGGAGGTCACCCTCCAGGCCTCGAAGACCGGGCTGCAGCTGCCCGAGCGGGGCGACGTGAAGATCCGCGGCGTGATCGTGGGGGAGGTCCTGGAGTTCGAGGCCACGCCCGAGGGCGCCGACGTCACGCTCGGGCTGTTCCCCGACCAGCTCGACATCATCCCGGAGAACGTCACCGGTGCGATCCTGCCCAAGACCCTGTTCGGGGAGAAGTACGTCTCCCTGGTGGTCCCGCCCGACCCCTCCTCGCAGCCGATCAGCTCCGCGACCACCATCGAGCGGACCGCGGTCACCGCCGAGGTGGAGGACGTGCTCAACGACCTCTACCCGCTGCTGCGCACCGTCGAGCCGGCCCAGCTGAACATGACGCTGAACGCGCTGGCCACCGCCCTGGAGGGCAGGGGCGAGCAGATCGGCGAGTCCTTCGAGACCACCGAGTCCTACCTCGGCAAGCTGAACCCGGAGATCCCGCTGCTGATCGACGACCTGCGGCTGACCGCGCAGACCTCCGACCTCTACTCCGACGTGCTGCCCGAGCTGGGCACGATCCTGGACAACACCGTCGTCACCACCGGCACCCTGGAGGACCGGGAGGACAAGCTGCAGGCGCTCTTCAACGACGTGGCCTCCTTCTCCGACACCACGCGGGTCTTCCTGCGCGACAACGACGACAACATCGTGCGCTCCGCCGAGCTCGGCGCGGCCCAGCTCCGGGTGCTGGCCCGCTACTCCCCGGAGTTCCCCTGCCTGCTCGGGGGCATCGTCAACGCCGGCAAGGGCCAGGCCGAGGCGTTCCGCGGCTTCACCCTCCACATCGTGCTCGAGACGCTGCCGAACCAGCCCCGCGGCTACACCGCCGCCGACCAGCCGCGCCTGGGTGACGACCGCGGCCCGAACTGCCTCAACCTGCCCACCCCGCCGGGCACGCAGGCCGACCCGTTCACCAACATCCCCAACTTCGACGACGGCGTCGACGAGCCCACGGGCAAGGGCACCAGCCGCACGGCGCCGAGCTACTGGCTGCGCGACGGCATGGGGTACGCCGGCAGCCGTGAGGAGACCGACGTGCTGAAGGGGCTGCTCGCCCCCGGGATGGGCGTGCCCACCACCGGGGTGCCCGACCTCGGCCCGCTGCTGGTGGGGCCGATGGCCCGCGGCGCGGAGGTGGAGCTGCGATGAAGCTCTTCGACGCCAAGACCAGCAAGGACTTCGTCCGGCTGATCGTCTTCGTCCTGGTCACGACGCTGTCCACCGGGCTGCTGGTCCTGCTGATCGGCAACATCTCCTTCGGCGACCGCGAGGACTACCGCGCGGTCTTCTCCGACGCCACCGGCGTGGTCAAGGGCGACGACGTCCGGGTGGCCGGGGTGAAGGTGGGCTCGGTGAGCGGCGTCGAGGTCGTGGACCGCGACCAGGCCCTGGTCTCCTTCGACGTGTCCACCGACGTGGCGATGACCGGCCGCACGTTCGCCACGATCCGCTACCGCAACCTCGTGGGCCAGCGCTACATCGCCATCACCGAGGAGATCGGGGACGACGCGGAGCTCGAGCCGGGAGCCACGCTCCCGCTCTCGCGCACCGCCCCCGCGCTCGACCTCACCGTGCTGTTCAACGGGTTCAAGCCCCTGTTCAAGGCCCTCTCGCCCGAGGACGTCAACAAGCTCTCGTACGAGATCGTGCAGGTCTTCCAGGGCCAGGGCGGGACCTTGGAGAGCCTCCTGGGCAGCACCGCCTCGGTCACCAGCACCCTGGCCGACCGCGACCAGGTGATCGGCGAGCTGCTGGACAACCTCGACTTCGTGCTCGACCACATCGCCGACCGTGACCGCCAGCTCAGCAACCTGATCCTCAGCTTCCGGCGGCTCGTCGGCGGGCTCAAGGACGACCGGCAGGCCATCCTCGGAGCGCTCGACGACGTCGCGGAGCTGTCCACCGAGACCGCGGGGCTGGTCGAGGGCATCCGGCCGCCGCTGGTCCAGGACGTCGCCCAGCTGCGCCGGCTGTCCGGCAACATCAACGACAACAAGGCCGAGCTGGACCGCGCGCTGAAGGTGCTGCCGATCAAGCTGAACAAGGTCGGTCGCACCGCGATCTACGGCTCGTTCTTCAACTTCTACCTGTGCGAGTTCAAGGGCCGGGTCCTGCTGCCCGAGGTCCCGGTGGTCGGCGGCGCCGTCCCGCTTCCCAACGACATCCCGGTGAACTACAGCACCAACTCCGAGAGGTGTGACCTCGGATGAGCACCCCGTTCCGCGAGCGCAACCCGGTGATCATCGGGGCGATCAGCCTCGTCGCGCTGACCGCGCTGCTGGTCGCCGGTTTCCGCGCCCAGGACCTGCCCCTGATCGGTGGCGGCGACACCTACCGCGCCTCGTTCTCCGACGCCGGCGGCATGGAGCCGGGCGACGAGGTCCGCATCGCCGGGGTGCGGGTGGGCCAGGTCGACGAGGTCGCCGTCGAGGACGGCCGCGTGCTCGCGACCTTCACGGTCAAGACCGACTCGGCCTTCGGCACCGAGACCGGCGCCGCGATCAAGGTCAAGACCCTGCTCGGTGACGTGTTCCTGGCCCTGGAGCCCTCGGGCGAGGGCCAGCTCGCCGAGGACGCCGAGATCCCGCTGGAGCGGACGTCGGCACCGTACGACGTCGTCGAGGCCTTCGAGGGTCTCGCCGGCACCGCGGAGGACATCGACACCGACGAGCTGGCGGACTCGCTGACCACGCTGGCCGACCTCACCCGCAACACGCCCGAGGAGTTCCGCTCGGCGCTCGACGGCGTGTCACGCCTGTCCTCGAACATCGCCGCCCGCGACGAGCAGATCCGCTCGCTGCTGGTGAACCTGGAACGCTTCTCCACCGTGCTCGACGACCGGGACGAGGACATCATCGCTCTGATGGAGGACGCGGACGTGCTGTTCCGGGCGCTCGTGGCCCGGCGCGAGCAGATCGACGCGCTGCTGGTCTCGACCTCGACGCTGTCCGAGGAGCTCACCCTGCTGGTGCGACAGACCCGGTCGGACCTCCGGCCGGCCCTGGGCCAGCTCGACCAGGTGCTCGACGTGCTGAACGCCAACGCCGACAACATCGACAACAGCCTGCGGCTGATGGCGCCGTTCTACCGGGTCTTCACCAACACCCTGGGCAGCGGACCCTGGTTCGACACCTACATCGAGAACATCCCGCCGGTCCCCGCCGTGACCGACGGCGAGCTCCCGGTCCGGGGGGCGAACCGCTGATGGAGGCGCTGAAGAAGGCCGTGGGCCCCCTGGTGGTCGTCGCGCTGGTGCTCGCCGGGGCGCTGGTCATGTTCGACGGGGACGACCGCAAGACCCTGACCGCCCTGTTCCCCCGTGCCATCTCGGTCTACGAGGGCAGCGACGTGCGCGTCCTGGGCGTCCCCGTCGGCACCGTCGACACCGTGACGCCCGAGGGCACCGCCGTGCGGGTCGAGATGAGCTACGAGTCCGGCGTCGAGGTGCCTGCCGACGCGACGGCCGTGATCATCGCCCCGGCCGTGGTCGGCGACCGCTTCGTGCAGCTCACCCCGCCGTACGGGCGCGAGGGGAGCAGCGAGGAGGTCCTGGCCGACGGCGCCGAGCTGGGCCTGGACCGCACCTCGGTCCCGCTGGAGCTGGACCAGATCTACGCCAGCCTCAACGACCTCACCGTCGCGATCGGCCCCGAGGGGGCGAACGCCAACGGGGCGCTCTCGGACCTGCTCGAGGTCACCGCCGACAACTTCGCCGGTCAGGGTGAGTCCTTCAACCAGACCATCCGTGACTTCGCCACCCTGACCACGACGCTGGACGACAACAAGGAGGAGCTGTTCGGCTCCACCGCGGAGCTGGGCCAGTTCCTCGAGACCCTCGCCGACAACGACCAGACCGTGCGGGACTTCAACGAGTCGCTGGCCCAGGTCTCCACCGTGCTGTCCGGTGACCGCCAGGAGCTCCGGGCGGCCCTCTCGGGCCTGGCGACCGCGCTCACCGAGGTGGGCCGCTTCGTCCAGGACAACCGTGACCTGCTGACCGAGGACATCGCCGGGCTGAACCGGGTCGCCAAGCTCTTCGCCGACCGCCGGGTGGCCCTCGACGAGATCCTGAACGTCGCCCCGGTGGCGCTGAACAACCTCTCGCTGACCTACAACCCCCAGGCGGGCACGCTCGACACGAACGCGAACCTCGGTCGGCTCGAGGGCGTGATCGCCGACGACCCGGCCCAGTTCCTGTGCGGGCTGGTCGGACCCAACGACCCGGACCGCCGGGCGTGCGACGCCATCGAGACCGTCGTCGGCGGCGTGCTGGGACAGGGCGCCAACCGGGCCCCCGTCCTGGGCACCGGCGCCGGCACGTCGTACGGCGAACGTTTCGACCCCAGCCTCTCCGGACTCGTGGAGGTGCAGCGATGAGGCCGCGCACGCTCTGGCAGACCCTCGCGGCCGTGGTCGCCGGGTCCGTGCTGCTGACCGGGTGCGGAGGCGCCGACTTCGACGTCTACGAGCTCCCGCTGCCCGGCGGGACCGACGTCGGCGACGACCCGATCACGGTGACCGTCGCCTTCCGCGACGTGCTCGACCTCGTCCCGAAGTCGACGGTCAAGGTCAACGACGTCAACGTCGGACAGGTCAGCGAGGTCCGGCTCGACGGTTTCGCCGCCGAGGTCGACCTGGTCCTGCGCAACGACCTGGACCTCCCGGGGAACGCGGTGGCCGAGATCCGGCAGACCAGCCTGCTGGGCGAGAAGTTCGTGCAGCTCGACGCGCCGGAGACCGGCGCCGAGGGCACGCTCGACGACGGCGAGGTCATCCCCCTGTCCCGCAGCGGGAACAACCCCGAGGTCGAGGAGGTGCTCGGCGCGCTCAGCCTGGTCCTCAACGGCGGCGGCGTGGCCCAGCTCAACACCATCACCACCGAGCTCAACAAGACCCTCGAGGGCCGGGAGGACACCACCCGGTCCCTGCTCCGTGAGATCGACTCCTTCATGGGTCAGCTCGACGCGAACAAGGCGCAGGTCGTGGGCGCCATCGAGTCCCTCAACCGGCTCGCGCTGGCGGTACGCCGTCAGCAGCCGAGCATCGACCGCGCGCTCGAGGAGCTGCCCAGCGCGCTCGACTCGATCGACCGGCAGCGCGACGACCTGATCCGGATGCTCACCGCGCTCGACGACCTCGGCGAGGTCGGGGTCGGGGTCATCCGGCGCTCCAAGGCGGTCACCATCGAGACGCTGCGTGAGCTGCAGCCGGTGCTGACCCAGCTCGCCAACTCCGGCGACGACGTCGTCGACGCCTTCAACGTGTTCCTGACCTACCCGTTCGTCGACGAGGTCGTCGGACGTGACCCGCAGGTCGCCCGCAACCTGCACATGGGGGACTTCACCAACCTGTCGATCCGCCTGGAGCTCGACCTCAGCGACCCGCTGGAGAACCCTCCGATCGTCCCGGGCCTGCCGTGCGAGATCATCGGCAACGAGACCGAGCAGCTCGACCAGCTGAGCACCGAGCTCGACAAGATCTTCGACGCCACCCCCGACCTGCCGCTGAAGAAGGCGCTGCGCCGGGCCCTGCGCCTGGTCGACCCCGAGGGCGCGTGCCAGGCGCTCGACGACGTCGTCAAGCAGTGCGTCGACGCCGCCCAGGGCGACCTGCCGCAGGCGTGCCTGGACCTGCTCGGCGACCTGTGTGCCGCAGCCTCGGACGTCACGGGGCTCGACCTGCCCTTCTGCGACGAGGCCGGCGGCCTGATCCCCGCCGACGAGCTCGGCGACCTGCTCGACGACGTCGTGCCCGGCCTGCCCGGACCCCTCGGCGGGTCCGGACCCCTGGGCGGCGGCGGCGGCGGCGGCGGCGGCGGCGGCGGTGGCGGCGGCGGACCCCTCGGCGGGATCCTCGGCGGCGGCGGCGGCGGCGGCGGCGGCGGCGGCGGCGGTGGCGGCGGCGGTGGCGGCGGCGGTGGCGGCGGCGGTCCGCTCGGCGGGATCCTCGGCGGCAACCGCGCCGCGTTCGGGCCCGAGCGCAGCATGCCACCGACGGCGACGTCCGGCCCGACGCTGAGCGAGCTGACGCAGCGCTTCGACCCGGCCCTGACCACGCTCCTCGTCCCTGGGATGGTGACGCGATGATCACCCGTCGCACGAAGCTGCAGCTGCTCGTGTTCGCCCTGATCACCCTGCTCGGGGTCTCGTTCGTCGGGGCGCGCTACGCCCAGCTGGACCGCCTGTTCTACGACGACAGCTACACCGTGGTGGCCCACCTCGCCGAGTCGGGCGGCGCCTTCGCGGGCGCGGAGGTGACCTACCGCGGGGTGGGCATCGGCACGATCGAGAAGATGGAGCTGGTCGAGGGCGGGGTGGACGCGTACCTCTCGATCGAGAAGGACTACGAGGACATCCCCGCGGACACCCTCGCGGTGGTCGGCAACCGCTCCGCGGTGGGCGAGCAGTACGTCGAGCTGCAGCCCCGCACCGACGACGGCCCCGTCCTGGAGGAGGACTCCGAGATCGACACGGCGCAGACCGCGACCCCGCTGCCGACCGAGGAGCTGCTGGGCAACCTGGCCACCACGGTCGGCTCCGTGGACCGGCCGGCGCTGCGCACCACGATCCTGGAGTTCGGCGCGGCGTTCGCCGGCACCGGGCCGGACCTGCAGCGCATCATCGACTCCAGCGGCTCCTTCCTCGACACGGCGGACGCCAACTTCGAGACCACCCAGCGGCTGCTGCGCGACAGCAACGTCGTGCTCCGCACCCAGGTCGACTCCGGCAGCCAGATCCGCACCTTCACCGACGAGCTCGAGCTGGTCAGCGAGGCGTTCGTGGCCGCCGACGGCGACCTGCGCACGATCATCGACACCGGGTCCGGCACGGCGCTGGGGCTCCGGGGCCTGATCGAGGACAACGAGGTCGAGCTCGGCCAGCTGCTCAACCGCCTGGTGACCACCGGGGAGGTGGTCGTGAAGCACCTCGACGGGATCCGGCAGCTGCTGGTGCTCTACCCGTACGTGGTCGAGGGCGGCCTGACCGTCGTGGCGCGCACCGAGGAGACCGGCCTGATGGACGCGCACTTCGGGATGATCATCACCGACAACCCGATCTGCGAGCGGGGCTACGAGAGCACCAACGAGCGGACCCCCTTCCAGCGTCGCGACCTCCCGATGAACGTCGAGGCCCGCTGCACCGAGCCGGCCGCCGTGTCGAACGCACGCGGCGCGCAGAACGTCCCGCGCGCCCCGGCGGACTACCGCGAGGAGGTCGTGGCCACCTACGACCCGCAGACCCGCGAGGTCGACTGGGACGTCGACACCTCCGGCCTCGACGCCCCCGACCCGGGTAGCGTGGCGCCACGCTCGCTCGGAAAGGACTCGTGGAAGTGGTTGCTGCTCCAGCCCCTGGCCGCGGGTCGGGAGTGACGGCGGGCGACGGCGCCACCCGCGCGCGCGGGCTCGTCCTCACGGCCCTGGTCCTGGTCTGCGTCCTGGCCCTGGCGCTGCTCGCGGTGGCGTTCGCCCAGCGGACGAGCTCCGCCGACGGGTCGCTCGGCGAGCGGACCTCGGCCCTGCTGACCGGTGACGACCCGGTCCAGGCCGAGCGTGAGGTCGTGATGAGCCAGGCCCGGCAGTTCATGCTCCGGATCAACACCTACGGACCCGACCTGCTCGCCGAGGACGGGACCATGCCCGACTACCGGACCGGGGTCGAGGAGGTCATCACGCCGAAGTTCCAGGCCTCCTTCGAGCAGGGGGTGGTCGCCGCCGAGCAGACCGTCTCCGGCGCCGGTCTGGCCAGGACGACCGAGGTCTTCGCGACCGGGGTCAGCTCGGTCGACGACGACTCCGCCCGGGTGCTGGTCGCCGGGTCCTTCGTGAACTCCTACCCCACCGGCGGACGGGGGACCCAGGGCCAGGACGCCCCCCGCGTCGAGGACGAGCCGGCCCCCTTCCGGGTCGAGGTGTCCCTCGTCCGCACCGGTGGCGAGTGGCTGGTCGACGACTTCGTCCCGATCACCGGCGAGCCGACCGAGGCGCCGCAGCCGGCACCGTCCGAGGTGCCGGGCGAGCTCCCCGACGAGCTGCCCCTGCCCGACGGTTCCGGGGGCGGTTCCGGTGGCGGCTCCGGTGGCGGCTCCGGTGGCGGGAGGGGGCGCGGATGAGCCCCACCTGGTACGACGTCCTGGGCGTCGAGCGCGACGCGACCCCCGAGCAGGTACGCACCGCCTGGCGTCGCGGCATCGCCGACCTCGACCCGGGCGACCGTCGCTTCCGCTCCGCCAACGAGGCGGCCGAGGTGCTCCTCGACCCCGCGCGACGCCGGGCGTACGACGCCTCGCTCCCCGACGAGCAGGCCCCGGCCACCGTGACCCCGGGGCCCCCGGAGCCCCCGGCCGTGGTGCCGGTCGGGAAGCCCGCCGGCGAGCCCGGGCAGGCCGTGACGAAGGACGTGTCCCGGGGCCGCGGGAGGGCCCTGCCCACCTGGGTCCTGGCGGCGGTCGGCGTGCTGGCCGTCGCGCTCGTGGTGCTCGCGGCGGTGGTGTGGACCCGCCCGGACGTCGACCCCGACGAGGTCGGCGCGGCGCAGTCCGCCGCGGAGCAGGCCATCGTCCCGGTGCTGTCCTACGACTACCGCGAGCTCGACGCGGACGCCGCCGCCGCGCAGTCGTACCTGACCGAGGACTACCGGGAGAAGTACGACGAGCTGTTCTCGGTGATCGCCGACAACGCCCCCCGGACCGAGGCCGTCGTCCGTGCCGAGGTGATCGCGTCCTCGGTGGTGCGCACCGCCCCCGAGGCCGTCGAGGTGCTGCTGTTCGTGAACCGGCCGACGACCAACAAGCAGGTCACCGAGCCCGTGGTCTACCGCGACCAGGTGACCGTGACGATGGTGCGCGACGGCGAGGACTGGCTCGTCGACGGCCTGCGCACCACGCCCGCCCCGGAGTGAGGGCGCCGGCGTGCGACGGGGCGGGGGGCCCGGTCCGTCCACGCCCCGCCGGACAGGTGCTTGACCTGCCCGGCCCCCGGGGAGCATGATCAGCGCACGCACCCGGGTGTGGCGCGGGCTTCTCTTGCCCTGCGCCCCGATTGGCTGTATCGTGGCGCATTGCGCCTGCCCTCAGATGCTCTCCGCTCTGTCCGGATGACCGGAGCAGTGGTCGGTCGGCGCCGCCAACCGACGACCCTCTCGAAGGACTCCTCTTGGCCGCGCGCAGCACCATCGCTTCCTCCCACCCCCGTCGCATCTCGTTCGCGAAGATCGACGAGCCGCTCGAGCTCCCGCAGCTCCTGGCCCTCCAGACCGACAGCTTCGACTGGCTGATCGGCAACGAGGCCTGGGACGCCCGGGTCGAGCAGCGCCTGGCCGAGGGCCAGGACTCCTCCCGCAAGTCGGGGCTGCAGGAGATCTTCGAGGAGATCTCGCCGATCGAGGACTTCTCCGAGACGATGTCGCTCTCGTTCGAGAACCCGGTCTTCTACGACCCCAAGTACACCGTGGACGAGTGCAAGGAGAAGGACTTCACCTACTCCGCGCCCCTCTACGTGTCGGCGGAGTTCACCAACAACGACACCGGTGAGATCAAGGGCCAGACGGTCTTCATGGGTGACTTCCCCCTGATGACCGACAAGGGCACCTTCGTCATCAACGGCACCGAGCGGGTCGTGGTCTCCCAGCTGGTCCGGAGCCCGGGCGTCTACTTCGAGCGCTCGGCCGACAAGACCTCCGACAAGGACATCTACACCTCGCGCCTGATCCCCTCGCGCGGGGCGTGGCTGGAGTTCGAGGTCGACAAGCGCGACCTGGTCGGGGTCCGCCTGGACCGCAAGCGCAAGCAGAACGTCACCGTGCTGCTCAAGGCCCTGCAGGCCGTGGCCGAGGACACCGGCGAGGAGTACGACTACGAGGCCGTGATGGCCGAGCTGCGCGGCTACGAGTCGATCCAGCTGACCGAGGAGAAGGACCACACCCAGGGTCCCGACGACGCGCTGCTCGACATCTACCGCAAGCTGCGCCCGGGCGAGCCGCCCACCCGTGAGGCCGCGCTGACGCTGCTGAAGAACTACTACTTCAACCCCAAGCGCTACGACCTGGCCAAGGTCGGTCGGTACAAGATCAACAAGAAGCTCGGCCTGGTCGAGGCCTTCGACAAGCAGACCCTGACGATCAGCGACGTGGTCAACACGATCCGCTACATCGTCGCGCTGCACGACGGCAAGGCCGACGTCGAGGCCCCCCAGGGCACCTGGGAGATCGCCTCCGACGACATCGACCACTTCGGCAACCGCCGGATGCGCACCGTGGGCGAGCTCATCCAGAACCAGCTCCGCACCGGCCTGGCCCGGATGGAGCGCGTGGTCCGCGAGCGGATGACCACCCAGGACGTCGAGGCGATCACGCCGCAGTCGCTGATCAACATCCGTCCGGTCGTGGCCGCGCTGAAGGAGTTCTTCGGGACCTCGCAGCTGAGCCAGTTCATGGACCAGACCAACCCGATCGCGGGCCTGACGCACAAGCGCCGGCTCTCCGCGCTGGGCCCCGGCGGTCTCTCCCGCGACCGGGCCGGCATGGAGGTCCGCGACGTCCACCACAGCCACTACGGCCGGATGTGCCCGATCGAGACCCCGGAGGGCCCGAACATCGGCCTGATCGGGTCGCTGGCCTCCTTCGGTCGGATCAACCCGTTCGGCTTCGTCGAGACGCCGTACCGCAAGGTCGTCGAGGGCCGGGTCACCGACCAGATCGACTACCTGACCGCCGACGACGAGGACCACTTCGTCATCGCGCAGGCGAACGCGGCGATCGACGAGAACGGCACCTTCACCAACGAGCGGGTGCTGGTGCGCCAGCGCGACGGCGAGGTCTCCGAGCTGCTGGCCGGCGAGGTCGACTACATGGACGTCTCCCCGCGCCAGATGGTGTCGGTGGCGACCGCGCTGATCCCGTTCCTGGAGCACGACGACGCGAACCGCGCCCTGATGGGCGCGAACATGCAGCGTCAGGCCGTCCCGCTGATCCGCAGCGACAGCCCGATCGTCGGCACCGGCATCGAGTTCCGCGCCGCGGTCGACGCCGGCGACGTGGTCACCGCGACCAAGGCCGGCGTGGTCAAGGAGGTCTCGGCCGACCTGGTCGAGACCCTCAACGACGACGGCACGTACTCCAGCTACCGGCTCTCGAAGTTCAAGCGCTCCAACCAGGGCACCTGCATCAACCAGCGCCCCCTGGTGGCCGAGGGCGACCGGCTCGAGTTCGGCACCCCCGTGGCCGACGGCCCGTGCACCGACGACGCCGAGATGGCGCTGGGCACGAACCTGCTGGTCGCGTTCATGCCGTGGCAGGGCCACAACTACGAGGACGCGATCATCCTCTCCCAGCGCCTGGTGCAGGAGGACGTCCTCACCTCGATCCACATCGAGGAGCACGAGGTCGACGCCCGCGACACCAAGCTGGGCCCCGAGGAGATCACCCGGGACATCCCGAACGTCTCCGAGGAGGGTCTGGCCGACCTCGACGAGCGCGGCATCATCCGCATCGGCGCCGAGGTCACCACCGGTGACATCCTCGTCGGCAAGGTCACGCCCAAGGGCGAGACCGAGCTGACCCCCGAGGAGCGGCTGCTCCGCGCGATCTTCGGGGAGAAGGCGCGCGAGGTGCGCGACACCTCGATGAAGGTCCCCCACGGCGAGTCCGGCACCGTGATCGGTGTCCGGGTCTTCGACCGCGAGGAGGGCGACGAGCTGCCCCCGGGCGTGAACCAGCTGGTCCGCGTCTACGTCGCCCAGAAGCGCAAGATCTCGGTCGGCGACAAGCTCGCCGGGCGCCACGGCAACAAGGGCGTCATCGCCAAGATCCTGCCGATCGAGGACATGCCGTTCATGGAGGACGGCACCCCCGTCGACGTCGTGCTCAACCCGCTCGGTGTGCCGCGGCGGATGAACGTCGGGCAGATCCTCGAGCTGCACCTGGGCTGGCTGGCCAAGCAGGGCTGGGACCTCAACCTCTCCGACGACCCCGCCGACGCCGACTGGAAGCAGCGCCTGACGCGGATCGACGCGGCCCAGGCCCCGGCGAACAGCAAGGTCGCCACCCCGGTCTTCGACGGGGCGCGCGAGGACGAGATCACCGGGCTGCTCGGGTCGACCACCCCGAACCGCGACGGTGTGCGGATGATCAACGAGACCGGCAAGGCCGACCTGTTCGACGGCCGCTCGGGCGAGCCCTTCGCGGACCCGGTCTCGGTGGGCTACATGTACATCCTGAAGCTGCACCACCTCGTCGACGACAAGATCCACGCGCGCTCCACGGGCCCGTACTCGATGATCACGCAGCAGCCGCTGGGCGGGAAGGCCCAGTTCGGCGGTCAGCGTTTCGGCGAGATGGAGGTCTGGGCGATGGAGGCGTACGGCGCCGCGTACGCCCTGCAGGAGCTGCTGACGATCAAGTCCGACGACGTGCCCGGTCGCGTGAAGGTCTACGAGGCCATCGTGAAGGGCGAGAACATCCCCGACTCGGGCATCCCGGAGTCGTTCAAGGTGCTCGTCAAGGAGATGCAGTCGCTGTGCCTCAACGTGGAGGTGCTGTCCCAGGACGGCACGGCCATCGAGATGCGCGACGCGGAGGACGACGTCTTCCGCGCGGCCGAGGAGCTCGGCATCGACCTCTCCCGGCGCGAGCCCAACACGGTCGAAGAGGTGTAACAGCCCGCGTCCGCCGGCCCTCGCGCCGGCGGACGCGGTCTGACGCCCCCCACCCAGCTTTTTCTCAAGAACAACTGAAGGGTTGCAGCCATCGTGCTCGACGTGAACTTCTTCGACCAGCTCCAGATCGGCCTCGCCACCGCGGAGGACATCCGCGGGTGGAGCCACGGTGAGGTCAAGAAGCCCGAGACCATCAACTACCGCACGCTCAAGCCGGAGCGTGACGGCCTCTTCTGCGAGAAGATCTTCGGTCCCACCCGGGACTGGGAGTGCTACTGCGGCAAGTACAAGCGCGTGCGCTTCAAGGGCATCATCTGCGAGCGCTGCGGCGTCGAGGTGACCCGCTCCAAGGTGCGTCGCGAGCGGATGGGCCACATCGAGCTCGCCGCCCCGGTGACCCACATCTGGTACTTCAAGGGTGTCCCGAGCCGCCTGGGCTACCTGCTCGACCTCGCCCCGAAGGACCTCGAGAAGGTCATCTACTTCGCGGCCTACATGATCACCTCCGTCGACGAGGACGCGCGGCACCGCGACCTGTCCGAGCTCGAGGGCAAGGTCGGCCTCGAGCGCGAGCGGCTCGAGAAGCGCCGCGACGGGATGATCGAGGACCGCGCCCGCAAGCTCGAGGAGGACCTCGCCGCGCTCGAGGCCGAGGGTGCCAAGGCCGACCAGCGCCGCAAGGTCAAGGACGGCGCCGAGCGCGAGATGGCGCAGCTGCGCAAGCGCTCGGAGAGCGAGATCGCGCGCCTCGACGAGGTCTGGAACACCTTCAAGTCGCTGAAGATCCAGGACCTCATGGGCGACGAGATGCTCTACCGCGAGATGAAGAACTGGTTCGGCAAGTACTTCGAGGGCTTCATGGGCGCCACGGCGATCCAGAAGCGCCTGCAGAACTTCGACACCGAGGCCGAGGTGGAGTCGCTGCGCGACACCATCGCCAACGGCAAGGGCCAGCGCAAGGTGCGCGCGCTCAAGCGCCTCAAGGTGGTCGACGCGTTCCGCAAGACCGGCAACAAGCCCGAGGGCATGGTCCTCGACGCGGTCCCGGTCATCCCGCCGGACCTGCGCCCGATGGTGCAGCTGGACGGTGGCCGCTTCGCGACCTCCGACCTGAACGACCTGTACCGCCGGGTGATCAACCGCAACAACCGGCTCAAGCGGCTGCTCGACCTCGGCGCGCCCGAGATCATCGTCAACAACGAGAAGCGGATGCTCCAGGAGGCCGTCGACTCGCTGTTCGACAACGGCCGTCGTGGTCGTCCGGTCACCGGACCGGGCAACCGGCCGCTGAAGTCGCTCTCGGACATGCTCAAGGGCAAGCAGGGGCGGTTCCGCCAGAACCTGCTCGGCAAGCGCGTGGACTACTCCGGCCGTTCGGTCATCGTCTCGGGCCCGCAGCTGAAGCTCCACCAGTGCGGCCTGCCCAAGCAGATGGCCCTCGAGCTCTTCAAGCCCTTCGTGATGAAGCGCCTCGTCGACCTCTCGCACGCGCAGAACATCAAGTCCGCCAAGCGGATGGTCGAGCGCTCGCGCCCGGTCGTCTGGGACGTGCTCGAGGAGGTCATCACCGAGCACCCGGTCCTGCTGAACCGGGCGCCCACGCTGCACCGCCTCGGCATCCAGGCCTTCGAGCCGCAGCTGATCGAGGGCAAGGCCATCCAGATCCACCCCCTGGTCTGCACCGCGTTCAACGCTGACTTCGACGGTGACCAGATGGCGGTGCACCTGCCGCTGTCGGCCGAGGCCCAGGCCGAGGCCCGGATCCTGATGCTGTCGACGAACAACATCCTCAAGCCCTCGGACGGCCGTCCGGTCACCATGCCCACCCAGGACATGATCATCGGCCTGTTCTTCCTCACCACCGACCGTGACGGTCAGCCGGGCGAGGGCCGGGCGTTCGCGAGCCCGGCCGAGGCGATCATGGCCTTCGACCAGGGCGCGATCAGCCTGCAGAGCGTCGTGAAGATCCGCTTCGACGACATCGTGCCGCCGCTCGAGGAGGGCGCCGACCCCGACGCCGTCCGCTCGATGACGCTCGAGACCACGCTGGGGCGTGCGCTGTTCAACGACACGCTCCCGGCCGACTACCCCTTCGTGAACTACGAGGTGGGCAAGAAGGCCCTCGGCGCGATCGTCAACGACCTCGCCGAGCGCTACTCCAAGGTCGAGGTCGCCGCCTCGCTCGACGCGCTCAAGGAGGCCGGCTTCACCTGGGCCACCCAGTCCGGCGTCACGGTGTCGATCGACGACGTCACGCAGCCGGCCGACAAGGCGGAGATCCTGGCCTCGTTCGAGGCCGACGCCGCCAAGGTGCAGAAGCAGTACGAGCGCGGCCTGGTCACCGACGACGAGCGTCGCCAGGAGCTCATCGAGATCTGGACCGAGGCCTCGCGCAAGGTCGGCGAGGCGATGGAGAACGCCTACGACCGGACCAACCCGATCTTCATGATGATCGACTCGGGCGCGTCGGGGAACATGAACCAGATCCGTCAGGTCGGCGCGATGCGCGGCCTGGTGGCCAACCCCAAGGGCGAGATCATCCCGCGGCCGATCAAGGCGAACTTCCGCGAGGGCCTCTCCGTGCTGGAGTACTTCATCTCCACCCACGGTGCCCGCAAGGGCATGGCCGACACGGCGCTGCGCACGGCCGACTCCGGGTACCTCACGCGTCGACTCGTCGACGTCTCGCAGGACGTGATCATCCGCGAGGACGACTGCGGCACCGAGCGCGGGCTGCCCAAGCGGATCGGTGAGCGTCTCGAGGACGGCACCGTGGTCAAGCACGAGAACGCCGAGACCGCGGCGTACGCCCGTTCGGCGGCGACCGAGGTCACCCACCCCGAGACCGGCGCCGTGCTGGTCGAGGGCGGCGGCGACCTCGGCGACGTCAAGATCGGCGAGCTGATCGGCGCCGGGATCGAGGAGGTCAAGGTCCGCTCCGTGCTGACCTGCGACGCCCGTACCGGGACCTGCGCCAAGTGCTACGGCCGCTCGCTGGCCACCGGCAAGCTCGTCGACATCGGCGAGGCCGTCGGCATCATCGCGGCCCAGTCGATCGGTGAGCCCGGCACGCAGCTGACGATGCGTACCTTCCACACCGGTGGTGTGGCCTCGGCCGAGGACATCACGCAGGGTCTGCCCCGCGTGGTCGAGCTGTTCGAGGCGCGCTCGCCCAAGGGCCGCTCCCCGATCGCCGAGGCCGCCGGTCGCGTGGAGATCGAGGAGACCGACAAGTCGCGCAAGGTGGTCATCACCCCCGACGACGGCTCCGAGGTGCAGGAGTACCCGGTCTCGAAGCGCAGCCGCCTGCTCGTGGAGGACGGCGGCCACGTCGAGGTCGGTCAGATGATCATCCTGGGCACGCCCGACCCGCAGGACATGCTGCGGATCCTGGGCGTGCGCAAGGCCCAGGAGCACCTCGTGCACGAGGTCCAGCAGGTGTACCGCTCGCAGGGCGTGTCGATCCACGACAAGCACATCGAGATCATCGTGCGCCAGATGCTGCGCCGCGTGACGGTCATCGAGTCGGGGGACACCAACCTGCTGCCCTCCGACCTCACCGACCGCGTCATCTTCGAGGAGGAGAACCGTCGCGTCGTCTCCGAGGGCGGCAAGCCGGCCTCGGGTCGTCCGGTGCTGATGGGCATCACCAAGGCCTCGCTGGCGACCGAGTCGTGGCTCTCGGCGGCCTCCTTCCAGGAGACCACCCGCGTCCTGACCGACGCGGCGATCCACGGCCGCTCGGACTCGCTGCGCGGTCTGAAGGAGAACGTCATCATCGGCAAGCTGATCCCCGCCGGCACCGGTCTCGAGCGCTACCGCAACGTGCGCGTCGAGCCCACCGAGGAGGCCCGCGCCGCGGCCTACTCGGTCACCGGCTACGACAGCTACGACTACGAGTTCGGGGGCAGCGGCCAGGCCGTCGCCCTGGACGACTTCGACTTCGGGTCGTACCAGAACTAGCAGTCCCGCAGCACCCCGCAGCAACGCAGCACCCGGACCCCCGTCACCCGTACCAGGGTGGCGGGGGTCCGCTGCGTCCGCCGAGATGACACCCGCACCCTGCCCAGATGACACCCACACCCTGCCGAGATGACGGTCGCAGCGCCTCGAGATGACGGTCGCCGGCAGCGGCTCCCGCCGGGCGGCGGGGTGCGGAGCGCCGGTCGTCTGATCCAGGTCGAGGGGAGCGCGGCGGCCGCCGTACTCGTCAGGTCGACACGCTGCGAGGGTCATCTCGGTCGGTGACAACCGTCATCTCGGTCGGTGGCAACCGTCATCTCGGCCGGCTGCAACCGTCATCTCGGCCGTGCGGGGCTGTCATCTGGGCCGGTCGGGAGCGTCATCTCGGCGGGGTGGGGCGCTGACGAAGGGGCGTTGAACCAGCCTGAGAGACTGGGGTGGTGAACCTCCCCGCGCAGACCGACGTCCTCGTCGTGGGCGCCGGACCCGCCGGGTCGGCGGCCGCCGCCTGGGCGGCGCAGGGCGGCGCCGACGTCGTCCTGGCCGACTCCGCGGTCTTCCCCCGCGACAAGACCTGCGGCGACGGCCTGACCCCCCGCGCGGTGCACGAGCTCGGGCGCCTCGGCCTCGAGGACTGGCTCGCGGCCCGGGCGAGGAGCAAGGGGCTGCGCGCGCACGGCTTCGGCCAGGTGCTGCACCTGCCCTGGCCCGGGGGGACGCTGCCGGAGTGGGGCAGCGCCGTGCCCCGCACCGAGCTCGACGACCACCTGCGCACGACCGCGGTCAAGGCCGGGGCCCACGCCGTCGACGGGGTCAAGGCCGTCGACGTGCGCCGCGACGGCGACCGCGTCTCGCACGTCGTGTTCACCTCCGGCTCCGGGACCCACGAGGTGGCCTGCAAGCGGCTCGTCGTCGCCGACGGGGTGCGCTCCGGGCTGGGCAAGGTGCTCGGTCGTGAGTGGCACCGCGAGACGGTCTACGGCGTCGCCGGGCGCTCGTACGTCTCCTCCACCCGCAGCGACGACCCCTGGATCTCCTCCCACCTCGAGCTGCGCGGCACGGAGGGCGAGATCCTCTCGGGGTACGGCTGGATCTTCCCGCTGGGCAAGGACGCCGGCGAGGTCAACGTCGGCGTCGGCACCCTGGCCACCGCCAAGCGCCCCGCGAACATCGCGCTGAAGCCGCTGATGCAGTTCTACGCCGACCAGCGGCGCGAGGAGTTCGAGCTGCAGGGGGACCTGCGCGCCCCCACCAGCGCGCTGCTGCCGATGGGCGGCGCGGTGTCCGGGGTGGCCGGGCGCAACTGGGCGCTGGTCGGTGACGCCGCCGGCTGCGTGAACCCGCTCAACGGCGAGGGCATCGACTACGGCCTGGAGACCGGCCGCCTGGTGGCCGAGATGGTCCTCGAGGGCCGGGACGCCGACCTGTCCCGCTCGTGGCCGGTCGTGCTGCGCCAGCAGTACGGCGAGGCGTTCTCGATCGCGCGACGGATGGCCGGGCTGGTGACCGTGCCGCGGCTGCTGCCCGCGCTCGGCCCGGTCGGGATGCGCTCGGACCTGCTGATGACGCTGGCCCTGCGCTGGATGGGCAACCTGGTCACCGACGAGGACCGCGACGCCGCGGCGCGGGTCTGGCGCTGGGCCGGGCGCCGCTCGCTCGCGGTGGACCACCGCCCGCCGTTCTCGTGAGGCGTGCCACCCGGCGCGAGCCGGTGTACGCCGGGGCCGTCGGCCTCGGCCACCTGCTGCTGCGCGGCCTGGACCTGACCGTGCGGGGCGGGGGGGCCGGGCACGTCCCGGCCACGGGCCCGGTCGTCCTGGCCGCCAACCACGTCTCCTTCCCGGACTTCCTGCTGATCGGGCGCGCGCTGCTGGCCACCGGCCGGCGGGTCCGCTTCCTGTGCCGCCACGACGTGTGGTCCGTCGGCGCGGTCGGGCGGGCGATGGACGCGATGGGCCACGTCCCGGTCGACCGGGAGGCGCCCGCGGCGGCGTACCTCCGGGCCCGCGCGCACCTGCGGGCCGGCGAGGTGGTCTGCGTCTTCCCCGAGGCCGGGATCTCCGCGGCGTACGTCGTGCGGGCGCTGATGCCCGGCGCCGCGGCCCTGGCCCGCGAGACCGGCGCCCCGCTGGTCCCCGTCTCGGTGTGGGGCGGGCAGCGGCTCTGGCCGCAGAAGCACCACGCCGACGACCCGTTCCCCCGACCCACCCCGCAGCGCGGCCGGCTCGTCGACGTGCGCGTGGGCCGTCCGTCCCTGGTCGCGCCCGACGCCGACCTGGCCGCCAGCACCCGGGCCCTCGGCCACCGCCTGCACGACGGGCTCGAGGCGCTCCAGCGGCTGCCCGAGCACCGGCCCCTGCCCGGCGAGCCGGCGCCCTGGCACCCCGCGCACCTCGGCGGCGACGCGCTCGACCGGGCCGCGTCGCTGGCCCTGGACCCGGTGCCGCGCTCCGCCGTCCTGCCGACCTGGGGCCCGGGCCTGCCGCTCCCGACCACGCCGCCGGCCCCCCTGGGGGCGGGCCGGTGAGCGCGCCGCAGTGGCAGCGCTGGGGGGCGTACGCGGTGGTCCTGCGGGGCGAGGAGATCCTGCTCAGCCGGCTGGCGTCCCGGATCAGCGCGACCGAGCTGTGGACGCTGCCCGGGGGCGGGATCGACCACGGCGAGGACCCGCGCCGCGCCGTCGTCCGGGAGGTGCACGAGGAGACCGGGCTGCACGTCGAGGTCGGCCCCACCGCCCGGACCTACTCCTGGCACCAGCCCGCGCGGGTCTGGGACGGCGAGGTGCGCGACGCCCACGGCGTGCGGCTGGTCTTCGAGGGGTGGGCGGCCAAGGACGCCCCCGCACCGCGCGTGGTCGAGGTCGACGGCTCCACCGTCGACGCGGCCTGGCACCCGCTCGAGAAGGTGCTGACCGGCGCGCTGCCCACCACCGCCCTGGTCACCGAGGCGCTCGCCGAGCACCTCCCCGCCCGCCTGCAGCGGCTGGCGGCGTACGCCGTGGTCGTCCGCGAGCAGCCCGAGCCGGCGGTCCTGCTCGTCGAGGTCTCGGCCCGCGGGTTCCACGCCGGCTCCTGGACCCTGCCCGGCGGCGGCGTCGACCACGGCGAGCCGCCGCGCGCGGCGCTGCGCCGCGAGGTGCTCGAGGAGTGCGGCCTCGAGGTCGAGGTCGGCCGGGTCCTCGACGTGCACGACGTCCACCTGCGGGGCACCGCCCCGAGCGGCCGCGACGAGGACTTCCACGGCGTCCACCTGCTCTTCGCCGCGACCACGCGCGACCCCGCCGCCGACCCGTGGGTGACCGAGGTCGACGGCACCACCGCGCGGGCCGCCTGGGTGCCGCTGCGCGAGCTCGCCGGGCCCGACCCGCGCCCGGTCCTCGACGTGGTCGGGGTCGCCCTGCGCGCGGTGGGGGATGAGCCCCCCGGGTTATAGGTTGGGCGGGTGAGCGAGACCGTCTTCACCTACGCCGCCCCTGCCCTGAAGTTCGGACCGGGCGCCTCCGCCGAGATCGGCCACGACCTGCAGCAGTACGGCGCCCGCCGCGTGCTGCTGGTCACCGACCCGGGCGTCGCGGCGACCGGGCACCCCGAGCGCATCGCCGAGGCGGTGCGCGCCACCGGCATCGAGGTCGTCGTCTTCGACCGGGCCCACGTCGAGCCCACCGACGTCTCGCTGCGCGAGGCCGTGGAGTTCGGCCGGGACGCCGGTCCCTTCGACGCGGTGGTGGCCGTCGGCGGCGGGTCGGCGATCGACACCGCCAAGGCGGTCAACCTGCTGACCACCAACCCCGGCGACCTGATGGACTACATCAACGCACCGGTCGGCAAGGCCCTGGCGCCGGTCAACGCGCTGCTGCCGCTGGTCGCCGTGCCCACCACCACCGGCACCGGCTCCGAGAGCACCACGATCTGCGTGCTCGACGTGCTGTCGCTGCACGTCAAGACCGGGATCAGCCACGTCGCGCTCCGCCCGCGCCTGGCCGTGGTCGACCCCTCCCTCACCGCGACCCAGCCGGCGATGGTCACCGCGGCGTCCGGCATGGACATCCTGTGCCACGCCCTGGAGAGCTGGACCGCGCGCTGGTACGCCGACTTCGCCGCCAAGACCCCCGAGCAGCGGGTGCCGTACTGCGGGGCGAACCCGGTCGCCGACATGTGGTCGGAGAAGGCGATGTCGCTGCTGGCGACGGCCTTCCGACGGGCCGTGCGCGACCCCGAGGACGCCACCGCCCGCGAGCAGATGGCGATGGCCGCGACCTTCGCGGGCCTCGGCTTCGGCAACGCCGGCGTGCACATCCCGCACGCCAACGCCTACCCCATCGCCGGGCGCGTGCGCGACTACCGGCCGCCGGGCTACCCCCAGGACGAGGCGATGGTGCCGCACGGCATGGCCGTCTCGCTGACCGCGCCCGCGGCGTTCCGCTTCACCTTCGAGGGAGACCCCGAGCGGCACCTGCGCGCCGCGCGCCTGCTCGAGCCCGGTCTGTCCGCCGACGAGCGGGGCCCCGGGACCCTGCCGGGCGTGCTGACCCGGATCATGCGGGACATCGGCATCCCCAACGGCCTGGCCGAGATCGGGTACGGCGCCGCCGACGTCGACGGCATCGTCGAGGGCGCGCTGCAGCAGCAGCGGCTGCTCGCCACCGCCCCGCGCGAGGTGACCGGCGAGGACCTGGCCGGCGTCGTCGGCGCCTCGATGGAGCTGTGGTGACCGCCGTCGACCTGCCCGGCACCCCCAGCACCACCGGCACCACCCGCCGGAGCACCGGCCCGGACGCCCGCACCGGGCGTACCGCCCCCGACGGACCGGCGGCGGGCGACCTGGCCGAGGCCCTGCGCTCGCGCGGCGTGGGCGACGTCGACGACTCGAACCTGACCCGCGCGCTCTACGCCGCCGACGCCTCGCTCTACCGGGTGGTCCCGCAGGTGGTCGCCCGCCCGCGGCACGTCGACGAGATCGACGCGGTCCTCGACGCCGCCCGCGCCACGGGCGTCCCGGTCACCATGCGCGGTGCCGGCACCTCCATCGCCGGCAACGCCGTCGGCCCCGGGATCGTGGTGGACACCGCCCGGCACCTCGACCGGATCCTCTCCCTGGACCCCGAGGCGCGCACCGCCACCGTGCAGCCCGGCGTGGTGCACGCCCGGCTGCAGGCCCGCGCGCACGAGCACGGCCTGCGCTTCGGCCCGGACCCCTCGACCCACACCCGCTGCACCGTCGGCGGGATGATCGGCAACAACGCCTGCGGCTCCCGCGCCCTGGGCTACGGCCGGACCTCCGACAACGTGGTCGGCCTCGACCTGCTCACCGGCACCGGTGAACGGGTCCGGGTGCGCGACGGCGTCTCGCTCGACCACCCCGACGGCAGCGACGTCGAGCGCCGGCTCGCCGCGATCGTCGACGCCGAGCTCGCCCACGTGCGGCAGCGGTTCGGGCAGTTCTCCCGGCAGGTCTCCGGCTACGCCCTCGAGCAGCTGCTGCCCGAGCGCGGCCGCCGCCTGGACCGCCTGGTGACCGGCTCCGAGGGCACCCTGGCCCTGGTCCGCGAGGCGACGGTCTCCCTGGTGCGCGACCACCCCGAGCGGCTGCTGCTGGTGCTGGGCTACGCCTCGATGATCGAGGCCGCCGACGCGGTGCCGACGCTGCTGGCCCTGGGGGCCCAGCGCGGCGCGGGCACGCCCGACGACCGCGCCCGGATGGTGGCCTGCGAGGGCCTGGACTCCCGGATCGTCGACCTGGTCCGGGCCCGGTCGGGCAGCGTCCCGGAGCTGCCCCGCGGCGCCGGCTGGCTGTTCGCCGAGGTCGCCGGCGAGGGTGCCGCGGACCTCGTCGCCCGGCTCCGCGCGGAGTCCGGTGCGCTCGGCTCGCGGCTGGTCACCGACCCGGGCGAGACCGCCGCGCTGTGGCGGATCCGGGAGGACGGCGCCGGCCTCGCCGCGCGCAGCCTGACCCGCCCCGCCCACGCCGGGTGGGAGGACGCCGCCGTACCGCCGGAGCACCTCGGGGCCTGGCTGCGCGACTTCGACGACCTGCTGCGCGAGCACGGCCTGGACGGCGTGCCGTACGGCCACTTCGGCGACGGCTGCGTGCACGTGCGCATCGACTTCCGCTTCGAGGACGGCGGGAGGGCCTTCCGCGACTTCCTGGAGGCCAGCGCCACCGCCCTGGTGGCCTACGGCGGCTCGCTGTCGGGCGAGCACGGCGACGGGCGGGCCCGCTCGGCGCTGCTGCCGCTGATGTACGACCCGCACACGATCGCGCTGTTCGGCGCCGTCAAGCACGCCTGCGACCCCGACGGGCTGCTCAACCCCGGCGTGCTCGTCGACCCCCGGCCGGTCGAGGCCGACCTGCGCCCGGCGCGCCCGCGCACCCGGGTGAACCCCGGCCTGCGGCTGCTGCACGACGGCGGGGACCTGGCCACCGCCGCGCACCGCTGCACCGGCGTCGGCAAGTGCGTCGCCGCGTCGTCGAGCGGCGTCATGTGCCCCTCCTGGCAGGCCACCCGCGACGAGAAGGACAGCACCCGCGGGCGGGCGCGCGTGCTCCAGGAGGCGCTCGACGCCGGCCCCGGCGGCACCCTGACCGGCCTGCGCGACCCGGCGCTGCACGAGGCGCTGGACCTGTGCCTGTCCTGCAAGGGCTGCGCGTCGGACTGCCCCACCGGGTGTCGACATGGCGACCTACAAGTCCGAGGTGCTGCACCAGACCTACCGCGGCCGCACCCGGCCGCTGAGCCACTACACCCTCGGCCGGCTGCCGACCTGGCTCGGCCTGATCGGCCGGGTGCCCCCGCTGGCGCCGGTGCTGAACGCCGCGGGCCGGTTCGCCCCGACCGCCCGGCTCGCCACCGCCGCCGCCGGCGTCGACCACCGCCGCTCCCTGCCCGCGGTGGCCTCCCGCGGCCTGCGGCGCAGCGCGCGCGCCGCCGGCGGCGGCACCGGCACCCCGGACGTGTGGATCTGGGCCGACTCCTTCACCGACCAGCTCTCGCCGCACACCGGCCACGCCGCGCTGGCGCTGCTGCGCGCCGCCGGGATCCAGGCCGAGGTCATCCCGGAGCCGGCCTGCTGCGGGCTCACCTGGGTGACCACGGGACAGCTGGACCAGGCCCGCCGGATCGCCGGCCGCACGGCGAGCACGCTCGCGGCGTACGTCGGGTCCGGCGTCCCCGTCGTCGGCCTCGAGCCCTCCTGCCTGGCCACCCTGCGCTCGGACCTGGAGGAGCTCGTCGACTCGCCCGAGGCGGCCGCGGTCGCCCGGGGCGTGCGCACCCTGGCCGAGGTCCTCACCGACCTCGCCGACCAGGGGCGGTGGACCCCGCCGGACCTCTCGGAGGTGGAGGTGCTGGTCCAGCCGCACTGCCACCAGGCCTCGATCCTCGGCTTCGACGCCGACCGCGCCCTGCTCGAGCGCTGCGGCGCGGCGGTGACGGTCGTGCCCGGCTGCTGCGGGCTCGCGGGCAACTTCGGGATGGAGAAGGGGCACTACGAGACGTCGGTCGCGGTGGCCGGGACCCACCTGCTGCCCGCCGTACGCGCGCGCGGATCGAAGGTCGTGCTCGCCGACGGCGTCTCCTGCCGCATCCAGCTCGACGACCTCGAGCAGCTGCGGGCGCTCCACCTCGCCGAGCTGCTGGCCCACGGTGCGCCCGCGGACCAGTCCACGGCGCGGCCCGTGCGCCGGGCGCGCCGCTCCCGCGCCGGCGGCCACCGGAGCCGGCGGTGAACCCGCGCCACCGCCGCCTCGTGATCCCCCTGGCCCTGGTCGCGCTGCTGCTGGTCGTCGTCGTCTCCGCCGTCCTCGGGAGGTTCTGAGGTGGCCGAGCCGCTGCTGGCCGCCCTGGAACGGGTGCGCGCCGACGTCCTGGCCCCGGACGCGCTCGTGCGAGCGGTGCTGTCCGGGCGCCGCCGCGGCCAGGAGCCGCCGCCGTGGCGCCGGGTCGAGCTGCGCTGGGTCGACCTCCGGGCCGGTCGCCGGCTCCAGGCGACGGCCTACGACGCCACCCAGGCCCACACCGCCAACCACGAGCCGGGCCGGGCGGCCGAGGAGGCCGTCGACGCGCTGCTGGCCGAGGGGTACGGCACCTGGCTGGTCGAGACCACCACCCAGACCTACCAGGGCCGGGCCACCAAGAAGCTCGAGGCGCTGGTGCGCACCGAGCAGCGCGAGCGCCCCGTCGAGGTCGACCGGGGCCACGACCGCGACAAGACCCGTCTGCTCGACGACGACGACCCCGTCTTCGCCGCGCTCGGCGTCACCGACGAGCGGGGCCGGGTCAAGCCGACCCGGGTGGCCAAGCACCGCCAGGTCGAGGAGTTCCTGCGGCTGCTGGAGACCACGGTCACCGACGCGCTCGACAGGGGCCACCTGCGCCGGCCGACGGCCGCGGAACCGCTGCGGGTGGCCGACCTCGGCTGCGGCAACGCCTACCTGACCCTGGCCGCGCTGCGCTACCTGGCCGGGGTGCGCGGCCTGCCCGTCGCGGTCACCGGGGTCGACGTCAAGGAGCAGTCCCGCGCGCACAGCACCGCGGTGACCGGGCAGCTGGCGGCCTCGGGCGTCCTCGGGGAGGGGCGGGCCGACTTCGTGGTCGGCACCATCCAGGGCGTGGTGCTCGACCCCGCGCCCGAGGTGGTGCTGGCCCTGCACGCCTGCGACACCGCGACCGACGACGCGCTGGCGCGCGCCGTGGCCTGGCGGGCCCCCGTGGTGCTGGCCGCGCCCTGCTGCCACCACGACGTGGCCGCACAGCTGCGCGCCGCGGCGACCCCCGCCCCGTACGCCGCCCTGACCCGGCACGGGATCCTGCGCGAGCGCTTCGCCGACACCCTCACCGACGCGCTGCGCGCCTCCCTGCTGCGCCTGGAGGGCTACCGGGTGGAGGTCGTGGAGTTCGTCGGCAGCGAGCACACGCCGCGCAACACGCTGCTGCGCGCGACCCGGACCGGGGCGCCGGTCGGGGCCGACCAGCGGGCCGAGTACGACGAGCTCGTCCGGACCTGGGGCGTGCGGCCGCGGCTGGGGGAGCTGCTCGAGGAGACGCCCGGTGCTTGACCTGCGCCGCTACCTGGGGGTCGCCGTCGCGGTGCCCTTCCTGGTCGGCGGCGCCCTCGCGGCGGTGCCGGAGGGGGAGCGGGAGGTCGTGCTGACCTTCGAGGACCCGGCCATCGTCGAGTCCAGCGGTCTGGTCGCCCTCGGCGACGGGCGGGTGGTGACCACCAACGACTCCGGTGACCAGGGCCGGGTCTTCACCGTCGACGCCGACGGGCGGACCGTCGGCACCACCACCTGGGGCGAGGCGCGCGACGTCGAGGCGCTCGCCCCGCTCGAGGGGGACGTCCTGGTGGGCGATCTCGGCGACAACGCCGGTGTGCGGGACTCGGTGAGCATCCTGCGGGTGCCGGTGGGTGCGGGGGAGCTGGCGGCGGACCCCGCCTCCGCGGTCGAGCTGGTCTACCCCGAGGGCCCCCGGGACGCGGAGACGCTGATGGTCGACCCCGTCTCCGGGCGGGTGCTGGTCGCCAGCAAGGTCGTCCTCGGCGGCGTGCTCTACGAGGTGCCGCCGGACGCCGTGCCGCCCTCGGTGGGGGCGCCCGCCCCGACCGAGCCGGTGCGGCTGCGCGAGATCGGCGACGTGCGCGGGTTCGCCACCGACGGCGCGTTCTTCCCCGACGGGCGCCACCTCGTGGTGCGCGACTACGGCTCGGCCACCGTCTACTCGTGGCCCGACCTGACCGACGTCGGCTCCGTCGACCTGCCCGAGCAGGAGCAGGGGGAGGGGATCGCGGTCGAGGAGGTCGACGGCGACTTCCGGGTGCTCCTCAGCAGCGAGGGCGTCGGCAGCGAGGTGCTGCGCGCGCGGCTGCCGCAGGCCCTCGCCGAGGCGGTCGCGCCCCTGCCGGAGGGCGAGCCGTCGGCGCCGCCCGAGGACCCGGCCGTGATCACGCCGCCCGGGGCGTACGACGCGCCGGTCGCCACCGACGCCCTCGACCGCGGCCCCGGCGTCGGTCCGTGGCTGGTGGGCGGCGTGTTCCTGCTGGGCGTGCTCGTGGTGCTGCTCCGCTCGCTGCGACCCCGCTGAGCCGGGAGTGGGGGGCGCGCGTCACGTCACGTCATGGCACGTCACGGCGTCCAGCCCCGCTGTAACGCTGTGTTACTCCATCTGGCGCGCCGACACGACGCAGCACCAGATCGAGTAACACAGCGTTACAGCCGGGCGGTGGGCGCGAGGACCACTCTCGTGGGTGGTGCTCGCGCGGGCTGCGGCTGGTTAGCGTGACCGGGCCATGCCAGCCACGTCGCACCTGCGCCGCACCTCGCCCGACCAGCCCGGCTGGACCCGTCGCCGGGCGGGCCGCGGGTTCGCCTACTACGACGACCGCGGCACGCGGCTGGGCGGCGAGGACGTGCTGCGGGTCGCGCAGCTGGTCATCCCGCCGGCCTGGCGCGACGTGTGGATCACCCCGCACGACGACGGCCACCTGCAGGCCGTCGGCACCGACGACGCCGGCCGGCGCCAGTACCTCTACCACCCCGACTGGCGGGCCCGCCGCGACGCGGAGAAGTTCGACCGGATGCTGGAGTTCGGCCGCTCCCTGGTCGAGGCCCGGGAGTCGATGGTGGTCGACCTGGGTCGCGACGGCATGCCCCTGGAGCGCTCCTGCGCGGTCGCGGTGCGGCTGCTGGACCTCGGCTACTTCCGGATCGGCAACGACGTCTACGCCGACACGCACGGCAGCTTCGGGCTGACCACGCTCGAGCGGCGTCACGTGCGCCGGCGCCAGGACCGGCTGGTGTTCGCCTTCACCGGCAAGTCCGGCGTCGACCACCGCATCGAGATCGACGACGAGACCGTCGTCGACGCGCTCGAGGTGATGCGGCGCCGGCGCAGCCGGGACGACCCCTCGCTGCTGGCCTTCAAGCAGGGCAGGTCGTGGCGCTCGATCCTGCCGGTGCTGGTCAACGACTACGTCCGGCAGAGCACCGGGATGGACGCCACCGCCAAGGACTTCCGCACCTGGCACGCCTCCGTGCTGGCCGCCGCGGCGCTGGCCGGGACGCCGGAGCACGGCACGAGCCAGGCCTCGCGGCGGCGCGCGGTGTCCGGGGCGATGAAGGAGGTCTCCGGCTTCCTGGGCAACACCCCGGCCATGGCGCGGTCGTCCTACGTCGACCCGCGGGTGGTCCGTGCCTACGAGGGCGGACGCACCATCGCCGGGACCACCCGCCGCCACCACGACACCCCCGACCAGCGGCAGGCCGCGCTGGAGCGCGCCACCCTGCGGCTCATCCGCGACGAGCAGCGAGGATGAGGACGACGAGCAGGACCGGGGGCGGCACCGTGCGGCGGAGCCGGAGCGGGAGGTGGGTGGCGTGGAGATCACCGTCGTCGAGGGCGACCTGACGCAGCAGCACGTCGACGCGGTGGTCAACGCCGCGAACCGGGGCATGCGCGGCGGGGGCGGGGTGGACGGGGCGGTGCACCGCGCCGGCGGACCGGCCGTCCTGGAGGACTGCGTACGCCGCTTCCCGCGCGGCCTGGCCACCGGGGACGCCGGCTGGACCACGGCCGGCGACCTGCCGGCGCGCTGGGTCGTGCACGTGGTGGGTCCGAACCACCGCGCCGGCGAGACCGACCGCGCCCTGCTGCTGTCCTGCTACACCCGGGCGGTCGCGGTGGCCGACGAGCTCGGGGCCCGCACGATCGCGTTCCCGCTGGTCTCCGCGGGCGTGTACGGCTGGCCCCGCGCCGACGCCGCCGCCGCGGCCGTCGAGGCCCTCCGCTCGGCGGCCGCCGGCACCGCGGTCACCGAGGCCCGGCTGGTGGCGTACGACGCCTCGGCCGCCGCGCTGCTGAGGGACGCGGTCGCGGGGTAGCCGGGGACTACCCGGGCGGCTGCGCCTGGTCCCCGTCGGCGTCCTGGGCGCGCTCCTCGCCGCGCCGGCGCAGGCGCTGCGCGCCGGGGAGGCCCTCCACGATCTGGCCGACGGTGTCGAGCCGGTCGGTCAGCTGGCCGAGCCCGGGGGTGACCTCGGCCATCCCGCGCAGGGCCGGGACGACCAGGTCGAGCAGCTCCGGCACGAGCTCCAGCAGGTGGGCGACGGCGTCGAGGTGCTCGGGGTCGAACCGGGCCACGGCGCGGCGCAGCTCGGCGGAACCGCGGTCGACGGCCTCGGCGGCCTGACGGCTGGTCGAGTCGTACCGGTCCACGACGACCTGCGCCTGCGCCTGGGTGGCCTCGGCGTCGTCGACGAGGCGCTCGATGCGGCCCAGCACGGCCTCGGCGCGCCCCACCACCCGCCAGGCGGACCCCAGGAGGTCCGCCGCGGCCTGGGCCGGTCGGGTGGCGGCGCCCAGCACCGCGCTGATCGGGCTCATCGTGGTCTCCTCCGCCGGTCGCCTCGTCGCGCCGACCGCCCCCACCCTGCGGGTGCGCGGGCCGGGGCAGCACACCCCCCGGGGCGCGGCTGCGGACCGTCAGAGGTGCTCGACCACGTGGTCCACGCACCGGGTCAGGGCCACCACGTCGTCGGGGTCGACGGCGGGGAACATCGCGACGCGCAGCTGGTTGCGGCCCAGCTTGCGGTACGGCTCGGTGTCCACGACGCCGTTGTCCCGCAGGACCGCCGAGACCCTCGCCGCGTCGACCGAGGGGTCGAGGTCGACCGTGCCGACCACCAGCGAGCGGTGGGCCGGGTCGGTGACGAACGGGGTCGCGTACGACGACGCGTCGGCCCAGCCGTACAGCGCCGTCGACGAGCGGGTGGTGCGCCCGACCATGGCCGGCAACCCGCCGAGGCCGAGCATCCAGTCGAGCTGCTCGGCCATCAGGAACAACGTGGCCACGGCCGGGGTGTTGTAGGTCTGCTGCCGGGCCGACTGCTCCACCGCGACGGCCAGGTCGAGCGAGGCCGGCACGTGCCGGTGCGTCGCGGCGATCTCCTCGACCCGGGCCAGCGCGGCCGGCGACATCAGCGCCCACCACAGCCCGCCGTCGGAGGCGAAGCCCTTCTGGGGCGCGAAGTAGTAGACGTCGCACTCGGCCAGGTCGACCGGCAGGCCCCCGGCGCCCGAGGTCGCGTCGACCAGGACCAGCGCGTCCTCGGCGTGCGTCCCGGGCGGCCGCAGCACCGGGGCCATCGCGCCGGTCGAGGTCTCGTTGTGCGCCCAGGCGTAGGCGTCCAGGCCGGGCCCGGGGCGCGCGGCGACGACCGTGCCGGGCTCCCCCCGCACGACGTCGGGGTCGCCGAGCCACGGCGCGGCGGCAGCGGCCTCGGCGAACTTCGCGGTGAACTCGCCGTAGACGAGGTGCTGGCTGCGGGCCCGGACCAGGCCGTAGGTGGCGACGTCCCAGAACGCGGTCGACCCGCCGTTGCCCAGCACCACCCGCCACCCCGGCGGCAGCGAGAACAACGACGCCAGCTGCTCCTGCACCCGACCCACGAGGCCGCGGACCGGTGCCTGGCGGTGGGAGGTGCCGACCAGCCGCGTACCGGTCGCGGCCAGGGCCTCCAGGTGCGAGACCTGCACCTTGGAGGGCCCGGAGCCGAACCGGCCGTCGACGGGCAGCAGGTCGGCGGGGATGCGGAGGCCGTCGGTCACACCTCCTAGTCTGGCACCGTGCCACCCCCGCCCCACCCCGCACCCGCGCCCGCGCCGGCACCCGCCCTGCGCCTGGTCCGCGTCGGCTACGGCCACCCCGACGCCGTCCGGCTCGTCGAGGAGGTCCAGCAGGAGTACGTCCTCCGCTACGGCTCGCCCGACGTCACGCCGCTCGACCCGCTGATGTTCGAGCCGCCCACCGGGAGCTTCTTCGTGGGCTACCGCGACGCCCCCGACCGCCCGGCCGAGGCCGTCGCCACCGGGGCGTGGCGCCGGGTCGACCTGCCCGTCCTCGGGGTCACCCGCAGCGCCGAGCTGAAGCGGATGTACGTCTCGCCCCGCGCCCAGCGCGCCGGGCACGCCCGGACGCTCCTGGCCGCGCTCGAGGCGGACGCCGCGGCGCACGGCGCCGAGGCCATGGTGCTCGAGACGGGCGTGCGGCAGCCCGAGGCGATCGCGCTGTACCGCTCCGCGGGCTACGTCACGGTGCCCGACTTCGGCCACTACGCCGGCGACGCGCTCTCGCGCTGCTACGGCAAGGTGCTCGACGCCTTCACGGTGGCGGCGGCGACCCCGGAGTCCCGGTCCGCCTGACAGGGCCGGCCGGCCGTGCCTACCCTTCCCTGGTGCCCCCCACCGCCCCCCGTCGGCTCGCCCTGCTCCTCGGCGCCCTGCTGACCGCCTCCCTGCTCGCCGTCGGCCCGGGCGCGCCCGCCCAGGCAGCGCCGATCGAGGACTACGCGTCCTACGACGGCGGCACCACCTGCAAGCCGAAGCCCAAGCCGGGCGCGGTCGCCCTGGGGCAGTGGATGGTGGACACCTTCGGGGGCGGGTTCGGCGGAGTGGGTCGCGCCTGCTCCGCGAGCACGTCCGAGCACGAGGAGGGCCGCGCCTTCGACTGGACCCTCGACGCCGCCACGAAGTCCGGCCGTCGCAGCGCCGCGAGGTTCCTCGGGCGCGTCCTGGCCACCGACGGCGCCGGCAACGAGCACGCCCTGGCCCGCCGGATGGGCATCATGTACGTCATCTGGAACGACCGGATCTGGCGGTCCTACGACGACCGCTTCACCCCCGGCGCCTACCTCTCCAGCAGCTGCCCGTCACGCAAGCGCTGCTCGAAGACGCTGCGCCACCGCGACCACCTGCACGTGTCCCTGAGCCGCCCGGGCGGGCGCGGCGCGACCAGCTGGTACGACGGCCGCCTCGACTAGACCCGGACCCGACCCGGACCCGGACCCGGGCCGGCGCCCGGGGGCCGGGTGGTGCGGGCGGTGGACCGGTCCGCTAGACACGACCGATGAGCACCCCTGCCCGCTCCGCCGAGGAGCTGCGCGCGCTGACCCGCGCCGACCTGATGGACCTCGCCCGCGACCAGCAGCTGCCCGGGCGGTCCTCGATGGCCAAGGACGAGCTGGTCGACGCGCTGCTCACCTCCGGCAGCGACCCGGCGACCGACGACGCCGTCGGCGCGCAGGCCCGCGTACCCCACGGCTCGCGGCTGGAGGCGTTCCGGATGCTGGCCGAGGCACGCGCCCGCGGCGAGGTCGTGATGATGACCCGCCAGCTTCGCGGCAACGACCGGCGGCTGCACGTGCGTCAGACGGTGCGCGAGGACCACGAGACGAGGATCGCGGACCGCAGCCAGGACGCCGAGGCGAAGTTCGAGAAGCTGGCCGGCTCGCTCTACTCGTTCTTCCGGGGCACCTGCCTGCTGTTCTACCGCGACATCGCCGGCGAGGACGCCTGGATGCCGACCGTGCTGACCCTCGGCGACGTGCACCCGGAGAACTTCGGGGTGATGCCGAGCGCCGACGACGTCCCGATCTTCGGGGTCAACGACTTCGACGAGGCCTACTACGCCCCGTTCACCTGGGACCTCAAGCGCGGGGCGGTGGGCTTCATGATCGCCGCCCAGACCGAGGGCGGGCACGGCCCGGGCAAGCAGCGCCGGATCGCCGAGGAGTTCGTGCACGGCTACGTCGGGGCGATGCGGCGCTACGCCTCCGACGCCACCGAGCAGCAGGGCCAGATGCGCGAGGACAACGCGCCGAAGCTCGATCCGGCGGCTGATCCAGGGCGCGCACGAGGACCGCGACGCGTGGCTGGCCCGCAAGTACCACGACGAGTACCGGCGCGGCTTCCGCGCCGACGACGAGCACGTCCCGGTCACCAGCAGGGTGGAGGAGTTCCAGGCCGCGCTGGACCGGTTCGTGCGCGACAACGACGTCGAGGTCCCGGACCGCGCCGGGCGGATGCGGGTCAAGGACGTCTGCGAGCGGCTCGGGCAGGGCACGGCCTCGCTGGGCCTGCCGCGCTACTACCTCATGGTCGAGGGGCCCCTGGCCGACGGCAGCGACGACATGATCATCGAGTTCAAGCAGGCCCGGCGCTCGGCCCTGGCCGGCCTCGCCCCGCCCTCGGAGTTCGAGATCGACGGCAACGCCGAGCGGATCACCCACGCCCAGGGGGTGCACCTGGTGCGGGGGGACCGGTTCTACGGCGCGGTCGAGCTGGACGGCCTGTCGTTCATGGTGCGCGAGCGGGTGCCGTACAAGGACGACGTCGACCTCGACGACCTCTCGACGAAGAAGTGGCGCCGCTACGCCCGGATCTGCGGGGAGTCCCTCGCGCAGTCGCACGCCCTCTCCGACGAGGCCGGCCTGGTCGACCACGACGTCGAGCCCGACGTGCTGGCCGCCATCGGCCCCGAGGACCTGTTCGTGACCGACGTCGTCGACTTCGCCGCCGAGGCGGCCGACCGGGTGCGCGCGGACCACGAGCACTTCCGCGCCGACCACGCGCTGGGCGCGTTCCGGTGGGTGGACCAGGTCTTCCGCTGACGGACCTGGGACGGGCCGTCGGCGGGCTGGGCGGCCGGCGTGTGCCCGAGGACGCGCTGCCGCGCGTCCTCAGGCACGAGGCGGCGTCCTACTCGCCCCAGGCGCTCCGCCAGCCGTCGACGTCGCCGGCGCTGCGCTCGCCCGGGCCGGTGTAGACGGCCGAGGGGCGGATCAGGCGACCGGTGCGCTTCTGCTCCAGGATGTGCGCCGACCAGCCGCCGGTGCGCGCGCAGGTGAACATCGAGGTGAACATGTGCGGCGGGACCTCGGCGAAGTCGAGGACGATCGCGGCCCAGAACTCCACGTTGGTCTCGAGCACGCGGTCGGGGCGGCGCTCCTTGAGCTCCTTCAGCGCGGCCTTCTCCAGCGCCTCGGCGACCTCGTAGCGGGGCGCGTCCAGCTCCTTGGCGGTGCGGCGCAGCACGCGGGCGCGGGGGTCCTCGGCGCGGTAGACGCGGTGCCCGAACCCCATCAGGCGGTCGCCGCGGTCGAGCAGGCCCTTGACGTACGCCTCGGCGTCGCCGGACTCCTCCACGTCGCCGATCATGCCCAGCACCCGCGAGGGCGCGCCGCCGTGCAGCGGGCCGCTCATCGCGCCGATCGCGCCGGAGAAGGCCGCGCCCACGTCGGCGCCGGTGGAGGTGATCACCCGGGCGGTGAAGGTGGAGGCGTTCATGCCGTGCTCGGCCGCGCTGCTCCAGTAGGCGTCGATCGCCTTGACGTGCTTGGGGTCGGCCTCGCCCTTCCACCGGATCAGGAACTTCTCCGCGAGGGTGTCGCCCTGGTCGACCTCGGACTGCGGGACGACGGCGTTGTTCAGCCCGCGCGCGGACTGCGCGGCGTAGGACAGCACCATCACCGCGACCCGGGAGAGGTCCGCTCGGGCCTGCTCGTCGGAGATGTCGTAGGTCTGGCGGAAGCCGAAGGCCGGCGCGAGCATCGCGATCGCGGCCTGGACGTCGACGCGCACGTCGCCGGTGTGCACCGGGATGTTGTACGCCTCCGCGGGCGGCAGGCCGGGGTCGTAGGAGCCGTCGATGAGCAGGCCCCAGACGTTCTCGAAGGGCACCCGCCCGACGATCTCCTCGATGTCCACGCCGCGGTAGCGCAGCGCCGAGCCCTCCTTGTCGGGCTCGGCGATCTCCGACTCGAAGGCGACGACGCCCTCCAGTCCGTGGTGTACCTCAACCATGCGGGACGGCTCCTTCGTCGGACCTGCGTCGGCGGTGCTCTGGCTCCGGCATTGTGCCCCACCGCCCGGCGCGGGGGCAGCCGGGCCAGGACGCGCCGCGGCACCGACGGGCGACCGGGGGCGACCCGGGGGCGACCCGGGGGCGACCCGGGGGCGACCCGGGGCGCCGTAGCCTGGCAGGCATGAGCCGCGACCTCTCCTCCGCCCGGGAGGAGTACGCCCGCGGCGGGCTCGTCGAGGGCGACCTGCTCGCCGACCCGGTCGCCATGTTCGAGCGGTGGTACGACCAGGCCGTGGAGCAGGGCGTGCACGAGCCGAACGCGATGGTGCTGTCCACCGCCGGCGCCGACGGGCGGCCGTCGTCGCGGATCGTGCTGCTCAAGGGCGTCTCGGAGCGCGGCTTCGTGTTCTTCACCAACCAGGCCTCGCGCAAGGGCGCCGAGCTGGCCGCGGTGCCGTGGGCCGCGCTGCTCTTCCCCTGGCACGCCCTGGAGCGACAGGTGCGCGTCGAGGGCCCGGTCGCGCCGCTGGCGCGGGAGGAGGTCGCGACGTACTTCGCCTCCCGACCGCGCGGCTCCCGGATCGGGGCCTGGGCCTCGCGCCAGTCCAGCCAGGTGGCCGACCGCGCCGAGCTCGAGGCGTCGTACGCCGCGGCGGACGCCCGCTTCGGCGAGGACGTCCCGGTGCCCGACGACTGGGGCGGCTACGTCGTGCGGCCCGAGGTGGTCGAGTTCTGGCAGGGCCGACCCAGCCGGCTGCACGACCGGCTGCTCCTGGAGCGCGACCCGCAGGGCGCGGGCTGGCACAGCCGTCGGCTCGCCCCCTGACGGCGCGGCTCAGGCGCGGTCGGGCGCCCGCTTCGGCCGGTCGATCCGGACGACCTCGTTCGGCAGGCCCCACTCGTTGCGTCCCAGGCGCGCCAGCGGCTCCATCAGCGTGAACTCGGGGTGGCCGTCGCGCATCACCGCGTCGTCGACGTGGATGCCGACCACGAGGCCGAGGATCAGCCAGGAGTTCCCCAGCTCCTGCACCGAGTGCAGCGTGCACTCCAGGGAGGCCGGGGAGGCGGCGACGCGGGGCACCGAGACGTTCGTGCTCGGCGCCATCGCCAGGCCCTCGGCCTCGGCCTCGTCCACGTCGGCGTCGTAGGGCGCGCTGGTGCCGTTGATCCGCTCCAGCAGGGGCCGGCTGGCCAGGCTGATCACCATCTCGCCGGTCTCCTGCACGTTGCGCAGCGTGTCCTTGGCGCCGACCGAGGTGATCGAGACCAGGGGCGGGTCGACGCAGGCCACGGTGAAGAAGGAGTGCGGGGCCAGGTTCCCCACCCCGGCGGCGGACCGGGTCGAGACCCAGGCGATCGGGCGCGGGACCACGATGCTGTTCAGCAGCGGGTAGGTCGCGACGTCGGGGTCGGCGGGGTCGAGGTGCATGGACCCATCCTGCCCGGGCGGTGCGGGTGGGAGGGGCCCGAGCGACCTCACCCGGTGTTGCGCAGGCCCGCGGCGATGCCGTTGATGGTCAGCAGCAGCGCCCGCTGGAGGTCGGGGTGGCGGTCGTCGTCCCCGGCGGCGCGCACCCGCCCGAGCAGCGACACCTGCAGGGCGTGCAGCGGGGCCAGGTAGGCGTCCCGGGTCTCCAGGGTGCGGCGCAGGGTGGGCGAGCCCTCGAGCAGGGAGTCCTGCCCGGTCACCCACAGCACCTGCTCGACGGCCCGCGCGTGCTCGGCGCGCACCACCTCGAACAGGCCGGCCTCGTCCCGGGGCACCAACGAGCGGACGTAGCGCGCGGCGATGTCCAGGTCGGTCTTGGCCAGCGTCATCTGCACGTTGGAGACGAAGGTGCGGAAGAACGCCCACGAGCCGTACATCTCGCGCAGGGTCTCCCCGCGCCCGTCCTCGCGCGCCGCCGCGAGGCCCGAGCCCACGCCGTACCAGCCGGGCAGGATCATCCGCGACTGCGTCCACCCGAAGACCCACGGGATCGCGCGCAGGTCGTCGAGGCCGCCGGCCCCGCCGGGCCGCTTCGCGGGCCGGGAGCCGATGTTCATCCGGCCGAGCTCGTCGACCGGGGTGGCCGCGACGAAGAACGGCACCAGGCCGGGGTCGCGCACCAGACCGCGGTACGCCTCCTGGCCGGCGGCGGCGACCCGGTCCATGGTGGTGTTCCAGCCGTCGAGCACGTCGGAGGGCAGCAGCGAGGTGCGGTGCAGGACCGAGGCCTCGAGCACGGCGGCGAGCGCCTGCTCGAGGTTCTCCCGGCCGAGCTGCGGCAGGGTGTACTTGTCGCTGATCACCTCGCCCTGCTCGGTGATCTTGATCGGGCCGTCGAGGCTGCCGTAGGGCTGCGAGAGGATCGCCTCCCCGGTGGGCCCGCCGCCGCGGCCGACCGAGCCGCCGCGGCCGTGGAAGAGCCGCATCACCACGCCGTGCCTGCGACCGACGTCGCGCAGCGCGCGCTGCGCGCGGTGGATCTGCCACTGCGAGGCCGCGATCCCGGCGTCCTTGGAGGAGTCGGAGTAGCCGAGCATGATCTCCTGCACGTCGCCGCGGGCGGCCACCACCCGGCGGTACGCCGGGTCGCCCAGCAGCGCCTCGAGCAGCGGCTCGGCGGCCTCCAGCTCGGCCACGGTCTCGAACAGCGGCGCGAAGCCGATCCGTGCGGTGGCCGGGGTGTCCTCGCTGCCGGGGTCGACCAGGCCGGCCTCGCGGGCCAGCACCACCACCGCGAGCAGGTCGTCGACGTCGTGGGTCATCGAGACGATGTAGGTCTCGATCACCTCGGGCCCGAAGGTGTCCAGGGCGTCGCGGACCGCGTCCAGCAGCGACAGCGACGCGGTCACCGGGCTGTCGGGGTCGTCGCGCAGTCCCGGGGTGCGGGCGCCGGTCAGCGGGCGCCGCCCGGCCAGCTCCGCGGACAGCAGCCGGATCCGCGCGGGGCGGTCGAGCGAGGCGTACGGCTGCGGGTGCTCGCCGAGGCGGTCGACCAGCACCTCGAGCGCGGCGTGGTGCTTCTCGCTGTGCTCGCGCACGTCGAGCGTGGCCAGGCCGAGGCCGACCGCGGTGGCGGTGCGGAGCAGGCGGAGCACGCCGCCGTCGGCGGTCAGGTGGTCGCCGTCGGCCAGCATCGAGTCGCGCACCAGGGTCAGGTCGGCGAGCAGGCCGTCGAGGGTGAGGTAGTCGCGGCCCGGCTCGTGCGCGCGGCCCTCGGCCAGCCGGTCGCGCGTGCGGAGCAGGCGGACCCGGGTGAAGCTGAGCTTGAGGCGGTACGGCTCCTCGGCGTTGAGCCGGCGGATCGTGGAGTAGGTGATCGGCAGCGCCTCGGCGTCGGCCTCCAGGCTGGCCGCGAGCGCCTCGCTCGGGGTCACCACCCGCGTGGAGGACGACAGCTCGCCGAGCAGCTCCTCGACCCCGCGCACCAGCTCGCGCAGGCCGACGTCGTGCTGCAGGCCGAGCACGTCCAGGGTGACCTGCGGCGTGACGTTCGGGTTGCCGTCGCGGTCGCCGCCGGCCCAGGTGCCGAAGCGCAGGGGGCGTGCGGTCGCGGGCAGCGCCACGTCGATGGTGCCCAGGCAGCGGTCCAGCTCCTCCAGCAGCCCCGGCACGACCTCGGCGGCCAGGGACTGCAGGTAGTGCAGCAGCGTGCGGGCCTCGTCGGCCGGCTCCGGCCGCTCGATGCGCAGCTCGTCGGTCTGCCAGAGCAGGTCGACCAGCTCGGCCAGCCGCCGCTCCCCGCGCTCGCGGTCGACCGGGCGGCCCCGCGGGTCCTCGGCGGCGTACGTCTCCTCCGCGATCTTCTGCAGCAGCACCAGGACCGAGCGGCGGCTGGCCTCGGTGGGGTGGGCGGTGAAGACCGGGCGGTACTCCAGGCGCCCCAGCACGTCGGTGACCAGGGCCCGGTCGACGCCGCCGTCCTCGATCGCCGCCCCGATCCGGCCGACCGCGTCGGCCAGCGGGCCGGACTCGCGCGAGGTCAGCTCCTGCCAGCGGTGCAGCTGCTCGGTGACGTTGACCAGCTGGAAGTACGCCGTGAACGCCCGCGCCAGCACGATCGCGGTCGCGTCGTCGGTGCCGTCGAGCAGCGCGTGCAGGGCGTCGTCGTCGTCCTCGCGGGTGAGCGCACGCACCTGCTCCACCAGCGCGAGCAGCTCGGGGCCCTCGTGGCGGGTCAGGGCCTCCCCGAGCAGCCGTCCCAGCTGGCGTACGGAGGACCGCAGGGCGGCGTGCTGCTCGTCGGAGGACACGCCCCCGGCGAAGGTCGCGGCGTCGGGGTCCCGGCGGTCGGCGGCGATCATCTGCTCGGTGCTCAGCGGGGTCCGGCCGGGGCTCGAGGAGCTGGTCATGGGGGCAGTCTGGCGGGTCGAGGTGACAGCGGTGTTGCACGTCCACGGGTGCGTCCACCGGGGCGAGGAAAAGCCCTTGAACCGCCGGGTCCGCCGACCTACGGTGAGCGGACACGGGAAAGGAGGTGGTCCGAGGAATGCATTCTTCGAGGACGCGTGAGGTGGCTGCCCGCTAGCAGCCCAGCACGACCGTCGGTCCAGTGACCGACCGGCTGCTGGCGAATCCACAGCAGTCACCCGGCCCGCAGGTGCCCCGGTCAGAGCTCGACGTCCACCGGGGGCGGTCGCTCCGGATCCCGTACGCGGGGCCGGCTGCGCCACACCTGCGGGTCGCGCGCATCTCGGGGGCCGGGCCAGGGTGACCGCACCCGCCGGGCTCCGGGTCGGTGTGGGCCACCTGCCGCACGTCGACCCCCTCGCCGCAGCAGCGCGGCCGGCGCGTCGGCGACGGCGAGCACCTGGTCCCGGCGTCACCACCAGGTGTCCGACCGCTGCTCGCGGACCAGGCGTACGACCGTGTGGGCGCGGGTCGAGGGGGTCGTCGTCGTGGGGGAGGGGGGCGGCGCCCAGGTCGGCGTCGGCGGTCTCGGGCGTGCTCCTCGGGCGGGACACACCCGGGCGGCGACTGGATGGGCGTTTCCCGGGGTTGGCGGCCCGTGCACGGCGCGCGAAGTCGGGGAATCCCCGCCCGGGCGGGGATTCCTGGGGCGGGTGGGGCCGGAGCCCCGCCGTCAGGCGCGGGAGACGAAGATGTGGTCCGCGGCCTCGGGGAGGATCTCGGCGGTCTCGCCGCCCGAGCCGATCAGCACGCCCGCCCCGGTGGAGACGACCGTGACGGCCTTGGTGGGCGTCGCGCCGGCGCGGCGCAGGGCGCTCATCAGGTGCTCGTCCTTCTGCATCTCCTCGGAGATGCGGCGCACCAGCACCCGGCTCTCCTCGGGCGCCGCGACCGACGACAGCGACTCGACGCCGGTCATGAACCCCTCCACCACGTGGTTCTGGCCGAGCTCGTCGAGCCCGGGGATCGGGTTGCCGTACGGCGACTCGGTCGGGTTCTCCAGCAGGGTCATCAGGCGCCGCTCCACGGTCTCGGACATCACGTGCTCCCAGCGGCACGCCTCCTCGTGCACGAGCTCCCAGTCGAGGCCGATCACGTCGACCAGCAGCCGCTCGGCGAGGCGGTGCTTGCGCATCACGCGGGTGGCCAGGCGTCGGCCGTCCTCGGTCAGCTCGAGGTGGCGGTCGCCCTCGACGGTGAGCAGGCCGTCGCGCTCCATCCGGGCCACGGTCTGCGAGACCGTCGGGCCCGACTGGTGCAGGCGCTCGGCGATCCGTGCCCGCAGGGGCACGATGCCCTCCTCGTCGAGCTCGTAGATGGTCCGCAGATACATCTCGGTGGTGTCGATGAGGTCGCTCACGGGCCCATTGTGACTCATCGGTGGCACCTCGCCGGACCGGTGCCGCGCGGGTGAGGAGGTCGGTCGACGGGCGGTGGCACAGTGAGCCGGCGTGACAGCCGTGATGTGGTTCCGCCGCGACCTCCGCCTGGCCGACAACCCCGCCCTGGTCCGGGCCGCCGACGAGGGGGACGTGCTGCCCCTGTTCGTCCTCGACCCCCACCTGTGGGACCCGGCCGGCCCGTCGCGCCGCGCCTACCTGGCCGCGTCGCTGCGCTCGCTCGACGCCGCCCTGCGCCAGCGCGGCACCCGGCTGTCCCTGCTGCGCGGGGACCCCGTGCGCCGCGTGGTGCTGGCCGCGAAGGCCGTCGGCGCCGGCACCGTCCACGTCGCCGAGGACTTCGGGCCGTACGGCCGCGCCCGCGACGAGGCCGTCGAGCAGGCGCTCGCCGAGGCCGGGGTCGAGCTGGTCCGCACCGGCTCGCCGTACGCGGTGTCGCCCGGCCGGGTCGTCAACGGCAGCGGGTCGCCCTACCGGGTGTTCACCCCGTTCTCCCGCGCCTGGAACGACCACGGCTGGCGCGACCCGGCCGACGCGCCGACCGGCGGCGGCTGGTGCGAGCTCGGGGAGGACCAGGCGGGCGGGACGACGAGCGTGCCCGAGGTGGACCTGCCGGAGGGGCTCGAGCTGCCCGAGGCCGGCGAGCGGGCGGCGCAGCAGACCTGGACCGAGTTCCTGGACAAGGTGCAGGACTACGACCAGGACCGCGACAAGCCCGGCGTGGAGGGCACGTCGCGGATGTCGCGCCACCTCAAGTACGGCGAGGTGCACCCGCGCACCCTGCTGGCCGACCTCGCCGGGCGGCGCGGCAAGGGCGTGCAGACCTACCGCACCGAGCTGGCCTGGCGCGAGTTCTACGCCGGGGTGCTGCACGAACGGCCCGACTCCGCGCGCGAGTACTACCGCCCGGAGTACGCCCGGATGCCCTACGACGACCCGGGCGAGCAGCTGCGGGCCTGGCAGGAGGGCCGTACCGGCTTCCCGATCGTCGACGCGGGCATGCGCCAGCTGCGGGCGACGGGGTGGATGCACAACCGGGTGCGGATGATCACCGGGAGCTTCCTGGTCAAGGACCTCCACCTGGAGTGGCAGCACGGTGCCCGCCACTTCCTGCACTGGCTGGTCGACGGCGACCTGGCCTCGAACAACCACGGCTGGCAGTGGGTGGCCGGCAGCGGCACCGACGCCTCGCCGTTCTTCCGGGTCTTCAACCCCACCACCCAGGGTCGCAAGTTCGACCCCGACGGCGCCTACCTGCGTCGCTGGGTCCCCGAGCTGGCCGATGCCGAGACGGTGCCGGACCCCCACGAGCCGGACGACGACACCCGCGACCTGGTCGGCTACCCGCACCCGCTCGTGGACCACAAGGCCGAGCGGCGCGAGGCGCTGGACCGCTACGAGCAGGTCAAGAAGTAGCCCCACCCCAGGGCTTGGGTAGGGTCTGGCGCATGAGTGGTTTTAACGATCCAATCACCCCCGGCCCGGTGGTCGCGCGCTGGTGGGAGCACGCGGTGGTCTACCAGGTCTACCCGCGCAGCTTCGCCGACGGTGACGGCGACGGCGTCGGCGACCTGCCCGGGATCACCGAGCGGCTGCCCTACCTGCGCGAGCTCGGCGTCGACGCCGTGTGGCTCTCGCCCTTCTACCGCTCGCCGCAGCACGACCACGGCTACGACGTGGCCGACTACCACGACGTGGACCCGCTCTTCGGCGCGCTCGCCGACGCCGACGCCCTGCTCGCACGCGCCCGCGAGCTCGGGCTGAAGGTGATCGTCGACCTGGTGCCCAACCACACCTCCGACGAGCACGCGTGGTTCCGCGCGGCGCTGGCCGCGGCGCCCGGCAGCCCCGAGCGCGCCCGCTACCTGTTCCGCGAGGGTCGCGGACCGGGCGGGGACGAGCCGCCCAACAACTGGGCCTCGGTCTTCGGTGGTCCCGCCTGGACCCGGGTCGAGGCGCCCGACGGCACCCCGGGCCAGTGGTACCTCCACCTCTTCGACCCGACCCAGCCCGACCTGGACTGGCGCAACCCCGAGGTCGGCGACATGTTCGTCGAGGTCCTCCGGTTCTGGCTGGACCGCGGCGTGGACGGGTTCCGCGTCGACGTGGCCCACGGGCTGGTGAAGGAGGAGTCGCTGCGCGACCAGGTCCTCGGTGAGGGCGAGGTGCCGGACAGCGAGTCGGCGACCTCGACGGCGATGACGAGCCCGGCCTCCATGGTCGAACGGACCCTGCGCGACGAGCCGATGTGGGACCAGCCCGAGGTGCACGACGTGTACCGCCGGTGGCACGAGGTGCTGGCGGCCTACGACGGCGACCGGATGACGGTGGCCGAGGCGTGGACCCAGACGCCGGGCTCGATGGCCGACTTCGTGCGGTCCGACGAGATGAGCCAGGCCTTCAACTTCGCCTTCCTGCTCGCGCCCTGGGACGCCGCGGCCTTCGCCGACGTCGTCACCGGCTCGATGACGGCCGTCGGCCGGGTCGGCGCGCTGCCGACCTGGGTGCTGAGCAACCACGACGTGGTCCGCCACGTCACGCGGTACGGCGGGGGCGCGACCGGCCTGGACCGGGCCCGCGCCGCGACGCTGGCGATGCTGGCGCTGCCCGGCTCGGCGTACCTCTACCAGGGCGAGGAGCTCGGGCTGGAGCAGGTCGACGTCGACCCCGAGCACCGGCAGGACCCCGCGTGGTTCCGCACCGGCGAGGTCGGGCGGGACGGCTGCCGCGTGCCCGTGCCGTGGTCGGGAGCGGCCGCGCCGTACGGCTTCGGGCCCGGCCAGGGCCAGCCCTGGCTGCCCCAGCCCGACGACTGGGCCGGCCTCACCGTCGAGGCGCAGCGGGGCGACCCCGGCTCCACGCTGACCTTCTACCAGGCCGCGCTGGCCGCGCGTCGCGAGCACGCGCTCGGGCTCCCGGACGCCGTGCAGGCCGACACCGACGGCGACGTGCTGCGCGTACGCCGCGGGGACCTGCTGGTCGTGCTCAACTGCGGCGACACCGCCGCGGCGCTGCCGGCCGGCGAGGTGCTGGTCGCCAGCGGCCCGCTGGACGGGGTGCTGCCGCCGGCGACGTCGGCCTGGCTGCGGGTGTGAGCCCCGGCCGGCGGCCGGTCCGGTCGTCGGCGGGGGAGCCCGGTCAGGCCCGGGGGGCGGCGTCGCGCACCGCGCGCGCCTGCTCCAGGGTGCGGTTGTAGCGGCTGAGGTCGCCGGCGAAGGCAGCCAGCTCGTCGTCGTCCCAGGAGCCGAGGGCCTCGTCGAACCACCGGCGCCGGTGCTCGTCGACGACCGACAGCCGCCGGGCGCCGTCCTCGCTGAGCGCGAGCAGCGTCGCCCGGCCGTCGACGGGGTCGGGGCTGCGGTCCACCAGGCCCAGGTCGAGCAGGTGCTGGACGTGACGGCTGACCGCGCCCTTGTCCAGCTCGAGGTGGTCGGCCATCGTCGCCGCCCGCTGGGAGCCGTGGTGCTCGAGGTGGGTGAGGATCCAGTACGCCGCCGGCTGCAGCTCGGGGTGCACCTCGCTGGCCCGCTCCGCCACCACCCGCTTCAGGCGCCGGATCAGCGTGGAGAGCTCGCGCTCGAGCGTCCGCGTGGACGCGGTGCGGTCGGCGCGCGCGGTCTGGTCGGCGGTCCGGGTGCTCATCGCAGCCCATCCTCCTCCGACGCGGCGACCGGGGTGGTCCCGGGCTCGTCGTCCCGGTCCACGGTGGTGCGCAGCGGGACCTCCTCGATGGCCAGGATGCACAGCAGCGCGATGACGGCGAAGGGCACCGCGACCAGGAAGAGGTGGCCGGTGGCCTCGCCGAAGGCCTGCTGGTAGAGGTCGCGGACCGGGGCCGGCAGCGTCGAGACGTCCGGGATGGTCGAGCCGCTGCCGCCCTGCCCGGCGCCGGCCAGGCCGAGCCGGGTCAGGCCCTCGGTGAGCCGGTCGGTCACCTGGTGGTCGAGCAGGGCGCCGAGGGCGGAGACGCCGATCGCGCCGCCCATGGAGCGGAAGAAGGCGACGGTCGCGCTGGCCGCGCCCATGTCGGCCTGGGCGGTGTTGTTCTGCACCGCCAGCACGAGGTTCTGCATGGTGGCGCCGATGCCGAGGCCGACCAGGGCCATGTAGGCCCCCACCACCCACAGCGACGTGGTGTCGTCGATGGTGCCGAGCAGCGCGAACCCGACGGCGGTCGCCACCGCCCCGGCGACCAGGTAGCGCTTCCAGCGGCCGGTGGCCGTGATGACCCGGCCGGTGACGATGCTGGTGACCAGCAGGCCGCCGACCATGGCGATCGACATCAGCCCGGCCTCGGTCGGGCTCATCCCGCGGGCCAGCTGGAAGTACTGCGAGAGGTAGACCGTCGAGCCGAACATCGCCAGGCCGATCATCGCGGAGGCGACGGTCGCCAGGACCGTGGTCCGGTCGCGGAACAGGCGCAGCGGGATCACCGGCTCGGTGGCCAGGCGACCCTCGACGTAGATCGCCGCGGCGATGACCAGGACCCCACCCGCGACGAGCAGGCCGCTGGTGGCCGAGACCCAGTCGTACTGCCGGCCGGCCAGCGAGACCCACAGGAGCAGGACGCTGACGCCGCCCACGATGAGCGTCGCGCCGAGCCAGTCGATCGAGACCGGGCGGGTGGTGCGCGGCAGGTGCAGCCGGCGCTGGAGCACCACCAGGGCGAGGGCGGCGACCGGGATCGGGACGAAGAAGCAGCCGCGCCAGCCCAGGGGGCTGTCCACGATCACTCCGCCGATGAGGGGCCCGGAGACGGTGGCCAGGGCGAAGACGGCGCCGATGTAGCCGGAGTAGCGGCCCCGCTCGCGAGGGCTGACCATGGAGGCGATGACGACCTGGACCAGCGCGGTCAGGCCCCCGACGCCGAGGCCCTGGACGGCGCGCGCGCCGATGAGGACCTCCATCGACGGCGCCGCCGCCGCGATCAGCGACCCGATCGTGAAGATGACCAGCGCCGACTGGACCAGGATCTTCTTGTCGTAGAGGTCGGCGAGCTTGCCCCACAGCGGGGTGGTCGCGGTCATCGTGAGCAGGGTCGCCACGACGACCCAGGTGTAGCCGGTCTGGGTGCCGCCGAGGTCGGCGACGATGCGGGGCAGGGCGTTGGTGACCACGGTGCTCGAGACCATCGCCACGAACATCGCGAGCAGCAGGCCGCTCAGCGCCTCGAGCACCTCGCGATGGGTCATCTGCTCCGCGGCCCCTGCCGGTGCCGCCGGTGCCGCCGGCGCGGCGGGGACGCGCGCGCCGGAGGAGGGTGGGTCGACCAGCTGGGTCACGTCGTCTCGTCTCGCATCGTGCAGAAGGTTGTCGACGTCAACCTTAGGTGGTGTGGTTGACGTCCGCAACCAAGGGGGCGGCCCGAGCGCCGCCCGGCCGGGTCAGACCAGCGCCGTCAGGAACTCGGTGCAGCCGACGTCCACGGCGCAGGTCGCCAGGTCGTCGCCGCGGGTGGGTCCCCGGTTGGCGATCACCACCGGCGTACCGGCCTTGGCCGCGCGGCGCACGAAGCGCAGGCCGCTCATCACCGTCAGGCTGGAGCCGACCACCAGCAGCGCGCCGCTGCCGGCCGACGCGTCACCCGCGAGCGCGTCGACGGCGGCGAAGCAGCGCTGCACCCGGGGAGCCGGGACGTTCTCGCCGAAGAAGACGACGTCGGGCTTGAGCACGCCGCCACAGGTGCTGCAGTCCGGCACCACGAAGCCCGCGGTGTCCTCGAGGTCGACGTCGCCGTCGGGGCGGGTCTCGACCGCGCCGTGCTCCTGCGCCCAGCCGGGGTTCAGCTCGTCCATCCGGGAGTGCAGCGCGCCGCGGGCGGTCACCTCGCGACAGGCCAGGCAGACCACCTCGGCGATCCGGCCGTGCAGGGCGACGACCCGCCGCGAGCCGGCCCGCTCGTGCAGGCCGTCGACGTTCTGGGTGATCAGCAGGTCGGGGTCCAGCGCGGCCAGGGCGCGGTGCCCGTCGTTGGGCTCGGCGCCCCGCATCCGGCCCCAGCCCAGGTGGCTGCGGGCCCAGTAGCGCTGCTGGGCCGGGAGGCCGGAGACGAACTCCTGGTAGGTCATCGGGGTCCGCGACGGGGCGCCGGGCCCGCGGTAGTCGGGGATGCCGGAGTCGGTGGACAGGCCCGCGCCCGTGAGCACCACGAGCGGGCGTCCCGCCACCAGGTCGAGCGCCCGGCGCACCTCCGCGCGGTCGCCGGTGCGGCGCGACCCGGGTGCCGGGGTGGTCGGGGCGGTGACCGGGTCGGGGACGCGGACCGTCATCGGGCGTAGCGCAGCGCCGCCCGGGCGCGCGCCTTCTCGGCCTCGACCTCGCGGTCCTTGGGCGGAGCGGTGGTCACCAGCTCCTCCAGCAGGTGGCGGGTGGCGTGCGCGACCTCGGCCACGGCCCGGTCGAACGCCGCCTGGTTGGCCTGCGACGGCTTCGCCGCCCCGCTGACCTTGCGCACGTACTGCAGCGCCGCCGCGTCGACCTCGTCCTCCGTGGCCGGCGGGGCGAAGTTGTGGAGCGGGCGGATGTTGCGGCACATGCCGCCAGCCTACGTCGGGCCGCGCGCCCCGGACGGTCGGCGGCGGGAGGGGGCCGCGGCGTACGAGGACCCGGCGCGGATGGGCGCGCCGCGGTTCCTCTGCCACGATGCGGGGCATGGCAGAGACACCCGGCACGCGCGCGTACGACCTGGTCCTCGTCGGGGCGACCGGCTTCACCGGCGGCCTGACCGCCGAGTACCTCGCCCGCAGCGGCCCCACCGGCCTGCGCTGGGCGCTGGCCGGCCGGAACCCGCGCAAGCTCGAGGACGTCCGCGCCCGGCTGGCCCGGATCGACCCGGCGCTGGCAGACCTCGACCTGCTCCCGGCCGATGCCGGCGACCCGGCCTCCCTGGCCGACCTGGCCCGCCAGGCCCGGGTCGTGGTCACCACGGTGGGGCCCTACCGGCAGTACGGCGAGCCGCTGGTCGCCGCCTGCGCCGAGGCCGGCACCGACTACGTCGACCTCACCGGCGAGCCGGAGTTCGTCGACCGGACCTACCTGGCGCACCACCGCACCGCGGAGACCTCCGGCGCGCGCATCGTGCACGCCTGCGGCTTCGACTCCGTCCCGCACGACCTCGGGGTGCTCTACACGGTCGAGCAGCTCAAGGCGGCGGGCCCGGTCACCGTCCGGGGCGTGGTCCGCGCCGGTGGCACGGCCTCCGGCGGCACCTTCCACTCCGCCATGGACGCGATCTCGCGTCCGAAGCAGGCCCGCGACGCGCTGGCCGCCCGGCGGCGGCTGGAGCCGCGCGACCCCGGGCGCTCCTCGCGTGCGGTCGCGGGCAGGCCGCACCGCGACCCGGTGCTCGGCTACTGGCTGCTCCCGCTGCCGACGATCGACCCGCAGGTGGTCGCGCGCAGCGGGGCGGCGCTGGAGGCGTACGGCCCCGAGTTCCGCTACAGCCACTACGTCGGGACCAAGACCCTGCGGTACGCCGCCGGTGGTGCCGCCGGCCTCGCCGCCCTCGTCGTGGGCGCCCAGGTCAAGCCGGTGCGATCCCTGCTGCTGGGCCGGATGAAGCAGGGCGAGGGGCCCGACGAGGCGCGCCGCGAGCGGTCGTGGTTCACCGTCGACTTCGTCGCCGAGGGCGACGGCCGGACCCTGCACACGCGGGTCAGCGGCGGCGACCCCGGCTACGGCGAGACGGCCGTGATGCTCGCGGAGTCGGCGCTGTGCCTGGCACTGGACGACAACCCGCCCACGGCCGGCTGCGTGACCACCGCGCAGGCGATGGGGCACAACCTGACCGGGCGCCTCCAGGCGGCCGGGATCACCTTCGAGGTCGTGGCCTAGGACCCCTGGTCGGGGAGCGCGTCGGCGACGTCGTCGCCGGACCCGGTCGTGCCGTCCTCGCCCCACCACTCGCTCCCGCCGGAAAGGTCGTCCTCGGCGGGGAAGCGGGGCATGCGTCGCAGCATGTCACCCCGGGTGCCCGCGATCCACCCCACGAGGTGAGCCGGTTTCTCGGCGCGCTTGTGTCGCGCGCGACGATGGGATCGGCGACGCGAACCCGCTCCGCCCAGCTGATCCCGACCACGAGACGAGTACGCCGTGCCGCACCCCACCCGCCTGTCCGCCGCCGCCCTGCTGCTGGCGGCCGCGACGACCCTCTCCGCCTGCGGCGGCCAGGACGACGCCGCGTCCGATCCCGGGGGCACCTCGTCGCCGACCGGCGCGACCACCGAGGCGGACGAGCGGTCGGACCAGGGCGCGGAGGACAAGGGCGCGGACAAGGGCGCGGACCGGGGGAGCGGTGGCCAGGGGGGTGCGGGCCGCGCCGGAGCCGCGGCGACGCCCGCCCCGGAGGCCGACCTCGCCGTGGAGGTCGACGGGGACGACGTCGGCCCGAACGCGGTCGAGCTCGAGGTGGGCGTCGGGGACTCGCTCACCGTCAGCGTCGACTCCGACCGGGCGGGCGAGCTGCACGTGCACTCCACGCCCGAGCAGTACGTCGAGTTCGGCGCCGGGGAGACCACGCAGGAGCTCACCTTCGGCACGCCGGGCACGGTCGAGGTGGAGGAGCACGACTCCGGCGCGGTCGTCGCGTTCGTCGAGGTGCGCTGAGGCAGAGCCCGGCGCGGGCGACGCTGCACCAGGGCGCCTTCTGCGTCGTCCGTGGCCAGGCGTACGAACCGTGGTCGTCGCGCGTACGGCCAGCGGCGTGGCGCCGACGGGGACGCGGTGCTCCTCGGGTGCCCCAGGCAGGAGTCGAACCTGCGACCTTTCGCTTCCCAAAGGCGCATCTCACGGCACATCATCAGAGGTCGTTCTGTAATCAGATCTTGGCTGTGTGAGCGGGATTGGTCGCTATCGAGGGTCACCACGCTTCATCCGGGATCGAGGCACTTCAGGGTCAAAGTGGGGAGCAAAGTGGGTCACGGACCGGCGTCAGAGATGGATCGCCAGGTCGGACTTGTCGCCCTCGAAATCTCGTCCGAGGTAGACCCGTGCGGTCATCGCGGGGTCGGAGTGCCCGAGCTGGTCGGCGATCCGGACGATCGGGACGTTGGCCTCGTGCAGCAGGGTGGCCACGGTGCGTCGGAAGGTGTGCGGTACCGCCCAACCGAAGCCGGCGGCGTCGAGGACCTCGCGGACAGCATGGTTGCTGTTGGACTGGTCCCACCGTTGCTCGCTGTTCCCGAGGAGAGCCGGTGCGGCGAAGATGAGTCCGTCGGCGCCGACCCGCGAGGCACGGGCGTTGAGCCGGGTCTGCAGCCAGTCGGGCAGGTTGACGACGCGGTCGGAGCTGCCGGACTTGGTGCCGCGGATCCGGCAGGCCCCGGTGGTCGGGTCATAGTCGCTCCAGCGCATTGATCTCGCCTCGTCGATACGGGCGCCGGTGCCTGCGAGGAACGCCACCAGTTCGGCGGTGGTCTCGCGTCGCCTGACCGATCGCGGGTCCAAGTTCGCCTGCCGGGCCCGTTCGTCGCCGCAGGCAACGACTTGGTCTCGTTCCTCGCGGGTAAACGCCCGGGTTCGATCCCGCAGGTCGACGTTCGGGTTCTGCGACTTCGTCGCGCGGACCTGACGCATCGCGTTGCTGGTCAGGACGCCGCTGTCGACGGCGAAGTTGAGGATGTTGGAGATCACGGACCGGGCGAGCTTGGATGCCCCGGTGCCGCGCCGGTCGGCCAGGGTCTGCAGGAAGATGCGGAGCCGCTGGGGGTCGTTGGCTTGCTCGAGAGTGAGACCGCGCATCGAGGAACTGTCGGCGTCCACATGCCGGTCGAAGCTGCTGGTGTAGTCAGCGATCGAGCGTGGCGCCAGGCCGGAGTCCGCGCGCGCCGCCTGGGCCAGCCAGACCCGACCGGCGTTGACGAACGGGGTGGTCCTCCTGATCGTCTGACCGCCTGCCCCTGGTTGCCGCAGTCGCTCGACCAGCCGGACTTCGCAGCCCTTGATCGCCGCGTGCTTGGTCCGGGCGACCGCCGAGACCTCGCGGCGTACCCCGTCCCAGCCTCGGAAGTAGACACGAGCACGGTGACGGTCGGCCCGGCGCGGGTTCGTTGCGGTGACCCAGCGCCCGGCATGGAGGACCTGAGGGGTCGTCTCGATCTCCCCGTGCTCACCCAGGCCGAGTGCCCGCCGGACCATCGATGCCTCCGTGTTCTGTGACGTTCCCAGGTCGCAAGTGTGCGTCGACGCACCGACAGGCGCCCCGTCCCTCCTCGATGCCTGTGGAGGAGTCAGCAGGGAGAGACGTAGTGGTCATTCTCGTAGGCGACGACATCGGTGAACCTGTAGGCGACGCGGCTGCCGATCTTGAGGTAACCGATGCCTTCGCCGTGGTGGCGGAGGTTGGCAAGGTGGCCGGTGGTGACGCCCCAGCGGTCGGCAAGCTGGGCGGGGGTCAGCAGGTTGCGGTGTCCTGCCTCCTCCGCAATGACATGTTCGGTCATGTCGCTTCCGTTCGGTCGGTCTCGGTGCGCCCGGAGGGGTGTTCGGCGGTCATGGCGGCGCGAAGGAATCGGCGGGCTTCGGCGACGGTGACGTAGAGCCTTCCGCAGCCGTTGAACCGTGCCCAGCGGGGTCCGATGCCGCGCTGGCGCCAGTCGCGGACGGTGCGTTGCGGGGTGTGGATGAGGTCGCAGAACTCCTCGAAGGTGAGAAGGGCGTTCTCGTGCCAGTCGTCGGGGATGTGGATCGGGTTCACGGTGGTTTCCTTGGTGGGTGGGTCGGTCCTGACGGGTCAGCGGTACGGGCCACGAGGACCCGGCGCCGGCGAGTGCGGGGCGCCGCGCTCCTCTGGCGCTCGCGGTCGCGGTCGCGATCGGGTGGTCGGCTGGTCGTAGTCCTCGGGTGGGTTGGCGCGGATGTGCGCGGCCTCGTTGCGCGCGGCATTGAGGTGCCGGTAGGTCTCCCGCAGGGGCTGGTCGAGCGCGTCGAGGTGCGCCCGTGCGGTGTCGACGGCGACGTCTGGGTCGGTGGTGGACGTCATTTCGTCCATCGACAGCTCCCAGGTGGACTGTGACCGGTCGAGCACGAGGGCGAGCCGTTGAGCCACCTGAGGCAGCGTGGCCACCGTGTTCGCGAGGTGAGCCAGAACGACGTCCACGTCGGCCGGCGTCGCGGCGGGGTTGCTGGCCAGCTGGTGGGCGAGACGGATGACGGCGTTGTCAGCATCGGCGGCGCTCTGCGCGAGTGTTGCTCCAGGCTCGTCGGTCGGGCTGTCGCCGTCTCGCTGGGTGGGGGTCATGAGGTGTCCTCTCCGGGTCGGCGCGTGGGGGCTCTCACCTGAGGCGGTGAGGGGGCTCCTGGCGATCACTGACGACGGACCTCTTCGGGTCCGGTTGGTCACCTAGGACGGCGGTGAGGTGTCCGGCGATCAATTGCGCGGCAGTTCGTCACCGCTCGGTAGTGGTCGTCATCTGCCAGGGCCGCGTGAGGGCCGGCTCGACGGGGTGAACGGGACCTCGACGGGACGGCGGGGTCGGTCCGGTCGGTCGGTGCGCTCGGACGGCATAAGACTCGGTCCGTAACGGTCGATCGCCTCGAGTGCGGCCTCCCGGGCGTGAGCGGGTCCGAGGTCGGCTCGGTCTCGGCCGAACGTGTCGACCCACTGGGCGCGGGCGTCGTCGACGGACTCGGCGACGAGGTGGGCGGTGTTGTGGTGGCGGCCGCGGGTCATGGCGACGTAGGCAGAGGCGGCGCCGGTGGTCTCGCTGAGGAGGAAGTGCGCCCGGTCGACGGTCTCGCCCTGGGCGCCGTGGACGGTGGTGGCGTAGCAGAGCTCGAGGTGGGCCTCGGCGTACGCCGTGTGGAGGGTACGGCGGCCGCGGCGGCCCTCGATGTCGAGGTGGCCGTGCTCCGTGATGCCGGTGACGGTCCACTGGTCGCGGTTGGCGACGTCGAGGTCGCGGTCGTTGCGGCGGGTGCTGACGCGGTCGCCGACGGCGATCCGGGCCCCGGAGCTGGTGGTGAGGTGATCGGCGGTCTCGACGGTGCCGGCGGTGACGCGCCGGTCGCGGACGGCTGCGTTGAGGTCGGCGACCTGCTCGCGGGTGTCGGCGACGACGAGGTCGCCCGGTGATGCAGCGGCGAGGTCGGTGACGGCAGCGAGGCGTTCGACGTCGGTGGGGTGGATGACGATTGCGCCGCGCTGGAGGAGGGCGTCGAAGACCTCGTCGGCCCGCTGGCCGGTGCGCATCTGGAGTGTGAGCTCGGCGTAGGCGGGGTCGGCGAACCGGTGCACGGCCTCGAGCGTCAGCCGGTCGTCCTCGGCCGCCCACCGGCTGGCGTGGTCGAGGACGCCGCCGCGCCCGACGGCAGGGAGCTGATGACGGTCGCCGACGAGCGCGACGCGGGCGCCGGCTTCGTCGGCGATCGTGAGGAGAGCGCGGGCGGTGTCCTGGTCGAGCATGCCGGCCTCGTCGACGAGCAATAGGTCGCCCGGGATGAGGCGGGCGAGTCGGTCGGGTGCGGACCGCCCGGAGTCGTCGCGGGACCAGAAGCCGTCGTCGTCCCAGCGGAACCCGTGCTGGTGGGACAGCCAGGCGGCCGAGAACGCCGACGTGGCGAGCTGGTCGGCGGCGACCTGTGCGGCCTTGAGGGTCGGGGTGACCACGACAAGGCGGTGCCGCATCTCGATCAGCTCACGCGCCGCGCGGAGCGTGGTGGTCTTGCCGGCGCCGGCGGCTCCCTCGACGACGGTGAGCCGAGCGGTGCCGGCCAGCGCGGCGGCGACCCGACGTTGGGTGTCGTCGAGCCGGATGCCGGCGACGACCTCTCCGACGGTGGCGGCTCGCCCGGGCCTCAGGCCCCGTGCGGCGAGGCGGTCGACGAGGTCGACCTCGACCTCGAGCACGGTGCGGGAGGTGAGCGTGCGAACATGCTCGGGTACGTCGGCGCGGTCGAGCAGCGGTCGGCAGGTGGCGACGGTCCGGGCGGTGAGGTCCTCGGCGAGCTCACGGCGTACGGCTGGATCGGTCACGACGTCGACCGAGGCGATGACGCGCTCGACCTCGCCGCGGACGTCGGCGGCGTTCCAGCTCGAGCGCCGGGCGCCGAGCCGGGAGACGACGACCTGGGTGACGGCGTCGCGGTTGATCCGTGCGATGGCCGCCGGGTGCAACGGGGCCGGCCTTGGCGGCGCGGCGAACCCGAGGTCGCGCAGCTCGTCGACCCACCGCGCCTCGAGCTGCTCGCCGCTCTGAGGGACGACCTTGTCGGGTCGGGCGTGGGCCCACGCGCGTCGGTCCCAGCTGCGGCGCAGCTGGGGCCCCGGCTGCTGGTCAGGGTGCTCGCGGCGCCACTGGGCTTCGTAGCGGTCGACGTTGCGTCCTATCTGTGCCGCGCGAGCGCTGAACGCGCCGGCGTACGGCGCGAGCTCGCGGACCTCGCCGGTGGCGGGGTCGAGCGTGTAGCCGTGGGCGGCGAGCGTCGTGCGCAGCTCGGGGTCGCACATGACAGCGGCGTGCCCGATGCCGTTGATGGCCTCGATGGAGTCGACGATGCCGACCGAGTGAAGTCCGCGCCACCGGCCACCGGCGAACACGCGCGCGTTGAGCTGGAGGTGCAGGTGACGGTGCGGGTCGCCGGCGCGTGAGGTGTAGTGCCGCACGACCGCGGCCTCGACCTGGTCGACGGGCACCTGCACCTGGCGGCCACGCGGACCGATGCGGGTCGTGGCGTGCTCGGCGACCCAGCCGATGATCTCCTGGGCGGCGCGTTCCTGGGCAGCGTCGTAGGCGCCGGCGACGGCCGGGTGGAGCAACGCCGCGAGCGACCACGTCTTGGGTCCGTTGACCACGACCTCGACGAAGCGCAGCCCGTGCTCGCCGGTGCGCAGCCGCCCCTTCGGGCGACCAGTCTCGACGTCGTAGCCGGCGACCCACTGCTCGTAGCCGTCACCGTCGAGCGTGCCGGCGATGCGCACGGAACCGGCCCCGGTGACGTACCTGGTGGCGACGCCGGTGCCCTCGGCGAGGTAGTAGTCGTCGACGCGCGACCGGTCGGCCTCGACGTAGGTGCGGGCGGCTGCGGCTGAGCCGCGGTAGAACTTCACGCCGCCGTGCATCGCCACGTACCTCCCCTCGGGGCCTCGTCATTGCTCGTCAACTAGCATCGAAATGACCCTCGGCCCGCCCCTGGGGGACGGGCCGAGCTGGTGGTTCTACCGAACTTCGTAGCATGCGTGCCGCTCAGTTTCGAAGGCTGATGAGCTGTTCGAGCGGGTGCAGTTCGCGGACTCGTCATTCGTCGTCAAGCGATCAACTCGCGCGCAAGGATCGCGAACAGAAGCCTGGTTCGCTGAAGCGTCTGGCTAGGCGATTGATCCGGCGGTGGTGGCTGGTCAAGCAACGGCGTCCGGGCGCTTCCCCGGGTAATCGCCGTCGATCGTGCTGATCCACTCGCGCACCTTCTCGGGCTCGCAACACTGCACGGGGGAACTGGCCCCGCATAGCCTCCCTGTCCCGGACGGTCCTCCGGACGGGTCTTCCGGAACGCGCGGCGCCCAGCACGGCCGTTGACCCGGGAGGGACCGCTTGGGGTTCGGCTACCGGGACGGTCAAAACCACCTTTCCGTGCAGCAGACCCCTACACGCTTCCGGGATAGACCTTCTGGCGCCGACAGGACAAGCCTTGTGATGCTCGAGGGGCTGCGGCACGATCAGAAGGGACCGCCCGCGCAGGCGGGCTGTACATCGCCTATTGGCACTGCGCTGGATGGGACCGGTGGAACCGATGGAGTCGCTTGTGACGGGGGCAACTGGCGCCGATCTGCTGCCTTACACAGTCCCATTGCTGGGTGTCGCTCTCGGCGCATACCTGGGTGCCCGCCTCCATACCCGACGAGAAACCGAGCACTGGCTGCGCGAGAAGCGTTGGATTCTCTATGAAGAGATCGTTGACTGGATTGGTAGCCACCTCGACCTATCGAACAACGCAGATACCCTCTGGAAGACGTTGCAGAGCGCTAGGCAGTACGAGCGCCGCCTACTGCTGCTGGGCGCGCACGATTGCCGAGAGCGTTTCTCCCTTTTGCAAGAAGCTGTAGACCTGCAGCTACAGCTCGAGGTCGCTCGACAAAGCAACCAACTGAAGGGGCTCGTCCTCGTGGGCGAGGCAGTGTTCACTCATCAGGCCGAGGTAAGAGCGAGCAGAGAGGCGTCGGGGCGCGCGGCAGATGCGGTGGTAGAGGCTCTAATTGACGACTTGCAGAGACCACGTCACGGGGGAGTTCCTTGGCGGTCGGGTTCAAGTTGACGGGTGCCCGCACTCCGATCGTTCCGGCACGCTCCTCGACCATCCCGGTAAGGAGAATCTGCTGGGTCACCTCGATGCAGCCACCCCACTCTCGACCCGTGACGGTCCGGGCGGGTCCGGCCCAGGTCCAAGGCTCCGTGGGTTCCCGCTTGCTGAAGCTGGTCAACGCGGCGGGATCGTTCCAGTCCACGCACGTGGTGGGTATCGTCAGTCAGCCCCGTTTGCCGGTCTCACTTTCGTTCATGGGGACCCGCGAATGTGGTCTTGGAAGCAGCGAGCATGGCTACCTTGCTCGCGAACTCACGACGAGCCGTGTTCAGAGGACCGACCACCGTGAGGTGGTCCTGGGCAGGTGTCATGGGCTCACCGGACCAAAGGAGCACTGCTGTGGCGGAGATGTTGGCCCTGGCCTTCGTCGCCGTCCTGCTGGCGGCGGCCGGCCAAGAATTCACGGGTTTCGGCTTCGTGCTCGTGGCAGTTCCGCTGCTCACGTTGCTAACGGATCCCCGCACGGCCGTGGTCGCTTGCACGACGCTGGGTTTGCTGATCACCAGCCTCGGCTGGTTCTAGGACCGCGCGGCAGTCGAACTGTGTCCGATCGCTGGAATCATTGCCGGCGCTGTGGTGGGGATCCCACTGGGCCTGGTGGTCTTCGCGTCGCTGCCAGTGGAGACGCTGGGCCTCACCATCGGGGTCACGGTGCTCTTGTTCACCGCACTGTTGGCCATGCGGGTTCGGCTCCCGGGCGGACGACCGACGCAGGTCGCCGCCGGGACGGTCAGCGGTGTCATGTTGAGCACGACGGGCATGAACGGGCCACCGCTCGTGCTCGCTCTCCAGGCAGCAGGACTTCCCCCGACAGTGTTCCGCGCCACCCTGCAGCCCACGTTCACACTTCAATCAGTCGTCGTAGTAGGCGGGTTCGCCGCACTCGGGATTCCACCGCCACCAGCGTCACACTCGTCGCGGTCGGCGCTCCCGCGCTGTGGCTGGGCTGGCGGCTGGGCGACCTCGTGTTCACCCGGCTCCCGCCCGAACGGGCGCGGATGCTGATCCTGGGGACCCTCGCCGTGAGCGGAACCCTCATCGTCATCAGCGCGCTCAGAGCGACTTGACGCGGTGGCGCGGGTTCGAGCTGTCGGACTGTCTGGCCTCGCTCAGGATCTCTTCGGGCGTGCGCGAGAGGAAGGGTTGTGCCGGTCCTTCCGGCTCTCGCTCGGCCCGCGGAGCGTGTTAGCGCGGGATCGGCTACTGGCACGCTCCGCGAGC
>CAWAGJ010000013.1:0-6529 GCA_963781475.1 uncultured Actinomycetota bacterium | reverse complement strand
TGTCGGCGCGCCCCGGCGCTGGACCACTCACCTCACCGGACCACGTCGCTATGCTCACCGAGCATGACCCGACCCGGACGACGCCGCAGCTGGTGGTGCGTGCTGCTGGTGGTGTGCCTGGCCGCACTGACGACGCAGGGGACGGCGTCGGCCAGACCAGCGGCCGAGCGTGGGACGCCCGGCGCCGCGCCCGCGGCCTTCGTCGCGTTGGACGAGATCGACCCGACGATCCTGCACGACATCCGCTACACCACGCAGCACAACTTCGTCGGCCGGCGCATCCATGCCTACCGCGACCCGATCTGCGTGCTGACCCGCCCGGCGGCCGAGGCGCTCGCGCAGGCGCAGGCCGTCGTACGAGACCTCGGGTACTCCCTGAAGGTGTACGACTGCTACCGGCCGCAGACCGCGGTCGACGACTTCGTCCGCTGGGCCGAACGGCTCGAGGACGACCGGATGAAGGCCGAGTTCTATCCCGACGTGGACAAGGCGCGGCTCTTCGACGACGGCTACATCGCCAGCAGGTCCGGGCACAGCCGCGGCAGCACGGTCGACCTCACCCTGGTGCAGCTGCCGGCAGCGACGCAGCCGCGGTGGCGGCCGAGCGCGGGCCTCGTGCCGTGCTTCGCGCCGTACCGGGACCGTTTCCCCGACAGCACCGTCGACATGGGAACCGGGTACGACTGCTTCGACACGTTGTCGAACACCCTGGACCCACGGGTCCGGGGCGAGGCGAGAACGAACCGGCTGCTGCTCAAGAACGCCCTGGAGTCTGCGGGGTTCGTGAACTACGCCCAGGAGTGGTGGCACTACACCCTCGACGACGAACCCTTCCCCGACACCTACTTCGACTTCCCGGTGGCCCGTCGGGCCCTGCGCTGACCTGCGGACCCCCGCGTCCGGGCGTCCTGGGCGGGTCACCGGGCCGCACCGGCCGCTAGCGGGTGCGCTGCGTGGCGGCCACGGCGAGGTCGGTGAGCACCCCGCGGGCGGTGTCGTCGAGGTCGGCGCGGTCGAGCGCGTCGAGCGCGCGCTGCGCGAGGGCGCCGATGACCTCCTCCACCCGGTCCGCCGCCCCCGAGGCGTCGATGATCCGGCGGAGGTCCGCGACGTCGGCCTCGGTCAGCGCCGTGCCCAGGGCGGAGTCGAGCCGGGCGCGGTCGCCGGGTGCAGCCGCGTCGAGGGCGAGGGCGACCAGCACGGTGCGCTTGCCCTCGACCAGGTCGTCACCGGCGGGCTTCCCGGTGACCGCCGGGTCGCCGAAGACCCCGAGCAGGTCGTCGCGCAGCTGGAAGGCCTCGCCCAGGGGGAGGCCGAAGCGCGACAGGTCGGCGAGCGCCTCCGGGCCGGCGCCGGCCAGGGCCGCGCCGACGTGCAGCGGACGTTCCACGGAGTACTTCGCGGACTTGTAGCGCAGCACCGTCATCGCGGCGTCCACGTCGGCGCGACCGCGGGCCTGGACCGAGACGTCGAGGAACTGCCCGGCGATCACCTCGCTGCGACAGTGGTCGTAGACGGTCATCGCGGCCTCGACCCGGTCCGGCGCGAGGCCGCAGCGACGCAGGAGCTCGTCGGCCCAGCTGAGCACCAGGTCGCCGAGCAGGATGGCGCCCGCCTCGCCGTAGGCCGCGGCGTCCCCGCGCCACCCGGCCCCGCGATGACGTGCCTCGAGCACCCGGTGGGTGGTGGGGGAGCCGCGCCGGGTGTCCGAGGCGTCGAGCACGTCGTCGTGCAGCAGGGCGCTGGCGTGCAGCAGCTCCAGCGCCGCGCAGGCGCGCAGCACGGCCGCCTCCTGGGCCGGCGCGGGGTCGACCGCGAGGTGGCCCCACCAGCAGAAGGACGCCCGGAGCCGCTTGCCGCCGCGCACGAACCGGCGGGCCTCCTCGACCAGCAGGTCGGCGTCCGGGCCCACCGGCGCCAGGCGTACGGCCTGCTCGTCGAGGAACGCGTCGAGGGTGTCCTGCACGCCGGCACGGAACCCGGTGGCGTCCCAGGGGACGCGCGCGGAGGGCTCGGGGGAGGGGCTCACGCCCCCGAGGCTAGGGCGTCCCGGGGGGCGGTCAGGATTCGGAGGGGTGGCCGGGGCCCGCCTACGCTCGATCACATGGCGATGGGGCGCGGGAGCAGCATGGCGGAGCTGTTGGCGGAGGGCGAGCGGTCGTTCTCCTTCGAGTTCTACCCGCCGAAGGACGCCGCCGGCGAGGAGCAGCTGTGGCGCGCGATCAGCGACCTGGAGCCGTACCGGCCGACGTTCGTCTCCGTGACGTACGGCGCCGGCGGGTCAAGCCGCGACTCGACCGTGCGGATCACCAGCCGGATCGCCCACGAGACCTCGATGGTGCCGATCGCGCACCTCACGTGCGTCGGGCACACCCGCACCGAGCTCGAGGCGATCCTCGACACCTACGCCGCCGCCGGGGTCCACCACGTGCTCGCGCTGCGCGGCGACCCGCAGGAGGGTCCGCGGGCGCCGTGGACCGCCACCCAGGGCGGTCTCGACCACGCCACCGAGCTGGTCGAGCTGGCCCACGCACGCGGCGACTTCCGGATCGGGGTGGCCGCCTTCCCCGAGCGGCACCCGTCCTCGGCCTCCCTCGACCACGACGCGGACGTCCTCGTGGCCAAGGCGCGCGCCGGCGCCGAGTGGGCGGTCACCCAGATGTTCTTCCGCGCCGAGGACTACTTCTCCCTGGTGGACCGGGTGCGCGCCCGTGGCTGCGAGCTCCCGGTGATGCCGGGGATCATGCCGATCCTGAACCTGGCGAACATCGAGAAGCAGGGCGAGCTGATCGGCACGACCGTGCCGGCCGACGTGGTCGAGCGGATCTCCGCGCACCGGGGCGACGCCGCCGCGATGCGTGCCGAGGGCGTCGCGATGGCCGCCGAGCTGTGCCGGGACCTGCTCGACGGCGGGGCGCCCGGCCTGCACTTCTACACGCTGAACCGGTCCAAGGCCACGCTCGAGATCTTCCGCGCGCTCGACGTCCGGGTCTGAGCCGGGCTCAGGGCGCGACCGGCCGGCCGAGGTCGGCCAGCACGGCGTGCACCACCAGCGCCGCCGACATCCCCACGAACGGGACGCCCGAGCCGGGCACGGCGTGCGCACCCGCGGCGTACAGGCCCGGCACCGGGGTACGGGGGCCGACACGTCGGCGCGCGGTGCCACGCCCCTGCCAGAGCACGCCGAGCGGCGAACCGCCCCACTCCTCCACCAGGGTCCGCGAGGTGCGGTCGACGCGGGCCACCACCTGGTCGCGCACGTCGATGCCGCGGTGCGCCAGGTCGCCCAGGGGGTCCGAGGCGCCGCGGCCGCGGCCGAGCACGGTCCAGGCGCCCGGTCCGGAGGGGCGCACCACCACCACGGGGTCGCCGTGCAGCACCAGCTCGTGCTCCAGCGCCGGCGCGTCGGCCAGCCCGACGTGGGTGAGCGCGGGGGGCAGGGCCGGGACCGAGGCGCGCACCAGCGGCGCGAGGGTGGGCAGCCGGCGCGGGTCGACCGCGCAGACGACCGCGTCGGCGTCGAGGACGCCCGCGGTGGTGGCCACGCCCACGGCGCGCCCGGCGCGGACCACGACGTCCAGCGCGTCGGTCCCGGTGTGCACGGTCACGCCGCGCAGGGCGAGCCGGCCGACCAGCAGGTCGAGCAGCAGGGCGGTGCCGCCCGCGACGCGCCAGCCGCCGAAGCACTGCTCGAGCCACGAACCCAGCCCGGCCCACGCGGGGACGTCGCGGGGGGCGTGACCGTCGACGACCAGGGGGTGCGCCGCGACGTCGGCCAGCCGGTCGTCGCGCAGCGCCCGCCGCAGCCGCCGCTGGAGGTTCTCCCGGGACCCGAGGACGGTCAGCGCCTGCGCCGACGGGCCGACGTCGGTGGTCTCCCACGGCTCGAGGTAGCCCCGCCGCAGCGTCTCCCAGACCGGTGCGTAGGCATCGGTGTGCGCCAGCCACTGGTCCCCGAGACCCGGGCCCAGCTCCTCGAACGCCCGCCGCTGGGCCTGGCGGGAGCCGCCGGGCAGCTGCACCCGGGTGCCGTCGACGAAACGGTGCTCGCGCAGCACCGGCACCGGCTCGAGCCGGAGCTCGCGCTCCAGGGGGCGGCCGGTCTTGTGCACCAGGTCGCGCACGACCGCGGGCAGCATGGTCCAGGTGACGGCGCCGTCCCAGGACCAGCCGTCCGCCTCGACAGGACGCAGCGCACCCCCCAGGGCGTCCGCGCGCTCGACGAGGGCGACCTCCTCGCCCTGCTTGGCCAGGCGCAGCGAGACGGCCAGGCCGGCGAGCCCGCCCCCGACCACCACGACCCGCGCCATGGCGCGACCCTAGGGCGTGGGTGGGTCGACGCCCCGGTCGACCTCGATCTCGCGGGCGCCGGTCATCCGGACGAGCTCCGCGGCGTCGGTCGAGAACACCGCGGCCGGGTGCCCGGCCGCGGCCCAGACCCGCTCGTGGCGTCGCAGCCAGGTGTCGACGTACGTCGGCACGGGGGCGGGGTGGCCCAGCGGGGAGACCCCGCCGATGACCTGGCCGGTCACGGCTCGCACGAGGTCGGGCGAGGCGCGCCGCAGGGACCCCTGCCCGATCCGTGCGGCGACGGCCGCGGTGTCCACGCGGTGGGCCCCGCTCGTCAGCACCAGGACCGGGCCGCCGTCGGTGTCGAAGAGCAGGCTGTTGGCGATGGCGCCCACCTCGCAGCCCAGGGCCGCCGCGGCGAGGACCGCGGTGTGGGCGGCGTCAGGCAGAATGACCACCGCACCGGTCCCGCCACGCTCCGCGTGCGCGGCGCGGAACCGGGTGACACCAGGATGTTCGGACGTCATGCCCCGACCCTAGACGGGTGGCGCGCCGGTCTTCCGGGCCCGACCAGCGGGTCCGCGGGTGGCGCCGGACGCAGCGCAGCGAGGGGGAGCACCACGTGAGCACACCACCGGAGCCGACCGGCGCCACCGTCGGTCCGGACCGACCGCGGGCCCTGACCTGGGTCGCCCGCGGGGTGTGGGCCCAGGTCGTGGTGGGGGTGGTCACCGCGGTGCTCGTCGTGGTCCAGCGCGAGCCGCTGATGGACGCGTGGACGGCCGGGCAGCCTCCGGACAGCACCATCGCCCCGCTCTCGTTCGTGCCGGTGGCGCTGGTGTGCTGCGGCACCTTCGTGGGCTCCGTGCTGCTGATGCTGGCGTTCCTCCGCGCCGGCCACGGGTGGGCCCGGTGGTGCCTCGCCGCCATCGTCGCCTTCGTCGTCGTGGCCACCGTGGCAGCCCTGCGCACGTCGCCGCCGACGTCGTTCGTCGTCGTGTCCGTCGTCGGGCTGGTCGTGGAGTTCGCCACCCTCGGCGCGCTCTGGCGCCGGCCGGTTTCCCGGTTCCTGCGCGACGTGGTCGCCTCCGAGCGCCCGCCTGCCGGGCTGCCCGGGTAGGTCCCCCAGGGCGGGAGGGCGCGGCGCCCACGGACGACCGGGTCTTGACCGGGTGTCGGTGGCCGGGTGTAGCGTGACGATCGTTCGAACACGTGTTCGACGGTCGGCGAGGAGGCGTGACATGGCGGCAGCACGGACGTACCAGGCGGGGCGACGGGACGGGCGGCAGGACGGGCGGGGGACCGCGGTCGTCGAGCGCCCGGCCAGCCTTCCGGCGACCACGCACTCCTACCTCGCGCGGTCGGCCGAGTCGCTGAGCGAGGCGGTGGGCAGCACCGACGTCGCCGACCGGTACGCCTGCGCGCACGTGGCGGCCCTGCGCGCGGCGGCGGCGCTGCTCTCGGCGCGCGCCCGTCCCGAGCCGACCCGGGGGCGCCGGCAGAAGAACGCCTGGGTCCTGCTCACCGAGGTCGCGCCCGAGCTCGGGGAGTGGGCCACGTTCTTCGCCGCCGGTGCCGGCAAGCGGGCGGCGGCCGAGGCGGGGTCCTCGCGGGCGGTGGCGGAGCGGGAGGCCGACGACCTGGTGCGCGACGCCGACCGGTTCCTGGCCGTGGTCGAGGAGATGCTGGGGCTCGTCCCGCACGCCGCGGTGCCGTCGTCCGGGGGCGCGCCAGCCGGCCCCGGCCCGCTACGCCGGGTGAACCGGCCGGGCCCTCCTCCGTCGGGTACGGCGGCCTGCGACGCGACCCGCGGGGCGCAGCGGCGCGGATCGGGCGCGGTCTCCGAGGGTGTGCCCCATGCCGGCCACGGAGCGACCCAGCGAGCGCAGGAGCGCGATCCGCACGGCCGTGGTCTGGGACGCGCTGCGCCCCCTGCTCGACGGAGCCCCCCTCGACGTCCTCGACATCGGGCCCGGCACCGGTGGTGCGGCCGTCACCATCGCCGAGCGGGGGCACCGCGTCACCGTCGTCGACCCCGAGCTCCGACGCGCTCGCGTCGCTGGGGCGCCGAGCGCGCGAGCACGGCGTCGACGTCGCCGCGGTCCAGGGGGACCTGTCCTCGACCCTCGACGTCCTCGGCGCCGACGGCGCCGACCTCGTGCTGTGCCACGGCGTGCTGGAGGTCGTCGAGGACCCCGGGGCCGCGCTGCGGACCCTCCGGGCGGTCGTGCGTCCCGGT
>CAWAGJ010000012.1:0-14922 GCA_963781475.1 uncultured Actinomycetota bacterium | reverse complement strand
CGCGCGGGCCGCGGTCGCGGTCAGGGCGTGGTCCAGCGCGGCCAGCACCAGGAAGAACGCGATCGCCCAGGAGACGCGCACGTCCAGCAGCGCCTCCGGCGCCGCCGGGACCGCTCCCGGGGGGCCGGTGGGCAGCATCGTGGTCACGGTGATCGCGAAGTCGGTCGCGAGCAGCAGCACGGCGACGGCCTGGGCGGCGTGCAGCACCGCGAGGCCCAGGTTCCAGCCGCGCAGGGAACGCAGGGCGGCGTCGTCGACGCCGCTGGCGGCCGGCTGCTCCTCGGTACGGGCGGCGCGGTGCTGCGTCATCGGTCCTCCTGATCAGCGGCCCGCGAGGCGTGGGGTCGTCGCGTCGCCGTGCCTAGTGTGTCGCCATGGTCAACTACGCCACCGCCGACCGGGTCTCCCGCGACGAGCTGCTCGACTTCGTCCGGCCCCGCCACCGGATGACCCTGATCACCCGCCGCCGCGACGGTCGCCCGCAGGCCTCGCCGGTCACCGGCGGCGTCGACGCGGAGGGGCGGCTGGTGATCAGCACGTACCCCCAGCGGGCCAAGGCCGCGAACCTGCGCCGGGACCCGGTCACCAGCGTGGTCGTGCACTCCGAGGACTGGGACGGCCCGTACGTCCAGGTCCACGGGACGACCGAGGTGCTGGACATGCCGTCGCGCGAGGCGGAGGACGGTCTGGTCGACTACTTCCGCTGCATCGCCGGCGAGCACGACGACTGGGACGAGTACCGCGCCGCGATGCGCCGGCAGGGCAAGTCCCTGCTGCGGGTCACCCTCGAGGAGTGGGGCCCGGTGGCCACCGGCGGCTTCCCGCCCGACCGGGGCTGAGCCGGGAGCGTCACTTCGGTCGTACGTGAGTGTCATCTGGGCCGTACGCGAGCGTCATCTGGGCCGGCTGCGAGCGTCATCTCGGCTGGAGGGGGGGCCGTGGGGGCGCCGGGGCGAGCCGAAGCGCCGGTTCGGCCACGCGGCGCGCGGGCCGAGCAGGGTGAGCAGCGCCGGCACCACCAGCAGCCGCACCACCAGGACCTCCAGGGCGATCCCGAGCGCGACCGCGAACGCCAGCTGCGCGAACGGCGCGAGCGGGACCAGGAAGAGCACCGCGAAGCTGGTGCCGAGGGCGAGCCCGGCGGTCGCCACCGCGCTCACCGAGGACGGCAGCGCGTGGCGTACCGCCGCGCGCAGGGTGCGACCCTCGGCGTCCTCCCAGACGTGGCCCACGGTGAAGATGTTGTAGTCGGAGGCGAACGCCAGCAGCAGCACGGCGGCCGCGAACGGGACGTAGAACGTCAGCCCCTGCCCGGGTGCGGCCATCTCGAAGACCAGGCTGGTCACGCCCAGCGTCGCGCCGAGCGAGAGCACGCTGGTGGCCAGCAGGACCACCGACGCGACGACCGCACGCAGGAACAGCAGGAGCATCAGCAGGTTCGCGACCACCGCGGTGACCGCGATCCGCAGCAGGTCGGCCTCGGCCTGCGCGACGAGGTACGCCGCGGTCGCGCTGTCGCCGGCCAGGGCGACCGTGGTCCCGGACAGGTCGGCCCCGCGCAGCAGGCCGGGGAGGGCGGCCTGCACCAGCTCGGTGGTGGCGACCGCGTCCGCGCCCAGCGGGTCGCTGTCCAGGATCAGCAGGAAGCGCGCGGCGTCACCGTCGTCGGAGAGCAGGAGCTGCCGCTCGACCGGGCCCGGCTGCGAGCCCGGGCCGAGCACGCCGGCGACGCCCGGCAGACCGGCCAGCGCGGTGCCCAGGCGCCGCAGGCCGGCCCGCTGCCCGACCACGTCCTCACCCTCCACGATCAGCTCGCTGGGGGACAGGATCCCCTCGGCGAAGCCCTCCTGCGCCTCGTCGGCCGTCGCGCGGACGTCGGAGCCGGCCGGGAGCGCCCCGATGAAGGACACGCCGAGGTCCAGGCGCAGCACCAGGCCCGCGGCCAGGGCGAGCCCGACCAGGCTCGGCACCAGGACCAGCAGGCCGGCGCGCCGCGAGGCGGTGGTGCGGTGGATCACCGCCGTCGGCCAGCGCGGGGTGCGGACGACGGTGAGCGCGCGCCACCGCGAGGCCGCCCACCCCTCCCGGGCGTCGCGCCGGGTGCGGCGCTGCTCGCCGGGGCGGTAGGAGGGCCAGAAGACGAGCCCGCCGAGGATCGCCATCAGGGCCGGGACCAGCGTGATCGCCACGACCAGCCCGACGGTCACGGTGAAGGCGAGCGCCGGCCCGAGCGCACGGAAGAACGGGGACTCCGCGACCAGCAGGGTGGCCGTCCCGGCGGCCACGGCGAGACCGGCCACCGCGACGATCGGCCCCGAGCGCCGCACCGACGCCGTGGTCGCGGCGATCGAGGCGCGGCGCACCTCGGCGCGGGTGGCCTGCCCGCGCAGCAGCGCCGGCTGCTGGTCGCGCAGGGAGGAGCAGAAGAAGATGACGTAGTCGGTGACCACGCCCAGCAGCAGCGCGATCACCACCGGTTCGAGCTCGTCGGGGCTGGCCAGCCCCAGCCGCTCGGAGAAGTACGCGGTGAGGCGCAGCGTGACCACGAAGGACGCGCCGGCCGCGGCCAGCGCGATCAGCGGGGCCACCACCGACCGGAACGCGAACGCCACGATCAGCACGATCGCCAGCAGCGTGATCGCCTCCACCCCGGGCAGGGCGTCCCGGATGATGGACCCCTGCCGGCTGCGGGCCGGCGCCGACCCGGTCACCCCCACCACGTCGTCGCGCTCGGTGAAGAACCGCTTGGCGTACTTCTCCGCGGAGCGGGTGCGCTGGCCGAGCGTGGCGTCGGGCCCGTACAGCAGGTAGGTCAGCGAGGTCGTGCTCGTCTCCCGGGAGCCCGGGAACAGCCCCAGGGTGTTGGTGACCGGGATCGCGCCGAGGACCGGGGCGACGTCGCCGGCCCGCCCGCGGTTGACCGCGAGGGCGCGCACCACGGTGCGGGCCTGGGCGTACGGCGAGACCCCCGAGGGGTCGCGCTGGACCACCACCGTCCGTGCGACCAGGGGGAACCCGAACAGCTCGACCGAGCGCAGCTCGGCCTCGACCGCGGGGGTGTCGCCGGAGAGCAGCCCGGTCAGGCCACCGCCCCCGGAGGTCTGCGCGGGCAGCAGGGCCAGGCACGCGCCGACCACGCCCAGCCAGGCCACCACGACCACCCACCGACCGGCGACCAGGCCCCGGGCCAGGACGCCGGCCACCCCCCGGGGCGGACCGGTCGCCGGACCGGTCGCCGGACCGGGGCTCACGGTCGTGCGGTGGCGGGGCGGCGTACCCCGAGCCGGGCGAGCTCGGCGTCGGCGAGGACGCGGTCGGTGCTCCGCGCCTGCGCGGCGGTGCGCTCCGGGGCCGTGGCGTCGGGCGACGGGTCGAGGGTGGCGACCGTGTCGTAGGGCAGCGCGGCCCGGGCGCGGTCGGCCAGGTAGCGGTCGTAGCGCGGGTCGTCGGCGTGGTCCTGCAGGTGCCGGCGGATGCCGGCGACCTCGCGCCCTCGCCGCAGCCGCAGCGGCAGGTACAGCCCGACGACGGGGGTCACCGGGATGCCGACGACGGCGATGCCGAGCACGACGCCGAGCTGGCGCAGCTGTCCCTTGACCTCGTCGCCGCGCTCGCTGATCTCGCCGGCGGTCTCGGTCACCTCGGTGCCGATCTCGGCCGGGCGGTCCCCGACCAGGGGCACCGCCGACAGGGACTGCAGCCCCTCCCCGACGGAGACCAGCGACCGGCCGGAGGAGGCGACGGTGTCGCCCACGTCGGCGGCCCGCCACAGGGTGACGCCGGTCCAGGCCCCGATCACGACCCACAGCACCACCCAGAACAGCACCGCGGCGTCGAGCAGCCGCAGGGTCCGGTGGTCCGCAGCTACCCGTATGGTCGTCGACACGAACCCTGTCCTACCAGAGCCGGCAGTCACCCTGCCGCACCAGCAGGTCAGGTCCCACGCCCGACCACGAGGGCCGCCACCGGCCCGGGACCCGCCGCAGGAGACGTCATGACCAGCCCCCCGCCGCCGACCACGATCATCAGCGCCGAGGAACCAGGGTGGCAGCGGTGGGCGGTACGCCTCCTCCCCGCGCTGACCTTCCTGGTCGGCCTGGGCCTCGGCGCGGTCGTCGTGCTGGCCAGCGAGCCCGAGCGGGACGTGCCGCAGACCGCGGCGGAGGCCCCGGCGGCGGCGTCGCCGGAGCCCGGTGAGGGGACCGCGGACACGGTGGTGACCCTGCCCGGGGCCTGCGAGGACGCCGCGGACAGCCTGACCGAGGCCACCCGCCTGATCGACGACGTCGCCGGGGCCGTGCGTGACTTCCGGCCCGACGAGCTGGTCGGGCTGCTGGACCAGCTCGAGGACCTCGACGCCCAGGTCCGCTCGCAGACCGCCGAGTGCAGCCGGGTGGACGTCAGCGAGAGCGCGTCCCCGGAGCCCACGACCCCCGAGTGAGGCGGTGCGTCGACCCCGCGGCGCAGGCGGGGCCCGTACCGGGGCGACCACCGAGGGCTGCGACGATGCGCCGGTGACGACTCCAGCACCCGTGGCGGACGCACCTCCGCTGCTGGGCCGGGGGCTGCTGCTGGTCTGCGTGGCGGGGATCCTGTGGGGCACCATCGGGCCCGCGGTGCCCCTGGCGGTCGAGGCCTCCGGCCTCTCCCCGCTCACCGTGGGCGCGCTGCGCGGCCTGGTCGCCGCGGCGGTGCTGCTGGCGGCGGCCGCCTCGTTCGGGCGGCTGCGCGACTGCTGGGTGCTGGCCCGGCCGCAGTGGCGGCGGGTCGTCGCGGTCGGCGCGCTCACCGCCACCTTCCAGCAGCTGTTCTTCGTCGCCGTCCTCTGGGCCGGCGTCAGCATCACGACCGTGGTCTGCCTGGGCTTCGCCCCGGCCCTGCTGCTGGTGGTCGGCAGCGTGCGCGAGCGCCGGCCCCCGGCCGCGGGGCCGCTGGCCACGGTGACGGTCGCCGTGGTCGGCCTGCTGCTGGTCGGGCTGGCCGGCGGGGACGGCGCCACCGGCTCCCGACCGGTCGTCGGCGTGCTGGCCGCGCTCGCCGCCGGCGCGGCGTACGGCTTCTCCGCCGAGGTCGGCGCCCCGCTCTCCCGGCGCCTGGACACCCTCACCATCACGACCGCGACGATGGTCGTCGCCGCCGGTGTCCTGCTGCCCCTGGGTCTGGGCCTGCCGCTGCTGCAGGGCGAGCCGGTGCTGACCACGGACCTCGCGTCCTGGGGGTGGATCGTCTACCTGGGCGTGGTGACGATGGCGGTCGCCTACGCCCTGCTGTTCACCGGGCTGCGCACCACCGCCAGCGGCACCGCGGTGGTGGCCAGCCTGCTCGAGCCGGTGACCGCGGTGCTGCTGGCGGTGGCGTTCCTCGGCGAGCGGCTCAGCCCGGCCGGCGTCGCGGGCTCGGTCCTGATCCTGCTGGCCATCGCCTCCCTCGGGCGACGCACGCGGGAGCCGGCACCGCAGTAGCCCAGCTGACGCTCCCACCGTGCCCAGATGACGCTCCCAGCGTGCCGAGATGACGCTCCCACCGTGCCGAGGTGACCCTCCCACCGCGCCGAGGACCGCTCAGACCCGGTGGACCTTGTGCTGCGCGGCCTGGGCGCGGGGCTTGATGACCAGGCTGTCCACGTTGACGTGGGCGGGGCGGGTGATCATCCAGCCGATGGCGTCGGCGACGTCCTCGGCGGTCAGCGGCTCGGGCACGCCGGCGTACACCGCGTCGGCCTTCGCCTGGTCGCCGCCGAAGCGGTTCGTGCTGAACTCGTCGGTGCGCACCATGCCCGGCGCGATCTCCAGCACGCGCACCGGCTGGTCGAAGAGCTCCAGGCGCAGCGTCTCGCTCACGACCTGCGTGCCGTGCTTGGCCGCGGTGTAGCCGGCGCCGCCCTCGTAGGCGATCCGCCCGGCGGTGGAGCCGACGTTCAGCACGGTGCCCGCGCCGGAGGCCAGCAGCGCCGGCAGGAGCGCGCGGGTGACCTGCATCAGCCCGATCACGTTCACCTCGTACATCGCGCGCCACTGCCCGCTGTCGGCCTCGGCGACCGGCCCCATCCCGAGGGCCGCGCCGGCATTGTTGACCAGGACGTCCAGGCGCGGTCCCACCTGCTCGGCCAGCGCCGCCACCTGCGCCTCGTCGGTGACGTCGCACGTCACGGCGGTGCCGCCGATCTCCCGGGCGAGCTCCTCCACGCGCTCCGAGCGCCGGGCGGCGCAGACGACGTGGTAGCCGGCTGCGGCCAGGGTCCGCGCCGTCGCGGCCCCGATCCCGCTGCTGGCCCCGGTCACGACGGCGAGGGGTGCGGCCTGGGCTGAGGGAGTCTCCATGACCCCATTGTGGAGGGGGTGGGGGAATGCCGCGCGCCGGGTCAGGGTTGGACACGAGGTGCCCGGGCGTACGCCCCGGGACAGGGAGGTGCGGGCGAGATGACTACCCCGGCGGTGCGCCGCGTGGCCATGGTCAGCCTGCACACCTCACCCCTGGACCAGCCGGGGACCGGGGACGCGGGCGGGATGAACGTCTACGTCACCGAGCTCTCCCGCCGCCTGGCACGCCAGGGCGTGGAGGTCGACATCTTCACCCGCGCCACCAGCTCCTCGCTGCCCGAGGCCGTACGCGTCGGCCCCGGCGTGGTCGTGCGGCACATCCACGCCGGGCCCTTCGAGGGCCTGACCAAGAACGAGCTGCCCGCGCAGCTCTGCGTCTTCGCCCGCGAGGTGCTGCGCGCCGAGGCCGCCCAGCCGTCCGGGCACTACGACGTCGTGCACTCGCACTACTGGCTCTCGGGCCAGGTCGGTGCGCTGGCCCGGGACCGGTGGGGCGTGCCGCTGGTCCACACGATGCACACGATGGCCAAGGTCAAGAACGAGGCGCTGGCCGCGGGCGACACCCCCGAGCCCGAGGCGCGGGTGATCGGCGAGGAGCAGGTCGTCGGCGCCGCCGACGTGCTCGTGGCGAACACCGACCTCGAGGCCAAGCAGCTGATCAACCTCTACGACGCCGACCCGGGCCGGGTCGAGGTGGTCTACCCCGGCGTCGACCTCGACACCTTCACCCCCCGCGAGCCGGCCGCCGCGCGACGCGCCCTCGGTCTGCCCGTCGACGCGACGGTGCTGCTGTTCGCGGGCCGGATCCAGCCCCTGAAGGCCCCCGACGTCCTGCTCCGCGCCGTGGCGCACCTGCTCGAGCGGCGGCCGGGGCTGCGCGAGCACCTCGTGGTCCCGGTCGTCGGCGGACCCTCGGGCAGCGGCCTGGACCGTCCGGCCAGCCTGGTGCAGCTGGCCCACGAGCTGGGGATCGCCGAGGTGGTGCGCTTCGTGCCGCCGGTCGCGCAGGCCGACCTCGCCCGGTGGTACGCCGCGGCGACCCTGGTCGCCGTGCCGTCCTACAACGAGTCCTTCGGGCTGGTCGCCGCCGAGGCGCAGGCCTGCGGCACCCCTGTGGTCGCCGCGGCGGTCGGGGGTCTGCCGACGGTGGTCCGCGACGGTGTGAGCGGGGTCCTGGTCGAGGGCCACGACCCGGTCCGCTGGGCCGACACGCTCGAGGGCCTGGTCCTCGACCCCGCCCGGGTGCGCGCGCTCGGCGACGGGGCGCTGACCCAGGCCCGGGAGTTCTCCTGGGAGGCGACGGCCGACCGCACGCTGGAGGCGTACGACCGCGCGCGCACCCTGATGCGGGGGACGGGCTCGTGAGCGGGCCCGCCGGCGCACTGTCCGCGACGACGCCCGAGCAGCAGCGTCGGATCGCGGCGCTGCGCGCGTACCTGCAGGCCAGCGAGCTGGAGCACAGCGAGACCGCGGCCGGGGGCTTCTCCTTCGCGCTGCCGGGCGAGCGCAAGCTGCAGACCCCCGTACGCCTCGACGTCGGCGTGCACGCCCTGGGGGTGCACGCGTTCGTGTGCCGGCGGCCCGACGAGGAGCACGAGCGGGTCTACCGCTGGCTGCTGGAGCGCAACCTGAAGACGTTCGGGGCGGCGTTCGCGCTCGACCACCTCGGGGACGTCTACCTCGACGGTCGCCTGCCGCTCGGGGTGCTCGACGCGGCGCCCGGGGCGGACGGGCCGGGGGACCTGCCCGAGCTCGACCGGCTGCTCGGGGCCGTGCTCTCCACCGCCGACGAGTCCTTCAACGTCATCCTGGAGCTCGGCTTCGCCTCCTCGATCCGCAAGGAGTGGGACTGGCGACGCCTGCGCGGGGAGTCCACCGCCAACCTCGAGGCCTTCCGCGGGTGGCTCGAGGCGGGGGACGACCTGCGCCCCTGACGGGCGCTCGACCGGCGCCCGACGGGCCGGGCGGGAGCCGTGCGGTGCCGTCAGGCCGGGGTGCTCACGCCGGTCCGCCCCAGCGGGGCGACGTCCGGCATGAAGACCTCGGGCCGCATCGGTCGGCCCAGCAGGTAGCCCTGGCCGAAGACCGCGCCCACGGCCTGCAGGTGGGAGGCCTGCACGGCGTCCTCGATGCCCTCGGCGACCACGGTGACCTGGGTCGTGCCGAGCAGGCCGAGCACGCTGCGGATCAGGGCGAAGTCGGTGGCCGAGGTGGCGATGTCGCGCACCAGGGACCGGTCGATCTTGACGGTGTCCACCGGCAGCCGGTGCAGCTGGGCGATCGAGGAGTAGCCGGTGCCGAAGTCGTCGATGCCCAGGCCGACCCCGAGCGCGCGCAGCCGGTAGAGCGTGGTGAGCACCTGCTGGTCCTCGGTCAGCAGCGCGGTCTCGGTGATCTCCAGCAGCAGCATCTCCGCCGGGGTGCCGCTGCGCTCGAGGGCCGCGGCGACGTCCTCGACGTAGCCCGGACGCTGCAGCTCGAGCGCGGAGACGTTCACGTGGGTGCGGTACGCGGGACCCACGTGGCCGATCCACGCGGCCGTCTGCGTGAGGGCCAGGTCGAGCACCAGCTGGCCCAGGTCGTGGATCAGGCCGGAGCGCTCGGCGGCCGCCACCGCGTCGGCCGGGGACACGTTGCCGCGCTCGGGGTGGTGCCAGCGCAGCAGGGCCTCCGCGCTCATCAGCGTCCGGCTCCTCAGGTCGAGCACCGGCTGGTAGACCATCGAGAGCTGGGCGGGGTCCTCGTACATCGCGGCGGCGAGGTCGGCGACCAGGCCCAGCTCGCGCCGGACGACCGCGTCGTGCTGGTCCTCCCCGCCGGGCCCGCCCGTCCCGCCGGTGTCGGCGGTGGGGGCGTTCCACCGCACGCACCCGCGGTGGTGGCGCCCGGCGGCGTACAGCGCGCCGCGCACCTCACGCAGCGAGCGCCAGCCCTCGTCGCCGGCCTGGCAGCGGCGCAGCGCCACGGTGACGACCGGCCACACCCGGGCGCCGCCCTGCTCCGCCGGCAGCGTCGCGAACCCGGCCAGGCGTGCGGCGACCGCCTCGATCTCGGCGGAGCACAGCTCGGGCTCGACCACCAGGCCGGCCAGCACCCCGCCCACGGGGGAGACCTGGAGCAGGTGGATGCGCGGGGCGCGGTCCCCGTCCATGCCCTGCGGGGTCGGGTCGCCGGCGTCGAGCCGCGCGACCACCGCCGAGGTGACCGCGCCGAGGGCCTCGTGGCCGTAGGCGTCGGCGAGCTCGTCGGCGTTCGAGACGCTGGCCGCGAGGAGCACCACCTGGCGCCCGGCCCGGCCGGCCTCGCAGCACAGCTGCTCGACGCGGTCGCGGAGCGGGCGGGGATCGGTGAGGCCGAGGACGAGGGGGTCGAGGTGCGCCACGTCAGGCCACCGGCTCGGCGCGCTCGAGGGCCCAGGGCATGTTCAGGCCGCGGATGACGTCGAGCAGCGCGCGGGCCGCGACGTGGCCGGACAGGTAGGTCGCGCCGTGGCGGTGCAGCTCGGCGATCTCGGCGTCACCCGGGTCGCCGCCGGTGACCACGACCGGGAGCCGGCCGAGGCCGGCGTCGGCGCGCAGCACGCGCAGCAGCTCGGCGGCGCTGCCCAGCGGCAGCCGCAGCGCCGTCACCACGACGACGGGCAGCGGGTGGTCGACGCGGTGGCCGAACGGGGCCCTGCCCAGCACGTGGGCGGCGGCCTCCTGGCCGTCCTCGCACGCCAGGACGGGGTTGGTGAGCCCACCCGAGATGAAGTCGTCCCGGGTGCGACGGACCGCCGCGGCGTCGTAGCCGACCAGCAGGACCGGAGCACGCATTTTTCCTCCGAGAGTCGGGTGGCGGGTCGGCCCGGACACCCCCGCATACCGGTAGCAGCAGTGAAACCCATCGCTGCGGGCCGTGCCGGGGAACCCACGATCCCGCCACCTGGTCCAGACCAGTGCGAGAAGGTGTCGAGGCTCCGTCGCGACCTCACGGGCCCGGTGCCGTGCGCCGCACCTGCGCGGCCACCGTCGACCAGTGCGTGGCGTGACGGGCGAGCTCGGCAGGGTCGGCGGCCGGGCTGAGCCACCGTCCCTGCAGGGTGTCCACGCCGAGCTCCTGCAGCCGCGCGACCGCGCCGCCGGTCTCCACGCCCTCGGCCACGACCTGGACGTCGAGGGCGTGCGCGGCGCTGACCATGCCGCGCACCTGCCGCTCGGTGGTGGGGTCGGTGAGCAGGGTCGCGATGAACCCGGGGTCGATCTTGATCTGACGCACCGCGGGGAAGGTCCACAGCGAGCGCAGCGAGGAGGAGTCGCGGCCGAACCCGTGGATGCTGACCCGGACCCCCGCCTCGTGCACCTCCTCGAAGAGCGCGGCCACGTCCGGGGTCGGCCGGGTGGCCGCCTCGGTGATCTCGAGGACCAGCTCGGACGGGTCGTGCCCGGCGGTGCGCATCCGCTCGATCAGGTCGGTGACCAGGCCGCGCGCGGCCATGTGACGCGCGGAGACGTTCAGCGACAGCCCCGCCCCGGGGGAGAGGGTGCGCAGCAGGGCGAGGTCGGCCAGGGCCCGGTCCAGCACGACCTCGGTGAGGGGGCCGAGCAGGCCGCTGCGCTCGGCCTGGGGCAGGAAGTGGCGCGGCAGCAGCAGCCCGTGCTGGGGGTGCTCCCACCGCACCAGCGCCTCGTACCCGGTGACGGCGCCGGAACGTGCGTCGACCTGCGGCTGGTAGTGCACGGCGAGGTCGCCGGCGGCGACCGCCTCGCGCAGCTCGGCCAGCAGGCGCGGGCCGTGCACAGCGGCCAGGACCGGGTCGGTGGGGTCGCCGGTGGGGGAGGGGGCGTCGCCGCCGGAGCGCTTGACGGCGTACATCGCCTGGTCCGCGGCCCGGGTCAGCTCCTCCAGCGTGTTGCCGTCCCGGTCGAGCAGCGCGACACCCACCGAGGCGGTGACGGCGACCTCCAGCTCCTCGACCTGCAGCGGCTCCGCGACGACGGCGACCACGCGGGCGGCCAGGTCGGCGGCTGCCTCCGGCGCCGCGAGCGGCGCGGTCAGCACCGCGAACTCGTCGCCGCCGAGGCGCACCAGCAGGTCCTGGGGGCCGACGACGGTCGTGAGGCGACGGGCCACCTCGACCAGCACCGCGTCCCCCTCGTGGTGCCCGAGCAGGTCGTTGATCCGCTTGAAGCCGTCGAGGTCGAGCAGCAGCAGCGCCACCGGGCGCCCGGAGGCGCGTGCCAGGGCGAGGGCCAGCGGGCCGCGGTCGCGCAGCACCCCGCGGTCCGGCAGCCCGGTCAGCGGGTCGTTGTCGCGGCTGCCCCACCGGCGCACCACGCCGCGCAGCACCCCGCGCACCTCGCGCAGCCCGGTCACCACGGACGCCCGGGTGCGGTCGTGAGGCGCATGCTGGTCTCCCGGTGGCTCGGCGGTCCACGCGATCCGTGGTCGAGAGGGTCATCGGGTCCACCAGGTCGGGACTTGAGTCCTGCCGGGGTCGCCGTCCAGGGTCCTGGACACCGCGCGACCCGGTCGGGGAGCTCGCCGGGCCGGGTCGGGCGACCACGACCTGGGTCAACACCGGGACGACGCCGTCTGCGGCTGGCAGGATGCGGGGCACGGCCCTCGCGGCCGGTCCCACCCCGCACCACCCCGCACCACCCCCGCCCCACCCGGAGCGCCGCCCCGCACCGCCCGCACGAGGAGCACGAGGAGCACGGTGAACGACGACACCGCCACCGGTCCCGGCACGCTCGACGTCGGCGAGGCCCCCCGTCTCGACGACCTCACGCTGCCCGGGCTGCGCGCCTACCGCCAGAGCCTGCGCGACGAGGAGGACCGGGCCTCGTACTGGCGCCGCGTCGTCCACGCCCGCCTGGACCTGATCCAGGCCGGCGGGAGCGGTACGGGCGGTGCGGCCGCGATCGGCCTCGACGACCTCGTCCGCGTGCTGGGCGACACCGCCACCGGCGCCGGGCGCAGCGCGCTGCTGCGCGTCCGGGCCGCCGACCCCCTCCCCGAGCTGCCCGACCTCGCCGAGGTGTGGGCACCGCCCACCAGCCCGGCCGAGGCCAGCGTGGTCCTGGAGCGGCTGCGCGCCGCGGAGCGCCAGCTCACCGCGTACCGCGGCGCGCTCTTCGCGCGCCTCGACGAGAGCACGACCGCCCTGATCGCGCGCTACCGCAGCGACCCGTCGGCGGCGCTGTCGGTGCTCGCACCGGGTGCCGCCTGATGTCCCCCACGACGCCCCGGGCCGCGCGCCCGGACCTCGACGAGACCTGGACCGAGTACAAGGCCACCGGTGACGTGGAGCTGCGCAACCGGCTGGTGATGCAGTACTCGCCGCTGGTCAAGTACGTCGCCGGCCGTGTCCGCAGCGGGCTGCCGGCCTCCGTGGAGTCCGCGGACCTGGTCTCCGAGGGCGTCTTCGGGCTGATGGACGCCATCGAGAAGTTCGAGCCGGACCGCGGGTGGGAGTTCCAGACCTACGCGGTCCCGCGGATCCGGGGCGCGATCCTGGACTCCATCCGCAGCGCGGACTGGGTGCCCCGCTCGGTGCGGACCCGGCTGCGCGCGGTCGAGGAGGCCCGCACCGCCCTGCACCGCGAGCTGGGCCGCGACCCCGAGGACGTCGAGCTGGCCCGCCGCCTCGGCGTCGGGCTGGGGGAGCTGCGCGACCTCGTCGCGAAGCCGACCCAGATGGGCGCCGGCGGGGACGAGGAGATCGCCGAGATGGGCGACGAGGCCCCCGGGCTCGAGGAGGCCTTCGAGGACGAGGGCACCCGCGAGGTGCTGCGCCACGCCGTGCGCGAGCTGCCCGAGCGGGACCAGGTCGTGATCGCCCTCTACTTCTTCGAGGGCCTCACCCTCGCCGAGATCGGCCAGGTGCTCCAGGTGACGGAGTCCCGGGTCAGCCAGCTGCGCAGCCGGGCGACGAAGTCGCTGCGCGAGCGGCTCACGGTCGCGCTGGCGACCTGACCTCGGTCGGCCCCGGGTCGACGACCGGTGCGTCGACGGGTGCGGCGACGAGAGCCGCGGCCGTCGTCGCGGCGGGGCGGCGCCGGGCGACCGTCACCCCGACCAGGGCCAGCAGCCCCCCGACGTAGGCCAGCGCGGGCGGTGCCTCCCCGAGCAGCAGCAGGCCCAGCACGATCGTGATCGGCGGCACCAGGTAGGTGGTCACGCCCAGGCGCGTGGCGTCCATCCGGCCCAGCGCGTAGGCGTAGGTGGTGAAGGCCAGCGCGGTCGGGAACACCCCGAGGTACACCACCCACCACACCGAGGACGCGGGTGCGGCGCGGAGCTGGTCGAGCAGGTCGCCGGCCCAGGGCAGGCACACCACCGCGCCGACGGTGCAGGCCGCCCAGGTGACCTGGAGCGCCGGGATCCGGCGTACGAGGGGCTTCTGCAGCACCAGCGAGACGGCGTAGACCACCGCGGCGAGCAGCACCAGCGCGACACCGACGACGTCGCGGTCGCCGTCGGCGGGACCGGCCGCCGCGATCAGGGCCACCCCGCCGAACGCGAGGGCCAGGCCGAGGGCCAGGGCGCCGGTGAACCGCTCGCCCAGGAAGAGCGCGGCGAGCAGCGCGATCAGCACCGGTGACACCTGGATCAGCATCGCCGCGGTCCCGGCGTCCACGCGCAGCTCACCCTCGTTCAGGGCCAGGTTGTAGACGCCGAACCAGAGCACCCCGATCGCGCCGAGCGCGAGCGCCTCGCGACCGGTGGGACGCACCAGCGCACGGCGCGTACGCCGCCGGGTCACCGCCACCACCACGGCCAGGGTCAGCGACCCCACGAGCAGCCGACCCAGCGACAGCGCGCCGGGGGAGAAGTCGCGCCCGAGGTGGCGGATCGCGACGAAGGCCGAGGCCCACAGGACCAGGGTGCAGCCGACCGCGAGCAGCGGCAGCCAGCGGGGAGCGGGGCGGGACACCAGGGGAGCGTAGGCCGCGACGCCGACCACCCCTCGGTGGGTGCCCGGCGGAGCCCTCAGCCCAGCGCGGCCGCCTCGGCGGCGAGCGTCGCGACCCGCTCCCAGTCGCCGGAGAGCAGCGCGTCCTGCGGGGTCAGCCAGGAGCCCCCGACGCAGCCCACGTTGGGCAGGGCGAGGTACGCCGGGGCGCTGGCCGCGGTGATCCCGCCGGTCGGGCAGAACCGGGCCGCGGGGACGGGGCCGGAGACGGCCCTGACCCAGGGGGCGCCGCCCGAGGCCTCGGCGGGGAAGAACTTCATCTCCGTCACGCCGGCCTCGAGCACCGTGAGCACCTCGGACACCGAGGAGGTGCCGGGCAGGAACGGCAGGCCGGTGCCGAGCATCGCGTCGAGCAGCCCGGGCGTGGCGCCGGGGGAGACCAGGAACTGCGCGCCGGCGGCCGCGGCCTGGCCGGCCTGGGCGGGCGTGCAGACGGTGCCGGCGCCGAGGAGGATCTCAGGGACCTCGGCGGCGATCGCGCGGATCGCCGGGAGCGCGGCCGGGGTGCGCAGCGTGACCTCGATGATCGGCAGGCCGCCGGCCACGAGCGCGCGGGCCAGCGGCACGGCGTGGTCCACGTCGTCGATGACGACCACCGGCACGACCGGTGCGACGGACAGCAGCGACCCGGGTGCGGCGGGGCTG
>CAWAGJ010000011.1:0-40991 GCA_963781475.1 uncultured Actinomycetota bacterium | reverse complement strand
CTAGCGGGTGCGCTGCGTGGCGGCCACGGCGAGGTCGGTGAGCACCCCGCGGGCGGTGTCGTCGAGGTCGGCGCGGTCGAGCGCGTCGAGCGCGCGCTGCGCGAGGGCGCCGATGACCTCCTCCACCCGGTCCGCCGCCCCCGAGGCGTCGATGATCCGGCGGAGGTCCGCGACGTCGGCCTCGGTCAGCGCCGTGCCCAGGGCGGAGTCGAGCCGGGCGCGGTCGCCGGGTGCAGCCGCGTCGAGGGCGAGGGCGACCAGCACGGTGCGCTTGCCCTCGACCAGGTCGTCACCGGCGGGCTTCCCGGTGACCGCCGGGTCGCCGAAGACCCCGAGCAGGTCGTCGCGCAGCTGGAAGGCCTCGCCCAGGGGGAGGCCGAAGCGCGACAGGTCGGCGAGCGCCTCCGGGCCGGCGCCGGCCAGGGCCGCGCCGACGTGCAGCGGACGTTCCACGGAGTACTTCGCGGACTTGTAGCGCAGCACCGTCATCGCGGCGTCCACGTCGGCGCGACCGCGGGCCTGGACCGAGACGTCGAGGAACTGCCCGGCGATCACCTCGCTGCGACAGTGGTCGTAGACGGTCATCGCGGCCTCGACCCGGTCCGGCGCGAGGCCGCAGCGACGCAGGAGCTCGTCGGCCCAGCTGAGCACCAGGTCGCCGAGCAGGATGGCGCCCGCCTCGCCGTAGGCCGCGGCGTCCCCGCGCCACCCGGCCCCGCGATGACGTGCCTCGAGCACCCGGTGGGTGGTGGGGGAGCCGCGCCGGGTGTCCGAGGCGTCGAGCACGTCGTCGTGCAGCAGGGCGCTGGCGTGCAGCAGCTCCAGCGCCGCGCAGGCGCGCAGCACGGCCGCCTCCTGGGCCGGCGCGGGGTCGACCGCGAGGTGGCCCCACCAGCAGAAGGACGCCCGGAGCCGCTTGCCGCCGCGCACGAACCGGCGGGCCTCCTCGACCAGCAGGTCGGCGTCCGGGCCCACCGGCGCCAGGCGTACGGCCTGCTCGTCGAGGAACGCGTCGAGGGTGTCCTGCACGCCGGCACGGAACCCGGTGGCGTCCCAGGGGACGCGCGCGGAGGGCTCGGGGGAGGGGCTCACGCCCCCGAGGCTAGGGCGTCCCGGGGGGCGGTCAGGATTCGGAGGGGTGGCCGGGGCCCGCCTACGCTCGATCACATGGCGATGGGGCGCGGGAGCAGCATGGCGGAGCTGTTGGCGGAGGGCGAGCGGTCGTTCTCCTTCGAGTTCTACCCGCCGAAGGACGCCGCCGGCGAGGAGCAGCTGTGGCGCGCGATCAGCGACCTGGAGCCGTACCGGCCGACGTTCGTCTCCGTGACGTACGGCGCCGGCGGGTCAAGCCGCGACTCGACCGTGCGGATCACCAGCCGGATCGCCCACGAGACCTCGATGGTGCCGATCGCGCACCTCACGTGCGTCGGGCACACCCGCACCGAGCTCGAGGCGATCCTCGACACCTACGCCGCCGCCGGGGTCCACCACGTGCTCGCGCTGCGCGGCGACCCGCAGGAGGGTCCGCGGGCGCCGTGGACCGCCACCCAGGGCGGTCTCGACCACGCCACCGAGCTGGTCGAGCTGGCCCACGCACGCGGCGACTTCCGGATCGGGGTGGCCGCCTTCCCCGAGCGGCACCCGTCCTCGGCCTCCCTCGACCACGACGCGGACGTCCTCGTGGCCAAGGCGCGCGCCGGCGCCGAGTGGGCGGTCACCCAGATGTTCTTCCGCGCCGAGGACTACTTCTCCCTGGTGGACCGGGTGCGCGCCCGTGGCTGCGAGCTCCCGGTGATGCCGGGGATCATGCCGATCCTGAACCTGGCGAACATCGAGAAGCAGGGCGAGCTGATCGGCACGACCGTGCCGGCCGACGTGGTCGAGCGGATCTCCGCGCACCGGGGCGACGCCACCGCGATGCGTGCCGAGGGCGTCGCGATGGCCGCCGAGCTGTGCCGGGACCTGCTCGACGGCGGGGCGCCCGGCCTGCACTTCTACACGCTGAACCGGTCCAAGGCCACGCTCGAGATCTTCCGCGCGCTCGACGTCCGGGTCTGAGCCGGGCTCAGGGCGCGACCGGCCGGCCGAGGTCGGCCAGCACGGCGTGCACCACCAGCGCCGCCGACATCCCCACGAACGGGACGCCCGCGCCGGGCACGGCGTGCGCACCCGCGGCGTACAGGCCCGGCACCGGGGTACGGGGGCCGACACGTCGGCGCGCGGTGCCACGCCCCTGCCAGAGCACGCCGAGCGGCGAACCGCCCCACTCCTCCACCAGGGTCCGCGAGGTGCGGTCGACGCGGGCCACCACCTGGTCGCGCACGTCGATGCCGCGGTGCGCCAGGTCGCCCAGGGGGTCCGAGGCGCCGCGGCCGCGGCCGAGCACGGTCCAGGCGCCCGGTCCGGAGGGGCGCACCACCACCACGGGGTCGCCGTGCAGCACCAGCTCGTGCTCCAGCGCCGGCGCGTCGGCCAGCCCGACGTGGGTGAGCGCGGGGGGCAGGGCCGGGACCGAGGCGCGCACCAGCGGCGCGAGGGTGGGCAGCCGGCGCGGGTCGACCGCGCAGACGACCGCGTCGGCGTCGAGGACGCCCGCGGTGGTGGCCACGCCCACGGCGCGCCCGGCGCGGACCACGACGTCCAGCGCGTCGGTCCCGGTGTGCACGGTCACGCCGCGCAGGGCGAGCCGGCCGACCAGCAGGTCGAGCAGCAGGGCGGTGCCGCCCGCGACGCGCCAGCCGCCGAAGCACTGCTCGAGCCACGAACCCAGCCCGGCCCACGCGGGGACGTCGCGGGGGGCGTGACCGTCGACGACCAGGGGGTGCGCCGCGACGTCGGCCAGCCGGTCGTCGCGCAGCGCCCGCCGCAGCCGCCGCTGGAGGTTCTCCCGGGACCCGAGGACGGTCAGCGCCTGCGCCGACGGGCCGACGTCGGTGGTCTCCCACGGCTCGAGGTAGCCCCGCCGCAGCGTCTCCCAGACCGGTGCGTAGGCATCGGTGTGCGCCAGCCACTGGTCCCCGAGACCCGGGCCCAGCTCCTCGAACGCCCGCCGCTGGGCCTGGCGGGAGCCGCCGGGCAGCTGCACGCGGGTGCCGTCGACGAAACGGTGCTCGCGCAGCACCGGCACCGGCTCGAGCCGGAGCTCGCGCTCCAGGGGGCGGCCGGTCTTGTGCACCAGGTCGCGCACGACCGCGGGCAGCATGGTCCAGGTGACGGCGCCGTCCCAGGACCAGCCGTCCGCCTCGACAGGACGCAGCGCACCCCCCAGGGCGTCCGCGCGCTCGACGAGGGCGACCTCCTCGCCCTGCTTGGCCAGGCGCAGCGAGACGGCCAGGCCGGCGAGCCCGCCCCCGACCACCACGACCCGCGCCATGGCGCGACCCTAGGGCGTGGGTGGGTCGACGCCCCGGTCGACCTCGATCTCGCGGGCGCCGGTCATCCGGACGAGCTCCGCGGCGTCGGTCGAGAACACCGCGGCCGGGTGCCCGGCCGCGGCCCAGACCCGCTCGTGGCGTCGCAGCCAGGTGTCGACGTACGTCGGCACGGGGGCGGGGTGGCCCAGCGGGGAGACCCCGCCGATGACCTGGCCGGTCACGGCTCGCACGAGGTCGGGCGAGGCGCGCCGCAGGGACCCCTGCCCGATCCGTGCGGCGACGGCCGCGGTGTCCACGCGGTGGGCCCCGCTCGTCAGCACCAGGACCGGGCCGCCGTCGGTGTCGAAGAGCAGGCTGTTGGCGATGGCGCCCACCTCGCAGCCCAGGGCCGCCGCGGCGAGGACCGCGGTGTGGGCGGCGTCAGGCAGAATGACCACCGCACCGGTCCCGCCACGCTCCGCGTGCGCGGCGCGGAACCGGGTGACACCAGGATGTTCGGACGTCATGCCCCGACCCTAGACGGGTGGCGCGCCGGTCTTCCGGGCCCGACCAGCGGGTCCGCGGGTGGCGCCGGACGCAGCGCAGCGAGGGGGAGCACCACGTGAGCACACCACCGGAGCCGACCGGCGCCACCGTCGGTCCGGACCGACCGCGGGCCCTGACCTGGGTCACCCGCGGGGTGTGGGCCCAGGTCGTGGTGGGGGTGGTCACCGCGGTGCTCGTCGTGGTCCAGCGCGAGCCGCTGATGGACGCGTGGACGGCCGGGCAGCCTCCGGACAGCACCATCGCCCCGCTCTCGTTCGTGCCGGTGGCGCTGGTGTGCTGCGGCACCTTCGTGGGCTCCGTGCTGCTGATGCTGGCCTTCCTCCGCGCCGGCCACGGGTGGGCCCGGTGGTGCCTCGCCGCCATCGTCGCCTTCGTCGTCGTGGCCACCGTGGCAGCCCTGCGCACGTCGCCGCCGACGTCGTTCGTCGTCGTCTCCGTCGTCGGGCTGGTCGTGGAGCTCGCCACCCTCGGCGCGCTCTGGCGCCGGTCGGTCTCCCGGTTCCTGCGCGACGTGGTCGCCTCCGAGCGCCCGCCTGCCGGGCTGCCCGGGTAGGTCCCCCAGGGCGGGAGGGCGCGGCGCCCACGGACGACCGGGTCTTGACCGGGTGTCGGTGGCCGGGTGTAGCGTGACGATCGTTCGAACACGTGTTCGACGGTCGGCGAGGAGGCGTGACATGGCGGCAGCACGGACGTACCAGGCGGGGCGACGGGACGGGCGGCAGGACGGGCGGGGGACCGCGGTCGTCGAGCGCCCGGCCAGCCTTCCGGCGACCACGCACTCCTACCTCGCGCGGTCGGCCGAGTCGCTGAGCGAGGCGGTGGGCAGCACCGACGTCGCCGACCGGTACGCCTGCGCGCACGTGGCGGCCCTGCGCGCGGCGGCGGCGCTGCTCTCGGCGCGCGCCCGTCCCGAGCCGACCCGGGGGCGCCGGCAGAAGAACGCCTGGGTCCTGCTCACCGAGGTCGCGCCCGAGCTCGGGGAGTGGGCCACGTTCTTCGCCGCCGGTGCCGGCAAGCGGGCGGCGGCCGAGGCGGGGTCCTCGCGGGCGGTGGCGGAGCGGGAGGCCGACGACCTGGTGCGCGACGCCGACCGGTTCCTGGCCGTGGTCGAGGAGATGCTGGGGCTCGTCCCGCACGACGCGGTGCCGTCGTCCTGGGCGGCGTGCCAGCCGGCCCCGGCACGCCGCGCCGGGTGAACGGGCCCGGCCCTCCCCCGGCGGGTGCGGGGGCCTGCGACGCGACCCGCGGGGCGCAGCGGCGCGGATCACGCGCGAGTCTCCTAGGGTGGTCCCCATGCCGGCGACGGAGCGACCCAGCGAGCGCAGGAGCGCGATCCGCACGGCCGTGGTCTGGGACGCGCTGCGCCCCCTGCTCGACGGAGCCCCCCTCGACGTCCTCGACATCGGGGGCGGCACCGGCGGCTCGGCCGTCACCATCGCCGAGCGGGGGCACCGCGTCACCGTCGTCGACCCCAGCCCCGACGCGCTCGCGTCGCTGGGGCGCCGAGCGCGCGAGCACGGCGTCGACGTCGCCGCGGTCCAGGGGGACCTGTCCTCGACCCTCGACGTCCTCGGCGCCGACGGCGCCGACCTCGTGCTGTGCCACGGCGTGCTGGAGGTCGTCGAGGACCCCGGGGCCGCGCTGCGGACCCTCCGGGCGGTCGTGCGTCCCGGTGGTGCGCTCAGCCTCCTCGTCGCGCAGCGTCACGCCGCCGTGCTGGCCCGGGCGATGGCCGGCCACTTCCTGGCCGCGCGCGAGGCGCTCGACCCGGCCGGGGCGGTGGACCGGGCCGGTCGCCGCTTCACCCACGCCGAGCTCGACGCGTCCGTGGCCGGGGCCGGGTTCGCCGACCGGGAGGTGCACGCCGTGCGCGTCTTCGCCGACCTCGTCCCCGGTGCCCTGCTCGACGCCGAGCCGGGGGCGACGACCGCGCTGCTCGACCTCGAACGGGCCGTGGCCTCGCGCCCGGAGTACCTCCCGCTCGCGACCCAGCTGCACCTGCTCGCGCGCTGAGCCGGGGCGCGTAGCGGCCCGGTCCGTCCGGCGGCCCCGATGAGCCGGCCGGACGCCGGGGAGCGGTCCCGGGCGTGCCCGGTCCTGCACGTCGACATGGACGCCTTCTACGCCTCGGTCGCCCTGCGTGACCGACCCGAGCTGCGGGACCGCCCGGTCTTCGTGGGCGGGGGCCACCGCGGGGTGGTGCTCTCGGCGAACTACCTGGCCCGGGCCCACGGCGTCCGCTCGGCCATGCCGGGCTCGCGCGCCCTGCGGCTCTGCCCCGACGCGGTGGTGCTCGAGCCGGACCACGCCGCCTTCGCCACCGTCTCGGCCGCGGTGATGGAGACCTTCCGGCAGGTGACCCCGCTGGTCGAGGGCGTCTCGATGGACGAGGCGTTCCTCGACGTCTCCGGCGCGGGGCGGCGGCTGGGCACCCCGCTGTCGATCGCCGAGCAGCTGCGCGCCCGGATCGCCGACGAGCAGCGGATCACCTGCTCGGTCGGGGTCGCTGCGACCGTGTCCGTGGCCAAGCTCGCCAGCACCCGCGCCAAGCCCGACGGGGTGCTGGTGGTGGCCCCCGAGGACGTGGTGGCCTTCCTCCACCCGCGCGACGTCGGCGAGCTCTACGGGGTGGGCGAGAAGACCCGTACGCGGTTGCGGGCGTTGGGCTACCGCACGGTCGGCGACCTGGCCCACGCCGGGGTCGCCGTGCTGCGCCGCGACCTCGGCGAGCACCTCGGGCCCCACCTGCACACCCTGGCCTGGGGCGCCGACCGACGGCAGGTCCGGTCCCGGCACGCCCCCGCCTTCGGCAGCGTCACCCACGACCCCGACAAGTCGATGGGGGCGCAGTCGACCTTCGGTCGCGACACCGCCGAAAGGGTGGTCGTGCTGCGCGAGCTGCTGCGCCTGACCACCTCGGTGACCGGCCGGATGCGGACCGCCGGCGTGGCCGGTCGCACGGTGGCGCTGACCGTCCGCTTCTCGGACTTCACCACCCTCACCCGGTCCCGGACGCTGCCCGAGGCCACGGACGTCACCCAGGAGGTCTTCGCCGTCGCCGTCGCGCTGCACGACGCGCTGGGGCTGCGCGGCGCACGGTTGCGCCTGGTCGGGGTGCGTGTGGAGGGTCTGCGGACGCGGGCCGAGGTGCACCACCAGCACGTCCTGGGGGAGCGCGAGGTGGGGTGGGCGGAGGCCGACCGGGCGGTCGACCGGGCCGTGCGCCGGTTCGGCTCGGCGGCCGTGCGGCCGGCGACCCTGCTCGGTGCGCGACGAAATTCCCAGGTGTCCCTACCGTCCGTGGAACGGCCTGCCTAGACTTCCACCAGTACCCGGACACGGCCGGGGCACGACGGACCCTGGGAGGACCCGGTGCCGCTCTCGGAAGAGGAGCTGCGACTGCTCGAGCAGATGGAGCGCGCGCTCGTCGAGGAGGACCCCAAGTTCGCCTCGACCCTGCGGGGCACGTCGATGCGCAGGACCGCGCGTCGGCGGGCGCTCCTCGCCGCGGTCGTCTTCGTGGTCGGTGTCGTGGTCCTGATGACCGGGGCCATCACCAACCAGGTGGTCGTCGGCATCATCGGCTTCGTGGTGATGCTGGGCAGCGCCACCCTGGCCCTGACCTCCCTGCGCGGTCAGCAGCAGGTCCGTGCGCCCGACGACGCCTCCGGCGCGGTCGCCGGCGGCGTCGGTCCCGGTCTCACCGTCGTCGACGGCGGTCGCTCCGCCAAGGCCCGCAAGCCCCGCGGCCGTGCGTCGCGCCCGGGCCCCACGGGCGCGTCCGGCTCGTTCATGGAGCGCATGGAGCAGCGCTGGCGTCGCCGCCGCGAGGGCAACGGCTTCTGAGCCCAGCTGGGCCCAGCCCGGCCGCCCCGCCGCCCGGCGTTCAGCGCAGCTGCTCGGCCAGGGGGCGGTCGGCGACGTCCTCGTCGCCGGCGGTCGGACGCCGGCGTGCGCGGCGGCTGACGACCGTGCGCGGCCACCAGCGCGCGCGCCGGCGGTCGCGGGGCGTGGACCGCTCCTCCATCGTGGCCAGGCACCGGCGGCAGGCGTCCCGGACGCCCGACTCGTCCGCGTCCCGGGCCTGGTCGGTGCCGGAGGTGCCGGCGGTGTCGGAGGTGTCGGCGGGGCGTGCGTAGCGCGCCCGCTCCACGGCGGAGACGACGACGTCCAGGTCCGCCGTCGTCCCGAGGTGGCGCGCCACGACGGACCGCACCTCGCGCGGCGAGCGCTCGTCCGGCCACGGGGTGCCGAGGTCGACCGCGGTGTCGCGCAGCTCGGCCCACCCGTCCAGGACACCGCCGGACAGGCGTCGCTCGCGACGGCGGCGCCGCACGACCCCGGGCGCCGCGAGCAGCCCGACCACCAGCGCCGCCGGGGCGAGGACCAGCGCCGCCGTGCGCCACCGGGTGGAGGGGGCCTCGATCGGCGCCGCGGGCTGCGCGTCACCCACCTGCGGCTGGACGCGGTTCTCGGCGCGGTCGGCCTCCTCGCCGCGGGCGGCGTCACGGCCCGACCCGGGCACCTGCTGCAACGGCTCGGGCGCCTGGTCGCCGGCGGTGTAGGCGGGGACCTGGGCCGCCCGCCGCGGCGGGGTGGGCTCGAAGCGGGTCCAGCCGGCGCCGGGGAAGTACAGCTCGGGCCAGGCGTGCAGGTCGTCCGAGCTGTACTCCCAGCGCCCGTCCTCGAGCCTGCTGGGAGCCAGGAACCCGACGGCGACCCGGGAGGGGATGCCGACCTGGCGGGCCATCACGGCCATGGCGGAGGCGAACTGCTCGCAGTAGCCGATGCGTCCGTCGGGTCCCGGGGTGAGGAAGGCAGCGAGCTCGTCGGCCCCGTTGCCGTCCTCGGACGCCAGGCTGTAGCGGAACCCGCCGTCGGTGCGGAAGAAGTCCTGCAGCGCCACCGCGCGGTCGAAGTTGTTGGCCAGGCCGGCGGTGACGTCGTTGGTCAGCGACCCGACGACGGGAGGCAGTCCGGTCGGCAGCTGGAGGAAGCGCGAGTCGACCTCGCCCCGCTCGGCGGGGGCGGCGGCCAGGTCGGCCGCCCCGACCTGCGGCTCCACCGAGGTCATCTCGTAGGTCAGCCCGGAGGTCGTCAGGTCGTCGGTGGCGGCGATGAAGTCGGAGGTCGTGAGGTCGAAGCGCCAGTCCCCGGGGGCCTGCACCCGGGAGACGGGGGCCTGGGTGGGGAGCCAGGTCGACGACAGGGCATCGGTCACCTCGACCTCGTAGGCGTAGGACTCACGGGCCACGCCGGGGTCCAGGCCCTCGATCGGGGGCAGGGCCCCGTCGGCGACCTGGTTGTCGGGCACGCTGCGGTCGCCGGAGGTCCACTCGTTCTCGGTGAAGTTGGCCAGCACCGAGATCCGCAGGTAGGCCGGGTCCGGGTCGTCGGTGCGCACGCGGACCAGGGGCACGTCGTCGACCTGCCTCAGGTCGCGGCGCAGGTCGACCATCGGGTTGGTCACCAGGATGTCGCCGTTGCCGCCCGAGCCGGACCCCCCGCCCAGCAGGTCGAGGTCCAGGGCCGGCAGGGCGAGGGGGATCGCCACGGCCAGCGCGACGGCGCCGGCCCCGAGCGCGCCGGCGCCGGCGGCGGCCGCGCCCGTACGCATCCCGAAGCCGCTGGCGTCGCCGGCCGGACCGTGCTCGGTCGGACCGTTCTCGGCCAGGGCGCGGCCCCACCGGGTGACGGCGTCGCCGGCGTCGAGGTGGAGCATCAGCAGGAAGGCCGTGGCGGTGGCGACGAAGATCCACCAGCCGGCGCCCGAGCCCAGGATCCCCACCGGGACGCTGTACACCGCGAGCAGGGGCAGCCCGGCGAGCGGCACCCGGCGCAGCGTGCAGGCCAGGGCGTCGACCAGCAGGAAGCAGGCCAGGCCGCCGACGACCAGCAGGGGCTCGATGCCGGGTGCGTCCGCCGGGACGGGGGCGGCGTAGGTCGTCGAGGACTCGACCGCCTGCTCGAGTGCGCGCACCAGCGCGGTGCCGGCGGCACCCACCGGGACGGGGGACCCGGTCAGCACCACGCTCGTCGCCGCGACGCCGAGGAGCAGCTGCGCGAGCACGACCAGGGCGCCGGGCACCGCGAACCGGCGCAGTGCCGCGCCGCCCAGTGCGACCGCGGCGCCGATGCCGACGAGGGGCACCAGGGCGGCGGGCCACGCCTCGGTGAACCCGCGCCACGAGAGCGCCGCCACCCAGACGCCGGCCGCGCCGGTCACCGCGAGGCCGACCCGGGACCCCGTCCGCGTCGCGCTCACGAGGGGGTCTCCCCGGGAGTGCGGCCCGGACCGGCCGCGGCGGTCACGTCGCGCACCGCGCGGGCCGACGCCCGGCCCGGCGCCGGCCGGGAGCCGCCCCTTCCGAGCTCCTGCCAGGCCTGGGCCGCGGTGTCGCCGGGCCCGAGCGCGGAGACCCGCCAGCCCTGGTGGAGCAGCACGGGTGTCGCGGGGCCGCCGGGACCCCGGGGGCCGCTGCCCCACGCGTCGAGGTCCAGCGCGAGGGCCAGCGAGAGGCCGGGGTGCGCCATCCGACGCAGCACCGGAGCGTCGGCGGCCTGGAGCAGCCCCAGCACGGCCACGGTCACCCCGGCTGCGTGGTCGGAGAGCCAGGTCTGGTCGAGCCGGACGGCCGCGTGCAGCCGCAGCACGGCCAGGGACTCCAGCAGCGCCGCCGCGTCGGGTCCCTGGCGGTCGCCCAGGCGGGCGGTCGCCGGGTCCTCACCGGTGGCCGTCACCAGGCGCACGGTGTAGCCGCGCCGGGCCAGGTGGGTGGCGACCGAGGCGGCGGCGGAGACCGCCGTCTCGAACGACGAGGTCGGCCCGGCCCCGCGGTGGGACACGACGCGGTCGTCCAGGAAGACCGTCGCCCGGGCCTGCCAGGGCTGCTCCTCACGACGCACCATCAGCTCCCCGGTGCGCGCGGAGCTGCGCCAGTGCACGCGGCGCAGGTCGTCCCCGCGGCGGTAGGTGCGCACGGTGACGTCCTCGGCCGAGCCGGTCGCGGCGGCCCGCAGCCGCTCGTCGCCCGAGCCGGTCCAGCCCTGTCCGAGGGGGATCGCCGGCAGCGGCACCGTGCGCGGGACCACGGTCAGGGTCGCGGTGGACCGGAAGGCGCGACCGAGCTCGAGCAGGCCGAAGGGGTCGGTCACCCGCACCGACATCGGGCCGACCTCGAACCGTCCGCGCAGGTCCGCGCGGACCTGGTACGTCGCGTGCCGGCTCCACCCGTGCCCGATCCCCTCGAGGACGAAGCGCGGCCGGGCCCCCAGCTCGTAGGGCACCTGCTCCTCGAGCAGGAGCAGGCCGCTGGGCGTGCGCCCGTCGTTGGTCAGGGTGAGGGAGACCCGGGCGGGCTGCCCCACCACGACCTGGTGCGGCACGACCTCGCGCACCAGGGACAGGCGGTAGCGGGTGCGGGCCAGCACCCAGGCCGCGAGCAGCGGCAGCGCCACCAGCAGGACACCGACCCGGCCCAGCGGGCGCTGGTCGAGCAGCACCGCGCAGACCGCGGCCGTGACACCGGCGGCCAGGAAGGCCCGCCCGCGCACGGTGAGCCCGGAGAGTGCCTCACGCACTGCCGGCGCCCCGCGGGACCGGCACGGCGGCGACGAGGTCGGTGAGCACGCCCGCGACGTCGTTCCCGGTCATCGACGCCTCGACGCTGGGCATCAGCCGGTGGGTCAGCACCGGACCGGTCAGGACGCGGACGTCGTCGGGCAGCACGTAGTCCCGACCGGCCATCGCCGCCGCGGCCTTGGCCGCGCGCACGAGGTGCAGGGTCGCGCGGGGCGAGGCCCCCAGGACGAGGTGGTCGCTGCGCCGGGTCGCCGCGGCGATCGCCACCGCGTAGCGCTGGACGGGGGCGGAGACGTGGACGCCGGCGACCACCTCGCTGAGCTTGCGGATCTCCGCGGCGTCGGTGACGGCGTCGAGGTCCTCCAGCGGCGAGTGGCCGGCGTGCGAGTCGAGCATGGCGATCTCGGCCGCCTCGACGGGGTACCCCATGGACACCCGGGCCATGAACCGGTCGCGCTGGGCCTCCGGCAGGGAGTAGGTCCCCTCCATCTCCACCGGGTTCTGCGTGGCGATCACCATGAACGGCGCCTCGAGGGCGTAGGTGACGTTGTCCACCGTCACCTGTCGCTCCTCCATGCACTCCAGCAGCGCCGACTGCGTCTTCGGCGACGCGCGGTTGATCTCGTCCCCCACCACCACGTTCGCGAACACGCCACCGGGGCGGAACTCGAACTGCCGGGTGTCCTGGTTGAACACCGACACCCCGGTCACGTCGGAGGGCAGCAGGTCCGGGGTGAACTGGATGCGGCGCACGCTGCAGTCGATGCTGCGGGCCAGGGCCTTGCTGAGCATCGTCTTGCCGACCCCGGGGACGTCCTCGATCAGGAGGTGGCCCTCGGCCAGCAGCACCGTGACCGCCGAGGTGACCACCTGCGGCTTGCCCTCGATCACCCGCTCGATGTTGGCGCGGATCCGTCCCACCACGGCGGCGACCGTCGCCAGGTCCGCCGAGGCGGGCGGTCGACGGGCGGGCGTGGTCGGTGCGGCGACGGGGTCCACACGAGGTCCTTCCGGGTGCGGCCCGGGGCGGGCCGGGCAGTGGTGCGAGGTGACCCCAACCGTAGGGCGTGACCTCAACCCGCGTCCTGGGTCGCCCGCACCGACGGCGGAGGCCGCCGCCGGCCGGGTGCGCGGCCCGAGAGCCGCCCGGGGGTGGCGCGGTGGGGGAGCGCGGTGGTGGAGAGGGGGGCCGTGGTGGGGAATAGTGGTTGACGGTGGGGCAAAGTGGAGTACTGTGGAGCGAAGTGGAGGAAGAGACCACGTTCGTGGGGTGACCGGGAGGACTGCTCATGCACTTCATGGGCACCTACACCCCGAAGCTCGACGAGAAGGGCCGGCTCTTCCTCCCGGCCAAGTTCAGGAACCGGCTCGCGGAGGGGCTCGTGGTGACGCAGGGTCAGGAGCAGTGCCTGGTGGTGTGGCCCCAGGACGTCTTCGACGCCGAGGCCGACCGGGTCTCCGCGCGGCCCCAGACCAGCAAGTCCGCCCGCGCCTACACCCGGATGCTGTTCTCCAGCGGGGCCGAGGGCGCCCTGGACAAGCAGGGGCGGATCACCGTGCCCCCCACGCTGCGCGACTTCGCCGGGCTCGACCGCGACGTCGTGGTCATCGGGGCCCGGGACCGGCTCGAGGTCTGGAACCCCGAGCGCTGGCGCGACTACGAGCAGCAGGCGCTGCCGGAGTACGTCGACCTCGACGAGGCAGACGAGTGAGCCCCCCCGCCGGACCGCCGGCCTGAGGCACCACGCCCCACCCCGCCCCACCCACGCACCACCCCGCACGTCAGCAGGACAACTCCACACCCGATCCGCAGGGCCAGGTCTCTGGTCCGCCCCGGTCCCGGCAGCACTCCTGGGGCACCTTCCCCGGCTCCAGGCGTACCGCCGGTCCCCGCCGAGGCGGACAGGAGACCTGGCCCTGCGGCTCCCCGTCACACCCCGCAGCACCAGCACCGCCAGTCGCAGCACCGTCACCGAGCAGCAGGGTCGAGATCATGAGCAGCACGCGCCTCAGTCCCGTGGCTGGTCCGGCCGCGCCGGTGACCCGGCGCGTGCGGCACCAGGCGCGGGACGCGCTGACGCTGATGGCCTTCTCGCTCGGCACCTCGCTCGGCCTGGCGCTGCTGCTCCTCCTCGTCTCCGTCCTGCTGACCCCGGGCAGCTGACCGCGACCATGGCCTCTCCCGCCCACGCCCCGGTCCTGCTCGACCGGGTCGTCACGCTGCTGGCGCCTGCGCTGGACCACCCGGGCTCCGTGCTCGTCGACGCCACGCTCGGTGCCGGCGGGCACACCGAGGCGGTGCTGGAGCGCTGCCCGCACGCCCGGGTCGTCGGCGTGGACCGCGACCGCAGCGCGCTCGACCTCGCCCGGGAGCGGCTCGCGCCGTACGGCGACCGGTTCGCCGGCGTCCACGCCGTCTACGACGAGATCCCCGAGGTGCTGGCCGAGCTGGGGCTGGCCCACGCCGACGGCGTGCTCTTCGACCTCGGCGTGTCCTCCATGCAGCTCGACCGGGCCGAGCGCGGCTTCGCCTACGCCGTCGACGCACCCCTGGACATGCGCATGGACGCCTCCACCGGTCCCACCGCCGCCGACGTGCTGAACCACTACGAGGCTCGCGAGCTCACCCGGGTGCTGCGCGACTACGGCGAGGAGCGGTTCGCCCGCAAGATCGCCGGTGCGGTGGTCCGGCAGCGCGAGCAGGCCCCGTTCACCACCTCCGCGGCGCTGGTCGAGCTGCTCTACCGCGAGATCCCGGCCCCGGCCCGGCGGACGGGCGGCCACCCGGCCAAGCGCACCTTCCAGGCCCTGCGGATGGAGGTCAACGACGAGCTCGGCGTGCTGCGGCGCGCGATGCCGGCCGCCGTCGCCTCCCTCGGCGTGGGCGGTCGGGTCGTCGTGGAGTCCTACCACTCCCTGGAGGACCGCCTGGTCAAGCAGGTGCTGACGGCGGCGACCCGGCTCGACGTGCCCGACGACCTCCCCTTCGTCCCCGAGGGCCAGGAGCCGCCGCTGCGGCTGCTGACCCGCGGGGCGGAGCGTGCCGACGAGGCGGAGCAGGCGGTCAACCCCCGCGCCGCCTCCGTCCGGCTGCGCGCCGCCGAGCGGGTGCACCTCGACCGGCCCGCCGCCGCCGGCCGCCCCCGCGCCACCCGACGCACGCCCCCGACCCACGGAGCACGCCGATGAGCAGTCCCGCCGAGCACGGACCGTCCCGGCACCCCGCCACCGCACGGCAGCGGCTGCCGCGCCTGGCCGGGGACGCCGTCGAGCGCGCACGGCTGCGGGTCGTGCCGCGCACGCCCCGCCCGCCGGCACGGGTCCCCTTCATCGGCCTGGTCAGCCTCGTCCTGCTCACCGGGGTCGTCGGGCTGCTGCTCTTCAACACCTCCCTGCAGCAGGCCTCCTTCGCGGCGACCGCGCTGGAGGCCGAGGCCGACACCCTCACCGCCCGTGAGCAGTCGCTGCGGATGGAGATCGCCGAGCAGCGCGACCCCCAGCAGATCGCCCGGCGGGCCCAGCAGATGGGGATGGTGATCCCGACCGTGCCGACCTTCCTGACCCTCGACGGCGCCGTGCGGGGCGACCGCGTCGCCGCCGCGGCCACCGACCGGTTCCCGATCGAGCCGGCGCCCGCTGCCAACCCGTACGGCACCCTGCCGTCAGCCGCCGACCCCGACCCGGGCCCGGGAGCAGGTCCCGACCCCGACCCCGGCTCCGTGGCCACCGGTGCCGCCCGCACCGGCGGCACCGAGCAGGACCCGGCCCCGCGGCAGGGTCAGCGCCAGGGTGAGCGGGGGCGGCAGTGAGCGGCCGGCAGCACGACGCACGGGTGCGCCGCAGCGGCTCGACGGCCGCCCGACCGCGGCGGGGCACCGCGCGGGGCTCGAGCGCCGTACGGCTGCGCCTCGGCTTCCTGGTCATCGCGGTGGTGCTGTCCGTCTTCGCCGGCCGCCTGGTGCAGCTCCAGGGACTGGACCCGAACTCGTACGCCGCGATGGCCGCCGCCGAGGGCACGGCCGTCGTCACGCTGCCCGCGACCCGGGGCGAGATCCTCGACCGGGACGGCGAGCCCCTGGCGGACTCGGTGGCCGGCCTGATGATCATCGCCGACCCGCAGCTCACCGCGGCGCAGGCCCCGGCGCTGGCGACCCTGCTGGCCCGCCGCCTCGACCTGGACTACGTCGAGACCCTCGAGCGGCTGCGCGCCCCCGACAGCCAGTTCCAGTACCTCGCCCGCCAGCTGCCCGCGGCCCAGGCGCAACGCGTGGTCGACGAGGCGACCGAGGCCGGGTTCGCCGGCCTCACCACCCGCGACGACCCGCTGCGCACCTACCCGGCCAAGGACGTCGCCGCCAACGTGCTCGGCTTCCTCGGGCGCCCCTCGGAGTCGGGACGGGCCCGCCCGCTGGCCGGTCTCGAGGCCACCTTCGGCGACTGGCTGGCCGGCCAGGACGGCGAGGCGCGCTACCAGGTCGGCGACGGCAACCGGCTGCCGCTCGGCGAGAGCACGCTGGAGGCGCCGGAGGACGGCGAGGACCTCACCACCACCCTCGACGCGAACCTGCAGTGGTACGTCCAGCGCTCCCTGCGTGACACGGTGCGCCGGGCCGGGGGCGAGTCGGGCGTCGCCGTCGTCATGGACGCGGGCTCCGGCGAGGTGCTCGCCCTGGCCGACCACCCGACGTACGACGCCAGCGACCCCGAGGCGACGCCCGACGAGGGCCTGTTCAAGTCCCGCGCGGCGACCGACGTCTACGAGCCCGGGTCGGTGGAGAAGGTCCTGACCATGGCCTCGCTGATCGACGCCGGGAAGATCACGATGGACACCCGGTTCACGGTGCCCTCGCAGCTGCCCACCGACGACGGCACGGTCGTCCACGACTACTTCGAGCACGACGAGCTGCGGCTGACCACCGCCGGCGTGGTGGCCAAGTCCTCCAACATCGGCACCGTGCTCGCGGCCCGACGCTTCGAGGAGGGCCAGCTGCGTTCCTACCTCGACGACTTCGGGATCACCCGCCGCACCGGCGTCGGCCTGGCCGGCGAGCCGGCCGGGCTGCTGCCCTCGCCCGCCGCCTGGACCACCTCGACCGCCGCGCGCATCGCGTTCGGGCAGTCGCTGTCGGTCACGGCGCTGCAGATGACCGCCGCCGTCAACACCATCGCCAACGGCGGCGTCCGGGTCGACCCGAGCATCATCGAGGGCTCGGCGGTGACCGACGCGGGCGTCACCGTGGGCACCGAGCAGGCCACCAGCCGCCGCGTCGTCAGCGAGGAGGCCGCCCGCCAGACCACGCTGATGATGGAGCAGGTGCTGGACCCCGAGGCCGGGGTCGCCCCGGCCGCCCAGGTGCCCGGCTACCGGGTGGCCGGCAAGACCGGTACCGCCCAGCGGGTCAACGAGGACGGGTTCTACGACGGGTCGACCACCGTCTCCTTCGGCGGGTTCGCCCCGGCCGACGACCCCCGGCTGACGGTCTACGTCGCGGTGCACGACCCGCGGGCCGGCTCCGGCGGCGGCTCCACCGCCGGGCCCGCGTTCGCCAGGATGATGGGCGTCGCCCTGCGGCACTACGGCATCCCGCCGACCGGGTCGAAGCCGGAGGAGGTGGCCACCGAGTGGGGTCCGCGCGACGATAACCTCACCCGGTGACCCCTCCCGCAGCCTCCGGGGCCCGCCCCGCGCGGGTCACGCCCCGCACCCCCGCCGAGGTCGCGGCCTGGGTCGCCGAGCTCGGCGGCCCGCTCGACCCGGCCACCCGGCTGCCCGACCGGTCCGACCGGCCTGTGACCGGGCTGACGCTCAGCTCGCTGCGCACCCTGCCCGGTGACCTGTACGCCGCGCTGCCCGGCGCCCGCGCGCACGGCATCACCTGGGCGCCCGACGCGCTGGCCGCCGGCGCCGTCGCCGTGCTCACCGACCCCGCCGGTGCCCGCGCCGCCGCCGACCTGGCCGAGCCGTTGCCGGCCGACCTTCCGCTGCTGGTGACCGCGGACCCGCGCCGGCTCCTCGGCCGGCTCGCCGCCCGGCTGCACGGCGACCCCGCCGCCGCGCTGCGCCTGGTCGGTGTGACCGGGACCCAGGGCAAGACCACCACCACCCGGCTGCTCGAGGCGGCGCTGCAGGCCGCCGGGCGCCACGCCGGGGTCGTGGGCACCGTCGGCACCCGCGTCGACGGGGTCGACGTGCCCACCGCGCTCACCACGCCCGAGGCGCCCGACCTGCACGCCCTGTTCGCGCTGATGCGCGAGCGGGGCGTCACCGACTGCGCCATGGAGGTCTCCAGCCACGCCCTGGTGCTCGGGCGCGTGGACGGGGTCGTCCTCGACCTCGCCGTCTTCCTCAACCTGGGCCGTGACCACCTCGACTTCCACGCCGACGTCGAGGACTACTTCGCGGCCAAGGCGTCCCTGTTCACCCCCGAGCGCGCGCGGCGCGCCCTGGTCAACACCGACGACGAGCACGGTCGCCGCCTGGTCGGGCTGTGCGACGAGCGTGGCCTGCCGGTGTCGACCTTCTCCGCGACCGGGGCCCCCGCGCACTGGTGGGCCGAGGACGTGCACGCCGACCCCGCCTCGTCACGCTTCGTGCTGCGTGGTCCCGGTGGGCTCGCGGTGGCCACGACGGTGCCGCTGCCGGGGGACTTCAACGTGGCCAACGCCCTGGCCGCCCTGGCCGCCGCGGGCGAGGCCGGCCTCGACCCGCGGCCGCTGGCCGCCGCGCTCGGGCGCACCGGCGGCGTGCCCGGCCGCCTCGAGCAGGTCGGCGGGAACGGGGACGGGACGGGACGGCCCCACCGTCCTGGTCGACTACGCGCACAAGCCCGACGCGCTCGAGGCAGCGCTGGGCACCCTGCGCCCGCTCACCCGCGGACGCCTGGTCGTCGTGGTGGGCGCCGGGGGGGACCGCGACCGGGGCAAGCGGCCGTTGATGGGCGAGACCGCGGGCCGGTTGGCCGACCTGGTCGTGGTCACCGACGACAACCCGCGCTCCGAGGACCCCGCCACGATCCGGGCCGCGCTGCTCGAGGGCGCCGCCGGGGGGCCGGCCGAGGTCGTCGAGGTGGCCGGACGGCGCGAGGCGATCGCGGAGGCGCTGCGCCGCACCGGCCCCGGGGACGTGGTCCTCCTCGCCGGGAAGGGCCACGAGACCGGCCAGGAGGTCGCCGGGACCGTGCACCCCTTCGACGACCGCGTCGTCGCCCGCGAGCTGCTCGCCGGCGCCCCTGCCCCGCCGGCCGCCCCCGCGGAGCCGGAGCAGGCCCGATGACCCCGGTGCGCCTCGACGAGCTGGCCCGCGTGGTCGGGGGCGTGCTGGCCGACCCGCGGCACGCCGACCTCGTCGTGGACGCGCCGGCCTACCTCGACAGCCGCGACCCGGTTCCCGGGGGGCTGTACGTCGCGCTCGTGGGCGACCGCGCCGACGGCCACGCGTACGCCGGGGGCGCCCACGCGGTGCTCGGCAGCCGGCCCACCGCCGCCCCCACCGTGGTGGTGGACGACCCCGTCGTCGCCCTCGGCAGGCTGGCCCGCCGCCTGCTGGACACCCTCGACGTCCCGACGCTGGCGCTGACCGGGTCGCAGGGCAAGACGGGGACCAAGGACTACCTCGCGCACGTGCTCGGCGACCACGGCCCCACGGTCGCCACCCGCGGCAACCTCAACAACGAGCTCGGCGTGCCCCTGACCGCGCTGCGCGCCGACGCCGGGACCGAGCACCTCGTGGTCGAGATGGGCGCGCGCGGCATCGGGCACGTGGCGTACCTGTGCGAGGTGGCGCCGCCGGACGTCGCCGCCGTGCTCAACGTCGGCACCGCCCACATCGGCGAGTTCGGCAGCGCGGCGGCCATCGCGGTCGCCAAGGGCGAGATCGTCGAGGCGCTGCCGGCGGAGGGCACCGCGGTGCTCAACGCCGACGACCCCCTCGTCGCGGCGATGGCCTCGCGCACCCGGGCCCGGGTCCTCACCTTCGGCGCCGCCGGGGCCGACGTCGCGGGCCTGGACGTCGCGCTCGACGACCTCGGCCGGCCCACCTTCGTGCTGGCCCACGAGGGGCACCGGGCCCCGGTGCGGCTCGCCCAGGTCGGGGCCCACCAGGTCGCCAACGCCACGGCCGCGGCCGCGGCGGCGCTGGCCGTGGGCGTGCCGCTGGAGGCGGTGGCGGCGTCCCTGGGCACCGCCCGACCCGCGTCGCGCTGGCGGATGGAGCTGACCGAGCGCGCCGACGGACTCGTGGTCCTCAACGACTCCTACAACGCCAACCCCGACTCCATGGTCGCCGCGCTCGACGCCCTGGCCGCGATCACGCGCCGCACCGGCCGGCGCGCCGTGGCGGTGCTGGGGGAGATGCTCGAGCTGGGCCCCGGGGCCGAGCAGGCCCACCGCGACGTCGGCCGGGCCGCCGCCGAGCGTGGCACCGACGTGCTGCTGGTCGTCGGCGCCCCGGCCCTGGCCGACGGCGCGCGCGAGGTGGCCGGCTGGAAGGGCGAGGTGGTGCTCGTGGCGAGCCGTGACGAGGCCGCGGCCTGGGTGGGGGAGAATGCCGGTGCCCGGGACGCCGTCCTGGTCAAGGCCTCCCGCGGCGCTGCGCTGGAGGAGGTCGCTGCTGCGCTCGTCGGGTCCGACCCGGCGCCCGCCAGCGCCCGCGCCGCCACCCACCACCCGACCGGAGAGGGGCCCGCCCCGATGAGCGCCCGATGAGAGCGATCCTGCTCGGTGGTGGTTTCGCCCTGCTGATCTCGCTGCTCGGCACCCGCGTCGCGATCACCCTGCTGACCCGCCGCGGCTACGGCCAGGAGATCCGCGACGACGGACCGACCACGCACCACACCAAGCGGGGCACCCCCACGATGGGCGGCGTGGTGATCATCCTGGCCACCGTGGTCGGCTACGGCCTGGCCAAGCTCATCACGCTCGAGGCGCCGTCGGCCTCGGCGCTGCTGCTGCTGCTGCTGTTCGTCGGGATGGGCGCGGTCGGCTTCCTCGACGACTTCATCAAGATCTACCGCCAGCGCAGCCTGGGCCTGCGCAGCAAGGCCAAGATGATCGGCCAGACCTCGGTCGCGCTGGCCTTCGGGCTGCTGGCGCTGTCGCCGTGGCTGGAGGACGAGTACGGCCGGACGCCGGCCTCGCACAGCGTGAGCTTCCTGCGCGACCTGGAGTGGCTGGTCCTGCCGACCGTGCTCGCGCTGCTGCTGATGTGGCTGATCACCACCGGCTTCAGCAACGCCGTCAACCTCACCGACGGCCTCGACGGGCTGGCCACCGGGGCCAGCGTGATGGTCTTCGGGGCCTACACCCTGGTCAACATCTGGCAGAACAACCAGCTGTGCGAGTCCAGCCCCGGCTCGTTCTGCTACGACGTCCGCGACCCCCTCGACCTCGCCGTCGTCGCCGCGGCGATCACCGGGGCCTGCTTCGGGTTCCTGTGGTGGAACGCCTCCCCGGCGGCGATCTTCATGGGCGACACCGGCTCGCTCGCCCTGGGCGGAGCCCTCGCGGGGCTGGCCATCCTGACCCGGACCGAGCTGCTCGCGGTCGTGCTCGGCGGGATCTTCGTGCTGGAGACGCTCTCGGTGATGGTCCAGGTCGGGTTCTTCAAGGTGACGAAGGGACGGCGGGTCTTCCGGATGGCACCCCTGCACCACCACTTCGAGATGCTCGGCTGGGAGCAGGTGACGGTCGTGGTCCGGTTCTGGATCATCACCGGGCTGTTCGTGGCCACCGGTCTCGGGATCTTCTACGCCGAGTGGGTGGCTCGGCTGTGAGCGTCCCCCGCGACCCCGCCGGGCTCGGACGCCTCGACTCCTGGGAGGGCGTGCGCACCGTCGTGGCCGGCTTCGGCGTCTCCGGCTTCGCCGCCGCCGACAACCTGAGCCACCTCGGCTCGTCGGTCCTCGCCGTCGACGAGTCCGAGGGCGACCAGGAGCGGGCCGAGAAGGCCGAGCTGCTGGAGATCCTCGGCGCCGAGGTCCGCCTCGGCAGCGGCTCGACCGCCACCCTGCCGCCGGACGTCGACCTGGTCGTCACCTCCCCGGGCTGGCGCCCGAGCGCCCCGCTGCTGGCGCAGGCCCGGGCCCGCGGCGTCCCGGTCTGGGGCGAGGTCGAGCTGGCCTGGCGCCTGCGCCACCCCGAGCACGACACGCCGTGGCTGTGCGTCACCGGCACCAACGGCAAGACCACCACCACCCAGATGCTCGACACCATCCTGCGCGCCGGCGGGCTGCGCAGCCTGGCCGTGGGCAACGTCGGCCTGCCCGTGGTCGAGGCGGTGATGGACCCCGAGCCGTACGACGTCCTGGCCGTGGAGCTGTCCAGCTTCCAGCTGCACTACACCCGCTCGATGAGCCCGCAGGCCGCGGTGGTGCTCAACGTCGCCGAGGACCACCTCGACTGGTACCCCTCCATGAGCGAGTACGCCGCGGACAAGGCCCGGGTCTACGAGCACGTGCAGACCGCCTGCGTCTACAACACCGCCGAGCCGCTCACCGAGCAGCTGGTCCGCGACGCCGACGTGGTCGAGGGCGCCCGGGCGGTCGGCTTCGGCCTGGAGATGCCCGCGGTGGGCATGCTCGGGATGGTCGAGGACATCCTGGTCGACCGGGCCTTCATCCCCGAGCGCGCGACGAGCGCCGCCGAGCTGTGCACCGTCGGCGACCTCGCCTCCGACGCGCCGCACTACCTCTCCAACGCGCTCGCCGCCGCCGCCCTGGCCCGGGCCCACGGCGTCAGCCAGGCCGCGGTCCGCGACGGGCTGCGCGCCTTCCGGCCCGACGGGCACCGGATCACCGAGGTCGCCCGGCACCGCGACGTCGTGTGGGTCGACGACTCCAAGGCCACCAACCCCCACGCGGCCGCGTCGTCGCTGAGCGCCTACGACCCCGTGGTCTGGGTCGCCGGGGGGCTGGCCAAGGGGGCCCGCTTCGACGAGCTCGTCCAGGCCGTCCGCGGCCGGCTCCGCGGGGTCGTGCTGATCGGGCGGGACCGGGCCGTGATCGCCGAGGCCCTTTCGCGACACGCTCCCGATGTGCCGGTCCGACAGGTGGAGGCCCGCGAGGATGGGGCCACGCGAGACGACGGTGGAGCGGACCTGATGGGACGGGTCGTCGCCGCGGCGGCCGACCTGGCCGTCGCCGGGGACACGGTGCTGCTGGCACCGGGATGCGCCTCGATGGACCAGTTCACCTCCTACGCCGCGCGGGGCGACGCGTTCGCCGCCGCGGTGCGGGCCCGGACCGCCGAGGACCGCTGAGCAGACCAGGCCGATGAGCAGACCAGGCCGACCAGGAGACCAGGACGAGGAGGGGGTCCGCGATGACCACCGTGGAGCCGGAGCGTCCCCCGGTCACCGCCCCCCCGTCGGCCGGTCGGGACGACGGCGCGCCCCGCGCGCCTCGGCGCGCCCCCTGGGTGCCGTGGGTCCGGTCGCTGCGCGAGGCCCTGGAGCGCCCGCTGACGACCTACTACGTGCTGATCGGGGCGGCGTCGCTGCTGCTGACGATCGGGCTGATCATGGTGCTGTCGGCCTCCAGCGTGCAGGCCTTCGCCGAGACCGGTGACTCCTACTCGATCGTGCGACGCCAGCTCATGTGGGCCGCGGTCGGCCTGCCGGTGGCCTTCCTGGCCAGCCGTCTGCCGCACCGGCTGGTGCGCGCGATGGCGTACCCGGCCTTCTCCGTCTCGCTGCTGCTGCTCCTGCTGACCGCCTTCCTCGGCGTCGAGGTCAACGGCAACACCAACTGGCTGGCCGTGGGGCCGCTGCTGATCCAGCCCTCGGAGATCGCGAAGTTCTCGCTGGTGCTGTGGGCGGCCCACATCTACGCCAACAAGGACCGCCGGCTCGGCAGCCTGCACGAGGTCCTGGTCCCCGTGGTGCCGGGCATGGTGCTGGCCACCGCCCTGGTCGTGCTGGGACGCGACCTCGGCACCGCCATGGTCTTCTTCGCGATCCTGCTCGGCATGCTCTGGGTCGTCGGGGCTCCGGCGCGGCTGTTCGTGCTCTCGCTGTGCCTGGTCAGCGTCGTGGCGGGCGTGCTCGCCGCCACGAACGCCGAGCGGCTGAAGCGGCTGACCACCTTCCTGGACCCCTTCCAGGACTACTACGACGCCGGCTGGCAGCCGGCCCACGGCCTGTACGCCATGTCCAGCGGCGGCTGGTTCGGCGAGGGGATCGGGGCCAGCCAGCAGAAGTGGGGCACGCTGACCGCCGCCCACACCGACTTCATCTTCGCGGTGCTCGGCGAGGAGCTCGGCCTGGTCGGCACCCTGCTCGTGGTCGGCCTGTTCCTGGCCCTGGCCTGGGCGGCCCTGGGGATCGCGCGCCGCACGACGGACCCGTTCGTGCGCTACGCGACCTTCGGGATCGTGGTCTGGCTGATCGGCCAGATGATCGTCAACGTCGGGATGGTGCTCGCCCTGCTCCCCGTGATCGGGATCCCGCTGCCCCTGGTCTCCTACGGCGGGTCCGGACTGGTGCCGACCCTGGCCGCGCTCGGCCTCCTGGTCGGCTTCGCGCGCCGCGAGCCCGAGGCCGCCGCGGCCCTGGCCGCCCGACGGCGCCGGGCGCCCACCGGCCTGATGGCGAGGCGGTGAGGGTGGTGCGCGTCCTGCTCGCCGGAGGCGGCACCGCGGGCCACACCTCGCCCCTGCTGGCCACCGCGGACGCGCTCACCCGGCTCGACCCGACCGTCGAGATCACCTGCCTGGGGACGCCCCGCGGCCTGGAGAACGAGGTCGTCCCGGCCGCCGGCTACCGGCTCGAGCTGGTGCCCCCGGTGCCGCTGCCCCGGTCGCTGTCGGTCGACCTGCTCAAGGTGCCCGGCCGCGTGCGTGCCGCGTCCAGGGCCGCCGGTGAGGTGCTCGACCGGGTGCGCCCCGACGTGGTCGTGGGCTACGGCGGCTACGTGTCGGTGCCGGCCTACCTCGCGGCCCGCCGCCACCGGCTGCCGGTGGTGGTGCACGAGCAGAACGCGCTGCCGGGCCTGGGCAACAAGCTCGGCGCCCGCGTCGCCCGGCGGGTCGCGGTCAGCTTCCCGGGCACCGACCTGCGTCACGCCGAGGTCGTCGGGCTGCCGCTGCGTCGGATGATCTCCGGGCTCGACCGCGCCGCCGTGCGCGAGGAGGCCCGCGCGTTCTTCGGTCTCGACCCGGACGTGCCGACCCTCGTCGTGACCGGCGGCTCCCAGGGCGCCCGGCGGCTGAACCAGGCCGTGTCCGGCGCCGCGGAGCTGCTGGGGCGGTCCGGCGTGCAGGTCCTGCACGTGATCGGGGCGAGGGGCGAGGTGCCCGAGGACGTCGCGCGCCCCTCCCGGCGCGACGGGGGCGACGGGGGAGACGGGCCGGCGTACGTCGTGGAGCGGTTCGTGGAGCGGATGGACCTGCTCCTGGCCGCCGGCGACCTGATGCTGTGCCGTGCCGGGGCCAACAGCGTGGCCGAGGCCGCCGCGGTCGGCCTGCCGGCCGTCTTCGTGCCCCTGCCGATCGGCAACGGCGAGCAGCGTCGCAACGCCGAGCCGGTCGTCGCCGCGGGCGGCGGCCTGCTGGTCGACGACGCCGACCTCGACGCCGCCTGGGTCAGCGCGACCGTCCCGGGCCTGCTGGCCGACCCCGAGAAGCTCGCCGTGATGGGGCGGGCCGCGGCCGCGCTGGTCCCCGCCGACGCCGACGAGCGCCTGGCCCGGATCGTGCTCGAGGTCGCCGCGGGCGGCACGCGTGGCACCGGACGACGCGGGGGAGACGCATGAGGCTGCCGGTGCCGGAGCGGGTCCCCGCGGCCGAGGAGCTCGGCCGGGTCCACTTCGTGGGTGCCGGGGGCGCCGGGCTGTCGGCCATCGCCCGCGTCATGGCCCAGCGCGGCCTGCCCGTCACGGGCAGCGACGACCAGGACACGCCGTTCCTGCCCGCCCTGCGCGAGGTCGGGGTGACGCTGCACCACGGCTACGCCGCCGAGCACCTCGGCGACGCCGACACGGTGGTGGTGACCACCGCCGCGCGCGAGGACAACCCCGAGGTGCTCGAGGCGCGACGCCGGGGCCTGCTGCTGCTCCCGCGCTCGGCCGGCCTGGAGGCGGTGCTGCGGGGGCGGCGGCTGCTGGCCGTGGCCGGCACCCACGGCAAGACCACGACCACCTCGCTGCTCACCGTCGCCCTGCTCGAGGCCGGTGCGGACCCCTCGTACACCGTCGGCGGCGTGCTCTCGGCGACCGGGCGCAACGCCGACCACGGCTCCGGCGCCGACTTCGTGGCGGAGGCCGACGAGAGCGACGGCGCCTTCCTCGTCTACCACCCGTACGCCGCCCTGGTCACCAACGTCGAGGCCGACCACCTCGACCAGTGGGGCACCGAGGAGGCGTACGCCGCGGCCTTCGACGAGTTCGCCGACCGGGTCGACCCCGACGGCTTCCTGGTGGCCTGCGTCGACAACGCGGGTGCGGCCCGTCTCGCGGCGCGGCAGCGCGCGCAGGGCCGGACCGTGGTCGGGGTCGGGGAGCACGCCGAGGCGGAGCTGCGCGCGGTCGACCTGGTCCTGGAGGGGACGACCTCGGCGTTCACCGTCGTCGACCGCGGCGTCGAGCTCGGCCGGGTCGTGCTGGGGATCCCCGGGCGGCACTACGTCCTCGACGCCCTGGCCGCGCTCGCGGTGGGCCTGCGGCTGGGCCACCCGTTCGCCGCGCTGGCGCGGGGGCTGGCCTCCTTCACCGGGACCCAGCGCCGGATGGAGCCGAAGGGCGAGGTCGGCGCCGTGCGCGTCTACGACTCCTACGCCCACCACCCCGTCGAGATCGCCGCCGACCTGGAGGCCGCCCGCGCCGTCGCCGGAGCGGGCCGCCTGCTGGTCGTCTTCCAGCCGCACCTGGTCTCGCGCACCCGGCTGCTCGGCAGCGCGATGGGACAGGCCCTCGGCGCCGCCGACGAGGTGGTCGTCCTCGACGTCTACCTGGCTCGCGAGGAGGCCGACCCGGCCGTGACCGGCGCCCTGGTCGCCGACGCCGTGCCGCTGGCCCCGGAGCGGGTGCGGTTCGAGCCCGACCACGACCGCGCGGTCGCGGCGGTCCTGGCCTCGGCACGCCCCGGTGACCTGGTGCTGACCCTGGGCGCCGGTGACGTGACCCGGCTCGGCCCGCAGGTGCTCGCCCGGCTGTCGGCCGACGACGCGGGGCAGGACGCCCGGTGACCGACCTCGGCGACCGCACCCGCACCAGGGCACCCGCCGCGTCGTCGGGCGCGGCGCCCACCTCCTCGCCCGCCCCCTCGCCCGGCCCGTCGCCGGACCAGGCACGCCGGGCCCGCCAGGTCGAGCGCAGCCGGCGCCGCTTCGCGCGCCGGCAGTGGCGTCGCCGCTGGCGGGTGTGGCGGCTGGTGCTCGCGGCGCTGGTCGTGACGGCCCTGGTCGCGGGCGCCGTCCACGCGGTCTACTTCTCCTCCTGGCTGTCGGTCTCCGACGTCGAGGTGCGCGGCGAGCAGACGCTGTCGGCCGCCCAGGTCACCGAGGCGGCGGGCGTGCCGACCGGCGGGCCGCTGGCCACCGCCGACCTCGAGGCCGTCCGCCTGCGCGTCGGCAGCCTCGCCCAGGTCCGGGGCGTCGAGGTCACCCGGTCGTGGCCCGGCACGGTCGTCGTCGACGTCGTGGAGCGCGAGCCGGTCGCCGCCGTCGCCGTCGGGCAGCAGCTGCGTGGCCTCGACGAGGAGGGCATCGTGCTGACCGAGCTCCCCGCCGACTCCGGCCTGCCCCGGGTCGAGACCTCCCGCGAGGTCGGGCCCGACGCCCTGGCCGAGGCCGCGGGCGTGGTCGCGGCCATGCCCGACGACCTCGCGGCGGCCGTCGACCACGTCGAGGTGCAGACCGTGGACCAGATCAGCCTCGAGCTGCGTGCCGGCGCCCTGGTCCGGTGGGGGAGCGCCGCGCAGTCGGAGCAGAAGGCCGCCGTGCTGGCGGCGCTCCTGCGCGAGGGCGGGGCCGCGGAGTACGACGTCAGCGTCCCCGGCCTGCCCACCACCCGCGGCTGACCCTGCCGCGGGTCCGCCCCGGGCACAGCACGAAGAATCACGTCGGCGCGGCGGCGTGTCGGCGCGGGCCGGGCCGTCGGGGTGCCTAGGTTCTTCACCACGACGAGGTTGACATAACTATAACCCTCTAGTTGAGGGTCACGGTTCGTGTCGGCTGCAGGCTTCCCCGGGTCTCGTCGGCAAGGTCCAGCACCGTCCTTCCCAGCACCAAGCAACCACGAGAGGTGGAGCCGCCGTGGCAGCTGCACAGAACTACCTGGCCATCATCAAGGTCGTGGGCATCGGCGGCGGCGGGGTCAACGCCGTCAACCGCATGATCGAGATCGGGCTCAAGGGCGTCGAGTTCATCGCGATCAACACCGACGCCCAGGCCCTGCTCATGAGCGACGCCGACGTCAAGCTCGACATCGGCCGCGAGCTCACGCGCGGGCTCGGTGCCGGCGCCAACCCCGAGGTCGGGGGACAGGCCGCCGAGGACCACGCCGACGAGATCGAGGAGGTGCTCAAGGGCGCCGACATGGTCTTCGTCACCGCCGGCGAGGGCGGCGGCACCGGCACCGGCGGAGCGCCGGTCGTCGCGCGCATCGCCCGCTCGCTCGGGGCGCTGACCATCGGGGTGGTGACCCGCCCGTTCGCCTTCGAGGGCCGCCGGCGCGCCAACTCCGCCGAGGAGGGCATCGCCGGTCTCCGCGAGGAGGTCGACACGCTCATCGTGATCCCCAACGACCGGCTGCTGTCGATCAGCGACCGCAACGTCTCGGTGCTCGACGCCTTCAAGCAGGCCGACCAGGTCCTGCTCCAGGGCGTCTCGGGCATCACCGACCTGATCACCACCCCCGGGCTGATCAACCTCGACTTCGCCGACGTCAAGTCGGTCATGGCCAACGCCGGCTCCGCCCTGATGGGCATCGGCTCCGCGCGCGGTGAGGACCGCTCGGTCGCCGCCGCCGAGATGGCGGTGAGCAGCCCGCTGCTCGAGGCCTCCATCGACGGCGCGTACGGCGTGCTGCTCTCGATCGCCGGCGGCTCCGACCTCGGCCTGTTCGAGATCAACGAGGCCGCGGCGCTGGTCGCCGAGGCCGCCCACGTCGACGCCAACATCATCTTCGGCGCGACCATCGACGACGCCCTGGGCGACGAGGTGCGGGTGACGGTCATCGCCGCCGGCTTCGACGGCGGTCAGCCCAAGCGTCGCGACGAGGGCACCGTGCTGCGGCGCGAGCCCAAGGCGCAGCCGGCCGAGGTGCGCCCCGCACCGGCCCGCGAGCCCGCCCCGCAGCAGCGCAGCGAGCAGCCGCGCCAGCCGCAGCCGGTCGGTGCGGGTCAGCAGCGCGTGCTGCCGCCGGCCCCGGGCCAGCAGGTGCGCCCGCAGGGTCAGCCCGACCGCCAGCAGGCCGAGCGCCAGCCGGAGCGCCAGCAGCCGGCGCGCCCGGCCCCGCGGCCGGTGCAGTTCGACGACGACGAGCTCGACGTCCCGGACTTCCTGAAGTAGTCGGTGTTCTGGTTCCGGGAGTCGGTGGAGGGCGGGGTCCGCGTGGACGTCGCCTTCACCGACGCCACCCTCGACCTGCAGGGCCGGCGACCCGCCTTCGCCGACCACCTCGGCCGGCTGGAGGACGCCTGCGGTGTCCGGTTCGCCCGGCTCGACCAGGTGCACGGACGTGACGTGGTCGCGGTCCAGGAGGCCACGCCGTCCGAGCAGGTGCCGTCGGCCGACGCCCTGGTCACCACGACGCCGGGCGTGGGGCTGATGGTCCGGGCCGCCGACTGCGTCCCGGTCCTGCTCGCCGACCCCGTCGCCGGGGTGGTCGGGGCCGTGCACGCCGGGCGGGGCGGGATGGTGCTCGACGTGACCACCCGGGCGGTGGAGGCGATGGAGGCCCGGGGTGCCGACCGCGAGGACCTGCGGGCGTGGGTGGGGCCGCACGTCTGCGGCGCCTGCTACGAGGTGCCCGCAGCGATGCGCGAGGAGGTGTGCGCCGTGGTCCCCGAGGCCTGGGCCGAGACCGCCTGGGGCACGCCCTCGGTCGACGTCGGCCGCGGGGTGCGCGCCCAGCTCGACCGGGCCGGCGTCGGCGTGGTCGAGACCGGCGGGTGCACCCGCGAGGAGCCCGCGCTGCCGTCCTACCGGAGGGACGGCGCGGACTCCGGCCGGCTGGCCGGTCTGGTGTGGTTCACGTGAGCGCGCGCGCCGAGGAGCTGGCCGCGGGGCTGGCCCGGGTGCGGGAGCGCGTCGCCGGGGCGTGCGAGCGGGCCGGTCGCGACCCCGCCGACGTCGCGCTCACCGTGGTCACCAAGTTCTTCCCGGCCTCCGACGTCCGGCTGCTGGTCGGGCTCGGGGTCACCGAGGTGGCCGAGAACCGGCACCAGGAGGCCCTGGCCAAGCGCGAGGAGCTGGCCGACCTCGACCTGCGCTGGCACTTCGTGGGAGGCCTGCAGAGCAACAAGGCCGCGGCCCTGGTGGCCTGGGCCGACGTGGTGCAGTCCGTGGACCGCGTCAAGGTCGTCGCGCCGCTGGCCCGGGGTGCCCAGCGGGAGGGCCGCGTGGTCGACGTGCTGGTGCAGGTCTCCCTGGACCCGCCCGGTTCGGACCAGCGCGCCGGGGCCGACCCCGACGAGCTGCCGGCCCTCGCCGACGCGGTGGAAGCCGCGGAGGGGCTGCGGCTGCGGGGCCTGATGGCGGTCGCGCCGAACGACGGCGAGCCCGCCCGGGCCTTCGACGTGCTGGCCGGGCTGCACGCCCGGCTGCGCGAGCAGCACCCCCGTGCCGAGGAGCTCTCGGCCGGGATGAGCGGCGACCTCGAGGTCGCCGTGATGGCCGGTGCGACACGCGTACGCGTGGGTTCGGCCATCCTCGGATCGCGGCCGTCGGTCGCGTAGTGTCCACACCACCTGGGAGCGCCGCCGTCTGGCGCGACCGACGTAGCGGAAGGTTCATCTCATGAGCGGCGGAATGCGCAAGATCGGCGAGTACCTCGGCCTGCTCGAGGACACCGGCCGGTACGACGAGCACGACCTCGAGGACCGCCACGCCGAGGAGCCCGTCGCCGTCGGCGCCGGGCGCCAGGGCCGGCCCCGCGAGCCCCGCCCGGCCCCGGTCGCGGACCTCTCCGAGCGTCGGGGACGTCCCGTCGTCGCCCCGGCCGGCCCCACGGGCGCCCCGGCCGGCACGGTCGCGGAGCTGTCGGTGATCACCACGCTGCACCCGAGCACCTACAACGAGGCGCGCACCGTCGGGGAGAACTTCCGGGACGGGACCCCCGTCATCATGAACCTGTCCGAGATGGACGACGCCGACGCCAAGCGTCTCGTCGACTTCGCCGCAGGCCTGGTCTTTGCCACGCGTGGCAGCATCGAGCGCATCACCAACAAGGTGTTCCTGCTCTCCCCGCCCAACGTCTCGGTCGCCGCTGAGGACAAGCAGCGGATCGCCGAGGGCGGGTTCTTCAACCAGAGCTGAGGCTTTTCCTTGCAGATCGTCGGACAGGTCATCGAGGCCGTCCTCTGGCTGTTCATCGCGTGCATGTGGGTCCGCTTCGTCGTCGACTGGGTCCAGGTCTTCGCGCGCTCGTGGTCGCCCAGCGGCCCGCTGCTCGTGGCGCTGGAGGTGGTCTACTCCGCCACCGACCCCCCGATCAAGGCGCTGCGCAAGGTCGTGCCGCCGCTGCGGCTGGGCAGCGTGGCCCTCGACCTGTCGTTCATCATCGTGCTGATCACCGCGCTGATCCTGCAGTCGCTGAACCGCTCGCTGCTGCTCTCCTGACTCCCTGGTCCCACGGGCCCCACTCAGGCGCTATTGTTCGCCGAGGCGTCCGCCCACGACCTGTGGACGACGCCGACCGAGGGCCCCGGCCCCGACAACATGAGCTTCGAGAACGAATTGGGTGAGGTCATGCCGCTGACGCCTGAGGACGTGAGCAACAAGCGCTTTACGCCTGTCCGGCTCCGTGAGGGCTACGACATGGGCGAGGTCGACCAGTTCCTGGACGAGGTGGAGGCCGAGCTGGCCCGCCTCACCAAGGACAACGACGACCTGCGCGCCAAGCTCTCCTCCGCGCAGGGTGCCGAGACCGGGTCGTTCGAGCCGCCGACGCAGGCCACGCAGGCCACGCCGGTCACCCCGGCCACGCCCGCCCCGGTGGCGGAGCCCGCGGCGAAGGAGCCCGACCCGGCACCCGCACCCACCCCGGTGCCGGCCGCCGCTCCGGCGGCGCCGGTGGAGACGATCCGCGTGGCCACGGTCGCCGAGGCGTCCAACGCCGCGGCGCGGCTGCTCGAGCTCGCCACGCGCAACGCCGACGAGCTCGTCGAGGAGGCCAAGAACGAGGCCGACAAGATCGTGGGCGAGGCCCGGACCAAGGCCGAGCGCCTCGAGTCGGAGTCGAAGACCAAGGCCGACCGCACCGAGTCCGAGGCCCGTACGCGCGCCGAGATGCTGGACACCGAGACCGCCGAGCGCCGCACCCAGCTCTTCGGCGACCTCGAGAAGGAGCGCAACAAGCTCAACGCCGAGGTGGAGAACCTGCGCTCGTTCGAGCGTGAGTACCGCTCGCGCCTGAAGAGCTACTTCGCCCAGCAGCTGGAGTCCCTCGACGGTGGCGGGGAGTCCCAGGCCCCCGGCGAGGAGCAGGCCCCGCCGAAGCGTCTGCGCTCGATCCTGGGCGAGGACGAGAGCTGAGCGACGCTCGTCACGTCACGACGGAGGCCGGTCCCGCTCGGGGCCGGCCTCCCGTGCGTCCGGGTCCGTCCCGGTCGCTGCGGCCCGCGGGTTGGAGGGTGACGGAGTACCCGATAATCTCCGTCCTGCACGCGGACACCGCCCGGGCCGACCGGCCCGGCCGTCCGCACAGCACCGAGCACGGCCACCCCGCAGCCCGACGACGATGAAGTTGGTCCCCGTGAAGAAGACCTCCGCCGCCACCGCGGCCCAGCAGGCCCCCGTCGCCGCCCTCGTGGTCAAGGAGGGCGAGGACGCCTGGACCGCAGCCGAGCTCGAGGAGGTCGTCACCGAGCTGCACGAGCAGCGCGAGCACGGCCAGGGCATCCTCGACGACCAGTCCGAGGAGCTCGAGGGGCTGCTGCGGGACTCCGGCGACGGTGCCGGTCAGGACCAGGCCGACGTCGGGGCCACCAGCTTCGAGCGCGACTACGAGCTGACGGTGCTCAACAACGAGCGCGACAAGCTGGCCCAGATCGACCGGGCCCTGTCGCGCATCGACGACGGCTCGTACGGCCAGTGCGAGTCCTGCAGCCAGCCGATCGGCAAGATGCGGTTGATGGCTTTCCCGCGTGCCACACTCTGCCTGACATGCAAGCAGCGCGAGGAACGTCGCTGAGCGACGAGCAGGGGCCCCCGGGCCCGGCGTCCGCCCCGCGCCCGTCCCGACGCCGTGCCTCGGTGACGCTGCTGGTGGTCCTGGCCGTCGGCTGGTACGCCGCGGACCAGGTCACGAAGGCGCTCGCCGTGGCGCGGCTCAGCGACGGTGACGTCCCGGTGTGGGACGGCGTGCTCACCCTGACGCTCGTCCGCAACCCGGGCGCCGCCTTCAGCACGGGCGCCGAGTACACCGTCGCCCTCAGCTGCTTCGCGATCCTCGCCACGCTGGTCGTGCTGTGGGTGGCCCGGCGCGTGGGGAGCCTGGTCTGGGCCACCGCGCTGGGCCTGCTGCTGGCCGGGGTCGTCGGCAACCTCACCGACCGGCTGCTGCGGCAGCCCTCCCCGCTGCGCGGGCAGGTCATCGACTTCCTGCAGCTCCCGAGCTGGCCGGTCTTCAACCTGGCCGACATCGCGATCAACGCCGCGGCCGGGCTGATCCTGGTGCAGGCCTTCCGCAACGTCCGCGTCGACGGCGCCCCGGCGACGCCGCCGGAGCAGGACACGCGTCCGTGAGCACCTCCGACCACCGCGCGCTGGACGTCCCGGACAGCCTGGAGGGCGAGCGCGTCGACGCCGCCATGGCCCGCCTGTTCGGCGTCTCGCGCAGCCGCGCCGCCGACCTGATCGCGCGCGGCCTGGTCGAGCTCGACGGAGGTGCCGCGGCCAAGAGCGACCGGGTGCTGGGCGGAGCCCGTCTCGAGGTGACGTTCCCGGTCGAGCAGGACCCGCTCGCGGTGGTGCCCGAGATCGTGGAGGGCATCGGCATCGTCCACGACGACGACGAGATCGTGGTCATCGACAAGCCGGTCGGCGTCGCGGTGCATCCCAGCCCGGGGTGGAGCGGGCCCACGGTGGTGGGCCACCTCGCCGGGGCGGGCTTCCGGATCGCGACCAGCGGCGCGTCCGAGCGCCAGGGCATCGTGCAGCGCCTCGACGTCGGCACCTCGGGCGTCATGGTGATCGCCAAGAGCGAGCGGGCGTACTCCCTGCTGAAGAACGCCTTCCGCGAGCGCACCGTGGACAAGACCTACCACGCCCTCGTGCAGGGCTACCCGGACCCGCTCGAGGGCACCGTCGACGCCCCGATCGGGCGGCACCCGGGCACCTCGGACCACCGGTTCGCCGTGGTGGCCGACGGCAGGCCGAGCGTCACGCACTACGAGACCCTCGAGGCGCACCGGTTCGCCAGCCTGCTGGAGGTCCACCTCGAGACCGGGCGCACCCACCAGATCCGGGTGCACATGTCCGCCCTCAAGCACCCGTGCGTGGGCGACCTCACCTACGGGGCCGACCCCGTCCTGGCCCAGCGGCTCGGACTGCGCCGCCAGTGGCTGCACGCCGTCCGGCTCGGCTTCGAGCACCCGGCGACGGGGGAGCAGGTCGAGTACGCCACCTCCTACCCCGACGACCTGGAGCGCGCCCTGGACACGGTGCGCGGCGGCCTGTGAGCCCACCGGGCCTCCCCGACCTGCTGCTGCGTCCCGGCGGGCCGGAGGACCTGGCCGCCGTGGCCGAGGTCCACCTCCGGGCGCGTCGGGCCGCGGTGCCGGCGATGCCGCCCGCGGTCCACGACGACGACGCCGTCCGCGCCCACCTGGCCGCCACGGACCTCGGCACGTGCGAGCTGTGGCTGGCCGAGGACGACGGGGAGGTCGTCGGCTACGCCCTGCTGTCCCCGACCTGGCTCGACGACCTCTACGTCGACCCGGCCCACCAGGGCCACGGGGTCGGCAGCGCCCTGCTCGACCTGGCCACCTCGGTGCGCCCCGACGGCTTCGACCTGTGGGTCTTCGCCTCCAACGCCCCGGCGCGGGCCTTCTACCGCCGTCACGGGCTGGTCGAGGTGGGCTCGACCGACGGTTCGGGCAACGAGGAGCAGGAGCCCGACCTGCAGCTGCGGTGGTGCGGCCCGGCGGTGGCACCGGGGCCGTCGGTGCGACGTGGTGAACTAGGCTGACCGTCTTCCCCAGCGGCGCCCGACCGGTCCGGTCGCGCCGCTCGCCGCACGCCCTGACGACCCGGTGAGGAGCACCACGCCACCCATGACGAGCGGATCCGGGGACTCCTTCGTCCACCTGCACGTCCACACCGAGTACTCCATGCTCGACGGGGCCGCGCGCCTCACCCAGCTCACCGAGCGCGCCGCCGAGCTCGGGATGCCGGCGGTCGCGATGACCGACCACGGCAACGTGTTCGGCGCCTACGAGTTCTACTCCAAGGCGCGGGCGGCGGGCGTCAAGCCGATCATCGGCATCGAGGCCTACTTCACCCCGGGCATCCCGCGCTCCGAGCGGCGCGGGGTCAACCTCTACGACGGCGGACCCGACGACGTCTCGGCCCGGGGCGCGTACACGCACATGACGTTGCTCTCGGAGTCCACCGAGGGGATGCACAACCTCTTCCGGCTGACCACCGGCGCCTGGCGGGAGGGGTTCTTCAAGCAGCCCCGGATGGACAAGGAGCTCCTCAGCCGGCACGGGAAGGGCATCATCGGCACCACCGGCTGCCCGTCGGGCGAGGTGCAGGTGCACCTGCGGTACGGCAACTACGACGCCGCCCGCCAGGTCGCCGCCGAGTACCAGGACATCCTCGGCAAGGAGAACTACTTCCTCGAGCTGATGGACCACGGGCTGTCCATCGAGAACCGGGTCCGGGACGGCCTGCTGCGGCTCGGCCGGGACCTCGCGATCCCGTTCCTGGCCACCAACGACTCGCACTACGTGATGCAGGAGGACTCCCTGTCGCAGGAGCACCTGCTGTGCATCAACTCGGGCTCCACGATGGACATCCCGGCCGGCGACGGGCCGGGGCAGCGGTTCGCCTTCTCCGGTGACGGCTACTACCTGAAGTCCGCGGCCGAGATGCGCTCGCTGTGGGCCGACAAGTACGACCTGCGCGAGGCCTGCGACAACACCCTGCTCATCGCCGAGCGGTGCGACGTCTCCTTCACCGAGGGCAACGGCACGTTCATGCCCCGCTTCCCCTGCCCGCCGGGGGAGAACGAGGACTCCTGGCTGGTCAAGGAGGTCGAGCGCGGCCTCGCGGCGCGCTACCCCGCGGGCGTCCCCGACGCCTCCCGCAAGCAGGCCGAGTTCGAGATCGGCGTGATCACCCAGATGGGGTTCCCGGGCTACTTCCTGGTGGTCGCCGACTTCATCAACTGGGCCAAGGACCACGGGATCCGGGTCGGCCCGGGCCGCGGGTCCGGTGCCGGCTCGATGGTCGCGTACGCGATGCGGATCACCGACCTCGACCCGCTGGTCCACGGGCTGATCTTCGAGCGCTTCCTCAACCCCGACCGCGTCTCGATGCCCGACTTCGACATCGACTTCGACGAGCGTCGTCGCGGCGAGGTGATCCGCTACGTCACCGAGAAGTACGGCGACGACCGGGTCTCCTACATCGTCACCTACGGCACCATCAAGGCCAAGCAGGCCGTCAAGGACTCCAGCCGGATCCTGGGCTACCCCTTCGCGATGGGCGACCGGATCACCAAGGCGATGCCGGCCGCGGTGATGGGCAAGGACGTGCCGCTGACCGAGGTCTTCGACCCCGGGCACTCCCGCTACTCCGAGGGCGGGGAGTTCCGCTCGCTGTACGACGCGGACCACGACGTCAAGCGCGTGGTCGACACCGCGATCGGGATCGAGGGCCTCAAGCGGCAGTGGGGCGTGCACGCCGCCGGGGTGCTGATGTCCAGCGAGCCGCTGGCCGACGTCATCCCGCTGCTGCGCCGCCCGGCCGACGGGGCGATGATCACGCAGTTCGACTACCCGACGTGCGAGGCGCTCGGGCTGATCAAGATGGACTTCCTGGGGCTGCGCAACCTCACCGTCCTCGACGACGCGGTCAAGAACATCCGGGCCAACCGCGGCGAGGAGGTCGTCCTGGAGGACCTCCCGCTGACCGACCCGCTCACCTACGAGCTGCTCCAGCGCGGCGACACCCTCGGGGTGTTCCAGCTCGACGGCGGCCCGATGCGCGCCCTGCTGCGCAGCATGAGGCCCGACGCGTTCGAGGACATCTCGGCCGTCGGTGCGCTCTACCGCCCCGGGCCGATGGGCGCGGACTCCCACAACAGGTACGCCCGCCGCAAGAACGGCCGGGAGCCGGTCGACCCCATCCACCCCGAGCTGGCCGAGCCGCTCGCCGACATCCTGGGGGAGACGTACGGCCTGATCGTCTACCAGGAGCAGGTGATGGCCATCGCCCAGAAGCTGGCCGGCTACAGCCTGGGCCAGGCCGACATCCTGCGTCGGGCGATGGGCAAGAAGAAGAAGGCCGAGCTGGACAAGCAGTTCGCCGGCTTCTCCGCGGGCATGACCGAGCGCGGCTACTCGATGGCCGCGGTGAAGACCCTGTGGGACATCCTGCTGCCGTTCTCCGACTACGCCTTCAACAAGGCCCACTCGGCGGCCTACGGCGTGGTCTCGTACTGGACGGCCTACCTCAAGGCGCACTACCCGGCCGAGTACATGGCCGCGCTGCTCACCTCGACGCAGTCCGACAAGGACAAGTCGGCGATCTACCTCAACGAGTGCCGCCGGATGAAGATCCAGGTGCTTCCGCCCGACGTCAACGAGTCCGCGCACGACTTCACCCCCGTCGGCACCGACGTGCGCTTCGGTCTCACCGCCGTGCGCAACGTCGGCGCGAACGTCGTGGACGGGATCGTCGCGGCTCGGGAGGAGAAGGGCCGCTACGCCGACTTCGCCGACTTCCTCGACAAGGTCCCGCTCCACGTGTGCAACAAGCGCGTGATCGAGTCCCTGGTCAAGGCCGGCGCGTTCGACGAGATGAAGCACCGCCGGCGCGCCCTCGTCGCGGTGCACGAGGGTGCGGTCGACCAGTACGTCGACATCAAGCGCAACGAGGCGATCGGTCAGGACTCCCTGTTCGGGGGCCTCGACGACGCGGAGGGCGGCTTCGGGGTCAGCGTCGCGCTGCCCGACATCGACGAGTGGGACAAGATGACGCTGCTCGGCCACGAGCGCGACATGCTCGGGCTCTACGTCTCGGACCACCCGCTGCTCGGCCTCGAGCACGTGCTCCAGCGTGGCGCGGACTGCTCCATCGGCCAGCTGATGCTCGACGAGGAGCGCGCCGACGGCTCGACGGTCACCGTCAGCGGGCTGGTCACCGCGGTCCAGCGCAAGATCACGAAGAAGGGCGACGCCTGGGCGATGGTCACCCTGGAGGACCTGGACGGTGCGATCGAGGTGCTGCTGTTCCCCAGCTCCTACCAGCTGGCCAGCCCCCACCTGGTGCAGGACGCGATCCTCACCGTCCGCGGCCGGCTCTCGCGCAGCAAGGACCAGCCCGAGCTGCACGGCCAGGAGGTCAGCGTCCCGGACCTCGACGACGGTCCGGCCGGGCCCGTGGTCATCTCGATGCCCTCGACGCGGTGCACCGGTCCCGTCGTCGAGCAGCTGCGCGACGTCCTGGGCACCCACCCCGGGATGACCGAGGTGCGGCTGCGGCTGCTGACCCGGGAGGCCACGACCGTGATGCGCCTCGACGACCGGCTGCGCGTGACACCGAGCTCGGCGCTGTTCGCCGACCTCAAGGCGCTGCTCGGTCCGGGGTGCCTGACCGGGTGAGCGGGCCGGTGCTGCGTCCGCTCGCGGTCCTGGTCGGCCTGGCGGTCGCCGGGGCCCTGCTGGGCGTCGTGTGGTCCGAGCTGGTCTGGACCCCTCCGCCGGGCACGGTGCAGGACGCGCAGTGGTTCCCGCTCGACGAGCGGGCGCTGTCCCTGCAGACGCGGGGCACCAGCTCGTACGTCCTGGTGGCCGGCGTCGGGGGGCTCCTGCTCGGCGCGCTCGCGGCCCTGGCGGGCACCCGCCAGGAGCTGCTGACCCTCGCCGCCGTCGCCGTGGGCGCCGCGCTGGCGGCCTTCGTGATGTGGCAGACCGGCACCTGGCTCGGTCCGGAGGACCCCGTCGCGGTGGCGGCCGGTGCGCCCGACGGGGCCAGCGTGCCGGGTGCGCTGACCGTCGTGGGGGCCACACCGTTCCTGACCCTGCCGGCGGCCGCGCTGGCCGGGCTGGCCGCGGTGTTCTTCCTCTCACCCGACGCGGGTCGTGACGAGAGGACACCACAGACGCCTCCGGATCGGTAGCCTCCTGGTACCAGCGCTCCGGCTGCCTGCGGCGCGCGTACCCGTCACCGACCCGCCCGGGAGCATCACGTGTCCAGCACCCCGTCCTCTGACAACCCCACCCCGCCGCAGGGCGAGACCCTCGAGCACGGGGCCGGCAGCCCGGTGGGTCCGACCCGGTCCTCGGGCGGGCGCACGAAGCTGGCGCTCCTCGGGGTGGGCGGCGTCGCCGTGCTGGCCCTGGCCGGCGGCGGCGCCTGGGCCGCGATGAGCTTCTTCGGCACCGGGGACCAGGCCGCACAGGCGCTGCCGGCCGGCACCCTGGGCTACCTCTCGGTCGACCTGGACCCGAGCGGGGAGCAGAAGCTCGCGGCGCTGCGGACGCTGGAGAAGTTCCCGGCGTTCACCGACGAGGTCGACATCGACTCCGAGGACGACCTGCGACGGGTCATCGGCGAGGAGCTGCTGTCGGAGAGCGACTGCGGCCTGGACTACTCCGACGACGTCGCTCCCTGGATCGGCGAGCGGTTCGCCGTCGCGGCCGTCGACCTCGGTGAGGACACGCCCTCGCCGGTCGTGGTCATGCAGGTCTCCGACGACGACGGTGCCGAGTCCGCCCTGGGGTCCGCCCTCGAGGAGTGCGGTGACGGCGAGGGCGGCTTCGCGGTGGCCGACGGGTGGGCCCTGCTGGCCGAGACCTCCGACATCGCCGACGAGGTCGTCGCGCAGGCCGGCGAGGGGTCCCTGGCCGACGACGAGGACTTCACCCGGTGGACCGAGGAGGCCGGAGACCCGGGCGTGATCTCGGGCTACCTGGCACCCGAGGCCGGCGCGCAGCTGGCCGAGCTGGCGCAGACCGGCGGGGTCGCCGCGTTCCCGCCCGACCCGCTGGCCGACCCGCTGGCCGACCCGCTGGCCGAGCCCAGCTCGTCGGCCGACGCCTCCGCGACGGCGAGCACGCCCGAGGTCCCGCCGCGGTTCACCGAGGCGCTCGCCGACTTCGAGGGCGCCGCGATGACCGTCCGCTTCGCCGACGGCGCGGTGGAGGTCGAGACCGCGCTCGACAGCGGCAGCGCCGGGGCCGCCGACGTCCTCGCCAACGGCATGGGCGCCGCCGCGATGGGCTCGCTGCCCGAGGACACCGTCGCCGCGTTCGGGCTCGGCCTCCAGGACGGCTGGTTCGAGCAGGCGGTCGCGTACGCCGACGACGTGTTCTCCGACGGTGGCAGCACCGTCAGCGACCAGCTCGGCGAGGTGGAGGAGGCCACCGGGCTGAGCCTGCCCGAGGACGTCGAGACCCTGTTCGGGGAGTCGGCCACCGTCGCCCTGGGCAGCGGGGCCGACCTCGCGTCGGTCTTCGCCAGCGAGGACCTCTCCGCACTCCCGGTGGCGGTGAAGGTGCAGGGCGAGCCGGACGAGATCGAGGGCGTCCTGGAGAAGCTGCGTACCGCAGCGGGCGGCGACCCGGCCGCGGAGGCGTTCCTGGCCAGCGACGCCGAGGGTGACGCGCTCGTCGTGGGCCCGAACGCCGACTACCGCGCCGACGTCGTCGGCGACGGGGGACTGGGCGGCACCGAGGCCTTCGAGGACGTGGTCCCGAACGCGGGCGAGGCCGGGGTGGTGCTGTTCGTCAACTTCGACGGCCTCGAGGACATCGCCGACGAGCTCTCGGGTGGTGACCCGGCGGTGGTCGAGAACATCGCCCCGCTCGGCGGGCTGGGTCTGTCCGGCTGGACGGAGGACGAGGTGTCCCACAGCGTCCTGCGCCTCACCACCGACTGACCGGGACGCGCCCCGCCGAGATGACGCTCGCAACGGGTCGAGGTGACGCTCGCGACGGGTCGAAGTGACAGTCGTGGCCGGGTCCGTCGGGTCGGAGGGAGGTCTCGTCGGTTCAAGGCCAGGCCGAACTAGGGGCGTCGGTGGAAGGTGACCTTGTTGTCGGCGTGGGTCGTCATCGCATACGCCGGGTCGTGGGCCCGGGCGTGATGGTGGGGGCACAACAGG
>CAWAGJ010000010.1:0-239394 GCA_963781475.1 uncultured Actinomycetota bacterium | reverse complement strand
TCAAGCGTTGCGCGAACTACTCCGCGCCCTGGCTGTCCGTGGCCGAGGTGTGCCGCAGATGACGGAGGCCAGCGACCGGCTTGTCGACCTCTACCTTGCGATGGCGGATCGAGTCCTCTCTTCGACCGGGATGGGTTGTCATTTGCGCGCACGGCGGATCACTTACAAGATCGACGTCGAAAGGTGCGGCCCAGCAAACGGGACCCTCGAGCGGCCCGAGAGAGCCCTGCGCGGAACCTTTGGCCTGACCCCCGCTGCTGACAAGACGAAGATCGTGGCCTCGGGCAAGCGCGCGACAACCACCGTCGTCCAGTGATTACTCGGGCCACCCCAGACCGAGGATCGGAGGACGAGAGCCACCTTGACGAAGAGCCATACGAAGACGGGAGGAGGAAGCTGGAGGAAGAGTCGAACCCCCGCACAGGAGTACACCGTCTGGTACCAAGCATGGAAGACGGAAACGTGCGGAAGCCGTAGGGGTTCGTAGACTTCCTCCCCCGCCTCCTCCGGGGTATCTGGGAGCGTTTGACAGTTTCGGCGAAGCCGAAGCTTTGACCGTGGAGCTTTTATCTGACCTTGTCTTTGCCAGCCCGCCCCAACTTGAGCCAGTCCTAGCCCTGGTCGTTCGGACGGCATCGGTTGGTCTTACAGACCCAACGCCCATCGATGGCCTTCTCGTCGCGCTCAGTCACATCGACCGTGGCAACGCCTCCGCAGGCTGTGGATGTTCACGAGTCTCGAGAAGCTTTGGCCCCTAGGCTTGCCGCAGAACTCGCCTGGCAGCAGAGCAATTATCAATTGGCCCGGAAGTCTCTGAAGGATACGCACGAGACTGTACGAGTCGAGGCGGCTTGGGTGTTGGCCCTCGTACTGCGGCTCACCGTTTTCGATCTTCAAGCGCTCCATATCGCCGCAAGTCCGATCACTGAGCCTGGTCGCCGCAGTCGTGGGCTATGTCAAGGCAAAGGCAGGCTTGGGTGCCAAGAAGTTCGAGCCCCTGAGGGCCGCGATCGTTGCAAAACGACCACTGAACGAGGCCGCCGCCTCGTGGGGCAAATCAGCTGCGTCAGCCCCCGCTAGCCCCGCGAGCACGCCCAAAGGCGGCGGCCAACCTGGAGGAGGGGCAAACTCCTCCGGCACCAACGAAAAGAGGGTCCCGTCGTTGCCGATTGGCCCGACCAGCAGCGCCGAACCCGCGACGGACGCCAGCGAAGCTGTTCCCACCAACGTAGGCGCAGGCTCGGAAACCGCGAGCGACCTAACCGGCCGAGGTATCAACGCCTCAGACGTCGCCGATGATGTCGCTGAATAGGGTTCCGTCCGAACGGCAGGAACGGGTGCTGGGGCAACTCAGCAACCTGCGCGCCTCGCACCAGTCAGGGCAGGTGCCGCCGTCGTGGGTCGTCGTCAGTTCGTGCACCACGCTCGAGTCAGCCACAAGCGAGAAGCTGCAGGCACTCTTGGACGACCGCCTCCTCGCTGCGGGAGCGGATCAGTTGTTCAAGAAGACGCTTAAGGCCAAGCGGTCAGAGATGGACCGGTCCTGGAACACGCGGCTCGAGTGGCTTGCCGACGGGTTCAACGTGAAGCTCGCGCTCGACGACAAGACAGACCTCCTGGCGATGGCATACCTCCGAAACGCGATCGCTCATGACGGCGACACATTCACGAGCCAGCAGCTTCTGAACTACCCGCTTTTCATCGCAACCCGCAGCCGGCTCGAGTCCACGTTCGCGTTGCACACGATAGGAGTGCGCTTCGTAGTCACCAACGGCACTGCGGATGCAGCATTGCGCGTCGCGCGGAGAGTCGCCTTGGGACTCTCGACTGATCCAGCTGGTGGGTACGGACACAGTCCGCCGTACGAACCGCTCGGCCGCAGAAATAGTGGCCCCGCCGGAGGTGAAGCGACGCAGGCTCCAGTCCGGGTGTCCTGCCCCACCGACCTCCCGGCAGGGGACGCCAACGATTTGGCTACGGGAGCCGAATCCGCGCAACTCGCAACGGCGGTCGGCCTCAGACAGCACCGATTGAACACGGAGCGACTCTGTCGCCCCAGTCTTTACGGCGGCGAGTCGGCCGTCGCTCGAGTGCGACCGTGCGCTTCACCAATAGACGGCTACCAGCTCAACGTCAATGAACTTTTGACGAGGCACGTCCGAAGCCGGGACTGCGACCGTTGGTTGTGGGTCAGAATGCGCACTCAAACGGCCGTCGAGTCCCATGCCGCATTCCACCAACGCAACGGTTCGCCGGTGAGCAGCACCTGTCGGAATAATTGAAACGTCAAATAGCTCTTCAAGTTGAGTCGTGACCCGACTAAAAAGTTCCCGACGCTCTTGAAGACCTAGTTCAACGTCGCCCCAGTCAGTGTGTTGCACCGCCTCAAGTTCAAAATCGTTCGGTAATGAACGTCTTAGGGCATCGGCTGTGTCCCGTGCGTAGATGGACAAGGCATTTGTTGCCATTTCCGTCCGATACGCCGACGACGATTCTGCCGCAATGGTCGGGGTTGCCATCAGGGCGGGACTATTAAATGTCTCAAAACTTTCGCTCAGACCCGGGATTGCGCGGCGAAGTACGTTCTCCAGCTTTACAGGTGTCCAAGAGTCGTGCACTCCGGTCCTAGAAATACGGCTGAACACCCGATAGGTTGACCCGGAGAAGAGAACGCGGCGGATGTCTTTCCAGAAGAGCGCCTCTTCCGCCACTCCAACCAAATTTAGAGGGGTTGTTACAACTCCCTCGAGCTGCGCTGCAATCTCCAAGTGTAGGAGGATCTCTCGGCCCTCGATCTCCGCAATACAGTAGTCAATGGATCGCGCTCGGATTGGCACGAGGCCAGCTAGCAGCCTCTCCAACACGCGGCCAAAGGACTCGACCTGGTCGAGTCCGCAGAACCCACAGCCTTCGCGAGTTCGGGACTCTCGCTCACTAAGTCGATCATCGTGGATACCACGGCGCTGTTCTGGTAGACGGGCTCCGCCTCAAGTTCAACCTCGAGTCGATCAGGCGCCCGCACCAACTGATCGGTAGCGACAACCCAGGGCGGACCTTCATCGAGGAGCGACTGCAGGTTGAACTCGCGGCCACGAAAGGAAGGTACGGATTCGTTCGGTCTTGGCTGGAGAAGTAGCCGCGCCCGTTCCAGATCGTGGAGCTCCTTGAAAGTTGTCTGCACGATGGACTTGCGCAAGACCTGAGAACCACGAGTCTCACTCGTGTTGATCCTGGACCTGACACCTGATTTGAGAGGGCCCATGCCGACTCCGCCTGAGGCTTCCACATCCGAGGCCAGCGAGGTGGTTTCGGAATCAGTAAACTCTGTGGCAATGGGACCAAGCTTCGAAGCGATCAGACTGTAGACGCTCACCTCGTCAAGGTAGACAAATTTGCGCAACGGGGCCTGGCTCTTCACGGCAGCTTTTGTGCGGCGCCGCCTGCGACGCCAAGAACGAAATCGAGAGCGAATGCTCACTGTGCCTCCGTCTTCTTGGCTAGCCGGGCTTTCTGCTCCAAGCGTGCCTTCTGAGCGGCCACCCGTTCTAACCCCCCGAATAGTTCTGGTCATGATGGCCGCCCGCCTGTCTGTCACCGCGAGCAAAGCCGCCTCGGACCATATAGCAGCGAGCTCTGCACCTGACCAACCCACCGTTTGTAGGGCAGCTGCCTCGTGAGGTAGTGGATCTACCGTTTTCAATCGCAACGCTGCTGCCTCGAGGATCGCCACGCGATCGTCAAGATTTGGCAATGGGAAATCGATCTCCCAGTCGAAGCGACCTGGTCGCCGCAATGCCACGTCGATATCGTCTGGACGATTGGTTGTGGCAACGACAACAACGTTGTCGTCTGGCTGGAATCCGTCCATTAGTGTAAGCAGTTGCGCGACCACTCGCTTGGACGCCTCGTGTGCGTCATCATCTCTTTGCCCGGCGACGCTGTCTATCTCGTCAAAGAAGATTATTGCGCGTTCTTGGCGTGCGGCGTCTTTAAACAATTTCCGGAGCAACTCTTCGCTTTGCCCATACCACTTCGAAAAGATCTCTGGTCCAGAGACTTCGTAGAACACCGCACCTGACTGCGCCGCGATAATACGGGCGAGCATGGTCTTGCCGGGCCCGGCAAGACCATGCTCGCCCGTATTATCGCGGCGCAGTCAGGTGCGGTGTTCTACGAAGTCTCTGGACCAGAGATCTTTTCGAAGTGGTATGGGCAAAGCGAAGAGTTGCTCCGGAAATTGTTTAAGGACGCCGCACGCCAAGAACGCGCAATAATCTTCTTTGACGAGATAGACAGCGTCGCCGGGCAAAGAGATGATGACGCACACGAGGCGTCCAAGCGAGTGGTCGCGCAACTGCTTACACTAATGGACGGATTCCAGCCAGACGACAACGTTGTTGTCGTTGCCACAACCAATCGTCCAGACGATATCGACGTGGCACTGCGGCGACCAGGTCGCTTCGACTGGGAGATCGATTTCCCATTGCCAACTTTGACGATCGCGTGGCGAACCTCCAGGCAGCAGCGTTGCGATTGAAAACGGTAGATCCACTACCTCACGAGGCAGCTGCCCTACAAACGGTGGGTTGGTCAGGTGCAGAGCTCGCTGCTATATGGTCCGAGGCGGCTTTGCTCGCGGTGACAGACAGGCGGGCGGCCATCATGACCGAAGATCATACTCGGGGTTATAACGGGTGGCCGCTCAGAAGGCACGCTTGGAGCAGAAAGCCCGGCTAGCCAAGAAGACGGAGGCACAGTGAGCATTCGCTCTCGATTTCGTTCTTGGCGTCGCAGGCGGCGCCGCACAAAAGCTCCGTGAAGAGCCAGGCCCCGTTGCGCGAATTTGTCTACCTTGACGAGGTGAGCGTCTACAGTCTGATCGCTTCGAAGCTTGGTCCCATTGCCACAGAGTTTACTGATTCCGAAACCACCTCGCTGGTCTCGGATGTGGAAGCCTCAGGCGGAGTCGGCATGGGCCCTCTCAAATCAGGTGTCAGGTCCAGGATCAACACGAGTGAGACTCGTGGTTCTCAGGTCTTGCGCAAGTCCATCGTGCAGACAACTTTCAAGGAGCTCCACGATCTGGAACGGGCGCGGCTACTTCTCCAGCCAAGACCGAACGAATCCGTACCTTCCTTTCGTGGCCGCGAGTTCAACCTGCAGTCGCTCCTCGTGAGGTCCGCCCTGGGTTGTCGCTACCGATCAGTTGGTGCGGGGCGCCCTAATCGAGCTCGAGGTTGAACTTGAGGCGGAGCCCGTCTACCAGAACAGCGCCGTGGTATCCACGATGATCGACTTAGTGAGCGAGAGTCCCGAACTCGCGAAGGCTGTGGGTTTGACGTTTCGACCAGGTCGAGTCCTTTGGCCGCGTGTTGGAGAGGCTGCTAGCTGGCCTCGTGCCAATCCGAGCGCGATCCATTGACTACTGTATTGCGGAGATCGAGGGCCGAGAGATCCTCCTACACTTGGAGATTGCAGCGCAGCTCGAGGGAGTTGTAACAACCCCTCTAAATTTGGTTGGAGTGGCGGAAAAGGCGCCTTCTGGAAAGACATCCGCCGCGTTCTCTTCTCCGGGTCGACCTATCGGGTGTTCAGCCGTATTTCTAGGACCGGAGTGCACGACTCTTGGACACCTGTAAAGCTGGAGAACGTACTTCGCCGCGCAATCCCGGGTCTGAGCGAAAGTTTTGAGACATTTAATAGTCCCGCCCTGATGGCAACCCGACCGTTGCGGCAGAATCGTCGTCGGCGTATCGGACGGAAATGGCGACGATCCTTGTCGATCTACGCACGGGACACAGCCGATGCCCTAAGACGTTCATTACCGAACGATTTTGAACTTGAGGCGGTGCAACACACTGACTGGGGCGACGTTGAACTAGGTCTTCAAGAGCGTCGGGAACTTTTTAGTCGGGTCACGACTCAACTTGAAGAGCTATTTGACGTTTCAATTATTCCGACAGGTGCTGCTCACCGGCGAACCGTTGCGTTGGTGGAATGCGGCATGGGACTCGACGGCCGTTTGAGTGCACATTCTGACCCACAACCAACGGTCGCAGCCCCGGCTTCGGACTGCCTCGTCAAAAGTTCATTGACGTTGAGCTGGTAGCCGTCTATTGGTGAAGCGCACGGTCGCACTCGAGCGACGGCCGACTCGCCGCCGTAAAGACTGGGGCGGCAGAGTCGCTCCGTGTTCAATCGGTGCTGTCTGAGGCCGACCGCCGTTGCGAGTTGCGCGGATTCGGCTCCCGTAGCCAAATCGTTGGCGTCCCCTGCCGGGAGGTCGGTGGGGCAGGACACCCGGACTGGAGCCTGCGTCGCTTCACCTCCGGCGGGGCCACTGATTTCTGCGGCCGAGCGGTTCGTACGGCGGACTGTGTCCGTACCCACCAGCTGGATCAGTCGAGAGGCACGGCGACGCGCCGCGCGACGCGCAACGCTGCATCCGCAGTGCCGTGGTGACTACGAAGCGCACTCCTATCGTGTGCAACGCGAACGTGGACTCGAGGCGGCTGCGGGTTGCGATGAAATGCTGGTAGTTCTGGAGTTGCTGGCTCGTGAATGTGTCGCCGTCATGAGCGATCGCGTTTCGGAGGTAGGCCATCGCCAAGAGGTCTGCCTTGTCGTCTAGCGCGAGCTTCACGTTGAACCCGTCCGCAAGCCATTCGAGCCGGGTGTGCCAGGACCGGTCCATCTCTGACCGCTTGGCCTTAAGAGTCTTCTTGAACAACTGATCCGCTCCCGCGGTGAGGAGACGGTCATCCAGCAGCGCCTGCAGCTTCTCGCTTGTGGCTGACTCGAGCGTGGTGCACGAACTGACGACGACCCACGACGGCGGCACCTGTCCTGACTGGTGTGAGGCGCGCAGCTTGCTTAGCTGCCCCAGCACCCGTTCCTGCCGTTCGGACGGAACCCTATTGAGCGACATCATCTGCGCCGTCCGAGGCGTTGATACCTCGGCCGGTTGGGTCGCTCGCGGTTTCCGAGCCTGCGCCTATGTTGGTGGGAACAGTTTCGCTGGCGTCCGTCTCGGCTTCGGCGCTTTCGGTCGGGCCATTCGGCAACGCCGGGACCCTCTTTTCGCTGGTGGCGGAGGAGTTTGCCCCTCCTCCAGGTTGGCCGCCGCCTTTGGGCGTGCTCGCGGGGCTAGCGGGGGCTGACGAGCTGCTTTGCCCCACGAGGCGGCGGCCTCGTTCAGTGGTCGTTTTGCAACGATCGCGGCCCTCAGCGGCTCGAACTTCTTGGCACCCATTCCTGCCCTCGCCTTGACATAGCCCACGACTGCGGCCAAACCGGGCTCAGTGATTGGACTCGCTGCGATGTGGAGGGCTTGGAGATCGGTAACGGTGAGCCGCAGATGCGCGGGCCAATACCCAAGCCGCCTCGACTCGTACGGTCTCGGCGCATCCTTCAGGCACTTCCGGGCCAGATCGATCACTGCTCTGCTACCAGGCGAGTCCTGCGGCAAGCCCAGGGACCACAGCTTCTCGAGACTCGTAAGCATCCACAGCCTGCTCCAGGCGTTGCCACGGTCGATGTGGCGGAGTGCGACGAGAAGGTCATCGATCGGCGTCGGGTCCGTAAGACCCGCTGATGCCATCCGGGCGACCAAGGCTAGGACTGGCTCGAGTTGGGGTGGGCTGGCAAAGACAAGGTCAGATAGAAGCTCCACCGTCAGATCCTCGGCTTCGCCGAAACTGTCAAACGCGTCCAGATTGCCCGGAGGAGGCGGGGGAGGCAGTCTACGGACCCCTACGGCTTTTGCACGTTCCGTCTTCCATGCCTGGTGCCAGACGGTGTACTCCTGTGCAGGGTTCGACTCTTCCTCGTCGTCCTCCCGTCTTCGTATGGCTCGTCGTCCACAGTGGCTCTCATCGCTCCCGATCCTCGTCATGGTGGCCCGAGTAGTCACTAGACGACGTGGTCGTCGCGCGCTTGCCCGAGGCCACGATCTTCGTCTTGTCAGCGGCTAGGGTCAGGCCAAGGTTCGCGCAGGGCTCTCTCGAGCAACTCAAGGGTCCCGTTTGCTGCCACCCACCCTTTGACGTCGATCTTGTAGTCATCCGCCGTGCGCGCAAATGACAAGCCTCCGGTCGAGGACTCGATCTGCCATCGCAAGGTAGAGGTCGACGAGCCGGTCGCTGGCCTCCATCATCTGCGGCACACCCCGGCCACGGACAGCCAGCGCGGCGAGCAGTTCGCGCAACGCTTGAGAGACGGCGTGGTCGTCAGTTCTGAGAAGGACCTCATCGGCGAGGAGGTTGGGGACGACGTACTCATAGCAAGCTGCGACGTCCGAGATCACGACATAGTGGTCTGCCGCCGGGTCAGTTCCGAATGCCGCAAAGGCTTCGCGCGTCTTGCTGGACCGCGAACTCGGGTCGAGGGCGGATGCGAGCATCATCACGATGGCGTTGTAGGCGACCCGCGTCGCAATGTCCGGGTACTGGATCGGGCGGTCGCCAGTAACGGCACGTGGCATCGGGATCGTCTCTACCAGCGGAGAATGGCCGAATTCGAGCCTCGCGATCGCGTGCTTACGTACCTGCGTCGGGGAGCCCTGGACACTCCGGTCCGAGATGAGGGTGGGGAGGTGCTCGAGTACGTATGGCAGCGGGGACTTCGCTGCATTGCCGACCTCGTCTCGTCCTAGCAGGGACGCCGGCCACGTCAGCCGGTGATAGACAGCAGCAACTCCAGACATGAAACCTCCGATCGCGAGGCTGCCAACTTTGACAGCCGGGGTAATCGGCGCCACTATCCCCACGCCTTGAAGATCGCGCACATAGCGATTCACCTGCGGCTTCGATCGCGCCTGCGCAAGTCGGGACTTGGAATCGAGCCGCGATCGGCCAGCCTGCTGCTCGGAGATCCGCGCTCACGCCTGAAATCGTCCCGCCGGCTGGATAGGGGCCGGACGGGGTTGACGTCAGGGCTTCGAGTTCCTCGCCGTGTCTGCTGTGAGCGTTGCCGACAAGCGAGATCGGTCTCGCGCCGACCGCCGCGTGAAGTGCTCATTTCGGCCGGATGGCTCAAGAGGTTCGCCGCACCCGCCGGTTGGGCGACGCTCAAGGACCTTAGCGCCCGGCACCTGAGGGCCTTGCGGGTTGTACATGCCTGCATGCGAACTCCAGCCCCCACTTTCCATGCTGATCGTTGGTGCCCTTGGCTGTGAACGCACCGCAGACCGAACAAGTGACGAGGGCGAAAAGTCACTTACGAGCGACGCAGCATCTTCGACCTCTTGGTCAGAGATGCCTTCGGCATACAGACTAAAGTGTGCGCCGACGGCGTTACGGAGAAACTGCGCCCGACTCAGACTTGTGGCTAGCTGCCGCGCGCGGTCGTTAGCGCAGTTCGCCATCGCAGATGAGACTGCGGCTCAGGTCCTTGATCATGTACTTCTGGGATCCTTGCGGACGATCTTGCATCTCAGACTTACCGCAGGTGGTCGTAGATCGCCTCCAGCGCCCGTCCCGTTGTACCAGCGAGCAACACAGCGCTTCCTCCGGCATTACGCACAAACTCAACATCCCTCAAGACTCCGGTCGCCGCGCTAAGCACTGTCGGCGTGCATCCGAATCCGCCGTGACGTAACTCGAACACGCGCGGTCGTGGCCACGACTCCTCCTTGAATACCCGCTCGGCAAGTTCAAGCCAGAGGCGATCGTGAACAGTCACTACCAACTGCCACCCCCGGAGGCTGGCGCAGAGGTGCCGCAACGTGCGCTGACGAAGTGGTCCGTCTACCGATTGGAAAACGTCATCGAGCACCAGAACCTTCTCTTGGCCACGCTTTGCACACTCGACCTGCACCTCGATGAGGATCAAGATGGCCAATAAATCCAGGTACGCCTCACTCAAAATGGCTTCGGGTTCGTATGCCTGTTCATCATCCCGAACTAGTTCGACTCCAAGCTGTGCGCCGTCGGCGACTTGTAGTCGAACCCGCCGAATCCACGCTTGCCCGGCGATAACCGAGAAGTCATGGGCAATGGCGGTTGCTGCTGAGGCAAACACACTAGCCATTTCTTCATATGAGCGTTCGCGCTTCTCTGCGGCCGCGCTAGCCGCTGCCCTGAATGCCAATTCACGTTCAAGGCAGGTCACGTAGTCGTCGATGAGGAGGCGATCATTGTCAGACAGTTCGCGCGGCTTGCCCGCAACCTTGTTCGCGTCTCGCGCAGCTGACTCGAGAACTTGCCGCACTTTTGGCCCCGCTGTCATGGGAAGGGCGAAGGGGTGTCCACTCTTGGGGACTCGGTGGCCGGTAGGAATGAGTTGCTCGGCGATCCGCTGACTCGAAGCGAGGAGCGCTGAGGAGGCAGCGTCGTGGTCATGCATAGCTTGCTCGTCGACCGGAGAGCGCCACTCCTCGCTTGGCGACTTCATGTAGTCCCAAAAGAAATCTAGTCTCTGCTCGGGCGATACTTGCCAGAAATTCTCAACAGCGCTGCGGCGAACCACTATGGGTGAATGTTCAAATCCCGGGACTGCGCCTTTCTGCCTTGCGCCGTTAGTCGGGCCGAATCCTCGCGAGACGGTTCGCCCCGTGGACAGCACTACTTCAACGTAGGGCGGCTCTTCGCCGCCCAGGTTTCGGACTTCACGCCGAGACTTGGCGCCCCCGACCGTGCGCCGACTGATCACTCCGCGTACCCCGAACTCGATTGCGTCGCAGATGCTGGATTTTCCAGATCCGTTTGCGCCATAGATCAGCACGGGTTGCGGTTCTGGTCATCGGCCACGGGATCAAGAGATGCGTTGGCCAGTGAGATGGACAGCGGCCCAACGACACCACGGAAGTTCTGCAAAAGGATGCTCTGAATGGACACGCTGCGCACGCTACGAGAATCGAGTCGCAAAGTCCCTAGCAAATCTCAAGTTCGGCCTCGAGACAGCTAGGACCTCCGCTCTCGCCCGACCTGCCGACCGTCACACGGGGACTGCTGAGATTTAACCGCCGCTGGCCAGGCCGATCAGCGCACGGTGGCATCTGCCGAAAACACCGTCAGATGCGTCATCGCCGCCGCGCGTGCCCGACTATCCGCGGTCATCGGCCTCCGACGGCAGCGCGCATCTGACCCGCGTCCATCCACCGCGTTGGCACCCTGGCTTCCGGGCGCACCTCGTTGCCCCCACCGGAGTTGTCGGTTTCGGCCGATACTGTGTGGGTTCCTGACCGAGGAGACCAATGAGCGACGTTGACGGCACGGTCGTGCCTCTGTGGACCCTGTCCACGACCGAGGGTTCGACCGCCGTTCCCGCATTCCCCGACGAGGGCGGACTAACGCCTGAGCGTTTGTCGGAACTGCGCTCGGCGCTGGCCGCATTTGCATCGGCGCCGCTGGTCACGCTGGAAGCTCATCCGCTCCCGGTCAAGCGTGATCGGACCAGCGGGCTGCCTCTCGGCGCGATGAGCCCACTGGCACAAGAAATCTCGCGCCTCGTCGCCAACTCGCCGAAGGTCCCCGCCGTCACCCAGGTCGCCCAGTCCGGCGAAGTGCTGTACCGAATGCACGTGCCCGCCAAAGTGGCCTCGGAGTTCGGCAAGGGCCTCGTGAAGCCGATGGCGTCGAAGGCGGTCGACGGCGGCGTGTATGGCGACCTGGTCGCCAGCACTGGCAAGAGCGTCATTGCTGCAAAGGCCACGTTCGTGCCCGTCGAAACGGCAGCCGCCGGGGCAACGGGCACGGCTGTCGGAGCCGCTGCGGGCACGGCAGCGGCCGGCACTGCCATGACCGTCGCCGCTCCGCTCGTGCTCATGGCGGTTGCCGTCGGGGCGAGTGCATATGCAGATCACGAGCGGCAGAGGGCCATCGAGAACATCACGGAGCTCCTTGAGAAGCTCCATGACGACAGGTTGGAGTCTGAGCGCAGTGAACTCGATGGCTGCCGCGACGCCATCGACAAGGCAACGGCACTCCTCCTCGACCGCGGCAAGGTCGGAGCATCCCTGGGTTTGGACTCGGCTGTCCATGCGATCAGCATCGCCACGCAGCGGGCCCGGGCCCGCGTGAAGAAGTGGGAAGCCGGTCTCGACGCCGTCCTGAAAGACGACCATGTCGACGTAACAGAGTTGGAAGCGGCGTTCCCCGGTATTGCCAGAGACGGCGGAGAGTTCCGCGCCCACCTTGAAATGGCAGCGCTCGCCGTCTCGCTCAAGCGCCGGGTGATCGTCCTGCAGGGCGTGGAAGCCGGCCAAGGCGACCAAGAGAACCCATTCGAGAACTTCGCCAGGAGCCTCCGCGAGGATCAGCAGCGGATCAACGACCTGGAAGGACGCATCGAGAACGTCCTCCGACGATTGTCGGCTATCGAATTGCGCACCCCGAAGCGGCTCATCGACAAGATGATGACCCGCAAGCAGGTCGACGGCCTCCTCGACGCGTCATACCGGTTGCGGGCCCTCGACCCCGGCGCCGCTGGGTCGAATGTCGACGTCATCATCGACATCGAGAAGCGCGAGGACGGAACACTTCTCGTGCTCCCGGCACGCGCCTCCTGATCGCGGGATCCGGAGGATGCGGGATGACAGCAATGCGACGCCCGGACCACGGTGAGTGCGTCACACCGCCGCGATCGGGCTAGCGAGACCGCGTGCTCCGACCGGCCTTTCGATTGGCGAATGGGCGTCGCCAACCGCGATGCGTCGGGGCTGCGACGTCACGCGCGTCCTCGTGGCCCCGAAGGGGTTGGCACTTGACATCGATGCCGCGGAACTACTCCAGGCGCAATGCAGGTCACCCCGGAGACAGTGCGCCCTCCGCCAGGGTCCCCTTCAAGCGTCGTGGATGCGATTCTTCATTCATGACATCGGACCTCCGCATCCGATCTGCCGACGATGAGACCGGGCGCGACGCTGCCGTCCTCGCCCTGCGGGCAATCCCGACCGACTCGGGGCAGGTGCTCGTGGTCGGGATCTCTCTGACCTCACGTGGCCCGGTCGTCCACACCACCAACCAGGCCGGTCTTGAGTCGTCTCATCACCTCGGCTACCCGGCGTCCCTTGAGGACCTCACGGCCGCGCTCAACCTTGAGGACGAGCTCGCTGTCGTGCGTTCAGAGATGTGCGCGGCAGCGCTCACGTGGATGGCCGATCACGACGTCCCGTCCTCGCCCGGGTTCGGCGAGTTCTTCCGCTGGGCCGTCTTCGCGGACATGGTCCTCGATGCGGATGGCCTCGCGCTGATAGCCGGCGACGGGACGCCCGCCACACTTCCGGTCGGCTGGGTCCACGAACCGACACGGGATGGTCACGGGGATGTCGTCCGCATGAAGGTAGAACGTCCGCATGTCGCGGACGTTCGCGCCACGACAGCACTGACGATCCGAGCGGACGGCTGGTCCGGGATCCGTATCGCATCGACGAGCAACGCAGACCCAGGGACCCAGGATTCCGGGACCCCCACGCCGCCGCCCACCTTCGTGACTGTTCGTCGCGACCACGCGAACGCGCGCTCCTACGCGTGGTTTCGCAACGAGGACATTGAAGCCGATGAGCTGATCCGCTTCGTTCAGACCCACCACCGCGACCACGACGACGATTGAACGTCCGCATTGGCTCGCCCGGGCCATCTGCGGCCAACAGCCGGGGACCGCGATGTGGGTCGGCCACCTCACTCGCCATTGCCCAGAGCGAGCTCAGAGAGTCGTCTCGCGATCTCGGCGTCTCGATCAGCAGCAGCGTGCTGGTACCGCATCGCAGCACCCGGAGTGGTGTGACCCAGGCGGCCCATCAGTTCGGCGAGCGTCGCGCCGGTCTGAGCGGCGAGGACAGCACCGGTGTGGCGCAGATCGTGCCAACGCAGATCCGGGCGACCGGCCGCCTTCCGAGCCGGGTAGTAGACCTTGTAGAGCGTCGACGGCGCCATGTGCTGGTCGCTCGTCAGCGGCCGGGAACAGCAACGCGTCCTTGCCAGGCCCGGTGAGGTCCTTCGAGGTGGCCCTCGACCGCGGGCAGCAGGTGCGGCGGGATCGCGACGTCTCGGATGCCGGCGTCGGACTTGGGCAGGCCGACGATGAACTCGCCGTCGGCCCGGACGACGGCCCGACGGATCTTCACTCGGTTGGTCGCGCAGGTCGATGTCGCCTCGGCGCAGCTCCGTGAGCTCACCGAACCGCATCGCGCACCACGCGGCCAGCAGGGCCATCAGTCTTGTAGCGAGGCGGCAGCTCGTCGACGATCGTCTCGAGCTCCTCCAGCGACGCCGGCTGCACCTTGTGGACGCGCTTGGTGTTGCCGGCGCCGCGGATGTGCGCCGGGTTGTACGGGATCAGCGGATACGGTCGCTCCGACGCCGCAGCTGTTGAAGATCGTGCGCAGCAGGCTGTAGGCCTGCGCGCGGATCGCCTCCCGGCCCGGCGCCAAGGCGTCGTACCACTCGTTCACGTCCTCGGCGCTGATCCGGTCGATGCGCATCTCGCCGAAGGTCGGGTAGATGAACTTGTCCAGCAGCATCCGGTACTGCTGCCGCGTTGTCGGCCGCAGCTCGCGGCCCGGGTCTTCCGGTTCGACAGCCACAGGTCGGCGTAGTCCCGAAACGTCGGGGTCGCCGCGCGACAGCTGCCCCGGGCGGCGACGCTCCGGCGCCCAGACCTTCATCTCGATCTCGGCTCGGCGCGCCGACGAGCCAAGCGATGGCGTCGTCCCTGGCGGGAACGTGACGGGAGCCCGATAGAGCTCGACCGTCAGGACCGATGTACGCCGCTCGATAGCGACCCGACGAGCGCTTCTCGATCCGGCCGAATCCTCGCCGTCGACTCCCGTCTGTTCCCCACGCATCTTGGTCCTCCCCGTATCACCGTTTCGAGGAACATACGAGGAACAACGGACGTCTATTCGTGTCCAATGCCTGTCCGCTGCTGTCACACGACCAAACATGGCCTCTGACCTGCGAGTTTACGACGAAACTGGACGTCAGGCGAGGTCGCTGCGGTAGCCCCGCTCTCAACAATTCAAACCCAGTATCGCCTTGCATGTTTTCGTCGAGAAGAATTGTTCACCCGATAAAGCGGAGGTTTTGCTCGACAAGCAAACGGACGGGCCCGCCCACCCTTGAATGGCCACAGAGGCGGCGCACCGGGCCGCCCGCCCGGCATCCCCGCTCGACGTCGCTTGACACAGGGGCGTGCCCCGCCGGGCCGACGCCCCTTCCCCGGGATCCTGGCCGGGGGTAACCTCACATCGTTCCACCGTCCTTCCGATCGGGTGGCGGAACAGCGAAACAGGTCGGAAGTGCTCGCCCGCCCACAAGGCGGACCGGCGCCGTAGATCCGGGGGGATCGATGGGTTATGTAGTCACGCTGCTCGGGTCGGGGGTCGCGTACCTCGCGATGATGAACTACGCCGGAGTGCTCGTGGCCGAGGCGATGAGCCAGGCCTTCGCGCCACTGACGGGGATGCGCTGAGCCTCGGCCCGCACCCCGTACCTGCCGGTCTTGATCACGTCCTGACTGCGGCACCCGGACTCGCTGCCTCCGCACATCGATCGCGCCCGGGGCAGCGTGGCGACGATGCATGAATCCTGCGTCCCCGTCGCGCCCGACCGGTAGCCGGTGCACCCGTGACCACTCGGCCCCCCGCGGGGGTTGACGCGCCTGACCTGCACCGACCACGATCGTCCGACCTGCCCGCGGGACGATCCGAGGCCCTGCGGACCGGTTCGGCGCGGGCTGCGACCGCGATGCACCAGCGTCAACCCGGAGCCTGGGTCGCACGACGACGCGACCGACCGACACGCACAGGAGGTGGCACGTCCGTGGCGCTCGATTCTCGAACCCAGCGGCCGTTGACGCGGCGGCACCAATCCGCAGGACGCCCGCCTCGGCGTGGAAGCCATGGAGGACTCGTGACGACGATCGACATCAACGCAGACGCCGGGGAGAGCTTCGGCCGCTGGGCCCTCGGCGTCGACGAGGAGATCGCGCCGCTGATCAGCTCGATCAACGTCGCCTGCGGCTGGCACGCCGGCGATCCTGCGGCGATGACCCGCTCGGTCCTGCTCGCCAAGGAGCACGGCCTCGCCCTCGGCGCGCACCCGGGCTTCCCCGACCTGATCGGCTTCGGCCGCCGCGCCATCGCCTTCTCCCCCAGCGAGGCGGCCCAGGCGGTGCTCTACCAAGCCGGGCGCTCTGCGGGCCATCGCGGAGGCCAACGGCGTCGAGATGGTGCACGTCAAGCCGCACGGGGCGCTCTACGGCCTCCTCGGGCGCGACGACGACGTCGCGGACGCGGTCGCCGACGCCGTCGCGGCCCTCGACGCCGACCTGCTGCTGATCCTCGAGGCCCGTGGCCCCGCCCAGAGACAGCGCGAGCGCGGGCACCGCGTCGTCACCGAGGCCTTCGCCGACCTCGAGTACACCGACGAGGGCCGCATCATCATCGACCCGAGCAACCAACGACGCGATCCCGAGTGGTGCGCCCAGCAGACCGCCGACATCCTGGCCGGCCGGGTGCGCTCGGCCGACGGTGTCGAGTCCACGATCCAGGCGGAGTCCATCTGCCTCCACTCCGACCGCCCGGGGGCGGAGCTGAACGCCCGCGCGGTCGCGCAACGGGTGCAGGACGAGGGCTTCGACGTCCGCGCAGTGCGCACGAGCAGGGCCGGGTCGTGACCGAGCACCCGTCCACACCGTCGAGAGGATGCTGATGTCGACCAGGGTCGAGCTCCCCCCTGCCCGGTACGAGTACGGGGGTGATGAGTTCCTGTTCGTCGAGATCGACGAGCAGATGAGCATCGAGGCCAACTTCAAGGCGATGCTGATCACCGGCGCCCTGCGCGAGCGGGGCCTGGACGGCGTCGTCGACGTCTGCCCGTCCAACGCCTCCTACATGGTCCGGTTCGACCCCGACGTGATCAGGCCCCACGACCTCAAGGGCCTGCTCCAGGAGCTGGAGCGCGACGCCGGCCACCTCCCCGACGACTTCGTGCTCGAGACGCGGGTGGTCGACGTCCCGATCCTCTACAACGACCCGTGGACCCACGAGGCCCTCATGCGGTTCCGCGAGAACCACCAGGACCCGGAGTCCACCGACCTCGAGTACGGCGCCCGCGTCAACGGCTTCGACAGCATCGAGGCCTTCATCGCCCACATGGCGGCGAACCCGTGGATGGTGACGATGCTCGGGTTCGTCCCGGGCCTGCCGTTCTGCTACCAGCTCGAGCCGCGCGAGCGGCAGATCCAGGTGCCGAAGTACGTACGCCCGCGCACCTTCACCCCCGAGCGCGCGTTCGGGATCGGTGGGGCGTTCTCCGTCGTCTACCCGGTCCAGGGGGCCGGCGGCTACCAGCTGTACGGCATCTCGGCCACGCCGGTGCTCAACGTCAAGCAGGACCACCCCGACTTCGACCACTCCATCGTCTTCCCCCGCGTCGGCGACATGCTCCGGTTCCGCTCGGTCGACCGCGCCGAGTTCGACTCGACCCGCGACGAGGTCGAGTCGGGGGCGTTCCGCTACCGCCAGCGCGACGTCGAGTTCTCCCCCGCGGCCTTCCTGGAGAACCCCCAGAAGGTCAACGACTCCCTGCTGGAGGTGCTCTACCGATGACCGCGACCGTCACCGTGACCGCCGGCGGCCTCTCCACGACCGTGCAGGACCTCGGCCGTCCCGGGCGCTACGACATCGGGATGCCGCCGTCGGGCGCCCTGGACCAGTACTCGTTCCGCCTGGCCAACCTGCTCGTCGGCAACGACGAGGACGCCGCCGCCCTCGAGGCGACGTACGTCGGCCCCACCCTGGAGTTCCACGACGACCGCCTCGTCGCGGTCACCGGGGGCGACGCGGCGGTGACCCTGAACGGCGACCCGGCACCGTCCTGGGAGGCCTTCGCCGTCACCGACGGCGACGTGCTCGCCTTCGGGATGATCACGACCGGCGCCCGTCCCTACGTCGCGATCTCCGGGGGCATCGACGTCCCGGAGTACCTCGGCTCCCGCTCGACCTACACCCTGATCGGGCTCGGCGGCTTCGAGGGCCGCACGCTGCAGGACGGCGACACCCTCCCGCTCGGCGCGGACCCCGGCCGCGGCAGCGCCGGCGTACGGCTCGACGAGGACCTGGTGCCGACGTTCGGGGCGGCGCACGAGGTACGCGTGGTGATCGGCCTGTGCTCCTACCGGTTGACCGAGGAGGCGATCGAGACCTTCCTGTCGACCTCGTGGAAGATCACCAAGGACGCCGACCGGGTCGGGTACCGCCTGCGTGGCGGCACCCTCGACTTCGTCGAGCGCGAGCAGCCGTTCGGGGCCGGCAGCGACCCGGCCAACGTGGTCGACCTCGGCTACCCCATCGGCTCGATCCAGGTGCCGGGCGGGGACGAGCCGATCGTCCTGCTCGGTGACGCGGTGACCGGTGGGGGGTACGCCACGATCGGCACCGTGATCTCGGTCGACCGCGACGTGTTCGGCCAGGCCAAGACCGGCGACACCATCACCTTCACCTCGATCGACATCGACGAGGCGCTCGCGGCGCGCGCGGCGCGCGCCGACGACCTGGACCGTGCCCGAGCACAGCTGTCCGGCTGACCTCGCGCGGGACCGCGCCACCACTCAAGACCCCGACGTACGACGACAGGACGACACCATGACGAACGTGCAGACCGCCATGCCCGGCATCTTCTACCGCAAGCCCTCCCCGGACGAGGACGACTTCGTCGCGGTCGGGGACACCGTCAGCGAGGGCCAGACGATCGGTCTGGTCGAGGTGATGAAGAGCTTCTCCGAGCTCAAGTCCCCCGCCGCCGGCACGCTCAAGGAGTTCCTCGTCGAGCACGGCGGAGAAGTGAGCGCCGGGCAGGACGTCGCGGTCGTCGAGTAGACGCCGATGTCGACCCACCGCGTCCTCGTCGCCAACCGCGGGGAGATCGCCGTCCGCATCATCCGCGCCGCGCACCTCCTGGGCTGGGAGGCGGTCGTGCCCTACTCCGACGCAGACCAGGACTCCCTCTGGGTGGGGCTTGCCGACGAGGCGGTGCACATCGGGAAGTCACCGGCCAGCGAGTCGTACCTCGACGCCGAGAAGCTGCTCGACGCGGCGCGCTCCACCGGCTGCGACCTCGTGCACCCCGGGTACGGCTTCCTGTCCGAGCGCCCGTCGTTCGCCCAGGCGGTCGCGGACGCCGGACTCGTCTTCGTCGGTCCCGACGCCGACCTCATCTCCACGATGGGCGACAAGGCCGCGGCCCGGCAGGCCGCGCAGGAGGCCGACGTCCCCGTCGTCCCCGGCTCGGGGGTGCTCGGCGACAAGGACGAGGCCTCCCGGATCGCCGACGAGATCGGGTACCCCGTGCTGGTCAAGGCGTCCGCCGGCGGCGGCGGGAGGGGGATCCGCCTCGTCGAGTCGGCCGAGGACCTGGCCGAGGCCATGTCGACGGCCCAGTCCGAGGCGCGCTCGGCCTTCGGCGACGACGCCGTCTACCTGGAGAAGGTGATCGTCGACGCCCGTCACATCGAGGTGCAGGTCATCGCCGACACCCACGGGAACGTCGTCCACGCCTTCGAGCGGGACTGCTCGGTGCAGCGCCGCCGCCAGAAGCTGCTGGAGGAGGCCCCCGCCCCGGACCTCAGTGACGACCTCCGCGAGGCGATGACCACCGCGAGCATCCGGCTGGCGCAGGCCGTCGGGTACGTCGGGGCGGGCACCGTGGAGTACCTCGTGCAGGGCGAGGACTTCTACTTCATCGAGATGAACACCCGCATCCAGGTCGAGCACCCGATCTCCGAGGAGATCTGCGGCATCGACCTGGTGGCCGAGCAGCTCCTCACCGCGACCGGCGAGAAGCTCTCCGTGACCCAGGACGAGCTCGTCGCCGAGGGCGTCGCCTTCGAGTTCAGGATCAACGCCGAGGACCCGGAGAACGACTTCTTCCCCTCCCCCGGCGAGCTCACCCGGTTCGACCTGCCGGCGGGGCCGGGGGTCCGGATCGAGACCGGGTACGTGGCCGGGGGGACCGTCTCCCCGTACTACGACTCGATGCTGGCCAAGGTGATCGTGCGCGGCCGGGACCGGCCCCAGGCGATCGCGCGCTCGATCCAGGCCCTCACCGAGCTGCGCATCGAGGGCGTCACCACGACGCGCGACGTGCACCTGCGGCTGCTGCGCGACTCCGCGGTCGCCGAGGGGCCCGTGTCGACCTCGTGGCTGGAGGGCTATCTCGCCGAGCCTGGCGGGGCCGCCGCGCAGGGGTGACGGCGTCGGCTACCGCCGGCGGCAATCGTCACGCCCGATCCCGAGGCCGCGGGCGTTCTGCTGGTCCACCCCGGCTCCAGGTGTCACCCGGGGGTTGACCCCTCGTTGCCGTTCTGCGACCTCACCTTCTCAAGAAGCACCTGAGACGCGCCGATGCTTCCAGTACCCCAACTCAGGTCTTCAGGAATGGAAACTCCATGCGCAGAATCTCCGTCATGCTGCCCAGCGCCGTCGCAGCGGGTGCCGTCATCGTCGGTCTCACCGGCCCCCTCGCCCATGCCGCACCGCCGGACGCATCCGGAAGCTGCGCCACCCGGGAGGCTCAGGTCGTCAAGGCCGAAGCGGCGCTGGAGCGGGTGACGGCGGTCTTCCAGAAGAGCAAGAAGGAGGTCGCCCAGGCCGACGACGACGTCGACGAGGCGGACTCGGCGCAGGAGACCACGGAGGCGAAGAAGGCACTCAAGGCCGCGAAGGTCGAGAAGGACCGAGCCACGAAGGTCAAGAAGGCCCAGCAGACGCGTGTGGCGAAGGCCCAGCAGCGTCTCGCCGACTGCCAGCCGGAGCCCAGCCCGAGCCCGAGCCCGAGACAGACCCCGAGCCCGGCTCCCTGCGCATCATCGGCTGACCCGACGTCGGCGACGCCGACGGCCCTCGACCCCAGCCCGAGCCGTGGGTGCTTCACGGGCGGCCGGACCGAGGGGACGGCACCCGGGGGTGTCGCGAGCGCCACGGACTCCTCGCCGGCACCGAGCCGCCCGGCCACGACCCCCACGACGGCCGGGGCTGACGTACCGGACTCGAGCCGCCTAGGTTGGCCCCATGACGGACGGGCCGAGCGAGAAGAACGTCGAGCAACGTGCGAACCGTCTCCCCGAGGAGCAGGCGGCGGGACCTGCGGACGACCCCGAGGCCCAGGCCCGGGTCATTCTCGAGGAGTCGCAGGAGCGCACGGACGACCCGGAGGGCACCCGGCACGACTCCCAGCAGACCCCGGGTCCCTAGGCCTCAGCGCGTCCGACGCCGCCCCGCCTCGGACGACGGCGGACCGGCTGCCGTTCGTCCTGCGAGCGTCAGGCCAGAGCCCCTGGATCAGCGCCGACCACGGTGGGAGACTGCGCCGAGGAGGAAACCATGAACCCGTCGAAGATGTATGACCCCTCGCTGCACGAGGCCGGCACCCTCGCGGCGGACGGGGCGTGCTCCCACCACCGGGCCGACAGCGACCCCGCCTGCACCCGCGACGCCGTCGTCTCCTTCCAGGACGCGGACGGCCGGTGGGAGTCGGGCTGCTCGGCGGCGCTGGAACAGCTGGTCGAGCGGGGCCGGATCGAGCCTCTGGGACAGGGCGCCTAGGCCCAGGTCACGCGCCGTTCGACGCCTCAGTCGTCCGCCCGGCCCCCAGCTCGGTGCTGACCGACGATGCCGGCGCGGTGTCGGGCGCGACGTGGCCGCCCGGCCTGCTCGACGGCGTACGCGTACCCGACCATCCTCGCTGGACGACGGCGGTGGCAACCGGTCGGGTCGCCACGCTCTCTCGTGCTGTGTGCATGTCCCTGCGGGCCGCACGATCGTCCGATCTTCCGTCTCGACCCACCCGACAGCCGGGGCTCAGCCAGTGGCGTCCCGCCAGAACGACAGCGCGGCTCCCGCATCCACGGCCTCGGCGGAGGTGGTCACGTCCACGCGCGGGTCGTCTGCGATGTCGAAGAGCGTCTCCACCGAGATGGGCAGGTCCGAGTCGCGCGGGTCGCCGGCGATCTCGGGCCCGGTGTAGAACAGCAGCGCGGACGAGTCGGCCTTGTCGACGATCACGTAGACGACGCCGGGGTCCTCCTCGGGCTCCTGGTCCTCCCACATCAGCGTGCCCTGTTCGGTCTCCACGCATCCGGCGAGGTGGTCGGTGGCCCGGTCGTCGCAGTCCGACAGCTCCGGGGCGAGGCCGCGACCTACCGCGACCACGAGCATGTCTCCGTCGTACTCGCCGTCCGAGCCGTACCGCAGCTCGGTGCCCACGCCCCTGGACTCGAACTCCTCGGCTCCGTCGCTCTCTCGCACCGCCGAATCCGGCGTCCCGGCGTGCTCTGCCGCCACGAAGGCGAGCGCCCGCGCGGTCGTGCGTTCCTGCCCGCCTGCCGCAGCATCCGTCAGGGGCGTCGCAGTGCTGTCGCCGCAGCCCGCCAGCCCGAGAGTGAGGACGGCGGCGGTCAGGCCATGCGGATACCTCGTCATGGTGCTCCTCATCGGCGCAGGGGCCAGCGGTCTGTGCCCATACTGTCGGCAGTCGAGCCGACGAGCCGTGCGCGCCACGCGCCGAGGGCGAGCGCCGCGGCTCCGGCTCGGGTGACGGGCGTGGCGGTGGCCATGCCGTTGACCCGGCCCGACCCTCGTGCCAGATTGGCCCGGCCCCCTCACCCCCGGCGATGACGAGGAACTCCGATGGCCTTCCCACCCCCGAGCCGCGACGACCTGGCGGCCGCCGCCGCGAAGTTCGCGATCAGCCTCACCGACGACGATCTCGACACCTACCTCGGCCTCGTCGAGGGCTCCGTGGTGGCCTACGACCTGGTCGAGCAGCTGTACGGCGAGACCGCTCCGGCAACACCCGACGCCCGCGAGAGCAGCCTCGCCACGGACGCCGACAACCCGCTGGGTGCGTGGTACGCACGCGCCGAGATCACCGGCACGCCGGGCGGTGCGCTGGACGGCGTACGGGTGGTGATCAAGGACAACATCTCCGTCGCGGGGGTGCCGATGATGAACGGCTCCCGCACCGTCGAGGGGTTCGTCCCGTCGTACGACGCCACGGTCGTCACCCGCGTGCTCGACTCGGGCGCCACCGTGGTGGGCAAGGCCGTCTGCGAGAGCCTGTGCTTCTCTGGCGCCAGCCACACCTCCGACAGCGGCCCCGTGCGCAACCCCTGGGACCCGACCCGGACCACGGGCGGCTCGTCGAGCGGCTGCGCGGCGCTCGTCGCGACCGCCGAGGTCGACATGGCGGTGGGCGGCGACCAGGGCGGGTCGGTACGCATCCCCAGCGCCTTCTGCGGCACCGTCGGGCACAAGCCGACCTTCGGCCTGGTGCCCTACACCGGTGCCTTCCCGATCGAGCGCAGCATCGACCACCTCGGTCCGATCACCCGGACCGTGTCGGACGCCGCGAGGATGCTGTCGGTGCTCGCCGGCTACGACGACGGACGGGACCCGCGGCAGCCGGTCGACGTGCGCTCGCGCGACTACGACGCCGACAGCGAGGGCGGCGTCGAGGGGCTCCGCGTGGGCGTGGTGGCCGAGGGGTTCGGCCACGACGGCCTGTCCGACCCGGCGGTCGACGCCGCCGTGCGCGAGACGGTCGAGCGGCTGCGCGACGCGGGCGCGGTCGTCGAGGACGTCAGCGTCCCGTGGCACCTCCACGGCGGGGCGATCTGGAACGTCATCGCCACCGACGGCGCGACCGCGCAGATGATCGACGGCAACGGCTACGGCTACAACACCAACGGCTGGTACGACCCCGAGCTGATGGCGCACTACGGCCGGCAGCGGATCGAGCGCGCCGACGACTTCTCGGTCACCACCACGCTGGTGGCCCTGGGCGGCGGCCACTCGCTGGCAGCGACGCACGGCCGGTTCTACGCGATGGCGCAGAACCTGGTGCCTCTGCTGCGGCAGGCCTACGACGACGTCCTGGCGTCCTACGACGTCCTGGTGATGCCCACCCTCCCGATCACCGCCACCCCGCTGGTCACCGCGGACGACGACCTGGCCACCAGCATCGGCCGGGCCCTGGAGATGATCGTCAACACCGCGCCGACCGACTGCACCGGGCACCCGGCCACCTCGGTCCCCGCCGGTCTCGTCGAGGGACTGCCGGTGGGCCTGATGATCATCGGCAAGCACTTCGAGGACGCGACCTGCCTCCGGGTCGCGAAGGCGGTCGAGGCGCAGGCCGGCGGCTTCCCCGCGCCGCCGGCGCGTGGGTGAGGCCCCCCGCCGCCACAGGACGGCGGGGCGCTCCGTGACGGGTCCTCAGGGCGCCGCTACGGCCAGCTTCTTCTTCAGGTTCGTGGCCGCGGTCAGGCCCAGGTAGGAGGACAGGAAGGCGTACACCGACAGGGTGACGATCAACCAGGTGGGCTGATCGACGTTGGCGGCCCCGAACCCGACCTGGGCGGCCCCGAGCGCGGCCCCCAGGACGAACATCACGAGGTAGAGCGTCTTCCTGACTTGCGGGTAGTCCTCGAGCGGGTTCACCTGGTCCTCCTCGGACGAGCCTGCGCGGCTGCGTGGTCGACGGGTTCGTGCGGAGCACGACGCCGGTGTCGGACCAGGGGGTGCGTCGGGGCTCCAGGGCGGCCGGGACCGCGGGAGGACCGTTGCAGCATCCCGCCCGCGGCGGCGTCCGCGCAACCGTCGCCGCCCGGCCGGCCCGGAGGGAGCGCCCGGTCAGACCCGCCCGCGCAGGATCCGGTAGAAGTACACGAGCGGGAGCCCGTACCGGTCGAAGAGCCAGGTGAAGCGGCGCGGACGGGTCAGGTCGATCAGCGGGACCGACGGCGCCGGGCGGCTCTCGCGGTCGTGCTCGACGAGCATCAGCCGGCGGCGGCTCGTGGTGATCGGGACGACGGTGTAGCCGGCGTACTCGCTCAGGGAGCCGCCGTCGCGGGCGGCGGCGAGGTTGCGGGCGAGCACGTCGACCTGCTTGCGCAGCCCGCCGCCCGAGGAGTGCCGGGTCGCCCCGGACACGTCGCCGAGCGCCCAGACCGAGGCGTGCCGCCGGTGCCGCAGCGTGGCCGGGTCGATGTCGACGAGCCCCGGGTCGTCGTCGGCGGCCAGGCCGGAGGCGTGCACCCACGCAGGCGCCCGGTAGTGCGGCACGACGTGGGCGTAGTCGACGTCCTCCAGCGTGACGTCCCCGTGCCGGCGAGGACACCACGACCCGGCGTACGGCGTGGTCCACGCCCTGCACGCGCGCCTCCCGGGTCACCTCGACGCCGTAGTCGTCGAAGAGCCGCTCCAGCTGCGCGTCGGGCCCGGCGAGGCCGACCGCCGTCCGCTCCGGCAGCACCAGGTGCACCGCCAGGTCGTCGAGGACGCCCTCCCGGCGCCAGTGGTCGCAGGCCATGAACAGCGCCTTCAGCGCGGTGGGCCCGCAGGGCGCCGGCTCCGGCGGCACCGTGAAGACCACCCGGCCGCGACGCAGGTCGCGCAGCCGCGCCCAGACGCCGGCGGCGGAGTCCGCCACGAAGGTCGACCCGGCCCAGCCGTCCTCGTAGGCCGCGGCCAGGCCCGGCGTGGCGGCGAAGTCCTCGGGCAGGCCCGGGCAGAGCACCAGCGTCCGGTAGCCCAGCACCCGCCCCTCCCCCGTCGTCACGGTCGAGGCGACCGGGTCGACGGAGGCGACGTCCTCGGTCACGAACCTCGCCGCGTCGGGGACCACCCGGCGCATCGGCCGCTCCAGGTCGGACATCCGGGCCTCGCCGGCGCCGACGTAGTTCAGCAGCGGTCGGTAGCGGTGGACGGGTCGGGCGTCGAGCAGCGCCACGTCGTCGAACCCGTCGCGCAGCAGCCGCGCCGTCAGCGACACCCCTGCGTTGCCGGCGCCGACGACCACGACGTCGTGGAGGTCCATGCCCGCGACGCTACCGGTCCGCGGCGCTAGGCTCGTCACCCGTCACCAGGAGGTCCCATGTCCACACCACCCCTGCCCCCGGACGCCGTCGAGCTGCTCCGCAAGCCGAACCCCGCGGTGATGGCCACGCTGCGCCAGGACGGCTCACCGGTCACCGCCGCGACCTGGTACCTCTGGGAGGACGACCACGTCCTGCTCAGCATGGACGACGGGCGGGTCCGCCTGCGCCACCTGCGCCGCGACCCCCGGGTCACCCTGACCGTGCTCGACGAGGCGTCCTGGTACACCCACGTCACCCTGCTCGGCCGGGTCACCGAGCTCCGCGCCGACGAGGGGCTGGCCGACATCAACCGGATCGCGCAGCACTACCTCGGCCGGGACTACCCCGACCAGGTGCGCCCCCGCTCGACCGCCGTGCTGACCGTGGACCGCTGGCACGGCTGGGGCGAGATGAAGGACAACGACCAGGCCGGCGGCTGAGCGTCGGGCGCGCAGGACGCCGTACGGCATCCTCGACCCCATGGGCCTGCCGAGCACCGTCGCCGAGGTCGTCGAGCGGATGCGCGCGATCGACGCCGCCCTGGACCCCGCCGACGGCGTCGCGGTGTTCAACCGGGTCTACCTGACGGTCACCGAGCGGATCGCGGAGCTGCTCGACCGGCCCGGGTCGCAGCCGGTGTTCGGCGACCCCGTCGTCATGGCCGACCTCGACGTGCGGTTCGCCGGCCTGTGGCTGAGCGCGTACGACCAGGCGGCGGCGGGCCGGGTCCCGCCCACGCCCTGGCGGCCGCTGTTCGAGGCCCGCCGCGGCGCCCGCTGGCGGCTGCAGTACGCGCTGGCGGGGATGAACGCCCACATCGAGCACGACCTGCCGGTGGCCGTGGTCGCGACCTGCACGGCCCGCGGGCTGGAGCCCGACGAGGTGCACGCGGACTTCGAGGCCGTCAACGACGTGCTCGCCGCGGTCGAGGCCCCGATCCGCCGCGAGTTCCTCACCGACGTCGGGCGGGCGGCCGACGCCCACGTCGGCCCGGTCGTGCACGTCCTCAGCTCCTGGAGCATCGACAAGGCCCGCGACCTGTCCTGGGTGACGGCCCGGACGCTGTGGTGCCTGCGCGACACCACGACCCTGCGCGGGCGCTTCGTCGAGGCGCTGGGCGACACCGTCGGGCTGACCTCGCGCGCGCTCCTGGTGCCCGCCGGGTAGCGGTCGGTCAGCCGTCGGGGCGTCGCCCCGGCGGGTGCCTCAGTCCCGCAGCCGCACCGAGAGGCAGGTGACGCAGCCCTCCAGCTTCTCGTACTCGGTGAGGTCGACCGCCACCACGCGCAGCCCGCGCTCGCGGAACAGCCGTGCGGTGCGCGGTGCGCTGGCCGACATCAGCACCGTCCGGCCGTCGAGCAGCACGACGTGCGCGCCGGCCTCCTCCGGGACCTCGAGGAAGCGCGGCCACACCGACGGGTCGTCGACCAGCGGCGGGTAGCCGACGACGGTGCCGTCGGGCAGCGCGGTGACCGCCGACTTCAGGTGCAGCACCCTCGAGACGGGGACGCCGACCACGTGCGCGCCGAGCGGCTCCAGCGCCGCGGCGAGCTGGTCGAGCCCGGCCTGGTTGGTGCGCCCGCCGAGGCCGACCCAGACGGTGCCGGCGTGCTTGAGCACGTCACCCCCGTCGAGCGTGCCGGGGTCCTCGATCCGGGTGACCCGGTAGCCCAGGCCGCGCAGCGCGACCTCGGCGGCCGCCCGCTCGGGACGCCGCTGGGGCGCGCCGGGGCGGGCGACGACGGCCAGGTCCCCGTAGACCACGACCGTGTCCTCGACGAAGACCGCGTCGGGGCAGTCGTCGGCGGGCGGGACCTCGACGGTCTCCCAGCCCGCGTCGTGCAGCGCGGCGACGTAGCCCTCCCACTGCGCGTACGCCAGGTCCAGGTCGATGCTGGACCGTTCCAGGTGGGTGAGCAGGCCCTCGGCCAGACGTGGCCCGGGACGCCGGACCAACGCACGCTGTGTCACTCCTCGACCCTAGCCAGCCGACGGCGGCGGACCCGGCAGGACACGGGGGGGTTGACACCGCTGTCCGGCCGATCTCACCCTGGAGGGTGTACTGACCGACCAGTCGAGGAGAGGCCGATGAGCCTGCAGGCGCCGCTCGTGCTCCACGCCGGGGACGGTGAGCACTGGCACTTCCTCAACACCCTGCAGACCATCAAGGTCGACGGGCAGCGCACCGACGGGGCGATGACCGCGGTGGAGTTCACCGGGCCCCGGGGCTTCGGGCCGCCGCTGCACAGCCACGACCTGGAGGACGAGCTCTTCCACGTCCTGGACGGCGAGATCCGCTTCACCACCGGCGACGTCTCCGAGGTGGTCGGCCAGGGCGGCACCGTGTTCCTGCCCAAGCAGCAGCCGCACCAGTTCCAGGTGCTGTCCTCCAGCGCCCGCGTCTTCCAGGTGACGACCCCTGCGCAGTTCGACGACTTCGTCCGCACGCTGGGCACCTCGGCGCCGACCGCGGACCTCCCGGTGCCGACGGACGTCGACGGCGCCCGGGTCGCCGAGGTGTGCGCCCAGTTCCGGATCCAGGTGCTGGGGCCGCCTCCCCCGCCCCTGGACTGAGCACGCGGCACCCCACCGACCTTCGCCGGTCGGGGCGCTCGCCGTCGTAGCATGCGCCTGTGCGACAGGCGACCGGTCGGGTGCTCTGGGCCGACGCTGCGCGCGGCCTGGCCATCGCCCTGGTCGTCCTGCACCACGCGAGCAGGCGCTCGGTCGTGGCCGGGTCGGCCGACGGGTGGCTGGCGGTCACCGACCTGCTCGAGACCGTACGGATGCCGCTGCTGTTCCTGGTGGCCGGGCTCTTCGCCGTGCCCTGGGTCGACGGGAGGCGCTCGTGGTCGGCCCTGCTGCGCACGAAGGTGCTGCTGCTGGTCTGGGTCTACGTGCTGTGGCTCGGGCTGGGGTTCGTGGTGAACAGCACCCTGCCCGGCAAGGACCCGCCGGCACCGGCCGAGCTGGCCTGGCGCCTGGTCCTGCCCGGCACCGGGTGGTTCATCGTCGCGCTGGCGGTGATGTTCGTCGTCGCCCGGGCCGTGCGCCGGCTGCCCACCGCCCTGGTGCTGGCCGTGACCGCGGCGATCAGCACCGTCTTCCTCGCCGAGTGGGTGCGGCCGGGCAGCCAGGCGTGGGAGGGCCTGGGCAAGTACGCCGTGTTCTTCCTCGCCGGCGTGCTGCTCCGCGCCCCCGTGCTGAGGCTGGCCGGGCACGCCCCCCGGTGGGTCCCGCTCGCGATCCTGCCCGGGTGGCTCGGGGCGTACGCCCTGCTCGCCTCCGCGGGGCTGCAGGAGGCGCCGGTCGTCGGGTTCCTGCTGCGGCTGGCCGGGGTGGCCGCCGGCATCTCGGTCGCGCTGCTGCTCCAGCACCACGCCGGCCTGCGCGCGCTGGGGCGCGGCACCCTGCCGGTCTACATGACCCACCAGCTCCTCATCGTGCCCGCCGTGACCGCCCTCGGCGCCGTGGCGGCGTTCGACACCGGCCCGCTGCACCTGGGCGCGCCGCTCCTGCTGACCGCGGTGCTGCTCCCCGTGACCTACGGCGTCGGCGTGCTCGCGCCGCGGGTGGGCCTCGGCTGGCTGTTCGAGACGCCGCGGTGGCTGCTGCGACTGACCGGCGCACCCGCTCCGCCACCACCCGGGCGGCGTCGTGGGTCGTCCGGCGCGCCCCAGCGCGTCGGCTGACCCACGACCCCGGGCGTCCGCTCGCCCGTCGCCCGGCGCCCCTAGACTGCCGTCGCAGCGTCCGGTCCCGAGCGCTGCCGGGCGACCGGCCACCCGGTCCTGCGAGACGCACCTGCGACGAGCCCGGGCGGGGACGAAAGGGGCACGATGATCTCCCTGACCTACCTCAGCACCGCCGTGCGGGTCCTCGACCAGCCCGACCTGGAGGCGCTCCTGCGGACGTCGCGCGACCGGAACACCGCGGCCGAGGTCACCGGCATGCTCCTCTACGCCGACGGCCACTTCATCCAGACCCTGGAGGGCGCCCAGCCGGCCGTCGAGGAGGTGTTCGCACGCATCGAGGTCGACCCGCGCCACCGCGACATCGTGGTCACCCTGAAGGACACCGTCGAGGCACGCGCGTTCCCCGGGTGGACCATGGGCTTCCGGAGCCTCGCGCCCGAGCAGACCGCCGCGATCCCCGGGTTCAGCGACTACCTCGACCCGCACAGCGACGTGTACCGGGACAACGCCCGGCTCGGCCGGGCCGGCATCTTCCACCGCGTCTTCCGCGACACCCTGCCGCGCGGCACCTAGTCGGACAGCAGGTCCCTGCGGCCCAGGCACAACCGGGCCAGAAGCCCGGACGGGTGGTTGTCCTCCAGGACCAGCGAACCGCCGTGCGCGGTCGCGATCGCCTCCGCCAGGGCCAGCCCCATGCCCGGGGAGCTCGCGGAGGGGTCGGCCCCCGACCCCCGTTCGAAGGGCTGGACCAGGCGCGTCCGCTCGTGCGCCGCGATCCCGGGGCCCTGGTCGGCGACCCGGACCTCGGCAGCACCGCCCCACGTCCCGGTCTGCAGCGTGACCTGCGTCCCCGGCGGGGCCTGCGCCGCGGCGTTGTCCACGAGCTCGCGGACCGCACGAGCCACCAGGGCCGGGTCGATCTGGTGCACCAGGGGCGCCCCGCTGTCGGTGCGGAGGGTCAGCCCGGCCGCCGAGACGGTGGTCTCGCAGCCGGCGCCGACCTCGCGTACGAGGGCTGCCAGGTCACCGGCCGTGCGGTCGACCCGGACCGTCTGGTCGAGCTGGCCCAGGTAGGTGATCGTGGCCGCGAGGTCGGCGAGCTCCGCGCCGGCGCGGGCGATGGCCCGGACGGACTGGTGGAGCTGCTCCGGGACGGACCCGTCGAGCGCGTCGACCAGCATCTCCGCGTGCCCCAGGATGACGGTCATCGGGGTACGCAGCCCGTGGTTCACCGTGGTCAGGAGGCGGTCACGCAGCTCGGCCTGCTTCAGCGAGGACGACCAGTCCGTGGTGACGTCCTGCACCAGGACGATCGAGCCCTGGCTCGCCCCGTCGGGCCCGTGCACCGGGGCCGCGTTGCACCGCAGGTAGGTCGACGTGCCGTCGGGGCGCCGCACGGCGCAGATCTGGTCGACCACGACGTCGCCGCGGGCGGCCCGCAGGTGCGGCAGCTCGTCGACGTCCAGCGCGCGACGACCGGTCGCGTCGTAGATCTCGACCTGCCCGGCGGCCGCCTGGTCGAGGACGTCCTCGGGCGTCAGGCCCACCATGTCGTGGAGCGCCGGCGTCATCAGCGTCACCCGCCCGTCGAGGTCGCTCACCGCGAGCGCGAACGAGGGGTGCGACGAGAGCAGCTCGAACAAGGTGCGCTCCATCTCGCGACCGTAGTGCCCGCTGCTGCTCACCCCCTCCCGGGGTGGGCCACCCGCGGGGACGGCGGGACCCACCACCATGTCGCTGATCGAACACATGTTCTACCGTGGCTCCATGCCCGTCCTCCCCCGCGCCCAGCACGTCTGGGTCTCGCTCACGGGCGTGTGGGCCGACGACCGGGTGCCGGGGCTGCTGCTGTCGTGGCGCTCCACGCCGCAGGGCTGGGAGGGGTGGGTGATCTCGGCCCAGGCCGGGGTCGGGGCGCGCGGCGACGGGCCGTACGTCCGGCAGAGCTGGCTGCCGGCCACCGCGATCCGCCCGCTCGGACCGCTCCCCCCGGCGCCGCCGCACCACCCGCCCCTGCCGAGATGACGCTCGCACCGTGTCGAGGTGACGCTTGCGTTCACCCCCTCGGCGCTGAGCGAGAGGGCTGTCGGCGGCCGGTGCTTGAGTAGGCCCATGACCACGACCGCCGCAGCTCCGGGCACCGACCTCGGTGACGGCCTGGACGCGGGTCCGGGGTGTGACGAGGCCTGGGTGCCGGGCCCGGTCCGGGTACGCCCCGGGGCCAGGGTCGCGGGTGCGCTGCTCGATGCGCGGGGAGCGGTGTCGGCGGCGGCCGGCGTGTCGACGACGGCGTTGTCCAACACCGACCTGACCACGGCCGCGCACGAGATCACCGCGCTGGAGTCGCAGGTCGCGGCCTACAAGCTCGCCGTCCTCGCCGAGGCCAGGGACAGGGGCCAGCAGGGCCCCGTGGGCGACCAGGGCGACCCCGACCCCGCATCCTGGCTGGCCAAGCTCACCGGAGACCCCGCCGAGGTCCTGCGCGGCGGGACGTTCGTCGCCGGGCTCCTGCAGTCGAAGTATCACCACACCCGCCGTGCACTCGAGACCGGGACGCTGCGGCTCTCCCAGGCCAAGGTCCTCGTCCGCGCCGCCGAACGGGCCCCCAAGAAGCTCACCCCCGATCAGATCCAGCAGGCCGAGGAGTCGCTCGTCCTGACCGCGACCGGTGAGTCGAGCCCGACGGGCACCCAGGGTCGTCCGATGTCGGCCAAGCGTCTCCGGGACGAGGCACGGCGGGTGTTCGCGAACATGCTCCCCTCGAAGGCCGAGGCCGACACCGCGGAGGGCGATGACGCCGCCGCCGAGGAGCACGACGCGACCCGAGAGTGCTACCTCTCGCTCAATGACCGCGGCGACGGCACCTTCCGCGGCACGTTCGTCATCCCGACGCTGCACGGACGCATCCTGCAAACCGCGCTGGAGAAGCTCACCGCCCCGAGGCGTCACACCCGCGACACCCACGGCACGCAGGTCGTCGATGAGTCGGCGCCGCACGGGACGTCCTACGGCGAGAAGCTCGGCGCGGGGTTCTGCGAGCTCATCGAGCACCTGCCCACCCGGGGTTTCGACCACGGCAACACCATCGGGCTCCTGATCACCGCGGCGCTCGACACGCTGACCGCCGGCGTCGGGACCGCGACCCTCGCCACCGGCGAGGCCATCTCGATCAGGTCCGTGCGGAGGCTGGCGTGCAACGCCGGCCACATCCCGGTCGTCCTCGGTGGTGACTCCATGCCCCTCGACGTCGGTACCTCGCGACGAAAGTTCACCCGCCACCAGGGTCACGCCCTGGCCACCCTGCACGACTCCTGCGGCATCGTCGGTTGTGATCGGCCCTTCGCGTGGTGCGAGCTCCACCACCTCCTCGAGTGGTCCCGCGGCGGCCCCACCGACCTGCGCAACGCACTCCCCCTGTGCGGGCACCACCACCGCAAGGCCCACGACCCCGCCTACCAGATCCGCCGACACCGGGGCCGCGAGTACATCCTGAAGAAGATCCGACGGTGAGAGCTCCGCCGGCCGGCGCTCCCGTCCGACCCACCCGGTCGTGAGCTGGACGGGCCCCCCTCAGCCCTCGACCAGCTTCAGCCCGGCGACGCAGCCGATCAGCCCGGCGAGCAGCAGCACCTTCACCACCGAGACCGCCTCGGCGCCGGTCACCATCGCGAAGCCCACCGTGGTCGCCGCACCGATCCCGACCCACACCGCGTACGCCGTGCCGACCGGCAGGTCGCGCAGCGACCACCCCAGGCCCGCCATGCTGAGCACGAGCGCGACCCCGAACACGACCGTCGGTCCCACGCGGCTGAAACCGTCGGACCGGTCCAGCGCGGTGGCCCACACGGCCTCCAGCAGCCCTGAGACCACGAGCACGATCCACGCCATGACACACCTCTCCCCGGTCGCCGTCTTGTCGCGTTCCGGGTACGGCGCCGCTCGTCCGGGAGCCGGGAGGGGCTCACGACCAGGCTGCCAGACCCGGACACGATGGGCCAGTCCGGCGAATTCGCGCGCCGGGACCAATCGATCTGCCGGCCCGGACCGAACCACGGGGGCAGCACCGCCCGCGGGGTCTCCTGGACGGGCGCTCTCCCCTCGAAGGGCCAGCCCATGCGCTCCACCACGTCGTCCAGCCGCACCCGCCGCGGCCTCACCACCCTCGCCGTCGTCGGCCTGCTCGCCGGCCCGCTGGCGGCGTGCGGCGACGACGAGGCAGGGTCGGGCTCGAAGGGGCCCCAGCCCGTCGCCGCCATCGACGCCCTGTCCGGTCGGGACACCGCGGTCGCGCTGGACAAGGGCTTCGTGAAGGCCCTGACCCAGCTGGGGCTGACCCCCGGCGTGACCGGCGACGCGAAGCTGAAGAAGGGGTCGCTCATCTTCCCGATCTCCGGCGGCAACGTCACCGTCTTCGAGCCCGGCCAGGTCTCGCCCTACGTCATCGGCCAGGTCCAGCACGAGGGCTCGGGCCTCTCGCTCTCCGCCGGCGGCACCACCGTCGAGCTCACCAACCTCAACGTCGACCCGGGCGTCTCGCGCGTCTACGGCGACGTGACCGTCAACGGCGAGGTCGCCGCCAGCAGCGCCTACCTGTTCAAGCTCGACGGCAGCACCTTGAAGCCCCTGACGACCCCGGGCAACAAGGCCGTCCTGCAGGGCACCGAGGTCCAGATCTCCGACGTCGCCGCCCCGCTGCTCAACGACACCTTCGGCACCAAGGCCGTCAAGCCCGGCCTGCTGGTCGGCATCGCCACCATCACCGTCAACACCAAGTAAGGGCCCGGGAACACCACCCGACGGCAGCTCCGCCAGCAGTCGTCGCACCGAAGGCCTGGGTGCGGCGGCGAGGGGCTCCGGCCGGTCCTGTTCCTACGCAGCGACCGGGGCCCCGCCCCGAGAGGAGTAGCGCTCGACATGACCTCCACCCCGACCGAGTCCACGGTCCGCTCCACCGCCCGCCCCAACGTCCGCTCCGACGCCGTACCCGGCTCCCACGGCGACGTCGTCCACCACTTCGAGGCGGACCTGACCTTCGGCGGCTGCCGTGACCCGCAGTGCCCGACCGGCTCGGTCGAGCCCACCGTGGACATGTCCTAGCGAGGTGTCACCGGGCCGGCCCGCCGGGGGGACGCTCGTCCCGGTAGGACTGCCATCGCTCTCCCGGCGGTGTCTCCGGACCGTGTCGGTGGCGCTACGCCGCCGGACGCGTGCGGTCCGCGCGGTCGTGTGCCTGAGCACGGCCCGGGGACCGTGCCCAGGCACACGACTCACGCCTGGTGGCTACCTCAGGGCGTCGGCCCCCGGCACGTCCCCGCCGAGGGCGGTGGCCCACACGGCCTCCAGCAACCCCGACACCACGAGCACGATCCACGCCAGGACACACGTTGCCTCGCCCGAGGACTTCTGGCCCTGTCCGGACCCCGCCCCTGCCGCGGCACAGTCGAGGGCAGGTCAAGGGTGGGCGCCACACCACTGACCTGTTCGGTGCGGTGGCGGGGGCGACCCCGCCACCGCGCCGTGCGGCGGTGGATCAGCCGGCGACCAGGCCCCGGTAGATCCCCACCGTGGTCTCGGCGATCGCACCCCAGCTGAAGGACTCCTCGGCCCGCACCCGACCGGCCCGGCCGTACGCCGCCGCCACCTCCGGGTCCGCCACGGCCTCGGTGAGGGCGGCGGCGAGGTCGGCGACGTACTGCTCGGGGTCCAGCGGGGTGCCCGTGCCGTCGTCGGCCTGCTCGATCGGGACCAGCCAGCCGGTCTCCCCCGGCACGACGACCTCCGGGATGCCGCCGGTCGCGGTGGCGACCACCGCGGTCTCGCAGGCCATCGCCTCGAGGTTCACGATGCCCAGCGGCTCGTAGATCGACGGGCAGGCGAAGACCGTCGCCGCGGTCAGCAGCGCGACCACGTCGGGCCGCGGGAGCATCTGGTCGATCCACACCACCCCGTCGCGCCGGGCGGCGAGCCCCGCCACCAGGCCCTCGACCTCGGTCATGATCTCGGGCGTGTCCGGGGCGCCGGCGCAGAGCACCAGCTGCACCTCCGGCGGCAGCGCGGCAGCCGCGCGCAGGAACAGCGGCAGGCCCTTCTGCCGGGTGATCCGGCCGACGAAGATCACCGACGGCCGGTCGGGGTCGACGCCCAGCGCGCGCACCCGGTCCGGGTCGAGCACCGGCGACCAGGACGTGGTGTCGATGCCGTTGTGCACCACGTGCACCTTGCCCGGGTCGACGTCGGGGTAGCTGCGCAGCACGTCGTCGCGCATCGCCGCGCTGACCGCCACCACGCCGGCGGCGGCCTCGTACGCCGTCCGCTCCGCCCAGCTCGACACGGCGTACCCGCCACCGAGCTGCTCGGCCTTCCACGGCCGCATCGGCTCCAGGCTGTGCGCGCTGACCACGTGCGGCACGCCGTGCAGCAGGGACGCGAGGTGGCCGGCCATGTTGGCGTACCAGGTGTGGGTGTGGACCAGGTCGGTCCCCTCGCACCCGGCGACCATCTCCAGGTCGACCCCGAGGGTCCGGATCGCCGCGTTCGCCGTGGCCAGCCCGGACGGGTCGGCGTACGCCGTCGTGCCCGTCTCCTGGCGCGGCGCGCCGAAGCAGTGCACCCGCGCGTCCACGTCGCCGCGGGCCCGCAGCGCACGGACGAGCTCGTCGACGTGCACCCCCGCCCCTCCGTAGACCTCGGGCGGGTACTCGCGGGAGCAGACGTCGATGCGCATGGGCGCGAACCTACTGCCAGAACTCGGGCGCGGCACCCCTCCCGCACCATGCGTCCCGCGGTCTAGGTTCATCCCCATGACATCAGCGTCGAAGCGCCGCAACGTGCTCGCCATCGTGCTGGCGGGGGGCGAGGGGAAGCGCCTGATGCCGCTGACCGCCGACCGCGCCAAGCCGGCCGTCCCCTTCGGGGGCATCTACCGCCTGATCGACTTCGCCCTCTCGAACGTCGTGAACTCGGGCTACCTCAAGGTCGTCGTGCTCACGCAGTACAAGAGCCACAGCCTGGACCGCCACGTCACGACCACGTGGCGGATGTCGACCCTGCTGGGCAACTACGTCACGCCCGTGCCGGCCCAGCAGCGCGTCGGCAAGCGGTGGTACCTCGGCAGCGCCGACGCGATCTACCAGTCGCTGAACCTGCTCAACGACGAGAAGCCCGACATCGTGGTGGTGGTCGGCGCCGACCACGTCTACCGGATGGACTTCGCCCAGATGGTCGACCAGCACGTCGAGTCGGGCGCCGCCTGCACGGTCGCGGCGATCCGGCAGCCGATCGGGCTGGCCGACCAGTTCGGCGTGATCGAGGTCGACCCCGAGGCGCCGTCGCGGATCGCGGCCTTCCGCGAGAAGCCGAGCGACCCCCGGGGCCTGCCCGACGCCCCGCACGAGGTGCTGGCCTCGATGGGCAACTACGTCTTCGACGCCGAGGCGCTGCGCGAGGCCGTGACCCGCGACGCCGACTCCGACACCTCCCACGACATGGGCGGCGACATCGTGCCGTGGTTCGTGGCCCGCAACGAGGCCGGGGTCTACGACTACCAGGACAACGACGTGCCCGGCTCGACCGCCCGCGACCGCGGCTACTGGCGCGACGTGGGGACGATGGAGTCCTACTACGCCGCCCACATGGACCTGGTCGCGCCGCTGCCGGTCTTCAACCTCTACAACTCCGACTGGCCGATCTTCACCACCTTCGGCCCGCAGCCGCCGGCCAAGCTGGTCGCGGGCGCCGGCGGCGTGCAGGTCTCGGCCTACAACTCGATCCTCTCCCCCGGCACCCTGGTCACCGGCGGCACCGTGAACAACGCCGTGCTGTCCCCCGGCTGCTACGTCGACACCGGCGCCGAGGTCAGCGACTCCGTCCTCCTCCCGGGCGTGCGCGTCGGCGCCGGCGCGATCGTGCGCAACGCGATCCTGGACAAGAACGTCTGGGTGCCACCCGGGGTGCGGGTGGGCGTCGACCACGACGAGGACCGGGCCCGCGGGTTCGTGGTCCAGGACGGCCTGACCGTGCTGGCCAAGGACCAGGTCGTGCCGGCGGGGCCGACCGCCGCGGCGGCCGACGACGCCGGCTCCGAGCAGGGGTCCGTGTGAGCAGCGACCGCGCGGGCACCCTCGCCCGCCCCGAGGACCTGGTCGACGTCCCCGCGCTCGTCACGGCGTACTACACCGGCCAGCCGGACCCCGACGACCCCGACCAGCAGGTCGTCTTCGGCACCAGCGGGCACCGCGGCAGCAGCCTGCGCACCGCGTTCAACGACGCCCACATCGCCGCCACCACGCAGGCGATCTGCGAGTACCGCCGCGAGCAGGGGTACGACGGGCCGCTGTTCCTCGGCGCCGACACCCACGCCCTGTCCACCCCCGCCTGGACCACCGCGGTCGAGGTGCTGGTGGCCAACGACGTGACCGTGATGGTCGACGACCGGGACGGCTACACCCCGACCCCGGCGGTCTCCCACGCGATCCTGCGGGCCAACCGCGGGTCTCGAAGGCTCTCCACCGGGGCGGGACGCGGGTCCGGGCTGGCCGACGGCATCGTCGTGACGCCCTCGCACAACCCGCCCGGGGACGGCGGCTTCAAGTACAACCCGCCGCACGGCGGACCGGCCGACTCCTCGGCCACCTCGGTGATCGCGGCCCGCGCGAACGACCTGGTGCGGGCCGGGCTGGCCGGCGTACGCCGGGTGCCGATCGCCCGGGCCCGGGGCAAGGTCGAGCGCTACGACTTCCTCGGCACCTACGTCGACGACCTGCCGTCCGTGCTCGACCTGGACGCCGTGCGGGACGCCGGCCTGCACGTCGGGGCCGACCCGCTGGGCGGCGCCGCCGTGCACTACTGGGGCGAGATCGCCGAGCGGCACCGCCTCGACCTGACGGTGGTCAACCCGCTGGTCGACCCCACCTGGCGCTTCATGACGCTGGACTGGGACGGCAAGATCCGGATGGACTGCTCCTCGCCGTCGGCGATGGCCTCGCTGATCGGCCGCAAGGACGAGTACGACCTCGCCACCGGCAACGACGCCGACGCCGACCGGCACGGCATCGTCACGCCCGACGGCGGCCTGATGAACCCCAACCACTTCCTCGCGGTCGCCATCGGGCACCTCTTCGGCGGCGCCCGTCCGGACTGGCCGGCCACCGCCCGGATCGGCAAGACCCTCGTGTCCTCCTCGATGATCGACCGGGTGGCCGAGGACCTCGGCCGGCCCCTCGTCGAGGTCCCGGTCGGCTTCAAGTGGTTCGTGCCCGGCCTGGTCGACGGCTCGTTCGGCTTCGGCGGGGAGGAGTCCGCCGGGGCGTCGTTCCTGCGCCGCGACGGCTCGACCTGGACCACCGACAAGGACGGCATCCTGCTCGCGCTGCTGGCCTCGGAGATCCTCGCCACCACCGGACGGACACCGAGCCAGCACTACGCCGAGCTGACCGCGCGGCACGGGGAGCCGGCGTACGCCCGGGTCGACGCCGCCGCCGACCGGGACCAGAAGGCGAAGCTCGCGGCCCTCTCCCCCGACGACGTGTCGGCCACCGAGCTGGCCGGGGAGCCGATCACCGCCAAGCTCACCGAGGCGCCCGGGAACGGCGCGGCCATCGGCGGGCTCAAGGTGACCACCGAGTCGGCCTGGTTCGCGGCCCGCCCGTCCGGCACGGAGGACGTCTACAAGATCTACGCCGAGTCCTTCCGCGGACCCGAGCACCTCGCGGAGGTGCAGGCCGCGGCGCGCGAGGTGGTCTCAGCCGCGCTGGGCGGCTGAGACCGGCCGAGGTAGGACCAAGGTCCTCAGATTCCTGGGCACCTCCACGAACCTGGGAGAAGGGCTGCCGTCGTCACCGTCGGCCGTCTACAGTTGGTCCTGACCGAGCCGCTGGTGACCCGAGACGCCAGCGGCTCGGTCTCTTCATGTCCGGAGCGTGCCGCCCCCCGCCCGACGGACGGGACTCAGTCCTCGTCGGAGGCGAAGTCCTCGTTGTGCGTGCCCGGCCGGGCGGCCCACGGCTTCTCCTTCGCCGGACGCACGACCACGAGCCGGTCGCCGCGTGCGAGCTGGGTGACCGTGGGGTCGAAGTAGCGGAACACCTTCTCGTCGCGCACGACCGCGATCACCTGGTCCGGCAGCGACTGGGGCTGCGCGCCGACCTCGCCCACGAGCAGCTCCCGCTCGGCGACCTCGAGGCCGTCGCCGTAGGTGAGCAGGTCCTCCATCACCGAGCCCAGGGTCGGCGACAGCGAGGACAGGCCCAGCAGCCGGCCGACGGCGTCGGAGGAGGTGATCACGGAGTTGGCGCCGGACTGCCGCATCAGCGGGGCGTTCTCCTGCTCGGTGACCGAGGCGATGATGTAGGCGTCGGGGTTGAGCTGGCGCACGGTCAGCGCGGCCAGCACGTTGGAGTCGTCGCGGCCGGTGGTGATGATGACCTGGTCGGCGGTCGCCACCCCGGAGCGGCGCAGCACCTCGCGCCGGGTGGCGTCACCGGTGACCACGGCCAGCCCGTCGGCGTGCGCGTCGGCCAGGGCGACCGCGCTGGGGTCGACGATCACGAAGCTGTCGCGCTCGACGCCGTTGCTGACCAGCGTGTCGACCGCGCTGCGGCCCTTGGTTCCGTAGCCGACGACGACGACGTGGTGGCCCATGTGCTTCCTCCAGCGTGAGATGCGCAGGGCCTCCCGGCCCTGCGAGGCCAGCACCTCCAGGGTGGTGCCGATCAGCAGGACCAGGAAGGCGATGCGGGCGGGGGTGACGACGAACGCGTTGACCATGCGCGCGGTCGGGCTGACGGGGGCGATGTCGCCGTAGCCGGTCGTGCTGAGGGTGACGGTCGTGTAGTAGATCGAGTCCAGGAAGTCGACGGTGCCGTCGGCGTTGTCGGTGTAGCCGCGGCGGTCGAGGTAGACCAGCAGGACGGTGCCGACCAGGATCGCCAGCGCGAGCAGCAGCCGGCGACCGAGGGCCCAGGCGGGGCTGATCGTGCGCTCGGGCAGGCTGACCCGGCCCCGCCGCATCGCCCCGACGTCCGACCCGGCGCCGAAGGGGACGCGTCCGGCGTCCTGCTGCTCGGTCGGCTCCTGCACGCGGTGAACCTATCCGACGTCGGGGGGCGGACCACCGGCGACGCGGTCGCGCCACCGGGCGCTGAGCACGGAGCGCGCGCGCTCGGTGCTCTGCTGCGTGAAGACCTCGTCGAAGGCGGCGTTCACCGCGGCCCCGATCAGCACCGCGATCGCCACCACGTACAGCCACAGCAGGACCGCGATCGGTGCGGCCAGCGGGCCGTAGATCGAGGCGGAGTCGTCGGAGGTCACGGTCAGCACCCACCGCAGGAGGTAGGAGCCGAGGATCCAGGCGACCAGCGAGAAGCAGGCGCCCGGGAGGTTGAAGCGCCAGTGGGTCCGTACCGGCACCGACACGTGGTAGAGCGTGGCCAGGAAGCACACGCACAGCGCCACGACCAGCGGCCAGTAGAAGCCGAGCACCGGGTCGAGCCCGTCCGGCAGCGCCCGCCCGACCAGCCGGGGCCCGGCCACCACCAGCGGCAGGGCCACGATCCCGATCAGCATCGCCAGGATGTAGAGCACGAACGACAGCGCGCGGGTGGCCACGATCCCCCGCTGCCCGCCGAGCCCGTGCATGATCGTGATGGTGTCGACGAAGACGTTGAGCGCCCGCGAGCCCGACCACAGCGCGAGCACGAAGCCCAGCGAGATCACGTCGAACCGGCCGCCCTCGAGCACCGAGTCGATCGTCGGGTCGATCACCGTGGCCACGGCCGGCTCGGTGAGGAAGCGCGAGGACAGCTCGATCACCGCGGCGCGGATCTCCTCGACCTGGGCCGGGGTGAACCGCTCGGTCACGTAGCCCACGGCACCGGCCAGCGCGAAGACCAGCGGGGGCACCGAGAGCACCGCGAAGAACGCGGCCTCGGCGGCCAGCCCGGTGACCCGGTTGCGCAGGCAGCACGCGACGGTGGTGACCACGATCCGCCACCACGGGTGCAGGCGGCGGCCGAGCCGCGCGACGTACGGCGCGAGGGCGGCCAGGCCGGGCTGACGCTGCTCGGGCGCCTCGGCCGGTGCTCCTGGCGCTGGTACGGCTGAGGCGTCTGAGGCGTCTGAGGCGTCTGACGGTCGAGGTCGGGCGCCACGGGCCGCGGGGCAGCCGTGCTCCCCGCCGGCGGCGGATGCCGCTCGGTGGGCGCGACCATGGCCCTAGGTTACGTCCATGGCTCCCGCGAACAGCTCAGCCGACGTGCGCGCCGTGCACCGCGTCGCCGGCAACCAGGCCCCGCCGCTGACCGGCCACGACGTCGTCGGGGGCGACGCCGCGCTGCGCGAGGCGGTGCTGCGCCACGCCGACGACGCCACCCTGGCCGGGCTCCTGCCGCTGGGCCGCGAGGCCGGGTCGGCCGAGGCCCGCGAGCACGGCCGGCTGGCCAACGAGCACCCGCCGCGGCTGGTGCCCTACGACCGGTACGGCACCCGCGTCGACGAGGTCGCGTTCCACCCGTCGTGGCACTGGCTGATGGAGCGCGCGGTCGGGCACGGGCTGGCCGCGGCGCCGTGGGAGTCCGACGACCCGCACGCCCACGTACGGCGCGCGGCGGGCTTCCTGGCCTGGTCGCAGACCGAGCCGGGGCACGGCTGCCCGGTGTCGATGACGTACGCCGCCGTCCCGGCCCTGCGGGCCGACGACGCCCTCGCGAAGGAGTGGACGCCGCTGCTGGCCTCGACGTCCTACGACCCCGGCCTGCGGGCGCCGGCCGGCAAGCGCGGGGCGCTGGCGGGGATGGCGATGACCGAGAAGCAGGGCGGCTCCGACGTCCGGGCGAACCTGACCGAGGCGCGGCCGACCGCCACCGACGACGAGTACACGCTGCACGGGCACAAGTGGTTCACCTCGGCGCCGATGAACGACGTCTTCCTGGTCCTCGCGCAGGCCGAGGGCGGGGTCACCTGCTTCGTGGTGCCGCGGGTGCTGCCGGACGGGACCCGCAACCAGCTCGACGTGGTCCGGCTCAAGGACAAGCTCGGCAACCGCTCCAACGCCTCCGCGGAGCTCGAGCTCGACGGGACCGTCGCCCGCCGGCTCGGCGAGGAGGGACGCGGGGTGCGCACCATCATCGAGATGGTCGCCGCCACCCGGCTGGACTGCGTGCTGGGCTCGGCGTCGCTGATGCGCCGCGCGGTCGCCGAGGCGTCCTGGCACGTCGCGCACCGCGCCGCCTTCGGCCGGCGCCTGGCCGACCAGCCGCTGATGCAGAACGTGGTGGCCGACCTGGCGCTGGAGTCGGAGGCCGCGACCGCCCTGGCGCTGCGGCTGGCCGCCGCCGTCGACGGGGCGCCGGACCCGCACGAGGCCGCGCTGCGCCGGCTGGCGCTGCCGCTGGCGAAGTTCTGGGTCTGCAAGCGCACGCCCGGGATGGTCGCCGAGGCGCTGGAGTGCCTGGGCGGCAACGGCTACGTGGAGGAGTCCGGGCTGCCGCTGCTGTACCGCGAGGCGCCGCTGAACTCGGTCTGGGAGGGCTCGGGCAACGTCAACGCCCTCGACGTCCTGCGCGCGCTGGGCCGCGAGCCGGAGGCGCTGGACGCCTGGATCACCGAGGTCGGCCTGGCCCGCGGCGGCGACGCCCGCCTCGACCGCGCCCTCGAGGACACCCTGGCGATGCTCGGCACGCTGATGGCCGAGCCGTCCTCGATGGAGCGCTCGGCCCGCCGCCTGGCGGGCCGGATGGCGCTGCTGCTCCAGGGCTCGCTGCTGGTGCGGCACGCCCCGCCCGAGGTGGCCGACGCGTTCTGCGCCTCCCGCCTGGCCTCGCCGCACGACGGGGTCTACGGCGCGCTGGAGGGCGGGGACCTGCGGGCGCTGGTCGAGCGCACCACGCCGACGGTCCCGGTCGGCTGAGCGACCGCTCGCCACCACCACCGGCGTCGCTGTAACGCTGTGTTACTTCATCTGGTGTGGCGTCGCGACACTGCACCAGATGGAGTAACAGAGCGTTACAGCGGCGCCGGGCGCGCGGAGGTCGGCCGCACCGGCCGCCCTGCCGGGGACGTCAGGACAGCTCGAGGCCCGGGTAGAGCGGGTGCTTGTCGAGCATCTCGGCGGAGGCGTCCTTGACCTTGTCGGCGATCCCGTCGGCCAGGACGTAGGCGGCCTTGGAGGGGCCGCCGGCCTTCGTCGTGCCGGGCTGGGTGTTCTCCAGGACCATGGTGATCAGCTCGGCGGTCCGGTCGAACTCGTCGTGGCCGAAGCCGCGCGTGGTGAGCGCCGAGGTGCCGAGACGGATGCCGGAGGTGTACCAGGGGCCGTTGGCGTCGGCCGGGACCGAGTTGCGGTTGGTGACCACGCCGGCGTCGAGCAGCGCGGTCTCGGCCTGGCGGCCGGTCAGCCCGTAGCGGCTGACGTCGAGCAGGACCAGGTGGTTGTCGGTGCCGCCGGTGACCAGGTCGCCGCCGCGGCTCAGGAAGCCCTCGGCCAGGGACTGGGCGTTGTCGGCCACGGCCTGGGCGTAGGTGCGGAAGGAGTCCTGCCGGGCCTCGGCGAACGCGACCGCCTTGGCCGCCATCACGTGGGCCATCGGGCCGCCGAGGACCATCGGGCAGCCGCGGTCGACGAAGGGGGCGTACTCCTCGGTGGCCAGCACGATGCCGCCGCGCGGGCCGCGCAGCGACTTGTGGGTGGTGGAGGTGACCACGTGGGCGTGCGGGACGGGGTCCTCGTCACCGGTGAAGACCTTGCCGGCGACCAGGCCCGCGAAGTGGGCCATGTCCACCATCAGCGTGGCGCCCACCTCGTCGGCGATCTCGCGGACCTTGGCGAAGTCCACCCGGCGCGGGTAGGCGGAGTAGCCGGCGACCAGGATCAGCGGCTTGAACTCACGGGCCCTGGCGGCCAGCGCGTCGTAGTCGAGCAGGCCCGTCGTCGGGTCGGTGCCGTACTGCTGCTGGTGGAACATCTTGCCGCTGATGTTGGGTCGGAAGCCGTGCGTGAGGTGACCGCCGGCGTCCAGGCTCATCCCGAGCAGGCGCTGGTCGCCCATGCTGCGGCGCAGGGTCTCCCAGTCGGCGTCGGAGAGGTCGTTGACGTTCTTCGCCCCGAGCTCCGCGAGCGCGGGCGACTCCACCCGGCGGGCCAGGATCGACCAGAAGGCCACCAGGTTCGCGTCGATCCCGGAGTGCGGCTGGACGTAGGCGTACTCGGCCCCGAACAGCTCGCGGGCGTGCTCGGCCGCGATGGACTCGACGGTGTCGACGTTCTGGCAGCCGGCGTAGAACCGGTGGCCGACGGTGCCCTCGGCGTACTTGTCCGAGAGCCAGGTGCCCATGGTGAGCAGCACCGCGGGCGAGGCGTAGTTCTCGCTGGCGATGAGCTTGAGCGAGCCGCGCTGGTCGGCGAGCTCGGCGGCCGTGGCCTGCGCGATGCGCGGCTCGACGGCGGAGATGACCTCGAGGGCCTGGCGGTAGGCGCTGGAGGCGAGGCTGGCCTGGTGGGCCTGGTCTGCGGCGGTCATGGGAGCAGCCTAGGTCCGCACGCCTTCAGACACCCGCTCCGCGCGATCCGGACCGCCCGATCGTCTCATTCGATGGACACCCGTCTCACCGCATGAGACCGCGGTTTGTGGACCGGCAGTCCACAGGGTGAGACTGCTCCCCGTGACGACCGTTGGGAACCCGCTCTACCTCGTGGTGCGACGCCACGTGGACCTCGGGCGCACCCGCAGCTGTCTCTGTCGGACCCGCTGAGCGACCTGCCCCGACGCCCCTGCGCCGGAGCCACGCCCGAGTCCCACGAGAAGGACCGCTTCCCCATGGCTGACATGCGATTCCAGGCCGAGAAGGCCGCCCACACCGAGATCCCGCGCCCCAAGCGCGCCGAGGGTCAGTGGGCGCTGGGCTACACCGAGCCGCTGAACAAGAACGAGCAGTCCAAGAAGGACGACGACCCGCTGAACGTGCGGGACCGGATCCTCTACACCTACTCCAAGCGCGGCTTCGCCTCGATCGACCCTGCCGACCTGCGTGGCCGGTTCCGGTGGATGGGGCTGTACACCCAGCGCGCACCCGGCTTCGACGGCGGCAAGACCGCGACCGTGCCGGAGGAGGAGCTCGACGACTCCTACTTCATGCTCCGCGTGCGCTCCGACGGCGCGCTGCTGGACCACGCGGCCGTCCGCGCGCTGGGCAGCATCGGCGTCGACTTCGCGCGCGGGACCGCCGACGTCACCGACCGCGAGAACATCCAGTACCACTGGATCCGCATCGAGGACGTGCCCGCGATCTGGGAGCGGCTCGACGCCGCCGGGCTGAGCAGCATGGAGGCCTGCGGCGACTCCCCGCGCCCCTTCCTCGGCTCGCCCGTCGCCGGGGTGTCGAAGGACGAGATCATCGACGGCACCGTCGCGCTGGAGGAGATCCGGCGCCGGTTCATCGGCGACCCGGCCTTCTCCAACTTCCCCCGGAAGTTCAAGACCGCGCTGACCGGGCACCCCGGTCACGACGTGTCGCCGGAGACCAACGACATCTCCTTCGTCGGCACCGTCCACCCCGAGCACGGCCCCGGCTTCGACCTGTGGGTCGGCGGCGGGCTGTCGACGAACCCCCGGCTGGCCGCCCGGATGGGCGTGTGGATCCCGCTGGACGAGGTGGCCGACGCCTGGGAGGGCGTGGCCTCGATCTTCCGCGACTACGGCTACCGCCGGCTCCGCTCGCGGGCGCGGCTGAAGTTCCTGGTCGCCGACTGGGGCGTGGAGAAGTTCCGCGAGGTGCTGGAGAAGGAGTACCTCGGGCGCGCCCTGGTGGACTGCCCCTCCCCCGAGACGCCGGTCGGGCACCGCGACCACATCGGTGTGCACGAGCAGAAGGACGGCCGCTTCTACGTCGGGCTGGCCCCCACCGCCGGCCGCGTGTCGGGGTCGATGCTGGTCGAGCTGGCCGACGCCATCGAGGCGCACGGAGCCGCCGGGGCGCGCCTCACGCCGTACCAGAAGATCGTCGTGATCGGCGTCGACGCCGACCAGGTCGAGCCCCTGGTGGCCCGCCTGGACGCGGTCGGGCTGCAGGCCCGGCCCTCGAACTGGCGGCGCAACACGATGGCCTGCACCGGCATCGAGTTCTGCAAGCTGGCGATCGTCGACACCAAGGACCGTGCCCGCGACCTGATCGACGAGCTCGAGCTGCGCCTGCCCGACCTCGACGTGCCGATCACGGTCAACGTCAACGGCTGCCCGAACGCCTGCGCGCGCACCCAGGTCGGCGACATCGGCCTGAAGGGCCAGCTCGTGATGCACGACGGCGAGCAGGTCGAGGGCTTCCAGGTGCACCTGGGCGGCGCGCTCGGCCTGAACGCGAACTTCGGCCGCAAGATCCGCGCCCACAAGGTCACCAGCGCCGGCCTCGGCGACTACGTCACGACGGTGGTCGGCAACTACCTCCTCGACCGCGCCGACGAGGGCGAGGACTTCGCGACCTGGGTCGCCCGGGCCGAGGAAGACCTCCTGCGCGGCGAGAAGGCGCTCGAGACAGCCGAGTCCGGCGGCGCGCGGTGAGCGGGCGCGGGGTGCCGTACCACTGCCCGTACTGCGGTGACGAGGACCTGTGGCCGCACGAGCCGACCGACGGCAGCGCCGGACACGGCGCCTGGGAGTGCCGGTCGTGCCTGCGCGCGTTCTCGGTGAAGATGCTGGGCCAGGTCGCGCCGCCCGCGTCCGTCGCCGCGGAGCGCGACCGGCGGGGCACCTCGTGACCACCGCGACCACCGACGCGGCGCGCAGCTTCCGCGGCGCCACCGCCGGGAACCGCTCGCCCGAGGAGCTGCGCGAGCTGGTGTCGCACTGGGGCGCCGAGCTCGAGCTGGCCCCCGCCGAGACCATCATCGAGTGGGCCGCGGCGACCTTCGGCGAGAAGTTCTGCGTGACCTCCTCGATGGCCGACGCGGTGCTGTCGCACCTGGTCTCCACCGTGGTCCCGGGCATCGACGTGGTGTTCCTCGACACCGGCTACCACTTCGCCGAGACGATCGGCACCCGCGACGCCGTCGCCGCGACCCTGCCGGTCACCCTGCTCTCGGTCACCCCGGTGCAGAGCGTCGCCGAGCAGGACGCCGCGTGGGGCAAGGACCTCTACCGGACCGACCCCGACCGGTGCTGCGCGCTGCGCAAGGTCGCGCCGCTGGCCGACGCCCTCGCGGGCTACGAGGCGTGGGCCACCGGGCTGCGCCGCGCCGAGACCAGGAACCGGGTGATCGCGCCGGTCCTGGGCTGGGACGCCAAGAAGGGCAAGGTCAAGGTCTCGCCGCTCGCGCGCTGGAGCGACGACCAGGTCGAGCAGTACGTCGTGGACCACCAGGTGCTGGTGAACCCGCTCGTCTTCGACGGCTACCCCTCGATCGGCTGCGCCCCGTGCACCCGCCGCGTCGCCCCCGGCGACGACCCACGCAGCGGCCGCTGGGCCGGCACCTCCAAGACCGAGTGCGGGATCCACACGTGACCGCTGCTCGCACCCCTGCCCGCTCCATCCGCACCACGAACCGCCCTCCGAGGAGGTCCGCCTGATGTCCGCTCCCGCGCTCGTCGCCCTCGCGCCCGGTGGGCGCGACCCCGAGGCCGTCGCCACCGTCACCGCGCTCGTCGCCGAGGTACGGGCGCTGCGGCCCGACCTCCGCGTCGAGGTCGCCCTCCTGGAGCGCGCCCGTCCGTCCTTCGACACCGTCGTGGACCGGGTGGCCCGCGCGGGCCACGAGGAGGTCGTCGTGGTGCCGCTGCTGCTCAGCAGCGAGGGCCCCGCGCGCGGCGACGTCGCCCGCGCCGTCCGCGCCGCCGGGGAGCGCCACCCCGGCCTCCGGATCAGCGCCTCCGAGGTCCTCGGGGTCTCCCCCAGCTTCCTCGGGGTGCTCGACGAGCGCCTGCGCGACGCGCTGCGGGTGCACCGGGTGCGCGAGCTCGACGCCCTCGTGCTGGCCGGCGAGGGCTCCGCGGACGCCCTGGCCAACCAGGGCGTCGCCCGGCTCGCGCGGATGTGGGGCGCCCGGCACCACCTGCCGGTCACCGCGGCGTACGCCACCGCGGCGCCGCCGGCCACCGGCGAGGCCGTGCGCGCCTTCCGCGGCGAGGGCCGGCGTCACATCGCCGTCGGCTCGCTCTTCCTGACCCCGGGCGCCCTGACCTCGCAGGCCACCGAGCTCGCCCTCGAGGCCGGGGCGGTCGCCGTCTCCGAGCCGTTGGCCGCCCACCCCGAGGTCGCCCGCGGGGTGCTGGCGCGGTACGCCGTCGAGGCCGTCGAGCTCGTCCCGGTCTGACGCACCCGCACCTCGTGGGCGCACTGCCGCGCGAGCGGCAGCCCCGGACGCCCGGTCGTCAGTCGCAGGTGCGGCTCACCAGCGCCGCGAGCGCGGCCGCCGGGTCGGTCGTCGTGCCCCCGTGCACCGGACCCGGCTGGAGCACCGTGCTCCGGGGCGCCTTGAGGAAGCCGAACCGCTGGGTCGGCGGCTGCCCCGCGACGGCCCCGGCGCGCGGGTCCCCGGCCGCCACGGCCTCCACGAACGCCAACGACTCGAGCACGCGGTCGACGTCGAGGGCCGGCCAGAGCGCGCCGAGGCGGGCCCGGTCGACGCAGCCGGTCGCGGCGAGGTAGTCCGCGCCCTGGCAGTAGAGCGCGACCCCGACGTTGACGAACTCCTCGCGGTCCGCGCGCGGGACGCAGCGCAGGACGACGTACTGGTAGGACAGCTCGGGCGCGTTCACGCCTGGCTCCCGGGGAGCCACTGGCGGGTCCCGAGCCGGGCGGTGAGGAAGGCGACGTACGCCTCGCGCAGCGCGGCCGGTGACTCCGCGCCCGGGACGGGCTCGAGCCAGGCGTCGGGCACCTCCTCGAGCGCGTCGGCGAGGGCCTCTTCGTCCAGCAGCGGGGCCACCCGGGCCTCGGCCTCCTCGAGCCGGTCGGCCCAGGCGCCCAGGACGTGGTCGGAGGCGTCCCACCGCTGGGCGGCGAAGCGGGCCGGGTCGCCGACTCCGGCCGGCCACGCGTGGTGGAAGTACAGCGAGGCGCCGTGGTCGATCACCCACAGGTCGTCGTGCCACACCAGCAGGTTGGGGTTGCGCCAGGACCGGTCGACGTTGGCGGTGAAGGCGTCCAGCCACAGCACCACGGCCGGGTCGAGCGGGTCGCCGGGCGGGTCGCCGTCGTAGCCGAAGGCCCCGGGCAGGAAGTCGATGCCGAGGTTCAGCCCGACGCTCGCGGTGAGCAGGTCCTGCACCTCCTCGTCGGCCTCGTAGCGCGCGATCTCGCGGGTCAGGTCCAGGGCCACCAGCCGGGGGGTGCGCAGCCCCGCCCGACGCGCGAGCGCGCCGACGACGACCTCGGCGACCAGCACCCGGACGCCCTGGCCGGCGCCGCGGAACTTGCAGACGTACGTGCCGAGGTCGGAGCCCTCCACGATCCCGGGCAGGCTGCCCCCCTCGCGCAGCGGGGTGACGTAGCGGGTGACGCGGACCGTCTCGACCGGCCGGCTCACGCCGTCTCCGACTGCAGCCGCCGGCGCTGGACCTCGACGTCGAAGTCGGCCTCCGGCCACCGCGGCGCCATCCGCTCGAGCTCGCCGAGCAGCAGCCGACCCACCGCCAGGTTGCGGTACCACTTGCGGTCGGCCGGGACGACGTGCCACGGGGCGACCTCGGTCCCGGTGCGCTCCAGGGCGACCTCGTAGGCCCGGCGGTAGTCGTCCCACAGGCCGCGGTCGTCGAGGTCGCCCGGCTCGAACTTCCAGTGCTTGGTGGGGTCGTCGAGGCGCGCCAGCAACCGCTCGCGCTGCTTGTCGCGCGAGACGTGCAGCATCACCTTGAGCACCCGGACGCCGGAGGCGACCAGCTCCTCCTCGAAGGCGTTGATCGCCTGGTAGCGGCGCTCGACCTCCTCGGGGGGGACCAGCGAGCGCACCCGGGCGATCAGCACGTCCTCGTAGTGGCTGCGGTCGAAGACCCCGATCCGCCCCGGGGACGGCAGCTGCGTGCGGATGCGCCACAGGAAGTCGTGGTCGAGCTCCTCGGTCGTCGGCGCCTTGAACGAGGTGATCCGGACGCCTTGGGGGTCCACCAGGCCGACGGTGTTGCGCACGACACCACCCTTGCCCGAGGTGTCCATGCCCTGCAGGACCAGCAGCACCGCCCGCTCCCCCGCGCCCGAGACGCCCTCGGCGAAGAGCCGCTCCTGCAGGTCGCCCAGCGGGCCGCCGAGCGCACCGAGCTGCCGCTTGCCCTCGGCCTTGTCGCCGTCGAAGCCGGGCGTGGCGTCGGTGGGCCACGCGGTCAGGTCGACCGGCCCGGGCGGGACCCGGAGCGCCGCGGCCAGGTCGACGGGGACGGCCGGGCTGACAGCGCTCACCGCGCCATCATGTCCCATCGGGTCGGCGGTGCGTCGCACGCGTCGCCACCGGTCGTCACAGGTCGTCGGGCGGCTCGGGGAAGGTCTCCTCGTCGGCGGCCAGCTCCTCGCGGACCACCGCCCAGGCCATCCCGGCGGGGTACCCCTTGCGGGCCAGCATGCCGACCAGGCGGCGGGTGGCGGTGGTCTGGTCGACCCGGGTCAGGGTGCGCAGCTTCTTGCGCACCAGCCGGCGCGCGGCCTCGCGCTCCTGCTCGGGGTCGACCTCGTCGAGGGCCTCCCGGGCGACCTCGTCGTCCACGCCCTTGCGCCGCAGCTCCTGGGCCAGGGCCCGCCGCGCCAGGCCCTTGCCGGCCTGGCGCTGGGAGACCCAGGTCGCGGCGAAGGCCGCGTCGTCGACCAGCCCGAGGTCGGTGAACCGGTCGAGCGCACGCGCGGCGACGTCGTCCCCGACGCCCTTCGCGGCCAGCTTGTCCGCCAGCTCCTGGCGGCTGCGCGCCCGTCCGACCAGCTGGTCGAGCAGGATCGTGCGCGCGGCCTGCTCGGGGTCGACCTCCGGCGCGGGGGCCGCGCGCCCCCGGGTCCACGCGGCGACGCCCTCGGTGACGCCGCCGCGCCAGGGGTCCTGCTCAGAAGTCATTGATCCCGATGGGCTCGTCCGACAGGTCGGAGGCCTCGGCGTCGACCTGCGGACCGACGCCGAGCTTCTCCAGGATCTTCTTCTCCAGCTCGTTGGCGAGGTCGGGGTTGTCGCGCAGGAAGGTCCGCGCGTTCTCCTTGCCCTGGCCGAGCTGGTCGCCCTCGTAGGTGTACCAGGCGCCGGCCTTGCGCACGAGGCCCGCCTCGACGCCCACGTCGATCAGGCCGCCCTCGCGGGAGATGCCCTTGCCGTACATGATGTCGAACTCGGCCTGCTTGAACGGCGGGGCGACCTTGTTCTTGACGACCTTGCAGCGGGTGCGGTTGCCGACCATGTCGGTGCCGTCCTTGAGCGTCTCGATGCGACGCACGTCCAGGCGCACCGAGGAGTAGAACTTCAGCGCCCGACCACCGGTGGTGGTCTCGGGGGAGCCGAACATGACCCCGATCTTCTCGCGCAGCTGGTTGATGAAGATCGCGGTCGTGCCGGAGGAGTTCAGCGCGCCGGTCATCTTGCGCAGCGCCTGGCTCATCAGCCGGGCCTGGAGGCCGACGTGGCTGTCGCCCATCTCGCCCTCGATCTCGGCCCGGGGCACCAGCGCCGCGACGGAGTCGATGACGATCAGGTCCAGCGCACCGGAGCGCACCAGCATGTCGGCGATCTCCAGCGCCTGCTCCCCGGAGTCGGGCTGGGAGACCAGCAGCGCGTCGGTGTCCACGCCGAGGTTCTTGGCGTAGTCGGGGTCGAGGGCGTGCTCGGCGTCGATGAAGGCCACGATGCCGCCGGCGCGCTGGGCGTTGGCCACCGCGTGCAGGGCGACCGTGGTCTTGCCGGAGGACTCCGGGCCGTAGATCTCGACCACGCGGCCGCGGGGCAGGCCCCCGAGGCCCAGCGCCACGTCGAGCGCGATGGACCCGGTCGGGATCACCTCGAGCGGGGCGCGCGTCTCGTCACCCAGGCGCATCACCGAGCCCTTGCCGAACTGCTTCTCGATGTTCATCAGCGCCGTGTCCAGCGCCTTGTCGCGGTCTCCGCCAGCCATGGTCAGTCTCCGTCCTCAGCGGGCCGTCGGGCCCGTGGTCAGTGCGTGTGTGGGGTTCGTGCGGTGGTGTCGACGACGCTAGGGGAACCCGCCGACAACGGTCCTGGACCTGGCGCCGGGCCTGGGGACGACGGGGTGCCGGACCCCGTCTGTGGAGACAGGCTAGCCCGAACACCTGTTCGACGCGCGGAGGTGCTCAGGCGTGTCGTCGGCGACGCAGCGCCGCCACCACCACGGCCGCGACGACCAGCGCGGCCAGGACCAGCCAGCCGGTGGTGTAGTCGCGGTCCAGCAGGGTCGGGTTGTCCTCGCGCGCCCCGAACCGACCCAGCACGGGCACGGCCAGGAGGGTCACCGAGCCGAGGACGAGGAAGCCACCGGCGACCGGCCCGGAGACCGTCCACGGCAGCACCCGCTGCGCGGCGGCGCCGAGCGCGAGCTCGAGCCCGCCGATCACCACGTCGTGCAGCAGCAGGGCCGCGACCGTCCACACCGCGACGTCGAGCACCTGGGAGAGCTCCTGGCGGGAGAGCAGCAGCCAGGCGCCGTACAGGCCCACCAGCACGCCGAGCGCGCCCAGGACGAGCCGTCCCCCACCGACGCCACCGACACCAGCGACACCGCCGACACCGCCGCGGCCACCGGCCCGGCCGGTCCCCGCCGCGCCGCTCACGTCGCCACCTCGAGCCGGGTGACCCACTTGGTCTGGAGCACGCCGGGCCGGTTCGGGGCGATCACCCGGGCCGGGTAGCCGTGGTCGAGCGACAGCTCCTCGCCGTTGACCCGGAGCGCCAGCAGCGTCCGGTCGTCCTGGACGAACCCGCCCTGGAGCATCGTGACCGAGAACGCGCCGAACTGCTGGAGGGAGGTGACGACGACGTCGGCGTCCCCGGGCGCCTCGACCAGCGCCATCAGCTCCGAGACCCGCACCCCGCGCCAGACGGCGGAGGCGCTCCACCCCTCCACGCAGGCGATCGGCAGCTCCTCGTCGTGCTGGGTCATCGCCTCGAGGGCGGCGCGGTCCAGGGTGCGCGTGGTGCCGCCGTGGACGAGCTCGAGGGCGTACGCGCCGGGCGCCACCACCTCGGAGCTGACCCCGGCGGCCTCGGCGGACCGGTTGACCGGCAGCCCCTGCGGGCCGTCGCCGGAGCGCACCGCGAGCACCGAGACCTCGCGCAGCCACGCCACGCTCCCCCCGGCGGTGGCCAGCACCGCGACCCCGGCGGCTGCCCAGGTGCTGCGGAGCAGGCCCCGGCGGCTCAGCGCGCCGTCGCGGGTCGCGGACGGGCGGTCGTGCGTGGTGTCCTCGACGTCGCCGAGCAGCGCGTCGCGGATGACGGGCAGCTTGACCGCCACGTGCACCAGCAGCGCCCCGACGACCACCCAGGCCATCGCGTAGTGGCTGGGCCGGAAGGAGAAGGACCAGGGGTACCACTGCGCGGCGTTCATGGTCCCGGACACGAGCTGGAACAGCGCGGCACCGACGAGCACCGCGATCGAGACCCGCTCCAGTCCGTGCAGCACCAGCCGGCGCAGGTCGCCGAGCGGGACGCCCTGGAACAGCCGGGGGAAGACCGTCCAGAGCTTGACCAGCAGCAGCGGGATCGCGGCGTACCCGCTGAGCACGTGCAGGCCCTGGGTGACCCGGTAGCCCCAGGCCGGGCCGGTGGGGTACGGCACGGGCTGGTCGACGGCCTGGGCGTAGTGGCTGACCAGGCCGGTGACGAAGCAGATCGAGAAGGTGACCGCGAGCCAGACCCCGACCCGCGCGGCCACGGCGGGGCTGCGCAGCCGGCTGGTGAACCGCTCCTCGGGCGGGGCCGGGAGCGTGCGGGTCATCGCGGGTCCTCCAGCACGACCGACCAGCGGTCCTCGCCGTGGCGGCGGGTGGAGGCGACGCCGAAGCCGACCGCCGCGGCGATCGCGCCGATGTCGTCGACGCCCACGACCGACCAGCGGAACGGGCGGCTGCGGGTGCCGGCGCACTCGAGCGCGGCCCAGTGGGTGGTGAAGGGGATCCCGGGCGCGGCGACCTCGACGACCACGCGGCCCGTGGGGTCGAGCAGCTGGCGCACCCGTTTGAGCAGGGCCTCGGGGTCCCCGCCGATGCCGACGTTGCCGTCGGCGAGCAGGGCCGAGCGCCAGCGGCCCTCCCCGGGCAGCCGGTCGAACACGTCGCGGCGCAGGGCCGCGACGCCGCGCTGCCGGGTCTGCCCGACGGCCTCGTGGACGACGTCGATGCCGAGCACGACGTGCCCGTTCTCGGCCAGCGCGGCGCTGAGCCGGCCCGGCCCGCAGCCGATGTCGAGGGTGGAGCCCACGCACTGGCCGATCAGGTCCTGGTCGAGCGCGTCGGCCTCCCGGGTCCAGTCGCCCATCGGGAGGTGCTGCGGCTCGTCGCCGAGGCCGACCACGTGGCACGGCTCGCCCCGCAGGGCGTGGGAGAACACGGTGGTGAAGGACGCCTGGCCGTCGTCGTCGAGCGCCTCGAGCACGCCGGTGGGCGCCTCCACCGGGGCGTACGGGTCCTCGTCGAGGTCGGCTTCCAGGTGCTCCTCGCTCATGCGGGGTCCTCCTCGGCGGCGCGGGGGTACGGCCCCGGGGTGGCGACCTGCCCTGCGGACCGGGCCGCGGACCGGGCTGCGGACCGGGCTGCGGACCAGGCCGCGGCGAAGTGGCTGCCCTCGGCCAGCGCGGCCACGGCGTCGGCGTCGGCGACCTCGTCGACGTCGCGCAGCGCGACCGTGCCGCCCACGCGCCAGCCGGCGCCGACGAGGGCGTCGCGGGTGTCGTCCCCGGTGCGTCCGGTGGACATCTCGACGCCCGCGAGCACGGCGGCCGCCGCGGGGTCGCGGCGCGCCAGCACCCACCACCCGCCGTCGTCGGCCGGACCGAGCACGACGTCGTACGCCGGCTCGTCGGCCTGCAGCGGGGCGGCGGCGGCGGCCAGCATCGCGGCGCTCGCGTGCGGGGTGTCCATGCCGACCTGCACCACGACCCCGGGGCCGGCGTCGGCGTGGGCGGCGACCAGGCGCTCGGCGAAGCCGGCACCGCGCTGCGGGGTGATCGTCCAGCCGGCGAGGGCCGTGCGCAGCTCCTCGACGCCGACGGCGCCGTCGAGGTCACCGTCGAGGGCCAGGTGGCAGCCCGCGGCCCCGGCGGCGGCGGTCGCGGCCTCGAGGGTGTCCAGCAGCGCGGCGGAGGCGACGCGGGCGGCAGCGTCGTGGCCGATGTCGGCGCCGAGGCGGGTCTTGACCCGCCCGGCGACCGGCGCCTTGGCCATCACCAGCACCCGGAACGGCGGCAGGGCACTGCCCTCCGGGGTGCCCCCCTGGTGGCCCCCGAGGTCCGGACGCCGGCTCACGCGAGCACCCGCCAGAAGTCCCGGGCGGTGCGCACGGTGCCGCGGACCGAGCCGGAGACCTTCGACTTCGTGCCCTCGGCGCGGGGGTGGTAGCCGACGTCGCGCTCGCTGAGGCGCCAGCCGGCCAGGGTGGCCTTCTGCAGCATCTCCACGGGGTAGCCGAAGCGGCGGTCCTGGACGTCGAGGTCGAGCAGCGCCTGGCGGCGGCAGACCCGCATCGGGGCGATGTCGTGGGCGTCCATCTTGATCCGGCGGCGCAGCCAGGCCACGATCAGCGCGTTCCCGGCCCGGGCGTGCCAGGGCCAGACTCCGGCGCGGACCGGGCGGCGGCGGCCCACCGCGAGGTCGGCCCGCCCCGAGCGCACGTCCTCGAGCAGCGGCAGCAGCTCGGCGGGGTCGAAGGAGCCGTCGCCGTCCATGAAGGCGACGTACTCGTGGGTCGCGGCCAGCAGGCCGGTGTGGACCGCGGCGCCGTACCCCGGACGGGGCTCGGAGACCACCAGCGCGCCGAGGCCCCGGGCGATCTCGGCGGTGCCGTCGCGCGAGCCGTTGTCGGAGACGACGACGGCGAAGTCGGCCGGGACGCGTGGCAGCAGCGCCCGGAGGGCCGGGCCCTCGTCGCGGCACGGGAGCACCAGGTCGCACGTCGTCACGGGATGACCTTAGGGTGTCCGGCCCCGTCGTCGGGCACAGGACGGCGCCGGACCGCCCCGTGAGACTGGTTTCGCAGGTGCGCCGGGGCGGGCTCCGTACCCTCGGCGCCATGGCGACCTCCCCCACCTCGCGCCCCGCCGCCCCGGGATCCGACGCCACCGTCGCCGAGACGCCGACCGGTCGCTGGCCGTGGGTGGGCCTGGCCGTCGTGCTGGTCCTCGTCGTGGCCGCCACCGTCGTCCCGCCCCTGGCCGGGTGGGACGTCCTGGCCCGCGACGACGACCGCGGGACCCCGCCGACCCACGGCTACCTCCAGGTCAAGGTCGGGCCCGGCACGCTGCCGGCCGTCCTGCTGGCCCTGCTGGCCTGGCGGTACGCCGCCGACCTCGCCGCCCGGCTGCCGTGGCGGGCCCTGCTGGCCACCTCGTTCGTCGCCGGGCTGGCCTGGATGGTCTCGCTGGCCCTGGTCGACGGCCCGGACGGCCTGACCCGGGTGCTCGGCAACGGCTACGAGTACCTGCCGACCGCCCGGGACGTGGACAGCGTGCCGGTCATGCTCGACGAGTACGTCGACCGCATCCCCTACGCGCACCCCGACAACTGGGTGGTGCACGTCGCGGGCCACCCCCCGCTGGCGCTGCTGTTCTTCGTCGGGCTGGTCCGGGTCGGCCTCGGCGGGGACCTGGCCGCGGCGGTGGTCGTCACCGTCCTGGCCGCCACCACCGCCGTCGCGGTGCTGGTCGCGCTGCGGGCGCTGGGCGCCGAGGCGGCCGCACGGCGGGTCGCGCCGCTGCTGGTGCTGGCCCCGTCCGCGGTCTACATGGCGGTCTCCGCCGACGCGATGTTCGCCGCCGTCGCCGCGTGGGGCCTGGCGGTGCTGGCGCTGGGCGCGACCGCACGCGAGCGGGGCCGCTCGACCGGCGTGGTGGTGGCCTGGTCCGCGCTGGCCGGGCTGCTGCTGGGCTGCTGCGTCCTGCTGTCCTACGGGCTCCCGCTGCTGGGCCTGCTCGCGCTGACCGTCCTGCTCCTGGCGCGGTCCTGGCTGCCGCTGCCGGTCGCCGTGGCGGCCGCGCTGGTGCCGGTGCTGCTGATGGCCGGCGCCGGCTTCGCGTGGTGGGAGGCCTACCCGGTGCTCCGCGAGCGCTACTTCGAGGGCCTGGGCGGGGAGCGGCCGGCCTCCTACTGGGTGTGGGGCAACCTCGCCGCCCTGGTGTTCGCCACCGGCCCCCTGCTCGGCGCGGGGGTCGCCCGCCTGGCGCAGCTCGGCGTGACGCGGCGCGCGCGTACGGCGCTGGCGGCGACGCCGGACCGCGTGGTGGCCGGGCTCGCGGCCGCGGCGCTGGCCACGATCGCCGTCGCCGACCTGTCGGGCATGAGCAAGGCCGAGGTGGAGCGGATCTGGCTGCCCTTCATGCCCTGGCTGCTGCTCTGCCTGGCCCTGCTGCCCGCGCGCTGGCGCACTGTCGGACTGGCGGTGCAGCTGGTCTTCGCCCTGCTGGTCCAGCACCTGCTCTACACCAGCTGGTAGCCCAGGTGACGCTCCCACCGCCTCGAGGTGACGCTCGCGGGCCCGCCCAGCCGGTGAGCTAGTCGCGCAGCGGTGCGGTCGCGAACTCCCGCAGGCCCACCTCCGGGCTGATCGCCGCGGTGAAGCCGAGCTCCTCGGTCGCCCGCCGCGGCGAGGCCACGATGTGCCGCACGTCCCCGAGCCGGTAGCCACCGGTCACCTCGGGGTCGATGCCCACGCCCGTGCCCGCGGCGACCGTGCGGGCCACGTCGAGGATCGAGACCGGCTGCCCGGAGCAGACGTTGTAGGCGACGTGGCTGCCGCTGCCGGCGGCCAGCACGGCGTCGATCGCCGCGAGGTTGCAGCGCGCGACGTCGGCGACGTGGACGAAGTCCCGCATCTGCCCGCCGTCCTCGTAGACCTTCGGCGCCTCGCCGCGCTCGAGGGAGGAGCGGAACATCGCGGCCACCCCGGAGTACGGCGTGTCCTTCGGCATCCGCGGCCCGTACACGTTGTGGTAGCGCAGGGACACCGCGGCCGAGGCGGCCTGGCGGGCCCACGCGATGGCGTAGTGCTCCTGGGCGAGCTTGCTGGCGGCGTACGCGCTGCGGGGCTCGAGCCGGGCGCCCTCGTCGACCACGTCCCACCCGAGCACCCGGTCGCAGACGGGGCAGTGGTTCTCGACGTCGCCGGACTCCAGCGCCTCGACGCTGCGCGAGCCCGGGGGCTGGTCGCCGTGCTCGGCGCAGGTGTAGCGCCCCTCGCCGTAGACGACCATCGAGGAGGCCTGGACCAGCCGGGTCAGCCCGTGCTCGGCCATCGCGGCCATCAGCGCGGCGGTGCCGAGGTCGTTGTGGGCGGCGTACGCCGGGAGGTCGGCGACGGTGACGCCGGCGCCGACCAGGGCGGACTGGTGGCAGACCACGTCGACGCCGCCGAGCAGGTCGGCCCACGCGCTGCTGGTGGCCGCGTCGCGGACGTCGAGGCGGTGGGTGCCCGCGGGCAGCGCCGCACCGGCGCCGTGCGCCTTGGGCAGCATCCAGTCGACCCGGACGACCTCGTCGCCGCGGGCGGTGAGCGCGTCGTCGACCGCGCTGCCGATGAAGCCGGCGGAGCCGGTGAGCAGGACCTTCACGCGCCCTCCCCCGTCCGCCGGCCCGCGCCGGGGACCTCGTAGGTGAGCTCGAGGCCGTCGGACCACGTCGAGCAGGAGCAGCCGGCGGGGTCGGGCGCGGTGGCGATGACGTCGGAGAGCAGGCCGGTGAGCCGCTCCAGGTTGGCCTTGAAGAGGGCGAAGACCTCCTCCTGGCCCACCCCCTCGCCGCTCTCGGCGCCGGCGTCCATGTCGGTGACCAGCGCGATGGCGGAGTAGCACATGCCCATCTCGCGGGCCAGCGCCGCCTCGGGGGCGCCGGTCATGTTGATCAGCGACCAGCCCTGGTCGGCGTAGCTCCTGGACTCGGCGCGCGTGGAGAACCGCGGGCCCTCGACGACGACCATGGTCCCGCCGGCCTTGACGTCGGGCGCGGCGGCGGTGACGGCGCCGGAGAGCCGGGCGCAGTACGGGTCCGCGAACGGCAGGTGCACCGCCCCGGACTCCACGAACGAGCCCACGCGGCGGAAGGTGCGGTCGACGAGCTGGTCCGGGACGACCACGTCGCCGGGGGCCACCTCGTGGCGCAGCCCGCCGACGGCGCACGGCGCGAGGACCTGCCGCACGCCGAGCGAGCGCAGCGCCCAGGCGTTCGCGCGGTACGGGATCGCGTGCGGCGGGTGGTCGTGGTGCGCGCCGTGCCGCGGGACGAACGCCACCGAGCGCCCGGCGACCGTGCCGACGGCGATCGGCGCGGACGGGTCGCCGTACGGCGTGGTGACCGCGTGCTCGACGGGGTCGTCGAGGAAGGAGTAGAAGCCGGTGCCGCCGACGACGGCGATCTCGGCGACGGGGGCGTCGGGGGCGTCGGGCTGTGCGGGTGTCGTGCTCACCCGGGCAACTGTGCCAGCCCGTCGTGGTCGCGGTCGGGGTGGGCCGCGGTGCGTACGGCCGCCAGGATCACCAGCCCGGCCAGCAGCACCGCGCCCAGCGCGAGGGCGGGGTAGCCCGCGACGCCGACCACGACGCCGGCGAGCCCGCCGGCCGCGGCCGCGGCGACGTTCATCAGCAGGTCGGAGGCGCCCTGGACGTCGGTACGGACCTCGAGCGGCGCGAGGTCGGCGACCAGCGTCGAGGCGGAGACGGTGGCCAGCGACCAGCCGAGGCCGAGCAGGAAGAGCCCGGCGGTGATCCGGTACGACCCGCCCTCGGGCGCGGCGCCGCACAGCGCGAGCGCGAGCAGCAGCACCGCTCCCCCGGCGCCGAGCACGCGGGACCGGCCGAACCGGTCGGCGAGCCAGCCGACGACCGGGGCGAAGGCGAACATGCCGAGCACGTGGATGCTGATGACCAGCCCGATCACGCGCAGGTCCGAGCCGCCGTGCTCCATGTGCAGCGGGGTCATCACCATCACCGCGACCATCGCGGCGTGCGCACCGGCGAGCCCGGCCACCGCCCACCCGAGGGCCGGACGGTCCGCCACCGCCGCCCGGACCCGCGACCAGGACGTGCCGGTGGGCGGACCGGTGGGCGGACCGGCCGCCTCCCGGGCCAGCAGCAGCGGGTCGGGGCGCAGCAGCAGACCGATCACGAGCGCCGCGACGAGCATCCCGGCGGTCGCGACCAGGAACGGCCCGGTCAGCGGCGGCAAGCCGACGGTCGTGGCCAGCCCGGCCGCCGGGCCGGTCAGGTTGGGCCCGGCGACGGCGCCGATCGTGGTCGCCCACACCACCACGGCCAGCGAGCGGGCCCGCCGGTCGGCGACGGCGAGGTCCGTCGCGGCGTACCGCGCCCCGCTGTTGGCGGCGGTGGCCGAGCCCAGCAGCACCGCCCCGGCCAGCAGGAGCAGCATCGAGCCGACGGCGCCGGCCACCACGACGACCGCCCCGCCGGAGGCGCCGAGGAGCCAGCCGCCGACCAGGCCGACCCGCCGCCCGCGGCGCGACATCAGCCCCGCCAGGTACCACGAGGCGACCGCGGCGCCGAGCACCTGGCACGTCTGGGCCAGGCCGGCCAGGCTGTCGCGGCCGGACAGGTCGCGCGCGAGCAGCGAGGCGGTGGCGATCCCGATCGTGATGCCGACCGCGCCCAGGGCCTGGGCCAGGACGAGCACCCGCAGGGTGCGGGTCTGGGCGCGGGTCAGCTGGGCGGCGGTCGGTGCGGCGGTCGGCGTGGCGGTCGGGGTCCCGGTCGGCGGCCCGGGGGCAGCGGGGGCGGTCATCGGTCGCGGTCGGGCAGCTCGAGCACGGCCCAGACCGCGCGCCACACGCGGCGCGGGTCCTCGCCGGCGTCGAGGGCCTGCGTCGGCGTCCGCCCGTCGAGCTCGCCGATCACCTGCTGGTCGGCCCAGGTCTTGTAGTAGACCGTGCCGAGCGCCTGCTCGAGGCGGTCCCAGAACTCGGTGTACCTCACCTGGCGCAGCGTCTCACGGTGGTGGGCACCGGAGCATCCGGGTCGGCTGTGGCGGGACTGGGTGGGCGTTTCTCGGACCTCGCGCGCCGTGCAGGGCGCGCGGAGTCGGGGAATCCCCGCCCGGGCGGGGATTCCCGGGGCGGCCGTGACAGGTGGGGCGCACCCGCGCCCCCGGCTCGCGCCCACCCGCGCGGTCGTCCTAGGTTCGTGCCACCCCCGAGATGGAGGACCGATGGCGCTGTCCCCGGCGTACCTGACCGACCGCTACGAGCTGACCATGCTCTCCTCCTGGGTCACCGCGGGCACGGTGGAGGACCGGGCCGTCTTCGAGTGCTTCGGTCGCCGGCTGCCCGAGGGGCGCCGCTACGGGATGCTGGCCGGGCTCGGCCGGCTGCTGCCGATGATCGAGGACTTCCGCTTCGGCGAGGACGACGTGGCCTGGCTCGAGGAGCAGGGCGTGGTGAACGGGGCCGGCGCCGACTACCTGCGCGGCTTCCGGTTCTCCGGGGACGTCGACGCCTACCGCGAGGGCGACCTGTACTTCCCCGGCAGCCCCGTGCTCACCGTCAGCGGCACGCTCGGCGAGTGCGTCGTGCTCGAGACCCTGGCGCTGTCGGTGCTGAACCACGACAGCGCCGTGGCCAGCGCCGCCGCGCGGATGGTCGGGGCGGCCGGGGGGCGGCCGCTGATCGAGATGGGCTCGCGCCGCGCGCACGAGCAGGCCGCGGTCGCCGCGGCCCGCGCGGCGTACCTCGCCGGCTTCTCCTCCACCAGCAACCTCGCCGCCGGCCGCCTGCACGGCGTCCCCACCGTCGGCACCGCCGCCCACGCCTTCACCCTGGCCCACGCCACCGAGGAGGAGGCGTTCCGCAACCAGGTCGCCGCCCAGGGCGTCGGGACCACGCTGCTGGTCGACACCTACGACATCGCCGAGGGCATCCGCACCGCGGTCGACGTGGCCGGACCCGGGCTCGGCGCGGTCCGCATCGACTCCGGCGACCTGGCCGAGGAGTCCGCCCGCGCCCGCGCCCTGCTCGACGAGCTCGGCGCCACCGGGACGCGGGTCACGGTCACCAGCGACCTCGACGAGTTCGTCATCGCCGCGCTGGGCGACGCCCCGATCGACGGGTACGGCGTGGGCACCCGCCTGGTCACCGGCTCCGGGCACCCCACGGCCGGGCTGGTCTACAAGCTGGTCGCGGTCGCCGACGGCCCCGACCCCGACGCCCCGCTGCGACCCGTCGCCAAGGCCTCGGCCGCCAAGGCGTCGGTCGGCGGGCGCAAGACCGCGTGGCGCGAGCACGACGCCGACGGCCTGCTCCTGGCCGAGCGGTACGCCACCGACGCCCGCGACCTGCCCGAGGGCGCGAGCGCCGTCCAGGTGCCGGTGGTGCGCGGCGGCGAGGTCGTCCACCGTCCCGACCTCGAGGACGTACGCCGCCACGCCGCCGCGTCCCTGGCGTCCCTGCCGCCCGCCGCGCGCCGCGTGACGGCCGGGCCGGCGTACCTCGAGGCCACCCCGGTCCCCCGCTGAAGCCCGGTCCCCCACTGAAGGAGGAGTCATGGACACCACCACGACCGACACCACCAGCACCAGCACCACCACCACCAGCAGCAGCACCTCCGCCGGCCTGCGAGCCCTCGTCGTCGTCGACGTCCAGGTGGACTTCGTCGAGGGCGGGTCCCTCGGCGTCGAGGGCGGCCACGCCGTCGCCGCGGCGGTGACCCGCCACCTGGCCGAGCACCGCGACGCGTACGCGCTGGTCGTGGCCTCCCGCGACTGGCACGAGCCGCACGGCACCAACGGCGGCCACTTCGCCGAGCCCGGCACCGACCCCGACTTCGTCGGCACCTGGCCCGCGCACTGCCTGCGCGACGAGGGCGGCAGCGACTACGCCCCCGGGCTCGACACCACCGCGGTCGACGTCCACCTGCGCAAGGGCGTCGGCGAGCCGGCGTACTCCGCCTTCGAGGCCGTCGACGACGACGGGCGCCTGCTCGGCGACCTGCTCCGCGAGGCCGGCGTCGGCGCGGTCGACGTCGTCGGGATCGCCACCGACCACTGCGTGCGCGCGACCGTGCTCGACGCCCGGGCCCAGGGTCTCGCCGTGCGGCTGCTGGACGGCCTGCACGCCGGCGTCGCGCCGGCGACCAGCGAGGCCGCCCTGCGCGAGATGCGGGAGGCCGGCGCCGTGACGGGGCCCTGGGCCGCGGCATGAGCGGGCCGGAGCAGGTCTCGGTCGCCGTCGACCTGGCGGTGCTGACCATCCGGGACGGCGCGCTCGCCGTGCTGCTGGTCGAGCGGGGGTCCGCGCCGTACGCCGGCCGGTGGGCGCTGCCCGGCGGGTTCCTCGAGGCCGACGAGGACGCCGCGGAGGCGGCCTGGCGCGAGCTGGCCGAGGAGACCGGCGTCGAGAGGTTCGCCGGCCACCTGGAGCAGCTGCGGACCTACTCCGCCCCCGACCGCGACCCCCGCGGCCGGGTGGTCTCGGTGGCCCACGTCGTGCTCGCCCCGGACCTGCCGGAGCCGGTCGCCGGCTCCGACGCCGCGGGCGCCCGCTGGTGGGCCGTCGACGACGTGCCTGCGCTGGCCTTCGACCACGCCGAGGTCCTCGCCGACGCGGTGGAGCGGGTGCGCGGGAAGCTGGAGTACACGACGCTGTCCCTGCAGTTCGTCCGTGAGCCGTTCACCCTGCCCGAGCTGCGCCGGGTCTACACGGCGGTCTGGGGCACGCCGCCCGACCTGGGCACCTTCCGCCGCAAGGTGCTCGGCACGGCGGGATTCGTGGAGCCGGTCGAGGCGTCGACGGGCGACGGCGGGTCGCTGCTCTACCGCCGCGGCAGCGGGCGCGACGTGCAGCCGCCCCTGGTGCGCCCGGCCGGCTGAGTGCGCCGCACGGCGGGACCCGCAGGGGTGTCGGTGACGTCCGCCAGACTGGTCCGGTGAGCACCGCCGCCACCGACCCCGCACCGCACGCCGCGCTGGCCCGCTTCAGCGCGCCGTCGCGGACGTGGTTCGAGGCCGCCTTCGCCGCGCCCACCCCGGCGCAGGCCGGCGCCTGGGCCGCGATCGGTGAGGGGCGCAACGCCCTGGTCGTCGCGCCGACCGGCTCGGGGAAGACCCTCTCGGCGTTCCTCTGGTCGCTGGACCGGCTGATGACCAGCCCGCCGCCGCAGGAGAAGGCGCACCGCTGCCGGGTGCTCTACATCTCCCCGCTCAAGGCGCTGGGCGTCGACGTCGAGCGCAACCTGCGCGCCCCGCTGACCGGCATCCGCCACACCGCGCACCGGCTCGGCACGCAGGTGCAGGACGTCCGCGTCGGGGTCCGCTCCGGCGACACCACCGCCGCCGACCGGCGCCGGCTGTCCACCGCCCCGCCGGACATCCTGATCACCACCCCCGAGTCGCTGTTCCTGATGCTCACCAGCGCCGCCCGGGAGACCCTGCGCGGCGTGCAGACGGTGATCCTCGACGAGGTGCACGCCGTCGCCGGCAGCAAGCGCGGCGCCCACCTGGCGCTGTCGCTGGAGCGGCTCGACGCGCTGCTGGACCGCCCCGCCCAGCGGGTCGGGCTCTCGGCGACGGTGCGCCCGCTGGAGGAGGTCGCCCGCTTCCTGGGCGGCGCCGCCCCGGTCGAGATCGTCGCCCCGCCCGCGGAGAAGCAGTGGGACCTCACCGTGGTCGTCCCCGTCGAGGACATGACCAACCCCGAGGCGTACGTCCCGGTCGAGGCGCCGGCGCGGCAGGCCGCGGGCTCAGGCGCGGGCGCGGGCGCGGCGGGGGGACGGTCCGGTGGCGGGTCGGCGGCGGGCGCGTCGCCGTTCGTGCCGGACCCGCCGGGCGGCGCGGTCGCCCTCGCCGACCCCGACCTTCATGCGGCCGACCGCGACGCCGACGTCGGGCAGGCCGAGGTCGTCGGGCTGCCCGAGGGCACGGCCGCCGGCGGGACCGACGCCCCCGACGGGGTCGACCTCGACCCCTTCGCCGACGACTTCTTCGGCGACACCGCCGACCGGCGCCCGGAGCGGTCCACCTCGATCTGGCCGCACGTCGAGGACGCCGTGGTCGACCTGATCGAGAAGCACACCTCCACGATCGTCTTCGCCAACTCCCGCCGCCTCGCCGAGCGGCTGACCGCCCGCCTCAACGAGATCGCCTCCGAGCGCGCCGGGCTCGACCCCGACGACCCGGACGCCGGTGGCGGGGAGGGCCCCCGCACGCCGGCCCAGCTGATGGGACAGGCCGGGTCGTCGGCCGCGCCCCGCTCCGCGGCCGACGAGAAGACCCCGGTCGTGATCGCCAAGGCCCACCACGGGTCGGTGTCGAAGGAGCAGCGGTCGCTGATCGAGGACGACCTCAAGCGCGGCCGGCTGCCCGCGGTGGTCGCCACCAGCAGCCTCGAGCTCGGCATCGACATGGGCGCGGTCGACCTCGTCGTGCAGATCGAGTCCCCGCCCAGCGTGGCCAGCGCCCTGCAGCGCGTCGGCCGCGCCGGCCACCAGGTCGGCGAGGTCTCCCGCGGGGTGCTGTTCCCCAAGCACCGCGGCGACCTGGTGCAGACCGCGGTGTCGGTGCAGCGGATGCGCAGCGGCGGGATCGAGGCGCTGCGCGTGCCGACCAACCCGCTCGACGTGCTCGCCCAGCAGGTGGTCGCGATGACCGCGCTCGAGGCCGTCGACGTCGAGGACCTGTTCGCGCTGGTCAAGCGCAGCGCCCCCTTCGCCGGCCTGCCCCGCTCGGCCTTCGACGGCACCCTGGACCTGCTCAGCGGCCGCTACCCCAGCGACGAGTTCTCCGAGCTGCGCCCCCGCGTGGTCTGGGACCGGGTCGCCGGCACCCTCACCGGCCGGCCGGGCGCGCAGCGGCTGGCGGTGACCTCCGGCGGCACCATCCCCGACCGGGGCCTCTTCGGGGTCTTCCTGGCCGGCGGCGAGGGCCCCGGGCGCCGGGTCGGGGAGCTCGACGAGGAGATGGTCTACGAGTCGCGCGTCGGCGACGTGTTCGCGCTCGGTGCGACCAGCTGGCGGATCGAGGACATCACGCACGACCGGGTCCTGGTCACCCCGGCGCCCGGCGTACCAGGCCGGCTGCCGTTCTGGCGCGGCGACTCCCTGGGCCGACCGGCCGAGCTGGGCGAGGCCGTCGGGGGCTACACCCGGGAGCTGGGCTCGATGCCGCGCGAGAAGGCCGTCGAGCGGGCGCGTGCCGACGGGCTCGACGCGTTCGCGGCGGGCAACCTGGTGACGTACCTGCACGAGCAGCTCGACGCGACCTCGGTGCTGCCGTCGGACACCACCCTGCTCGTCGAGCGCTTCCGCGACGAGCTCGGCGACTGGCGCCTGGTCCTGCACTCCCCCTACGGCACCCCCGTGCACGCCCCGTGGGCGCTGGCGATCAACGCCCGCCTGCGCGAGCGGTACGGCGTGGACGGCCAGGCCGTGGCCTCCGACGACGGCATCGTGGTCCGCATCCCCGACACCGAGGCCGAGCCGCCCTCGGGCGAGGTCGTGGTCTTCGACCCCGAGGAGATCGAGCAGGTCGTCACCACCGAGGTCGGCGGGTCCTCGCTGTTCGCCTCCCGGTTCCGCGAGTGCGCCGCCCGGGCCCTGCTGCTGCCGCGCCGCGACCCCGGCCGCCGCTCGCCGCTGTGGCAGCAGCGCCAGCGCTCGGCCGCCCTGCTCGAGGTGGCCTCGAAGTACCCGTCGTTCCCGATCGTGCTCGAGGCCGTCCGCGAGTGCCTCCAGGACGTCTACGACCTCCCCGCGCTGACCACGCTGATGCGCCGGGTCGAGCGACGCGAGGTCTCGGTCGTGGAGGCCTCCACGACCAGCCCCTCGCCGTACGCCCGCAGCCTGCTGTTCGGGTACGTCGCCCAGTTCGTCTACGAGGGCGACTCCCCCATCGCCGAGCGCCGCGCCGCCGCGCTGTCCCTGGACCAGGGCCTGCTCGCCGAGCTGCTCGGCCGCGCCGAGCTGCGCGAGCTGCTCGACCCCGCGGTGCTGGGCGAGGTCGAGTCCGAGCTGCAGCGCCTGGCCGAGGACCGTCGGATCCGGGACGCCGAGGGCGTCGCCGACCTGGTCCGGGTGCTCGGACCGCTCTCGACCCCGGAGCTGCGCGAGCGCACCCGGCCGGACGCGACGGGCTCCGTCGACGAGTGGACCGCGGCCCTCGCGGCCCAGCGGCGCCTGGTGGCGGTGCGGATGGGTGGGGAGGAGCGGTGGGCCGCCGTCGAGGACGTGGGCCGGCTGCGCGACGGCCTCGGGGTGCCCGTGCCGCCGGGCACGCCCGACGTCTTCGCCGAGACCGTCGAGGACCCGCTCGCCGACCTCGTGGCCCGCCACGGCCGCACGCACGGGCCGTTCACCGTCGACGAGGTGGCCGTACGCCTCGGGCTGGGCACCGCCGTCGTGCGGCACACGCTGCAGCGCCTGGGCAGCCAGGGCCGGGTGCTCGAGGGCGAGTTCCGCCCCGGCGCGAGCGGGCAGGAGTGGTGCGACGCCGAGGTGCTGCGCCGGCTGCGGCGCCGCAGCCTGGCCCGGCTGCGGCAGGAGGTGGAGCCGGTCGACCCCGCCGCCCTCGGCCGCTTCCTGCCGGCCTGGCAGGGCGTCACCACGACCAAGGGTCCCGGCGGGCGCCACCGGGGCGTCGACGGCGTCCTGGCGGTGGTCGAGCAGCTGGCCGGGGCACCGGTCCCCGCCTCGGCGCTGGAGTCGCTGGTGCTGCCGGCGCGGGTGCGCGACTACGAGCCCGCCTTCCTCGACGAGCTGACCGCGACCGGCGAGCTCGTCTGGGCCGGGCACGGCACGCTGCCCGGCAGCGACGGCTGGGTCTCGCTGCACCTCGCCGACCAGGCCGCGCTCACCCTGCCCGAGCCCGACGACGAGCCCCCGACCGAGCTCCAGCAGGCCGTGCTCGACGCCCTGGCCCCCGGCGGCGCCTGGTTCTTCCGCCAGCTGGCCACCACGGTCGGTGCGACCCTGCCCTCGACCGCCGACGGCGCGCTGGCCGACGCGCTGTGGGGCCTGGTCTGGTCGGGCAGGGTCACCAACGACACCCTCGCCCCGCTGCGGTCCCTGACCCGCGGCAGCGCCGGCACCCACCGCACCCGCCGCGCCCCGGCCCGCACCCGCCGGGCCGGGTCGGCCGGGCGCGCCATGCCCTCGCGCACCGGCCCGCCGCAGGCCGCCGGTCGCTGGTCGGTGCTGCCCGAGCTCGACACCGACGTGGTCCGGCGCGGGGCCGGCACCGCCGAACGGCTGCTGGACCGGCACGGCGTGGTGATCCGGGGCGCCGTGGTCAACGAGCGCATCATCGGCGGCTTCGCCGCGGTCTACCGGGTGCTGTCGACCTTCGAGGAGTCCGGGCGCTGCCGCCGCGGCTACTTCGTCGAGGGCCTCGGCGCCGCCCAGTTCGGCACGGCCGGGGCGATCGACCGGCTGCGCACCTTCACCGAGGTGGCGCCCGACGCCGCCCCCGTCGCGGTCACGCTGGCTGCCACCGACCCCGCGAACCCGTACGGCGCCGCCCTGCCCTGGCCCGAGCGCGACGGCGAGGCCCAGGCCGGTGAGGGGGGCGACGCCGAGGGCGGCAAGGGCCACCGCCCGGGACGGAAGGCCGGGGCGCTGGTGGTGCTGGTCGACGGGGAGCTGGTGCTCTACGTCGAGCGGGGTGGGCGCACCCTGCTGACCTGGACCGACGACGAGCACCGGCTCGGTCCGGCCGCGGTCGCCCTGGCCGCGGCCGCCACCCGCGGCTCGCTCGGCCGTCTCACCGTCGAGCGCGCCGACGGCGAGCAGCTGCTCGGTCGTGGCACCACCCCGCTGCGCACGGCCCTGGACGGCGCCGGCTTCGTGGCCACCCCGAAGGGGCTGCGGCTGCGTGCCTGAGGGGGACACCGTCTGGCGCACCGCCCGGTCGCTGCACCGCGCGCTCTCGGGCAGGGTGCTCGCGGTCGCCGACCTGCGGGTGCCGCAGCACGCGACCGTCGACCTGGTCGGGGCGCACGTCGTGCGGACCCGGTCGCGGGGCAAGCACCTGCTGACGCGGCTGCGGCACGACTCCGGCGACTGGACCCTGCACACCCACCTCAAGATGGAGGGGTCCTGGCACCTGCTCCGCCCGGGACAGCGGTGGAGCCGCCCGGCGCACCAGGCCCGGGTCGTCCTCGGCACCGACGCCGTCACCGCGGTCGGCTTCTCCCTCGGCGTCGTCGAGCTCGTGGCCACCGCCGACGAGGAGCAGGTGGTCGGCCACGTCGGACCCGACCTGCTGGGTCCGGGCTGGGGCGAGGCCGACCGCGACGAGGCCGTACGCCGGCTCCGGTCCGCCCCCGAACGCTCGGTGCACGAGGCGCTGCTGGACCAGACCTGCGTGGCGGGGATCGGCAACATGTACGCCGCCGAGCTGCTGTTCCTGCGCGGCGTCGACCCGGCGACCCCGTTCTCCGTCGTCCCGGACCCGCCCGGGGCGTCGGGGCTGGTCGACCTCGGGCACCGGCTGCTGGTGATGAACAAGGAGCGGGCCACCCAGGCGACCACGGGCGACCTCCGGCAGCCGCTCTGGGTCTACGCCCGCGGCGGTCAGCCGTGCCGACGCTGCGGGACCCGGATCGAGGTCGGCGAGCTCGGGCCGGTCGGACGCCCCCGGATCACCTTCTGGTGCCCCCGCTGCCAACCGCCCAGATGACGCTCCCGCACCGCCCAGATGACACTCCCGCACTGCCCAGATGACACTCCCGCACGGCCGCGGGGGAACCACCGACGGCCCTCCCGCGTCACATCCGGGTGCGGAGGACGTGGAGGGTGCGAGCGGTGCTGGCCGTGCTCGTCGCGAGCGTGTGGTCGACGGGGTGCGCCGCCACCGGGGCGACGGACGTACGGACGCCCGCGGCCCCGAGCCAGACCCGCTCGCCGGACGGGGCGGCTCCCGACGCGTGCGTCGACAGGGCCGACGCGACCGGCGGGAGCGTCGCGGGCACTCCGGAGTGGGCGCGGTTCTGCCCCGGACCCCGGGGACGCACGGCCCCGGCCGAGGTTCCCTCCGACGCGCTGACCACGCACCTGGAGCAGCTCGCCGGCCTGGTGGAGGTCGACGAGCGAGACCTCACCGCCGCGGCCCGGTGCGAACGGTGGTGGGGCCGCAGCTACCGGCTGCAGGTCGGGTACGCCGACGGCCGGGTCACCACCGTCGTGGGTCGCACCGACCCGCGCTGCGTCGGCCGGGTGCCGGGAAGCGGCGTACGGATCAGCAGCCCCGGCGCGCTCGGGGTCTACGGAACGGTGATGGCGGCGTTCGGGCAGCAGTACGCCGACCGGTTCGACGAGGTCGGGAGCGACCTGCCGCTCGTCTGCCCGGACGACGCGCGCCGGCCCGACAGCGTCGACGTCGACGGCTCGTCTGCCCTGCTCGACACGGGCTACCACCTCGGTGTGCGCCACGCGATGACCATGCCGCTGCCCGCCGTACGCGGGATCCTCTGCACCTGGCCGGCCGGAGCGGAGGACCACGCACCCGCCGTACGAGACCTGACCAGCGAGGAGGCGGAACGGGTGCGGATCGGGCTGCACGCGATCGCGGGCGGCATGGTTGACTGCGCGCGCAGCCGGGAACCGACCTACACCGCTGTGGTCGAGGACCGCACCGGCAGCCGCCGCGCGGTCACGGTCGTCGGCTCGGAGTGCTCGACCGTCGTCCGCAGCGACCGGGGCTACGGCCTCGGCTTCGCGTGGCTGGACCGTTGACGCCCGACGACCTCGAGGGCCGTACGGGTCGTCGGCCCGTGGACCCAGGTCGACGGGTTCGAGACCGTCACCTCGGCGCTACGAAGTCGTCATCTCGGCACGCTGCGAGCGTCAACTCGGCACGCTGCGAGCGTCAGCTCGGCGTCAGGCGGCGACGACGTCGGGCCTGGTCGGGGCGGCGACGCCGACCTGCACCGCGACCTGGACCGCGACCGGCAGCGGGACCGGCCTGAGGGCGGCCTCCTCGAGGGCGACCGCGTCCGAGACGTCGCGCAGGACGTCGGACAGGGGCAGGTCCAGGGCGCCGCAGAGCGAGGCGAGCAGCTCGGAGGACGCCTCCTTCTGACCCCGCTCGATCTCGGAGATGTAACCCAGGCTGACCCGGGCCTCCTGGGACAGCTGGCGCAGCGTCAGGCCCTGGTCGACCCGGTGGCCGCGCAGCACGTCGCCGAGGAAGCGGCGGAACAGGACCATGTCGTTCTCCCTCGGATCGTCGGCGGGCTGGGCTGCGCTGACCGGCTCGTGGACTGCAACGCTACTAGGTCACCCGTTCTTCCTGCTCGCCCGGCCCACCCCCCGGCCGGACCTCGCACGCAGGGGGCCGGCGCTGGCGCCGGCCCCCTGCCCTCGAGCGATGCTGCCCTGCGGGCTAGCGGCGGACGCGGATCGTGTGGACCTCGACACCGCGTGCGACGTCCTCGTCACCGAGGTACACCACGCGCACCTTCTTGGCGCCCGGTCGGCCGAAGCGGCCCAGCCGGGTCACGGCGCTGCCGTCCTCGTCGAGGTCGAGCAGGCGCGGGTCACGTCCCTGGACGTCGACCCGGACCTGGCCCCCCGCCTCGGCGCCCTCCGCGGTCACGTCCACGGACAGACGTGCCCGGGTCCGACCGGCCAGCACCGGCTTCGGCTGGTGGTCGACCGAGATCGTCGGCGTGGCCGGGTCGCCCGGCTCGCCTCCGTCGCCGGTCACCTGGACGGGGACGACCACCTCGGTGCCCGTCTCCTGCCCGATCACCGTCAGCTCGGCCGTGCCGGCCCCGACGCCGTCGGGCAGGGTCACCTCCGCGGTGGCGGTGCCGGCCTCGTCGAACCCGGGCAGCGCGGCCTGACGCTGGGTGGTGACCGGCGCGGTGGCCAGCTCGGTGCCCTCGAGCAGCACCGTCACCTGGTCGTCGGTCACGTCACCCTGACCGGTCATCGACAGCGACGACAGGTCGAGGGTGAGGGTGCCGCCCGGAGCGACCTCCGTGCTGGAGAGCCCGGTGCCGACCGCACGCTGGGAGTAGTCGACCGGGAGCGCAGCCTCGGAGGCGAACCGCTCCAGGAAGTCCACCGTCGCCTGGAGGTCGGTCACCCCGGTGTCCTGCGCGCTGCCGGTGGCTCCGGCCTCGCGGAAGGCCGTGAAGTCGTCACCGCCGCCGGCGAGGAAGGAGTTCACCGTGACCGAGTACGACCTCGTCGGGTCGACGGGCTCGCCGTCCAGACGCATGTCCAGGACGTGCTCGCCGCGGGCGGCGTCGGGGTCGTAGGTGTAGGTGAAGCCGTCGGAGACCCCCAGCTTCAGGAACGGCCGCGACGCCCCGGCGGGCTGCCACTGCTGCTCCAGCGCGGCCTTGATCTGCGCACCCGTCATCTGCTGGTTGACCAGCGTGTTGGCGAACGGCTGCACGGTCGCGGCCTGCTCGTAGGTCACCGGTCGGGGCGAGCCCCGGTCGACCAGACCGACGAGGTCGGCCCGCAGGCCGCCGGGGTTCATGAACGCGACCTGGGCGCCGCCGCGGTTCTCGGCCTCGGTGGCCCACTGCTGGATCTCGGCGACCAGGTTGCCCAGGGTGGACTCGCCGCCACGGTTCTCGGTGGTCCCGTTCGCCAGCTTGGCCCGGCTGAAGGTGCCCTCGACGTCCCCGAGCTCCTCGGCGCCGAGCACCTTGGCCTCGGCGACGGCGTCCGCGACGATCTTCGCCACGACCGGGTCGGCCGGGTAGCTGCCGGCCAGCGGGAGCAGGTCCTGCTCGACGTCGAGCAGCTGACCGGTGAAGGAGTCGACCTCGAACCGGATCCGGTTGAGGTTCGTGCCGTACTGCCCGGCGGAGACGACCGGGCGCTCGGTGACCTCGCGGTCGGCCCAGCCCTCGACGGGCAGAGCGCAGTCGTAGGCCAGGTGGGTGTGCCCGGAGACGATCGCGTCCACGTCGTCGTCGACGCCGGTCACGATGCTGCCCCACCTCGAGGACGGGTCGTCGTCGAAGGTGGTGCAGTCGGTGCCGGGCGCACCCTCGTGCACCAGGAGCACCACGACGTCCGCGCCCTCGGCCTTCAGGTCGGCCGCGGCGGCGTTGGTCTCCTCGACCACGTCGGTGATCTCGAGCTGCTCGATGCCGGTCGGGGAGACCAGGGACGGCAGGTCCTCGGTCACCGCGCCGACGAAGCCGATCTCGACGCCGTCGAAGTCCTGGATCCAGGTGCCGTCCAGGGCGGGCGAGCCGTCGTCCTTGAAGCGGACGTTGGCGCCGAGGTACTCCCACTCGGCCCCGCCGGTCGGGTTCTGCGCCGACTCGGGGGCCAGCACGCGACCGGTGAGGTCGTCGTAGCCCTGGTCGAACTCGTGGTTGCCCACCGCCGAGACGTCCAGGCCGGCCTCGTTGAGGGAGTCGATGGTCGGCTTGTCGTCGGCGATGAAGGACTCGAAGGTCGAGGCGCCGATCAGGTCACCGGCCGCCGCGAAGACGGTGTTGCGGTTCTCGCTCCGCAGCTGCTTGACCGCACCGGAGAGCACGGCCGCGCCGGCCACGGTCCCGTCGGCCTTGATCCTGCCGTGGAAGTCGTTGGTGCTCAGCAGCTGCACCTCGGTGGCCCTGCGCGGGCCCGTGTCGAGGCCGACGACCTCGGGGTTGTGGTCGGAGGCCGCGAACACGTCGGGGCTGAAGAGGTCGCGGACGTTGTAGTTGCGACGGCTGTACTGGAAGGCGACCGACTCGTTGGCGTTGGTCTCCCAGACGTCCGTGCCGGTCACCAGGCGCCGCGCGGCGGGGCTGGCCAGGACGTGGTCGAGCGAGCCGGAGAGCCCGGCGAAGCTGTAGCTCCACTCGTCGGGCGTGTCGGACTCGAGCCGCGAGAAGCCGGCACCCTCGAGGAGCTGGATCGGGTCCTCCTCGGAGTAGGCGTTGAAGTCGCCGGTCAGGAAGACCGCGCGGGTGTCCTGCTCGAGCGCGAACTGCTTGGCGAAGTCGGCCAGGGCGTCGGCCTGCGCCACGCGCTCGTCGTTGGCGTTGCCCTGCCCGTCCGGGTCCGGCGTGCCGGAGCCCTTGGACTTGAAGTGGTTGGCGATCACCGCGAAGGAGTCGTCGCGACCCGCACCGGAGGGCTTGAAGAGCTGGGCCAGCGGCTCGCGGGCGCTGGCGAAGGCCGGCGACCCGACGAGCACCTCGGAGGCGCCGAGGGCGCGCACCGCGGAGGGGTCGTAGATGAACGCGGTGCGGATGACGTCCTGCTCGGCCAGCGGCGGCAGGTCGGCGGCGGCCGGCGAGGGCACGTAGACCCAGCGGCGGCTGCCGGCGTCGGCGTTCAGCGCCGAGACGAGGGACTTGACCGCGTCGTCGCGGTCGGTCTCCTTGAGCAGCTTGACCGAGTTCTCGATCTCCTCCAGCGAGACGATGTCGGCGTCCATGGTGTTGATCGCCTCGACGATCTTGGCCTGCTGACGACGGAGGTCCCCGAGCTCGGCCGCGCCTCGCGGACCGTCGGGCGTGCAGGAGTTCACCGTGACGGGGTCGTCCTGGCGGTCGAGGTAGTAGCTGCACGTGCCGCCGTTGGCCTCGAACTGCGACCCGGTGGTGTTGAAGTAGTTCAGCACGTTGAACGTGCCCAGCCTGAGGTCGCCGCCGACGTCGGCCGGACGGAGGTTCTCGGCGCGGGTGTCCTCGAAGACCGCGACGTCGCGGCCCTCGTCGGTGACCTGCTCCTGCGGCTGGAGCTTCCAGGTGCCGTTGCGGTAGTCCAGGACCACCGGGGCGACCAGCTCCGCGGCAGCGCCCACCCGGACCGGGTTCTGCGCCGAGAGCCACGGCAGCGGGACGTCCTGGTTGTCCCCGCCGCCGAACGGCAGGAAGTCGATGCTCGCGCCGTCGTCGAGGACGACCCCGCGGGCGGCGTTGTCGGCGGCGACGGCCGCGGCCTCGGGGCTGCCGGCGTCGGCGACCTCCGTGGGCTGCACGAGGGGTCGGTCGCCGGTGGCGAGGCCGATCTCGGCGTACCGGTTGGTGCTGAAGACGTTGGTGACGGTGAAGTCGTCGGTCGGCGCGAGCAGCTCGCCCTCGTGGGCCTCGCGGTCCGCACCGGTCGTCGGGTACGCCGCAGCGAGGGGGGTGACCGGCGCCGGGTCCGGAGCCGCACCAGCGACACCGTCGGCGTCGACGGAGACCTGGGTGGCGCCGTTGAACTCGCCGACCTCACCCGTGACCTCGACGCCGTCGCCGAGCGCGAGCCCGGCCCCGTCGAAGGCGGGGCCGCCGTAGACGAAGACGGCGTCGGAGGCGCCCGGAGTCGCGTCGGTGGCGCCGCCCGTACCGGCTGTCTGGAGGAAGAAGCCGTGGTAGCTGCCGCCGTAGAGCGCCGTCACCACGCCACTGGTGGTGACCTCGCGGCCGACCAGCGGGCTCTGCGCACCGGTGCCCTGGATCTCGGCGATCGTGACCTCCCCTGCCGGGGGCGGCGGCGGGGGCTCACCCGTCGAGGAGACGGGGGCGACGGCGCCGGCGGTGAGGTCGGCGCCGTTGTCGTCGGTGTCGGTGCCGTCGGCGTCACGGGAGGCCGAGGTCGTGCTGCTCAGGCCGGGTGCGTCGCTGCCCTCGGAGACCGTCGCGCTGCCGTAGCCCACGAGGTCGGTCAACGAGCCGCCGGTGGGAGCGGCCGGGTCCAGGGTGACCGGCGCGGTGCCCTGCACCAGCGCGACGGTGCCGGAGGAACCGCTCATCGCCTGCTCGCCGGTGGCGTCCGGGGTCGGCAGCGGCCTGCTGCCACCCGCACCCGGCGCCTGCTGGACCAGGTAGTAGCCGCCGGGGGCGACCTCCCCGGTCAGGGCGGTGGTGCCGGTGCCGGTGTTGCCGCTGCTGCGGTACTGCACCGACAGCCCGTCGACGGTGATGGCCGCGTCGGTGGGGTTGTACAGCTCGACGAAGTCGTGGGTGTAGGTGGCGCCGGAGTTGCCGCCACCGCCGTAGACCTCCGAGATGACCAGGTCGTCCCCGAGCGGGGTGGCCGCTGCCGGTGACGTGAGGCCCAGGACGAGGGGCGAGACGACGAGGCCGAGACCGGTGACCGAGGCCACCAGCCCGCGCCGTCGACTCGGGTGCCGCGGGGTGCGCGAGGACACAGGGAGAGACCTTCCGGTCGACGAGGGGGGCGGTGGGGGTGAGGCGCTAGGACCCTAACCCGCTCCCGACGGTGTCTCGACCCACGGCGCCCCGACGTCACGTGAACGTGACGTGGCCGTTGCCCGACGAGCCTCAGACGGTGGTGCGCCGCGGGCCGCGGAGCTCGTGGCGCTGCTGCCAGACCCCGCGGAAGAACTCGTACCCGGACCACAGCGTGAGCGCGACGGCCACGACCAGACAGGCCTGGAACCCGTAGAACAGCACCTCGCCGGGCGTGCGGAGCCAGTCGGCGAGGTCGGGGTCGCGCAGCGGCAGGCAGAGACCGCCCAGGGCGAGCGCCTGGAAGGTGGTCTTCCACTTGCCGAGGTCGGCGGCCGCGATCACCACCCGCTTCAGCACCGAGAGCCGCAGCAGCGTCACCGACCACTCGCGCAGCAGCACCACGACGGTGACGGCCCACCAGATGTCACCGATCAGGGACAGGCCGATGAAGGCCATCCCGGTCAGCGCCTTGTCCGCGATGGGGTCGGCGATCTTGCCGAAGTCGGTGACCTGGCCGCGCGCGCGGGCGATGTCGCCGTCGATCTTGTCGGTGATCATCGCGACCCCGAACAGCACCCACGCCACGCAGCGCCAGAGCACGGAGTCGCCGCCGTCGACGAGCAGCGCCCAGGCGAAGAAGGGCACCATCAGGATCCGGAACGTGGTCAGCGCGTTGGGCAGGTTCCAGTTGCTCACCCCCGGCGTGGGGGTGCTCATCGCACGGACCCTGCCGAGGCCACGACCAGGTCGGCCCCTTCGCTGGCCACGACCGTGCCGGTGACGAGGTCGCCGACACGCAGCTCTCCCTGGTGGTCCTCCACGCGGCAGAGCCCGTCGACCTCGGGCCCCTGGTGCGCGCCCCGTCCCTCGACGACGACCTCGCCGTCCTCGTCGGCGACGCGCTCGACGAGGACCTCGACCACCTCGCCGAGGCGCTCCTCGGCGCGCTGCGCCGTGAGCTGCTCGACCAGGTCGGTGACGTGGGCCAGCCTCGCGGCCACCTCGTCCTCGTCGTGCTTGTCGGTGAAGGTCTCGGCCTCGGTGCCGTCCTCGTCGGAGTAGCCGAAGACGCCCACGACGTCGAGGCGGGCGGCGACCAGGAAGTCGGTGAGCGTCTCCAGGTCCTGCTCGGTCTCGCCGGGGAAGCCGACGATGACGTTGGAGCGGATCCCGGCCAGCGGGGCGTGGGCACGCACCTGCTCGAGCAGGCCGAGGAACGACTCGGGGTCGCCGAAGCGCCGCATCCGGCGCAGCACGGTGGCGCTGGCGTGCTGGAAGGACAGGTCGAAGTACGGCGCGACGCCCGGCGTGGTCGCGATCGCCTCGACCAGGCCGGGCCGGGTCTCGGCGGGCTGCAGGTAGGACACCCGCACGCGCTCGACGCCGTCGGTCGCGGCCAGCGTCGGCAGCAGGGTCTCGAGCAGCCGCAGGTCGCCGAGGTCCTTGCCGTAGGAGGTGGAGTTCTCGCGAGACCAGGAACAGCTCGCGGGCGCCCTGCTCGGCCAGCCACTGGGCGTCGTGCAGGACGTCGCTGGGACGGCGGCTGACGAAGCTGCCGCGGAAGGACGGGATCGCGCAGAAGGTGCAGCGGCGGTCGCAGCCGCTGGCCAGCTTCAGCGAGGCCAGCGGACCGGAGTCCAGGCGCGTGCGCTCGACCCTCGCCGGCGCCGCGGCGGCACGGTCCACGGGGCTGATCGGCAGCAGCCTGCGGCGGTCGGACGGCACGTGGGCGGCGGGACGCTCCCCCGCCACGATCCCGCGGAGGCGGGCGGCGATGTCGGGGTAGTCGTCGAAGCCCAGGACCGCGTCGGCCTCCGGGAGGGAGTCGGCGAGCTCGGCGCCGTACCGCTCGGCCAGGCAGCCCACGGCCACGACGGTGCTCGGGCGCCCGCTCGCCTTCAGGTCCGCGGCCTGCAGCAGCGTGTCGACCGAGTCCTTCTTGGCGGCCTCGACGAACCCGCAGGTGTTGACCAGCACGCTGTCCGCGTCGGCCGGGTCGGCGACCAGGCGGAACCCTCCCTGCGACAGACGACCGGCGAGCTCCTCGGAGTCGACCTCGTTCCGGGCGCAGCCGAGGGTCACCACGGCGACCGCGTGCAGCTCCGGCTCGTCGGCCGGCGGGACGGGGGCGACCGCGGGAGCGGTGGTGGTGGGCGTCGTCATCGTCTCCGAGTATGACGCGCCCACCCCGTCGGGGCCGAACCCGCGCCCCCGCGCCGACCGGTGGCCGGCGGTACGGCCGCTCAGCCGCGTGCGGGGACGGACTGGCCGGGCTTGACCGCCAGCACCGGGCAGTCCGCCGTGAGGAGCACCCGCTGGGCCACGCTGCCCATCAGCAGCTTGCCCACCGGCGTGCGCCGGCGCATCCCGAGGACCACCAGCGACCCGCCCACCTCGGTGACGACCGCGAGCACCTGCTCGGCCACGTCGGCCCCGGTGGACTGGCGGACCTCCACGTCCTGCCCGGCCACGCTCTCCCGGAGCCGGCCGACCGCCTCCTCGGAGGCGTAGCGCGGGTCGACCAGCGCGTCGCCCTTGGTGGCGTTGACCACCACGACCCCGCAGCGGCGGTCCGCCGCCTCGACCAGCCCGTGCTCCAGGGCGACGGCGCCGAACTCGTCGGGCGTCCAGGCCACCACGACCGGACCGGTCCCGTTGCTCTCCACGCTCATCGCGACACCCTCTCCTCGTCGTGCGTCGGTCGGCCCGGTCGGCCCGGTCGGCCCGGTCGGTCCGGTCGGGTCCAGCGGGGACGTGCCGGCGGCGACCCGGCGCCTCAGCAGCAGCGGCAGCAGGACCAGCACCGCGATCAGGGCGTAGACACCGACCCCCAGCGGCTCGCGAGCAGCCCGCTCCAGGCCGCCGTCGGACAGCGCCAGCGCCTCGCGGAACTTCTCCTCCATCAGCGGGCCGAGGATCACGCCCAGGATCAGCGGCAGCACCGGCAGGCCGAAGCGGCGCATCATCAGCCCGAGCAGGCCGAAGACCAGCAGCAGCCCGATGTCGAACGGGTCCAGGTTGGTGGCGTAGGCGCCCAGGCAGGCGAAGAACAGGATGCCGGCGTAGAGCTGGGGGCGCGGGATCCGCAGCAGCCTGGCCCACACCGGCGCCAGCGGCAGGTTCAGCACCAGCAGCAGGAGGTTGCCGATCAGCAGGCTGGCCAGCAGCGTCCAGACCAGGTCGGCCTGGTCGGTCATCAGCTGCGGGCCGGGCTGGATGCCGTAGCCCTGGAGCGCGGCGAGCATCACCGACGCGGTCGCGGTGACCGGCAGGCCCAGGGCGAGCATCGGCACGAACATCCCGGCCGCCGAGGCGTTGTTGGCCGCCTCCGGGCCGGCGACGCCCTCGATGGCGCCCTCGCCGAACTCGTCGCTCTTCGACAGCTTCCGCTCGGTCACGTAGGACAGGAAGGTCGGGAGCTCCGCGCCGCCCGCCGGGATGGCCCCGAACGGGAACCCGAGCGCGGTGCCGCGCAGCCACGGCTTCCAGGACCGGCCCCAGTCGCTGCGGCCCATGAACGGACGCCCGACGGGGACGATCTGCAACGGCGCGCGCCGCAGGTGCGCCGCGACCCAGAACGCCTCGCCGAGGGCGAAGATGCCGACCGCGACCACGACGATGTCGAGGCCGTCGATGAGCTGGTCCTGGCCGAGGCTGATCCGGGCCTGGGCGGTGTTCGGGTCGAGCCCCACCAGGCCGATGGTGAGGCCGAGGAAGAGCGCGACGAACCCGCGCAGCACCGACGAGCCGAGCACCGCGGTGGTCATCACCAGCGCCAGCACCATGATCGCGAAGTACGACGGGGCGCCGATCTCGACCGCGACCCTGGCCAGGGGCGGGGCGAAGAAGGCCACCAGCAGGGTGCCGATCGTGCCGGCGACGAACGAGCCGACCGCCGCCGTGGCCAGCGCCTGCGCGGCCCGGCCCTTCTTGGCCATCTTGTTGCCCTCGATCGCGGTCATCACCGAGGCGGACTCGCCGGGGGTGTTCAGCAGGATCGAGGTGGTCGACCCGCCGTACATGCCGCCGTAGTAGATGCCGGCGAACATGATGAAGGCCTGGGTCGGCTCGAGGCCGAAGGTGACCGGGAGCAGCAGCGCCACGGCCATGGCCGGGCCGATGCCGGGCAGGACGCCGACGAAGGTGCCCAGCAGGACCCCGATCGCGGCGAACATGAGGTTCTCGGGCGTGGCGGCGGCCTGCAGGCCGCCGAGGAGGAGGTCGAGGTCGCCCATCACAGCACCCCGTCCAGCAGACCGGGCGTGAGCGGGATGCCGAGGCCGACGTAGAAGGCGTACCAGCTGCCGACGGCCAGGACGAGGCCGACGACGACGTCGCGGACCAGCGTGCGGCTGCCGAGCGCCCAGGCGCCGCCGGCGAAGAGCACGGCGCCGGTGACCGCCCAGCCGAGCAGGTCGACGGTGGCGATGGTGAAGGCGACGACGCCCACCAGCCTGGCGACGGTGACCCAGTCGGAGCCCTGGGCGAGGTCGACGTCCTCGCCGCCCTCCAGCTCGCCGCGGGAGCCGCGGGCGGTGGCCAGGGCCAGCAGCACGCCGAGCACGGCCAGGACGCTGCCGACGGCGTACGGGAAGGCGCGCGGCCCGACCGGGTCGCCGAAGCCGACGGTCAGGGTGGTGGCGTCGTAGACGGTGTACAGGCCGACCACGACGAGCAGCGCGGCCAGGCCGTACTGCGCCGTGTCCACCCCGTCCGCGGGCTCGGGCCCGGGCGCGGGGCCCGTGCGGTGTTCCTCGGTGGGGGTGCTCACAGCAGGTCCAGCTCCTCGAGCGTCGACGCGACGCGTTCGTCCTGCTCCAGCAGGAAGGCTTCGAAGTCGTCCCCGGTGCGGAAGGCGTCGATCCAGCCGTTGTCGGCGAGGGTCTGCTGCCACTGCGGGGAGTCGTGCATCTCGGTCAGGTAGGCGATCAGCTCGTCGCGGCGCTCCTCGGAGATGCCCGGCGGGGCGAGGACGCCGCGCCAGTTGATGAAGACCAGGTCGATGCCCGACTCGGTCAGGGTGGGGACGTCGCTGACCGCCTCGCCGTCGAGACGCTCCTCCCCGGAGACGGCCAGCACGCGGAGGTCGCCCGCGGCGATCTGGCCCTCGAACTCGCTGAGGCCCGAGAAGCCGACCTGGATCTTGTTGCCGAGCAGGGCGCTGGTCAGCGGCCCGCCGCCGTCGTAGGTGACGTAGCGGACCTCCTTCGGGTCGATGCCCACGGTCTCGGCCAGCTGCATGGGGAACAGGTGGTCGGGTCCGCCCGGTGACGAACCGCCCCCGACGACGACCGACGACGGGTCGGCCACCCAGGCCTCGACGAGGTCGTCGATGGTGCGGAACGGCGACTCGGCCGGGACCAGCACGCCCTCCTGCTCCTCGATCAGCTGCGCCACCGCGGTGGCGTCCTGGGGGCGGGCGTCGGCGGCGAAGGAGTAGGTCGAGCCGACGACGCCGAGGCCGATCGTCATCAGGATCCGCTCGTTGCCCTCCTGGCTCATCAGCTGCGTCATCGCCGCGGCGCCACCGGCGCCGAGGATGTTGGTGACCTGGAAGTCGCCCCCGGTCACGTCCTCCTGCTCCATCACGCCGACGGCGGCACGGCCGGTCTGGTCGTACCCCCCGCCGGGGCTGTTGGGGATCCACATCTCCAGGTCGGCGCTGTCGTCCCCGCGGGTCACCCCGCAGGCCGAGGTGAGCAGGGCCAGCGCGGCCACGACGGCGACGGCGCCGCGCAGGCGTCGTCTGCCGGCGGGACGGCGGGGCGGTGGTGCAGGGAACATGTCTCTCCCGGACGTGGTGCACGGTGGTGCAGCGAGTGGACGTGTCGATCGTCACGCAGGCCGTGGCGCCCGTCACTGTTAGGCAAGCAAAGGAGGTTGTGGACGTTGTGGTCACGCGGTGAGCGGGTCGGGCGGGGCGCTGCTGCGCGCACGGAGCGCGTACGGGTGCCGCTGCCGCGCACCCTGGCGGGCCAGTTCCTGCTGCTGCAGCTGGTCGTGCTGGTGCTGGTCGTCGCGGTGACCAGCGTGGTCTCGGTGCGCCAGAGCGACGCCGACTTCCGCGACACCCGCGGCGCACGGCTCCGCGCCGGGGCGGCGGTGCTGGCCAACACCGCTGCCGTGCAGGACGCGCTCGCGGCGCAGGCGCGCGGCCGGGCCGAGCTGCCGACCGGCTCGCTGGCCTTCTACGTCCAGCAGCGCCAGGACGACGTCGGCGCCAGCACCGTCTACCTGACCGACCCCGTCGGGGTCGTCCTGGCCTCCACCGACCCGACCCGCGAGGGGGACGCGCTCGTCCTCGGCGACGGGTCCGCGGCCCGCGGCAGCACCTGGACCGGGGACCTGCTCGACCGCGGGTCCCGGACGATCGCCGCGGCGGTGCCGGTCTACGGCGGCGACCGCGCCGCCACCCCGGACCGGCCCGGGCGTCCCCCGAGGCAGGTGGGCATCGCCGTGGTGACCGAGACCTACCCCTCCCCGACCGAGCGGCTCGCCGCCACCACCACCGACGTGCTCGTCGTGCTCGGCAGCGGGCTCGCCCTCGGCGTCGCCGGGTCGCTGCTGCTGTCCCGGTTGATCCGGCGCCGCACCCGCGGTCTGGAGCCGGCCGAGATCGCCGCCCTCGCCGACCAGCGCGAGGCGCTGCTGACCTCGATCCGCGAGGGCGTGGTCGCGGTGAACGACGAGGGCGTGCTGACCGTGGTCAGCGACAGTGCCCGCGACCTGCTGCGCCTGCCCCCGGACGCCCAGGGCCGGCCCCTGGCCGACCTCGACGTCGCCGACCCCGTGCGCGACGTGCTGGCCGGCACCGAGGACCTGCTCGACGGGGTGCTGGTCGTCGACGGTCGCACCCTGGTGACCAACCGCAACCGGGTCGAGGCCGGCGGGCGCCGCATCGGCACCATCACCACGCTGCGCGACCGTACGGACCTGCTCGCGCTGCGCAGCGAGCTGAGCGCCCGCGAGAGCGTGATGGGGACCCTGCGCGCGCAGACCCACGAGTTCAGCAACCAGCTGCACACCATCTCGGGGCTGGTGCAGCTGGAGGCCTACGGCGAGCTCGGCGCGTTCCTGGGCACCCTGAACCGGCGCCGCGCCGAGATCAGCGACCGCGTCCTGGCCCGGGTCGACGACCCCGCGGTGGCCGCGCTGCTGATCGCCAAGACCAGCCTGGCCACCGAGCGCCGGGTGGAGCTGGTGCTGGACCCCGCGACGGCGCTGCCCCGGCTCGGCCCGGAGCTGTCGGCCGACGTCGGCACCGTGCTGGGCAACCTGGTCGACAACGCCGTCGACGCGGCGGCCTCCTCCCCCGGCGCCCGCGTCGAGGTGCGGCTGCGCCGGGAGGACGCCGGCGCCGACGGCCTCCCCGCCGTGGTGGTGCAGGTCGCCGACTCCGGGCCCGGGGTCGCGGAGGCCGACCGCGAGCAGGTCTTCCGGCGCGGCTTCACCACCAAGCCGGCCGGGGCCGACGGGCGCGGCGTGGGGCTGGCGCTGGTCCGGGTCGTCTGCGGACGACGCGGCGGCACGGTCACGGTGCACAATGCGGACGGCGCGGTGTTCACCGCCCGCCTGCCCGACCACGAGGACGTCTCACCGTGAGCACCCAGGACGCACCCCCGCCCGCCGGTCGGGAGCTGAGCGTGCTGGTCGTCGACGACGACTTCATGGTCGCCTCGATCCACACCCGCTTCGTGGAGCGGGCCGCCGGCTTCACCGTCGTCGGTGTCGTCGCCACCGGCGAGGGCGCCCTGGCCGAGGTCGAGCGGCTGCGCCCCGACCTCGTCCTGCTCGACGTGCACCTGCCCGACGTGGACGGCATCGAGGTGCTCCGCCGGCTGCGTGCGGCCGGCAACGACGTGGGCGTGGTCGTGGTGACGGCCGCCCGCGAGGCCGACACGGTGCGCGCGGCGGTGGCCGGCGGTGCGGCGCACTACCTGGTCAAGCCGTTCGAGGCCGACGACCTGCTGTGGCGCCTGGAGGCCTTCCGGGCGGCCCGGGCGGCGCTCGAGGGCTCCGCGCGTCCGGCGCAGGAGCAGATCGACGCCGCGTTCGGCCCCGGTGCGCGCACCCCCGCGGCACCGCTGCCCAAGGGGCTCAGCCGCGAGACCGCCGGCACGGTGCTGGCCGCGCTCGACGACGGGGCCGAGCGGTCGGCCGCCGAGTGCGCGGAGCTGGTGGGGGTCTCCCGCGTCAGCGCCCGCCGCTACCTGGAGCACTTCGTGGCCGACGGTCAGGCGCTGGTGCGGCTGCAGTACGGCGGCAGCGGCCGCCCCGAGCGCCGCTACCGCCGCGCCTGACCCGCCCGGGCGTGGCGCGTCGTACCGCGCGGCCCGCCCCTGCAGGAACGCGGCCCGTGCGCCGTCTCGACAGCTCCCCGGGTCAGGGGACGAACACGTCCTCGGCCTCCTGGCCGGTCGCGCCGAGGGGGCCCTCCTCGGTGCCGTCGACGGTGACCAGGAGGCCGCCGTCGGAGGAGCGGATGCGGACGGGCGGGGCGACGTCGAGCTGGATGGTCTGCATGAAGGCCAGCTGGTCGTCGAAGACGACCTGCGAGCCGCTCCGCACGGTGACCTGGGCGCCGCCCCCGGCGGCGGTGAGCTCGACCGGGACGGCCGCCCCGGTGCCGGTGGTCGCGCCGTTGTCCACGCCGCCGCTGCTGTTCAGCCGCGGGGCGGGCGGGGTGAGGTCGGCCGGCCGGTCGACGACGAGCCGGGTCACGGACCAGACCAGGATCACCGTCATCGCGGCGGCGACCAGGACCGACCAGTTGGGGCCGCCGCGGGTGCCGCGGATCGAGCCGCCGGCCCCGGTGGCCAGCTCGGCCTCGAAGACCCGGCGCGCGTCGATCGGGGCGTCGGCGTACTGCTCGTCGTAGGTGGCCAGCAGGGGTGCGGAGTCGGTGCCGAGCACGCGGGCCAGCGTGCGCAGGTGGCCGCGGGCGTAGAAGTCGCCCCCGCACGGCGCGAAGTCGTCGACCTCGACGGACTCGATGACGTGGGGACGGATGCGGGTGCGGTCGGCGAGCTGGTCGACCGTCAGCCCGAGACGGGTGCGCGCCGCCGCGAGCTCGGGACCGATCACCGGGTCGACCACGGGACGCGGCGCGTGGTCGTCGAGGACCAGCGGGGCGACGGCCTCGCCGGGCCGGGCGATCGGGCGGACCCGGTCGCCCCACACCGAGGTCTCCTCGACCAGGTTCACGCTGCCGTCGCGGCGCAGCTCGCGCGCCTCGGGCAGGCGGGGGCGCTCGCCCTCGTCGTCGGTCTCGGAGGGGTCCAGGCGCAGCGCGACCGCGCCGAGCACGACGTCGGCGCGCGTGCCGCTGGCCAGGTCGCGCAGCGGCAGCGGGGTGCTGCTGGCCACGACGGTCGGCGTCGGGGCCGGCAGCCCCGCGCCGCCGCGGGGGGACTCCCCGTCGTCGTCCCGGTCGTCGTCCCGGTCGCCGTCGAGGTCGCCGTCGAGGTCGAGGTCGTCGTCCGTCCGGGCGCCGCGCTGCGGGAGCCGTCCGGCCAGCCAGCGCTGCACCCGGTCGCGGAGGCCCTCGCGCTCCTCCTCGTCCCCGTCGAGGTCGACGTGGTCGACCTCGCCGCCGTCCTCGCCGTCCTCGACGTCCTCGACGTCCTCGACGTCCTCGACCGTCCTGGACGTGGTCCTGGTCCGCGGCAGCCTCCGTCACGGCCGGGCCCGGTGCCTGCTCCTGGTCGGCCGCGGTCGGCACCTCCGCCTCGACGACCTCGGTCGTGCCGTCGGCCAGGGCGCGCAGAGCGCCGGGCAGGTCGTCGGTGCCCACCACGCGCGTGGTGAGGCTCAGCGGGACCGTGAGCGGCGCGTCGTCGTCGAGCGCGCCCGTGACGAAGGTGAGCGCACCGTCCCGGGCCGGTCCGCGCCGGGGGCGGTGCTCGACCCGGTCGACCTGGTCCCAGGTCAGGCCGTGCCAGGTCTGCCCGCGACGCACGCGCACGCCCTGGTCGTCGGCCACCAGCACCGGGGTGCGGGCGTCGACGAAGGCGAGCAGGTTGATCACGCCGACGGCGCCCATGCCCAGGCACAGGGCCCAGTCGAGCGGCGCGCCCGAGGACATCGCCCGGGCCAGCCAGGCCAGCGCCACCAGGCAGCCGGCGACGCCGACCGCACCGGTGACCTCGCCTCGCCGGCGTACCTCGACCTCGGCGCGGTCCTGGTCGTCCTCGACCCCTGGCTCGATCAGCTGCACGTCGTTCACTGTTCCCCCTGGATGATGGCGATGACGCCGTCGACCTCGTCGGGCTTGACCAAGACGTCGCGGGCCTTGGACCCCTCGCTGGGGCCCACCACCCCGCGGCTCTCGAGGATGTCCATCAGGCGCCCGGCCTTGGCGAAGCCCACGCGCAGCTTGCGCTGGAGCATCGAGGTCGAGCCGAACTGCGTGGAGACGACCAGCTCGACGGCCTGGACGACCAGGTCGAGGTCGTCGCCGATGTCGTCGTCGAGGTCCCGCTTGGCGGCCGCCGGGACCGTCACGTCCTCGCGGTAGGTCGGCTGCAGCTGGGTCTTGCAGTGGGCCACGACCTGGGCGATCTCCGCCTCGGTGACCCAGGACCCCTGGATGCGGGCCGGCTTGGAGGCCCCCATCGGCAGGAACAGGCCGTCACCCTGCCCGACCAGCTTCTCGGCGCCCGGCTGGTCGAGGATGACGCGGCTGTCGGCCAGCGACGAGGTGGCGAAGGCCAGCCGCGAGGGCACGTTGGCCTTGATCAGGCCGGTGACGACGTCCACCGACGGGCGCTGGGTGGCCAGCACCAGGTGGATGCCGGCCGCGCGGGCCAGCTGGGTGATCCGGACGACCGCGTCCTCGACGTCGCGCGGGGCGACCATCATCAGGTCGGCCAGCTCGTCCACGATGACCAGCAGGTACGGGTAGGGCGCGAGCACCCGCTCGCTGCCCGCGGGCAGCTCGACCTTGCCGGCCCGCACGGCCTTGTTGAAGTCGTCGATGTGGCGGAAGCCGAAGTTGGCCAGGTCGTCGTAGCGCAGGTCCATCTCGCGGACCACCCAGGCGAGGGCCTCGGCGGCCTTCTTCGGGCTGGTGATGATCGGGGTGATCAGGTGCGGCACGCCCTCGTAGGCGTTCAGCTCGACCCGCTTGGGGTCGACCATGATCATCCGGACCTCGTCCGGCGTGGAGCGCATCAGCACCGAGGTGATCATCGAGTTGATGAACGAGCTCTTGCCCGAGCCGGTCGCGCCGGCCACGAGCAGGTGGGGCATCTTGGCCAGGTTGGCCACCACGAAGCCGCCCTCGACGTCCTTGCCGAGCCCGGCCACCATCGGGTGGTGGTCGTTGCGGGCGACGGTGGAGCGCAGGACGTCCCCGAGGGAGACGATCTCCTTGTCCAGGTTGGGGATCTCGATCCCGATCGCGGACTTGCCGGGGATCGGGCTCAGGATCCGCACGTCGGCCGACGCCACGGAGTAGGCGATGTTCTTGCTGAGCGCGGTGACCTTCTCGACCTTGACCGCCGGGCCGAGCTCGACCTCGTAGCGGGTGACCGTCGGGCCCCGGGTGTACCCGGTGACCTGGGCGTCGATGCCGAACTCCTCGAGCACCTGGGTCAGCCGGTCGACCACCGCGTCGCTGGCCTTGGAACGGGCCTTGTGCACCGAGCCGGGCTTGAGCACCTCGCTGGTCGGCAGGCTGTAGACCACGTCGCCGGACAGCGCGAGCTGCTCGACCCGGGCCGGCAGGTCGGCGTGCGGCGGCGCCACGAGCTCGGCCTGCTCGGGCTCGGCCTGCTCGGTCTCGGTGTCCGGGGCCGGTGCGGCGCTGCGGCGCGGGGTGCGCGGCGCGGAGGTCCCGGCCGGCACGGACGGCGCCCCGACCTGGGTGGCGTCGGGGTCGGACTCGACGTCGTACGGGTCGTCCTCGCGCAGCGTGGTCCGCCGACCCCGCTTGCGGATCTCGCGGTCGGAGAGCACCGGGCTGTCGTACGCCGGGTCGCCCGCGTCGGGGTCCACCTCGTGGTCCGCGCCGCGGGTCGAGATCGGCTGGGTGGGGGCGCCGTCGTCGTCGGCGTCCTCGCCGAGGGGTGCGCGGCCCAGGAGCAGGTCGCGCAGGTCGGCCAGCCGCTCCGGGACCCGGTAGACCGGGGTGGCGGTGATGACCAGCACGCCGAAGCAGCACAGCAGCAGCAGCACGGGCACCACGACGAACGGGGTGCGCAGCAGGTCGAGCAGCAACGAGGCGACCACGTAGCCGACCGCTCCCCCGCCCTGGCGCAGCGGGGAGGTGTCCCCGGCCAGCGGCTGCGGGTCGCCGGCGGCGACGTGGACGACGCCGAGCACGCCGAAGGAGAGCGCGGTCCAGCCGATGACCTGGCGCCCGGCCGGCCCGTTGCGCACCGGGTCGCGCATGACGCGCCACCCGGCCACCACGAGGGCCAGCGGCACCAGCCAGCCGACCTGGCCGACGCTGCCGGTGACCAGGGTGCGGGACAGCTCCATGGCGCCGCCGGGGACCTCGAACCAGACCGCCGCGGCCGCGACCAGCGCGAGACCGAGGAGGAACAGGCCGGCCCCGTCGCGGCGGTGCTCGGGCTCCAGGTCACGGGCGGTGTGCCCGATCCCGCGCGCGGCGGCCCCGACGCCTCCGGCGACCGCGCCCCAGGTGGCCGCGACCCCGCGGGCCCCGACCCCGGCGACGCGCACGACCGGGCTCGGCCCGGTGCGCACCGCCCGGGGGGCGGGCCGCTTCTTCGGGGTCGAGCGCGGGGTCGAGCGCGAGGACGGGCTGGGGGGCTTCCGCGTGCTCCGGGTACGAGGAGTCGAGGAGCCCTTGCCGCTCGTGGACCGGCTGGCGCCGGTCGACGTGGACGAGGACGTGCTCTTGCTCCGCGACCCCGGCGGGGAAGACGTACGGGTCGCCATGGGCGCCACCCTAGTTCTGTGTCACATGCGTCCCACGGACCACACGAGTGCGTGTCGTGGCGCCCCTCGAGCGGCCCGAGGGGGCTGACGGCGGGTCCGCGGACGCCCGTCGGGGCCGCGCCGGGCCCCACAGGAGGTCAACGGCTCGGTGACGACGCGGTGACGGCGCGGTGACGTCGCGGCGGTGCCGGGTGACGCCCGGGTGACACCGAGTTGTGACGTGCAGACCCTGGACCCGCCTCACGGTCGTCCTTAGGGTGCGACAGGCGGGTCCGCACCACCGGGGCCGCACACACACCTACTCGGAGGTAACAGAACGTGAAGATCCTCAGGCAGGGCTTGGCCCTGGCCGTTCTCGGGGCAGGACTCACGGCGGTGTCACCGGTCTCTGCCGGTGCGGCACCCGTCGCACCGGACGACCGCACGCTGGTCCAGCGCATGAAGGACGGGGCCAGCGGCCAGGTCCGCGTCGCCGACGAGCGCGCCACCGGCAGGGTCGGCTTCATCCGCGCCGTCGGCGCCGGCGCCGACCTGCTGCCGGGCACCGCGGCCGACAGCGCGGCGTCGGCCGTGGCGAAGGCGGAGGCCTACCTCGACGACTACGCGCCGGCCTTCGGCGCACCCCGCGAGTCGCTGGTGCGCGAGAGCGTCACCCGCGACGAGCTGGGGACGGTCGTCACCTGGACCCAGGAGCACGACGGGGTCCCCGTCTTCGCCTCGATGATCAAGGCCCACCTCGACGACCAGGGCGACCTGACCGCCGTCAACGGCGAGCTCGTGCCGGTCCGGGGCCTGAGCACCGACCCGAGGCTCTCGGCGGCCGAGGCCGGTCGCGCAGCCGTGGCGATGGTCCGGGCGCAGCCGCCCACCGACGACGAGGGCGCCGCCGGCTCGGTGGCCGGCATCGAGGCCCAGGACGCGTCGCTGCTGGTCTACCGCTCCGGCCTGGCCCGGGGGGTCGAGGGCGGCGCGAACGAGCTGGCGTACTCCGTGGAGGTCGGCAACGACGCGAACGTGCGCGAGATGCTCTTCGTCGACGCGCAGTCGGGCAAGGTCCTCAACCGCTACTCGCTGATCCACGGCGCGCTCGAGCGCGAGCTCTACGAGGCCGACCAGCAGCGCGACCTGGAGCTGGTGTGGCAGGAGGGCGACCCGCTGCCGGGCGACCTCACCCAGGACCAGGAGAACCTCGTCCGCTCCACGGGCGAGGCCTACTGGCTCTTCCGCAACGCCTTCGGCCGCGACAGCTACGACGGCGCCGGCGCCGCGATGCGCACCATCAACAACGACCCGGCCATCTCCTGCCCGAACGCGAACTGGAACGGCACCACCACCAACTACTGCGACGGGGTCACCTCCGACGACGTCGTCTCCCACGAGTGGGGCCACGCCTACACCGAGTACACCCACGGCCTGATCTACCAGTGGCAGCCCGGTGCGCTCAACGAGGGCTACTCCGACGTGTTCGGGGAGACCCTCGACCTGGTCAACGGCCGCGAGGACGAGGGCGAGGGCGACATCGACTCCCCGCGCCCGGTGGGCGCCTGCTCGACGAGCTCGCCGGCCTCGCCGGTGCTCACCATCAACTCCCCGAGCTCGATCGCCAAGGACTGCCTGACCGGCGGCGCCTCCTTCGGCGAGCAGCTCACCGGGCAGGGCATCACCGGTGACGTCGTGGCCCCGACCGACGCGGTCGAGCAGGGCGGCACCGCCCGGGACGGCTGCTCCCCCTACGACCAGGACGTCACCGGCGAGGTCGTGCTCGTCGACCGCGGTCTGTGCGCCTTCACCGCCAAGGCCCAGGTCGCCACCGACGCGGGCGCGGCCGCGCTGATCATCGGCAACCGCGACGACGCCCCCATCGGGATGTCCGGGGACGACCCGAGCCTGGTGGCCACCGTCTCGATCGGCCTCACCGACCGCGAGTCCATCCGTACCGCCCTGGCCGACGGGCAGACGGTCGACGTCACGATGAAGGACGCCGGCGGCGACCGCACCGACTCGTACCGCTGGCTGGTCGGCGAGAAGTCCACGGCCTTCGGCGGCGCGATCCGCGACATGTGGAACCCGACCTGCTACGGCGACCCGGGCAAGGTCAGCGACGCCGAGTACAAGTGCTCCACCGACGACAACGGGGGCGTGCACTCCAACTCCGGCGTCGTGAACCGCGGCTACTCGCTGCTGGTCGACGGCGGCGACTACAACGGCGTCTCCGTCGACGGCCTCGGCATGGACAAGGCGCTGAACATCTACTACCGGGCCATGGTCGACTACCAGACCCCGGCCAGCGACTTCGCGGACCACGCGGGCTCGCTGGAGGCCTCGTGCGCCGACCTCACCGGCAAGGCCATCAACGCGCTGTCCACCGCCCCCCGCGACGCGGACCGGGCGATCGACACGATCACCGCCGACGACTGCGCCCAGGTGGCGGCGATGGCCCGGGCCGTCGAGCTGCGACTCGACCCGACGGACCAGTGCAGCTTCGAGCCCCAGCTGGCCCCGGGCGACCCGGGCACCTGCGGCGAGGGCTTCACCGAGACCGACGTCTTCACCGAGGACTTCGAGAACGGGCTCGACGCCTGGACCCGTGAGAGCGAGAGCGTGTACGGCGGGGAGACCTTCCCGTGGACCACCACGCGCCAGTACCGCGGGGACCACCGGTCGACGGTGGCCTTCTCCCCCGGACCCGACCAGGGCGACTGCTCCGGCACCGCCACCGACATCTCCTCGGTCGACTACCTGACCAGCGGCGACATCGAGCTGCCCGAGGGCGGGGACGCGCACCGGATGTCCTTCGAGCACTACGTGGCCACCGAGGTCGGGTACGACGGCGGCAACGTCCAGGTCGCCGTCGGGGGCGGCGACTTCGAGCCGGTCCCGGCCGAGGCGTACGTCTTCAACGCCCCGGACGCGATCAGCTCCGAGGCGGAGGGCAACACCAACCCGCTCGCCGGCGAGCCGGGCTTCACCGGCACCGACGGCGGCTCCGTCTTCGGCAGCTGGGGCACCTCGGTCGTCGACCTGGTGGAGGCCGGCGCCGCGCCGGGCGACACCATCCGGATCCGGTTCGCGATGGGCCGCGACGGCTGCGGCGGCGCGGGCTTCTTCGGCTGGAACGTCGACAACGTCGCGGTCTCGCTCTGCGAGGAGGTGCCGGCCGAGCCGACCGCCACCACGACCCGCTTCCAGCGGACGATCCCGCAGCCGGTGCGTACCGGCCGCCCGTTCGTGGCGAAGGTCAAGGTCGTCGGGGACGGCGGGGTCGTCCCCACCGGCCAGGTCGAGCTGGGCTTCGGCGGGCGCACCGTCGGGCAGGACGGCGTCAACGGTCAGGGCGTCGCGCTGATCGAGTCGACCAAGCGGTTCGCCCGGGCCGGGTCGCGCACGATGACCGCGACCTTCGTCGGCGACGCGCTGCAGCAGAGCAGTGCCGACGAGTTCACGCTGCGCGTCGTGCGCCGCTGACCCGCACCGGAAGCAGGCAGGGCCCCGTCGGACACCGTCCGGCGGGGCCCTCGCCGTGTGCGGACGCTCAGCCCGTGCCGCGGGGCAGGCAGATCCGGAAGGTGCTCCCGGCGCCCAGGTCGGAGCGCACCGCGATCTGACCGCCGTGCAGGTGCACGATGCGCCGGGAGATGGCCAGGCCCAGCCCGGAGCCGGGCAGGGAGAGGGCCTCGGGGTTGGTCGAGCGGTGGAACGCCGAGAAGAGGTGCACCTGGTCGGCGGCGGAGATCCCCAGACCGGTGTCGGCGCACTCCAGCCAGGCCCCGTCGTCGTCGGTCCCCACGGCGACGGTGACCTCGCCGCCGCGCGGGGTGTACTTCACGGCGTTGGCCAGCAGGTTGTCGACCACCGTCCCGAGCTCGTCGGGGTCGGCGTCGACGGCGACCGGGTCGCTGGGCAGGTCCACGTTCAGCACCAGGCCCCCGCGCTCGGCCTGGACCGCGATCAGCTCGACGCTGGCCACGGCGAGCTCGCGCAGGTCGACGGGCCGGGGGACGTGCACCCGCGACTCCTGCAGCGCGGAGTAGTCCAGGAGGTTCTGCACCAGCCGGTCGAGCCGCCGCGCGTTGCGGGCGATCGCCTCCACCGAGCCGATGCCGGTGTCGAGGTCCGTCAGCAGCTCGGCGTGGCCGATGATCGAGCTCAGCGGTGTCTTCAGCTCGTGGGAGATCGTCGCGATCAGCTCACCCTTGTAGCGGTCGAGCTCCTGCAGCTCCCCGACGAGGTGCCGTTCGCGCTCGAGGATCCGGGCGTCGAGGACCACGCGTCCCAACGTCCGCCCGATCTCGCCGAGCGTCTCCTGCTCGAGCTCGCTCCACGTGCTCGACGCGGGCCGGCGAGCCACCAGCAGGTAGCCGGACGCCTCCCGCTCCCCCACCGGGGCGAGCAGCACCGTCGCGTCGACGTGGCGCTCCGGCAGCCCCTCGACCTGGGTGAGCTGTCGCGGACCGAGCACCGCGGGGCGGCCTCGGCGGATCGTCTCGGCAGCGAGCTTCGCGGCCGCCCGCGCCACGGCCGGCGCGCTGCCCTCGTGCGTGGCGTAGAAGTGCGAGTCCGCGAGGTCCTCCAGGTGCTGCAGGTCGCCGGAGGTGACGCACCGGATGGCGACCTCGTCGACCCCGAACCCCTCCGCGACGGCCCTGCCGACCCCCTCCAGGGTCAGGTCGAGGTCGGCGAGCCGGGCGGCGGCCGAGACCGCGCTGAGCACCTCGCCCATCCGGACCTGCGCGGCCAGGCCCTCGCGCTGCTGGGCGTTGTCCATCGCGAGGCCCGCCTGCACGACGAACATCTCCAGCAGCTCCCGCTCGAGCTCGCCGGGGACCATGCCGTCCGCGGGCAGGTCCACCGACATGTTGCCCAGCAGGCGGCCGGTGGCCGACCACAGCGGGGCGTACAGGGTGTCCAGGGGGTGCCAGGCGCCGGGGACCAGGCTGGGCTCCAGGTCGGGCACCCAGGCCGCCTCCGCCCGTGGCTCGACCAGGCGGTCGTGCGGCAGGAAGCGCAGCACGCCCCACTCGTCGGCGAGGTCGAACTCGTTCGTCAGGGCCGCCACCGGGGTCCGTCGACCGAGCAGGTGGTCGCGCACCTGGGGCGGGGCCGCGACGTTGGTCATCACCAACGTCTCGTCCTCCAGCCGCGAGATGGCCGCCACCCCGAACCCGAGGACCTCGACGACGCCGTGGGCGACCTCGTCGAGCACCTCGGAGAGGTCCGCGGAGGCGTTCACGCGCTGCATCAGCCGGTACAGACGGCGCAGCGCTTCGGCTCGCGACGGCGCTACGGCGTTCAACAGCGGGACTCCTGAGGTGAGCTGGACCACCTAGGACCAGGGGTGCAAACCCCCAGTCTAGGAACTGGGACGGCCGCACGGGCGATTTCGGCGCAGACCGCGCACCCGCCGTCGGGATCAGAGCGCGCCGGCGGCCTCGAGCCCGGCCCGCAGCGCGGACACCTCGTCGTCGTCCAGGGCGATCAGCGGGGGGCGGACCCGACGGTTGTCCAGGACCCCGAGGAGCTGCAGGGCGGCCTTGGCCGTGGTGGCGCCGTAGTTCGCCGGCCCCATCACGGCGTCGACGGCGGGCTGCATCGCGGCGTGGAGCTCCAGGGCGCGGGCGGTGTCACCGGCCTCGAAGGCGCGCACCATCTCGGCCAGCTGGTCGCCGACGGCGTGGCCGGCGACGCTGACGAAGCCCGCGGCGCCGTGGGCCAGCCAGGCGAGGTTCATCGGGTCGTCGCCGGAGTAGACGGCGTAGCCGAGCCGGCGCAGGCGCAGGCCCCGGGCCAGGTCGCCGACCGCGTCCTTGACCGCGACGACGGGGTCCCAGGTGATCGCCTGCTCGTAGACCTCCATCGGGATCGTCGTGCCGGTCCGGCCGGGCACGTCGTACAGCATCACCGGGACGTCGGTGGCCTCGGCGACGCTGCGGAAGTGCAGCAGCACCCCGGCCGGCGACGGCTTGCTGTAGTACGGCGTGACCAGCAGCAGCCCGTCGGCGCCGACCTCGGCGGCCTGGCGGGCCAGCCGCACGGAGTGGGCGGTGTCGTTGGTGCCGACGCCCGCGACCACCACGGCCCGGTCGCCGACGGCGTCCTTGACCGCGGCCAGGATGGCCCCGTCCTCCGGCACCGAGGTCGTCGGGGACTCCCCGGTCGTGCCGGAGACCACGACGCCGTCGTGACCGTGGTCGACCAGGTACGTCGCGATCCGGGCGGTGCCCTCCAGGTCGACCCCGCCGTCCTCGTCGAACGCCGTGGCCATGGCCGTGAGGACCCGGCCGAACGGGGCCGCGGGGGTGGAGGTCATGGCGGCAGGTTATCGCTCGGGCAGCCACTGGCAGAGCGCACGGTGCGCGCGCGCCGCGCCCGGCAGACGTCTTGCTGCGTCGAGTCGCGATCTGGTGCCACCTGGTAGCACCGGATCGCGACTCGACAGGCGCGGTCGCACCGGCTCACCGTTCCTGGTCTCGTGACGCTCGCTGCGCTCGCTCCTCGACCACCGGGGCGGCTGCGCTCGCTCCTCGACCACCGGGGGCGCTGCGGTCGCTCCGGCTCACCGTTCCTGGTCTCGTGACGCTCGCTGCGCTCGCTCCTCGACCACCGGGGGCGCTGCGCTCGCTCCTCGACCACCGGGGCGCTGCGCTCGCTCCTCGACCACCGGGGTGCTAGGGGCGGCGGGTCCACCAGACGCGGTCGAAGCCGTCGAGGGCCTCGCGGCGCTCCTCGCGCCACACCCCCGGGTCGACGTCGGGGTAGTGGACGTCGCCGGGCGGTGACTGCCGGACCTCGGTCAGCACCTGCGCGTCGGCCACCGGCATCGCGGCGGCGTAGACCTGCGCACCGCCGGCCACCATCACCGCGACCTCGCCCCCGTCCGGCCCCGGACCGGGGACCCCGTCGGCCAGGGCCAGCGCGGTGTCGAGGTCGGGGGCGACCAGGACGCCGTCGGCGGTCCAGGCCGGGTCGCGGGTGAGCACGACGGTGGTGCGGCCGGGCAGGGGCCGGCCGATCGACTCGTACGTCGTCCGGCCCATCAGCAGCACGTGACCCAGCGTCAGCTGCTTGAAGGTGGCCTGCTCCCCCGGGATCCGCCACGGGATGTCGGGGCCGTCGCCGATCACGCCGTTCTCCGCGACGGCCGCGACCAGGACGACCCGCCTGCCGCCCGGGGTCATACCGCGATCGGTGCCTTGATCCCCGGGTGCGGGTCGTAGCCCTGCACCGCCACGTGCTCGAGGTCGAAGCCGTCGAGGGTGGTCACCGACGGGTCCAGCCGCAGCACCGGCAGCGGCCGCGGCTCCCGGGTCAGCTGGAGCCGGGCCTGCTCGAGGTGGTTGGAGTAGAGGTGCGCGTCGCCCATCGTGTGCACGAAGTCGCCCACCCGCAGCCCCACCACCTGCGCGACCAGGTGCGTCAGCAGGGCGTACGACGCGATGTTGAACGGCACGCCCAGGAAGACGTCGGCCGAGCGCTGGTACAGCTGGCACGACAGGCGCGCGGGCCCGCCGTCCGCGGCCGGGGCGACGTAGAACTGGAACAGCGCGTGGCACGGGGCCAGCGCCATCTGCGGGATGTCGGCGACGTTCCAGGCCGACACGACGTGGCGCCGCGAGTCGGGGTCGGCGCGCAGCTGCTCGACGACGCGCGCGAGCTGGTCGACGTGGTGGCCGTCGGGGGTGGGCCAGCTGCGCCACTGCGCGCCGTAGACCGGACCGAGGTCGCCGTGCTCGTCGGCCCACTCGTCCCAGATCGAGATGCCGCGGTCCTGGAGCCACGTGACGTTGGTGTCACCGCGCAGGAACCAGATCAGCTCGCCGAAGACCGAGCGCGTGTGCACCTTCTTCGTGGTGACCAGCGGGAAGCCGGCGGTGAGGTCGAAGCGCAGCTGGTGCCCGAAGACGCTGCGCGTGCCGGTGCCCGTCCGGTCACCCTTCTCCACGCCCTCGTCGAGCACGCGCCGGAGGAGGTCGAGGTAGGCCTGCACGCGCCCGAGACTACTCCGCGCCCGGTCCGCCGAGGGTCACGCGTCCGGCCACCGTCGTACGGGTGGCGCCCCCGACCCGGACCACGTCGCCGACCCGGTCGACGTGCACCCGCCCGCGGCGGCCGAGGGCGGTGCCCTGCGACGCGACGTACGACGTCGGGAGCACGCCGCCGGCCAGCCACTGCGCCAGACCGGCGTTCAGGCTCCCGGTCACCGGGTCCTCGACCACGCCGAGCCCGGGGCAGAAGGCGCGCACCTCGACCGCGGCCTCCGAGCCCGGCGGGTACGCCCCCACCACCCCGACGTCGAGGTCGCCGAAGACCGCCCAGTCCGGCTCGACCGCGAGCACCTCGGCGGCGCTGCCGAGCAGCACGCCGACCCAGCCGGGACCGTTGTCCACCCAGGCGGCGTCGACGACGGCGTCGTCGGTCAGGCGCAGGGCGCGACGCACCCGGGCCAGGTCGTCGTGCGCGACGGGGCCCGAGCGGAGCAGCGGCGGCGCCTCGAAGGCCAGGCGCTCGCTGCCGTCACCGACCCGGTCGCGGTGCAGGACCACGAGACCGGCCCCGCACTCCTGGACCACCCGGTCCGGCGCCGCCGCCCCGCCGGCCTCGAGCCAGGCGTGCGCGGAGCCGAGCGTCGGGTGCCCCGCGAACGGCAGCTCGGCGCCCGGGGTGAAGATCCGCAGCCGGTAGTCCGCACCGGCGGTCGTGGGCCGCAGGAGGAAGGTGGTCTCCGACAGGTTCGTCCACCGGGCGAACGCGGCCATCTGCTCCTCGTCCAGGTCGTCGGCGTCGTGCACCACCGCGACCGGGTTGCCCAGCAGCGGGGTGTCGGAGAAGACGTCGACCTGCGAGAAGCGGTACGACCCCACGCGCGCGACCCGCCTCAGGGGTGCAGCGACATCGGGCCGTAGACCCGGCGGTCGTGCTCGAAGAGCGTCACCGCGTCGACGCCCTCCTCCGCCAGCGCGGCGAAGACCTCGCCGACCCACGACTCCGCGTCGCCCTGGTTGGGGAAGCGCTGGCCGGCGTACGCCTCGTCCACCGCGACCTCCTCGCCGGCGGCGTCCTCGAGGCGCCACCACCAGACCCGGTCGTCCTGGACGGCCGGTCGGAAGGTGGCGGGCTGCTCGGGCAGGTTCATCAGTCCTCCCGGACCGTCGTGGCCACGAAGGGCGGGCGGACGACGTCGAAGACCTCGCGACGACCGCGCACGTCGACACCGACCTGACCACCGTCCTCGACCACGGTGGAGAGCAGCGCGAGCCCGATGCCGGTGCGCAGGGTGGGCGAGAACGTGCCGGAGGTGACCTGCCCGAGCAGCACGTCCGGCGTCAGCGACACGCCCATCCCCGGTCGCGGGATGCCCCGGCCGGTGGCGCGCAGGCCGTAGAGCCGGCGCCGCGGCCCGGCCTCCCGCTCGGCCAGCAGCACCTCCCGGCCCCAGAACGCCTCCTTCTTCCACCCCACGGCCCAGCCGAGCCGCGCCTGCACCGGGGTGATGTCCATCGAGACGTCCTGGCCGTGCAGCGGGTAGCCCATCTCCGTGCGGAGGGTGTCGCGCGCCCCGAGCCCGCACGGCGTGAGGCCGTGCTCGGCGCCCGCCTCCATCAGCGCGTCCCACAGCCCGCCGGCCGCCTCGTGGGGCGCGACCAGCTCGTAGCCGCGCTCGCCGGTGTAGCCGGTGCGGCAGACCGTGACCGGCCCGCCGGCCAGGTGCTGCTCGCCGAAGCTCATGTACGGCGACCCGCCCAGCAGCCCCACGGCGGCCAGCACCTCGTCGCTGCGCGGGCCCTGGAGCGCCAGCACCGCGTAGTCGCGGTGCCGGTCGGCGACCTCGACGCCGTCCGGCGCGGACCCCTGCAGCCGGCGGACCACCTCGGCGGTGTTCGCCGCGTTCGGGACCAGCAGGAGGTCCTCGTCGCTGCGGAAGTAGACGATCAGGTCGTCGACCACGCCACCGGTCTCGTCGTCGCAGCACAGCGTGTACTGCGCGCGACCCGGCCCGATCCGGCCCAGGTCGTTGCTCAGGGTCGCGTTGACGTACGCCGCCGCGCCCGGCCCGGTCACCGTGGCCTTGCCGAGGTGGCTGACGTCGAACAGGCCGACGCCGGTGCGTACGGCGGTGTGCTCGGCGACCACGCCGGTGGGGTACTCCAGCGGCATGCTCCACCCCCCGAACTCGGAGAGCTTGGCCCCCAGTGCGAGGTGCCGGTCGTGCAGCGGGGAGAGCAGCGAGGCGTCGTCGGACATGCCCGGAAACCTAGCGCAGCGACCCCGCCCGACAGGCGTGCGGAGGCGTGGGCCGCCCCGGCTATCCTGCGTCGGTGACGACCTACACCCTCCGCTCCGCCAGCCCCGCCAAGACCCGGACGGACGTCGTGGTGGTGGGTCTCGTCCGAGGCGAGGACCGCCCCGAGGTCGCCCCCGGCGGCGAGGACGTCGCCAAGGCCTGGGGCCGCAAGCTCGCCCCGATGCTGGCCTCCCTCGGCGTCACCGGCAAGGCCGGCGAGGTCACCCGGATCCCCACCGCCGGCACGATCGCCTCCCCCGTCCTGCTCCTGGTCGGTCTCGGCGACGAGGTCTCGACCACGACCCTCCGCTCGGCCGCGGGCAGCGCCGCCCGGGCCACGCCCAACGCCGCCTCCCTGGCCCTGGCCCTGCCGGCCACCAGCCCGGCCGAGGTCCGGGCGGTCACCGAGGGCTACCTCCTCGGCGCCTACTCCTTCACCGCCTACCGGGGCACCGGGAAGGACGGCAAGGCCAGGAACGGCAAGGCGAAGGGCGGCAAGTCCACGGACGACGCCGCCGGCGACGACCGTCCCGCCGACGTGGTCGTGCTGACCGCGGACGCCCGCAAGAAGCCGACCGTGACCGCGTTCGAGGAGGCGCGCGTCGTGGCCGCCGCCGTGGCCACCGCCCGGGACTGGGTCAACACGCCCCCCGGTGACCTGCGTCCGCCCGCCTTCGCCGAGGCCGTGGAGACCGCCGGCACCGACTTCGTGCAGGAGCACGCCCACGGACGCGGCACCCCGAAGGTCGGGGTCACCGTCTGGGACGAGCAGCAGCTCGCCGACCAGGGGTTCGGCGGCCTGATCGGCGTCGGCCGCGGGTCCTCCGCGCCGCCGCGCCTGGTCGAGCTGAGCTACTCCCCCAAGGGCGCGACCACCCACCTGGCCCTGGTCGGCAAGGGCATCACCTTCGACTCCGGCGGGCTGTCCATCAAGCCGGCCCAGGGCATGCACGAGATGAAGTCCGACATGGCCGGCGCCGCCGCCGTGGTCGCCGCCACCCTCGCCGTGGCCGCGCTCCGGCTCCCGGTGCGCGTCACGGCGTACGCCGCGATGGCCGAGAACATGCTGGGCCCCGACGCGACCCGCCCCGGTGACGTGGTGACGATCTACGGCGGCCGCACCGTGGAGGTCCTCAACACCGACGCCGAGGGCCGCCTGGTGCTGGCCGACGCGCTGGTCAAGGCCGGCGAGGGAGCGCCCGACCTGGTCGTCGACGTCGCCACCCTGACCGGTGCCATGGTGGTGGCCCTCGGCGACAAGGTGGCCGGGGTGATGGGCGACGACGAGGTCGTGGCCCGGATGCGCCGGGCGGCGCTGGCCGCGGGCGAGGAGTCCTGGCCGATGCCGATCCCCGAGGAGATGCACGAGCGGGTCCGCTCCAGCAAGGTGGCCGACCTGGCCCAGGTCGACTGGGTGCGCTGGGGCGGCGGGCTCTACGCCGCGGCCTTCCTGCGCGAGTTCGTCGCCGGCCGCCCGTGGGCCCACCTCGACATCGCCGGCCCCGCCTTCGGCAGCAGCGCGAGCGGCCACGTGACCGCAGGGGGCACCGGCTACGGGGTCTCCACCCTGGTCGAGCTGGTGCGCGGGCTGGCCGACGCGGACTGACCCGGGTGCCCGGCGGGCCGCCTCGAGCCGCCTGACCGGGACCGGTCAGGGCGCGAGCGGTCGGCGCTGCTCCTTCTGCCGCTGCTTCTCCCGCGTGTTCCAGTCCCGCATCCGCTGGGGGATCCCCACCAGGCCGGCGTCGTAGGACGGCACCTGGTGGTGGTTGCAGAAGTCGTGGGCCCACCCGATCGACGGCACCCGCCGACGGGTCCACTCCCCGTCGTGCGCGACGAGCAGCAGGGTCACGTCGCTGACCGCGGTGCGCGGCTCCACGAAGCCCTCGACGCCACGACGCGCGGTGACGAACTCGAGCAGGTGCTGCTCGTCGACCCGGGTCGAGGCACGCACCCGGGTCGAGCCCGTGCGCGCACCGTCCTTGGCGGGCCTCCGCATCCTCGTTCGCCCACCGCCGCGGAAGCGGTCCCAGATCGCCATGGGGCCAGTCTGCCCTGCCGGTCCAGGTCCTCTGGACCGGACGCCGCGCGCGACACCCCGCAGCCCCTGGCCACGACCCCTGGTGGAGGTGCAAGGATGGGCCCGCCGACCCTGGCGGCCGGCGCCCACCGCCCGCAGCGAGAGGACCAGCGTGCCCGGACCGGACTTCGACGTGCTCGTCCTCGGCGCGGGCTCGGGCGGGTACGCCTGCGCGCTGCGCGCCGCCCAGCTCGGCCTCACCGTCGCCCTGGTCGAGAAGGACAAGGTCGGCGGCACCTGCCTGCACGAGGGCTGCATCCCGACCAAGGCGCTCCTGCACGCCGCCGAGGTCGCCGACTCCGCGCGCGACGCCGCGCAGTTCGGGGTACGGGCCACCCTCGAGGGCATCGACGTGCCGGCGGTCAACGCCTACCGCGACGGTGTCGTCTCCCGGCTGCACAAGGGCCTGACCGGTCTGGTCAAGGGGCGCGGCATCACGACCCTCGCGGGCCTCGGTCGCCTGACCGGCCCGGGCGAGGTCACCGTGGACGGCACCGCGTACTCCGCGCGTCACGTCGTGCTGGCCTCCGGCTCCCGCCCCCGGGTCCTCCCGGGCCTCCCGGTCGACGGCACCCGGGTCCTGACCTCCGAGGACGCGCTGCGCCTCGAGCACGTGCCGGCCTCCGTGGTCGTGCTCGGCGGTGGGGTGATCGGCTGCGAGTTCGCCAGCGTCTGGCGCAGCTTCGGCGCCGAGGTGACCATCGTCGAGGCGCTGCCGCGGCTCGTGGCGGGCGAGGAGGCGGCGTCCTCGGCCGCCCTGCAGCGCGCCTTCCGCAAGCGCGGGATCACCGTGCGCACCTCGACCCCGTTCCAGAGCCTGAAGGAGACCGACGACGGCGTCGCGGTCACCGTCGAGGGCGGGGACGTCATCGAGGCCGAGCTCGTCCTGGTGGCCGTCGGCCGGGCACCCGTGACCGAGGACCTCGGCTACGAGGAGCAGGGCGTGACCCTCGACCGCGGCTTCGTGGTCACCGACGAGCGCTGCCGCACCGGCGTCGAGGGGCTGTGGGCCGTGGGGGACATCGTCCCCGGCCTCCAGCTGGCCCACCGCGGCTTCGCCCAGGGCATGTTCGTGGCCGAGGAGATCGCCGGTCTCGACCCGGCCCCGGTCGACGAGCTGGCCGTGCCCCGGGTGACCTACTCCCACCCCGAGGTCGCCTCGGTCGGGCTCACCGAGGAGCAGGCCGTCGAGCGAGCACGGCACCGACGGCGTCGAGACGCTGACCTACGACCTCGGCGGCAACGGCAAGAGCCAGATCCTCAGGACCCAGGGCTTCGTCAAGCTGGTCCGTCGCACCGACGGTCCCGTGGTCGGCGTCCACCTGGTCGGCGAGCGCGTCGGCGAGCTGATCGGTGAGGCGCAGCTGATCTACGGCTGGCAGGCCCACGCCGAGGACGTCGCACCGCTGGTCCACGCCCACCCCACCCAGAACGAGGCGCTCGGCGAGGCCCACCTCGCCCTCGCCGGCAAGCCGCTGCACGCGCACGGCTGAGCCACCGCCCACCCGACCGCCACGAGCCACCCGCACCCACTGCACAGAAGGAACTCCCATGGCCACCGAAGTCAACCTCCCCGAGCTGGGCGAGTCCGTCACCGAGGGCACCGTCACCCGCTGGCTGAAGCAGGTCGGTGACGAGGTCGCCGTCGACGACGCCCTCCTCGAGGTCTCCACCGACAAGGTCGACACCGAGATCCCCTCCCCCGTGGCCGGCACCCTGCTGGAGCAGAAGGTCGCCGAGGACGACACCGTCGAGGTGGGTGGCCTGCTCGCGGTCGTCGGTGACTCCGACGAGGCCTCCTCCGGCGACGACGACGGGTCCGCCGACCCCGAGCCGGAGCCCGAGCCGGAGCCGGAGCCGGAGCCGGAGCCGGAGCCGGAGCCCGAGCCCAGCACCGAGGAGCCGCAGGCCGCCGCCGCGGACGAGGCCGACGAGCCCGCACCGAAGTCCTCCGGCGGTGGCGGCGGCGGTGGCGACGCGACCGTGGTGAAGCTGCCCGAGCTCGGCGAGTCGGTCACCGAGGGCACCGTCACCCGCTGGCTGAAGCAGGTCGGTGACGAGGTCGCCGTCGACGACGCCCTCCTCGAGGTCTCCACCGACAAGGTCGACACCGAGGTCCCCTCCCCGGTCGCCGGCACCCTGCTGGAGCAGAAGGTCGCCGAGGACGAGACCGTCGAGATCGGCGCCGAGCTGGCCCTGGTCGGCTCCGGCGAGCCCGCCTCCTCCGAGCCGGAGCCCGAGCCCGAGCCCGAGCCCGAGCCGGAGCCCGAGCCGGAGCCGGAGCCGGAGCCGACCCCCCAGGAGAAGGCGCCCGAGCCCGAGCCGGAGCAGAAGAAGCCCGCCGCCGAGGAGGCGCCCGCGCCGACCAAGGCGACCGGGTCGTCCGAGCCCGCCGCCGAGAAGCCCTCGCGCAGCGAGGACCCGGGCCAGTACGTCACCCCGCTGGTGCGCAAGCTGGCCGCCCAGCACGACGTCGACCTGTCCTCGGTGACCGGGTCCGGCGTCGGCGGCCGGATCCGCAAGCAGGACGTCCTGGACGCGGCGAAGGAGGCCGAGCAGGCGCCCGCGGCGGCGCCCGCCGCCCCGGCCGCCCCGGCTGCCTCCTCCGCCCCGGCGGCGTCCGGCGCGAAGCCCACGCCGTCGCCGCTGCGCGGCACCACGGAGAAGGTCACGCGCCTGCGCAAGATCATCTCCGAGCGGATGCTGGACTCCCTGCACACCTCGGCCCAGCTGACCCAGGTCGTCGAGGTCGACGTCACCAACATCGCGCGGCTGCGCGAGGCGTCGAAGGCCGACTTCCTGGCCCGTGAGGGCGTCAAGCTGTCCTACCTGCCGTTCTTCGCGAAGGCCTCGATCGACGCCCTCAAGGAGCACCCCAAGCTCAACGCGACGATCGACTCCGAGAAGGGCGAGGTGACCTACTTCGACCGCGAGAACGTCGCGTTCGCGGTGGACACCGACAAGGGCCTGCTGACCCCGGTCGTCAAGGACGCCGGCGACCTGTCGATCGCCGGGCTGTCGAAGAAGATCGCCGACGTGGCCCAGCGCACCCGGACCAACAAGATCGGTCCCGACGAGCTGTCCGGCGGCACCTTCACGATCACCAACCTGGGCAGCGTCGGGGCCCTGTGGGACACCCCGATCATCAACCAGCCGCAGGTCGCGATCCTCGGCCCGGGCGCGGTGGTGAAGCGTCCGGTGGTGATCGACGACGCCAACCTCGGCGAGACCATCGCGGTGCGTCACATGGTCTACCTGGCGCTGACCTACGACCACCGTCTCGTGGACGGTGCCGACGCGGGGCGCTTCCTGGCCGACGTCAAGGCGCGCCTCGAGTCCGGTCAGTTCGAGGTCTGAGGTGCCGCTGCGCGTCGTCCTCGCCGGCGGGTCCGGGTTCCTGGGCACCCAGCTCCGCGAGGCGCTGACCGGCCGGGGCCACACGGTCACCCGACTGGTCCGGCGCCCCGCGGAGGGGCCGCAGGAGTCCACCTGGGACCCGTACGCCGGGGAGGTCGACGCAGCGGTGGTCTCGGCTGCCGACGTGGTGGTCAACCTCGCCGGCTCCCCCACCGCCGGCAACCCGCACTCCTCGAGGTGGGCCCGGGAGCTGCGGGAGAGCCGGATCACCACCACCACGGTGCTGGCCGAGGCCGTCGCCGCGGCCGCCGCCGGCGGCGGGACGCCGCCGGCGTTCCTGGCCGGCAACGGGATCTCCTACTACGGCGACCACGGCGACGCCCTGCTCACCGAGTCCTCGGACTCGCGCGGGCACGGGCTGCTGACCGAGGTGACCCGGGAGTGGGAGGCCGCCGCGGAGCCGGCCGGCGCGGCCGGGTCGCGGGTGTGCGTGCTGCGCACGGCCCCGGTGATGGACGCCGCCGCGCCCCCGCTGAGCCTGCTCAGGCCGCTGTTCAAGGCCGGCCTCGGTGGCCGGATCGGCAGCGGTCGCCAGCACATGGCGATGATCTCGCTGCGCGACTGGGTGGGGGCGGTGGTGCACCTCGCCGAGCACGACTCCGTCTCCGGGCCGGTCAACCTGTGCTGCGTGGACACCCCGACCAACGCCGCGTTCACCCGGGCCCTCGCCTCCGCGCTGCACCGGCCGTCCTTCGCGACCGTCCCGGCCCCGCTGGTCAGGCTCGGCGCCGGCGACCTGTCCACCGAGCTGCTCAACTCGCTGAACGTGCGGCCGCAGGCGCTGCTGGACAGCGGCTACACCTTCGCCGACCCCGACGTCACGGCCGTGGTGGCCAGCGGGCTGGCCCGGCGGCGCTGACCGGCGCCCCCCTGCCGGACCCGGTCCGGCCGGCGCCGCTCACGCGGTCCCGGCCGGCACCACCCGCGCCACCTGCCAGGCGGTGCCGTCGCGGCGCAGCGCGACGACCCGGGTGCTGGGCCGGTCGCGGCCCAGCGCGAGGACGCCCGGTGCGCCTCCGGCGACCGCACGCACCCGCAGCCGGTCGGTCACCTCCAGCACGGCCCGTCGCGGCTCCAGCGCCACCACCTCGAGGTCGTCGACGCGCAGGCGCAGCGCGCGGACCTCGACCCCGGCCGCCCGCCACCGCTCGAGCAGCTCGGCGTCGCGCTCCCCGGCCGTCGAGCCGGGGACGTAGAGGCCGCCGAGGGCGACGGGGTCGGCGGCCTGCCACGCCCGTTCGCGGGCGCGGTCCCACTCCCGCAGCAGCCCCGCCGACCAGCGCTCCGCGCCCGGGGCGGCCGCCCCGCCGGGCGGCGGTGCGCGTACCGGGGCCGGGCCGGCGGCGAGCGCCTCCTGCTCCCCTGCTCCCTCCTGCCCCGGCCTCCCCTCCCCCGTCCCCGGTGCTGCTGCACGCTCCTCCTCGTCCGCCAGCCGGGGCTCGGGCTCCCCCGCGCCCAGCCCGAGGACGCCCGCGCCTCCCGGTGTCCCGGTCCAGGTGAGCAGCACCACCGCGGCGAGGCCCAGCGCGAGCAGACCGGCGCCCAGGAGCGCCAGCTGCGGCACCCAGGACCGCACGTGGGTGGTCGGACGGCGGGCGAGGTGGCGCATGCCCCTGTCCTACCCCGGCGGGCGGAGGCGCCGCTGCGGCTCTCCACAGGCCCCCTGCGCCCCCCTGCCCCCGCTGCCCCCGCTGCCCCCGCTGCCACCACTGCCCCCCGTGCCCCGGGAGTAGTCTCGGGCGACGTGAGCACCCCTGCGTTCCGTCGCGACGGCCTCGGCGCCGACGCGGTGGACTACCGCACCGCCTGGGACCGCCAGCGCGTGCTGCACGCCGCCGTCGTCGACGGGTCCGCGCCCGACACCGTCTGGCTCCTGGAGCACCCCCCGGTCTTCACCTGCGGCAAGCGCACCGACGAGCACGAGAAGCCCGCCGACCCCGGTGGGGCGGACGTGATCGACGTCGACCGCGGCGGCAAGATCACCTTCCACGGGCCCGGTCAGCTCGTGGGCTACCCGGTCGTCCGGCTCCCCGACCACGTCAAGGTCGTGGACTACGTCCGGCGGGTCGAGGAGGCGCTGATCCGCGCGTGCGGGGAGCTCGGCGTGACCACCGCGCGCATCCCCGGGCGCAGCGGCGTGTGGCTGCGCGCCGACGACCGCGGCCCCGAGCGCAAGGTGGCCGCCCTCGGCATCCGCGTCTCGCGGGGAGTGACGATGCACGGCTTCTCGCTCAACGCCGACGTCGACCTCGGCTGGTACGACCGGTTCGTGCCGTGCGGCATCGCCGACGCCGGGGTCACCAGCCTGACCCGTGAGCTCGACCGGCACGTCGGGATCGACGAGGTGCTGCCGCACGTCGAGCGGCACCTGACCGACCTCCTGGCCTGGTCGGCCTACGACCCCACGCCCGACTACGAGCCGCGCCCCGAGCCCGGCCGCGGACCACGGGTGCAGGTCCTGACCCTCTGACCGGGCCTCGCCCGCCGGACCGGCACCGCGCGCCGCCCGCACCAGACGGGCCCGGCCTGCTTGACTCGCGCCAGTGCCGGGCGGGCGCCCGGGCGGGACGGAGCGGCCGTGAGCGACCCGGGTGACCCCGCCGGAGCCGGTGACCTGGTGATCGCCACGCGGGGCCTGCGCAAGGAGTTCCGCAGCCTGCGGCGCGGGAGCCACGTGGCCGTGCGGGACCTCGACCTCGCCGTCCCCCGGGGCGGTGTCCACGGGTTCCTCGGCCCGAACGGGTCCGGGAAGACCACCACCATCCGGATGCTGCTCGGGCTGGCCCGCCCCACCGCCGGGTCGATGACCCTGCTCGGGGAGCCGGTCCCCCGCAGGCTGCCGGTCGTGATCGGCCGGGTCGGCGCGGTCGTGGAGTCCCCGAAGTTCTCCCCCGGGTTCACCGGACGCCAGAACCTGCTGCTGCTCGCCCGCGCCACCGGGGCGCCGGACCGCCGCGTCGACGAGGCCATGGGGACCGTCGGGCTGGCCGGCCGCGGCACCGACCGGTACCGCGGCTACTCCCTGGGCATGAAGCAGCGCCTGGCCATCGCGGCGACGCTGCTCAAGGAGCCGGAGCTGCTGATCCTCGACGAGCCCACGAACGGTCTCGACCCCGCCGGCATCCGGGAGGTCCGCGAGACCATCCGCAACCTCGGCAGCACCGGCGTCACCGTGCTGCTGTCCAGCCACATCCTGGCCGAGGTGCAGCAGGTGTGCGACGCGGCCACCATCATCGGTCGGGGCCGGATGCTGGCCAGCGGCCGCGTCGAGGACCTGGTCGCCGGCACCGGCGCCTCGACCTGGCGGGTCCGCGCCGACGACCTCGACCTGCTCGACCGGGCCCTGGCCGCGGGAGGCTTCCCCGCGCGACCCGGCACCGAGCCGGACGCACGGGTCGTCGAGGCCGGCGACCCCGCCGCCCTCAACCGGGCGCTGGGCGGGGCCGGGGTGTGGCTGACCGAGCTGGTCCCGCTGCGCCGCGACCTGGAGACGGTCTTCCTGGAGCTGACGGGCGCCGACGCCCTGGGCGGCCCCCACGACGCCATCAGCGACGGCACCAGCGACGGCACCAGCGACCGGAGCGCCCCGTGATCCGGGCCGTGCGGGTCGAGCTGACCCGGCTGCGCTGGCGCCGCGCGGTGGTCCTGCTGCTGGCGGGCGCGGTGGTCGTCCCGCTGGTCGTCGCGGTGGTCATCGGCTGGCAGACCCGGCCGGTCACCGGCCCCGAGCTCGCCTACGCCGAGCAGCAGGTCGCCCGCGAGTCCGCGCAGCCGTACGTCGAGAAGCAGCTCGAGCGCTGCACCGAGCGTCCCCAGCGGTACGGGGTCCGGCTCCGCGACGCGGACCTGGACGACCCGGCGGCCGTCCGCGCGGCCTGCGAGGACCAGACCCTGCCCCGGGCCGAGTGGTTCCTGCCGCGCAGCCCGCTCGACCTGGGTCGGGTCTACGACGACACGGTCGGCGTCGCGGTCGTCACCATCGTCACCCTGCTGCTGGTGCTGGTGGGCGCGACCTTCGCCGGCCACGACTGGAACACCGGCTCGATGGGCAACCAGCTGCTCGTCGAGAGCAGGCGTACGCGTACCTGGGCCGCGAAGGCCCTCGCGGTCCTGCTGGTGGGCCTGGTCCTCACCGCCGTCGTGCTCGCCGCGTTCTGGGGCGGGCTGGCGGGGCTGGCCGTGCTGCGCGGTGAGGACGTCGGCGGGGCCGTGCCCGGCCTGGTCTGGTCGCAGTCCTGGCGCGGGGTCCTCCTGGCCGCGGGAGCCGGCCTCGGGGGCTACTTCCTCACGATGCTGCTGCGCAGCACGGTGGCCACCCTGGGGCTGCTGTTCCTGGTCGTGGTCGTCGTCCCGCTGCTGCTGACCCTCAGCGGGGTGAGCGGCAACCAGCGCCTGCAGCCGCAGTACAACGCGCTGGCCTGGCTGACCGGTCCGCTGACGTTCCAGGACCTCACCGACCCGGCGTGCCCGGGCCTGCGCGGCGACCGCGAGCGGATGGTGGCCGCGGGGTGCCTGGTGGTCGTCGACCGCACCGACGCGGCCGCCTACCTGGGTTCGCTGCTCCTGCTGGCCGGCGGGGCGTCGGCGGTCTCGTTCGGGCGACGCGACGTGACCTGAACGGCCCCGGACGGCCCGGCGGGGCCCGAGGTGGCCGGGGGGCGGCGCGGCCCCCGGCGTACAGTTGACCGACGTGACGACCTCTCCCACGGCTCCCGACGGTCGCAAGCTGCTGCGTCTGGAGGTCCGCAACGCCGAGACCCCGATCGAGCGCAAGCCCGAGTGGATCAAGACCAAGGCCTCGATGGGCCCGGAGTACACCGCGCTGAAGAAGCTGGTGAAGGCCGAGGGCCTGCACACGGTGTGCCAGGAGGCCGGCTGCCCCAACATCTACGAGTGCTGGGAGGACCGCGAGGCGACCTTCCTCATCGGCGGCGACCAGTGCACCCGGCGCTGCGACTTCTGCCAGATCGACACCGGCAAGCCCGAGGCGCTGGACCGCGACGAGCCGCGGCGGGTCGCGGAGTCGGTGCAGACGATGGGGCTGCGCTACGCCACGATCACCGGTGTCGCGCGCGACGACCTGCCCGACGGCGGGGCGTGGCTCTACGCCGAGACGGTCAAGCAGATCCACGAGCTGAACCCGGGCACCGGGGTGGAGAACCTGATCCCGGACTTCAACGCGGTGCCCGAGCAGCTCGCCGAGGTCTTCGAGTCGCGTCCCGAGGTGCTGGCGCACAACGTGGAGACGGTGCCGCGGATCTTCAAGCGGATCCGCCCGGCCTTCCGCTACGAGCGCTCGCTGGGCGTGCTGACCTCGGCGCGCGACTTCGGTCTGGTGACGAAGTCGAACCTGATCCTGGGCATGGGCGAGACCCGCGAGGAGGTCTCCACGGCGCTGCGTGACCTGCACGAGGCCGGGTGCGAGCTGATCACGATCACCCAGTACCTGCGCCCCTCGGCGCGCCACCACCCCGTCGAGCGGTGGGTCAAGCCCGAGGAGTTCGTGGAGCTGGCCACCGAGGCCGAGGAGATCGGCTTCTCCGGGGTGCTCTCGGGCCCGCTGGTGCGCTCGTCCTACCGGGCCGGACGGCTGTACCGTCAGGCGATGGAGGCCCGCGAGGGCGCCGCCGTCTGACGCTCGGCCCCACCGGCCCGAGCGACCCACCCCGCGCGAGGAACACGAGGACCAGCCCGACCATGGCCCGCAAGAAGAAGCAGAAGAAGGCGTACGACCCGAACGACCCGTCCTCGATGAGCCGCCGCCAGCAGATCGCGGCGACCTACTCGATGACCAAGCAGACCGACCCGCGGATCGGCCTGTGGCTGCTCGGTGCGTTCCTGCTGGCCGGGCTGGTCGGCTTCGCCCTCTTCTGGGTCCTCCCCGGCGACGGGCCCATCAGCACGGCCTTCGCCGTGATCGGCGGGGTCCTGCTGGGCATCCTCGGCGCGCTGCTCATCTTCGGCCGCCGCGCCCAGGCCGCGGCGTACGCCCGGATGCACGGTCAGACCGGGGCCGGCGCCAGCGCGCTGACCATGCTGCGCAAGGGGTGGAAGACCGACCCCATGGTCGCCTTCAACCGTCAGCAGGACGTGGTGCACCGCGTCGTGGGCCCCCCGGGCATCGTGCTGGTCGGCGAGGGCAACCCCACCCGCCTGCGCGCGATGCTGATCGAGGAGCGCCGCAAGCACGAGCGGGTCGCCGCCGGCACCCCGGTCCACGAGCTGCAGTGCGGCGACGCCGAGGGGCAGGTGCCCCTGCCCCAGCTGGTCAAGCGGGTCCGCAAGCTCGGGCGCAAGGTCAAGCCGGCCGAGATGACCGACGTGCTGCACCGCCTGAAGGCGCTCGACGCCCGCCGCTCGGCCGTCCCGATGCCCAAGGGCCCGATCCCGCAGAACATGAAGGGCATGCGCGGCAACATGCGCGGCCGCTGACCCTCACCCGGAGGTCGAGGAGCGAGCGCAGCGACCGTCACCCCGGAGGTCGAGGAGCGAGCGCAGCGAGCGTCACGAGACCCTCCCGATCCCCCAGCCGCCGGTAGGTGTCCAGCGTGATGGTGCAGGTGCCGGCTGCCAGGTCGTGCAGCCCCCGACCGTCGGGACGCCACACCAGCGGCGGCACCACGAGGACGACCAGCACCTGGCGCAGCAGCAGCCGCAGCGGGTTCATCGGGCGCGTGCCCCCGCCGGCCCAGACGACCCGCAGCCGGACCGCCAGCTTGCCGAACGAGCCGCCGACCAGCCAGGTCAGCAGCGTCGTCTCGGCGACGTAGACGCCCAGGACCGCGAACGAGGCCGCGCTGCCCGGCTCGGAGTAGGCCTCCAGGCCGACGACGCCGACCACGGCCAGGGTGCAGGCGAACCAGTCGACGAGGAGCGCGAGGATGCGGCGCCCCCAGGACGCGGTCGGGAAGGGCGGGGTCTGGACGGGCACGGCGCAACCCTAGTGAGGCCGTCCCACCCCCGTACCGACCTGTTACACGGGTGAAACAATCACGATACGGTCGAGAAATCACCGGTGCCTAGGTTCGGGCACCTGCCCGGGACACGACGCGCCCGGGTTCCCCCTCTCGCACTCACCCAGCGGCTCACGCGCGCGCGTGGCCAAGGAGGCCGAATGTTCCAGAACAGCGAAGAGCTGCTCAAGTTCGTCAAGGACGAGGGCGTCCAGATGGTCGACGTCCGCTTCTGCGACCTGCCCGGCGTCATGCAGCACTTCACCGTGCCGGTGTCGTCGTTCGACCAGAGCGTCTTCGACGACGGTCTCAGCTTCGACGGGTCGTCGATCCGTGGGTTCCAGGCGATCCACGAGTCCGACATGTCGCTGTTCCCGGACCCGACCACGGCGTACCTGGACCCGTTCCGGACCGCGAAGACCCTCATCGTCAACTTCTTCATCCACGACCCGATCACCGGCGAGGCGTACTCGCGCGACCCGCGCAACATCGCCCGCAAGGCGATGTCGTACCTGACCACGACCGGCGTCGGCGACACCGCGTTCTTCGCCCCCGAGGCCGAGTTCTACGTCTTCGACGAGGCCCGCTTCGAGACCAAGCAGAACAAGGGCTACTACGAGCTCGACTCCATCGAGGGCGCCTGGAACACCGGTGCCGAGGGGAGCCTGGGCTACAAGACGCCCTACAAGGGCGGGTACTTCCCCGTCGCCCCCACCGACCACTTCGGTGAGCTGCGCGACGAGATGGTCATCGAGCTGGAGAAGTCCGGCCTGCTGGTCGAGCGGGCGCACCACGAGGTCGGCACCGGCGGCCAGGCGGAGATCAACTACCGCTTCGCCGAGCTGCTCCAGGCCGCCGACGACGTGATGAAGTTCAAGTACATCATCAAGAACGTGGCGTGGCGCAACGGTCGCTCGGCGACCTTCATGCCCAAGCCCCTCTTCGGCGACAACGGCTCGGGCATGCACTGCCACCAGTCGATCTGGAACGAGGGCGTGCCCCTGTTCTACGACGAGACCGGGTACGGCGGGCTGTCGGACATGGCGCGCTGGTACATCGGCGGCATCCTCAAGCACGCCCCGTCGCTGCTGGCCTTCACCAACCCGACGGTGAACTCCTACCACCGCCTGGTGCCCGGCTTCGAGGCCCCGATCTCGCTGGTCTACAGCCAGCGCAACCGCTCGGCCTGCGTGCGCATCCCGATCACCGGCGCGAACCCGAAGGCCAAGCGCATCGAGTTCCGCTGCCCCGACCCGTCGGCCAACCCGTACCTCGCGTTCTCGGCGCTGCTGCTCGCCGGCCTCGACGGCATCAAGAACAAGCTGGAGCCGGCCGCACCGATCGACAAGGACATCTACGAGCTCCCGCCGGACGAGATGGCCGACATCGACCAGGTCCCCACGTCGCTCAACGCCGTGCTCGACAACCTGGAGCGCGACCACGACTTCCTGACGGTCGGCAACGTGTTCACGCCGGACCTGATCGAGAACTGGATCGAGTACAAGCGCACCAACGAGATCCTGCCGGTGCAGCTGCGGCCGCACCCGCACGAGTTCGAGCTGTACTACGACATCTAGCAGCTGCCTGCGCAGTGCTCGAGCTCGGAGTCTCGAGCAGGAGAACCCCGGCCCCGGCCGGGGTTCTCCCGCGTACGGCCGCTTCCCCGACGTCGCCGACCGACAGGCTGCCGACCCTCGACCGCCGCCTCGGCCCGGAGCGGAGCTCGACCGGGGGCGTCGCGCTCCCGAGGTGCTGCGACGGGCATCGTCCGCTCACGACTGCCGCCCACGAGGTGCCGGTGACGTGCTTCAGGCGGCCGGTCCGGCCAGCGCGGGGGGAACATGGAGTCGGGCACGCGCGGCGACACCAGACCCCTGGGGGCGGGAAGATGCCACATCGGGAACAGCGGGAGACATGGGCGACTTCCCCCGAGGCAGAACGTCCACTTCCGCCACCGTCAGGATGCCGCATGCGTCGAGCTCCCGCCCTGAAGGCTGTCGCGTTGGTCCTGGTCCTGCTGGGTGCCGTCGGTGTCGCCGTCGTGCTCGGGACCCCCGACGTCGCGGCGCTGCGGTCGCGCGTCGACGCCGCGGGCGTGTGGGGACCCGCCCTGTTCTTCTCGCTCTACGTCGGCCTGGCCCTCATCCCCGTGCCCAAGGCAGTCCTCACCGCCGCGGGCGGAGCACTGTTCGGTCTGTGGGCGGGAGCGGGACTCGCCCTGGCCGCGGCCCTGGTCGGAGCCGTCGTCGCCTTCGGTCTCGGGCGGCTGCTCGGACGTGACGCCGTCGACCGGCTCATCCAGGGGCGCCTGGCCCAGGTCGACGCGCTCCTGGCCGACCACGGCCTGTCCGCGGTCCTGATCGTGCGTCTGGTCCCCCTGGTGCCCTTCATCGCCATCAACTACGCCTCCGGGCTCACGGGGGTCAGATTCCGGCACTACGTCCTGGGCAGCGCCATCGGCATGGTTCCGGGAACGCTCGCCTACGCCGCGCTGGGGGCGTACGGAACCAACCCGTGGGGGCTGGCCGCCGCCGGCTCCGCCCTGATCGTCCTGGTCCTCGGCGGGTCCTGGTGGGCGCGACACCTGGATGCTCGCGTCGGGGACCACACGGATGCGCGTCGGACCCATGCTTGACGCACCGGCTCGCCGCCTGCTCGATCGGCCCCTGTCCGAGGTCGCCCGGGTCCTCGACCGGGCGTACGTGAGCCCGAACGGTCTGACCCTGCTCGGCCTGGTCACCGGACTGGCCAGCGCGGCCGCTGCCGCCGCGCAGCTGTGGTGGTGGGCGCTGGGACTCTGGCTGCTCTCCCGGGTCATGGACGGGCTCGACGGCCCCCTGGCTCGACGGCGCCGAGCTGCTGAGGTCGACAGCACCGCGCGGTCGCCCACGTCGGAGGCGGGAGGGTTCCTGGACATCACCGCGGACTTCGTCGCGTACGGCGCCACGGTGGTCGGGGTGGCCGTGGGTGCCACAGCCCAGTACGACGCCGACTGGTTGCCCTTCCTGCTGGTGCTCCTGGCCTACTACGTCAACGGGACCGCGTTCCTGGCGTTCTCCTCCATCGCCGAGCGGACCGGGCGACAGCGCGAGGACGGCCGCTCGCTCAGCTTCCTCGGAGGACTCGCGGAGGGGACCGAGACCATCGCCGTGCACTCGCTGTGGCTCGTGGTCCCCGCCCATGCCGGCGTGATCGCCCTCGTGTGGGCAGCAGTCGTCGGGGTCAGTGCCACCCAGCGCATCGTGGCGGGGTTCCGCGACCTGTCCTGACCGATGTCGTGGGTCGGCTACTCCGGGGTGGGGACGTAGACCGCGCACCCGTTGCGTCCGTCCTTCTTGACCTGGTACATGGCCGCGTCAGCCCTGCGTACCAGCGCGTCGGGGTCCATCTGACGGCCTCCCGCGCCGAAGGCCAGCCCCACGCTCGCCGTGACACCCAGCTCCAATCCGGCGAAGGGGACGGGGGCGGCCACGGCCCGGGTGATCCGCTCGGCGACCCCGCGGCCGGCTGCCTCGTCGTCGAGGTTCTCCAGGAGCACGAGGAACTCGTCGCCGCCCCACCGTACGACCGTGTCGTGCGGTCGGACCACGGACCGGATGCGCTGTGCCACCTCGTGCAGGACAGCGTCACCCGCAGCGTGCGAGTGGACGTCGTTGATGGCCTTGAACCCGTCCAGGTCGATGAACACCAGGGCCATCAGGGCTCGTTGCTCGGCGCGCGAGGTGGCGGCGTGCTCGAGGCGTTCGATCATCATCGAGCGGTTGCCGAGGCCGGTGAGCGGGTCGTGGGTGGCCAGCTCTCGGGAGATCCTCTCGGAGGCCTCAGCCCGGGAGCGGAGCGTGGAGTGCTCGATGGCCAGCGCCGTGGCCATCGCGAAGGCCTCCAGCGACCGACGGCTCGCGTCGTCCGGGCGTCGACCCTCCCGTGGCAGATCGACTGAAAGGATGCCCAGCCGGGTCCCGTCCGCGGAGGTCAGCGGTGCGAAGAGGGAGTCCTCGGGGTGCCACGCGTCCTCCGCGTCGATCGGCACCAGGTCGGGCACCCAGCTGAGGCTGGTCGTGTCGGCCTCCTCGTTGCGGTGGTCGGCGAAGCGGAGGCGCCCCCACTGCTCGCTCCTCGACAGCACCTGCTCCCACGTCTCGGCAGAGTCGACGTGGCCGAGGAGCGTGCTGCGGGCGTCTGCGTCGCCCGCGACGGAGACGACCTCCAGCGAGCCGTCCGGGCGGGCGATGTTGACCACCGCGACCCCGAACCCGAGGGCCTCGACGATCGTGCCTGCGAGCTCGTCGAGCATCGGGACCAGGTCGTCGGGGATCGTCGCGTCCGCGGTGCTCGCAGCTCCGTCGGACTCCGGCCGGCGCTGCTCCGGGGACAGGTGGGCCGTCCCCCCGCGGGACGACGCCTCACGAGCCTCCAGCCTCGTGGGGAGCCCGGTGCCTGCGTGGCGAGGGACGAGGCGGGTCACCGACCTGGGTGCGCCCATGGGTGGTGCGCCCGTCGGCGGTGCGCCCATCGGTGCGCCGCGGGTCATGGACGTGCCTGCCGCCCTGTCGAGGACAGGGACGTGCACTCAGGGTCTGCCTCGGTGGCTCCGGTGAGCCGGTCGTGGCGGCGGGCGGCCTTCGCGGCGTACATGGCGGAGTCGGCCTCGGCGAGCGCGGCAGGGAAGCCCTTGAGCACGGTGATGGGGGCCCAGCCGATGGAGCCCGCGACTCCCGCGTCGGCGAGGGCCTGGTACATCCGGTCGACCACCACCACGGCATCGGCCTCGGTGCACCCGCGCAGCAGCAGGGCGAACTCGTCCCCGCCGAGCCGGGCCACGACGTCGTGACCCTTGACCGAGACGGACAGCGCGGACCCGGCGAGCCGGATGTAGGTGTCGCCGGCGGCATGACCCTGGGTGTCGTTGATCGTCTTGAGCAGGTCGAGGTCCAGCACCACGGCCACCGTGGGGTCGGCGAACCGGCTGAAGCGATCCGCCTCCTCGCCGAGGATCCGGTCCCAGGCGCGCCGGTTGTACAGACCGGTCAGCGCGTCGGTCTCCGCGGCCAGGGTGGCTTCGAAGACGGCCGAGGCAGCCTGGTCACGGGCTCGATCGGCGGCGAGCACCATGCTGAGCAGCGCGCCGAGCAGGGACAGCAGCGGGGCGGCCTGCGACAGGGCCTCGTCGAGACTCTTGTCGGTGGGGTCGAGGCCGCAGAGGACGCCGAAGACGGCGCCCGAGGGCTCGAGGATGGGCGAGCCGGCGTACGCGCCGATGGCCGCGGTGTCGTTGACCTTCGCTGCGGCGTACACCGGCACCGACTGGGCGTCGGGCGCCACGGTGGGGCCTCGGCCCGCCAGCATGTGGATGCAGAAGCTGTCCTCCCACGCTCCGGAGCCGCCTCGGGGCAAGCCGTACCCGTTGGCCTCGTCGAGGTGGATGAACGTCTGGCGACCGTTCTCCACGCGGGTCACCGCCCACAGCGCCATCGGCACGTGAGCCTCGAGATACTCCAGCACCAGGTGCGATGCCGCCTCGAAGTCCATGTCCGGGGTCAGCATCGGCATCACCGGAGGTGCAGAAGGAGCCAGTGCTCGTGTCATGGACCCTGCTTCGCGGTTGAGTGGTGGAGGAGACCCGTCAGTGACTACGTCGGCATCCGCACGGCCGCACTTGAGCACCCTGACCCGCCCGATGAGCAGCCGCGTGGGGGTACCGCGACCATCACGTCGGGTCACCGAGCTGCTCCGGGTCGCAGCGCACGGCAGGCACCTGCAAGGCCGGCGGGTCCTAGGCTCGAAGCATGCCTGAGTTCACCTGGCTCCCGGCCCACCGCGCAGCAGCCGAGGACGTCGAGGCGGTCTTCGCCACGGGCGGCGCCCGCAGGTGCCGTTGCCAGGCACTGAAGGCGCCGGGCTGGATCTGGCGTGACACCACCCAGGAGCAGCGGGACGCCGCGCTGCTCGAGCAGACCGCCTGCGGCACCGCCGGCCCGACGTCCGGGCTGATCGGGTACGTCGACGGCGAGCCCGCCGGCTGGGTCGCGGTCGAGCCGCGTGCGGACTACCCCAGGCTGTGGAGCCGGAAGCAGGCGTGGATGCGGATGGACCCCGAGATGGAGGGGGTCTGGTCCGTCACCTGCTTCGTCGTGCGCACGGGGTGGCGGCGGTCCGGACTGACCTACGAGCTCGCTGCCGCCACCGTCGAGTACGGCCGGCAGGTCGGCGCCGGCGTCCTGGAGGGGTACCCCATCGAGCCGCCGCCAGGCAAGCCCGTGATCTGGGACGAAGCCTCGGTCGGGCTGGTGCAGGTCTTCCTCGAGGCCGGCTACGAGGTGGTGGCCTCGCCCACCCTTCGACGGCGGGTCGTGCGGCGACGACCTGGTGGCTCCACCGCAGCCGTGCCGACAGCCGCCCGCCGCTCCCCCACCGGGCCCGGTCCGTCGTCGGTCCCCGGCGACACCGGGCGGTAGCCGGGACCGGCCCTCACCCGCGGACGGCGCACAGGGGGCCGGCGCTCACAGGTCCCTCACAGCACGCGCACAACCGGCCCGCGGTCGGTCGGGGCATGCTGTGGACGTGGACACCCCGACCGACCTCACCCGCGCCGACGGGTCCCCGTTGCGGGTGCTCGTCGTGGACGACGAGGTCAACCTCGCCGAGCTCCTCACGATGGCGCTGCGGTACGAGGGCTGGGAGACCGGGATGGCCCACCTGGGCCGCACCGCGGTGGAGCTGGCCCGGACGATGCGCCCGGACGCGATCGTCCTGGACATCATGCTGCCGGACTTCGACGGCATGGAGGTGCTGCGCCGGGTCCGGGGTCACCTGCCGGACGTGCCGGTGCTCTTCCTGACCGCGCGAGACGCGGTGGAGGACCGGGTCGCCGGGCTCACCGCGGGAGGCGACGACTACGTGACGAAGCCGTTCAGCCTGGAGGAGGTGGTGGCGCGCCTGCGGGCGCTGATGCGGCGCGCCGGCGCGACCAGCAGCCGCGAGAGCCCGGTGCTCGTCGTCGGCGACCTGACCCTCGACGAGGACAGCCGCGAGGTGTTCCGGGGCGGGGAGGAGATCCTCCTGACCGCCACGGAGTTCGAGCTGCTGCGCTACATGATGCGCAACGCGCGCCGGGTCCTGTCGAAGGCACAGATGCTGGACCGGGTCTGGAGCTACGACTTCGGCGGCCAGGCGAACGTGGTGGAGCTCTACATCTCGTACCTGCGCAAGAAGATCGACGTGGGTCGCGAGCCGATGATCCACACCATGCGGGGGGCGGGATACGTCCTCAAGCCGGCGGGGTGAGCATGCGCCGGCACCTTCTGAGGTCGTTGACCGGTCGGCTCGTGGTGACCGCGGTCGGCCTGGTCGCGCTGGTCAGCCTCCTCATCGGCGTCGCGACGACGGCCGCGATCCACTCCTACCTGACCGGCCGGCTCGACACGGAGGTGCAGCAGGCCCACGGCCGCGCGATCGGGGCCTGGCGCGACGGCCTCCCCGACCGGCCGCCGCCCGGGGCCCCTGCCGACATCGAGGCTGCGCCCGGCCAGGGTGCCGGGACGCTCACGGCGTACCTGACCTCGTCCGCGTCGGCGGGGGACGTGATCGACAGCAGCGGGGACCGCCCGTCCCTCTCCTCCGGCGTCCTCGACCTCCTGGCCGACGTACCTGCCGACGAGCAGACCCACGCTCAGGAGCTCCCGTCGCTGGGCACCTACCGGCTGGTCGCGACCGACCTCGGAGCGGTGACCGTGGTGACCGGACTCCCCACCGCCCAGGTGGACGACACCGTCGAGAGCCTCCTCGCGAGGGAGGTGGCCTTCTCCCTCGTGGGGGTCGTCGTGGCGGGCGGTGTCGCCCTGGTGGTGGTACGACGCCAGCTGCGTCCGCTCCGCGAGGTCGCCGGCACCGCACACGAGGTCGCAGGGCTGCGGCTCGACCAGGGGGAGATCGGGATCACCGCCCGGGTCCCCACCCGGCTCACCGACCAGGGCACCGAGGTGGGCCAGGTCGGCTCGGCGCTCAACACGCTGCTCGGACACGTCGAGGAGGCCCTCGACGCGCGACACCGCAGCGAGCAGCAGGTGCGCCAGTTCGTCGCCGACGCCTCCCACGAGCTGCGCACCCCGCTCGCGACCATCCACGGGTACGCCGAGCTGTCCCGACGTGCCCTGGCCCCGGAGCCGGAGGAGCTGGTGCGCGCGATGGGCAAGGTCGAGTCGGAGGCGAACCGGATGTCCACGCTGGTGGAGGACCTCCTGCTGCTGGCCCGCCTGGACGCAGGGAGACCCCTCGAGCGTGCCGAGGTCGACCTGACCAGGATGGCGCTCGAGTCGGTCGCCGACGCCCGGGTCCTCGCGCCCGACCATCGCTGGGCGCTGGACCTCCCCGCGGAGCCGGTCACCGTCACCGGCGACGAACAGCGTCTGCACCAGGTGCTGACCAACCTGCTGGGCAACGCCCGGCGGCACACTCCCGCGGGCGTGACGGTCACGGTCCGCGTGCGCCGCGCCGACGCCGGGGCCGGTCAGGGCGCCGGGGCCGTGGTCACCGTCCACGACGACGGTCCCGGCGTCCCCGCAGGTCTCCAGGACAGCATCTTCGAGCGGTTCGCCCGCGGCGACGTGGCTCGAGGTCGCGACACCGGCGGGGTCGGCCTCGGGCTCTCCCTGGCCCGCGCCATCACCCACGCCCACGCGGGTCACCTGACCGTGCAGTCGTCGCCGGGAGACACCTGCTTCACCCTGACGCTGCCCTGAGGACCCGCACCCGCGCCTGAACCGCTCGCGGGTCGTGGACCGGGCGGGGCGCGGTGGTCCGGCGCGTCCCGAGCCCGCGGGAGGTGTCCGCGGGAGGTGTCCACGGGGCTCACACCGAGCGCACATGCGGCGCACAGGGTCCTCCCATCTCGGAGGTGTCACCTAGGTCCCAGCACGCCCCCACCCGACCGCCGCACGCAAAGGACCCCCATGTCTGTCTTCGCCTTCATCGCCGTCGATCTCGTCGCCATCGGCGTCATGGTCTTCGCCCTGTACTTCCCACGCCACCGCCGCCGGGACCTGATCGTGGCGTTGCTGTCGATCAACGTGGGCGTGATGGGAGTCAGCTACGCGATGTCCACCGCGGAGCTCTCACTCGGCTTCGGCCTCGGCATCTTCGCCGTCCTGTCGATCATCCGGCTGCGGTCCACGGAGATGGACCACGCGGAGATCGCCTACTACTTCACCGCGATCGCGCTCGGCCTGCTGGGAGGGTTCCCCTCGATCTCGCCGTACGTGAGCTTCACGCTGATGGCCGTGCTGCTGGGCGTCATCGCCGTGGGCGACAGCCCCGCGCTGCTCCCCCGCACCCGCCAGCAGACCATGGTGCTGGACCGTGCCGTCACCGACGAGGCAGCGGCGCGCGACCTGCTCGGCGCGCTGCTCGGCGCCCGGGTCGACCGCGTGACGCTGCGCAGGGTCGACCTGGTCTCCGAGACCACGGTGTGTGACGTCCGGTTCACCCTGCCGAGCGTCGGCTGGGGCGTGGACAGCTCCGCGGACACCCGCTCGGGACCGCTGTCCTCCGAGCCCGCAGCCCTCGCCACGTCCTCGGACGTCCGATGACGGCCTGGCTGGACAGGGTGCGGGTGATGCCCGCCCTCACCCTGCACGAGGTGGACGAGCGGGCCGCGCTCCAGACCAGGGTCGACCGCACGTACGTCGTGCGGCCCGGGACCTTCTCGGACCTCCTCGACACGCTGCCCGCGACGGCAGGCGTGCTCGAGATCGGCGGCCGACGCAGCTTCCGGTACTCCTCCACGTACTACGACACGGCCGACCTCGAGAGCTACCGGGACGCGGCCCGCGGCCGCCCCCACCGCTACAAGGTGCGCACCCGGCGCTACCTGGACACCGGTTCGCAGGCGATCGAGGTGAAGACGCGGACCTCGTCCGGCACCACGGTCAAGTGCCGGCAATGGATCGACGCGGACGCGGCACCGGACGGGTGTCGGCTCTCCGCCGACGCCGCCTCCTTCGTCGGCGGGTTCGACCGGATCGGCGGCAGGGCCCACCTGCTCACCGAGGTGCTGACCACGTCGTACGAGCGCGTGACGTTCGTGACGGCCGACGCGCGCGTCACCGTGGACCGGTGCGTCGCGGCCGCCGACCTCCAGGGCCGGCACCTGGACTACGGCGACCTGCTGATCGTCGAGACCAAGACAGCAGGCGGGGCCGGTGGTGTCGACCGCGCGCTGTGGGCGGGCGGCATCCGCCCGGCCCGCCTCAGCAAGTACGGCACGTCCCTCGCGGCGTTGCGCCCCGAGCTCCCCTCGAACAGGTGGTCGCGGACCATCCGCCGCCACCTGTCCTCCACCGTCGCGCCCGCCGCGGCAGCCTAGGAAGGCCCCTCATGAACAGACGCCCCACCACCCTCGTCGCCGGTCTCGCCCTGGCCGCGACCCTCGTCCTCCCCGGCTGCAGCGCCACGACAACCGGCTCTGCAGCCGAGGCTTCCGCCTCCTCGGTCACCGCACCCGTCGCCGAGGTGAGCTACTCCGACCTGGGGATCGACGAGGCGGACCTGTCCCTCGACGTGGCCGACGCCGTCGACGTCTCCCTGACCGACGGAGGGTCCGAGGTCGCCCGCGGTGGGAGCGTGGACGGGGACACCGTCACTCTCGACACCGCCGGCGCCTACCGGATCAGCGGCACGCTGACGTCGGGCTCGCTCGTCGTGGACGCCCCCGACCAGGTCGTCGACCTGGTGCTCGACGGGGTGGACATCACCGCCGCCGACGTGGCGGCGATCGACGTGGTGGAGGCCGAGCGAGTCGTGGTCTGGCTCGCCGAGGGCAGCGACAACGTGCTCGCCGACGACACCGGCGCCGCGGTGGACGAGACGGTCGAGGACGCCCCTGACGCGACGCTGTTCTCCCGGGACGACCTGTGGATCGCCGGGGACGGCGCTCTGTCCGTCACGGCCCACGCAGCAGATGCGATCACCTCCAAGGACACCCTCGTGATGGCCGACGGCGACGTCACCCTCGACGCGGCGGACGACGGCATCAGAGGCAAGGACCACCTGGTGATGACGGGCGGGACCCTCAAGACCGACGTCCAGGGTGACGCCCTGCGCTCGGACGAGGACGCGGTCACCGCCGAGGCGGAGGCACCGGTGGGCGTGATCTGGATCGACGGCGCGACGCTGGACCTCCGGGCCGGCTCCGATGCCGTGGATGCGGCGCGCCAGGTCACCGTGCTGAGCGGCGACCTGACGATCGCCGCGGGCGACGACGGCATCCACTCCGACCACGTGCTGCGCGTCGCCGGCGGGGACGTCACCGTCACCGACAGCGTCGAGGGCCTCGAGGGCGCCTACGTGTACCTCTCCGGCGGCGACGTGTCCGTGCGGTCCAGCGACGACGGCATCAACGTCGCAGGGGGCGTGGAAGCCCTCGAGGAGGCGACGACCGAGACGACCGAGGGTGCCGCCTCGGGGCCGGAGGCCGGAGGGGTCCGCCCGGAGGGCGGTCCGCCCGCGGGCGGACCGCCCGCGGGCGGGGCACCCGTCGATGGCGGTACCGACGGCCGAGCCGGAGGTCCGGGGGTCGATCCGGCCGAGGCGGTCGACCAGGGCACCACGACCGACCCGGTCGACGACCTCGCGTCGCTCACCGTGGCCACGATGGACGGCAGCGGCTTCGGCGGCCCGGCCGAGGGCGACAACGGCGAACGGTTCCTCGAGCTCAGCGGTGGCACGTACGTCCTCGACACCGACAGCGACGGCGTGGACGTCAACGGTTCGATGACCCAGTCAGGCGGCACGCTCGTGGTCTCCGGCACCGAGGACCCCCGCAACGGGGCCCTCGACGTGGACGACGCCTTCACCGTGTCCGGTGGCACGCTCGCAGCCAACGGCACCGCCACCATGGCGGTCGCGCCGGGCGACGGCTCCACCCAGGCCACCCTCGCCCTGACCTTCGGGGGCACCGTGCCGGCGGGGACCGTCCTCACCGTCGCCGAGGGGGACGGGACGCACATCGCGTCCTTCACCACCCCGAAGGAGTCGAGCTCCTACGTCTTCTCCTCCGCTGCCCTCACCGCCGGTACCGAGTACACGATCGCGGTCGGCAGCGAGGTCTCCGGCTCCGCCACCGGGTGGCTGGTGCTCGACGGCGCGGCACCCGACGGCGAGACCATCGGCACGGTCGTGGCGAGCTAGCGCACCGGGGCCGCCCGCGACCGGTGGCTCCTCCGTGGTCACGCCAGCGTCCGCGGTCAGCGCACGGTCGCCCGGAAGCTGTCCAGCAGGATCATCTGCGCGGCGGTCCGGTCGCCCGTCCCGACCGCCCCGGCGGGGTCGAGGAGGAACCGGGTGTGGCCCACGAGGTCCGGCGCTCCGGCGTCGAAGCGCTGGAAGCCCATCGTCCACGCGGGGAAGGCGCGCCGCTCCACCTGCTCGTCCAGCATGACCAGCAGGCCCCGGTGCCGGCTGTCCGCGCAGATCCGCTCGAAGACCTCGGCGACCCTGCCCTCAGGTCCCTCGACGGCCTGGATGAAGTTGCCCCCGCTGTAGAGCAGCATGCCGGTCAGCTCCCGCGGCTCGTTCCACGCGCGCGCGGACTCGAGGAGGCGATCCAGCTCGGGCACGGACCACAGGGACCGGGCCGAGCTGACGTAGGTGAGGGAGCGCATCGAGGTCCTGTCGCGAAGGGTCGCCGGAGGCGGAGGAGCCTCGATCCTCCCCAACGAGGACGACCGGTGCAGCCGAATCGGCGAAGAGGCGGGGGTGACGCCCCGCCGCGCGCTGGGTTATCTTCCGGGACGTCCGCGCCCCCGGAAGGAGATGCCGTGCCTCTGAGCCTCGTCGGAACCGGAGGCACCATCGCCAGTGCGCGCTCCGCGGCGGGCGTGGTGGCGAAGCTCCCGGTGGCCGACCTCCTGGTGGCCGCGACGCAGGCCGCTCCCCGGCTGGCCCGGCTCGAGGTGCACACCCGCGACCTGACCACCCGCCCCAGCTTCGCGGCCCCCCTGGGCGAGGTCGGCGAGCTCTGCCTCGCCGCGCTGTCGGGGCTCGAGGACGGCCCGGAGGCGGTGGTGATGACCCACGGCACCGACTCCCTGGAGGAGACGGTGTTCCTCCTCGACCTGCTGCACGGCGGTGACCAGCCGGTGGTCGTCACCGGGGCGCAGCGACCCCACGACGATCCCGAGCGTGACGGACCCGCCAACCTCGCGGACTCCCTCACCGTCGCCGCGAGCCCGGCCGCCCGGGCGCAGGGCGCGATGGTGGTCTTCGGGGGCCGCGCCTGGCCCGCGGTGGGCGTGCGCAAGCGGCACACCCTCGAGGCGGACGCGTTCTCCGCACCCGGGGGGCCGGTCCTGCGGGTCGACGGTGCCGACGTCGTCGCCGTCCCGACCCCGTCAGGGACACCGCGCCACCGGGGGTTCCTCCCCGGCGCCGCCGGGGCGGTGCGCGAGCGTGGCCTGCCCGAGGTCGCGGTCGTGGCCGGCGTCCCCGGCGGGGACGGTGCCGCGGTCGGCGCCGCGGTCGCTCGACGCCCCGCCGGCCTGGTCTTCCAGGCCCTCGGACTGGGCAACGCGAGCCCCGCCGACACCGAGGCGCTGGCCCGGGCCGTCGAGCAGGGCGTACCCGTGCTCGTCACCAGCCGGGTGCAGCAGGGTCCCGTGCGGCCTGTCTACGGTGGTGGCGGCGGCTTCGACCTCGACCGCGCCGGCGCACTGCTGGTCGGCGAGACCACGACGTGGCAGGCCCGCGTCCTGCTCGCGGTCGCTGCCGCCACCCGCCCGGACGACCCGCTCTCCCTCGTCGTCTCGTGGCTCGAGCGCGGACCCGGAGCAGACCGGACACCCCCCACTGGACGGAGCAGCACATGAGCAAGCACATCGAGGTCGCCTTCGGCACCGACGTCGACGCGGTCGGCGGTTGGCTGGGCTCCTACGGCGGCGAGGACTCCCCCGACGACATCTCCCGCGGGATCTTCGCCGGGGAGGTCGGCGCGCCCCGCCTGCTCGAGCTGTTCCGCCGCCACGACCTCACCCAGACCTGGTTCTGGCCCGGGCACTCGATCGAGACCTTCCCCGAGCAGTTCGAGGCCTGCGTGGAGGCCGGGCACGAGATCGGCGTGCACGGCTACTCCCACGAGAACCCCATCGCGATGTCGCGCCGGCAGGAGGCCGAGGTGCTCGACCACTGCATCGAGCTGATCGCGGACCGCTCCGGTCGGCGGCCCACCGGGTACGTCGCACCCTGGTGGGAGTTCAGCACGGTCACCAACGAGCTCCTCCTCGAGCGCGGGATCAAGTACGACCACTCCCTCATGCACCGCGACTTCGAGCCGTACTACGTCCGGGTCGGCGACTCCTGGACGAAGATCGACTACGACGCCGAGTCCGCCCACTCCTGGATGAAGCCCCTCCAGCGGGGCGAGGAGACCGACCTGGTCGAGATCCCTGCCAACTGGTACCTCGACGACCTGCCGCCCATGATGTTCGTCAAGAGCTCCCCCAACAGCCACGGGTTCGTCAACCCGCGCGACATCGAGCAGATGTGGCGCGACCAGTTCGACTGGGTCTACCGGGAGATGGACCAGGCCGCGTTCACCATGACGATCCACCCCGACGTCTCCGGTCGCCCGCAGGTGCTGATGGCGCTCGAGCGGCTGATCGAGCACATCTCCGCCCACGACGGCGTCACCTGGTCGACCTTCGACCAGATCGCCGACGGCTTCCTGGCCCGCAACCCGCGGGGGTCGTGACCCGTGAGCGGGGTGCCCTGATGTGCGGCGCCTGCGCGGCGGGACCCGCCACCCCGCCCCCGGAGGCACGCTCCGAGGGCGGCCGCACCCACCTGCGGCGCCGGGCCGCGGAAGCGCAGGCGCTCAGCGACGGGCGGCTGCGGGTCACCCCCTTCGGTGCCTTCGGGTACGTGGTGACCACCCGCACCGGAGCGTCCCGGGTGACGCCGGACCTGGCCGGTCTCGTCGACGCGCTGCTCGTGCTCGGCGGCCCGGTGCGAGAGGTCGCGGCGGCGGCGTGGGCGACCGGGTCCGCGGACGGTGCGGGCCGGGGCGCGGTGGCTGCCGCCGTCCTCGACCGTCCCGCACCCGCCTGACGCATCGTCCGGGCAGGACGGACGACGCATCGTCACGCCCTGGAGGGGCCGAGCCCTCTTGACGAGTCGTGTCACGCGTGATGGATTGACCTCGGCGTGACGTGCGCCACACCAGGCGGGAGACCCGATGGACCCCAGGCAGTCGGCCACCCAGCCGACGACGGAGGCGGCGACGGAGCCGTCCGGTGCGCCCCTGGGCCCGCGGCTGGACGACCAGCTCTGCTTCGCGCTGTACGCCGCCACGCACGCGATCACGCGCCGCTACCGGCCCCTGCTCGCCGAGATCGGCCTGACCTACCCGCAGTACCTGGTGATGCTGTCGCTGTGGCAGGACGGCCCCGCGCCGGTCGGCCGGATCGCCGAGCGCCTCGAGCTCGACTCCCACGCGGTCACACCCCTGGTCGAGCGCCTCGAGGTCGCCGGACTGGTCCGTCGTGACCGTGGCACCGACCGCCGCCGGGTGGTCGTGTCCGCGACCGGGCTCGGGCGCGACCTGAGGGCGGCGGCCGAGGCGGTCCAGGCACGGGTCGCCTGCGAGACCGGGCTGGACCCCGACGACCTCGCCGACCTGCGGGAGCGCCTGCGTGCGCTGGCGGGCCGGCTGAGCAGCACCGACACCCCCTCGCAGCCCGCGGGCGGGACCCCACCCAGAGAAGGAAGACCGACATGACCCAGCTCATCGAGCCCTCCCACGAGGTCGGCGACCTCGCCGAGGCACCCGCGCAGGTCCCCTCCGACGCCTCCCTCTACGAGCGCCTCGGCGGGGCGTACGCCATCGCCGGCGCGGTCGACGTCATCGTCGACCGCCTCTTCGACCACGCCGTGGTGAACGCGAACCCGGCCGTCCAGGCGCACCACGGCGACGCCGGCAACGCGCCCGGCTACAAGTTCCTGGTCACGGCGTGGTCGATCGAGGCCGCCGGCGGCCCGCAGTGCTACCTGGGCCGGGACATGGTCGCGGCGCACGACGGGCTGCACATCGACCAGGCCGGGTTCGACGCGGTGGCGACGGAGATCGCGGCCACGCTGCTGTACCTGGGCGTGCCCGAGCGTGAGCGCACCGAGTTCAACGCCATCATCGAGAGCTACCGGCCCGAGGTGGTCCAGGCACCGGCGGGGTGAGCCTCCCGGCGTCGGCGCGGGCCGCCTCAGCCCAGCTGGGCGGCGAGGTCGACCAGCGAGGTGGCCCGCAGGTCCGGGGCGCGGAAGTACCCGGGGTACGGGGTCCCGCGCCGGTCCAGCCAGGCGGTGGCGAGGCCGGCGCGCGCGGCACCGTCGATGTCCCAGGGGTGCACCGCCACCAGCATCGCCTCCTCGGGGTCGACCTGGCACTGCTCGAGGGCGTAGGCGTAGGCCTCGGGGGCGGGCTTCCACCGCCCGGCGTCCTCGACCGAGAGCAGCCGCTCCAGGTGGTCGGTCACGCCGGCGCGGCCGAGCAGCGTCTCGGCCACGGAGGCGGCGCCGTTGCTGAGGGTCACCAGCCGGATCCCCTGGCCCGCCAGGGCCCGCAGTCCGTCAGGCACGTCGTCGTGCACGGGGAGACCCCCGAACCCCTCCATCACGTGGGTGACCGCCTCCTCCACCTCACGGTCCAGCGGCGTCCCGGACAGCGCGACCCGCAGCGACTCGGCGGCGATGCGGGCGAAGGTGTCGCTGCTGCCGACCGCGGTGAGCGCGAACCCGTCACGCAGCAGCCCGGCGAACCAGGTCGTCGCGAGGTGCCCCGGCGCGCCGACGTCCTCGAAGCGTCCGGCCATCGGCGACATGTCCGAGAGCGTCTCGTTCACGTCGAACACGATCAGGCGGGGCGGTCGGGGGCCGTCGGGGCCGGCCGGGTGGTCTGCACCGGACAGGGACGGGGACGTCTGCTCGTTCGACATGGCGCCACCGTATCGCCGCCGGTCGCCCACCCTTGGGCGGTCGGACACACTGGCAGGACCGTCTACCGAGGAGTGCCCGTGCGTTCGAAGACCGTCGCCGGGATCCTGCTGGCCGCCACCGTCCTGCTCGGCGGTTGCGGCACGCCCGGGTCCACCACCGCGAGCGCAGCGGGCACGACCACGGCCAGCCTCGACTTCACCGCCACCGAGCTCGACGCCGGCACCTTCGACGGCGAGCAGCTCGAGGGCACGCCGACGGTGCTGTGGTTCTGGGCCCCCTGGTGCGCCACCTGCCGGGCGCAGGCCGGCCCGGTCGCCGACCTCGCCCAGGAGTACGAGGGCCGCGTCGACGTGGTCGGGGTGGGCGGCCTGTCCCCCACCGCCGACATCGAGGAGTTCGCCCGCGGGGTCGAGGGCCCCACGCACCTCGTCGACGAGGAGGGCGCGGTGTGGCGGCACTTCGACGTGACCGCCCAGAGCACCTACGTCGTCCTGGACGCCGACAGCACGATCGTCGGCGAGGGGTACCTGGAGGACGACGAGCTCGCCGCCCAGGTCGCCGAGCTCGCCGGCTGACGTGCTGGGCGCCAGCGCGGCGCTGGCCCTCGGGGCGGGCATGCTCGCCGCCCTCAACCCGTGCGGCTTCGCCCTCCTCCCCGCCTACCTGACCCTGCTGGTCACCGGCGACCAGCCGACCCGGGCGGTCGCGGTGACCCGGGCCCTGACGATGACCCTGGCGATGACCGCCGGGTTCACCACGGTCTTCGCCGGCTTCGGCCTGCTCGTCGCGCCCGTGGCCGGGTCGGCGCAGCGGTTCCTGCCCTGGTTCAGCCTCGCGGTCGGACTGGTCCTCGCCGCGGCCGGGCTGTGGCTGCTGGCGGGCCGCAGCATCTCCCTGCCCCGGCCGCGCGGTCGCGGCCAGGCGCCGATCACCCGTACCTGGCGGTCGATGTTCGGCTTCGGGGTCTCCTACGCGCTGGCGAGCCTCACCTGCACGATCGCGCCGTTCCTGGCGGTGGTGGTCTCGGCGTTCCGCGCCGACTCCCTGCTCACCGGCACCGGCCTGTTCCTGCTGTACGCCGCCGGGATGGGGCTGGTGGTCGGCACGGCCGCCCTGGCCGTGGCGCTCGCCCAGCAGTCCCTGGTCCGGGGGGCGCGCCGCCTGGGCCGGGCCGTGCCCACCGCCGGCGGGGTGCTGCTGCTGCTGGTGGGCGTCTACGTCGCCTACTACGGCTGGTGGGAGATCCGGGTGCTGCGCGGGGCGCCGCCGGAGGACCCCGTGATCGAGGCCGCGGCCGGCGTGCAGCGGTGGCTGGCCACGACCGCGACCGCCGTCGGGCCGGGCGGGTTCGCGCTGGTCCTGGCGGGCGGGGTCGCGCTGGTCGTCCTGGGCCGGCTCGGTCAGGGCCTGCGCCGACGCACCCCGGAGCCCGCTGCTGCCGAGGCCGACGCACCCGGCGACACGGGACGCCGCTAGGCTCCGACGAAGATCTGTGACGCCGGTCACGGACGTCGAGCACGAGCAACGGAGAGGGTCACCGGATGGGTCACGAGCTGGTCGACGGCGGCGACCGCGGGTGCGGGGAGCTGCTGCTGGTGCTCGCCGCCCGCAGCCGGACCCTGGCGCCGGGCAGCGAGGTCCGCCTCGTCGCCACGGATCCGGCAGCCCCGCTCGACCTGCCTGCCTGGTGCCACCTCACCGGCCACCACTACCTCGGACGCGGGGTGGGAGCGGACGGCCGCCCTCACTACGACCTGCGTCTGAGCGAGGACGCCCGCGGCACGCGGGCAGACCGACCCTGGAGCCTCGACCACGAGGCGCCGACCCACCACCGAGAGGACCACCCATGAACGGGCTCGTCATCAACCTCACCCACTCCGCGGACGACGTCGACCGCACCAGCGTCGCGATCGTCGTCGCGGGCGCCTCCGTGGCCTCCTCGCAGAAGACCACCGTCTTCCTCTCCTCCGAGGGCACCCGACTGGCGGCCAAGGGGGTCGCGGAGACCCTGCACGAGGAGGGGTTCGCGCCGATGTCGGAGCTCGTGTCGAGCTACGTCGAGGCCGGCGGCACCTTCCTCGTCTGCAGCCCCTGCGCCAAGAAGCGCGGCATCGGCGAGGACGACCTCATCGAGGGCGCCAGCATCGTCGGCGGCGCCACCCTGGTCGCGCTGCTGGCCGACGGCGCCTCGTCGCTGTCCTTCTGAGCCGCCGACCATGCCGGAGCACGCCGTGACGGTCCCGTCCGCAGCACCGACGGGCCCGGTCGCGCTCGACTACGACGGCGGCGGCATGGACTGCGGCAGCGGTCTGCTGCTGGCCATCACCTCCCGGATGCGACGCATCGAGGAGGGCGAGGTGCTGCTGCTGCACACCCAGGAGCGCTCGGTGCTCGCCGACCTGCCGGCCTGGGCCAGGCTGGCCGGTCACGACCTGCTCGGCGTCGCGGACGACGGGGCCGGCGCCGGGCCGTGGCGGCTGTGGATCCAGCGGGGCACCCCGCCGGCCGGGGTCCACAGCAGCGCCACGGCCCCCGACGTCGAGTACTCCTCCGGCGCCCCGGCACCGGTGGGCACGCGGCTGTGGCTGTACTCGAACTTCCACTGCAACCTCGCCTGCACCTACTGCTGCGCGGCGTCCTCGCCCCAGGCCGACCCCCGGCTGATGTCGGTCGAGACCGCCGCGGAGGCCGCCGAGCAGTTCGCCCGTCAGGGCGGCCGCGAGCTCCTGGTGACCGGTGGTGAGCCGTTCCTCCACCCCGAGCTGGGTGCGCTGGTCGCCCGGACCGCCGAGCACGTGCCGGTCACCCTGCTGACCAACGCCATGGTCTACGGACGGGGCCGGCGCCGGGAGACCCTGGAGTCCTTCGACCGGGACCGGGTGACCCTCCAGATCAGCCTGGACTCGGCCGGACCCGGCCTGCACGACCGGCAGCGGGGGGCCGGCTCGCACCGGCGGGCCCTGGACGGGATCAGGCTCGCCCGCGAGCTCGACTTCCACGTGCGGGTGGCCACGACGTACCTCCCCGAGGACGCCGCGGACGCCGGCGACCTCCACGGCGCGCTGGCCGAGCTCGGGATCGCCGAGGAGGACCGCCTGATCCGCCCGGTGGCGCAGGAGGGGTACGCCGACAGCGGTGTGGAGATCACGCTGGACTCGGTCGAGCCCGAGCCGACGCTGACCGCCGACGGCGCCTGGTGGCACCCGGTCGGGGTGACCAACCGGCACCTGCGGGTGGCCGACGCCCCGCTGCCGCTGGACCACGTCCTCGACGTGGTGCGCGACGTGGTGGCCGTCCAGACCGCGGCGGGCTCCCAGGGCAGGACCGTCTTCCGCTGCACCTGAGCGGTCAGGCGAGGGCCAGGAAGAGCTTCTCCATCTTCTTCACGTCCACGCCCTCCAGCCCGTCGCCGTCGGCGAGGCAGTGCTGCAGCCCGGTCGCGACGATCGCGTAGCCGGAGCGCGAGATCGCCTTGTTGACCGCGGCGAGCTGGGTGAGGACGTCCTCGCAGGAGGACCCGGCCTCCATCATCCGGATCACGCTGGCGAGGTGACCGTTGGCGCGCTTCATCCGGGTGATGACGGCGGCGATCTCCGAGGGCTCGAGGTCCATCACCGACCCCCGTCCGTGTCGGTGCCGGTGCCGGTGCCGGTGACGCCGGCTCCCGGGGACCCCGACTCCCCCACGGCCTCGAGGACCGAGAGCAGGCGGCCCCGGGCGTCGTCGGAGACGGCGCGCATCGCCTCGCCGGCCGCGCCGGCCATCGCGGTCATCGCCGCCGGGTCGAAGGCCTCGACCACCGTGGTGCTCTCCCCGGTCGAGCGCACCACGACGTTGCAGGGCAGCAGCGCCGCGACCGAGGGCTCCACCTGGAGCGCCTCGTGGGCCAGCTGCGGCCGGCAGGCGCCGAGGATGACCTGCGGCGCGACGTCGACGCCGAGCTTGGTCTTGAGCGTGGCTGCGAGGTCGACCTCGGTCAGCACGCCGAAGCCCGCCTCCGCGAGCTGATCGCGCACCGCGGTCACCGTCTCGTCGTAGGGACGTGCGGTGGTGATCGAGAGCGTGTAGTCCGCCATGGTCCTGCCTTCCGTCGGGTCCGAGGGGCTCGCGCCGCCTCGCCCTTCCGACTATACAACCCCCTGGGGGGATCTGTAAGGTGGTTCCTATCCCCCTCGGGGGTTCCCTCGACATCAGGCCCTGGCGGGCCGGAAGGAACGAGAAGACATGCGAGAGATCGACATCGACCAGGTCGCCACCGCGCTCGAGGACGGCGCGGCCGTCATCGACGTGCGGGAGACCGAGGAGTACACCGAGGGCCACGTGCCCGGGGCCCGCAACCTGCCCATGGGCGTGCTCACCTCCCGGCTCGAGGAGCTCGACCGCACCGCGCCCGTCCACGTCATCTGCGCCTCGGGCAACCGGAGCTCGGCGATGGCCGACGTGCTGGTGGCCCAGGGCTTCGACGCCGTCAACGTCAAGGGCGGCACCAAGGCCTGGATCCAGTCCGGGCGCCCGGTCGAGACGGGGGCGGGCCGATGAGCGACCTGACCATCCTCCCCATCGAGACCGCGTCGCTCGGCGACCGCAGCTACCTGGTCCACGACGGCGCCGTCGCGTTCGTCGTCGACCCCCAGCGCGACATCGACCGGGTGACGACGCTGCTCGAGGAGCACGGCGTCCGACTGACCCACGTCTTCGAGACCCACATCCACAACGACTACGTCACCGGCGGCCTCGCGCTGGCCGAGGCGACGGGTGCGGCGTACGTCGTGAACGCCGCCGACGACGTGTCCTTCGACCGCACCCCGGTCGCCGACGGCGAGCAGGTCGAGGTCGGGGACCGGATGCGGGTCACCGCGCTGGCCACGCCCGGGCACACCTTCACCCACCTGTCCTACGCCCTGCACGACACCGCCAGCGGCACCGACACCGGCATCTTCTCCGGCGGCTCCCTGCTCTTCGGCGCCACCGGGCGACCCGACCTGCTCGGCGAGGAGCACACCGACACGCTGGTGCGCCACCAGCACGCCTCCGCCCACCGGCTGGCCGACCTGCTTCCCGACGAGACCGAGGTCTTCCCGACCCACGGGTTCGGCTCGTTCTGCGCCGCCACCCAGTCCGACGCCACCTCCTCGACCATCGGCGAGGAGAAGCGGTCGAACCCGGTGCTGACCCAGGACGAGGAGAGCTACGTCGCCGAGCTGCTCGGCGGGCTCGGCGCCTGGCCGGCCTACTACGTGCACATGTCGCCGGCCAACGCCGCCGGCCCGTCCGCGCCGGACCTCAGCACGCCGGCCGTGGCCGACGCCGCGGCCCTGCGCGAGCGCATCGAGGCGGGCGAGTGGGTCATCGACCTGCGCAACCGCACCGCCTTCGCCGCCGGGCACGCGCCGGGCACGCTGAACTTCGGTCTCGACGGCGGTTTCGCGACCTACGTCGGCTGGCTCATCTCCTGGGGCACCCCGGTCACCCTGCTCGGCGAGACCGCCGACGACGTCGCCGAGGCCCAGCGCGAGCTGGTCCGCATCGGCATCGACCGCCCGGCCGCCCACGCCACGGGCACGCCCGAGCAGTGGAGCGACGGGGAGCTGTCCAGCTTCGAGACCGCGACCTTCGCCGACCTGGCCGACGTGCGCCACCACCGCGACGTGGTCGTCCTGGACGTCCGCCGCGCCGACGAGCACGAGTCGGCCGCGATCACCGGCGCGGTCAGCATCCCCCTGCACGAGCTGTGGACCCGCCTGGACGAGGTCCCGGCCGGTGAGGTGTGGGTGCACTGCGCCGGCGGGTACCGCGCGTCGGTCGCCGCCTCGATGCTCGACGTGCAGGGCCGCACCCTGGTCGCGATCGACGACACCTTCGCCAACGCCGAGAAGGTCGGGCTGCACCTGGTGGGGCCCGAGGCGTGACCCTCGTCCTCGCCGTCGTCGCCGGCGCGCTGATCGGGCTCAGCCTGGGCGCGCTGGGCGGCGGTGGGTCGATCCTGGCGGTCCCGGTCCTGGTCTACCTGCTGGACCAGTCCGCCTCCCAGGCCACCACGGGCTCGCTGGTGGTGGTCGGCACGACCTCGCTGATCGGCGCGGCCGCCGCGTACCGCAGCGGCAACGTGCTCCTGGCGCGCGGGGCCACCTTCGGGATCGTCGCGATCGGGGGCGCCGTCGTCGGCGCCCGGGCCTCGGCCCGGGTCTCCGAGGAGGTGCTCCTGGCCGCGTTCGCCGTCCTGATGCTGCTGGTCGGGGCCCTGATGGCCTGGCGGCTGCTGCACCACGGCGACGACGAGCCGCAGCACGCCCGGCGCCCGCAGCTGGACGACCCGATCATCACCTTCAGCCCCACCTTCGCCTGTGCGTGCCCGCGGGCGCTGAAGGTGCTCGTCACGGCCACGGTCGTCGGTCTGCTGACCGGGTTCCTGGGCGTCGGCGGCGGGTTCCTCGTCGTCCCCGCCCTGCTGCTCGCCCTGGCACTGCCGATCGAGTACGCCGTCGGCACCTCGCTGGTGGTCATCACGATCACCAGCGCCGCCGCCCTGGCGACCCGGGCCGGCGCCGGGACGGCGCCCGACTGGGGCGTCGTGCTGACCCTGACCGTCGCCTCCGCGCTCGGGGCCGTCGCCGGCGCCCGGATCGCGGACCGGGTGGACACCCGCCACCTCTCGGCGGCGTTCACCGTCCTCGTGCTGGCCGTGGCGACCTACACCGCCACGCAGGCGCTCCCCGCACTCCTCTGACCACCACCCCCCTCCCAGAACGGATCTCGACATGAGCACCACCACCACCGCGCGACCGGGCGGTACGGCCGACTCCGGGCCGTCCTCCGCCGCGCCCCCAGCCACGTCCCCGGGGCCGCTCGGCCGCCTGGGCGTCTGGGTGACCCACCACGCCAGGATCGTCACCGCCGTCTGGCTGCTGCTGATCATCGGGCTGGGCGCGTTCGCGCCCCAGGTCGAGAAGAACCTGTCCGGCGCCGGGTGGCAGGCGGACGGCTCGGAGTCCGTGGCGGCCCGCGAGCTGGCCCGCGAGAGCTTCGGCGGCAACGCCTCCTCCGCCATCCAGGTCGTCGTGCACTCCGACGACGGGCCCGTCACGGAGGGCCGCGGCGCCGAGGTGATCGCGCGCACCACCGAGCTCCTCGAGTCGGAGCCGCGCATCGCCGACGTCCTCGCCCCGATGCCCGGCGCGACCATCAGCCAGGACGGCAGCACCGCGATCATCCTCGCCGGCGCCGGCGCCGACACCAACGAGATGGTGCGGGTGGCCACGGACCTGAAGGAGGAGGTGCAGGGCCTCTCCGTCGACGGGGTCCAGGTCAACCCGACCGGTTCCTCGCTGCTCTGGTCCGACTTCAACGAGGCCAACCTGGAGGCGATGCTGAAGTCGGAGATGATCTCCTGGCCCGTGACCATGGCGATCCTGGTGCTGGCCTTCGGTGCCCTCGTCGCGGCAGGCCTGCCGCTGCTGCTGACCCTGGCCGGGCTGATCGCCTCGGCCGGCTCCCTGGTCCTGATCAACGAGCTGGTCCCGGTCTCGATCTGGGCGATGAACTTCGCGATGATGTTCGCGCTCGCGCTCGGCATCGACTACGCCCTGTTCCTCGTGGTGCGCTACCGCGCCTCGCGGATGGGTGCGGGCAACTCTGCGCGCCATGCGGTGGCCGAGACGATGGACACCGCGGGCAAGGCGGTGCTGCTCTCCGGGGCGACCGTGCTGATCTCGCTGTCGGCCGTGATGCTCGTGCCGTCCCCCTCCTTCCGCTCGATGGCCGGCGGGATCATGCTGTCGGTGGTCTTCGTGCTCGCCGCCACCTTGACCCTGCTGCCGCTGGTGCTGTTCAAGCTCGACCACAAGATCAACAAGTTCTCCCTGCCCTGGGTGAAGTCCGGCGAGCACCGCTCGGCGCGGTTCGCGGCCTGGGGTGAGCGGCTGTGGAAGCGGCCCGTCGTCTGGGGCCTCGCCTCGCTGATCGTGCTGCTCGCCCTCGCCGCGCCCATCGTGGGGCTCAAGACCGCGATGCCCTCGATCAAGGTCCTGCCCGAGGAGTCCAGCGCCCGGGTCGGCTACGACCTGGTGCAGGAGTCCTTCGGCGAGGGTGCGCCCGGCACGCTGCAGGTCGTCACCGACGAGGCCGACGCCGACGCCACCGCCGAGGTCCTGACCGCCGACGACGGGATCGCGGGCGCCATGCCGGCCATGCCGGCCAGCGACGACAGCGGCCTGGTCCTGATCCAGGCCGTGCCCACCGTGGACCCCTCCGACCCCGAGCTCTCCGGCACGGTCGACCGGTTGCGTGCCGACCTGCCCGACAGCGCCCTGGTCGGCGGCGCCGCGGTGGAGAACCTGGACCTCAAGACCCAGCTCGACGAGTCCACCCCGCTGGTGATCGGCGTCGTCCTGGTGCTCGGCTTCCTGCTGCTCCTGGTCGCCCTGCAGGCGCCGCTCATCTCGCTGCTGGGCACCCTGGCCAGCCTGCTCTCGACGGCGGCCGCCTTCGGGGTCGCCCGGCTGGTCTTCCAGGAGGGCTACGGCTCCGGCCTGCTCGGCTTCGAGAGCCAGGGCTTCCTCGACGCCTGGGCGCCGGTGTTCTTCTTCGCGATGATCTTCGCGATCGCGATGGACTACACCGTGTTCCTGCTGGCCTCGGCCAAGGAGCACTACGAGACCTCGGGTGACCCGAAGGACGCGATGGTCGGCTCGCTGGCCCACTCCGGCCGGGTGATCTTCGCCGCCGGCGCGGTGATGGTCGCGGTGTTCTTCACCTTCGCGCTGTCCGGGCCGCTGCCGCCCAAGGAGATGGGCATCGTGCTCGGCGTCGCCGTGCTGCTCGACGCCTTCCTGGTGCGCCTGGTCCTGCTGCCGGTGATGCTGCGCCTGACCGGCAAGGCCGCCTGGTGGTCCCCCACCTGGCTGCGCCGGGTGCTGCCCTCGATCACCTTCTCCCACGGCTGATCGAGCCGCACCCACCATCCGCACGAGAACGAACCGAGAACGACAGAGAAGGAGCACCACCATGTGCCGAGCAGTCACCTGCAAGACCTGTGGCAAGACCACCTGGGCCGGGTGCGGCCAGCACGTCGACCAGGTCCTGGCCGGGGTGCCGCGCGCCCAGCGCTGCCCGGGCCACCAGGCCGAGCCGGGGTCCGGGCTGTGGAGCCGGATCCGCGGCCGGGTCTCCCGCTAGCACCGGTCCCACCCGACCGGTCCCCGGACGGCCCGTCAGGGGCGGCGGGCGCACGCTCATGTCCGGCGTGCGCCCTCCCCCCACGCGGCCAACGAGGCGGGAGAGCTGTCGATGCGCCAGTCGGCCTCCTTGAGCAGGGAGAACCAGGTCACGCCGGAGACCTCCGGGTGGACGTCGAGCCAGGCGTACATGTCGGTGATCCAGGCCGCCTTGTCCCCTCCGGCGCCCTCGGGGGCGGCGGTCTCGGTGACGTGCAGGGGCCGGCTGCTCAGCGCGGTCAGCTCGGCGACGCCCGCACCGAAGACCTCGCCGAAGGACTGCCAGGTGGACCACGGCTGCGTGGTGCCCCAGTTGTAGCCGTCCAGGCCGACCCGGCCGACGTACCGGTCGCCGGGGTAGAGCGAGGCCAGCGGCGTCGAGCCGGCGTACGGCACGTTCGCCGACCAGCTCCACGTCACGTTCGTGGCCCTGACCTTCGTGAAGATGCCCACCACCCGGCGCCACGCCGCGGCGTGGTCGCCGGGGCCGTTGCCGTTGACGCCCTCGGCCCACGGGTACCAGCTGCCGTTCATCTCGTGGGCGAAGCGGATCACCAGCGGCCGGCCCCAGGCCTTGACCTGGCGGGCCCACCGGGTGACGTACGCGTCGTGGGCCCCGGCCGCGATCCGGTCCAGGGAGTACGCCGGCTGCTCCACACCGCGGGACGGGTCCCACGGCTCCCAGGTCAGCTCGGGCGTCGCCCCGACGGCTGCGATCCTGCTCGCGTCGGCCGCCGGGAAGTCCCCGCCGCGCGCCCAGGCGGCGTAGAAGGTGACCTGGTCGACCTCGGCGCCGGTCGCCGCCTCGAGGGCGGTCACCTCCGAGAGGTCGCCCGGTGCCCCGGCGGTGGCCAGGCCCAGGACCCGGCCGCTGCCTCCCGCAGCCTCCGTCGTGCCCCCGGCCGCGGCGGCGGACGGCGCGAGCAGGCCGACCACGAGGCCCGCGGCCACGAGCAGGGGCAGCGCGAGCAGCGGGTGACGGGAACGGCGCACGGGATCTCCCAGGAGGGTGACGGGTCGACGCGGAGTGCGCCCACGGCATTGTCGGTCACCCGGAGCCCGGCCCTGAGGGGCACGGCCGGATCGCTGCGTACGCTGGGGCGACCGTGAGCCCGACGACCGACGAGACCCACGCGCGGCCCCTGCTGCTGGTCGTCGACGCGCCCTCGCTGCTGCACCGGCACCACCACGCCCGCGCCTCGACCGACCTGCGCGACCGCGGCGGGCGGCCGGCCTGGGCGCTGCACGGGATGCTGCTGCAGATCCTGCAGACCGTCGAGGGGTTCGCGCCGGACGCCGTGGTCTTCGGCCTCGACGACCGCGAGGCGTCGGTGCGCCGCGACGCGTACCCCGACTACAAGGCCGGGCGTGCGGAGAAGGACGCAGCGCTGGTCGAGCAGCTCGCACGGGCGGGACCGCTGCTCGGGGCCCTGGGCCTGCGCGCGGTGACGCCGGCCGGACTCGAGGCCGACGACGTCAGCGCCTCCGCCGCCGCCTGGGCCGAGGGCCGCGGCTGGCGGTGCGTGGTGGTGACCTCCGACCGCGACGCCTTCGCCCACATCAGCGAGCACACGCAGGTGCTGCGGCTGATCACCGGCGGCCTCGACGGCTCGCCGCTGCTGACGCCGACCCGCCTGCACGCGATGTACGGCGTGCACGCCGAGCGCTACCTCGAGTACGCAGCCCTGCGCGGGGACGCCAGCGACAACCTGCCGGGCGTCCCGGGGATCGGTGAGAAGGCGGCCGCGCTGCTGCTGGCCCAGGTGGGGTCGATGCGCGAGGTGTGGGCCGACCTGGACCACTGCGAGGGCGCCACGGTGGCCGCGGCCGTCGACGACCAGTGCCGGGAGGAGGGCCGGCGCCGCGCCGGTGCCGGCCTGGTCCGCAGGCTGCTCGCCGACGGTGCCCGGGAGCGCTTCGACTTCAACCTGGGGATCATGGCCGGCCGCACCGACGTCGACCTCGGCCTGACCCCGGACGTCCCCGGCTCGCCCGGCCTCCTGCCCGTGGCGGCCGACCGGGTGGCCCGCACGGTGGGCCACCTGGGCGTGCCGGCCACGACCGAGCTCGCGGTCCGGGTGCTGGCGGGCGGTCGACCCGGCGCAGCGGCGGACCCGTGACCGAGCGGCCTCAGACCTGCCACGGCACGGCGTCCGCCGCAGCGCCGGACAGGGCGGCCTCGGCGTCGCGCCGGCCCAGGTCGATGGAGGCCTCCATGAACTCAGGCTCGAAGAGGAGGTAGCTGAGCAGGTCGCCGGAGCGGTCGCCGTCACCCCGGAGCAGCCGCGCCAGCACCTGGGTGCCGGGGTCGCGCGCCAGCCGTGCGAGCCGCTCCGGCCAGGACCCGCGGCGCCCGACCACCTCGACGGCCAGCCGGCCCAGCGTCCCGCGGTCCTCGGGGCCCACGGTGAGGTACGGCACGACGCGGTGCCCCGTGCCGGGGTCGGCGGACGCGGTCACCAGCCGGTTGACCATGCGCAGGGTGGCCACGTCCTCGACCATCCGGTCCACCAGGGCGGCGTCCAGCACCCGGACCAGGGTGTCGTCCACGTCGGGCGCCCGGTCCACGGCGCAGTGCGGGACCCCGCCCGGACGGTCCGTCGCCGGGTGGGTCGCCACGACCACCACCGCGTCCGCCCCGAGGGCCAGCGCGGGCTTCAGCGGCGTGTTCAGCCGGACGCCGCCGTCGAGGAACCACCCGCCGGGGTCCTCACCGGGGTCCTCGCCGGGGTCCTCGCCGGGCTCCTGGTCCCGGCCCGGGACGCGCACCGGGGGGAAGAGCACCGGGATGGCGGCGGAGGCCAGCACGTGCTCCGCGCGCGTCGCCGCCGCGCGGTAGTCGATCGGGCGGGCGTCGTCGGAGGGTGGCAACGCCCCCGGGTCCGCGCGGTCGACGAAGACCACGGTGCGGTTGTCGGCGCCCGAGGTCGTGACCACCGCCAGCTCGACCAGGCCGGCGTCGAGGTTGGCCCGCAGCTGCACCCAGTCGGCCGCGGTCCGGGCGGTCTCGCGCAGCGGGCCGGTGTCCAGCAGGCCGGTGACCCGGGCGCCGGGGAGCCCCACCAGCTGGCCGACCCAGCGGCCGCCGGTGGCCAGGGCCGTCGCCGGGGTCAGCCGCAGCACGTCGGAGGTACGCAGTCCGCGCCAGGTCCGGAGCACCTGCTCGGCCTGGTCGACCGCCGGCAGGTGCGCGGCGGCGGCCAGCAGGGTGGCGTTGATCGCCCCGGCGCTGGTGCCGACGAGCACCGACGGCGTCGCCCCCGCGGCCTCCAGCCGGGGCAGCAGGACCGACAGCACGCCGGCCTCGTAGCCCCCGCGCGCCCCCGCTCCGGCGATCACCACCGCGACCCGGCGCGGACGCACCTCCCCCGGTGGCGCAGGCCCGGCCCGGCCCGTCGCCGGGCCCGTCGCCGGGCCCGTCCCACGGCCGGTCCCCCGGCTCATCCCCCGGTCCCGTGCCACGCCGCGTCGTGCCCGCGGTGGGCCTCGGTCAGTCCCTCGCGGAAGAACGTCTCGTAGTAGGCGTCCTCCACGTGGTGGGCCTGCAGCCACACCCCCGGCACGTGCAGCGCCTCGGTGTGCGCCGGGAAGCGGCCGTGCGTCTGGTGGATGTAGGTGCAGATGTCGCGCGTGCAGGCGATCACGTCGGCGGCGTAGTCGCTGGCCTCGCTCAGGTAGCGCCGTCCGAAGTCGCCGCGGTAGATCCGGGCGAAGAGCGCCTCGTCGGTGTAGATCCCGTCGGGGCCGAACTTGCCCTCCACCACGGCGTCGACCGCGTCGTTCATGGTGGCGTAGTTCGGGGGGCACATCGCCTTGATCAGCGGCTCGCCCATCCGGCGCAGCCCGACCGCGTCCGCGCGGAGGTCGGCGAACAGCGGCAGCGGGATCCCCCAGCGCAGCAGGTCGACCGGCTTCCAGCGCGGCGTCACGTAGTCGAACCCGAGCATCGAGCCGTACCGGCGGGTGAACTTGGGGTCGCCCAGCAGCACCGGCGGCGCGATGGTGGCGTGGATCCAGGCGCCGAGGCCCATGGAGTCGGCGGTCAGCATCAGGTTCTGCAGCAGCAGGTCCGCCTCGACCTGGGTCCGCATCGCCCCGAGGCTGCCCAGCGGCAGCTTGATGTCCTTGTTCAGGAACCCCTTCCGCACCCAGTCCGCCGACCCCGGCCTTGCGGTAGAAGTTGCGGTCGTCGACGATCGTCGGCCGGGCACCGTCGGGCTGGGTCAGCAGGTACATGATCGCGTTGATGTACTGCCGCGACAGGTCGACGACGGGGAACAGGATCGTGGTGCCCGGCAGGTTCGACAGGAACCGGTTGGAGTCGAGGTACGCCGGGAAGTCGCGGTTGCCGTCCGGGACGTCGACGCGGCGGTCCAGCAGCCGCACCTTGGACTGCGCGGCGCGTGCGAGCAGCGCGTCCGGGTCGAGCACCGAGGCGCCCGTGTCGTCGGGGGGCAGCCTGCGCAGGTAGTAGGTGCCCGTGTCGTTGATCAGGATGAAGTGGGTGCCCTGGGCGTTGTCCGGGCTGCCGGCGGTGCGCCCGGTCATCGTGAGGTTGGGCTTGGCCATGATCGGCTCGTGCGTGCGGGGGTCGTGGAACGGCCGGTCCGGCATGGTGAGGCCGCTGCAGCCGGTGACGGCGATCAGCACCGCCTCCTCGAGCTCGGTCAGCGGCTCCCGCGCCGCCGTCGACTTCCAGCTCATCGACCCGGCCTCGACCGAGGACCCGCGGCTGACCCGGTGCGTGCGCCGCTGCCACAGGGCGTCGGCCAGGGACCTCCCGGCGAAGGCGTCCAGCCCGGGGTGCGGTCCCCCACCGACCCCCGTGGTCATCGGGCACCGCCGGTCGTCCTGGCCGCGCGCCACGGGGCGAACGCGCTGCGCCCGGGTGGGAGCAGCGTGGCGACCTCCGGGCAGTGCCGCAGGATGACGCTGGTCATCGAGTTCTGCACCACCCAGTCCATCCCCACCGGGGAGTAGATCTCGGGCCGGAAGTCGGCGGTCAGGAAGCGGTCGGACTGCAGGCGCCGCGAGGCCATCAGGATGAAGATCCGGAACGCGGTGTCGGAGAAGCCGAAGCCCTCCGGCGGCGTCTCGGCGAACAGCCCGACCACCGTGTCGACGTCGTCCACGCTGCGGTAGAGCGCGCGCATCCGGCGCAGGGACTCCGGGTCGCTGGTGATCTCCTCGAAGTCGCGCACGCGGGGCTTGTGCAGGCCCGCGCGGAAGTCGTTGTAGCGCGGCACGCCGCGGCGCCGGGTCCGGACGAGGTCGACGACGGCGAGGTCGATCCGCTCGCCGTCCCGGGTGAGCCCGCGCAGCGCGTCGGGGAAGTTGTGCAGCGCGATCGCGCCGGGGTGGGCGCGCCCGAAGGAGTAGAGCGTGTCGACGAGCCCGAGGCGGCGCAGGTGCTCGTCGGCGGCCGTCCCGGCGATGTCGTGGAACCCGGCGGTGCCGGTGAGCCGGCCGTCGGTGTGGTCGAGGAACCGGTAGTGGTCGGGGATCAGCGGGTGCAGCCGGTAGACCGTCACGAAGTCCTCGGTCAGCGAGTACGGCGTCCCGTGGTGGTCCGGCGTGGTGTCGGGGATGCCGACGCCCGCGTGGGTGTCCATCAGCCAGATGCCGAGCTTGGTGATCCAGTCCTGGGCGGGCGGTCCGTTCCAGTTCGCCTTCAGGCCGAGGTCGATGGCCTCCGTGGCGAGGATGGCCGGGGTCCACTCGACGGTGTGGATCTTCGCGATCAGCGCGGCCACGACCAGCCGTGCGGTCTGGTAGACCCGTTCGGGCTCCCAGCGCGGGTAGTGCGACCGCAGCTCGTCGCAGACCGCGTTGTGCTCGCGCGCGAAGAGGGTGTGCAGGCCGGACAGGCCCAGCCACCAGCTCTCGTTGAACCCGGTCACCTCCATCCCGGAGGCGTCCTCGGGCAGGTAGCCGTCGTCGAGACGCAGGTAGGCCCCGTCCCGGAGGGAGGCCGTGGTGGCCGCGTCGCTGCCGTACACCTCGGAGGCGTCCCACCAGTGCGACGCCGCGTTCGCGAACAGCCGCTGGGACCCGTCGCTGCCGACGGCCAGCGACTCGTTGCCCGCGATCCGCATCAGGTGCTCGGGGCGGCCGTCGACGGTGTTCTGCCACGTGCGACCGCCCGGCATCGGGACCGTCACGTCCTGGCGGCCCAGCGGGAGCCGGGCGTGGTTGACCCAGTCGTGGACCTGGAACTGGATCCACGCCGCGGCGAGCAGGTTCAGCGACGTCGCGGGCAGGAAGCGCTCCCGGGCCATCAGCTGGTCGCTGACCAGGACCGGGTTGGGGTCGTCGAAGGACTGGCGGTAGTCGGGGGCGAGGTTGCGTCCGAAGGCGGACCCGACGGCACCCATGGCCGGGACCGAGAGGTCGTTGTACCGACCGTCCGCGGTGCGCGCCCACCGGGCCTCCTCGGGCGGGCACGGGGGCAGCGTCCGGGCGGTGGGAGGGGCGTCGACCGGGTCGGTGTCGATCAGGTTCTGCCGGCGCAGGACGTGGCGGTACGCCTCCAGGTTCAGCACGGAGACCCGGACCGGCAGGCGGTGCCAGGGGACCCGCCGGTTGAGCACCCCGAAGGCCGCCCGCGCCGCGGCCCCGGCCACGACGTTGCGCACCGGGACCCCGGTGTGCCAGCGGACGCCGTCGCGCACGGCGGCGGAGGCGTCGTACGACGCCTTGCGGGCCCGGTTCAGGTTGCCCAGCGGGGCGAACTCGTCGGTGGTGTTCCACGGGTTGAACGCCAGCCGGTCGACCTCACGGGCCGTCTCCTGCGCCTCGGGACCGCCGACGTCGCACGCGGGGAGGGTGAGCACCGCCACCGGTTCGACCGGCGAGGCCTGCTCGGTCCACTCCACGGCGGCGTCCTCGATCGGGGTCGACCCCGGGTCGCGGTAGCGCTGGACGCACAGCTCCATCCGCACCGCACCCGCCGCGAGCCGCCGCGCCGCGTCGGTGCTCAGGTAGGCCGGGTCGGTCCGGGAGGGCTCCGAGGCCGGGGTGTCGGCGGCCGGCCGCAGCAGGTAGCGCACCGCGGCTGAAGGCCCCCAGCGCAGCGCACCCCGGCTCCAGTAGACCTCGGTCAGCACGCTGCCCGGGCGGTGCCTGCGCGCGGTGAGCACGTTGGTGAGCATCCGCCGGGTCTCCCCGGGCCCGAGGAGCACCACCAGCCGGGCCAGGCCGACCAGGCGGGCCGGGGTGCCCCCGGCCGTCGCCCGCGCGAACTCGACGAACTGCCGCGCGTCCCGGGCGTGGGAGACCGGGTAGTTCGTCATCAGCAGGTCGTGGACGGTCGTGTCGTCGACGTGGACGCGCAGCGCCACGCCCCGCAGGTCGGGCTCGGTGTCGGGAGCCCCGGTGCTCGCCGCGTTCGAGAACCGGACGGTCACGCGGTAGGCCGCACCGGGCCGGGCGAAGCCGTGGCACAGCTCCTCGGGCAGGTCGTCGCGCCAGCGGAGCTCGGCGTCGGCGAGGGCCAGCGTGGCCTTCGCGTGGAGCGCGCGCACCGGCGCGTGCGGCACCCCGTGGGCACCCGCTCGGGCGCGGGAAGCGGCCTGCGCGGCCATGATGACGGCGGCGTACCGCGCGAAGCGGACCTGCTCGGCCTCGGCGCTGCCGCCCTCGTACGACTCCGCCCACCCCACCCCGGACGGCCGGGTGCGGAGGGGGTCCGCCCGGCCGGTCGGGCTGCTCGGACGGCGACCACGGGTCTGCGTGAACGGGCTCATCTCAGGACCGGAACCTCTCCTCGACCATCTTCCACAGCCCGGGGAGGACACCCTCGGGCGACGGGCTGTAGTGGGGCATCGCCCACCGGGTGATCCGCGCGTCGATCACGGCGGGCCGTCCGCAGGCGAGCGCCTGCACGAAGCACGTCTCGAACTCCTCCAGCGTCTCGGCGGTGTAGCCGACGGCACCGCAGGCCTCGGCGTACGCCGCGTAGCCCGGGTTGCGGAACTCGACCAGGCCGGTGCGCTGGTAGGTCGCGAGCTGGTAGGCCTTGATCAGCTTGAACTCCTCGTCGTCGAAGATCACCCAGATCACGGGCAGGTCGTGCTCGACGGCGGTCATCAGCTCGAAGCCGGACATGTTGTAGCAGCCGTCCCCGCACCCGACGACGACCGTGCGGTCGGGGTGCGCGAGCTTGAGCCCGATCGCGGCGTTGGTGTGCCCGGCCATCGGGCCGAACTCGCCGGCCTTGCGGAAGTGCTGGCCCTCCTCCAGCTCGACGTAGTAGGCCAGCCAGGCCAGGTGCGCGCCGGCGTCGGCGAGCAGGATCGCCCTCGGCGGCAGGTGCCGGCCGATCACCTGCGCCAGCTCGCCGGGGTGCAGCGAGTCCCCCAGGTGCGGCACGTGGCGCCGCTCCCAGTCCTGGCCGTCGACGGTGACCGGAGCCACCGGTCCCACCCGGGCCTCGAGGGCGGTGTGCAGCGCCGCGACCACCTCCCGGGCGTCACCCACCACCGCCCGGTCGGCCCGGTAGGCCTTGTCGATCTCGGCCGCGGAGATGTTGACGTGCACCAGCAGCGTGTCGTCGAACAACGGTTCGTAGTAGTCGAACGTCGCGTGCTGGTTGAACGCGTTGCCGATCGCGAGCACCACGTCGGCCTCCCGGAAGGCCTTCCACGCGCTCGCGTGGCCGCTGTCGCAGAACACCCCGACGCACAGCGGGTGCCCCTCCGAGACCACGCCCTTGCCGTCCTGGGTGGTCAGCACCGGGATCTGGAACCGCTCGACGAACCGCTTGACCTCGGCCTCGGCGTGGGCGCGGATGGCGCCGAAGCCGACCAGCGCCACGACCCGGCGTCCGCGGTCCAGGGCGTCGGCCAGGGTGTCGGCGGCCGCCTCGACGGCGGCCGGGTCGACGGACGGACGGACGTGGGTCAGCCGTACGTCGTGGTAGTCCTCGACGCTCTGGCCGTGGTCGTTCAGGTTCGCCGGCACCGTGATGTGCACCGGACCGGGGCGGCCCTCGAAGGCGACGTTGACGGCCTCCTCGAGCACGTCGCAGGTGTCCTCGACCCGGGTGAGGAGGAACGACTTCTTGGTGCACGCCTCGAACATCGCCAACGAGTCCGGGGTGTTGTTCCATCCCGAGGTCTCGTTCAGCGACCCCCGGCCCTTCCAGGCCATCGGGGCGTACCCGGAGATGGCCAGCAGCGGGTAGGAGTCGCTCATCGCCACGCCGAGCCCGGAGAAGAGGTTGAAGGCCCCCGGGCCGGCGGTGGCGAAGCAGACCCCGAGCCGGTCGGTGTACATGGCGTACCCGCAGGCCATGAAGGACGCCGCCTGCTCGTGCCGGGTGATGATGCCGCGCACCCGGTCGGACTGGCTCAGCGCGAGCATCAGACCGGCCGCGTTCTCCCCGGCGCCGCCGAACGCCGCCTCCACGCCGAGGCCCTCGAGGCCCCGGACCATCGCTTCGTAGACCCGCATCGGGCCCTCCCTCGTGTCAGGTGCCGCGCAGACGTTGCTCGAGCTGTTCCCAGATGCCGTGCAGGGTCCCGCGCGGCGAGGTGCTGTAGTGCGGCAGCGCCCAGCGGGTGATCCGGGCGTCGATGACGCTGGGCCGCCCGGAGGCCAGCGCGGCGGCGTACGCCTCCTCGAACGCGGCCAGCGAGTCGACGGCGTACCCGTCGGCGCCGCACGCCCGTGCGTAGGCGGCGAAGTCCGGGGCCGCGAGGTCGACCAGCCCGGTCCGGCCGTAGGTCGCGAGCTGGTAGACCTTGACCAGCTTGAGCTCGGCGTCGTCGAAGATCACCCAGATCACCGGCAGGTCGTTCTCCACGGCGGTCATCAGCTCGAACCCCGACATCGCGTAGCAGCCGTCCCCGCACCCCACGACCACCGTGCGGTGCGGCTGCGCGGCCTTCAGCCCGATCGCGCCGTTCGTGTGCGCGGCCATCGGGCCGAAGGCGCCGCACTTGCGGAAGTTCTGCCCGTCCTCGAGCTCGAGGTAGTAGCCGAGCCAGGCCAGGTGCGCCCCCGCGTCGGCCAGGATCACGCCCCCGGGCGGCAGCATCCGCCCCATCGTCTGCGCCAGCTCGCCGGGGTGGATGTGCCCGGTCACGTGCGGGATCCGCCGTGCCTGGTAGTCCTGGGACTCGACCCGCGCCGGTGGCTGGGGGCCGACCCGCGTCTCCAGGGCGTCGTGGAGGGCGGTGAGGGTGGCCCGGGCGTCCCCGACCAGGGCGTGCTGGACGCGGTAGAACCGGCCCACGTCGTCCGCGCTGATGTTGACCTGGATCAGCACCTTGTCCTCGAACAGGTCCTCGCGCAGGCCGAAGGTGGCGTGCTGGTTCAAGGAGCTGCCCACGACCAGGACCACGTCGGCCCGGAGGAAGGCGCGCCAGGCGCTCGCGTGGCCGCTCTCGGCGAAGACGCCGACGCACAGCGGGTGGTTCTCGGCGATCACGCCCTTGCCGTCGAGCGTGGTGACGACCGGGGTCTGGAACCGCTCGGCGAACCGGCGCACCTCGTCGTAGGCACCCGACTGCACGGCGCCGAACCCGACCAGCAGGAGCACGGACCGACCCGCGGCGTAGGCCTCCGCGAGCGCCCCGGCGGCCTGGTCGAGCGCCGCGTGCCCCGGCTCCGGGGTCGCCACCACGAGCCGCGGGTCACGGTGCTCGGGCACGGTGACCCCGCGGTGGGTGAGGTCCTGGGTGACGCCGACGTGGACCGGTCCGGGACGGCCCGCCAGGGCGATGTTGACGGCCTCCTCGAGGACCTCGCAGGTGTCGGCGACGTCGGTGATCTTGAAGGACCGCTTCGTGACGGCCGCGAACATCGCCTGCGAGTCCGGGGTGCCGCGCAGCCCCGAGGTGTCGTTGACGGCCCCCCGCCCCTCCCACCGGGTCTCCACGCAGCCGGTCAGCGCCAGCACCGGGTAGGAGTCGCTCATCGCCACCCCGAGCCCGGTGACCAGGTTGAACGCACCGGGCCCGACGGTGGCGAAGCAGACCCCGAGGTTGCCGCTGAACATCGCGTAGCCGCAGGCCATGTACGCCGCGGCCTGCTCGTGCCGGGTCAGGACGGGCCGGATCGTCCTCGAGCGCTCCAGCGCGAGGGCGAGGCTGGCGATGTTCTCGCCGTTGCCGCCGAACGCCGTGGTCACGCCGAGGCTCTCCAGGCCCCGCACGATCGACTCGTAGACCTGCATCGCCCCGCCCCCTCGGTCCGGGACCGATCCTGGGCCCGGCCCCGTCCCGCGGGCGTGTCCCCGACCGTGCGCCCGGCGTCCCCGTGACGTGCCGGGCTCAGCGGCTGCTGCCGCGGCTCCCCAGCGCCAGCTCCCGCAGGGTGGGCGTCGGCGCGATGCCGAGGTGCTCCTCGAGCAGGTCCCGGTAGGTGAAGAACTGGCGACGCGCCTCGCTGGCGTTGCCCTCGACCAGGTGGGCGGTGATCAGGGCGCGGTGCGCGCTCTCGCGCAACGGCTCGCTGGCCACGGCCGCGATCCCGGCGTCGATCGCCTGGCTCATCCGGCCCCGCGCCGCCAGCCGGCGGCACAGCGCCTCCAGGGCGTGGACCCTCAGCTGGCGCAGTCGTTCACGCTCGTAGAGCAGCCAGTCGTCACCCCAGTGCGGGAGCAGGTCGCGGCGCAGGTCCTCGAAGGCCTCCTCCCCCGGCGGGAGGGCCTCCTCGTCGGCGTCCGTGACGTGGTGGGCGTGGCGGACGGCCTCGTGGAGGTCGACGCGCACGTCCGGGGCGAGGGTGAGCCGGCCGCGGTCGCGCAGCACCCAGCCCGGCGCCACCTGCTCGGCCCGCCACAGCACGGCCCGCAGCCGGGCGGCCGCACGGGGGTCGCTCATCTCGGGCCACAGCGTGCCCGCGACCTGGGCGCGCGGCTGCGAGGTCCCGCAGACCGCGAGGAAGGCCACCAGCCGCTCGACGTTGCACGGCACGGCGAGCGCGCCGCCGTCCACGACCAGCTCGAACTCCCCGAGGAGCACCACGAGGCGGGTGCCCGTACGCCCGCCGCCGCCGGGCGGCTCCGCCAGGGCGCCGACCTCGTCCGCGGCGAGCCCGGCGACCGTCGCGCCGGCCGGGGAGCGTTCCTCAGGGTCGGACCCGGATGGTCGCGTCACGGCGGCCACCTCCCCTCCGAGGCTCCGATCGTCGTGCCCGCGGCGTTCCTCCCGCGTTCTCGTGGCGTTCCCCGGACGTCCCGGCGGTCCCGGCCGCGGGGCCCCCGCCGGACGCGGGGGTGGCCGGGACGCGGACGGTGCGGCGACGCCCGGTCGGGCAGGCTGCACCCCGTGGGGGGACGACGGCGTTCGCTGGTGGTGGTGGCGCGCCTGTGGAGGGACGACGACGGGGTGCGCGGCGTCGTCGAGTCCAGCGCGGGTCGGCGCCGACGGTCCTGCGCGTCGCTCGGTGCGGCCCGGGAGGCCGTGCTGGACGCGCTCCGGGCGTGGCAGCAGGAGGACGAGGACCCACCGAACGTCGGCCCGAGCAGCACCGGCCCGAGCAGCACCGGCCCGACCAGCACCGGCCCGACCGGCACGGACGCGGTGGGCGTGGCCCCGGTGGACCGGCGCCCGGGCTGCTGAGGACAGGGGGGTGCCGCGCGTCGCGACTCGGCTGGGATGCCATCCGGTGCCCTCCCGTCGGGACCTGCTCCAGCAGGTCCAGCATCGCAGAGCGTCTCCGCCCCCGCCAGGCTGCCGGTCGCCGGGGCCGCACCGGTCCACCGACGCACCGGCTCACAGGACGTAGAGCATCTCCTGGTAGGTCGGCAGCGGCCACAGGTCGTCGGCGACCAGCGTCTCGAGCGTGTCGGCGGCGGTGCGGACCGCCGCCATCGCCGGGAGCACGGTGTCGCGGGAGAAGGTCGCGGCGGAGAGGGGGTCGGCCGGGTGGTCCTGGGCGAGCGCGTCGCCGAGCACCGCCAGCGCCGCCCGCAGCTCCCCGATCGGCGCGGAGACCGTGTGCAGCGTGGTCCGGTCGGCCTCGACCCCGGCGGCGAGCAGCGCCGCGACGTTGCCGGCGAGCTCGGTCTGGTAGCGGATCGCGGCCGGCAGCACGGTCGTGGTGGCCATCTCGAGGGTGAGGTTGGCCTCGACGGCCACCGCCAGGACGTACTGCTCGACGCCGATCTCGAAGCGGCTGTGCGCCTCGTGCTCGCTGAAGACGCCGTAGGTGCCGAACAGCTCGACGGCCTCGGGGGTGATCAGCTCGGGCAGGGCGTCCACGGTGGTGCGGAGGTTCTTCAGGCCGCGCTGCTCGGCCTCGACCGGCCACTGCTCGGAGTAGCCGTTGCCGTTGAAGATGACCGCGCCGTGGTCGGCGACGATCGAGCTCAGCAGCGTCTGGACCGCCTCGTTGAAGTCCGTCCCGGCGGCGACGGCCTCCTCGAGCGTGCTCGCGCAGTGGTCGAGGGCCTCGGCCATGATCGTGTTCAGCACCACCATCGGACCGGCCACCGTCTGGTTCGAGCCCGGCGCGCGGAACTCGAAGCGGTTGCCGGTGAAGGCGAAGGGGCTGGTGCGGTTGCGGTCGCCCGGGTCCTTGGTCAGGTTCGGCAGCGTGTCCACGCCGATCGTGAGGGTGCCCTTCTCCTTGGACCGCGTCGCGCCGCCCTTGGCGATCTGGTCGAAGACGTCCGCGAGCTGGTCCCCGAGGAAGATCGAGATGATCGCCGGCGGCGCCTCGTTCGCACCGAGGCGGTGGTCGTTGGAGGCCGAGGCGACCGAGGCGCGCAGCAGCCCGCCGTAGCGGTGGACCGAGCGGATCACCGCGGCGCAGAAGACCAGGAACTGGGCGTTGTCGTGCGGGGTGTCGCCCGGCACCAGCAGGCTGCCCAGCGCCGCGTTCCCGAGCGAGAAGTTCACGTGCTTGCCCGAGCCGTTGACGCCCTCGAAGGGCTTCTCGTGGAACAGGCACTCCATGCCGTGCTTCCTGGCCACCGACTTGAAGGTCGTCATCAGCAGCTGCTGGTGGTCGGAGGCCTCGTTGGCCCGCTCGAACATCGGCGCCACCTCGAACTGCCCGGGGGCGACCTCGTTGTGCCGGGTCTTGGCGGGGATGCCGAGCTTGAACAGCTCCCGCTCGGTGTCCATCATGTAGCCGAGCACCCGCTCGGGGATGGCGCCGAAGTAGTGGTCGTCGAACTCCTGGCCCTTCGGCGGCCTCGCGCCGAACAGCGTGCGCCCGGCGTTGAGCAGGTCCGGGCGGGCGAGGAAGAAGTGCGAGTCGACCAGGAAGTACTCCTGCTCGGGCCCGCAGTAGGCCACCACGGTGTCGGGGTCGGTGTGCCCGAACAGCTCCAGCACGCGCCGGGCGTGCACCGACATCGCCTGCTGCGAGCGCAGCAGCGGCGTCTTGTGGTCCAGCGCCTCCCCGGTCATCGAGATGAAGATGGTGGGGATGCACAGCGTGTTGCCGTTCGGGTTCTCCAGGACGTACGCCGGGCTCATCACGTCCCACGCGGTGTAGCCGCGGGCCTCGAAGGTGTTGCGCAGCCCGCCGTGGGGGAACGACGAGGCGTCGGGCTCGCCCTGGACCAGGGTCCTCCCCGAGAACGAGGCGAAGGCCGTGCCGTCGCCGACCGGGTCCAGGAAGCTGTCGTGCTTCTCGGCGGTCAGGCCGGTCAGCGGGTAGAACACGTGGGCGTAGTGCGTCGCGCCCTTCTCCAGCGCCCAGTCCTTCATGGCCGAGGCGACCGCGTCGGCCACGTCGGCGTCCAGGGGCGCCGACTTCTCGATCGTGCAGAGCATCGAGCGGTAGACGTTCTTCGGCAGCCGCTTCTGCATCACGGAGAGGCTGAACACGTTCTCACCGAAGATCGAGCCCGGCTCCTCGCCGGGGTCGAAGCTGATCGGCGGGGCGACCCGCGCCTCGACGGCGGCGATGGCCTGCTGGCGGACGGGGTTGGCGGTCATGGGGCTCCTCGTACGGACACGGCGCCGCCGGGCGCCGACGCTCGACCGCGACGCTAGGCGACTCCGGTGTCGGCATTGTTTCCACGAGGTGACAGCGGACGGCGAGATCGTCCGACCTACCCTGGGCAGGTGAGCACCACCGTCCCCACTCCCCTCGACGTCCACCTCGAGCACCGCTTCGCCGACGCCCTGCCCGAGCTGGCGACGCCCTGGCAGGCCGCGGACGCCCCCGCCCCGAGCCTGCTGACCCTCAACGACGAGCACGCCGTCGAGCTCGGTCTGGACCCGGCCCACCTGCGGGGCCCCGACGGTCTCGGTCTGCTGACCGGGGCCGCCGTGCCGACGGGCGCGACCCCGGTGGCCCAGGCCTACGCCGGCCACCAGTTCGGCGGCTGGTCGCCCCGCCTGGGCGACGGCCGGGCGCTGCTCCTCGGTGAGCTCACCCTCCCCGACGGCCGCCTGCGCGACCTGCACCTGAAGGGCTCGGGCCGCACCCCCTTCGCCCGCGGCGGCGACGGGCTGGCCGCGGTCGGTCCGATGCTGCGCGAGCACGTCGTGAGCGAGGCGCTGCACCACCTCGGCATCCCGACCACCCGGGCCCTGGCGGTCGTCGCGACCGGGCGGCAGGTGCGCCGCGAGACGCTGCTGCCCGGGGCCGTGCTCGCCCGGACCGCTGCCAGCCACCTGCGGGTGGGCAGCTTCCAGTACGCCCGCTCCCTCGGCGACCCCGCCCTGCTGCGGCGCCTGGCCGACCACGCGATCGCGCGGCACCACCCCGAGGCCGCGACCGCGGAGCGTCCCTACCTCGCGCTGCTCGAGGCCGTCGCCTCCGCCCAGGCGTCCCTGGTGGCGCAGTGGATGCTCGTCGGGTTCGTGCACGGCGTGCTGAACACCGACAACGTCACGATCTCCGGGGAGTCCATCGACTACGGACCGTGCGCCTTCCTCGACGCCTACGTCCCGACGACGTCCTTCAGCTCCATCGACCAGGGCGGGCGCTACGCCTACGACCAGCAGCCGTCGGTGACCCTGTGGAACCTGGCCCGCCTGGCCGAGTCGCTGCTGCCCCTCCTCGACGAGGACGAGGACGAGGCCGTGGCGCTGGCGACCGCGTCGCTCGCGGTCTTCGGGACCACCTACACCGCGCACCTGGACGCCGGGCTGCGTCGCAAGCTGGGCCTGCCCGAGGGTCTGGCCGACGACGTGGCCGGTGGTCTCGTCGCCGACCTGCTGGCGCTGATGCGGGAGTCGGGGGTGGACCACACCTCCTTCTGGCGCCGCCTGGCGACGGCCGCCCGGGGTGACGCCGAGCCCGCCCGCTCCGTGGTGATCGACCTGGCGGGCTTCGACGCGTGGTGCGAGCGCTGGCGCGCGGTGGGCCCGGACCCGGCCGCGATGGACCGGTGCAACCCCGTCTACGTCCCCCGCAACCACCTGGTCGAGGAGGCCCTCGTCGCGGCCACCGCGGGCGACCCGGGCCCGGTCCGGGAGCTGCTGGACGTCCTCGCCGCGCCGTACGACGAGCGCCCGGGCCTCGAGCGGTTCGCCGAGCCCGACCCGGACGGCGGCGTCGGGTTCCGCACCTTCTGCGGGACCTAGCCCCCGCTGCGCCGGCTCAGCCGGACGACGGGGGCGGGGTGCGGTGCTCGACGACCCGCCGGACGCGGTCCGGCTCGAAGCCGTGCGAGAGCCCCCAGATGACGGCCTGGGGCCGGGTGAGCACCCCGATCTTGCGGTAGGCCGAGCGGATGTAGGTCTTCACGGTGTTGATGCCGATGTAGGCGCGCTGCGAGATCTCGACGTTGCTGAGCCCCTGGCAGATCAGCGCCAGGACCTCGGACTCGCGCGCGCTCAGGCCGTGCTCGTCGCCCGGCCACCGCCCGAACTGCTCCGCACGTCCGGGGTCGGTGACCACGCCCGGGACGACCTGCTCGCCGCGGTGGACCCGCTCCACGGCCTCCACGAGGTCCTCGGGGCTGCAGGACTTCGACACGTACCCGTGGGCGCCCCGGTCGAGGGCCGCCTGCACCTGGTCGGGTTCGGCGTTCCAGCTGAAGACCACGAACCGCGGGCCGGGTCCGACCACCTCGTCCGGGTGGCACGCCCCGCCCTGCAGCTGGCCGAAGGTGTCGTAGAGCACCACGTCGACGTCGGTGGCCACCGGCATGCGGCTGTCCAGCTCCACGACCCTGACCCGGTCGGCGTAGGGCTCGAGGACCCGTGCGGTGCCGGCCACCACGATGGCGTAGTCGTTCACCACGGCGATGCGGACGGGAGGCGACGACATGCCGGCCATCCTAGGAGGCGCGCCGGTTCAGCGGGCGCGGCGCTCCACGCCGTCGACCACCGCACGGGCCAGGTCGGCCAGGCGGACCTGCTCGGTCCGGGCGCGGCGGCGCAGCACCTCGAAGGCGACGTCGGGCGTGGTGCCCATCTGCTGGGCCAGCACGCCCTTGGCCTGCTCCAGCACGACCCGGCTGTTGAGCGCACCCTGGAGCTGCTCGGTCACCGCCCCCGCGCGGGCCAGCTGCCGCTCCTGCAGCAGGGCGATGGTGGCGACGTCGGCCAGCGCCTGCACCACGCGCACGTCGTCGGGCTCGAAGAGGCCGCCCCCGCCCCCGAGCAGGTTCAGCGCCCCGATCGAGCTGTCGCGCAGCCGCATCGGGAACGCGTGCACCGACTGGAACCCCGCGTCGAGCGCGGCCGGGGCGAAGACCGGCCACCGGACCGTCGCGTCGGCGAGGTCGGCGTTGACCACCGCCCGGCCCGTCCGGGAGCAGTCGAAGCAGGGGCCCTCCTGCGTCTGCAGCTGCAGCAGCTCGAGCATCCGGGCGCTCTCGCTGGTGGAGGCCATGTAGCGCAGGACGTCGTTCTCGTCGAGCATCATCAGCCCGACCGCGCTGGCGCCGCTGACGGTGGCCGCGTGCTCGGTCAGGCGGTGCAGGAACTCGAGGAGGTCGAACTCGGCGACCAGGGTGTCGGCCACGTCGACGAACAGCTCGGGGATGCGGTGGACGTCGATCATGGCGTGGTCCTCTCGGTCGTGCTCATCGGATCTCGTCCCTGGCCAGGACGACCCGGCCGGCGACGATGTCGGCAGCCACGGCCGGGAGGTCCCGGCCGGCGGCGAAGGCGTGGGCGCGCATCCTGGCCAGCGCCTCGGCCATGGTCACGTCGAGCGCGGCCATCACCATGCCCTGCGCCTGGTAGACCTCGATCCGCAGGTCGAGGTCGTTGCCGAGCGGCCCGGCGCCGCTCTTCCCGCCGGTCCGGGTGGCGCGGTCGAGCAGGAGCTCGGTGGTGAGCGCGGCGAGCGCGACACCGAGCGTCACGGCGGGCTCCACGGCCGGCCGGCGGCCGTGGAAGCACGCGAGTGCGCCGAAGCGCGTCGCGCCCAGCTGCAGCGGGAAGGCGCGCACGGCCCCGATGCCGAGCTCGCGGGCGCGGGAGTCCCACGCCGGCCAGCGCCACCCGCCGGGGTCCCCGACCGCGGGCACCAGCACGGGATGGCCGCCCGTGAGGGCCTGGGTGACGGGCCCCTCCCCCACGTCGAGCTCGACCTCGGCCACCCGGCGGTGGAAGTCGTCGGACGACCCGGCGACCACCTGGACCTGACCGGAACCGTCGTCCGGGCCGCCCGCCGCGACCAGGGTGACCGCCGCACCGTCCGAGGCCAGGGCCTCCAGGGCGGCGCAGCAGACGCGGTCGAGCTGGGCCGGGAGGCCCGGACGCGTCGCGGGCGGTTGCGCGTCGAGGAGGGCCCGTGCCCGGGTGCGGGCGTCGGGGGCGTGCGCAGGACTGTCGATCGCTGGTGCCCTCCCTCGGTGCCGCCGTGACGGCGTTCTCCACGACCCTACCGCCGACGAGGCGGCCGGCCGCCGCACGGCGGCGCTCAGTCGAGCAGCACCGGGATGAGCATCTCCTCGGGCGTCAGCGACCCGTGCAGACCGATCAGGCGGGACTCGTGGGACCAGCCGACGGTGGAGACGACCGAGGCCCGGTCGTGGCAGGCCACCAGCACGTCGCCCAGGCGCGGGGCGACCGTGGAGGTGACCGGGCCGAACCAGCCCCGGTCCACGGCCTCGCCCCGGGTCAGCACCTCCGCGGCGTCCCCCAGCGTGCCCCGCCAGGCGGCGACCACGTCGTCGACCGCCCCGCGCTGGCAGTAGAGGTGGCGGAAGCGGGCCTCGCCCCCGAAGAGGCTGACGCCGGCCGCGAGGTCCGGCAGCGCGTCGACGTCGAAGCGCCGGGCCGGGTCGGCGTCGACCATGCCGTGGTCGGCGACGACGAGCAGCCGCACCGAGGCCGGGAGCGACTCGCGCAGCTGCTCGGCCTCGCTGTCGATCATCGCCAGCTGCTGCAGCCAGGCCGTGGACGCGACGCCGTGCCGGTGCCCGGTCCAGTCGAGGTCGCCGTCGTAGAGGTAGGTCAGCGAGGGCGTCCGGGCGGAGACGCGCTGGGTGGCGGCGATCCGCTCCCCGACCTTGTCGGCGCCCACGAAGTCGGCGCCGCGGTGGGCGGCCTCGGTCAGCCCGCTGCCCTCGAAGTCCCGCTTGTTGACCACGGTGGTGGTGACGCCCGCGGCCTGGAGCCGGGTGAAGGTCGTCGGGTGGGGCTGCCACTCCCGCGGGTCGACGGCGGCGTCCCAGCCGAGGGAGAACAGCAGCCGGTCGGTGCCGGGGATCCGCGCGCTGTAGCCCACCACGCCGTGCGTCCCCGGGGGCAGCCCGGTGCCCAGCGAGGTGAGGCTGGTGGCGGTGGTGGAGGGCACGCCGGCGGTCGCCGCGGCGTCGACCACCCGGAGCGAGGAGAGGTACGGCGCCGCGTGCGCGTAGCGGGCGAGCTGGCGCGCCCCGAGCCCGTCCACCAGGAACAGCACGTACGCCTCGGCGTCGGGCAGCACCAGCCCGCCGGGCGCGCGGTCCTCCCCGACCGGGTCGAGCGGGCGGCCCAGGGCGCGGGCGACGGCCGGGACGACGTCGCCGAGGGAACGGCGGCCGTACTCCGGCTCGAGCAGCGTCACCGCAGGTGGGTGCGCGCCGAGAGGGACTCGGCGAAGGAGAGCAGCCCGGCGACGGCGTCGGAGCCGTCCGCGGTGGCGGAGACGCGCAGGGTGAAGTCGTCGGCGGTCATCGACCCGGTGTAGCCGTGGTCGGCCTCGCACTCCGGGTCGCTGCACCCCGCGGGCTCCAGGTCCAGGCGCCCCACGCCGCCCCAGCCGATGGTCATCACGGCCTCCGCCGGCGGGGTCGGCCCCTGGGTGGGGTTGGCGACCATCCGGGTCACCACCACCGAGCGCACGGAGTCGAGCCGCACGGACTCGGTGGAGGTCGAGGTGTAGGGCTCGGGGAGCAGGTCGTCGGGGGCGTGCTCGTCGGTGTGGGCCAGCACGAGGCGGCTCGGCGTCAGCACGACCACGCTCTGGTGGCGGCGCACCTCGTCGTGCTCGAAGGTCGGCTCGTGGTGGACGTAGAAGGAGACCACCTGCTCGCCGGCCACGGCGGCGGAGACGCCGTCGGCGACCACCTCGGGGTAGTACCCGGTCTGCTCGATGGCGCCGAGCAGGTCCCGGGTCCGGTCGCGGTCGTCGGTGCGGGTGCTGCGCATGCCGCGAAGTCTTGCACGGGCCCGACCAGGGTCAGAAGTCGTAGCCGAAGGCCTCGACGTCGCGGGCGAAGACCTCGCCCACCCGGTCGCGCATCGCGGGGGTGTACGCCGCGCGGTAGTCGACCCGCTCGTCGTCGGTGTTCCACCGCTCCCCCGTGTGCGCGGGCAGCCCGCAGCGGGCGGCCACGGCCCGGAGGTCCTCGTCGAGGGTCTCCTGGTGGCAGATCACGTCGGCGGTGCGTCCGGGCGCCTCGAGGTAGTCCAGCTGCGGTCGGCCCAGCCGGGGGATCTCGAGGGTCCCCCGCATCACGAAGTCCTCGAAGTCGGGCAGCTCGAGGGCCACCCGCCGGGCGAAGACGTTGCCGCGGAAGTGCGCGAGCGCCGTCAGCGGCTCCCCGTCGGGCACCTCGGCGACCCAGCGCCGCACCATCCGGTGCCACGACAGCATCCGCGACCACGGGTTGCGCACCACCCCGAGCACGAGGTGGGTGGACAACCCGGGCTCGGCGGTCAGCAGGGGCCGCAGGCCCGCGTGCCGGTGGCACCCGGGCACCCGGCGGGCGTCGGGGGTGACCTCCTTCAGCCAGTTCTCGACGGTCGACCCGCCGGTCTTCTGCACGTGGACGAAGAGCAGCCCCGTCGCGTCGGAGACGATCACCGGGTCCCTCGGGACGGCGCGGTGTCACCCGGCAGGTCGGGCATCCGCCGGGCGTAGAGGTCCGAGCGGGGGGTGCCCACCCGCTCGACGCGCGCGGTGGCGGTCAGCACCGAGAGGTGGTCGGCGCCGGCCACGACCAGTCCGAGGTGCAGGGAGGCCACCTCGGGCAGGTCGAGCTGCAGCTGGGAGACCTGCCCGATCAGCTGCTCGACGAGCTCCACGTCGACGGCCTCCGCGCCGCGGTACCCGAACAGCATCGGGGCGCTCTTCACCTCGCGCACCATCGCCCGGGCGTCCCGCTCCCCCAGCGGCGGGATCCGGTAGGAGAGGTCGGCGAGCAGCTCGATCACGTGTCCGGCGATCCCGAAGGAGACCACCGGCCCGAACAGCGGGTCCTCGATGCTGCGGATCGACACCGGGACGCCCGCCGGGGCGGTCCGCTGGACCACGAGGTCGGGCTCGGCCACCGCGGCCACCGCCTGCGTCAGCGACGTCCAGGCGGTCGCCATCTCGCCGGCGTCGGCGATGTTGCGCCACACGTGGGCCAGGTCGGGGCGCTCGCGCAGCGGCTCGGCGGTCGCCTTCAGCACCACGTCGTGGCCCGCGGCCCAGCCGAGGTCCTGCCCGGCGGCGGTGGCCTCGGCGAGCGTGGCGACCCGTCGTACGGGCCACAGGTCGATGCCGTAGGCCGCGAGCAGCGGTCGCAGGGCGTCCTCGCCCAGGTCGACCCCGTCGGGGTCGGCGGTCAGCGCGCGCCGGACGATGGCGCGCGCCGCGACCTCGTCGCTGTGCGTCGGGTCCGCCGGCGGCCCGTCGGGGGTGCGCAGCCAGACCGCGTAGTCGACGACGCGCGCCAGGGCGCGGACCGCGGACTCGACGGCCGGGTAGGACGGCACGGACCCGCGCCCGGCGGTCGAGCCGGCCACGTCGGGCACCCGGAGCAGCTCCGGGACGCCCTCGGCGCCGAGGAAGGTCGAGACCAGGGGCTTGTCGGACTGCTCCCCCACGGCGGCGAGCACGTTCGCGACGTCCTCGCCGGAGACGTTCAGCGGCGGGATGTAGACCGCCATCACCGCATCGACCTCGGGGTCGTCGATGGCGGCGTCGATCGCGTCCTCGAAGTCCTCGGCCCCGGCGTCGGCCCCCAGCGCCACGGCGCGGGTGACCTCGAGGCCGACCGGCGCCGCGGCGTCGGCCGCGAGCAGGCCCAGGGCGTCGGAGTTGCCGACGATCGCGACCCGGCGGCCCCGGGGCAGCGGCTGGTGGGCCAGCAGCTGGGCGACGTCGAACATCTCCTCGAGGGTGTCGACCTGGATCACCCCGGCCTGGCGGAACATCGCGTCCACGGCCTGCGGCGGGGCGCCGATGCGGCGCACGGTGTGGCCCATCGGCACGCCCTGCGTGCTGCGGCCCGAGCGCACCGCGACGATCGGCTTGCGCAGGGAGACCCGGCGCGCGATGCGCGAGAACTTGCGCGGGTTGCCGATGGACTCCAGGTAGAGCAGCACGACCTCGGTCGAGTCGTCCTCCTCCCAGTACTGCAGCAGGTCGTTGCCCGAGACGTCGGCGCGGTTGCCGGCGCTGACGAACGTGGACAGTCCGAGCCCCCGGTTCTGCACCTTCTCCAGGATCGCCGAGCCGAGCGCGCCGGACTGGCAGAAGAAGCCGGCCCGACCCCGCGGGGGCATCACCGAGGAGAGCGAGGCGTTCACCGAGACGGCCGGGTCGGTGTTGATGACCCCGAGGCAGTTCGGCCCGATCAGCCGCAGGCCGTACGAGCGGGACAGCCCGACCAGGTGCCGTTGACGCTTCCGCCCCTCCTCCCCGGTCTCGGCGAAGCCCGACGAGATGACCACCAGCCCGTGCACGCCCTTGGCCGCGCAGTCGAGCACCACGTCGGTCACCGCGTCCGCGGGGACCGCCACGATCGCCACGTCGACCTCGTCGGGGATGTCGCCCACGCTCTGGTAGGCCGGCAGCCCGGACACCGCGCCCGCGCTCGGGTTCACCACGTAGACCCGGCCGGTGAAGTCGCCGGTGACCAGGTTGCGCACCAGCTGCTGGCCGATCGTGTCCTGACGGCGGGAGGCACCGATGACGGCCACGGAGCGCGGGTTGAAGAACCGTTCGATGGACGCCGCCTCGGCGCGCTGCTCGCGCCCGCGCATCACCCCGATCGCGGTGTCGGTGGCGTCGATGGGGAACTCGAGGGTCAGCACGCCGTCCTCGTAGCCGCTGACCACCTTGTAGCCGGCGTCCCGGAAGGTCTGGATCATCCGGTGGTTGTCGGGCAGCACCTCGGCGGTGAACCGCTCCAGGCCCCGCTCGCGGCCGGCGGCGGCGAGGTGCTCGAGGAGCAGCTGGGCGATCCCCCGGCCCTGGTGCCGGTCCTCGACGAGGAAGGCCACCTCGGCCTCGCCGCCGCCGAGGCCCTCGAAGCGGCCCACGGCGATCATCTGGCCCTGGAGCAGCATCACCAGCGCCACCCGGGTGACGTGGTCGACCTCGGTGAAGCGGTGCACGTCGCGCGCGCTCAGCGTGGGCATCGGGCTGAAGAAGCGGTAGTACTTCGACCGGTCCGAGACGCGGGCGTAGAACGACACCAGCAGCTCGGCGTCCTCGGGCCGGATCGGGCGGACGTGGGCGGTCCGGCCGTCGCGCAGCAGCACGTCGGCCTCCCAGTGCGAGGGGGCCGGCGCGGTCGGTGCCGCCGGGGCGGTGGGGGGAGGCTGGTCCGTCGGGGACTGCTCGGACCCGGGAGCGGTCGTCACCCGGCCAACCTACCGGTGCGCGGAGGACGGCGCGCCCCGTGAGCGGCCGGGCGGGGCGGCGCGCGATGATGCCCCCCATGGCCCGGCGCACCCCCACCCCTCCCCCGCCCGACGAGGTCGAGGAGCACGTCCTCGACATCGACGTGGGCGAGGAGATGCGCACCTCGTTCCTCGAGTACGCCTACTCCGTCATCTACTCCCGGGCGCTGCCCGACGCCCGGGACGGCCTGAAGCCGGTCCAGCGCCGGATCCTGTACACGATGCAGCAGATGAACCTGACCCCCGACCGGGGCCACGTCAAGTGCGCCCGGGTGGTCGGCGAGGTGATGGGGCGCCTGCACCCGCACGGCGACACCGCGATCTACGACGCCCTGGTGCGCACCGCCCAGCCGTGGTCGATGCGGCTGCCGATGGTCGACGGGCACGGCAACTTCGGCTCGCCCGACGACTCCCCCGCGGCGATGCGCTACACCGAGTGCCGGATGGACGCCCCGGCGGTGGCGATGACGGCCTCCATCGAGGAGGACACCGTCGACTTCCGGCCCAACTACGACAGCCGCGAGACCGAGCCGTCGGTGCTGCCGGCGGCGATCCCGAACCTCGTGGTGAACGGCACCACCGGCATCGCGGTCGGGATGGCGACCAACATGGCGCCCCACAACCTCGTCGAGGTCGTCCAGGCCCTGCGCCACCTCCTGGCCCACCCGGGCGCGGGCACCGAGGACCTGATGCGGTTCGTGCCGGGCCCGGACCTGCCCACCGGCGGCAAGATCGTCGGCCTGGCCGGGGTCCGCGACGCCTACGAGACCGGGCGCGGGTCGTTCAAGATGCGGGCGACGGCGAGGATCGAGGCGGTCGGGCGCCGCAAGGGCATCGTGGTGTCCGAGCTGCCGTACGGCGTGGGCACCGAGAAGGTCGTGGAGCGGATCAAGACCCTGGTGCAGGGCAAGAAGCTCCAGGGCATCGCCGACATCAAGGACCTCACCGACCGCGAGCACGGCCTGCGGCTGGTGATCGAGGTCAAGAACGGCTTCGTGCCCGAGGCGCTGCTCGAGCAGCTCTACCGCTCGACCCCGCTGGAGGACTCCTTCGGCATCAACGCGGTGGCGCTGGTCGACGGCCAGCCGCGCACCCTGGGCCTGAAGCAGATGCTGGAGGTGTTCCTGGCCCACCGCCTCGAGGTGGTGCGGCGGCGCTCGCAGTACCGCCGCGACCGCAAGGCCGAGCGGCTGCACCTGGTCGACGGCCTGCTGGTCGCGCTGCTGGACATCGACGAGGTGATCGCGGTGATCCGCTCCAGCGACGACGCCGGCGCGGCCCGCGAGCGGCTGAGCACCGTCTTCGACCTCTCCCGCGCCCAGGCCGACTACATCCTGGAGATGCAGCTGCGCCGGCTGACCCGCTTCAGCCGGATCGAGCTGGAGAAGGAGCAGGAGCAGCTGCGTCGCGAGATCGAGGAGCTCGACGCGATCCTGGGCGACGGCGCCCTGCTGCGCGGCGTCGTCTCCACCGAGCTGGCCGAGGTCGCCTCCACCTACGGCACGCCGCGCCGCACCGTGCTGCTGGAGTCGGCCGGGGCCCCGGCCGCGGCAGCCGCCGCGGGCGCGCTCGAGGTCGCCGACGACCCGTGCCTGGCGCTGCTGTCCTCCGCGGGCCTGCTGGCCCGCACCGCCCCCCTGGACCCGGACGCCGCGGGCGGCGGGGTCGCCGGCGCCCCCGACGGCGGCGACGCCCGGCGCGCCCACGACGTGGTCGTCTCGGCGGTCCGCGCCACGACGCGCGGGGAGGTCGGGGTGCTGACCTCCGCCGGCCGCCTGCTCCGCCTGGGGGTCCTGGACCTGCCGGCGCTGCCCCCGTCGAACTCCCACCCCGACCTGCAGGGCGGGGTGCCGCTGACCGAGCTGCTGGTCCTCGACCCCGGCGAGCGGGCGCTGTCGCTGTGCTCGCTGGCCGAGGAGGGTCCCGGGCTCGCCCTGGGCACCCGCGCCGGCGTCGTCAAGCGGGTCAACCCCGAGGTGCCGAACCGCGACGCGTGGGAGGTGGTCCGGCTGGCCGAGGGCGACGAGGTCGTCGGAGCCGTGGAGCTCGCCACCGGTGAGGAGGAGCTGTGCTTCGTGACCAGCGACGCGCAGCTGCTGCACTTCGGCGCCGACCTCGTGCGACCCCAGGGGCGTACGGGCGGCGGCGTCGCCGGCGTCAAGCTCGCCGCCGGGGAGCGGGTCCTCTTCTTCGGCGCCACCGACCCCACGGCACCGCAGGGACACCAGGTGCTGACCGTCTCGGGCGCCTCGACGGCGCTGCCGGGCACCGAGGTCGGCGCGGCCAAGCTGACCCCGTTCACCGAGTACCCCGCCAAGGGGCGGGCCACCGGCGGCGTGCGCTGCCACCGCTTCCTGCGCGGCGAGGACACGCTGCTGCTGGCCTGGGTCGGGCCGGCCCCGGCGAGGGCCGCGGCCGCCAGCGGCGCTCCGGTCGAGCTGCCCGCGCCGACCGGTCGGCGCGACGGCTCCGGCGTACCCCTCGGCCAGCCCCTGGCCGCCTGCGCCGGCGCGCTCGGGGCCTCCCCCGCGGCCCTCGCGGCCGGGGTGCGACCCGGCCCCGACGGCGGCGACGAGCCCGGGCCGGCGACCGGCGGTGTGGGAGGCTGAGCGCATGCTCCGCCGCGCCCTCCGACCGCGCCCGCGCGCGTCGATCCTGCCCCCGACCGCCCTCGCCGCCGTCCTGCTCGTCCCGGTCGGCCTGCTCGCCGGGTGCTCCGGCGACCAGGGTGCCGCCGCGAACAGCGACGCCGACGCCGACGACGACGGCGAGGCCACGCCCGCGGAGGTCCTGGCCCTGGCCAAGACCACGCTCGACGAGACCGCGGGCGTCCAGCTGTCCCTGACCACCGAGAACCTCCCCGACGGCACGACCGGCATCACCAGCGCCACCGGGGTGACCACCGCCGCGCCCGCCTTCGAGGGCGAGATCGCGGTCAGCCTGGCCGGCAACACCGTCGAGGTCCCCGTGGTCGCCGTCGGCGGCGAGGTCTACGCCGAGCTGCCGCTGGTGCCGGGCTTCCAGGACATCGACCCGGGCGAGTACGGCGCCCCCGACCCGGCGCAGCTGATCGACCCCGACGAGGGCGTCTCCACCCTGCTCACCGCGACCGAGGAGCCCACCGAGGGCGAGACGGTGCGCGGCGGCGCGGACAACAGCGAGGTGCTCACCGAGTACTCCGGCACGGTGACCGACGAGGTGATGACCAACGTCATCCCGTCGGCCGAGGGCGACTTCGACGTCGTCTACACGATCACCGAGGACGGCGAGCTGCGCTCGGCGGACCTGACCGGGGTCTTCTACCCCGACAGCGCCGAGATGACCTACACCGTCGCGCTGACCGACTACGGCACCGAGCAGGACATCACCGCCCCGTGAACGGTCCCGGGCGGGTCGCGACCCGCTCGCGGGTGCTGCTGGGACTCGCCGCGGTCGCCGTGGCGTTCGCCGCGGCGGACACCTACGTGGTCGTGCTCGCGCTGCCCGACATGGTCGCCTCCGTCGGCGTGTCCGCCGAGGAGCTGCAACGGGCCGCCCCGATCATCTCCGGCTTCCTGCTGGGCTACGTCGCCGTGCTGCCGCTGATCGGTCGGATCGCGGACCTGCGCGGGCGCACCCCGGTGCTGGTCGGGTCGCTGGTCGTCCTGGCCCTCGGGTCGCTGGTCACGGCGCTGGCCTACGACCTGCCGAGCATGGTCGTCGGGCGGTTCCTGCAGGGGCTCGGCGGCGGCGGCCTGGTCCCGGCGACGTTGGCGCTGGTGGCCGACCTCTACCCCGTGCACCGGCGCGGGGTGCCGCTGGGCGTGGTCTCCGCGGTCCAGGAGGCCGGCTCCGTGCTCGGGCCGCTGCTCGGCGCGGTCGTGCTGGCGGTGGCCGACTGGCGCGCGATCTTCGTGCTGAACCTGGTCGTCGCGGTCGTCCTGGCCCTCGCGGTGCGCGCGCTCGCCCGCCGCGACCCGGCGGTGGCGGCGGCGGAGCGTGCGGCCTCGGAGCGTGCGGCGTCGGGGGGTACGCCCGGGGGCGGGCCGCCCGGACGACGGCGACCGGACCTCGTCGGGCTGCTGCTGCTCCTGCTGGCCACGGCGCTGTCCCTGCTGGTCGTGCTGCGGCCCACCGCGCTGCTGCGCGACCTCACCTGGGGCCGGCTGTTCGTCGGGCTGGTGCCCGACGGCCGGTGGCTGACCCCGGTCGGCCTGGCCGCGATGGCCGCCGTCGCCCTGCTGGTGGCGTGGTGCCTGGTCGCGCCGCGGCCGCTGCTGGACCTGCCCGGCTGGTGGCGCACCGCCCGGGCCGCGGACCTGGTCGGGGCGACGTACCTCGCCGTCGCCCTGGGCGGGGTGATCCTCGCGTTCGCGACCGCCGACCCGGCGGTGGAGCTCTTCGCCGACCAGGGCTGGTGGTACCTGCTCGGTTCCGCCCTGGCCACCGTCGCGCTGGTGGTGCACCTGCGCCGCGCGGCGGACCCCCTCGTGCCCCGGGGCGCGCTGCGGGCACGACCGGCCTGGGGTGCGGCGGTGGTCAGCTTCTTCATCGGCGCCGCCCTGATCGCCGCCGTCGTCGACATCCCGCTCTTCGCCCGGACCACGACCTACCAGGACTCGCAGCTGCTCGCCGCGCTGGTCCTGGTCCGCTTCCTGGTCGCGCTCCCGGTGGGCGCGGTCCTCGGCGGCTACCTGGTGCGCCGCACCCCGGCCGGCGCGATCACCGCCGGCGGGATGCTGCTGGCGGCCGCGGCGTTCGCGGTGATGAGCACGTGGGGCGTGGACAGCCTGGACAGCGTCGCCTCCGACGTCACCCTGGTCGCCTGCGGGCTCGGCTTCGGCCTGGCCCTGGCGCCGGTCAACGCCGCGGTCCTGGCCAGCACCGAGGCAGCCGTGCACGGCCTGGCCAGCGCGATCGTGGTGGTGGCCCGGATGATCGGGATGCTCGTCGGCATCTCCGCGCTCACCGCGATCGGGCTGCGCCGCTACTACGCCTCGCTCGAGGACGACCCGGTCCCCGCCGCCGTCGACGTCTGCGACGGGCGCACCCGCTGCCAGGAGTACACCGACCTGCTGGCCGCCGCCGGGATCCCGCAGGAGCAGGCCGTCTTCGCCGGCGCGGCGTTCTGCGCGGTCGTGGCCGCGGGGCTGGCGCTGTGGCTCTTCCGGGGCGCCCGCACCCGCGAGGACACCAGCCCGGTGGAGCAGGCTGACGCCGCGGCACCGGGACGATAGGTTGCGCCCCGTGGACACCTTCGACGACCTGGTCGCCGCCAACGAGGCGTACGCCGCCGCCCACGACGCCTCCGGCTACGACGGCGTCGCCCGCGCCGGCGTGGCGATCGTGACCTGCATGGACTCACGCATCCAGCCGCTGGAGATGGTCGGCCTCGGCCTCGGCGACGCCAAGATCTTCCGCAACCCGGGCGGGCGGGTGACCCCGCAGGCGCTCGAGGCGCTCGTGCTGGGGGTGCACCTGCTGAACGTCTCGCGGATCCTGGTGGTGCCGCACACCCGGTGTGCGATGGCCAGCAACACCGAGGCCGAGCTGCGCCGCCGGGTGGCCGAGTCCGTCGGCAGCGACGTCTCCTGGCAGCCGATCAACGTCGTGGTCGACCAGGACGAGGCCCTGGCCGAGGACGTCCGCAAGATCCGCGCCCACCCGCTCATCCCGGACACCGTCCAGGTCGGCGGCTTCGTCTACGACGTCGACACCGGCCTGCTCGAGCAGCACCACTGAGCCCAGATGACACTCCCGCACCGCCCAGATGACGCTCCCGCACCGCCCAGATGACGCTCCCGCACGGCCGAGAGGTCAGCAGCCCCGGCGCTCGACCCCGTCGACGGCCACCGGGAGCCGGCCGGGGGCGCGGGCCTCGCCGGTGAGCACCCGCACCAGCGCGGTCATCGCTCCGGGGGTCGTGCCGTAGGTCGCGACCTCGACCGGAGCGTCGGCGTACCCCAGCAGGTAGGGCGTGTCGGTGGCGACGAGCACCCCGGGCGGGCCCGGGCCGTCGGTCGCGCCGAGGCGCACGGGCGTCCCGTCGACGACCGTCCTCGACGGCGCGGCGCGCCAGGCGTCCAGCGCGCGGGCGTCGGCGCGGCTGCGGCCGGTGGGGGCCGGACGGGGCGGACGCGTCTCGGACACGGAGCCGAGCGGGACACCGGCGGCCTGGGCGGCGGTACGGAAGGCGCCCACCGCCGCCGGGTCCCCCATCGGCACCAGGGGGCCGCGGACCAGCGGGCCGCGGCAGGCGCCGCTCGCCACGGTGACGGCGGCCGCCGACAGCGCCCGCGCCGGTCCGGCGGCGCTCGACGGCCCCCCGCGCCGGGGCCGGGTGGCCTGCTGGTGGAGGAGCATCGCGCCCACCCGGGCCGCGGCCTGCTCGAGGCGCCGCCGGTCCAGGTCCCCGGAGCGGACGGCGGCCACGAGCGAGGCCCGCGTGGCCGCGGGGTCGGGGGGCACCAGCACCAGGTCGCCGCCGGCGCGCAGGAAGCCGACCGCGGGCCGGTCGACCCCGTCCAGCGCGGCCATCTCCAGCGCGTCGCTGACCACGACGCCGTCGAAGCCGAGGTCGTCCCGCAGCAGACCGGTCACGACCGGTCGGGAGACGGTGGCGGGCACACCCGGGTCGATCGCGGCGACGGCGAGGTGACCGACCATCACTGCCGGCAGCCCGGCCCGGACCGCGGCGCGGAACGGCACCAGGTCGGTGTCGCGGAGCTCGGCGCGGCTGCGGCCCTGCACCGGCAGCGCGAGGTGGCTGTCGGTCGTGACGGACCCGTGGCCCGGGAAGTGCTTGACGACCGGCAGCACGCCACCCGCCAGGTAGCCCCGCGCGGCGGCCACCGTCTGCGCGGCGACGACGTCGGGGTCGGAGCCGGCCGAGCGGGACCCGATCACCGGGTCGGACGGCCCGACGGTCACGTCGGCGTCGGGCGCGAAGTCGGTGGTGAACCCGAGCCGACGCAGCTCGGCACCCGCGGCGGTGTACGCCTGCTCGGTGAGCTGCGGCCGGTCGGCCGCCCCGGCCGTCATGAAGGCCGGGAAGCGGGTGACGCCCGTGGTCAGCCGCTCGACCAGCCCGCCCTCCTGGTCGATGCCGACGAGCAGGGGCCACGGGCGGCGTACGCCCCGCTGCAGCAGCGTGGTCGTCCGCCGGACCTGCTCGGCCGAGACGACGTTGTCCTCGAAGGCGATCACCCCGCCGAGGTCGAGCCGGTCGACCATCGCGGTCGGCGCCTGCGTGCCCGACCAGCGGGCCACGATCACCTGACCGGCCAGCTCGGGCACCGTCATCCGCGCGACCGCACGCGCCGCGCGGTCCAGCTCGGCCCGCGTCGGACCCCACCCGGGCTCGAGGCCGAGCCGCGCGGAGGCGGTGGGGCGTACGTCCTGCGACGCCTGCGCGGCCCGCCCCCCGGGCTGGTCACCCCCGGGGTCGGTCGGCCCGCTGCAGCCGGCGACCAGGGTCGCGAGAGCCGTCAGCGAGGCGACCAGGGCGGTCGGCCGGACAGGGGTGCGCACCGGACCCATGCTCCCACCCGCCGGGGCGCGGCCCGGCCGGGCCGTCACGCGTCGAGCATCTCCACGTCCACCTCGTAGGCGCCCTGGACGATGAACAACCAGAAAGGGGCCAATACTGACTGGCGCGCCCTTACTGAACTGACTTTCAAGCGCGCTCAACCAGCAAGACGTGAACGCCGGACGATGACAAACAGTGCGGTGCAGAAGGCCGCGACACCCATGACCAGCCCGGGCGCGACTCGCCCAGGTTCGTCCAGGTCACCGAAAAGCATCACCAACAGCAAGACGACGCTGCCCACACCAAAGACGACTAGGGCCAACCAGTGCAACACCGTGGCGATGGAACGGGTCAGGTCCGCAGCGGGGTCCTGCTTCGGGTCGCTCACCCCATCATCAGGCATCAGTTGCTCTTACGCCTCTGCTGCCACTCGCCGATCCTGCGCCCCAAACGTTCGCCCTGCTGATAGCGCTTCTCCCTGCCCGTGTACCGAAGCACCATGTATGCGCCGAAGACGGCCGCGGTCCACAGCACGACGAAGATGAGCACGCCCCCATGTACGTCGCGCCAGATGGTCAACCGGCCCACACCTACCACCACAACTGGAACTAGTGCGCCAAGAGTAAACAGCATCCAACGGCGGGGCTCGGACGGCTCGTTCACGCGTCGAGCATCTCCACGTCCACCTCGTAGGCGCCCTGGACGATGAACTCCTTGCGCGGCGCCACGTCGGAGCCCATCAGCAGCTCGAAGACCGTCGCGGCGTCGTCGGCGTCGTCGACGGTCAGCTTGCGCAGGGTCCGCTTCCGCGGGTCCATCGTGGTCTCGGCCAGCTGGTCGGCGTCCATCTCGCCCAGGCCCTTGTACCGCTGCACCGGGTCCTTCCAGCGCACGTTCTTCTTCTTCAGCTCCGCCAGGCGCCGCTGGAGCTCGTCGTCGGAGTAGGTGTAGACGTACTTCTCCATGCCCTTGCGGGGGTTGGTCAGCTCGATGCGGTGCAGCGGCGGGACGGCGGTGTAGACCCGGCCGCTGGTGACCAGCTCGGGCATGTACTTGAAGAACAGCGTGGCCAGCAGGCAGCGGATGTGGGCGCCGTCGGAGTCGGCGTCGGCCATGAAGATGATCCGGCCGTAGCGGGTCGCGTCGAGGTCGAAGGTGCGCCCGGACCCGGCGCCCACGACCTGGATGATCGAGGCGCACTCGGTGTTCTTCAGCATGTCGCCGACCGAGGCCTTCTGGACGTTCAGGATCTTGCCGCGGATCGGCAGCAGCGCCTGGAAGGAGGAGTCGCGGGCGAGCTTGGCGGTGCCGAGCGCGGAGTCGCCCTCGACGATGAAGAGCTCGGTGCGCTCGTTGTCGTTGTTGCGGCAGTCGGCGAGCTTCGCCGGGAGCGCGGAGGACTCCAGGGCGTTCTTCCGGCGCTGGGTCTCCTTGTGCTGGCGGGCCGCGATCCGGGTGCGCTGGGCGCCCACGACCTTCTCCATGACCAGCTTGGCCTGCGCCTTCTCGACCCGCTTGGTCGAGGTGAGGAAGCCCTTGAGCTCGGCGGCGACCACCTTGCGTACGACGTTGCGCGCCGCCGGCGTGCCGAGGATCTCCTTGGTCTGGCCCTCGAACTGCGGCTCCGCCAGCCGCACGGCGACCACGGCGGTCATGCCCTCCAGCACGTCGTCCTTGACCACGTCCTGGTCGTTGACCTTGAGCGCCTTGGTGGCCCGCATGACCTCGTTGAAGGTGCGGGTGACCGCCTGCTCGAAGCCGCCGACGTGGGTGCCGCCCTTCGGGGTGGCGATCACGTTGACGAAGGAGCGCAGCTCGGTGTCGTAGCCGGTGCCCCACCGCACGGCCACGTCGACGGCGAGCTCGCGCTCGACCTCCTGGGGCGTCATGTGGCCCTGGTCGTCGAGCAGCGGCACGGTCTCGGTGAAGGTGTCGGCGCCCTGCAGCCGCACGATGTCGGTCACGGCCTCGTCGTGGGCGAGGTACTCGGCGAACTCCGTGATGCCGCCGTCGTGGCGGAAGCTCTCCTCCACCGGTACGTCGCCGCGCTCGTCGCGGATCACCAGCTCGAGGCCCGGGACGATGAAGGACGTCTGCCGGGCGCGCCCGAGCAGCCCCTCCAGCTCGAAGGCGGCGTCGGCGGTGAAGATCTGGCGGTCCGGCCAGAACCGGATCCGGGTGCCGCTGCGGCCCTTGGGCACCCGTCCGGCCTTGCGGGTCAGCCCGGAGGTCGCCTCGAAGGCCGCCCCCACGCCGTCGCCGTCGAAGACGCCGGGAACCCCGCGGCGGAAGCTGATGCCCTGCCGGCTGGGGGCGCGCTCGACGTCGATGTCCATCCGCGACGACAGCGCGTTGACCACCGAGAGCCCGACGCCGTGCAGCCCCCCGGTCGCGGCGTACGACCCGCCGCCGAACTTGCCGCCCGCGTGCAGCTTGGTGGCCACCACCTCGACGCCGGGCAGCCCCGTCCGGGGCTCCTTGTCGGTGGGGATGCCGCGACCGTCGTCGTGGACCTCGACGGAGTCGTCGGCGTGGAGCGTGACCTCGACCCGGTGGGCCTCCCCGGCCAGCGCCTCGTCCACACCGTTGTCGATGATCTCCCACAGGCAGTGCATCAGCCCCCGGGTGTCGGTGGAGCCGATGTACATGCCGGGCCGCTTGCGGACGGCCTCGAGACCCTCGAGGACGAGCAGGTGCGCGGCGTTGTACGTCTTGTCGATCGGAGGCTCCCGGGTCGGTGGCTGGGTCGGGCTGGGTCCTGCTGGTCTGGACGACCCGAACCTACCGACGACACGCCCCCGCCCCGGACGCGGCACGCCCGCCCGGGTCCTCGGCCCGCCCCGTAGGATCGGAGACAGCAGGGCAGCACCGCCGCACACCCGATCGACCGGACCACGAGGACCGGCCAGTCACCCTTCAGGATCACCACCTGCGTGGTTCGATCATCGTGTGGTTCACCACGAACGGCTGAGGAACAACCGGTCTTCCGACTACGTTGTGACTAGCACCGACCGACCAAGAGATGAGGCCGTTGTGACTACTGCAGTTGCTACCAGTGCTCCCCTGACTGCCGAGGACCGTTGCGACCGTTGCGGTGCCCAGGCCTACCTTCGCGTTGCCCTCCAGGCAGGCGGAGAGCTGATGTTCTGCGCGCACCACGCGCGCGAGCACGAGGACAAGCTCAAGGAGGTCGCCGTGACCGTCGTGGACGAGACCCACAAGCTCCACGGCACCCCCGCTCCCGACGCCGGGCGCTGAGCACCAGCACCACCACCAGATCTCCCTCGTCGGCCCCGGACCCCCGTCCGGGGCCTTCGTCGTCCCGGCGACGCGCTCACCCGGCCGTGCGTACGACGGGGCGGCCCGATGCGGTAGACCTGCCTCATGAGCAACTCCACCCCCACCCAGCCGGATTCGACCCCCGGACCCGACCGTGGCGGAAAGCCCGGGGACACCCGAGCCGCCGACAAGACCGGGAAGGGCGGGAAGCCCGGCCGGGGCGGGAAACCCGCCAAGGGCGGCCAGGACAAGCAGTCCGACCCGCTCCGCCGTTCGCGGGCCGGTGGCCTCTACCTCGGCGTCATCGCCCTCGGCATCGTCCTGATCTTCCTGATCATCTTCGTCGCGCAGAACACCGAGCCGACCACGGTGCGCTTCCTGCCCTGGGAGGCCGACATCCCGGTCGCGGTGGCCCTGCTGATCGCTGCGGTCGCGGGCATCTTCCTGGCCGGCATCGCGGCCAGCCTGCGGATCCTCCAGCTGCGCCGACGCGTCAAGCACGACCGCAAGGCCTGACCGGCCCGGGTGCGGCACGGCCGCACCTGGGGTCCCGCCGCCGACCACCTCGGCCCCCCTGGTGTGGACCACCGGGGCGCTACGGAGCGCGATCGACGTCCAGGTCGACATCGCGCGGCGACCGGACCCGACGGCGGCGACCGGGTCGTGGTCACCTTCGACGGGAAGTTCCTGAGCTCCCGCTGGTAGGCCGGCGCCCAGGGCTCACCGCTGCGGACGCTGCAGCGCGACGACGCCGAGCGCCACCACGAGGCCCGAGAGCAGGCCGTCCAGCCCCGCTCCCCCGGACCCGTCTCGGCCCAGCTGGAGGGCGACGAAGAGCGCCACCCCACCCAGCACGAGCAGCGCGCCGACGATGACGCGCCACAGCGGACGGGGGCGCGGGGTGCCGTTGCTGCTCACCCCGCGAGCCTACGGGCCACCGAGCGGGCCGGTCCGCCGTGCCGCTAGAACAGCGTCACCACGGCGCCGACCATGACCAGCGTCAGCAGCACCGTCGCCAGCACCACCGCCCAGTTGCGGCCCAGGTAGTCCCACAGACGCATCCGTGCCGGCAGCTCGTCGTCGGAGTCAGCGGTGCGCGGCATCGGTCGGGCCACGCCTCAGCCGAGGTAGCCGCGCGCGAGCGACGTCGGGGCGCTGCGCTCTGCCATGGGGGAAGACTACAGGTGGGGAGCGGGGTCGACGCCGGTGCCGGCGACGGCGGCAGGTCCGGCGAGCGCAGCCGCGGAGGGGCGCACGGGAGACCACCCTGAATTGGTCATGGTCGGCACCCGCGCGTCGCCCTAGTGTCGACGTGGGTCACCGGCGCGTGCCGGTCGCTGCTCGGCCCGAGCAACGGAGGTCACCCATGCGAAGCCCACGACGATCTTGTGCAGGTATCGGCGCCATTGCGGCCCTGACCGCAGGCATGGTCCTGAACGGAGGACCGGCTGGCGCGGCACCCCCGACGAAGATCACCGAGCCGATCGACGTCGCGTTCGTGGAGGAGGACTTCTGCGGAGAGTCCGGCCTGACCGTCGAGATAGTGGGGACCGGCGAGTTCCGTCTGCAGATCGCGCAGCGCAGAGGCGAGACGTACTTCTCCTCGCATGTCAGACGCACCACGACGCTCACCAACACGGCGACGGGCGCCTTCATCACCACGCGGCAGATCACCCGGGGCAACGAGCTGCGCATCACCGACAACGACGACGGGACGATCACGATCCTGTTCCTGGAGACCGGCTTCTTCATGACGTACGGCCCCGACGGTCGGATCATCGGAAAGGACACCGGCCAGTCGCGCCTCGAGGCAGTGATCGACGAGAACGGGACTCCGGAGAACCCCGACGACGACACGTTGGTCTCCGAGGAGCCGGTACGCGACTCGACCGGGACCAATGACGACTTCTGTGAGGTCGCGCTCAGCGCACTGACGTGATCTGGATCGTTGCGAGCCAGGCTCGCCACCGGACCACGTAGGACGGTAGAACGGCGGCCTGCTCCAGCCCTGGGCCTACCGAATGACGCCCCTACCGGTCGGCGCTGCTACTGACAGCCGCGCACAGCATGGCTCATGACGCGGTTCACTGCTCTTCGTAGCCGAAGGCCGTGAGGTCGTAGGCGAAGATCGTCTCCGTGTCGGTCGACGTGTCCACCGTCACCGTCACATCGTCCTCGATGTCGTCGATGGTCGCGGCACAGGTGGTCGTGGCGTCGACCTTGTCCTCGATTCCGCCACAGGACTCGACGGTGCCGACAACCTTGTTCTCCTCGAGGAAAGCCTCGAGACCGCCCTGCACGGTTTCACCGGGGATGTTGCCGTCGTTCTCGAAAGTGTTCGTGTCGCCGTCGTCGTCGGCGGAGGAGCAACCCGAAATCGATAGGACCAGCGGCAGACTCGCGATAGCCAGAGCCAGTCCAGGGTGGCGGTTCATAGAACGTCTCTTTCTCGACTGTGGACCGCGGCTGCGGCGCCGCCAAAGTAGACCATCGATTGCGGAAGCAACAAGAGGAGCGTCTGTCGACGACGTGTGGAATCCAGGTCGTAGCGACGGTCGAAAACGAGGCCACCCAGACAGGCTGGAAGGGTGATCTCACTGGAGGATCGGGCTCTGATTCGGCGGCTGGTCGCGGCCGGCGTTCCGCAGCGGTCTCTACGTTCCGAAGCGCGGACGGCGTTGTGGGTGCTACAGCCGCCGCCCATCGGGGACCGTGGCACTCGCCGAGTGCCATTCGAAGGCCGGCGACACCAGGCTGACAGCAGCAAGGACGACGCCTGCCGACTTTCTGTTGGAGGGCATCGGGATGACGCCAGCGACCTTGTTCGCGCCCGTGGTCGCACCGCACATTCTCTCAGTCGGTCTGCGAGTTGTCCGTGGCCACGAAAAGTCGCCACCGGTGGCCAGGTAGCGGTCCTTGGTGACGGTTCCTACGCCAGCCGACCACCACCGCCGAGGGGACTACGTTGCGAGCGTGGGGCAACGTCAGGACGTCATTTCGGTCTATCCAGATGGAGGCAGATATCCGGGAGAGGCCGCGATGGCGGCACGACGCACGAGACCGTGAGGCGGATGATCGATCGGCACCAGTCGGCGAGCGAGCAGGGCGGTGTGCCGGCCGTCGAGAAGGCCGTCCGGGCGGTACGAATGTCCGGCGTCCCCGTCGTTCGTCAGTCGAGGTAGTCGCGCAGCACCTGCGAGCGGCTCGGGTGCCGCAGCTTCGACATCGTCTTGGACTCGATCTGGCGGATGCGCTCGCGCGTCACGCCGTAGACCTTGCCGATCTCGTCGAGGGTCTTCGGCTGCCCGTCGGTGAGCCCGAAGCGCATCGAGACCACGCCGGCCTCGCGCTCGGAGAGGGTGTCGAGGACCGCGTGCAGCTGCTCCTGGAGCAGCGTGAACGACACGGCGTCGGCGGGCACGATGGCCTCGGAGTCCTCGATGAGGTCGCCGAACTCCGAGTCGCCGTCCTCGCCGAGCGGGGTGTGCAGGGAGATCGGCTCGCGGCCGTACTTCTGCACCTCGATGACCTTCTCGGGGGTCATGTCGAGCTCGACGGCGAGCTCCTCGGGCGTGGGCTCGCGACCCAGGTCCTGCAGCATCTGGCGCTGGACACGGGCGAGCTTGTTGATGACCTCGACCATGTGGACCGGGATCCGGATGGTGCGCGCCTGGTCGGCCATGGCGCGGGTGATCGCCTGGCGGATCCACCAGGTGGCGTAGGTCGAGAACTTGTAGCCCTTGGTGTAGTCGAACTTCTCGACCGCGCGGATCAGGCCGAGGTTGCCCTCCTGGATCAGGTCCAGGAAGAGCATCCCGCGACCGGTGTAGCGCTTTGCCAGGGAGACGACCAGACGCAGGTTGGCCTCGAGCAGGTGGTTCTTGGCGCGGCGCCCGTCCTCGGCGATCCAGTCCAGCTCCTCGTGGACCTTGGCGGAGATCTTCCCGCCCTTGGCCAGCTTCTCGTCCGAGAAGAGGCCGGCCTCGATGCGCTTCGCGAGCTCGACCTCCATCTCGGCGTTGAGGAGGGGGACCTTGCCGATCTGCTTCAGGTAGTCCTTGACCGGGTCGGCCGTCGCCCCGGCGACCATCACCTGCTGCTCGGGCTCGTCGGTGTCGTCGGCGGAGGAGACGACGAAGGAGGCCTTCTTCTCGTCCTCCTTGATGGTCGGGTCGACCTTCACGTCCTTCTCGAACTGCTCGTCGGGCAGGTCGGGGAGGATCTTCTTGCCGTCGGGGCCGATCACCGGCGCGACGTCGGGCTCGAGCACGACCTCGGTGACCGAGGGGGTGCTCACCTCGCCCTTGGTCACGGTCGCGGCCTTCGCGGCCGGCGCGGTCTTCTTCGCCGCGGCCTTCTTGGCCGGGGCCTTCTTGGCAGCCGCCTTCTTGGCCGGGGGCTTGGTCGCCGCGGGCTCCTCGGCGTCGGCCGCCGGTGCCTTCGCGGTCGTGGTGGTGCTCTTGCGGGTCCCGGTCGCGGCGGCGGCGCGCGCACCGACCGGCAGCGCGACGCTGATCCCCAGGCCGGCGAGGTGGGCCATCAGCGACTTGAGGTGGCGAGGCTCGACCGACGCCTCGTCGCTGGCGCGCCGGATGTCGTCAGGGGTGACCTGTCCGTCCGGCGAGGCCTGCTCGATGAGGGCCGTGACAGCCGGGTGCGAGAGCACCTCGGCAGGGATCTTGCGCGCGGTCGAGGACACGAACACCTCTCGTCATGCTGGTTGGCAGTGTGCAGCGGAGCAGGCTCCTGGGCACACCAAAGGCCGGTGTCGTCAAGAGCCGCTGGGTTCATCATGCCACGGCACCGGGGCCGGACCGACCACGGCTGCGCCTCGCACCGCGTCGACGCCACGCCGACGCCGGGCAGGGGAGGTCAGGACCCCGGGCCCGGCCCGGCGCCGGCCGACCGCGCGGCGGCCTTCTGCTGCTTCTTGTGCTCGCGCACCTTCTGCAGCGACGCGGCATCGGTCACGTCGGCCACCGACCGGTGGCCCTCCAGCGCGTAGTCGCCCACGGCGGACTCCCATCCCTCGGGCCGCACGTCGAGCTGCTTGGCCAGCAGCGCCACGAAGATCCTGGCCTTCTGCGCGCCGAACCCGGGCAGGGCCTGGACCCGGCGCAGGAGCTCCCGCCCGGTGCTCGCGCCGGTCCAGAGGGCCGCGGCGTCACCGTCGTACTCCTGCTCCACGACCCGGGCGAGCTGCTGCAGCCGCGCCGCCATCGATCCCGGGAAGCGGTGGATCGCCGGTGTGCGGGCGCACAGCTCGGCCAGCTCCTCGGGGTCCGCGGCCGCGACCGCCGCGGGGTCCAGGGTGCCGAGGCGCTCGAGCAGCTTCGCCGGACCGCGGAAGGCGTGCTCCATCGGGTACTGCTGGTCGAGCATCATCCCGACCAGCAGCGCGAACGGCGACTCGTCGAGGACCTGGTCCGCGGCGGCGTCGCCGGTGATCTGGAAACCCATGGGGGCCATCCTCCCCCACGCGCGCCCGGACGCGGGTCCTAGCCGAGGACGGCGACCGCGGCGTCGTAGTCCGGCTCCTGGCCGATCTCGGGCACCAGCTGCGTGTGCATCACGGTGCCGTCGCGGTCGAGCACCACCACCGCGCGCGCGAGCAGTCCGGCGAACGCCCCGTCGAGCAGGCGTACGCCGTAGTCGTCGCCGAAGGTCGAGCGGAACGCCGACGCGGCCACCACCCCGTCCAGGCCCTCGGACCCGCAGAACCGGGCCTGCGCGAACGGGAGGTCCTGCGAGACGCAGACCACGTCGGTGTCGGCCAGCCCGGCCGCCCGCTCGTTGAACGCGCGCACGCTCGCCGCGCACACGCCGGTGTCGACGCTGGGGAAGATGTTGAGCACGGTGCGCCGGTCGTCGCTGCGCACCACCTCACCGAGGTCCGTGCCGGTCAGGGAGTACGCCGGGGCCTGCGCCCCGCGGACGGGCAGGTCGCCGACGAGGGAGACGGGGGTGCCACCGAGGGCGGTCGAGGTCATGCGCCCATCCTCGTCCCACCCCCTGGCGGCTTGGTCACCCGTGGGGTGCTCCGGCAGCATGGCGGGGTGATCCCCGGACCCCGACGCCGCGCCGCGCTCCTCGCCGTGCTGGCACCGCTCGGGCTGCTCGCGGCCGCGTGCGGCGGCGCGACCGGTGGCGAGACCGACAGCTCCCCGTCCGCGGTCACCAGCACCGCGCCCAACGGCGACGGCCTGAACGACGCGGACGTGGAGTTCGCCCGGACGCTGCTCCCCCACCACGCCGACGCCCTCCTGATGGTCGACCTGTCCCTGGGTCGCGAGCTCGACCCGGCCGTGGCGGACCTGCTGGAGGCGCTGCGTGCCGCGCACGCGGCCCAGGTGCAGACCCTGAGCGGCTGGCTGACCTCCTGGGGCGAGCAGGTGCCCGAGACCGCCCGGGACCACGCCAACGCCCACGCGTCGGAGGACGCCGGGTCGCAGGACGACCACGGCGACCTGGCGGCGATCGAGCGGGCGCAGGGCGCGGAGTTCGAGCAGGCGCTGCTCACCGCACTGGTCGAGCACCACGCCGAGGGCATCGCCCTGGCCGAGCAGGAGGTGTCCGGGGGTGCGTTCGGTCCGGCGCGGGAGCTCGCCGCGGACGTGGTGAGCACGCAGGAGCGCGAGGTCGAGCAGATGCGCGTCCTGCTGGCCGAGCGGGACGGCTGAGCGCTACGGCTTGACGGTCAGCACCGGGCACGGGGCGTCGAGCAGGATCCGCTGGGCGCTGGAGCCCAGGATCAGCTTGCCCAGCGGCGAGCGCCGCTTCAGCCCGATCACGATCAGGTCGGCGGCCGACGCGACCTCGACGAGGTCCTCGGCCCCGTCCACCCCGCTCGGCGCCTCGCGCACCTCGAAGGCGATCCCGCTGCTGCCGAGCCGCTCGCGGGCCGGCGCCAGGTCGGCGGACTGGTCCGAGGCGCGCCGCCGGACGTCGACGACGAGCAGGTCGGACTCACGCAGGCGTGCCTCGCTGATCGCACGGTCGAGCGCGGCGTCGCCCTCCAGGTTGGGCACGTAGCCCACGACGACGGTTCCCATGCCGCTCACCGTACCGACGTGCCCCACCGAGCGCGCCACCTGTGGAGGACGAGCGCCGTCACCGGGCCGGCTCGGGCACCCTCGCGGGGTGGCCACCCCCAGGACAGCAGCGCGCCCGGTCCCTGACGGGGCACGCAGCGAGGTGGGCCCGTTCGGGCCGGCGGTCCCGGCGCACCGGGCGCGCGCGCTGCGGGCGGTGGTGCTGGAGCACCTGCGCAGCGAGCCGCGGCGCAGCTTCCCCGCCCTGCTGCACGTCGGCCTGCCCGGGGGGCCCCGGACGGCCCGCCCGGCCCGCGACCCGGCCGACGACCACGCGCTGCGGGTCGAGGTGCTCGCCGCGATGCTGCGCCGGGTCGGGGCGCTGCCCGACCCGGACGGCCGGCCCGCCCGCGCACACCCTGCCGGCCCGGTGGTCTGGCTGACCCGGACCGGACCGCTGGCCCAGGAGGACCTCGACGCCGCGTGGGTGGCGGCGTTGAGGACCGCGTGCGCCGAGCTCGGCCTGGCGACGGTCCCGCTGGTGGTGGTGACCCGGGCGGGCTGGTGGGAGCCGGTCTCGGGCTCCGGGCGCCGGTGGCGCCGGCTGCGCACGTCCTAGCCGGGCTACCAGGTGTGCACGGGCTCGTTGGAGTGCATCCGCTCGCGGTACTCCCCCGTCACCGCGCGCAGCGCGTCGTAGCGGTCCTGACCCTCGCGCCCGGCCATCCGCCGCACGAACCACTCGGCGCCGTTCACGCCGGCCAGGCAGCGCCCCTCGATGACGCCGAGCAGGCGGTCGCTGTCCGCGGACGGGACGCCCCACGAGTCCAGGCCCTGCCGGGCCATCGGCAGCAGCCGGCGCAGGACCAGCTCGGTCGCGGGCACCTGGCCGATCCCGGGCCAGAACACCTGCGCCTCGATGCCGTGCAGGGCGGCGGCGTGGAAGTTCTCCTCCGCGGCGCTGAACGACATCGCCGACCACAGCGGCCGCTCGCTCTCGGCCAGGGTGCGGACCAGACCGAAGTAGAAGGCGGCGTTGGCCATCGTGTCGACCACGGTCGGGCCGGCGGCCAGCACCCGGTTCTCCACCCGCAGGTGGGGCACCCCGCCCGCGATGTCGTAGACCGGCCGGTTCCAGCGGTAGACCGTGCCGTTGTGCAGGCGCAGCTCGCTGAGGTTGGGGGTCCCGCCGCCCTCGAGGACCGCGACCGGGTCCTCGTCGTCGGTGATCGGCAGGAGCGCGGGGAAGTAGCGCACGTTCTCCTCGAACAGGTCGAAGACCGAGGTGACCCAGCGCTCGCCGAACCACACCCGAGGACGGACGCCCTGCGCCTTGAGCTCCTCGCCGCGGGTGTCGGTGGCCTGCTCGAACAACGGGATGCGCGTCTCGCGCCACAGCTGCTTGCCCAGCAGGTAGGGCGAGTTCGCGCCGAGGGCCAGCTGGATCGCCGAGACCGCCTGCGAGGCGTTCCAGTAGTCGGCGAACTCCGAGGGCGACGTCTGCACGTGCAGCTGCGTGCTGGTGCAGGCGGCCTCCGGCAGGATCGTCCCGGCGGTCGTCTCGACCTGCTCCGAGCCCGGCGGCAGGCCCTGGATCGACAGCTCGATGTCCTCCCCGCGTGCGGCCAGGATCTGCTCGGACAGCAGGCGGTAGCGCGGGTTGACGCTCAGGCTGCCGGGCCCCATGTGGCCGTCGGCGAGGGTGGGCAGCACCCCGATCATCACCAGGTGCGCCCCGATCTCGGCCGACTTGGCCTCGGCGTCGTTCAGGCTGCGGCGCAGGTTGTCCTCGAAGTCGGCCAGCCCGCCCTCGCGCAGCCGCGCGGGCGCCACGTTGATCTCGATGTTGAACTGGCCCAGCTCGGTCTGCCAGGCCGGGTCGGCGATCCGCTCCAGCGCCTCGGCGTTCTTCATCGCGGGGTCGTTGGCCTCGTCGACCAGGTTCAGCTCGACCTCGAGCCCGACCATCGGGTCGTCGGTGTCGAAGACGGAGTCGCGGAGCATCCGGGCGAAGACGTCCAGGCAGCGTCGCACCTTCTCGCGGTGCCGGGTGCGATCGGCCCGGGTGAACTCCTGTGCGTCGACCTCTGCGCCCATGGTCCGACCCTAGACCCGGTGGCGCCCGTGGGTCGCTCACCCGACGGAGGCGCCCCACGGGTCGTCGTCGAGGGGTCCCCCCTCCCCCGCCGCGAACACCTCGGAGGGGTCGAAGGCACCCGGCCGCACCGCCGCGCCGAGCAGCTGGGCGACCAGCCCGGTCAGCGTGTGCTCGGGGTCGGCCGCGTCGGCGACGTCGACCGCGCACCAGGCCAGGGCGCCGTTGCCGCAGTTCCAGGCGGCGTACGCGAGCAGCGCCGCGGCGGGCGCGCGCCAGCGCTCGGGGCACCGCCGGACGACCTCGGTCCACAGGTCGGCGGCGTCACGGGCGGCCGGTGCGTCCCGGGCCGGCGGCGTCGTGGACCACACCGCGTCGCGCACCGCGAACGACCCCAGCCCGACCACGAGCCGAGCGACCTCGGCCGACTCCGGGACGGTGCGGCACCCGACGTGCGTGCGCACCAGCGCGGCGGCCCACCTGCGCTCCCTGGCGCACCACGCCGGGTCGGTCCCCGCGAACGACGCCGCTGCGACCGCGGCGGCCTCCTGCACCTCCTCGACCGCTCCTGCCAGCGGGTCCAGGGTCCCCGCCAGGGCCCGGCGCGACGGCAGGGTCACCCGCCCCTCGAGCACGGACTGCGCCGAGAAGGGGTGCGCCGCCGCGTCGTAGGGGACGCCGTGCACGGGCACCCCCGGGCGTCGCCCCCGCGCGGGCCACCAACGGCCCTCGTGCGCCCGCAGGACGTCGACCACGTCGACGCCGGCGCGGCGCAGCGCTCCCTCGAGGTCCCGGGCGACGCCCCGGGCGAGCACCGGGTCGCCGGTGAACAGCAGGACCGCGGCGCGGGTCACCCGGTGCCGGCGCACCGGGTCGACCAGCGTGTCCGCGATCGCGGCGGCGCCCTCGCGGTCACCCCGCGCCGGCAGGTCGACGCGCGCGTGGAAGGCGCCGGGACCGAAGGTCAGCAGCACGACCGAGTCGGTCGGGGTGAAGCCCAGGACCACCGGAGCCAGGGCCAGCAGGTCCTCGGGCGAGCGCACGGTCAGGGACGGGGTCTCGCGGGCGGTGGTCATGGGACGAGGCTGGCCGTCGGCGGGCGCCCCCGGGGCCCCGCGCGCGGACCCTGGGGAGGAGCCGACCACGGCCCCGCCTGTGGACGCGGAGAGGCCGTGAGCAGCGCGTACGGCGGGTAGCGTGCTGGGCGTGCGTGCCACGGCCTCGGTCCTCCACCTGGACCTCGACGCCTTCTTCGCCGCCGTCGAGCAGCGTGACAAGCCGTCGCTGCGGGGCAGGCCCGTGGTCGTGGGCGGGACCGGCGGCCGTGGCGTGGTCGCCACGGCGTCCTACGAGGCCCGGGTGCACGGGGTCCGCTCGGCCATGTCGACCCGGGAGGCGCGCTCCCGCTGCCCCCACGCCGCCTACCTCGCGGGTCGGTTCCCGGCCTACCGCGAGGCCAGCGTCGTGGTGATGGAGCTGCTGCGCTCGGTCTCGCCGCTGGTGGAGCCGCTGTCGCTGGACGAGGCGTTCGTGGACCTCGCTGCCGCCGACCTGCCCGACCTCGAGGTGGACACGGTGACCGCGGTCGCCGAGGAGGTGCGCGCCGAGCTCCACCGCCGCACCGGCGGCCTGACCGCCTCGGTCGGCCTGGCCACCTCGAAGTTCATGGCCAAGGTGGCCAGCGACCTCGACAAGCCCGACGGGCTGGTCGTCGTCCCGCCCGGCTCCGAGGCCGACCTGCTCCGCCCGATGCACGTCTCGGTCATCCCCGGCGTCGGCCCGGCCACGACCGAGCGCCTGCGCCGTGCCGGCCTGCACCACGTGGCCGACCTCGAACGGGTCAGCCTCGAGGAGCTGGTGCGCCTGGTGGGACGCGCCCACGGCACCTCGCTGCACGAGCTGTGCCGCGCCCGCGACGACCGGCCGGTGGTGGCCGAGCGCGAGGCCAAGTCGGTCTCCGCGGAGGGCACCTACGAGACCGACCTGACCGACCGCCGGCTGATGGAGGGCCTGCTGACCCGCCAGGCCGGCGACGTCGCCGGCCGGCTGGCCGCCGGGGGGCTCTCCGGGCGGACCGTGTCGATCAAGGTGCGCCTGCACGACTTCACCACCCTGACCCGCTCCGCGACCCTCGACTCCCCCACCGACCGTCCGGCCGTGGTGGCCCGGGTCGCCCGCGCCCTGCTGGCCGACCTCGACACCTCCGGCGGCGTACGCCTGCTCGGGGTGGGCGTGTCCGGTCTGGCCGACTGGGTGCAGGACGACCTGTTCGGCGGCACCGGGGTGCCCGGGGTCGACGAGGAGGTCGCCGACCTGCCCACCGAGGTGCCGGTGGACCCGCGCTCGCGGCGCACGCTGTGGGCGCCCGGGGCCGACGTGGTCCACGACGACCACGGCCGGGGCTGGGTGTGGGGGTCGGGGCGGGGCGTGGTCACGGTCCGGTTCGAGACCGCCGACACCCCGCCGGGCCCGGTGCGCTCCTTCCGCGTCGACGACCCCGCCCTGCGGCACTGGACCCGGCCGGACCCTCCCGAGGCCGTCGAGGCCGTCGAGGCCGTCGAGGCCGCCGACACCGGGGCGCCGCCGGAAAACCGCTCGCCGTCCCCCCTGCCGACGTCCTAGCCTCAGCAGGTGGAGATCCGACCGGTCGACCTGGCCGACGACGCCCTGATGGCCCAGGTGCACGAGGTCTCCGTACGCGCCCTGCTGCTCGGACGGCCGGACGCGCCGGTGTGGTCGCGGGCCGAGTTCCTCGGTGCGCTGCGCTCACCGGACTCCGGGGAGAGGTCCCACCTGCTCGCCGCGTGGCTGCCCGGGGACCCGGAGCGGGTCGTCGGCTGCGGCGTGGTCTACCTCCCCCTGCTGGACAACCTGGACAAGGCCTACCTGGAGGCCCAGGTGGACCCCGAGCACGGCAGGCAGGGCGTCGGCACCGCCCTGGTGCGCGCGCTGGAGCGGCTGGCCGTCGACGACGGCCGCTCCCTGCTGCTCACCGACACGAAGCTGCCGGTCGCGGAGCAGGAGACCCACGGCTACCGCCGGTTCGTCGAGCGCCTGGGCTACACGTACTCCAACGTCGAGGTCGTGCGCGACGCCCCGCTGCCCGTGCCCGAGGCCGACCTGGACGCCTGGGCGGCGCGGGCCGCACGCCGGGCCAGGACGTACGAGGTCCGCACCCTGGTCAACGAGATGCCGCCGGAGCTGGCCGGGTCCCTGGGAGAGCTGATGGGGCTGCTGGCGGTCGACGCCCCCACCGGCGCCGTCGACTTCGAGGCGGAGACGGTGACCCCCGCCCGGCTCGACGAGCGGCTCGCCACGACCCGCGCCATGGGGCGCGACCTCTACGAGACCGTCGCGCTGGCGCCCGACGGCACGGTGGCCGCGCAGACCACGCTCGTGGCGCCCACCGACGGCACCACCACCGCCTGGCAGTGGGGCACCTACGTGCACCGCGCGCACCGGGGCCGCAGCCTCGGTCTGACCGTGAAGACGGCCAACCTGCGCGCCGTGCAGGCCGACCACCCCGAGCTGCGCCGGGTCACCACCCAGAACGCCGACACCAACGAGTGGATGATCGCGATCAACGAGCTGATGGGGTTCCACCCCGTCGAGGTGTCGGCGGAGTTCCTGAGGCGGCCCTGACCCCGGGGGCGGACGGGTCCCACGACGCGGCCAGTAGGTTCGGCAGCATGCCCGACCCGTCCGCGCCCCCGGCCGCAACCCCGGCCGCAACCCCGGCCGCACCCCCGGCCGCCCCGGCGGCCCCGGCCGCTCCCCAGGCCGCCGCCCGCCCCGTCACCAGCACCCACCACGGCCACGAGCGCGTCGACGAGTACGACTGGCTGCGCGAGAAGGACTCCCCCGAGGTCCTCGCCCACCTCGAGGCCGAGAACGCCTGGACCCAGCACCGGACCGCGCACCTGGCCGGCCTGCGCGCGCGCCTGTTCGAGGAGATCCGGGCACGCACCCGGGAGACCGACCTGTCGGTCCCCACCCGCAAGCGCGGCCACTGGTACTACGGCCGCTCCTTCGAGGGCCGGGAGTACGGCGCCTCGTGCCGGGTGCCGGTCACCGACCCGGCCGACTGGACCCCGCCGCGCCCGGCCGAGGACGCCGCACCCGACCAGCCCGCACTGCCCGGGGAGCAGGTGCTGCTCGACCTCGACGCGCTGGCCGTGGGACACGACTTCTTCTCCCTCGGCGGGTCGGCGATCAGCCCGGACGACACCCTGCTGGCCTACGCCGTGGACACCACCGGCGACGAGCGCTACACGGTGCGCTTCCGCGAGCTCGCCGGCGAGGCCCTGCGCGACGACGTGCTCACCGACGTCATGGGCGGCGTCACCTGGCACCCCGACGGCCGTCGCTGCTACTACGCGACCGTGGACGAGTCCTGGCGTCCCGACAAGATCTGGGAGCACCGGCTCGGCACCAGCCAGGACGACGACGCCCTGGTCCACCACGAGACCGACGAGCGCTTCTGGACCGGGCTCGGCCGCACCCGCTCCGAGCGCTTCCTGATGGTGGCCAGCGGCTCCAAGACGACCTCGGAGTACCGCTTCCTGGACACCGAGGACGAGGACGCGGGCTGGCGGCTGTTCACCCCGCGCCGCACCGACCTGGACCACCACCTCGAGCACGCGGTGATCGCCGGCGAGGACGTCTTCCTGGTCCACCACAACGGCACCGGCCCCGACTACGAGATCGCCACCGCCCCGATCGCCCCGACCGCGCCGGAGGACTGGACGCCGCTGGTCCCGCACGACCCGGCCGTCCGGCTCGAGGACGTCGCGGCGTTCGCCTCCCACCTGGTCGTGGAGCAGCGCAGCGAGGGCCAGACCCAGCTGCGCGTGATCGAGCTCGGCCCCGACGGTCCCGCCGACGACTACCTCGTCACCTTCGACCGCGAGCTGGCCACCGTCGGCGCCGGCAGCAACCCGGGCTTCGACCAGCCGGTCGTCCGGCTGGGCTACACCTCGCTGGCCGTGCCCTCCTCGGTCTACGACTACGACGTGCGCACCCGCGCGCTGACGCTGCTGCGCCGCCAGCCCGTGCTGGGGCACTTCGACCCCGACGACTACGAGGAGCACCGGCTCTGGGCCACCGCGCCCGACGGCGAGCAGGTCCCGATCTCGCTGGTGGTGCGACGCGACGTCAGCCCCGCCCGCGAGGGCGCCGGCCCGGTGCCGCTGCACCTCTACGGCTACGGCGCCTACGAGGCGTCGATGGACCCCGGCTTCTCGGTGGCCCGGCTGTCCGTGCTCGACCGGGGTGCGGCCTTCGCGATCGCGCACGTGCGCGGCGGCGGCGAGATGGGCCGCCGGTGGTACGACGAGGGCAAGCTGCACCACAAGCAGCACACCTTCGACGACTTCGCCGCCTGCGCCCGCCACCTCGTCGACACCGGCTGGACCACCGTCGAGCGGCTCGTCGGCGAGGGCGGCTCGGCCGGGGGGCTGCTGATCGGCGCGGTGGCCAACCAGGCGCCCGACGCGTTCGGCTCCCTGGTCGCCGGGGTGCCCTTCGTGGACACCCTCACCTCGATGCTCGACGCGAGCCTCCCGCTCACGGTCACCGAGTACGACGAGTGGGGCGACCCCGCCGGGGACCCCGAGGCCTACGCCGACATCGCGGCGTACGCGCCGTACGAGAACGTGCGCGCCCAGCGCTACCCCGCGATCCTGGCCGAGACCTCGCTGAACGACACCCGCGTGCTCTACGTCGAGCCGGCCAAGTGGGTCGCCCGGCTGCGGGCGGTCGCCGAGGCCGACGTGCTGCTGCGCTGCGAGATGCAGGCCGGCCACGGCGGGGTGTCGGGCCGCTACCGGGCCTGGCACGACCGGGCCTTCAGCCTCGCCTGGATCCTGGACCGGATGGGACTGTCCGACACCTGACCGCGTCCGCCGGCCGCCCCGGGCCGTCACCCGGGCGGGCGTGGCGGTCTGAGAACTTTCTGAGAAGTCTGCTCCTACGCAACTCTGCGGCCTCGCGGGACGTCGTCCTGGGTGAAGGCAACAGGGAATCGGCCCTCCGCCACCCCCACCCCGCAGGGGTGACCTGCTGGGGAATTCGGTGGCCACTCCCCCGTGTTGTGACAGATGACAAGAGGAGGGTTTCGCATGGCGACCAGCACCACCACCCGCGCCGCGGCGCAGCGCACCGGGGGACGCGAGATCGAGGGACGGGACTCGGTCGGGCTCTACCTCGACGAGATCGCCCGCACCCCGCTGCTCGACGCGGTCACCGAGGTCGAGCTGTCGAAGACCATCGAGGCAGGCCTGATGGCCCAGGCCCTGCTCGACGAGGGCCGGGTGGGTCGCCGCAAGGGTGGTGCGCCGATGTCGGCCACCCTCGACGAGCTCGAGTGGCTCGCCGCCGAGGGCGAGAAGGCCGTGAACACCTTCATCACCGCCAACCTGCGCCTGGTGGTCAGCATCGCCCGCAAGTACGGCCGGGCGCAGATGCCGATGCTCGACCTGATCCAGGAGGGCAACACCGGCCTGATCCGGGCGGTCGAGAAGTTCGACTACACCAAGGGCTACAAGTTCTCGACCTACGCCACCTGGTGGGTCCGTCAGGCCATCACCCGCGGCATCGCGCAGCAGGCCCGGGTGGTCCGCCTGCCCGTGCACGTGGTCGAGGAGCTGAACCAGGTCGGCGGAGCGCGTCGGACGCTGGAGCGTCAGCTGGGTCGTGACCCCGACCCGCAGGAGATCGCCGCCGAGCTGGGCCTCGACGTCGACCGGGTCCTGGACCTGATGGCGTGGGGCCGCGAGCACGTCAGCCTCGACACCCCGGTGGACGAGGACGGCGACACCTCGCTGGGTGACCTGATGGCCCAGGAGACCGCACCGGGGCCGGACCTCACCGTGCTCGACACCGAGGCACGGGAGCGGCTGAACGCGCTGGTGGGCAACCTGGACGACCGGGCCGCCGACATCATCCGGTCCCGCTACGGCCTCGTCGACGGGCGTCAGCACAAGCTCGCCGACATCGGCACCAAGCACGGCATCTCCGCCGAGCGGGTGCGTCAGCTCGAGCGCGAGGCGCTGCAGAAGCTCCGCCGCCTGGGTGACCCCGACCTGGCGGCCTGAGACCGGCGTCGCACCCGACCCGAGACCGGGTGCGACGCCCCCGAGGCGCACGGCCCCGACCAGGACCCGAGACCTGGTCGGGGCCGCTGTGCGTCCCGGCCCTCCGCGGCCACGGTCGCGGCGTCGGGCCGCACGGTCGCGGCGCCGGACTGGCACGATCGCGGGATGGACGGACCGGTCGTACGCCGCGCCACCCCCGACGACGCGGCCGGGATCGCGCGGGTGCACGTGCGGGGGTGGCAGGTGGGCTACCGCGGGCTGCTGGCGGACGAGGTGCTCGACGGGCTCCGCGTGGACGAGCGGACCTCGTCCTGGCGGGAACGGCTCTCGCACCCGGACCCGACCGGTGCGACCACCTCGGTCGCGGTGGCCGGGGACCGGGTGCTCGGGTTCACCTCGGTGGGCACCAGCCGCGACGACGACGCACCCGCGGGCACGCACGAGGTGTGGGCGCTCTACGTCGACCCCGACCGGTGGCGCGCCGGGGTGGGCCGGCTGCTGGCCGACGCGCTGGTCGAGGACCTGGCCGGCGCCGGGGCCCTGCGCGTCACGCTGTGGGTGCTCAGCGCCAACGCGCGGGCCCGGGCGTTCTACGAGAGCCAGGGGTGGGTCGTGGAGGGGGCGACCCGCGTCGAGCGGCGGCCCGGGCCGCCGCCGCTGGAGCTGGTCGAGACGCGCTACGCCCGGGTGCTCGCCCCGACCTGACGCCCCGGCCGACGGGTCGCCGGCCGACTCGGGTGGTCGACTCGCGCAGTGGACGGCCCGGGCGCCGCAGCGGCCCGGTCAGGCGTCGGCGAGACCGGTGTAGAGCTCCTCGACCGAGCGCCGCAGGTCCTCCAGCGACCCGGTGTTGTCCAGCACGTGGGTGGCGACGGCGAGCCGGTCCTCCCGCGAGACCTGGGCGGCGATCCGGGCTCGGGCGTCCTCCTCGCTCCAGCCGCGGTCGTCGACCATCCGCGCCACCTGGACCTCCTCGGGGACGTCGACCACGACGACCACCTCGAACCGGTCGCCCTGGCCGGTCTCGACCAGCAGCGGGATGTCGTGCACGACCAGGGACCCGGCCGGTGCGGCGTGCTCGACCTCGGCGGCCCTCGCCCGGACGAGGGGGTGGACGATCCCCTCGAGCCGGCGGCGGGCGTCCTCGTCGCCGAAGACCAGCCGACCCAGGGCCGGCCGGTCCAGCGAGCCGTCGTCGGCCAGGACCCGGTGGCCGAACTCGCCGACGACGGCGGTCAGCCCGGGAGTGCCGGGGGCGACGACCTCGCGCGCGATCGCGTCGGAGTCGACCACCACCGCCCCGAGCTCGTCGAGCACCGCGGACACCGTGCTCTTGCCTGAGGCGACCCCACCGGTCAGTCCGACGCGCATCGGGTCAGGCTATCGAGGACCGTCCGGCTGCGGCACCGCCCCGCCGCACCACGCCGTGCCGAGAAAGGCGACGACCCGCCGCGACCGAGGTCGCGACGGGTCGTCGTGGGTGGTGCGTGCGGGTCAGGCGCCCCCGCCGGTGAGCTTCTCGCGCAGGGCCTGGAGGGCCTCGTCGGAGGCCAGCGAGCCGCCGGTGGCCTCCGTGGCGCCCGAGGACGCCTGCTGCGTGGAGCCCGAGGCGGTGTTGGCCGCGTTGCCCGTGTCGGAGGAGTACGACGTGGCCTCGCCGGCCTCGACCTCGGCCTTGGCGGCCTCGGCCTGCTGCTTGACGTGGGCCTCCCAGCGCTCGTGCGCGGTGGCGTACTGCTGCTCCCACACGGCGCGCTGGTCGTCGTAGCCCTCGAGCCACTCGCCCGTCTCGGGGTCGAAGCCCTCGGGGTAGACGTAGTTGCCCTGCTCGTCGTACGTGGCCGTCATGCCGTAGAGCGTGGGGTCGAAGTCCTCGACGTCCGTGGCGGCCGGGTTCTCGTTGGCCTGCTTCAGCGACAGCGAGATACGACGGCGCTCGAGGTCGATGTCGATGATCTTGACCATGACGTCGTCGCCGACCTGCACGACCTGCTCGGGGATCTCCACGTGGCGCTCGGCCAGCTCGGAGATGTGCACCAGGCCCTCGATGCCCTCCTCGACGCGGACGAACGAGCCGAAGGGCACCAGCTTGGTGACCTTGCCGGGCACGATCTGACCGATCTGGTGGGTGCGGGCGAAGTGCTGCCAGGGGTCCTCCTGCGTCGCCTTGAGCGACAGCGAGACCCGCTCGCGGTCCATGTCGACGTCGAGGACCTCGACGGTGACCTCGTCCCCGACGGCCACGACCTCCGAGGGGTGGTCGATGTGCTTCCAGGACAGCTCGGAGACGTGGACGAGACCGTCGACGCCGCCGAGGTCCACGAACGCACCGAAGTTGACGATCGAGGACACGACGCCCTTGCGGATCTGGCCGCGCTGGAGCTGGGTGAGGAAGCTGTGGCGGACCTCGGACTGGGTCTGCTCGAGCCAGGCACGGCGCGACAGGACCACGTTGTTGCGGTTCTTGTCGAGCTCGATGATCTTCGCCTCGAGCTTCTGGCCGACGTACGGCTGGAGGTCGCGCACGCGGCGCATCTCGACCAGCGACGCGGGCAGGAAGCCCCGCAGACCGATGTCCAGGATGAGGCCGCCCTTGACGACCTCGATGACGGTGCCCTCGACGACGCCGTCCTCCTCCTTGACCTGCTCGATCGTGCCCCAGGCGCGCTCGTACTGGGCGCGCTTCTTGGACAGGATCAGGCGACCCTCCTTGTCCTCCTTCTGGAGGACCAGGGCCTCGACCGCGTCGCCGACCTCGACGACCTCGTGGGGGTCGACGTCGTGCTTGATCGACAGCTCGCGGGAGGGGATGACGCCCTCGGTCTTGTAACCGATGTCGAGCAGGACCTCGTCCCGGTCGACCTTGACGATGATGCCCTCGACGATGTCACCGTCGTTGAAGTACTTGATGGTCGCATCGATCGCGGCGAGGAAGTCCTCCTCGGACCCGATGTCGTTGATCGCGACCTGCGGCGCGGCATCGGCGGGAGGGATGATGGTGCTCGTCATAAGGGAAGTGGAACCTTCGGTCGGATGGAGTCGTACGGACGCGTGTGAGGCCCTTGTTCACTATCACCGGCTGACCGGGTGACGCCCTGCGGCCCGTCCGGGCCGTCCGAGGGTGTCGGTCGATAGCGATCCGCGTCCGCTCCGTATGGGACCTGGCGGACTCCACTCGCGTAGTGAAGGGTACGCCTGCCCCTGCGGCAGGTCCAACCGCGGGCAGCCGGGCAGCCCGGCAGGAGGTCGGGTCAGCCGGGGACGGCGTGCCGGTCCCCCGCACGGGCCACGGCCAGCAGCAGGGCGCGGGCCCGGTCGACCCCGGGGCCGCCGTCCCGCCGTGCGGCGAGGTCGACGAGCGCGACCAGGTCGGCCGCGCGGGCCCGGTCGAGCAGGCCGGCCCCTCGCTCGTCCTGCGGGACCCGGTCCTCGTAGGCCTGGAGCACCGCCTCGACGTACGCCGGCCGCCGGTCGTGGCGCAGCAGGGTGCCCAGGTCGGTGGCGGGGTGCCCGGCGTGCGCGAGCTCCCAGTCCAGCACGGCCGTGACCGCGTGGGTGACCGGGTCGACGAGCACGTTCTCCGGGGACAGGTCGCCGTGGACCAGGGTGTGGCGACGTACGCCGGTCAGCTCCTCGGCCGCGCGCCCCACCACCTCCTCGAGACCCGTCAGCTCGACCGCCCCCCAGCCGTCGCCGGCGTGCAGGCGGTCCCGGTGGGCGGCCGGCACGCCGACGACGTCGACCTCGTCCCCGAAGGACCCCAGGCGCAGCGCGCCGTCCACGAAGGGACCGGTGCTCGCCTGCGGCATGCAGGCGAGCAGGCCGGCCACGTGGCCCAGCCCGCGCCCGAGCCGGGCCAGCCCGACCTCGTCGTCCTCGGCCTCGAGCGAGGCGAGCACGAGGTCGCCCCGCACCCCCGGGACGAAGGCGGTGACGAGCAGGCCCGGCGAGCCCGACGCCGGGTCGGCGCGGCGGACCTCGAGCACGTCGGGCACCGGGAGCAGCCCGCGGACGAGCGCGAGCACGGCGGCGTCGACCTCCGGCGCAGCCGGTCCCCGGGCCAGCGAGCGCCCCCCGTACACCCGGACCACGGTGCGCTCGGCACCCGCGCCGGCCAGGAAGGTCTCGCCGGACCAGCCTCCCGGGAGGGGTTCGAGCGTCGTCTCCACCACTCCATGGTGCCAGCGCCTCGACGACGAACCCGCCCGCGCTCCCGCTAGGCTCCGGACGTGGCCGCGCAGGACTTCCCACCGCCCGCCCCGGTCGTCGTCGAGCGCCGTCCCGTCGACGAGGCGGAGTCACGCCGGGCCAACGGTCCGGACTGGGACCGCTACGCCGACGAGTACCAGGCCACCCACGGCGCCTTCCTCGGCGACGCCGGCTTCGTGTGGGGCCCGGAGGGGCTGACCGAGGACGAGGCCGGCGTGCTCGGCGACGTGGCCGGGCGGGACGTCCTCGAGGTCGGCTCGGGCGCCGGGCAGTGCTCGCGCTGGGTGCGCTCGCACGGCGGCCGGGCGGTCGGGCTCGACCTCTCCCACCGGCAGCTGCAGCACTCGCGGCGTCTCGACGAGGCCACCGGCATCCCGGTGCCCTCGGTGCGGGCCACCGCGACGGCCCTGCCGTTCGCCGAGGCGTCCTTCGACGTCGTCTTCTGCAGCTTCGGGGCCCTCCAGTTCGTCGCGGACCTCGACGTCGCGCTGGCCGAGGCCGCGCGCGTGCTGCGTCCCGGGGGCCGGCTGGCGTTCTCCATCACCCACCCGACGCGGTGGATGTTCCCCGACGACCCCGGCCCGGACGGCCTGACCGCGGTGTCCTCCTACTGGGACCGCACGCCCTACGTCGAGGTCGACCCGACCACGGGCGAGGTGGCCTACGTCGAGCACCACCGCACGCTCGGCGACTGGGTGGGGCTGCTGCGCGCCGCGGGGTTCGTGCTCTCCGACCTCCTCGAGCCTCGCTGGCCCGACGACCACGACCGGGTCTGGGGCGGCTGGTCCCGGCTGCGGGGCCGGCTGACGCCGGGCACCGCCATCGTCGCGGCCGACCTGCCGGGCTGAGACCCGGACGGCCTGCGCGGGGGGAGCCGGTACGCAGCGCGGCCCCGGTCCGGGGACCGGGGCCGCGCAGGTCGTGCTGGTGGTGCTGCTGGGTGGTGCTGCTGGGTGGTGCCGGTCGACTCAGGCCAGGAAGCGGCGACGGACCAGCAGCCCGCCACCGGCGAGGGCCGCGGCCCCCCCGGCGAGCAGCCCCCGACCGAGGTTGCGGGCACCGGCACCGTCCTCGCCCTGCAGCACGAAGCTGTAGGCGGTCAGGCCCTGAGCACCCTCGGGGGCGCCGTAGGCCATGTCCTCGGTGTCCGCGCGCTCGGCGCCGGCGACCAGGGAGGCGTACATCTGGCCGTAGGACGTCGCGGTCTCCTCCCCCTTGCCGATCAGCACCTGGGTGCCCTCGTCGGACAGGCGCTGCGCGCCGTCGACGAGCTTCGGCGCGCCGTCGGCGGCCGTGCCGAGGCCGTCGGCCAGGAGCACCGAGCCGTCGGCGGCGTCCCCGAGCCCGTCGGACAGCTCCTGGGAGCCGTCGGCCGCGAGGCTGATGCCCGCCGAGAGCGTGACGGCGCCGGCGGTCAGCTCCTGCGAGCCGTCCGCGGCGCGACCGGCGCCCGCGGCCAGCTCGCCCGCACCGTCGTCGAGCAGGTCGAGACCGTCGGCGAGGTCGCCGGCGCCGGTGGACAGCAGCGCCCCGCCGGTGTTCAGCTCCTCGACCCCGGCGACGAGCTTCTCGACGCCCTGGACCAGCGAGTCGCCGCCGCCGCTGAGCGCCGCTGCGGCGCAGCGCAAGGTCGCCTCGGGGTCGCACCCGGGCCGCGCCGAGCCGAGCCCGCTCTGCAGCTCGGTGCGGATGCTGGCGGTGACGCCCTCGACCAGCATCGGGATGCCGGCGTTCTGCAGGAACAACGCCCCCTCCTTGATGCCGCAGTCGTCGCTGGGGTCGCTGTTCTGCTTCGCTGCCAGGCAGGTGGCGGGGTCCCCGTTGGAGAGTCCCGCACGCAGGCGGTCCAGGCCCGCACCGGGGGCGAGGATCCTGGCCTCGATGCCGCCGGAGATGGCCCGGACCCCGTCCCGCAGCTGCGTCAGCGACGCCCGCTGGCCGTCCCCGACCTGTCCGCTGACGGCGTCGACGTACCCGTCGCAGGCGGCGTCGCAGCCGGGCTGGGCCTTGATGGACTGGATGGCTGCGAGCAGCGCCGCCACGGTGCCCGGCGCGTTCGCGGGACCGGCCAGCGCGCCGTCCAGCTTGGTCGCGATCCGGTCCAGCCCGTCGGTGGCGCCACAGCGCGTCGCGTCACCGGCGTCGCAGGCCTCCGGGGTGGCGCCCGGGTTGGCGAGGCCGTACTGCAACGCGTTCAGACCGCCGAGCAGGGTGCCGGCCGTGGGAGCGTCGCCCCGGGTGCCGATGCCGGTGGAGATGGACTGGAGCGAGCCCAGCAGGGCCTGGTAGCTCGGGTCGGACTGCAGGTTCTCCCGGACCGAGGCGGGAAGTGCGGCGACCCCGGCGGCCAGCGTGTCCAGACCGCCCTCCAGCGCGACCTGGCCGTCCCGGAGCGCGCGTGCACCCTGGTCGAGGTCCCCGGTCCCCTCGCCGAGCCGGCCGAGCCCGTCGTCGAGCCGGCCCGCCCCGGTGGCGAGGTCGCCGCCGCCGGCGCTGGCGGTGCCCAGCCCGTCGCTGAGGCGACCGGCTCCCTCGTCGAGGTCGCCGAGCCCGTCCGAGAGCGTGCCTGCACCGTCGGCGAGCAGGGCCGCACCCGGGGCGGCGGCGTCGTTCAGACCGGCCGCCAGCTCCGCGGCGCCCGGTGCGGCCCGGTCGACCAGGCCCGCGGAGAGCTCCTCGGACCCGGCCTGGAGCCTGATCAGACCGGAGAGGAGGTCCCCGGCGCCGTCGCGCAGCTTCAGCAGGTTGTCGTCGATCTCGACGGCGCCCTCGGTCAGCGCGACGCCGGTCTGGGCCCCGCCCTGGTAGCTCTTCGCCGCCTTGACGAAGCTGGGGCTCTTGAGCGGGTTCACCGGCAGGCCGGTGAAGTCGGCGCGCGGCACGACGCCGTCGGTGATCTCGGCCTCGTAGCCGAAGACCGCGGTGTCGTCGCCGATCGGCGGGATCAGCGTGGCCGTGAAGGACAGCTTGGTGCCGCCCTTGCCGTCGCCTGCCATGTTGGCCTGCGACGAGGTGACCTCGTCGAAGGTGGGCGGCGTGATCGTGGTCAGCGAGCCGACCATGGGCACCGGCACCCCGACGGTCTCGGTGACCTTGCCGCCGCGTCCGTCGGGGTAGGAGATCTCGGTGGGGACGGCGCTGACGTTCTCGACGGTGAACTCGACGACCAGGTGGCCGGACTCGCCGACGACGTCACCGGGCTCGACGGGCTCGCCGTCGAGCTCGTAGGTCGCCGTGACCTCGAGGGGCAGCTCGCCGTCGTACTCGCTGACCGAGCGCAGCTGCTCGACGCCGTCGACGGTGGTGGTCGTGACCTGGGAGCCGTCCTCGGTCTCGACCCCGCCGAAGCCGTCGAGGTTGCGCAGGCCCTCCAGGGCGATCGGGTTGTCCAGCGTCACGGTGCCCTGGCCGCTGAGCTCGACCTGCTCGTAGACCCGCTCGGTGTCCACCGCGCCCTCGGCGTCGGCGTAGACCTGCACGGTCTCGGTGTTGACGACCTCGACGCTGCCGCTGTCCGCGGCGGCGAAGGTCGGCCCCAGCGACCAGGTGGCCACCGCGGCGGCGCCGACGGTGACCGCGGCGACGTGCAGCGGACGCCGGAACCGGCTGCGAGCGCGGGTGGGACGGTGACGGTGACGGGTGGTGCCGGTCATCGGGTGACCTCCAGGGTGTGTGCCCCGGCGGGGGCGTCGGCGGGGGCGTCGGCGGGGGCGTCGCCCGTGGGCGCGGTCGGACGGGCGCTCGTCCGCGGCGCGAGCGAGGCGACCAGGAAGCCGACGGCGACCGTCAGCGCGAGGGCGGTCAGGGTGTTGACCGAGGTGGTCGCCGTCTCGGCCACGGCGGCCGCGAAGGTCCGCTCGAAGACGCCGGCGTACGTGCCGGCGCCGAGCAGCAGGGACCACAGCGGCAGCCGGTCCAGGCTGCTCGCGGCGACGACGGTGCAGAGCAGGACGGTCGCGACCGCGGCGACGGCCAGCCCGCTCGCGGCGTCGGGCAGGGTCGCCGCGCGCAGCAGGTAGCAGGCGAACGCCACCAGGACGCCGGCGACGAACCCGCCGAGGCGGACCCCGATGGAGCGGGCCGGCACCAGGCCGACGACCGCGCCGGCCAGGACGCCGCTCAGGACGACCTGCGAGACCTGCAGGTCGAGGACGGCGTCGAGGCCGACCGTGACGGCGACCCCGATCGCCAGGACGACACCGGTGACCAGCGTGCCGGGGACCGCAGCGGTCCTCGGCCCCTCCTGCCCGTGGTCGTGGGTGGTGGTGCGCGCCTGTGGGCGTGCGGGCATGACGTGCTCCCTCGTCTCGACGGCCACCCTCCGTGGCCGACGTCGAACTGCGCACCGCCCCTCAGCAGCGCGCGAGGCACCCCTTCCGGACAGGGCGCCGGCGGATCGTATGCCCATTACCCTCCGGTAACATAATGGCGGACGTCCCGCCCCCCGACCCGACCCGGATCGGGACGCGACGGCACCCCCGCGTACGCGCTGCTGCGGACTGCCGGTGCCCGGTGACCTAACCTCGGGCTGGTGACCGCGACCCCCGGGGCGACCCCCGAGACCTCACCGCGGCGCCTCGGCACCCGCCTGCGCGACGCCACCCGCGACGGCGGCGCGATCGCCGCGGCCATCGTGACGATGAACGTCGCGACGTACGGCTTCCAGATGATCGCCGCCCGCGTGCTCGGTCCCGAGCAGTACGGCGGGGTGTCCGCGCTGATGGCGCTGTTCCTCGTCGTGGCCGTGGTGCAGCTCGGCCTCCAGGCGACGGCCGCGCGGCGGATCGCCGCCGACCCCGACGACGTGGAGCAGATCGAGCGGGTGATGCTGGGCGTCACCTACCGCGCCGGGTGGCTGGTCGGCGGGGTCCTCCTGCTGCTCGCGCCCGTCGTGTGGCAGGTGCTCCGCCTGGACAGCATCGTGCCCGCCCTGCTGCTCGCCGTCGGAGCCGTCCCCCTGACGATCATGGGCGGCCAGGCCGGCGTGCTCCAGGGCGAGCGTCGCTGGGTGCCGCTCGCGCTGGTCTACCTCGCGCTGGGGGTGCCGCGTCTCGTGCTCGGCACCGCCGCGATCCTCCTCCGGCCCACCGAGGGCGCCGCGATGGCCGGGGTGGCCGTCGCGATGCTGGCCCCGGTCGCGGTCGGCTGGTGGGCGCTGCGCGGCTCCCGGACGCCGGGTGCCGGCAACGACCACAACCGGGCGGGGCCCACGGTGCGCGAGGCCGTGTCGGGCTCCCTGGCGCTGATGGCGTTCTTCGTGCTCTCGAACGTCGACATCGTCGTGGCCCGCAACGTGCTGCCGGCCCAGGAGGCCGGTCTCTACGCCGGCGGCCTGATCCTGACCAAGGCCGTGCTCTTCCTGCCGCAGTTCGTGGTCGTGGTGGCGTTCCCCGCGATGTCGACCGTGGCGGAGCGACGGCGCGCGCTGCTGCACAGCCTGGTCGCGGGCGCCGTGCTGGGCGGAGGGTGCGTCGTCGGTGCGCTCGTGCTGGCCGACCTCGCGACGTTCTTCGTCGGCGGGGCGCAGTACGCGGGGGTGACCGACCGGCTCTGGGCCTTCGCCGCGGTCGGGACCCTGCTGGCGCTGCTGCAGCTGCTGGTCTACTCGGTGCTGGCGCGCCAGGGCACCGCCTCGACCTACCTGACCTGGGCCGGGGTGGTCGTCCTCGTCGGTGCCGCCCTGCTGCAGGACACCGTGACCGGGCTGCTGCTCACCGTGGCCGGCGTCGACGCGGTCCTGCTCGCGGTGCTGCTGGCCCTGAGCCTGCTCCACATGCGGCACGACGGCTCCCGGACCCGGGAGCGGACCGGCGACCAGCCGGGATGACTAGTGCGCGGCCTCGTGCCAGCTGCGGCCGGTGCCGACCGAGACGTCGAGCGGCACGGTCAGGTCCGCGGCGCCGCCCATCTCGCGGCGCACCAGCGCGTCGAGCTCCTCGGCCTCCCCCGGCGCGACCTCGAAGACGAGCTCGTCATGGACCTGGAGCAGCATCCGGGACGACAGGCCGGCCTCCGCCAGCGCCCGGTCGACCCGCAGCATCGCCAGCTTGATCAGGTCGGCGGCCGAGCCCTGGATGGGCGCGTTCAGCGCCATCCGCTCGGCCATCTCCCGGCGCTGGCGGTTGTCGCTGGTCAGGTCGGGGAGGTACCGGCGTCGACCCCAGATGGTCTCGGTGAAGCCGGTCCGCCGTGCCTCCTCGACCACGCCGCCGAGGTAGTCGCGGATGCCGCCGAAGGTCTCGAAGTACTCGTCCATCAGCTCTCGGGCCTCGCCCGGGTCGATCGCGAGCTGCTGGCCCAGGCCGTAGGCCGACAGGCCGTAGGCCAGCCCGTAGTTCATCGCCTTGATCTTGGCCCGCATCTCCACCGTGACCGCGTCGGCGTCGGTGTCGAAGACCCGGGCCGCGGTGATGGAGTGGAAGTCGCGACCGGAGCGGAAGGCCTCGATCAGCAGGGCGTCCTCGGAGAGGTGCGCCATGATCCGCATCTCGATCTGGCTGTAGTCGGCGGTGAGCAGGGACTCGTACCCCGTGCCCACCACGAAACCCTCCCGGATGCGCCGGCCCTCCTCGGTGCGGATCGGGATGTTCTGCAGGTTCGGGTCGGTGCTGGACAGGCGTCCGGTCGCGGCGATGGTCTGGTTGAAGGTGGTGTGGATGCGCCCGTCGGGCGCCACGGTCTTCAGCAGGCCCTCGATGGTCTGCCGGAGCCGGATCACGTCGCGGTGGCGGAGCAGGTGCAGCAGGAACGGGTGCTCGGTCTTGACGTAGAGCTGCTGCAGCGCGTCCGCGTCGGTGGTGTAGCCGGTCTTGGTGCGCTTGGTCTTCGGCATCGCCAGCTCGTCGAAGAGCACCACCTGCAGCTGCTTCGGGGAGCCGAGGTTGATCTCCTTGCCGATCACGGCGTACGCCTCGTCGGCGGCCTGCGTGACCTCGGCGCCGAAGTGGGACTCCAGCGCCTCCAGGTGGTCCACGTCGACGGCCACGCCGGTCTGCTCCATCACCGCGAGCAGGTCCACCAGGGGCAGCTCGACGTCGGCCAGCAGTGCGGTGCCGCTGTGCTCCTCGACGGCCGCGTCGAGCGCCTCGGCGAGGTCCAGCACGGCGCGGGCGTGGAGCATCGCCGTCTGCGCGACCTCCTGCTGCTCGTCGAAGAGCATCCCCTGGTCGCCCGCGTCCTCCCCCTTCAGCTCCCGGCGCAGGTAGCGCAGCGTGAGGTCCGCGAGGTCGTAGGAGCGCTGGTCGGGGCGCACGACGTAGGCCGCGAGCGCGGTGTCGCTGCGCAGCCCGCGCAGCGTCCAGCCCTGGGCGGCCAGCGCCAGTCCCGGTCCCTTGGCGTCGTGCAGGACCTTGGGCCGGTCCGGGTCTGCCAGCCAGGCTGCGAGGGCGGCGTCGTCCTCGGGGGTCAGCACCTCGGTCGAGAGGTAGGCCGCACGACCGGTCCCGCTGGCCAGCGCGAGGGCGTCGACGCGGCCGGTGCCGGCACCCCAGGCGCCACGCACGTGCACCCCCACCCTGCCCTCGGGCAGGTCGGAGAGCCAGGCGGCGACCTCACCGGCCTCGAGCACGAGCCCGTCGAGGTCGAAGCCGCTGCCGTCGACGTCCTCCTCGGACTCCAGGGTCTCGAACAGCCGGTCGCGCAGCACCCGGAACTCCAGGCCGTCGAAGAGCGTGTGCACCTCCTGGCGGTCCCAGGGACGCAGCGCGAGGTCACCCGGGGCGGCGGTCAGCTCGAGGTCGCGCACGAGCGCGTTGAGGCGCCGGTTGCGCAGCACGTCGTCGAGGTGGGCACGCAGCGCCTCCCCCTTCTTGCCGGTGATCTTGTCGGCGTGGGTGATCACGTTGTCCAGGCCGTCGTAGGTGGCCAGCCACCGCGCGGCGAACCCCGGTCCCACCCCGGGCACACCGGGGAGGTTGTCGGAGGTCTCCCCCACGATCGCGGCCAGCTCGGGGTAGCGCTCGGGGCGCACGCCGTACTTCGCCTCGACCGCCGCGGGCGTCATCCGGGCGAGGTCGGAGACGCCGCGCATGGGGTACAGCACGGTGGAGCGCTCGGTGACCAGCTGGAGCGCGTCACGGTCTCCGGTGAGGATCAGCACCTCCATGTCGTCCTCGGCCAGCGCCTGCGTGGTCAGCGTCGCGATGATGTCGTCGGCCTCGTAGCCGGGCTTCTTCACGAACGGGATGCGCAGCGCGTCGAGGACCTCCTCGATCAGCGGGAGCTGGCTGCTGAACTCGTCGGGGGTCTTGTTGCGCTTGGCCTTGTACTCGGAGTACTCCGCCATCCGGAAGGTCTGCCGCGAGACGTCGAAGGCCACCCCGACGTGGGTGGGCTGCTCGTCGCGGAGCACGTTGATCAGCATCGAGGTGAAGCCGTACACCGCGTTCGTGGTCTGCCCCGTGGTGGTGGAGAAGTTCTCCACCGGCAGCGCGAAGAAGGCGCGGTAGGCGAGCGAGTGCCCGTCGAGGAGCAGCAGTCGGGGACGCGGCGGGATCACGGGAGCAGCCTCGGGCACGGGCGCGACTCTAGCCGTCGGGGCCGACACCCCCGCGGTGGGTGAGAATGGCCGCCATGAGCCGACACGACGACGACGCGCCCGACCTCGACGCCTTCCTGACCGCCATGCCGCCGGGTGCGCTGAACGAGAAGATGGGCGTCGAGATCACCGAGCTCGGTCCGGAGCGGGTCGTGGCCACGATGCCCGTGGCGGGCAACACCCAGCCGTACGGCCTGCTCCACGGCGGCGCGTCGGTCGTGCTGGCCGAGACCCTCGGCTCGGTGGGGGCGGCGCTGCACGCGTGGCCGGACAAGGTCGCCGTCGGGGTCGACATCAACGCCACCCACCACCGCGCCGCCCGGGCCGGGACGGTCACCGGGACCGCCACCCCGCTGCACCTCGGCCGCTCCATGGCCAGCTTCGAGGTGGTCGTCCGCGACGACCAGGACCGCCGGGTCTGCACGTCGCGGATCACCTGCGCCCTCATCGACGCCCCGCCGGCGGCGGGCTGACGCCTCCGCCGGGCCGGTGCGGCGCGGTCGGCTCAGCCGGCGGCGCCCGGGCCGTCCACCGCGGGCCGCGCCTCCTGCGCGCGTCGCAGCGAGCGGCGCACGGCCAGCACGCTGCCGATCGAGCGTGCCCCCGTGGTCGGGTCGGTACGCGGCCCGCCGACGCGGGCCCGCAGGACCGCCGTCGGGGCGGTGCGGTACGTCGCGCGCTGGGTGAAGCCGAGCCGGGCCATGAAGCGGTTGGCCTCGCGGGACCCCACCGCGGCGGCGGTCGCCACCTGACCGGCGTCGCTCTCCTCGGCGAACGCCACGGCCGCCTCCATCAGCGCCCGCCCCACCCCGTGCCGCCGCAGGTGGGGCAGCACCGACGGCACGAGCACCTGCACGACACGCTCCCGGTCGACCGGGGAGAGGGTGGTCAGCCGCAGCACCACGGCGCCGGCCGGCCGGCCGGCGTGCTCGGCCACCAGCACCCGTTGGCGCAGGGGCCCCCCGGCGTCCGCCAGCAGCTCGGCGAGGTCGCGCCGGCGCTCGACGTCGTCGCCGCGGCGGGCCGCGTCGCGCCACACCTCGACCAGGAACGACAGGTCCTCCGGCGTCGCGTCGCGCAGCAGCACCGCGCTGCGGGGGGTGCGGACCACGGTCACCTCCTGACGTCCCACCGGCGGCCGGCCCGGGTCGGACGGCCGGGTCACACTACGCTCGGCGCGCGTCCCGGACCTCACCGCAGTGGCGCACCGAGCTGAAGGAGGACCATGGTCCCGGGCCTGGGAACCCTCGTGAACGTGGTCACCGTCCTGGTCGGGTCGGCGCTCGGGCGCCTGCTCGGGGACCGGCTGCCCACCCGTACCCGCGACCTGGTCACCGACGCGCTGGGGCTGGTGACCCTGCTGATCGCCGGCACCTCGGCCGTCGCCGTCCTCGACCCCGCCCTGGAGGCCCGGGTCGGTGGCAGCGCCCCGATGCTGGTCGTGCTCGGCGCCGTGGTCGGCGGCGGGATCATCGGCTCGGCCCTGCGCCTGGAGCAGCGGCTCGAGGCCCTCGGCGGCTGGCTCCAGCGGCGGCTGACCCGTGCGGCGGGCACCGCGGAGCGCGACCGCTTCGTCGAGGGCTTCGTGGTCGCCTCGCTGCTGTTCTGCACCGGTCCGCTGACCATCCTGGGCTCGCTCAACGACGGCCTCGGCAACGGCGCCGAGCAGCTCTACCTGAAGGCGGTGCTCGACGGCTTCGCCGCGATGGCCTTCGCCGCCTCCTTCGGGTGGGGGGTGGCCGCCAGCGCCGTCACCATCGTGGTCGTGCAGGGCGGGCTGACCGTCGTCGGCGTGCTGCTGGGCGACGTGCTCCCTGCCGCCGAGCTCGCCGCGACCACCGCCGTCGGTGGACTGGTCCTGGTCGGCGTCGCGCTGCGGCTGCTGCGGATCAGGGAGGTCGCGGTGGCCGACCTGCTTCCCGCCCTGCTGGTCGCCCCGCTGGCGGTCGCCGCCGTGGGTGCGCTGCGGTGAGGGCGCGCACCGGACCGCGCGGGCCGCACCCGAGACAGGACTGTGGCCGTCTCGTGACCTCTGGCCCGCGACTGCCGCACCCCGGAGGCCGTACGCTCCCTGACGCCTCGCCGACGTGCGCGATCCGCTCGGGGGCTACGATCCGGCGACCACCTTGCCGCCTGTGACAGGAGACACATGCCTCACGGCCCCGCCTCGCCGCGGCCCGCACCGGACCTCCGGGCCGGTCCACGCGCCGCTGCTCTGCTGCTGACCCTCGTCGCCGGGGTGCTGCTCGCGCTGCTCTCCGCGACCGCGCCCGCCTCGGCCTCCGGGGACGGCGGTGAGGAGGAGTCGAGCAACACCGTCTCCGGGACGCTGACCAACTCCGCCGCCGACGGCAGCCCCGTGGCGGGGGTCGAGATGATCGTCCGCGACGCCGACGGGGAGGAGTTCAGCGACACCACCGCCGACGACGGCACCTGGTCCGTCGAGGTCCCGGGCGAGGGCGGCAAGGTCGAGGTCGAGCTCGTCCTCGAGAGCCTGCCCGAGGGTGTGGAGCTGCGCGAGGAGGACAACGTCCGCGAGCTCACCCTGCTCCCGGGCCAGAGCCTGCCGGTGCTGTTCGCGATCGGCCCGGACACCCGCGACGTCGAGACCGCCGTCGACCGCATCCCCGGCCTGGTCTACAGCGGGCTGCTCTTCGGCCTGGTCCTGGCGCCTGCGGCGCTCGGCCTGTCCATGGTCTTCGGCACCACCGGCCTGACCAACTTCGCCCACGGCGAGCTGGTCACCTTCGGCGCGCTGATCACCTACCTGTCCAACACCGTGCTGGGGATGCCCTTCGTGCTCTCGGCGCTGGTCGCGGTGGTCGTCGGCATGGCCTTCGGCTGGGCGCAGGACGCCGGGCTGTGGCGCCCGCTGCGCCGGCGCGGCACGGGCCTGATCGCGATGATGATCGTCTCGATCGGCCTGCAGTTCTTCCTGCGCAACATGTACCAGTACTTCACCAAGGGCCGCCTGCTGAGCTACGACGAGTACCTCACCCCGGCCGGTCGCGACGTGGGCGGCCTGTTCGTCTTCACCAGTCGCGACCTGATCATCGCCGCCACCAGCATCGTCGTGCTCGGGGCCGTGCTGCTCGCGCTCTCGCGGAGCCGGCTCGGCCGCGCCACCCGGGCGGTCTCCGACAACCCGGCCCTGGCCTCGGCCACCGGCATCGACGTGGACCGGGTCATCTCGGTCGTCTGGATCCTCGGCAGCGGCCTGGCCGCGCTCGCCGGGGTGTTCCTGGGCTTCCAGCTCGGGGTCACCTTCCAGATCGGTCAGCTGATCCTGCTGCTGCTCTTCGCCGCGGTCACCCTCGGTGGGCTCGGCTCGGTGTGGGGCGCGGTGATCGGTGCGCTGATCATCGGGGTCCTGATCGACCTCTCCACCCTGGTGGTGCCGGCCGACCTGAAGAACGCCGGCGCCCTCCTGCTGCTCATCGTCATCCTCCTGGTCCGCCCCCAAGGCCTGCTCGGCCGCCGGGAACGGATCGGTTGAGGCCGGAGAGGACACCCCTATGGACCTGATCACCAGCCCCCTCTACGACGCCTTCACGCCGACGGCGATCTCCTTCGTCCTGGCCGCGATCGGCCTCAACATCCACTTCGGGTACGCCGGCCTGCTCAACTTCGGCCAGGCCGCCTTCGCCGCGGTCGGCGCCTACGGCATGGGCGTGGCCATCGCCTCGTTCGACCTGCCCCTGGTCGTCGCCATCCTCATCGGGATGCTCGCCGCGGTGCTCCTGGCCCTGGTCATGGGAGCGCCGACCCTGCGACTGCGGGCCGACTACCTGGCCATCGTCACCATCGCCGTGGCGGAGATCCTGCGCCTGGTCTTCTCGACGACGTTCAAGGAGTACTTCCGCGCCCGCGACGGCGTCAGCGGCTTCACCGGCAGCTTCCGCAGCCTGAACCCGTTGCCGGACTCGATGGACACCTTCTTGAACTTCAGCCGCAACGACCTGTGGGTGATGCTGGTCGGCTGGCCCCTGGTCGGACTGATCCTGCTCTTCGTGTGGGCGATCATGCGCTCGCCCTGGGGCCGGGTGGTGAAGTCGATCCGCGAGGACGAGGACGCCGTACGCTCGCTGGGCAAGAACGTGTACAGCTACAAGATGCAGGCCCTGATCCTGGGTGGTGTCATCGGTGCGACGGGCGGGTTCGTCGGGGCGCAGGGACTGGCCTCGGTGCAGCCGGACTCGTACAACCTCGACTTCACCTTCATCGCCTTCACCATGCTCATCCTCGGCGGCGCGGCACGCGTGCTGTCGCCGGTGGCCGGTGCGGTGATCTTCTGGGCCCTGCTGTCCTTCCTCGGGGAGCTGCTGACCAAGCTCTCCAGCGGCGACAACCCGATCATCCCGCCGCAGTTCATGACCTCCGACCAGGTCGGCAACATCCGCTTCGCGTTCGTGGGCCTGGCCCTGATGCTGCTGATGATCTTCCGCCCGCAAGGCCTGTTCGGCGACAAGAAGGAGATCGCGCTCGATGCCCGCTGACATGGACAAGACCGACGCCTCGGTCGGCGCGCGCGCCGGCCTCCGCGACCTGGCCACCGAGCCCGGCGTCAAGAAGCCCGACCCGATCCTGGTGGCCACCAACGTGACCCGCAGCTTCGGAGGGCTGAAGGCGGTCGACGTCGACCACCTCGAGGTCCAGCGCGGCGTCATCACCGCGCTCATCGGCCCCAACGGGGCCGGCAAGACCACCTTCTTCAACCTGCTCACCGGCTTCGACGAGGCCGACTCGGGCGACCGCGCCTTCAACGGCAAGTCGCTGAACCGGGTCTCCGCCTCCAAGGTCGCCCGGATGGGGATGGTCCGCACCTTCCAGCTGACCAAGGTGCTCTCCAAGCTGACCGTGCTGGAGAACATGCGCCTCGGCGCGACCGGCCAGACCGGGGAGAAGTTCTGGGCCGGCCCCTTCGCCTTCCTGTGGCGCAAGGAGGAGGAGGCCAACAGCGACCGTGCGCGCGACCTGCTCCGCCGCTTCAAGCTCGACGCCAAGGAGGGCGACTTCGCCGGCTCGCTGTCCGGTGGTCAGCGCAAGCTGCTGGAGATGGCGCGCGCGCTGATGGTGCGTCCGGAGCTGGTGATGCTCGACGAGCCGATGGCCGGGGTGAACCCCGCGCTCAAGCAGTCGCTGCTGGGGCACGTGAAGTCGCTGCGTGAGGACGGGATGACCGTGCTCTTCGTCGAGCACGACATGGACATGGTCCGCGACATCTCGGACTGGGTCGTGGTGATGGCCCAGGGCCGGATCATCGCGGAGGGCCCGCCGGCCTCGATCATGTCCGACCAGCGCGTCATCGACGCCTACCTCGGCGCCCACCACGACACCGACATCACCGAGATCGACAAGGCCGCCCTCGAGGCGGAGGCCATGGCCGAGATCGACACGCTGAAGAAGGAGGGCCGATGAGCCTGTCCGGCACGCCCGACCCCGCCGCCGAGGAGCGCGCGCAGGCCGCCCGCGAGGCCCACCTGCGCGCCGCAGACGGCGCCGTGCTCCGGGCCGACAACCTGATCGCCGGCTACCTGCCCGGGGTCAACATCCTGAACGGGGCGGACCTCTACTGCCAGCCCGGGGAGCTCGTCGGCATCATCGGGCCCAACGGCGCCGGCAAGTCGACGTTCCTCAAGGCCCTGTTCGGCCTGGTCAAGATCAACACCGGCACGGTCACGCTGCGCGGCGACGAGGTCACCAACCAGCGCGCCGACACCCTGGTGGCCAAGGGCATCGGCTTCGTGCCGCAGAGCGAGAACGTCTTCCCGAGCCTGACCATCGCGGAGAACCTGCAGATGGGGTGCTACCAGGCGCCGAAGAAGTACCCCGAGCGCTTCGACTTCGTCACCGGGATCTTCCCGGCGCTGGCCGCACGCAAGAACCAGCGAGCGGGCTCGCTCTCCGGGGGTGAGCGCCAGATGGTGGCGATGGGCCGGGCGCTGATGATGGAGCCCTCCGTGCTGCTGCTCGACGAGCCCTCGGCCGGCCTCTCCCCCGCCATGCAGGACGAGGTGTTCGTGCAGACCCGCGAGATCAACAAGGCGGGCGTCTCGGTGGTGATGGTCGAGCAGAACGCGGCCCGCTGCCTGCAGATCTGCGACCGGGGCTACGTCCTCGACCAGGGACGCAACGCCTACACCGCGACCGGGCGCGAGCTGGCCACGGACCCGAAGGTGATCGAGCTCTACCTGGGGACGCTCGCCAAGAAGGCCTGAGCCCCCCGCACGACCGCCGGCCGCGCGGACCCCACCGGGGTCCGCGCGGCTGTGTCGTTCCCGGCCGCGTCGCCCCCGGGGCCGTCGTGCGCGTCGGCGGTGCCCGGAGCGCGGCCGCCCCTCCGTACGGTGCGCCGGCACCGTCACCTCGGCCGTGCGGCACCGTCACCTCGGCTGTGCGGGAGCGTCATCTCGGCCGTGCGGGAGCGTCATCTCGGCGGCGCACGAAGGCCCCGGGTGCGGTGTGCGCGCCCGGGGCCTCGTGGGTGGTGCTGGTGCTCAGGTGGTGCTGGTGCTCAGGTGGTGCTGGGTCAGCTGTTCTGGCCGACGCCCGCGCGGATCAGCTCGGGCACGATCTTCTTGGTCTCGTCGAAGGCGATGACCACGATGGCGTCGGGGTCCTCGGAGGCCAGGGCCTGCACCTCGGCGTTGTAGTTCGGCGCCTCGGGGCTGTAGGTCTGGTAGGAGACCACGGTGCCGCCGGCCTGCTCGTAGAAGTCGCGCACGTTCTCCGCGAGCGCCTCGCCGTAGGAGTCCTGGCGGGCCAGGATGGCGACGTTCTGCTTGCCGTCCGCGATCAGGGTCGAGGCCATGACCTGGCCCTGGAGCACGTCGGACGGCGCGGTACGGAAGTACAGGCCCGCGTCGTCGTAGGAGTCGAACTCGGTGGAGGTGTTCGCCGGGGAGATCTGGGCGACGCCCGCCCCGGTGATCCGGTCGATCACGCTGAGCGAGACCGAGGACGAGGCTGCTCCGACGATCACGTCGGCACCGCCGCGCAGCAGCTTGTCGGTCTCGGACGGGGCGATCAGCGGGGTGCCGTCGCCGGAGTCGGCGGAGACCGACTCGACGTCGTTGCCGTTCACGCCGCCGCCCTCGTTGATCTCCTGCACGGCGAGGTCGACGCCCGCGATCTCCGGGGGGCCGAGGAAGGCGAGGTCACCACTCTGCGGGAGCAGCGTGCCGACGGTCAGGGTGCCGTCGCCGGCCGGCATGTTGCCGCTGATCTTCTGACCGGCGGCCACGCTGTCGACGTCGGGGATCTCGCCGGTGACGAAGTCCACCGGGGCGTAGGTGTTGTCGCTGCCGTACTCGAAGATCCCGATGGTCGCGGCGGACGGGCTGCCGGTGGAGTTCAGCTCGATCGGGCCGGAGACACCGTTGTAGTCGATGTCGGTGCCGTCGGCGAGGAGGTCGGCGCACTGCTTGAACTCGGTGCACTCCTCGCCCTCGGTGGTGACGGCCTGCAGCTCGGAGCCGATGGCCTTGCCGGAGTCGGCGCCGGCGGCGATGGCGGCCAGGGCCGCGATCACCGTGGCGTCGTAGGACTCGGCGCCGTAGGTGAACTCCTTGAGCTTGCTGTCGACGCCCAGCAGGCGCTCGCGGAAGTCGTCGTTGAGCTCGGAGCCCGGGAAGGTCGCCTTGACGCCGTCCAGGGTGCCCGGGTCGAAGTCCTCCGAGTAGTCGGCGGTGTTCCCGTCGACGAAGTACAGCTGGGTCCCCGTCTCCTCGGCGGCACCCGAGCTCTCGCTCGAGTCCTCGGAGGGGCTGGCGCCCTCGTCGGAGGAGGTGTCGCTGCCGCACGCGCTGAGCGTGAGCCCCGCGACGGCGAGCACCGCGATCGCGGTACGACGGATGGGGATGGGGCGGGTCATGGGACCTCCAGGGGTACAGGCCGGGCCCGGACTCGGTCCCGGGCCGCTGCGACGTGATCGGAACTGTAGTGCTGGGGGGCCGTGCGTCCAGGGTCATCGGACCCGGGAGTCCGAGACGTGCCTGAATTGTGACCCGGATCGCTTCCCTGCGGGTGCGCCGACCCAGGCGGGGGCCCGTCGGGGGCCCGTCGGGGGTCCGCCGGTCCAGCCCGGGTCAGGACCCGGTCAGGCCCGGGCCGTGGGAGACGACGCCCTCGGCGACCTCGCGCATGGACATCCGCAGGTCCATCGCGGTCTTCTGGATCCACCGGAACGCGGCCGGCTCGGCCAGCCCCAGCTGCTCCTGCAGGACGGCCTTGGCGCGCTCCACGACCTTGCGGGTCTCCAACCGGTCCTGCAGGTCGGCCACCTCGGTCTCCAGGGCCGACAGCTCGGCGTACCGGCTGACGGCCATCTCGATGGCCGGCACCAGGTCGGACTGCTGGAAGGGCTTGACCAGGTAGGCCATCGCGCCGGCGTCGCGGGCCCGGTCGACCAGCTCGCGCTGCGAGAAGGCGGTGAGGATGACCACCGGGGCGATCCGTGCTGCGGCGATCCGCTCGGCCGCCGCGATGCCGTCGAGGACCGGCATCTTGACGTCGAGGATGACCAGGTCGGGCCGCAGCTGCTCGGCCAGCTCGACCGCCCGGGCGCCGTCACCGGCCTCGCCGACGACCTCGTAGCCCTCCTCGGAGAGCATCTCGGCGAGGTCCATCCGGATCAGGGTCTCGTCCTCGGCGACGACGACGCGGCGGGCGGGCGGGGTCGTCGTGCCGGGGCCGGGGTGAGGGTCGGTCACGGGCCGAGGGTAGCGGGCCGACGGCCCTCCGGGTTCGGCTAGGGTCCTGGCCGGCGGCCCCGGTATCCCAACGGCAGAGGAAGCGGTCTCAAACACCGTCCAGTGTGGGTTCGAGTCCCACCCGGGGCACCCGTCCTCACCTCGTCGGCCCCGGACCGGGCCCGACCTCCCCGGGGCGGTCGGCCCCCGGGGGTCCGGCTAGCCCTGCTGGCGGTAGGCCGGGGCCAGCTCGTTGATGGCGTCGCCCATCCGGTGGATGCGCAGCGCGTTGGTCGAGCCCGGGATGCCCGGGGGGCTCCCGGCGATGATGACCACCAGGTCCCCCTCGGCCACGCGACCGATGCGCAGCAGCTGCTCGTCGACCTGCCGGACCATCTCGTCGGTGTGGCGGACCTCGGAGGTCTTGAAGGTCTCGGTGCCCCAGCTGAGGGCCAGCTGCGAGCGCACCCGCCCCTCGGGGGTGAAGGCCAGCAGCTGCATGCTGCTGCGGAGCCGGGAGAAGCGCCGGGCGGAGTCCCCGCTCTGGGTGAAGGCCACCACCAGCCTGGCGCCGACCCGCTGGGCGACCTCCTCGGCCGCCTTGGCGATGACGCCGCCCCGGGTGTGCGGGTCCCAGACGACCTCGCGGATGCCGCTCAGCCCGGCCCGCTCGTGGGCGCGGCGCTCGGTGGCCGACACGATCCGCGCCATCGTCTCCACGACGTGGACGGGGTGCTCGCCCACGCTGGTCTCGCCCGAGAGCATCACGGCGTCGGCCCCGTCGAGCACCGCGTTGGCCACGTCGCTGGCCTCGGCCCGCGTGGGCGCCGGGCTGGTGATCATCGACTCCAGCATCTGGGTGGCCACGATGACGGGCTTGGCGTTGATCCGCGCCTTCTCGATGACCTGCTTCTGCAGGAACGGCACGTCCTCGAGCGGGCACTCCACGCCGAGGTCGCCGCGGGCCACCATGAAGCCGTCGAAGGCGGTCACGATGGCGTCGAGGTTCTCGATCGCCTGGGGCTTCTCGATCTTCGCGATCACGGGCAGCTGGATGCCCTCCTCGGCCATCACCGCGCGCACGTCGTCGACGTCCGCGCCGTCACGGACGAAGGACAGGGCGATGAAGTCGACGCCGAGGTGGAGCGCGAAGCGCAGGTCCTCGACGTCCTTCTCCGACAGCGCGGGCACCGAGACCGCCACCCCGGGGAGGTTGATGCCCTTGTGGTTGCTCACCGGACCCCCGGTGAGCACGTCGCAGTGCACGTCCTGGCCGTCGACGGAGGTGACCCGCAGCCGGACCTTGCCGTCGTCGATCAGGATCGGGTCGCCCTCGGCCACGTCGCCGGGGAGCCCGGCGTACGTCGTCGAGGCGATCTCGGCGTCACCGGGGACCTCGCGGGTGGTGATCGTCCACTGCTGGCCGCGCCGGAGCACGACGGGGCCGTCGGCGACGGTGCCGAGCCGGATCTTCGGGCCCTGCAGGTCGGCCAGGATGGCCACGCCGTGGCCGCTGGCGTCGGAGGCCGCCCGCACGTGGCGGTAGGCCTCCTGGTGGTCGGCGTGGGTGCCGTGGCTCATGTTCAGCCGGGCGACGTCCATGCCGGCGTAGACCAGCTCGCGGATCCTCCGCTCGCTGCTCGTCGCCGGACCCAGGGTGCACACGATCTTGGCTCTCCGCACCGGTCCAGCATAGCGCGTTTGAACGTTCCAACATCGGGTGCCGGTCAGACGGTCAGCGGACGCTCCGTGGGCTTGACCGGCGAGGGCAGCGTGGTGGACCCGGTGAGGAAGGTGTCCACGGCGGCCGCGGCCGCCCGACCCTCGGCGATCGCCCAGACGATCAGGGACTGGCCGCGACCGGCGTCGCCGGCGACGAAGACGCCCGGGACCGAGGAGGCGTACGCGTCGTCGCGCGCCACGTTGCCGCGCTCGTCGAGCTCGACCTCGAGCGACTCCACCAGACCGGGCTTCTCCGGGCCGGTGAAGCCCATCGCGAAGAGCACCAGCTCGGCCGGGATCTCGCGCTCGGTGCCCTCGACCTCGCGGGGGCGACCGTCCTCGAACTCGACGTCGACCAGCAGCAGCGCCCGGACGTGACCGTCGTCGTCACCCAGGAAGGCCTTGGTGCTGACCCCGAAGACCCGGTCGCCGGCCTCCTCGTGGGCCGAGGAGACGCGGAAGGTCATCGGGTACGTCGGCCACGGCTGACCCGCGGGACGCGAGTCCGGCGGCTCGGGCATGATCTCCAGCTGCGTGATCGACGCGGCGCCCTGACGGGTGGAGGTGCCCAGGCAGTCCGCCCCGGTGTCGCCGCCGCCGATGATCACGACGTGGCGGCCCTCGGCCGTCACCTGGTCGGTGACGGGGTGGCCCAGCGCGGCCCGGTTGGCCTGGGGCAGGAAGTCCATCGCCTGGTGCAGCCCGGCGAGGTCGCGACCCTCGGTCTGCAGGTCGCGCGGGACGGTCGAGCCCATCGCGAGCACCACGGCGTCGTAGCGGTCGCGCAGGCTCGCGACCGAGAGGTCCCGGCCGACCTCGACCCCGGTGCGGAAGACCGTGCCCTCGCGACGCATCTGGTCCAGGCGCCGGTCGAGGTGCTTCTTCTCCATCTTGAACTCGGGGATCCCGTAGCGCAGCAGTCCCCCGACCTGGTCGGCCCGCTCCAGGACGACGACGGTGTGGCCGGCGCGGGTGAGCTGCTGCGCGGCGGCGAGACCCGCGGGCCCCGAGCCGACGACCGCGACGGTGCGCCCGGAGAGCCACTCGGGGGGCTGGGGTCGCACCAGGTTGGACTCCCAGGCCCGGTCGATGATCGAGACCTCGACGTTCTTGATCGTCACGGGGTCCTGGTTGATCCCGAGCACGCAGGAGGTCTCGCACGGCGCCGGGCACAGCCGTCCGGTGAACTCGGGGAAGTTGTTCGTGGCGTGGAGGCGCTCGATGGCCCCGGCCCAGTCGTCGCGCCAGACCAGGTCGTTCCACTCGGGGATGAGGTTGCCCAGCGGGCAGCCCTGGTGGCAGAACGGGATGCCGCAGTCCATGCAGCGCCCGGCCTGGGGGCTGATGATGGGCAGCAGGGCGCGGCCGACCCCGTCGGGGTAGACCTCGTTCCAGTCGCCGACGCGCTCGGCGACCGGTCGGCGCTCCGCGCCCTCGCGGCCGTGCTTCAGGAATCCCTTGGGGTCACCCATGGAGCGCCTCCATCATCTTGTTCGCCGTCTCCTTCTCGTCGAGCCCGTCGGCCTCGGCCTTCGCCTTGGCCTCGAGCACGATCCGGTAGTCGCGCGGCATGATCTCGGTGAAACGGGTCAGCGAGGTCTCCCAGTCGGCGAGCAGCGCCTCGGCCACCGTCGACCCGGTCTCCTCGTGGTGGGTGCGCACGAGCCACTCGAGCTCCACGGCGGCCTCCTCGGTGACCGGGCCCAGCTCGACGAGCTCCTTGTTGACGCGGTGGTCGGCCAGGTCGAGGACCCAGGCGACGCCGCCGGACATCCCGGCGGCGACGTTGCGCCCGGTCGGGCCGAGCACGGCCACCCGGCCCCCGGTCATGTACTCGCAGGCGTGGTCGCCCGCGCCCTCGGTGACGGCCCAGGCGCCGGAGTTGCGCACGCAGAACCGCTCCCCCACGCCGCCGCGCACGAAGATCTCGCCCGAGGTCGCCCCGTAGCCGATGACGTTGCCGGCGATGATCTGCTCGTCGGCGCGGAAGACGGCGCTCCGGTCCGGGCGCACCGCGATCCGGCCGCCGGAGAGGCCCTTGCCGACGTAGTCGTTGGCGTCGCCCTCCAGCCGCAGGGTCATGCCCGAGGGCACGAACGCGCCGAAGGACTGCCCGGCCGAGCCGGTGAAGGTGAGGTCGATGGTGCCGGCGGGCAGGCCCTCGCCGCCGTACCGCGAGGTGACCTCGTGGCCCAGGATCGTGCCGACCGTGCGGTGCACGTTGCGGATCGCGACCCGGGCGCGCACGGGCTCGCCACGCTCCAGCGCGTCCTGGGCCAGGGGCAGCAGCTCGGTGACGTCGAGCGAGCGGTCCAGGCCGTGGTCCTGCTCCTGGGTGCAGCGCCGGTCCTGGTCCTCGAACTGGCCCAGACCCGGGTCGTGCAGCACCGGCGCCAGGTCGAGACCGGCCGCCTTCCAGTGGCGCACGGCCTGGTCGACGTCGAGGGAGCCGACCTGCCCGACCGCCTCGTCGAGGGTGCGGAACCCGAGCTCGGCGAGCAGCTCGCGGACCTCCTCGGCGATGTAGGTGAAGAAGGTGACGATGTACTCGGCCTTGCCGGAGAACCGCTCGCGCAGCACCGGGTTCTGGGTGGCCACGCCGACCGGGCAGGTGTCCAGGTGGCACACCCGCATCAGGATGCAGCCCGAGACCACCAGCGGCGCGGTGGCGAAGCCGTACTCCTCGGCACCGAGCAGGGCGGCGACGACGACGTCGCGCCCGGTCTTGAGCTGGCCGTCGGTCTGGACCACGATCCGGTCGCGCAGGCCGTTGAGCAGCAGCGTCTGCTGGGTCTCGGCCAGGCCGAGCTCCCAGGGACCGCCGGCGTGCTTGAGCGAGGTCAGCGGCGCCGCCCCGGTCCCGCCGTCGTGGCCGGAGATCAGCACCACGTCGGCGTGCGCCTTGGAGACGCCCGCGGCCACGGTGCCCACGCCGACCTCGGCGACGAGCTTGACGTGCACCCGGGCCGAGGGGTTGGCGTTCTTCAGGTCGTGGATGAGCTGGGCGAGGTCCTCGATCGAGTAGATGTCGTGGTGCGGCGGCGGGCTGATCAGGCCCACGCCCGGCGTGGAGTGGCGGGTCGTGGCGACCCACGGGTACACCTTGTTGCCGGGCAGCTGCCCGCCCTCGCCGGGCTTGGCGCCCTGCGCCATCTTGATCTGGATGTCGTCGGCGTTGGTGAGGTACTCCGAGGTGACGCCGAAGCGGCCGGAGGCGACCTGCTTGATCGCGCTGCGGCGCTCGGGGTCGTGGAGGCGCTCGGCGTCCTCACCGCCCTCGCCGGTGTTGGACTTGCCGCCGAGGCGGTTCATCGCGATGGCCAGCGTCTCGTGCGCCTCGCCGCTGATCGAGCCGTAGGACATGGCACCGGTGGAGAACCGCTTCACGATGGACTCCACCGGCTCCACCTCCTCCAGCGGCACGGGCGCGCGACCGGCCGCCGCGGCGTCCTTGAACCGGAACATGCCGCGCAGCGTCATCAGCCGCTCGGCCTGCTCGTCGACCCGCGAGGTGTACTGCTTGAACACGTCGTAGCGACCGGCGCGGGTGGCGTGCTGCAGGCGGAAGACGGTCTCGGGGTCGAAGAGGTGCGGCTCGCCCTCGCGGCGCCACTGGTACTCGCCGCCGACCTCGAGCTCGCGGTGCGGCGGGGCGATCCCGCCACGGGGGTACGCCGAGGCGTGCCGCGCCGCGACCTCGTCGGCGATCGTGTCCAGCCCGATCCCGCCGAGCTTGGAGGTGGTGCCGGTGAAGTAGCGGTCGACGACCTCCTGGGACAGGCCGAGCGCCTCGAAGATCTGCGCGCCCGTGTAGGAGGCGACGGTGGAGACCCCCATCTTGGACATCACCTTCAGCACGCCCTTGCCGAGCGCCTTGACCAGGTTCGTCACCGCGGTCTCGGGGTCGGCCTGGACGTAGTAGCCCTCACGGGCCAGGTCCTCCACCGACTCCATGGCGAGGTACGGGTTGACGGCGGCGGCGCCGTAGCCGACCAGCAGCGCGACGTGGTGCACCTCGCGGACGTCACCGGCCTCGACGACCATGCCGACCTGGGTGCGCGACTTCTCCCGGACCAGGTGGTGGTGCACGGCCGCGGTCAGCAGCAGCGAGGGGATCGGGGCCATCTCGGCGGTCGAGTGGCGGTCGGACAGGACGATCACGCGGGCGCCCTCGGCGATGGCGTGGCTGACCTCGGCGCAGATCTCCTCGATCCGGGCGGCCATGGCCTCGCCGCCCCCCTCGACGGGGTAGAGCCCCCGGGAGACGTGCGTGCTGAAGCCGGGCATGTCGCCGTCACGGTTGATGTGGCGGATCTTGGCGAGCTCGTCGTTGTCGACGACCGGGAAGGGCAGCACGACCTGGCGGCAGGAGGCCGCCTGCGGCTCGAGGAGGTTCGACTCCGGGCCGATGGAGCCGTTCAGGGAGGTGACGAGCTCCTCCCGGATGGCGTCCAGGGGCGGATTCGTGACCTGCGCGAAGAGCTGGCTGAAGTAGTCGAAGATCAGCCGGGGCTTGGCCGAGATCGCCGCGACCGGGGTGTCGGTGCCCATCGACCCGATCGGCTCGGCGCCGGTGTTGGCCATCGGGGTCAGCAGCACGCGCAGCTGCTCCTCGGTGTAGCCGAAGACCTGCTGGCGCCGGGTCACCGAGGCGTGCGTGTGCACGATGTGCTCCCGCTCGGGGACGTCCTTGAGGTGGACCAGGCCGGCGTGGAGCCACTCGCCGTACGGGTGCTCGGCGGCCAGGCCGTGCTTGATCTCCTCGTCCTCGACGATCCGGTGCTCGTCGGTGTCGACGAGGAACATCCGTCCGGGCTGGAGCCGGCCCTTGCGCACGATCGTCGCGGGGTCGAGGTCGAGCACGCCGACCTCCGAGGCCAGCACGACCAGGCCGTCGTCGGTGACCCAGTAGCGCGAGGGGCGCAGGCCGTTGCGGTCGAGGGTGGCGCCGATCTGGGTGCCGTCGGTGAACACCACGCACGCCGGGCCGTCCCAGGGCTCCATCATCGTGGAGTGGAACTCGTAGAAGTCCCGCTGGTCCTGCGACATCTCGGCGTGGTTCTCCCAGGCCTCCGGGATCATCATCAGCACCGCGTGCGGCAGGGAGCGCCCGCCCATGTGCAGCAGCTCGAGGACCTCGTCGAACGAGGCGGAGTCCGACGCGCCGGGGGTGCACACCGGGAAGATCCGGTCCAGCTCGCCGGGGATCAGGTCGGTGCGCAGGAGGGCCTCGCGCGCCCGCATCCAGTTGCGGTTGCCCATCACGGTGTTGATCTCGCCGTTGTGGGCGATGAACCGGAACGGGTGGGAGAGCGGCCACGACGGGAAGGTGTTGGTGGAGAAGCGGGAGTGCACCACGGCCAGGGCCGAGGCGACGCGCTCGTCCACCAGGTCGGGGTAGAAGGTGTCGAGCTGGTCGGTGGTGAGCATCCCCTTGTAGGCCAGGGTGCGCGCCGACAGCGACGGGAAGTAGACGTCGGTCTCGTGCTCGACGCGCTTGCGCAGCACGAACGCGAGCCGCTCGAGCGCCATCCCGGTCACCCGGGAGCCGGCGCCGGCCAGGAAGACCTGGCGGAAGACCGGCATCACCCCGCGCGCGGTGCTGCCCAGGACCTCGGGGTCGACGGGGACCTCGCGCCAGCCGAGGACGGCGAGGTCCTCCTCGGCGGCGATCGCCTCGACCCGGGCGACGGTGGCGGCGACCTGCTCCTCGTCGCCGGGCAGGAAGGCGGTGCCGACGGCGTAGGCCGACGGGGGCGGCAGGTCGAAGCCCAGCCGGGCGGCCTCCTCGCGCAGGAACGCGTCCGGCACCTGCATCAGGATGCCGGCGCCGTCCCCGGAGTTCGGCTCGGCGCCCGCGGCGCCCCGGTGGTCCAGGTTGCGCAGGGCGGTGAGGGCCTTGGCGACGATGTCGTGACTGGCCTCGCCGGTCAGCGTGGCCACGAACGCGACACCGCAGGCGTCGTGCTCGCGGGTCGGGTCGTAGAGCCCCTGGGGCGGCGGGAAGGCGTGCGAGTAGGTCACCGGAATGACTCCCGTCGTCGTGCGAGTCCTCATGACTCCGGCCCTCACGGGCCGGCACGCACGGGACGACCTTGGCCCACGCGGTTGTGCGGTCAGATTACCACCGGGTTTCACGCCCCCCGGTGCCGGCGGCGTCCGGTGGGACCGCGCACGGTCTGCGGGTCGTCCGTGGGCTCGCCGTCGACAGGCACCTCGGCGGGCTCGTCGGCGGGCTCGTCGGCGGGCTCCACCGGGTCGTGCTCGGGCCCGCGGCCGTCGTCGTAGACCGCCTCCTCGCGCCCGGGGTGGCGTCGGCCGGCCCACACGAAGTACGCGGTGGCCGCCACCAGGAGGACCAGCGCGGTCCACACGTTCAGCCGCAGGCCGAGCACGTCGTCCAGCTCGACGTCGTCGATGCGGAGGTTCTCGATCCACGCGCGACCCGCGGTGTAGGTCATCACGTACAGCGCGAGCACCCGGCCGTGGCCCAGACGGAAGCGACGGTCCGCCCAGAGCACCACCCCGAAGGCGGCGAGGTTCCACAGGAACTCGTAGAGGAAGGTCGGGTGGAACAGCGTCCCGGGCGTGAGGCCGAGGGCCTCCGCAGCGCCGCTGGGCCAGAAGGCCGGGTCGATCTCCAGGCCCCAGGGCAGGGTGGTGGGCTCGCCGTAGAGCTCCTGGTTGAACCAGTTGCCCCACCGGCCGACCGCCTGGGCCACCAGGACGCCGGGCGCCATGGCGTCCAGGACGGGCAGCAGGCGGATGCCGCGCCGCCGGGCGCCGACGACCACGCCCAGGGCGCCCAGCGCGATGGCGCCCCAGATGCCGAGCCCGCCCTGCCAGACGTACAGCGCGGCCCAGGGGTCCCCGCCCTCGCCGAAGTAGCGGCCGGAGTCCGTCAGCACGTGGTACAGCCGCCCGCCGACCAGCCCGAAGGGCACCGCCCAGACCGCGAGGTCGGAGATCTCGCCGGCCCGCCCGCCGCGGGCGACCCACCGGCGCTCGGCGATCCAGATCGCGGCGACGATGCCGAGGATGATGCACAGCGCGTAGCCGCGCAGCGGCAACGGACCGAGGTACCAGGTCCCCTGGTCGGGGCTGGGGATGGCCAGCAGGGTGAGGCTCACGCGGGGCTCCTGGTCGAGCGGCCGGCCCGGGGCCGGTGGTCGGTCCCTAGCTGTTCAGCAGGGTGTGGATGTCGGCGGCGTACTCGGTCGCGGTGGTCTCCTGGGTCCAGAGCACGGGGACCTCGTCGGCGACGTCGATGCCGAGCACCTGGGTGGAGTGGGTGACCTCGTAGCCGCCGCTGGGCAGCCGGTCCTCCTCGGTGAAGCCGACCGCCACCGAGGAGGCGACCTGCTCGATCGTGCCGAGGTCGCCGGTGAGGCCCTCGAAGGACGGGTCCAGCCGGTCCAGGTAGCTGCGCAGCACGCCCTCGCTGTCGCGTGCGGGATCGGTGGTCACGTAGACCATCTCGACGTCCGCGCGGTCCTCGGCGTCGAGCTGCTGGACCGCCGAGGCCAGCTGGGCCATCACCACGCCGCAGATGTCGGGGCACTGGGTGTAGCCGAAGAAGACCAGCGTCAGCCGGGCGTCGGTGTCCTCGGTCAGCGAGAAGCTGCTGCCGTCGGTGGCCGTCAACGGCGTCGGGTCGACCTGGTAGGGGTTGTCGAGCACCCGCCCGGTGAACGGGTCGTCGCCGGAGGCCGACCCCCCGCAGGCCGAGACGAGGAGGGCGAGCGCGGCGAGCGCGGCGGCGAGGCTCGTGCGCCGGGCGCGGCCGGGGCGGGGCTCAGCCACGGCGCACCCCGTCCGCGAGGTCCTCGGCGAGGGCGCGCAGCGCGGTCAGCCCGGCGGCCCGGTCGTGGGCGTGGTCGAGCAGGGTCCGGACGAACGCGGAGCCGACGATCACCCCGTCGGCGTAGGCGGCCACGGACGCGGCCTGGTCGCCGTCGCCGACGCCCAGGCCGACGCCGACGGGCAGGTCGCTGGCCGCGCGGGTGCGGGCGACGAGCGGGCCGGCGAGGTCGCTGGTGGTCGCGCGGGCGCCGGTCACGCCCATCACCGCCGTGGCGTAGACGAAGCCGCGGCAGGCCGCCGTGGTCAGCGCGATCCTCTCGTCGGTCGAGGACGGCGCCACCAGGAAGATCTTGTCGAGGTCCCGGGCGTCGGCAGCGGCGATCCACTCGGGGGCGAAGTCGGGCGTGAGGTCGGGCGTGATCAGGCCCGCTCCCCCGGCGTCGGCGAGGTCCTGGGCGAACCGGTCCACGCCGTAGCGCTCGACGGGGTTCCAGTAGGTCATCACCACCGTGGGGACGCCGGTCGCGGCGACGGCCTCGACGGTGCGGAGCACGTCGGTGGTGCGGGTCCCCTGCTCGAGCGCGACCTGGGCGGCCGCCTGGATGGTCGGGCCGTCCATCACGGGGTCGGAGTACGGCAGCCCGACCTCGATGACGTCGCAGCCGCCGTCGACCAGCACCCGCAGGGCCTCGATCCCGCCCGCGACGTCGGGGAACCCGGCCGGCAGGTAGCCCACCAGCGCGGCGCGGCCCTCGGCGCGCGCGGCGGCGAAGGCCGGGGCGACCCCGGTCGCCGTGCGGGCGCTCACAGCTGCTCCCCCACGCCGCTGCCCTCGCCGGGCGTCACGTCGACCTCGGCGTCGGTGCGCCCGACGGGCTCCTCGGTGACCCGGTCGGGGTCCCCGAGGCCGAAGTACTCGATGGCGGTGCCCATGTCCTTGTCGCCGCGTCCGGAGAGGCTGACCAGCACGATCGCGTCGGGGCCCTTCTCGACCGCGAGGCGCTCGGCGACCCGGAGCGCGCCGGCCACGGCGTGCGCGGTCTCGATCGCGGGGATGATGCCCTCGGTGCGGCTGAGCAGCGCCATGGCGTCCATCGCCTCGGCGTCGGTGACCGGCAGGTAGGTGGCGCGGCCGGTCGCCGAGAGGTGCGCGTGCTGCGGGCCGACCCCGGGGTAGTCCAGACCGGCGGAGATCGAGTGCGACTCCACCGTCTGCCCGTCGTCGTCCTGCAGGACGTAGGTGCGCGCCCCGTGCAGGACCCCGCGGGCCCCGGCGTGGATGGTCGCGGCGTGGCGGGGGGTGTCGACGCCCTCGCCGCCCGGCTCGAAGCCGTAGACGGCCACGTCCTCGTCGTCGAGGAACGCGGTGAACAGCCCGATCGCGTTGGAGCCGCCGCCGACGCAGGCCGCGATCGCGTCGGGCAGCACGCCGTACCGCTCCAGGCACTGCGCGCGGGCCTCGTCGCCGATCCCACGGGTGAAGTCGCGGACCATGGTCGGGAACGGGTGCGGTCCTGCGGCCGTGCCGAAGAGGTACGCGGTGTGGTCGACGCTGGCGACCCAGTCGCGCATGGCCTCGTTGATCGCGTCCTTCAGCGTGCCGCTGCCGGACTCGACCGGCACCACCGTCGCGCCCAGCAGGTGCATGCGAGCGACGTTCAGCGCCTGGCGGCGGGTGTCGACCGCGCCCATGTAGATGGTGCAGTCCAGGCCGAAGTAGGCCGCCGCCGTCGCGCTGGCCACCCCGTGCTGGCCGGCACCGGTCTCCGCGATCACCCGCTTCTTGCCCATCCGGCGGGTCAGCAGCGCCTGCCCCATGACGTTGCGGATCTTGTGGGCGCCGGTGTGGTTGAGGTCCTCGCGCTTGAGCAGGACCCGGCAGCCGACCCGCGCGGAGAGCCGCTCGGCCTCGTAGAGCGGGCTGGGGATGCCGGCGTAGTCACGCAGCACGGCCTCGAACTCGGCCACGAACGCCGGGTCGGCCATCGCCTCGCGGCGGGCCTCGTCGAGCTCGTCGAGCGCCGCCACCAGGGCCTCGGGCATGAACCGGCCGCCCCAGCCGGTCTCGGAGCCGCCGAACCAGCCGAGCTCGTCGGCGTCCCAGCCGGTACGAGCGGTGCCGGCTGCGGCAGCAGCGACGGTGGGGACGGGCTGGTCGGTGGTGGTCATGCGTCGGCTCCTGTGCGGACGGGGCGGAGGCCGGTCATCGCGGCGACGGCCTCCTGGGGGGCGCCACCGCGGACGAGGGCCTCGCCCACGAGCACCGCGTGGGCGCCCTGGTCGGTGTAGCGCTGGACGTCGGCGGGCCCGGTCACGCCGGACTCGGCGACCAGGACCCGGTCGGCCGGCAGCTGGGTGACCAGGCGCCCGAAGGCCTCCGGGTCGACGTCGAGGGTCTTCAGGTTGCGGGCGTTGATCCCGAGCAGCTCGGCCTCGAGCGCCAGCGCCCGGTCGGCCTCGGCCTCGTCGTGCACCTCGACCAGGACGGTCAGTCCCAGGCCCCGGGCGCGCTCGTGGAGCCGGCGCAGCGTGTCGTCCTCGAGCGCGGCGACGATCAGCAGCACGAGGTCGGCACCGGCGGCCCGGGCCTCGAGGAGCTGGTAGTCGGTGACGATGAAGTCCTTGCGCAGCAGCGGGGTGTCGACCGCCGCCCGCACCGCCCGCAGGTCCGCCAGGCTGCCCCCGAACCGGCGCTCCTCGGTGAGGACGCTGATCGCGGCCGCGCCGCCCGCGGCGTACTGCACGGCCAGGGCTGCGGGGTCCGCGATGGCGGCCAGGTCGCCCTTGCTGGGGCTGCGCCTCTTGACCTCGGCGATCACGCTCGACCCGGCCGAGCGCAGGTGCGGCATCGGGTCCCGGGGCGCGGGGGCGTCGGCGAGGGCCGCCTCGACCTCCCGCAGAGGCAGGTCCGCCTCACGGCGTGCGAGGTCGATCCGGACACCGGCGACGATGTCGTCGAGCACGGTCATGACGGGCGGGACCTCCCGGTCGGGGTGCTGCTCTGCGTGGGCGCGGTACGACCCCGATCCTCCCACGCCACGAAAGGGCGAGGAGGGGGCCGACCCCGCCTCCGCGAGGTCAGTGGCTGCCGCGGTCGAAGACCTTGTCGAGGGTGAAGTAGGCGACCAGCGCGACCAGGGCGATCCCCACGCCGACCCAGAACAGGGTCATCTCGATCGGCGAGAACATCAGGCCGACGCCGCCGACCACGAAGCCGAGCAGGCCGAGCACCACGGCCGTCCAGGCGGCCGGGGTGTTGCCGTGGCTATCGTCCGACATTCAGGCTCCTCGGTGGTGGGGTCGTGCAGGGGCTCCCCATCGTAGGGGCCGCCTCAGGTCGTCGGGTCGCGACCCTGGTCCAGCGACTTCCAGAGGTCGAGACTGCTGGCGTCGCCGCCCGCCGGTGGCGGTGCCGCAGCGGCCCCGGGGGCGTCGTAGCGGCGTCCCATCTCGGGCCACGCCGGCGCCCACCGCACCGCGAGCACGGCGGCGACCAGCGCCACCACCGCGCCGAGCGCGGTCAGCCACGGCCAGGCCGTCAGCCCCACCTCGGCGTCCGCGGCCCCCAGCCCGGTCAGGGTGTCACGCACGTCCTGGCGCACGCCCGGTCCGCCGAGCGCCACGGTGGCCAGGACGCCGCCCGCGGCGCCCGCTGCCAGCACGGCCAGCAGCCGGCGCACCCGGCCACGGGTCACCAGGAGCACGCCCCAGCAGGCCAGGGCCACCAGCGCCAGCGCCCCGGCCAGCGGGACCTCCCCGCTGCCGGCCGCCACGGCCGTCGAGCCGAGCGCGCCCCCGACCTCACCTGCGCCCCCGCCGGGCCCGTCCTCGGCCGCGGCCCAGGCGCGGCTCCCGCCGAGGGCGGCCAGGCCGGAACCGGCCACCCCGAGGAGCACCAGGGGACCGAAGGTACGGCGGGGGTCGCGGCCCGCACCGCGGCTCACGACCGCACCGGGTCCGTCCCGAGCGGCAGGAGGTCGGCGTCGAAGCAGGTGCGGTCCCCGGTGTGGCAGGCGGCGCCGACCTGGTCCACGCGTAGCAGCAGCGTGTCGCCGTCGCAGTCGAGCCGCACCTCGAGGACGTGCTGGACGTGGCCGGAGGTGTCGCCCTTGACCCAGTACTCCTGACGGGAGCGGCTCCAGTAGGTCGCCCGTCCGGTGTCCAGGGTCCGGCGCAGGGCCTCCTCGTCCATCCACCCCAGCATCAGCACCTCACCGGTGTCGTGCTGCTGGACCACCGCCGGCAGCAGACCCAGGGAGTCGGGGCCCGTGCGCTTGAGCCGGCCGGCGAGGTCCGGGTCGAGGGAGGGGTCGCGGGGGGAGGTCACGCCTCCAGTATGGCGACCCCGGAGAAGGGACCGCCCGTCCCGGGTCAGGCGCCGTGCTGGGCGGTCCAGGACGCGTGCAGGCGGGCGTACGGCGTGCCGGGCTGGGAGACGAGGACGGCGTGCGGGCCGCGCTGGACCACCCGGCCGGCGTCGACGACGACCACCTCGTCGGCGTTCTCGGCGGTGGAGAGGCGGTGCGCGACGGTGATCGACGTGCGCCCCGACATCAGGCGCTCCAGCGCCCGCCCGATCCGCATCTCCAGCGCCGGGTCGACCGCGCTGGTGGCCTCGTCGAGCACCAGCAGGTCCGGGTCGGCCAGGTGGGCGCGCAGCAGGGCGACCAGCTGCCGCTCCCCCGCCGACATCGCCTCGCCCCGCTGACCCACGCGGGTCTGCAACCCCCGGGGCAGGGAGGCCAGCCAGTCCCCGAGGCCGAGCTCGTGGGCGCTGGCGACGACCTCGTCGTCGGTGGCTCCGAGGCGGCCGTAGCGCGCGTTGGCGACCAGGGTGTCGTCGAACAGGAAGCCCTCCTGCGGCACGAGCACCACCCCGCTGCGCAGCGAGCCGGGCGCCACCTGACGCAGGTCGACCCCGTCGAGCAGGACCCTGCCGCGGGTGGGGTCCATCAGCCGGGTGACCAGCTTGGCGATGGTCGACTTGCCCGACCCCGTCTCGCCGACGACGGCGATCCGACTGCCCGCGGGGATGGCCAGGTCGACGTCGCGCAGCACCGGAGGTCCCCCGGGGTAGGCGAAGGTGACGCCCTCGAGCCGGACCTCGATCGGGCCGCGCGGCAGGTCGACGCCGTCGGGACCCGGGTCGACGAGGTCGGCAGGCGTGTCCAGGATGCCGATCACCCGCCGCCAGCCGGCGATGGCCAGCTGGGCGTCGGTGACGATCTGGGTCCCCATCTGGACCGGGCCCACGAACAGCGAGACCAGGAAGGCGAACGCGAGCACCCGACCGGCGGTGATGTCGCCGGCCAGCCCCAGCCAGATGCCCACCACGATGACGCCGGCGTTGGCCAGGCCCGCGGACAGCCCGCCCAGGGAGAACGAGAAGGCGGTGAACCCCTGCGCCCGGACGCTGGCGGCCTGGTGGGTCGCGATGGCCTCGTCGATCCGCGCCTGGGTGCGCTCCTGCACCGCGTAGGCCCGCACGACCTCGGCCCCCACGACCGGCTCCGAGACCGCCGACAGCAGCACCCCGACCTGGCGGCGGACGAGGCCGTACGCCGCGGACAGCCGGCGCTGGAAGTAGCGCAGGGACAGGAACAGGGGCGCGAAGCAGACCCACACCACGACGGCCAGGGGCCAGGAGTAGAACGCCATCACCACGGTGGCGAGCAGGACCTGGCCGATGCTGACGACGAAGAGCAGGCCACCGAAGACCAGGAACTGGCTGACCTGGTCGACGTCGCTGGTCACCCGGGAGACCAGCGCCCCGCGGCGCTCGGTGTCCTGGGTCAGCAGGGGCAGGTCGTGCACGTGGCGGAACGCCTTGACCCGCAGCGTGGTCAGGCCGTTCTCGGAGGTGGTGAACAGGCGGCGGGTCATCGCGTACGAGGCCCCGCCGGTCACCACCACCGCCAGGCCGGCGAGCACCGCCATCAGCGTCGTGTAGGCGACGTCGACACCGCCGGGCGCGCCGAGGCCGCGGTCGAGGGTCTGCTGCACCGCGATCGGCACGACGACCTGGCCGGCCGAGGCCAGCACGGCCAGCGCGAACGTGCCGCGCAGGCCCTCGCGCAGCTCCGGCGAGTGGTGCAGCCCCCGCCGGATCGTCTCCATCGGGCGCATCTCCTCGCCGCTGACCATCACGCTCATCGCGCGCCCACCCCCTCGGCGGCGGCCTCGGCCGGGTCGACGGGCTCGTCCTCGTAGGCGTTGACCAGGGCGGCGTACGCCGCGGAGCGCCGCAGCAGCGCGGCGTGCGGGCCACGGTCGGCGACCACTCCGCCGTCGAGGTGCAGCACCTCGTCGGCCAGGGCGATGGTGGCCTTGCGGTGGGCGACGACGACCAGGGTGGTGCCGCCCGCCCCGCCACCGGGGGCGGTGGCGCCACGCAGCGCACCGAGGATGCGGGCCTCGACCTCGGGGTCGACCGCGGACGTGGCGTCGTCGAGGACGAGCAGGCGCGGACGGCGCACCAGCGCGCGGGCCAGCGAGATGCGCTGCCGCTGGCCACCGGAGAGGCTGGTGCCCCGCTCACCGAGGCGGGCGTCGAGCCCGTCGGGCAGCGCGGCCACGAAGCCGTCGGCCTGGGCGGTGCGCAGGGCGTCCCACACGGCGTCGTCGTCGACCTCGAGACCGAGGGTGACGTTGCCGCGCACGGTGTCGTCGAAGAGGAAGGCCGACTGCGGCACGACCGCGACGGTGCGGGCCAGCTCCCCGGGCGCGAGGTCGCGCAGGTCGACGCCGTCGACGCGGACGGCGCCCGACCGCGGGTCGACCAGGCGGGTGAGCAGGCCGGTGAGGGTGCTCTTGCCCGACGCGGTGGCCCCGACCAGGGCCACGGACCCACCGGGCTCCACACCGAAGCGGACCCCGCGCAGCAGGGGACGGTCCACCTCGTGGTGGTGCACCACGTCGTCGACCTCGAGTCGTACCCCGGCCCCCGACGCCGGGACCAGCGCGTCGCCGTAGACCATCTCGCCGGTGGCGTCCAGCACCGCGCGCACCCGTTCGTAGCCCACGACGCTGCGCGGGAGCTCGCCCAGCACCCAGCCGAGCGAGCGGATCGGGAAGGAGACGATGGTCAGCAGGTAGGCCACCGTCACCACGTCGCCGGCGACCGTGGCGCCCGAGGAGACCCGGGAGACGCCGACGACGAGGACGACCAGGACGCCGAGGCTGGGCAGCGCGGCGAGGACCGGGTCGAAGCCGGCCCGGATCCGCCCGACACGGATGTTGGTCTCGCGCAGCTCCCGGGCCTTCGCCTCGAACCGCGCCGTCTCCTCGCCCTCACGGCCCAGGGTCTTGACCACCATCGCGCCGTCGAACGACTCGTGGGCGACCTCGGACAGCTCCGCACGCAGTCGCTGCGCCTGGGTGGCCCAGCCCTGGGCCCGGCGCTGGTAGACGACGTTGACGAGCAGCACGGCGGGGAAGACCAGGATGCCGACCGCGGCCAGGACGAGATCGGCGAGCAGCATCTGCACGACCGCGATCACCATCATCGCCAGGGTGCCGACGGCCATCGGCAGCGGCGCGATGGGGGACCACGCGGCCTCGACGTCGGCGTTGGCGTTGGAGAGCAGCTGGCCGGTGGGGTGGCGCTGGTGCCACTCGAGCGGCAGCCGGAGGTACTGCCGGGTCACCGCGCGGCGGGTGCGGGCCTGCATCCGGTACTGCATGATGCCCGCGCCCAGGCGTCGGGCCACGATGCCCACCGCCCGCAGGAGCGCCACCCCGACGAACAGCGCCAGCACGGCCCACAGCATCGAGGCGTCGGTCCGACCGGTGCGGAAGGCCGGCAGCACGACCTCGTCGGTGGCCCAGCCCAGCACCCACGCGTCGGCCACGGTGAGGGCACCGAACAGCACGCTGCCGAGGGTGGAGAGGGTGAAGATCCACGGCTCGCGGCGGATCGCCACCCCGATGACCTTCAGGCCCGCGGTGGTCGATCCGCGTCCCTCCGGGGCAGTCGTGCTCACGCCCGTCAACCTACGTCGGGACACCGACACCCCTCCGGGGCGGGGCCGACGGCCACGCCCCCGGGACCGTGAGGTCTCCGGGGGCGTGCCCGACGTCGCGCTGCTCGTGGTCAGCTGGGCGGGACCGGGGTCCCGTTCAGCACGAACGTGCCGCCGTCGTTGTAGGTGTCCGGCCCCTCGGGGGCGGTGTTGCCCTCGACGGTGAGCCCGGTGGCGTTGATCGTCCCGGTGGTGCTGTTCCAGATGCCGCCGCCCTGGTTCGCGGCGCTGTTGCCGGTGACGGTGCCGCCGGTCCACAGCACCGTCGCTGCGCCGGTCACGTGCAGACCGCCGCCGTTGCCCGGGTTGGCGCCGGTGTCGTTGCCCGTGGTGTCCACGTCGGTCAGCACGACGTCGCCGACGTTGCTCTCGATGCCGCCGCCGGCGCGGACCGCGGAGTTGCCGTCCAGCGTGGTGGTGCTCATCCGGAGCCGGCCGTTGACGTTCAGCACGCCGCCGCCCGAGCCTGCGGCACCGTCGGCGGTGTTGCCGTCGATGGTGGAGCCCTCGATGGTCAGCAGTCCGCCGTCGTTGTAGAGGCCCCCACCGCCGGCGTTGGCCTCGGCGCCGCTGGCGGTGTTGCCCGTGATGTCGGTCCCGGTGACGGTGAAGGTGCCGGCCGCGGAGTTCCACAGCCCGCCGCCCTCGTTCGAGGCGGTGTTGCCGCGCACCTCGCTGTTCTCGACCGCCACGGTCCCGGCACCGGTCAGGTGCAGGCCGCCGCCGTTGCCCGGCGTGGCTCCGGTGCTGTTGCCCTCGAGCAGGGACTGGGAGACGGTGGTGTCGCCGATGTCGGCCTCGATCGCCCCACCGGCGCGGACGGCGGTGTTGGCGGTCAGGTCGGACTGCGACACCTCCAGGGTGCCGCCGTCGGTGAGGATGCCGCCCCCGGAGCCGCTGGTGCCGGTCGCGAAGTTGCGGTCGATGGTGGAGCGGGTCACCGTCAGGTCGCCGCCGTTGTTGAACAGCGCACCCCCGCCGTTGTCGGCGTCGTTGCCCTGGGCGACGTTCTCGGTGAGGACGGTGCCGCGGACCTCCATGAAGCCGGCGCTGTTCCACAGGCCCCCGCCCTCGGACGTGGCGGTGTTGCCGGAGATCCGCGAGCGCACCACCCGGACCTCGGAGGTCGCGGCCGTGGTGTGCAGCGCCCCGCCGTTGCCGGGCGTCGGTCCGGTGCTGTTGTTGACCAGCTCGGAGCGCCAGACCTCGACCACGCCGTCGGCGACCTCGACGGCGCCACCGGCGCGGACCGAGGTGTTGCCGACCAGCTCGGAGTCCTCGACGCGGACGTCGCCGGCACCCACGGCCAGCAGCGCGCCGCCGGACCCGGCGGTGCCGGTGGCCTCGTTGTCGTTGAGGCGGGAGTCGGACACCGTCAGCGTGCCGCCGTCGTTGTAGACCGCCCCGCCGCCGTTGGTGGCCTCGGGTCCGGCAGCGGTGTTGCCGGTCAGCTCGGTGCCGGTGACGGTGAAGACCCCGGTGGAGGAGTTCCAGAGCCCGCCGCCCTCGGCCGAGGCGGTGTTGTTGCGGACCTCGGAGTCCGCCACCGAGACCTCGCCGGCCCCGGTGAGGTGCAGGGCGCCGCCGTTGCCGGGGGTGGGGCCGGTGCTGTTGCCGTCCATCTGCGTGTTGACGACCTCCGTCGTGCCGAGGTTCGCCTCGATGGCGCCGCCGGCCCGGGTGGCGGTGTTGCGCAGCAGGCGGGAGCGGAACACGCGCAGCGTGCCCTGGTCGTTGACGATCGCCCCGCCCGAGGCGCCCTCGCCGCTGGCCACGCCGTCGAGGACCCGCGACCCACGCACGACCAGGTCGGCGCCGGTGCTGCGGACCGCACCGCCGCTCTCGGTCTCGGGCGCCTGCCCGTTGCGGAGGCGGATGTTGCGCAGCTGGACGCTGATGTCCCCGCTGAGGTCGAAGATCCGGTCGACGCCGTTGGCGTCGATGTTCCTGCCCTTGCCCTTCACGGCCAGGTCGTCGGTGACGTCGAGGTCGCCGCGTCGCGCCCCACCCTCGGTGGGTCGGCCGTCGGAGAAGCCGATCGAGCGCTTCAGCCGGATCCGGTCCTTGCCGTCGCGGCGGTTGGCCTGGACGACGGCGCGGCGCAGCTGCTGCTCGTTCCTGACGACCGTGGGCTTGTTGCGCGCGCCCGGCGCGGCAGCGGCCACGGCGGCAGCACTGGTGGTGCTGGCGGCGCTGCTCGCGGGAGCGGCCGAGGCCGTGCCGGGCAGCACGGTCAGGCCGGCGAGGGCGAGGGCCCCGACCGCGGACGCAGCCAGGGAGGGGACCTTGCGGTTCCGAGGTGAGCTCATCAGGTGACTCTCTTCCGTCTCGTGGAGCGAGGTTGTTCTGCTGCTCGGCTGGTGCCGTGGCCACCGCTGGCCCCATGCTCCCTCGGTGGTCGGGGGTGAGTACGTCGCCCGCCCCGCCCGCGTTCACCTCCGGGCCCCGCCCGCACGGACCGCTCCGACCCGGTCCGGACCACGCCGGCGCGCACCAATCCGTCCCGGGAGCGGCGTCGAAGCACGAGGTAGGCCCACGGGTCGCGGTCGACGCCGGGGACGGTGGGAGCCGTACCCACGCACGGCGGGGCGCAGCAGACGACGGGGGCCTGAGCACATGGACGAGGTGGACGACCGGCACGACACCGGCGCGCGGAGCATGCCCGTGGTCGCCGGGTTCAGCAGCGAGGAGGCCGTGCACGCGGCGTACCTGCTGCACGGGGCCGAGATCTACCGGTTCCTGCTGCGCGGGCTCGGAGACCCCGGCGCCGCGCAGGACGTCACCCAGGAGACCTTCCTGAAGGCCTGGCGCGCCGGTCACCGCTACGACCCGTCCCTGGCCTCGCTGCGGGTGTGGCTGTTCGGCATCGCGCGGAACGCGATGATCGACCACACCCGGGCCTCGCAGGCACGGCCCTGGCAGCAGCAGCTCGTCGACCCCCCCACGGCGCAGGAGAGCGCGCGCACGGTGGCCGACCCCTCCGAGGAGGTGGTCGGGCAGTGGCTGGTCGAGGAGGCCCTGCGCCGGATCTCCGAGCACCACCGGATGGCGATCGTGCGCACCCACCTCGAGGAGCGGCCCTACGACGAGGTGGCCGCGGAGCTGGGCATCCCGGTGGGTACCGTCCGGAGCCGCGTGTTCTACGGCCTGAAGGCCCTGCGGTCGGCGATGGACGAGATGGGGGTGGTCCCGTGACCTCGCGCGAGGAGCACCAGCTGCTGCGCGAGATGCTGGGCGCGCTGGCGCTGGGGCACCTCACCGCCGCGGAGACCGACCGGGTGCGGGCGCACCTCGACGGCTGTCCTGCCTGCCGGGCCGAGCTGGCCGAGGTGTCCTCCGTGGTCCCGCTGCTCGACCGCGTCGACCCGGCCGTGTTCGCCTCCCCCGTCTCCCCGCCCTCCGACCTGGGCGGCCGGATCCGGGCCGCGGTGGCCGCCGAGCCGGTCCCCGCCGACGGGCCGACGGACCGGCGGACGTCCCGGCACGCCCGCCCGGGCCGGACGCGGACCCGGCTCGCGGTGGCCGCCGCGGCCGTCCTGGTCGTCGGGGTCGGCGCCGGGGGGCTGCTCGGGCGGAGCACGGCACCGACCGAGCCCGCCGCGGCGCCCGGCCCGTACGAGCCGATCTCGTTGGAGGTGCGCGGCGGCAGCGCGCTGGAGGTGGAGCGGGCCGGTCTGGTCCCGCACACGTGGGGCGTCGAGCTGGCCATGGACGGGACCGGCTTCACCGAGGGCGAGGTCTACCGCGCGGCGTTCCGCGACCGGCGGGGGCGGCTCCGGCCCGCCGGCCGCTTCCTGGGCACCGGCGCGGCGACCATGAGCTGCAGCCTGCAGTCCGGGGCGCTGCGGGAGGACGTGCGTGCCGTCGTCGTGCGCGACGAGCGGGGGCGCACGGTGCTGCGCACGTCGCTCTGAGGAGGGTCAGACCGGCGGGGCGGCGGCGCTCTCGCGGCGTACCGGATGACCCGCGGCGGCCAGCGAGTCCTTGACCTCGCCGACGCGCAGGGTGCCGAAGTGGAAGACCGTCGCGGCCAGGACCGCGTCGGCGCCGGCGTCGACGGCGGGGGCGAAGTGGTCGAGCCGACCCGCGCCCCCGGAGGCGATCACCGGCACCGTGACCGCGCGCCGGACGGCGGCGACCAGGTCGAGGTCGAACCCGTCCTGCGTGCCGTCGGCGTCCATCGCGTTCAGCAGGATCTCCCCCGCACCGAGCTCGCTGGCGCGCGCGGCCCACTCCACCGCGTCCAGTCCGGCCGAGTGCCGTCCGCCGTGCGTGGTCACCTCGAACCCGGACCCGCCGGAGCCGGCGCCGCCGGGGCCGTCGGCGGTGCGTCGCGCGTCGACGGAGAGCACCAGGACCTGGTTGCCGTAGCGGTCGGCGATCTCGGCGACCAGCTCCGGGCGGCGGATCGCGGCGGTGTTGACCGCGATCTTGTCGGCGCCGGCGCGCAGCAGCCGGTCGACGTCGGCGACCGAGGAGATGCCGCCGCCGACGGTCAGCGGGATGAACACCTGCTCGGCGGTCGCGGAGACGATCTCCATCGTCGTGGCCCGGCCCTGGTGGGAGGCGGAGATGTCGAGGAAGGTCAGCTCGTCGGCGCCCTCGGCGTCGTAGGTGCGCGCCAGCTCGACCGGGTCGCCGGCGTCGCGCAGCTCGAGGAAGTTGATCCCCTTCACCACGCGTCCCCCGTCGACGTCGAGGCACGGGATGACACGGACGGCGAGGCTCATGCGCCCGAGCCTGCCCGGTCCGGCCAGGTCAGCGCGAGCGCGTCCTCGAGGGTGAACCGGCCCTCGTAGAGCGCGGTGCCGACGATGGCGCCCTCGACCCCGTCACCCACCAGGCCCGTCAGCGCCTCGAGGTCGGCCAGCTCGGTGATCCCGCCCGAGGCCACCACCGGGCGGTCGGTCGCGGCGCAGACCTCGCGCAGGAGGTCGAGGTTGGGGCCCTGGAGCATGCCGTCCTTGTTGACGTCGGTGACCACGTAGCGTGCGCAGCCCTCCCCGTCGAGGCGCCCGAGCACGTCGTAGAGGTCACCGCCGTCGCGGGTCCAGCCGCGGGCGGCGAGCGTCCGGCCGCGCACGTCCAGGCCGACCGCGACCCGGTCGCCGTAGGTCGCGATCGCCCGGGCGCACCACTCCGGCTGCTCCAGGGCTGCGGTGCCGATGTTGACCCGGCGGCAGCCCGCGGCCATCGCGGCCTCGAGCGAGGCGTCGTCGCGGATCCCGCCGCTCATCTCCACCGCGATGTCCAGCTCGCCCACGATCCGGGCCTGGAGCTCGCGGTTGTGCCCGCGCCCGAAGGCGGCGTCGAGGTCGACGAGGTGGATCCACTCCGCCCCGGCCTCCTGCCAGCGCAGCGCGGCCTCGACGGGGTCGCCGAACCGCTTCTCCGAGCCGGCCACGCCCTGGACCAGCTGCACGGCCTGCCCGTCGGCGATGTCGACGGCCGGCAGCAGCTCGAGGCGTCGGGCGGGGTTCTGGCTCATGCAGGCTCCTGGGGCAGGGGTACGGGGCGGGGGTGCGGGGTGCGGGTGGGTGGCCGGGCCGCGGCTCAGAGCGCGCGGACCCAGTTGCGCAGCAGCGCGGCGCCGGCGTCACCGGACTTCTCGGGGTGGAACTGCGTGGCCGACAGGGGGCCGTTCTCGACGGCGGCGACGAACCGGTCCCCGCCGTGCTCGGCCCAGTGCACCAGCGGCGCGCGGGTGCGGTCGTTGGTGCGCAGGGTCCAGTCGCGCACGCCGTAGGAGTGCACGAAGTAGAAGTGCTGGTCCTCGAGGCCGTCGAACAGCGTCGTGGGGGTCTGCGACGACTGCTCGACCTCGACGGTGTTCCAGCCCATGTGCGGCACGACCGGGGCCTGCAGCCGCTCCACCACGCCGGGCCACTCGTCGCAGCCCTCGGTCTCCACCCCGTGCTCGATGCCGCGCTCGAAGAGCACCTGCATGCCGACGCAGATGCCCAGGACCGGTCGACCCCCGGCCAGGCGGCGGCCGATGGCCCGCTCGCCCTTGATGGCGCGGATCCCGGCCATGCAGGCGGCGTACGCCCCGACGCCCGGCACCACGAGCCCGTCGGCCTCCTGGGCGGCGACGAGGTCGGCGGTCAGGGTCACCGAGGCACCGGCGCGCTCCATGGCGCGCACCGCGGAGCGCAGGTTGCCCGAGCCGTAGTCGAGCACGACGACCTCGGGGCGCCCTCCGGAACCGGTGGCGCCGGTCGCGCTCAGAGCGCGCCCTTGGTCGAGGGCACGCCGCTCTCGCGCGGGTCGATCGCGACCGCGTCCCGGAAGGCACGCGCGAAGGCCTTGAACTGGGTCTCGACGAGGTGGTGCGGCTCGCGGCCGGCCAGCACCCGCACGTGCAGGGCGAGGTGGCCGTGGAAGGCGATCGTCTCGAAGACGTGCTGGGTCAGCGAGCCGAGGTAGGCCACGCCCCCTCCCCCGCCGCCGAGGGAGACGTACTGCTGGCCCTCGGGCTCGCCGGTGTGCACGCAGTACGGGCGCCCGGACACGTCGACCACGGCCTGCACCAGCGCCTCGTCGAGCGGGACGGTGGCGTCGCCGAAGCGGCGGATGCCGCGCTTGTCGCCCAGCGCCTGGCGCAACGCCTGCCCGAGCACGATCGCGGTGTCCTCGACGGTGTGGTGGGCGTCGATGTGGGTGTCGCCCTCGCTGTGCACGGTCAGGTCGACCAGGGAGTGCCGGGCGAACGAGATGAGCATGTGGTCGTAGAAGCCGACGCCGGTGTGCACGTCGTGCGTGCCCGAGCCGTCGAGGTCGACCTCGACGAGCACCTTCGACTCGCTGGTCTGGCGCTCGAGGCGCGCGGTCCTGCTCATGCCGGGACTCCTTGGTCGGTGCTGGTGGTGGGGCGGTCGGCGAGGCGGTCGAGGGAGACGACCAGGGCGTCGCGGAAGGCCGCCATCTCGGCGGGGGTGCCGATGGAGACCCGCAGCCAGCCGTCGGGGCCGGTCTCGCGGATCAGCACGCCCTGGGCGACCAGGTCCTGCCACAGGGCGTGCCGGTCGGCGAAGGTGCCGAACAGCACGAAGTTGGCGTCGCTGTCGGCCACGGTCAGGCCCCGCTCGCGCAGCCAGGTGACGCACGCGTCACGCTCCCGGCGCAGGTCGTCGACCCGGCCGAGCAGCTCGGGGGCGTGCCGCAGCGCGGCCAGCGCGACGGCCTGGGTGACGGCGGAGAGGTGGTACGGGAGCCGCACCACCCGGATCGCGTCGCAGACGGCCGGGTCCGCCGCGAGGTAGCCCACCCGTCCCCCGGCCAGGGCGAACGCCTTGCTCATGGTGCGGGTGACCACCAGGTTGCGGTGCTCGGGCAGCAGCTCGAGCGCGCTGGGCGTGCCGGCCCGGCGGAACTCGGTGTAGGCCTCGTCGATGACCACCAGGCCGTCGCCGGCGGCCTCGCACAGCATGCCGACCGCCGACGGGGGCAGGGCCGTGCCGGTGGGGTTGTTCGGGCTGGGCAGCAGCACCACCGAGGGCCGCTCGCGCACGACGGTCTCCCGCGCGCGGTCGAGGTCCAGGGTGAAGTCCTCCGCGCGGTGGCCCTGCACCCAGTCGGTGACGGTGTCGCGGGCGTACTCGGGGTACATCGAGTAGGTCGGGGCGAAGCTGAGCGCGCGTCGGCCCGGGCCGCCGAAGGCCTGCAGCAGCTGCAGCATCACCTCGTTCGACCCGTTGGCCGCCCAGACCTGCTCGACGCCGATCTCGAAGCCGCGGGTGGGCAGGGTGTCGCGCGAGAGGTACGCCGCCAACGCGGTGCGCAGGGCGACGTGCTCACGGTCGGGGTAGCGGTTCAGCGTGGTCGCGGCCTCGCGTACCGCGGCCGCCACGTCGTCGGCGCACGCCGCGGAGGGCCCGTACGGGTTCTCGTTGGTGTTCAGCGCGACCGGTACGTCGAGCTGGGGCGCGCCGTACGGCTCGATCCCGCGGAGCTCCTCGCGGATCGGGGGGAACGTCACGGGTCCGCCTACCGCTCGAAGCGGACGCGGACGGCCGTGCCGTGCCCGGGCAGGTCCTCGGCCTCGGCGAGGGTGACCACGTGGTCGGCGACCTCGGCCAGGGCGTCGCGGGAGTAGTCCACGACGTGCACGGAGCGGGTGAAGGCGCGCACCGAGAGCCCGGAGGAGTGGCACGCGGCGCCCCCGGTGGGCAGCACGTGGTTGGAGCCGGCGCAGTAGTCGCCGAGCGAGACCGGCGCGTGGGGGCCGACGAAGATGGCGCCGGCGTTGGTGACCCGGGCGGCCCAGGCGGCGGCGTCCTCGGTCTGGATCTCGAGGTGCTCCGCGCCGTGGGCGTCGACGACGGCCAGGCCCTGGTCGAGGTCGTCGACGAGCACGACGGCCGACTGCACGCCGGTGAGCGCGGTGCGGACGCGCTCGACGTGACGGGTGGCGAAGACCTGCTTGTCCAGCTCGACCTCGACCGCGTCGGCGAGGTGCACCGACGGCGTGACCAGCACGGCGGAGGCCAGCGGGTCGTGCTCGGCCTGGCTGACCAGGTCCGCGGCGACGTAGGCGGCGTCCGCGGTGTCGTCGGCCAGGATCCCGATCTCGGTGGGCCCGGCCTCGGAGTCGATGCCCACGACTCCCTTGAGCAGGCGCTTGGCGGTGACGGTGTAGATGTTGCCCGGTCCGGTGACGAAGTCGACCCGGGCGCAGGGCCCGGTGCCGTAGGCGAACATGGCGATCGCCTGGGCGCCGCCGACGGTGTAGACCTCCTCGACGCCCAGCAGCGCGCAGGCGGCCAGGATCGTGGGGTGCACGCCACCGCCGAACTCCTTCTGGGGCGGCGAGGCCAGCGCGATCGAGCGGACGCCCGCGACCTGGGCGGGCACGACGTTCATCAGCACGCTGGAGACCAGCGGCGCGATGCCGCCCGGCACGTAGAGCCCGACCCGGTTCATCGGGACCTTGCGGTGCGTCACCCGCGCGCCGGGCCCGAGGTCGGTGACGGCGTCGGACTCGAGCTCGGCCTCGCTGGAGAGCCGGAGGCGCCGGACGGACTCCTCCAGCCCGGCGCGGATCGCGGGGTCGAGGGCGTCCAGGGCGGCCTGGGCCGCGCCGGCGGGGACCCGGATGTCGTCGGGGCGGACCCCGTCGAAGCGCTCGCAGTAGTCGAGGACCGCCTCCAGACCACCGGTGCGGACGCCCTCGAGGATGGCGTGCACCGCGGGCACGGCGGCCTCGACGTCGAAGTCGGCGCGCGGCACGGCGGTCCGGTAGTCGAACGGCTCGCCGGCCGGGCGGCCCGTGGTGGCGCTGCGCAGGTCGATGCGGCGGATCATGCCCCGAGTCTACGGTCGTCGGCCCCCACCCGCAGAACCGGCGGTGGGGGCGGCCGGGCGCACCGCGGGGGTGACCGGCACGGGTAGGTTCGCGGCGTGTCCTCCACGCTGCCGATGTTCCCGCTGGGCTCGGTGATCTACCCGGGCCTGCAGGTCCCCCTGACCGTGTTCGAGGACCGGTACCGGGCCCTGGTGCACCACCTGCTGCGCGTCGAGGACCCCACCGAGCGGGTGTTCGGCTCCGTGGCCATCCGCGAGGGCTACGAGGTCGGCGACCACGGCGCCCAGTCGTTGTTCCGGGTGGGCTGCCGGGTGCGTCTCACCGACGTCGAGGCGCACCCCGACGGCACCTTCGACGTGGTGGCGGTCGGGATCGACCGCTTCGAGCTGAAGCACCTCGACACCACCGGGGAGTTCCCCGTGGGCCACGTCGTGGACCGCCCGGAGGGCACCGCCCCGGTGGCCGACGAGCAGCTGGTGCGTGCGCGGGCGGTCTTCACCGCCTACCGCGAGGCGCTCTCGCGCATCCGCAGCGACCCGTACGAGGGCACGCTCCCCCGGGACGCGACCTACCTGTCCTGGACCCTGGCCGCCTGCGCTCCGCTGCCGCTCTCGGAGCGGCAGGCGCTCCTCGAGGCCGAGGACGCCGGGGACCGGCTGAGGCTGGTCACCGACCTGCTGCGCTCGGAGCTCCGGGCGATGAACGTGATCCCGTCCCTGCCGGCCACGGACGTGGCCCGCACCCGCTGGTCGCCCAACTAGTCCCGTGGCGCGCAGGCAGGGCGGGGGCACCCCCGCGACGGCGCTGCTGGTCGCGGAGGGCGTCGAGCACACGCTGCACCCGTACGACCACGACCCGCGCGCCGCCTCCTTCGGCCTCGAGGCCGCGCAGGCGCTCGGGCTCGCGGCCGCCGTGGTCCACAAGACCCTCGTCGCCGAGGCCGACGGCCGGCTCGTCGTCGCCGTCGTGCCGGTCACGGGTGAGCTCGACCTCAAGGCGCTCGCCCGCGCCGTGGGTGCGGGCCGGGCCCGGATGGCCGAGCCGGCCGCCGCCGAACGGAGCTCGGGGTACGTCCGCGGCGGCATCTCCCCGCTGGCCCAGCGCCGCCGGCTCCCCACCGTGGTCGACGCCTCCGCGCTCGACCACGACCGGGTCTACGTCTCGGCCGGTCGCCGCGGCCTCGACGTCGGGCTCGCCCCGGCCGACCTGGTCCGCCTCACCGACGCCACGGTGGCGCCGATCGGCCGCTGACCACCCCCGCCCGGTGGTCGAGGAGCGAGCGCCCGCGGGCCCGGTGGTCGAGGAGCGAGCGACACCGCGAAGCGACCCCGGTGGTCGAGGAGCGAGCGAAGCGAGCGTCACGAGACCACCACCCGCCAGCCGAACAACAACCGCAACCCCGGTGGTCGAGGAGCGAGCGAAGCGACCCCGGTGGTCGAGGAGCGAGCGCCAGCGAGCGTCACGAGACCACCACCCGACAGCCGAACAACAACCGCAACCCCCGGTG
>CAWAGJ010000009.1:0-27247 GCA_963781475.1 uncultured Actinomycetota bacterium | reverse complement strand
CGTCGTGGGCGGGGTTGCGGGAGTGGTCGTCGGCCCGGTCGTAGACCCGGTCGCCCAGGACCCAGGTGCCGACCACCTCCACGGCACCGATCTCCTGCTGCGGGCCGCGGAACGGGTCGCGGTCGAGGAGCACCAGGTCGCCCCGGGCGCCGACCTCGACGTGACCCGCGTCCTCGTGGTGGTTGACCCACGCCGATCCCCGGGTGTAGGCCGCGAGGGCCTGGCCCAGGGAGATGCCCTGCTCCGGCAGCAGGGCGTCCTCGGGGTCCGGCCCGGCCGCCTGCCAGGCGCTCCGGTTCACCAGCACGTGGATCGCGGCCATCGGCTCCGGCGGGTTGACCGGCCAGTCGCTGCCACCGGCGAACCGGGCGTGGGCGGCCAGGATGTCGGCGAACGGGTAGTGCCACCCGAGCCGCTCGTCGTCGAGGTGCGGCTCCAGCATGGTGACCGCCGGGGTGTCGCGGTGCGCCCACATGCCCTGGAGGTTGGCCACCACCTCGAGGTCGCCGAACCGGTGACGGTCCTGCGGACGCACCATCTGCAGGTGCGCGACCTGATGGCGCAGGTCGTTCATCCCGTTGGCACGCCGGGCGGCCTCCACGGCGTCCAGGGCGTCGCGGACCGCGGCGTCGCCGATCGCGTGGAAGTGCACCTGCAGCCCCGCGGCGTCCAGCGCGGTCACCGCCTCGAAGGCCTGCTCGCGGGTCAGGAACGGCAGGCCGTGGTCCCCGCACGGGCAGTCGTCGAGACCCACGTAGGGCTCGATCATCGCGGCGGTGAACGTCTGCGCGATCCCGTCCATCATCACCTTCACCGAGCCGGCGTCCAGGCCGCGCTCGGCCAGCCGGTCCCGCTCGGCCAGGAGCTCGGCGACCTGCTCGGTGCCCCGGGCCCGGTCCCACCACTGGGAGCAGCGGACCCGGGCGGTGAGCTCGCCCCGGTCGAGCAGGGCGAGGTAGGCCCCGGTCGGGTCGTCGAGACCGGCGTACCCGCCGATCAGCGCGTCGTGCCAGCCGGTGATGCCCCACGAGTGCAGGTGCGCCTGCGCCTCCAGCAGGGCCTCGGCGTACTCCTCCTGGCTGGTCTCGACGTGCTGCCAGACCAGGTCCATCGCGCCCTCGCGCAGGGTGCCGGTCGGGTTGCCGTCGGCGTCGCGCTCGATCCAGCCGTCGACCGGGTCCGGGGTGTCGCGGGTGATCCCGGCGACCTCGAGGGCCCGGGTGTTCACCCACGCGTCGTGGTGGTCGGTGCTGGGCAGGAAGGCCGGGCGGTCGGGGACCAGCTCGTCCAGCTTCGCCGCCGTCGGCCCGTGCGGGCCGAAGCTGTCGACCGACCAGCCGCCGCCGCGGAACCACGTGTCGTCCGGGCGGGCCCGCGCGGCCTCGGCGATCGCCTGGTAGCACTCCGCGGCGGAGGTGCAGTCGAACATCTGGCAGCGCAGGCGCTCGAGCCCGCCGACCATCGGGTGCATGTGCGAGTCGAAGAAGCCGGGCATCAGCAGCCCGCCGGCGCACCCGACCACCTCGGCGTCGTCGTGCGCCATCTCCTCGACCACGCCCGGTTCGTCCACGGCGTGGATCCGGCCGTCCCGGACCAGCACCGAGGTGGACTCGCGGTAGCGCTGGCCGTCGAAGACGTGGACGTCGCGGAAGAGGAGGTCGCTCACGGCGGGCAGGCTACGCGTCCGCGGACCCCTCCCCCGACGTGCCGGTGCCGGACGCGGCCTGGGCGTCGCCCTCGCGCGGCGGGCGGGTGCGCATCGCGTACTCGCGCAGGCCGACCATCGGCGAGGCCTCGCCGATCCGCGGCCGCTCGATGTGCTCCTCGCGCAGCGCCTTGGTCAGCGCGAAGGCCATGAAGACGAGCACGACGCAGAACGGCAGGCCCGCGGCGATGGAGGCGGCCTGGAGCGCGGCGAGCGGGTCGGCCCCGCCCGAGGCCGCAGCCCCCGCGACCAGCAGCACGGCCGCGAGCGCGCCCTCCGTCACGGCCCAGAACAGCCGCTGCTGCCACACCGGGTTCGGGTCCCCGCCGTTGGTGAGGATGTCGACCACCAGCGACCCGGAGTCCGAGGACGTGGCGAAGAACAGCACGACCACGAGGACCACCAGGACCGAGGCCAGGGTGGTGAGGACCTCCGGCGCCGGAAGCTCCTCGAAGAGCAGGAACAGGCTGCGGGGGGCGTCGTCGCCGGCCTGCTGGAGCGCGCTGTCGGGGTTGCTGCGCAGGATCTGCAGCGCCGAGTCGCCGAAGACGGTCAGCCACACCATCGAGGCCCCCACCGGCGCGAACAGCGCGCCGGCCACGAAGGACCGGATCGTGCGCCCGTAGGAGATCCGCGCCAGGAACATCCCGACGAAGGGCGCCCAGGAGATCCACCAGCCCCAGTAGAAGAGGGTCCAGCTGTCCTGCCAGCCCTGGGCCTGCGGGCCCCCGTTGGGGAAGGTCTCCAGCCCGAGGCTGGGCAGGGTCTGCACGTAGGTGCCCAGGTTGGCGGCCAGGGTGTTGACGAGGTCGCGGGTGGGCCCGAAGACGAAGACGAACAGCAGCAGCGCCAGGGCCAGCCAGAGGTTCGCCAGGGACAGGTTCCGGATCCCCTTGTCCACCCCGAGCATCACCGAGACGACGGCGACCGAGGTGATGGCGGCGATGATGACGACCTGGACCAGCGTGGTGTTGGGGATCCCGAAGAGCTCCTCGAGACCGGCGCCGACCTGGCGGCCGCCGATGCCCAGGGAGGTCGCGAGCCCGAAGAGCGTCCCGAAGACGGCGAGGATGTCGACCAGCGCCCCGGGCCAGCCGTAGATCCGGTCCCCGAGCAGCGAGTAGAAGGCCGAGGCCGGGCGCAGCGGCAGGCCGCGGCGGAAGGAGAAGTACGCCAGCGACGTCCCGAGCACGATGTAGATCGCCCAGGGGTGCAGACCCCAGTGGAACAGCGTGTAGTTCATCGCGTTGGCGGCGGCCTCGTCCGTGCCGGGGTCACCGGTGGGCGGGTTCAGGAAGTGGTAGACCGGCTCGCTGACCGCGTAGTAGACCAGGCCGATGCCCATCCCCGCGGTGAACAGCATGGCGAACCAGGACAGGTTGCTGTACTCCGGCACCGAGTCGTTGGGTCCCAGCCTGATCGACCCGTACCGCCCGAGCATCAGGTAGACCACGAAGACCACGAAGCCGCTGGCCCCGAAGATGTAGAGCCACTCGAAGTTGCTGGTGATGAAGCCCAGCACGGAGGTGCTCACCGAGGCCACGGTCGGCGGTGAGACGACGCCCCACACCAGGAAGGCCAGCACCACGCCGGCGGACCCGAGGAAGACGGGAGGGTTGGTGTGCTCCCTGAGGTAGGCACGCATGAGGTGGGTCCTTCCGGTCGGAGCGGTCCGGGTGTGTCACCCCACCGTAGGCGCCGCCGGCCCGCACCGTCCCTCCCCGGGGTGAACCCGTCCGTGCCGTCGACGGGTCCTCGGTCCTAGCCTGGGCGCGTGACCACCACCGCGCTCCCCCGTCGTGAGCAGATCCTCGGCACCGCCGCGGACCTCTTCGCCCGTCGCGGCTTCCACGGGGTCTCGGTGAGCGACATCGGCGCGGCCTGCGGGATCTCCGGCCCGGCGCTGTACAAGCACTTCGCGTCCAAGGACGCCGTGCTGGCCGAGATGCTGGTCTCGATCAGCGAGCGGCTGCTCGGCGAGGGCGGGCGCCGGGTCGCCGACGCGGCGGACCCGGTCGCGGGCCTGCACGCGCTGGTGGACTTCCACGTCGACTTCGCCCTGGCCCACCCGGCCCTGATCGTCGTCCAGGACCGGGACTGGTCCTCGCTGTCCGACGAGGCGCGCGAGCGGGTCCGGACCCTGCAGCGCTCCTACGTCGACCTGTGGACGGCCCAGTGCCGGGCCACCGACCCGGCGCTGGACGACGCCCAGGCCCGGGCCCGGGCGCACGCCGTCTTCGGGCTGATCAACTCCACCCCGCACAGCGCGCTGCTCCCCCCGTCCCAGATGGCACCCCTGCTGCGCCGGATGGCCGCGGGGGCGCTGGGGATCCCGCCCGTGCGGTGACCGGTCGGGCGCGAGCTGTCGTACGGGCGGCGCACGTGCGGTGCCGTGACCGGGATCGGCGCGGGGGATCGGTCGGAGCGGCGCAGCGGGGCTGTCACGACGCCTCGGCCGGGGCGTCGTCGCTGCCGCCCCGCTCGGCGGTGGGGAGGCGGTCGCGGTCCTGCTCGACCCGGTCGGCCAGGGGCGCGCCGCCGGGCAGGGCGCGCAGGACCCGGCGGGCCAGGGCGTCGCGGCGGCCGGTGTGCGTGGGCAGGGCGGCACGCGGGTTGACCAGGTCGCGGTAGCCCGCGACCGCCCAGCCGGTCGCCGCGACCGCGTCGAAGATCCCCGCCGCCGCGCGCCGGCGGGAGGAGGCCGCGAGGCCGAGCGCGCACAGCGCGTGGACCGCGTCGACCCAGACCCCCATGGCCAGGCCCTCCGGGCTCGGACGCGCCCCCGAGAGCACCGCCTGCGTCAGGTGCCGGGCCCCCAGCACCCGCCCGGTCCAGATCATCACCGGGTCGTCGTCGATGGCGATCGTCCGCAGCAGCGGGCTGGGGCCGGCCAGCATCACCAGGCCCCACGCTCCCCGGACGACCTCGATCCGACGCACCGTGGTCTGCTGGTCGGGCCGGACCAGCGAGCCCGGGTCGATGCGCCACAGCGTGACGCGCTCGACCACGTCGCGCGGCGTCCGCACCTCAGGCCCCCCGGTAGTCGCCGGCGCGCTTCTCGCGCAGCGCGGCCAGCGCCTCGGCGTGGTCGGCGGTGTGGTGCGCCAGGGCCTGCATCGCCGCGGACAGCTCGAGCACCGCGGCCTGGCCCTGGTGCTGCGAGGCCTTCAGCAGCTTCTTGGCCATCCGGGTGGCGTGCGGCGGGTTCTTGGCCACCCGGGCCGCGAGGGCGTGCGCGGCGTCGAGCAGGTCGTCGGGCTCGACGACCTGCGAGACCAGGCCCCAGTCCAGGGCGGTGGCGGCGTCGACCCGGTCGCCGGTGAGCGCCATCTCCGCGGCCCGGGCCGGCCCGACCGCCTGGGTGAGCAGCCACGCCCCACCGTCGCCGGGGATGATCCCGAGCTGGACGAACGACTCGGCGAACCAGGCCCGGCTCGAGGCGATCCGCAGGTCGCACATCAGGGTCAGGTCGCAGCCGGCCCCGACCGCGGGGCCGTTGACCGCGGCGACGAACGGCGTCTCGCAGCCGGCCATCGCGGCCGGGATCTGCTGGATGCCGTGCCGGTAGCCGTTGCGCAGCTCCCACGGGCTGCCGCCGAACATGCCGCGGCGCTCCTCCATGTCGCGGACGTTGCCGCCCGCCGAGAAGGCGGACCCGGCACCGGTCAGCACCACGCAGCGCACGTCGGTGTCGGCGTCGACCCGGGCGAGGTGGTCGACCAGCGCGGCCACCACGTCGGGCCCCGAGATCGGGTTGCGCTGGTCGGGCAGGTCCAGGGTCCAGGTCTCGACGTGCGGGGTGCGGTCGCGCTCCACGCGCAGGACGTCGCTCATCGGGTCTCCTCGGTACGGGCCGGGGTGCTGCGGGGTGGGCTGGCCGCCTCAGGGTGCCAGACGCCGCCCACCCGGCCGGCCCGCCCCGTCCGGCCCGCCCGGCCCGCCCCGGTCACCGGAACCGGTCACCAGAGCCGGTCCAGCTCGACCGGGTCGTGGTCCTGGCCCAGCAGGTCCAGGATGCGGGCCGCGCGCAGCGCGGCGTCCTCCGCGCTCTCCAGGACCGCCTGCTCGTCCCGGGGGCCGGTGGGCGGGTCGCGGCGGTGGTGCAGCGCCGCCAGGAGGTCCTCGCGGGGCAGCCCACGCAGCTGGAGCAGCACCAGCGGGTCGTCCTCGAGCAGCCACCCGGCCTGGAGCAGCACCGCGAGCGCGTGGGGGCAGGGGTCGACCCAGGCCGCGCAGGTGCAGGAGGCGGTCAGCTCCGAGCCGTACGGCACGAGCTCGACCCCCGCCTCCTCGGCGTGCTCGACGAGGTCGTGCGGCAGGTCGCCGGCCAGCAGTGCGGCGACCCGAGCGGGGTCGGCGGCCACCGCCTCGACCAGGGCCTCGACCTCGGCGGGGTCGAGCACGGGCAGCGCGACCTCGACGCCCCAGAGCCCCTCGGTGCCACGGTGCTGCTCGGTCACCGCCGAGCGGAGGCTCCCGACGTCGACCCGGACCCCGCCGACCGCCCCGCCCCGGGCCAGGGCCCGGCCCCGTCGCAGGTCGGCCTCGTCGTAGGCCACCTCCTCCACCGCCCGTACCCAGGCCTTGGCCCACCACCGCGCGGCCCACGGACGGCCGCGCCGGACCGGGAGCCGGGGGTGGACCACCGCGCTCACGGCTCGTCGGGCCCGTCCGGCCTCGTCGGGCTCGTCGGGCCCGTCCGGCTGGCGCAGGCGGACCAGGTCGTGCAGCTCGGCGTCGCTGAGCTCGGTCAGTGCGGCCTCGCCCCGACCCAGCACCGCGTCGGCCAGGGACCGCTTGCGAGCCAGCAGCTGCCCGATCCGCTCCTCGATGGTGCCCTGGGCGACCAGGCGGTGCACCTGCACCGGCTTGGTCTGGCCGATCCGGTAGGCCCGGTCGGTCGCCTGGTCCTCGACCGCGGGGTTCCACCACCGGTCGAGGTGGACCACGTGGTCGGCGCGGACCAGGTTCAGGCCGGTGCCGCCGGCCTTCAGCGAGAGCAGGAACACCGGCACCTCCCCGGCCTGGAAGGCCGCCACCATCGCCTCGCGCCGCGGGACGGGGGTCCCGCCGTGGAGGAGCTGGTGCGGCAGTCCGATCTCGGCCAGGTGCTGCTCGACCAGCCGGGCCATGGCGACGTACTGGGTGAAGACCAGCACCGCACCGCCCTCGGCGACGACGGTGCCCAGCAGCTCCTCGAGCAGGTCCAGCTTCTCCGAGCGCCCCCGCAGCCGGCCCCCGGACTGCTTCAGGAACTGCGCCGGGTGGTTGCAGATCTGCTTGCACCCGGTGAGCAGGGCCAGCACCAGGCCGCGGCGGGAGTCCTCGTCGGCGCGCTCGATCCGGGCCAGGGTGTCGCGGCAGAAGGCCTCGTAGAGCACCACCTGCTCGCGGGTCAGCCGCAGCAGGTGGTCGGTCTCGGTCTTGGCCGGCAGCTCGGGGGCGATGCCGGGGTCGGACTTGCGTCGCCGGAGCAGGAAGGGCCCGATCAGGTCGGCGAACTGGCGCGCCCTGGTGGGCTCCAGCCCCGACTCGATCGGCGCGGCCCAGACCTTGCGGAAGGCGTTGCGGCTGCCCAGCAGGCCCGGCACGGTCCAGTCGAGGATGGCCCACAGCTCGGTCAGGTCGTTCTCGACCGGCGTCCCGGTCAGGGCCACGCGGGCGGCGCTGTCGATCCTGCGCAGCGCCCGGGCGGTGGTGGAGCGGGCGTTCTTGACGTGCTGGGCCTCGTCGGCGACGACCAGGTCCCAGGCGGTCGTGCCGAGCCGGTCGGCGTCGCGGCGCATGGTGCCGTAGGTGGTCAGCACGAAGCCGCGGGTCGCTGCGCCCGGACCGGTCGCCCCGGTGGCCTCGGGCGCGAGGTCCTCGGCGGTGCGGTCGCCGCCGTGGAAGCGCCGGACCCGGACGTCCGGGGCGAAGCGCCGGATCTCGGCCTCCCAGTTGCCCAGCAGGCTGGCCGGGCACACCACCAGGGTCGGGCCGGTCGCCCCGCGGGAGGTGCGGTGCAGGTGCAGCGCGACCAGGGTGACGGTCTTGCCCAGGCCCATGTCGTCGGCCAGGCAGCCGCCCAGCCCGAGGCCGGTCAGCGTGGCCAGCCAGGTCAGGCCGTGGCGCTGGTAGTCGCGCAGCTCGGCCCGCAGCCCCGGCGGAGGGGGGACGGGGTCGGCGGTGGCGGCCCCGACGAGCCGCTCGCGCACCTCGAGCAGGGACGCCCCCACCACGACCGGGGTGTCCGGCGGCAGGCCGGTGCCCGGGTCGACCGGCACGGTGCCGGTCAGCGCGGCGGCGAGGGCCCGGGTCGGGGTGACCGTGCGCTGCAGCCGCGCGCGGGCCTTGCGGGCGGTCGCGGGGTCGACGACGGTCCAGCCGCCGCGCAGGCGCAGCAGCGGCGAGGCCGCCGAGGCGAGGGCGTCCATCTCCTCGGCGGTGAGGTCCTCACCGTGCAGCGCGAGCTGCCAGCGGAAGGCGAAGACCGAGTCGGGGCCCAGGAGGGGTTCCTGGAGGGGCTCCTCGTGTAGCCCGGGGCCGGTCGCGGCGCCCCGGTCCTGGGGGTGGCGCGGGTCGACGCGGTCCAGGACGCTGGTCGCGGTCAGGTCCCGCCCGAGGCTGCGCGGCCAGAGCACGTCCACCCCGCGCGCCGCGAGGGCGGCGACCCCGTCCTCGAGCAGGCTCGCGATGTCGTCGGCGTCGAGGGTCAGGTCCTCGGGGACCGGCCCGTCGAGCATCCGGTCCAGCACCGGCCACGCCTCGGCGGCGGCGCGCAGCGCGATCGAGGCGTGCGTGCGCGCCCGTGCACCGAAGCCGTGCCCGCCCGAGACGCGCGAGCCGCCCTGCCGCCCGTGCCGCCGCTGTCGTCGGGGTCGGCCCAGAGGGCCGCGGCGTCGCAGAGGTGCAGCGGGTCCTGCTCGTCGTGGACCTGGAGCGCGAGGCGCAGCGACCCGGCCGACAGGTCCTCCTCGTCCGCCTCGACCCGGAGCGTGAGCCGCACCAGCTGGGGGCGGTCGTCGAGGTCGGGCCCGGGCCGGGAGCGGTGGCCGGGCCCCGCGGCACCGCCCGAGGCACGCAGCCGCTCCAGGCGGGCGGCCAGCCGCTCGGCGAAGTCGCCGGGAGCCGCGCCGGCTGACGAGGCGGCAGTCGAGGCGGTCGCGGCCGGGCGGGACCGGGGCGGGCGGGAGGTGGTGCGGGGCATGGTGTCGGCCACGGCGTCCAGCACCCGGCGTACGACGGCCTCGGCCCGGTCGGGCGCGACCCCGTCGTGGGAGCGGGCCAGCGCCAGCCGGGTGACCCGGTCGTCGTCCTCGGCCGGGAGCGGGGCGATCCGCCACCCGTCGCCGACCGGGTCCGGCACGAGCCGGCCGGCCGCCACCAGTCGCAGCGCCAGCAGCGCCGCACCGGCGAGCAGCCCCACGCTGGGGTGCACGTCGTCGCGGGCGTGGGCCTTGGTCAGCACCGGGAGCGCCGCCCGGACCGGCAGCTCGACGCGCCGCCCGCCGTCCGCGGCGGTGAACGCCACGACGGCGTCCCGGGGCCGCTCGCCGGGACCGGTCTCGCGGAGCTCGGCGGCGCCGGTCAGCGGGACGAAACCCACGGGCACCCCCTCCTCGACCGCACGTCCCCACGCTAGCCGCGGGCGCCGACGACGCACCGGCCGCCGGCGGCCCCGGCCCGGCCCGGCCGGGTCGTGCCCCTAGACGATGACCTGGTCGAGCAGCGCCTCGGCCCGGGGGCCGGTGGCCACGTCGGCGGGGTCGGGCGCCTCGGGCGGCGTGATCTCGCCGCCGACGTCGGTGAGGGTGATCTCGTAGCCCCCGGCCGCCGGCACGTCGGACTCGGCGATCTCGAGGTCGAGCTCGCGCAGCACGCCGTCGTCCCCCACCGCCACCTCGACCTCGAGGTCGATCGAGGACGCCGCCCCGGTCAGGGAGAAGGCGCTGCCCAGGACCTGGGCCTCCTCGCCCTCGACGCCGGCCACGGCGTCGTCGTAGGTGAAGGTGGTGGCGTAGCGGGTGACCTCCACGCCGTCCAGCTCCTCGGTCCCGAGGACCTCTGCCTCGGCGGCGCCACGCAGCACCAGGACGGCGCCGACCAGGCCGTCCGGGGTGAAGGTCGTCGACTCGGTCAGCCGGCTGGCCTGCCCCTGCAGCCAGGTGGCCCCACCGGGGAAGGGCGGGATCCCCTCGCCCTCGGCGCGCACCCACAGCGTCTCACCGTCCGCCTTGACCTCGGCCTCGCTGGTCTGGCCGCCCTGGCCGATGGCCAGGAGCAGGTCGGCGACCGTGGCGTCGTAGTCGACGCTCCCCAGCGTGCGCAGCTCGAGCTGCTGCCCCGCGATCTCGAGGTCGAGGTCGCCCTCGATGCTGAAGACCCGCGCCGCGACCGTGGCGTCGACCGCGTCCTGCAGGATGCCGGCCGCCTCCGCGCCGTCAGGGGGCGCCGAGGCCGACCCCGACGCGGACTCGGACGCGGACTCCGACGCAGCGGGGGTCTGCTCGTCACCCCCACCGGAGCAGCCGGCCAGCGCCGTGACCGTCACCGCCGCCACGGCGACGGCGGTCGAGCGGCCCGGACGGTGACGCAGGCGCATGGGACTTCCTTCGGGGGTCGGTGACGAGGGGCCCACCCTAGGGGCCGCAGGTCCTGCCGGGCGGACGTCCGGCGCCGTGGGCGAGGATCGGTGCGTGGACGACCCGACCCGCACCCCGGTCCCCCGCCGCAGCCGCGCCCTCGCCCGGATCATGGACGACGCCGTACGGGTGCCCGGCACGCAGCTGGGGATCGGGCTGGACGCCGTGATCGGCCTCGTGCCCGTGGTCGGCGACCTCGCCGGATCGGCCGTGGCCGGGGTCGTGCTCTACGACGCGGTGCGCTGCCACGTGCCGGTCCCGGTGCTCGCCCGGATGGGCGGCAACCTCGTCGTGGACGCCCTGCTCGGGGTGGTGCCCGTGGTGGGCGACGCCGCCGACGTCGCGCACCGGGCCAACCGCAAGAACATCCGGCTCCTCGAGCAGGTGCTGGCCGACCGGCCGGCCGGCGCCCCGGTCCCCGCACCGACCGTGGGGTACGTCGCTTCAGCGGTGCTGCTGGTCGTGCTGCCCGTGCTGCTCGCGCTCGTGCTGGGTGTGGTCGCGCTGGTGGTGCTGGTCGCGGCCGTCCTCTGACGCACCCGTACGGGCCGGGCCGGCTCAGAGGCGGCCGGCGACCGCCTCGAGGACGGCCTCGTCACCGGCGTACGGGCCCTCGGCCCGCGGCCAGTGCGTCACGACGTCGGTGAAGCCGAGCGCGGCGGCCCGCCCGACCATGTCGTCGAAGACGTCGACGCTCTCCAGCGCGAACTGGGGGCCGGCGTCGAGCAGGAGGTGGCGGGTCACCGCCGCGGGGTCGCGGCCGGCGTCGCGCAGCGCCGCCTCGAAGGTGTCCCGGGCCGCGGCCAGGCCGGCCCACCAGTCCTCGACGTGCTCCACCCGGGGCCCGGTGGTCACCCAGCCGTCGCCGGTGCGGGCGGCGTACCGCAGGGAGCGCGGCCCGTTGGCGGCCACCAGGAGGGGGACGTGCCGCAGCCGGGGGAGGGTGCGCGCGCCACGGGCGGAGAACCAGCGGCCGTCCGCGTCGACGTGGTCCTCGGTGCGCAGCCGCACCAGGAGGTCGGTGAACTCCTGGAACCTGTCGACCCGGTCGCGCACCGCCAGGTCCTCGGCGCCGAGGATCCGCGAGTCCAGGTCGCCGCCCGTGCCGACCCCGAGCAGGAACCGCCCGCCCGAGATGTCGTCGAGGGCCTGGACCTCGCGGTGGAACGGCACCGGGTGGCGGAAGTTCGGGGAGGCGACGAGGGTGCCCAGCCGCAGCGTGGTGGTGACGGTCGCCGCGGCGGTGAGGGTCGGGACGGCGGCGTACCAGTCGGACTCGGGCAGGCCCGCCCACACCACGTGGTCGTAGGTCCACGCGTGGTCGAACCCCATCTGCTCGGCCGCCCGCCACCGCGGTGCGGCCTCCGCCCAGGGCAGCTCGGGCAGGATCGTGATTCCGTGGCGCATGCGCCCGACCCTAGGGCGCGGGCGGGCCCGCCGGGAGCAGGCCGTCGCGCAGGGCGGTGGCCAGGGACGGCGACAGCGGCAACCGGGGCAGCAGCACGGCCTGGAGCGCGTGGTAGACGTCCGGCCGGCCCGCCCAGGTCACGCTGCTGGGGCCGCCGTCGGGCGCACGCTCGTGGACCCAGGACCCGAGGTCGGGGTCGACGAACCACGCGCGGGCGTGCGCCCACCAGGCGCGGTAGCGGGCCGCGTGGCGGGGGTCGCCGGTGGCCGCGTGCGCGGCCGCCGCGGCCGCCACGGCCTCGGCCGCCACCCAGTGCATCCGCTCCCGCACCACCGGGGCGCCGTCCCAGCCGACGGTGTAGACGAACCCGTCGTGCCCGTCGGGCGCCCACCCGTGGCGGGTCGCGGCGTCGGCGAGGGAGACCGCGTGCTCGACCCACCACCGCGGGGCGTCGGGACCGGTCGCGGCGTGCAGCTGCAGCGCCAGGCGGGCCCACTCGAAACCGTGGCCGATGGTGGCGCCGTAGGGCCGGAACGGGTCGGCGGGCCGGTCCCGGTGGTAGTCGAGCAGGGGGCGCCCGGTCGGGTCGAAGTGCTCGGGCAGCAGCCAGTCGTGGGTCGGGGCGAGCCGGCCCAGCACGTGGTCCACGATCCGGGCCGCGACGGCGCGGGGGGCGTCGTCGCCCAGCACGTCGGCGGCCGCGAGCAGCGCCTCGACCGTGTGCATGGTGGCGTTCAGGCCGCGGTAGTCCTCGCACGTCCCGAAGGGCCGGTCCCACTCCTCGACCACCAGGCCCACCCCGGGACCGGCCGGGGTCACGAAGCGGTCCAGCAGCACCGTGAGCGCCTCGTCGAGCAGCTCCGGCGCCCCGGGCCGGTCCGCCGCGACGGCCGAGGACGCCGCCAGCACGACGAAGGCGTGCGCGTAGGCGGTCTTCGCGCCCGGGAGCGGGCCGCCGGCGTCGACCCGCGCGTGCCACCCGCCGTGGGCGTCGTCGTGGAACACCTCCCGGAGGGCGGTCACCCCGTGGTCGGTGAGCGCCGCGGACCCGGGGTGACCCAGCAGCACCCCGAGCGCGTGGACGTGCGTCATCCGGCAGGTGACCCAGAGCTCCCGCGGACGCCCGGGGTCGAACGTGCCGTCGTCGCGCAGCCAGGCGTACCCGCCGCCGGGGTGTCGCGCCCCCGCGGCGACGTCGAGCAGCCGGTGGGCGTGGTCGTCGAGGTCACGCACCTCGGCCGCGGTCAGCAGCGGTGGCGGTGGTGGTGGTGCTGGGGTCATCGGCTCGGCCTCCTCGTGCTCCGGCGTCGTTCCCGGTGTCGTGTCGGGGTCAGCTCTGGGTGGCCAGGGCCAGCGGGGCGACCTGGGCGGCGCCGGCCCGGCGGACGGCGCGGGCGGCCAGCGTCATCGTCCAGCCGGTGACCACGAGGTCGTCGACCAGGAGCACCGACGCCCCGTCGAGCGCCGCGGGGTCGTCGAGGTGCAGGTCGAACCGGCGCCCGACGGCGGCGACCCGCTGCGCGGAGTTGACCGCCCCCCGGCCCGGCCCGACCGACGGGTCGACGATCGCGAACCGCCCGACCACCGGCACCCCGAGGTAGCGCGAGAGGCCCGCGGCCAGGTCGGAGACCAGCGTGCCGTGCGTGGCCGAGTCGATCGCGACGAGGGCGTCGACCCGGGGAGACCAGTCACCGAGGACGGCCATCACGGCCTTGACCAGGGGTACGGGGACGGGGCCGTCCTCGGTGCCGTCGCGGAACAGCTCGCGCAGGGCCTGGCCGTAGCCCAGGTCGGTGAGCCGGGCCACGGCGCGGCCCTCGACGGCGCCGTCGGCGATCTTGCCCTTCAGGTCCACGCCGATCGCGGGCAGCCCGGTGGGCCACATCTTGCGCGGCTCCACCACGACCCCGGGCCGCGAGAGACGCGCGCCGGCCTCGCTCAGCGCGGCCTCGGAGACACCGGTGGGCAGGTCGAGACCCCCGCAGGTGTCGCAGCGGCCGCAGTCCTCGGCGTCGGGGTCGTCGAGCTGCTCGCGCAGGTAGCGCATCCGGCAGCGGTCGGTGTCGAGGTAGTCGAGCATCGCGCGCTGCTCGCGCTCCCGGGCCTCGCGGACCCGCTCGAAGCGCTCGGCCTCGTAGGTCCAGGGCTGCCCGGTCGACTCCCAGCCGCCCCGCACCCGTGTGACGGCGCCGTCGACGTCGAGCACCTTCAGCAGCGTCTCCAGGCGGTTGCGGCTGAGCTCCACGCGGGTCTCGAGCGCGGCGGTGCTCAGCGCGCGCCCCTCCTGCGCCAGGACCTCCAGGGTCTGGCGGACCAGCTCCTCGCGGGGGAAGGCCAGCGAGGCGAAGTAGGCCCAGATGTCCCGGTCCTCGGTGGCGGGGAGCAGGACCACGGTGGCGCTCTCGCTGCGCGCGTCGAGCCCACGGCCGGCGCGGCCGACCTGCTGGTAGTAGGCCACCGGCGAGGAGGGCGCCCCGAGGTTGACCACGAAGCCGAGCGAGGCGTCGAAGCCCATCCCGAGCGCGCTGGTGGCGACCAGGGCCTTGACCCGGCCGGCCTGGAGGTCCTGCTCCAGGGCCTGCCGCTCGGTCGCCTCGGTCTGCCCGGAGTACGCCGCGACGTCGTGACCGCGCGAGCGCAGGTAGTCGGCGACCTCGGCGGTGGCGGCGACGGTCAGGCAGTAGACGATCCCGGACCCTGGCTGCTCGGCCAGGTGGTCGGCCAGCCAGCCGAGCCGCTGCTCGGCGGTGGGCAGCCGGACCACCCCGAGCCGCAGCGACTCCCGGTCCAGCGACCCGCGCAGCACGAGCACCTCGGCGCGGTCCGTCCCACGGTCCGTCCCGCGGTCCAGGCCCCCGAGCTGCTCGGCGACGTCGTCGGTGACCCTCCGGTTGGCGGTCGCGGTCGTGGCCAGCACCGGGATGCCGTCGGGGAGGTCGCCGAGCAGGGTGCGGATGCGGCGGTAGTCGGGACGGAAGTCGTGGCCCCAGTCGGAGATGCAGTGCGCCTCGTCGACCACCAGCAGGCCGCAGGTCGCGGCCAGCCGGGGCAGGACCTCGTCGCGGAACCCGGGGTTGTTCAGCCGCTCCGGGCTCACCAGCAGCACGTCGACCTCGCCGGCGCGGATCGCCTCGTGGGTGGGCTCCCAGCTCTCGGCGTTGGTGGAGTTGATCGTCACCGCGCGGATGCCGGCCCGCTCGGCCGCCGCGATCTGGTTGCGCATCAGGGCCAGCAGCGGGGAGACGATGACGGTGGGACCCGCGCCGCGCTCACGCAGCAGCAGGGTGGCGACGAAGTAGACCGCGGACTTGCCCCAGCCGGTGCGCTGCACGACCAGGGCCCGGCGCTGGTCCACGGCCAGGGCCTCGATCGCCGACCACTGGTCCTCCCGCAGCACGGCGTCGTCCCGGCCGACCAGGGCTCGCAGGTGACCCTCGGCGCGGGACCGCACGTCCGCCCGGGTCCCCGCGTCCGTCGTGGTGCTCACCGGTGGTCCTGGGGCGCGGCGAGCCGGCGTACGGCCTCGTCGTGCAGGGCGACCACGGCGGTCCGCAGCCCGGCCCGCTCACGCACCGGCGCGTCCGGCCAGCCCACGCGCAGGGTCGCCTCCGCGGCCCCCTCGGTGACGTGCCAGGTGCCGCCGTGCTCGTCGACCCCGGTCATCTCGGCCCCGGTGGCACCGGGGTGGCCGTGCGCCTGCACGATGCGCAGGCTGTCGTCGCGGTGGTCGTCGTTCATGTGCGCGAGGACCGCGTCGCAGGTGGCGTCGTCGAAGGACATGCCGCGAGCCTACGAGCGCCCGCCGACAGCCCCCCGGCGGGCGGCGGGGCCCGCGGCCCGGCGGGCCGTACGCCCCCGGGCGCGCAGGGTGAGGACCACCGCGAGGGGCCACAGCACCTGGGAGCCGGCCACGACCCGCTCGGCCAGGCCGGACCGCGGGCCGCCCAGCTCGAGGGAGAACCAGCCCAGCAGACCCGCGAGCACCGCGGTGGCCACCCAGCCGCTGCGGCGGCCGGGCAGCCCGGACAGCCCCGGCCACAGCGAGAGGGCCACGAAGCTGGCCGTCGCCACGGGCACGTGCGCCGCGGCCGGCTCCGCGGCCAGCGCGACGCCCAGCACCGCCACCCCACCGGCACCGAGGACCACCCGCCCGGCCCGGTGCGCCTCGGTGAGCCCGAGCGCGGTCACCACGTGGCAGCCACCCAGCACCAGGAACCCGGTCGTCATCACCCAGCGGTCCTCGGCCCCCACGGCGGCCAGGGCGCTGATGGTGTCGCGGGTGGCGTCGTAGACCGCCGGCTGCCGCGTCGCGGCGACCGTCCACCCCCCGATCAGCGCGACGGGGGCGAGGGAGGCGGAGACGAGGGCGGCGGGGTGCACGGGCTCAGCATGCCCCGTCGGGCCGCGGTCGGCTGCCGCCCGTCACACGCACCCCACCGCTACCGGGAATCCCCGCTCAGGCGGGGGTTCCCCGACTCCGCGCGCCGTGCAGGGCGCGCGAACCCCGAGAACCGCCCACCAGGTCTGCCCGGCCAGCTGCTGCGCGGCCTCCGACGCCCGCACCGCACCGCACCGCACCGTCACCGGCCCGCCGTCACCAGATCCGCACGCGCTCCTGCGGGTCCAGCCAGAGCCCGTCGCCGGCGGCGGTGCCGAACACCTCGTGGAACTCGTCGAGGTTGCGCACGATGTTCGCGCGGAACTCCGGCGGGCTGTGCGGGTCGATCGTCAGGTACGTCTGCTCCTGCTCGGCGCGGCGCTTGGTGCGCCACACGTAGGCCCAGTTCAGGAACAGCCGTCGCCGGTCCTCGACCGAGGCCGCGCCGTCCTGGGCGATCACGAACGCGGTGTGCGCGATCGTCAGGCCGCCGAGGTCGCCGATGTTCTCGCCGACGGTCAGCGAGCCGTTGACCGTCTCCCCGGGCAGGTTGCGCGGCGAGAACCCGTCGTACTGCGCGACCAGCGTCGTGGACTTCACCTGGAAGGCGGCCTTGTCGTCGGCGGTCCACCAGTCGTTGAGCGTGCCCGAGCCGTCGTACTGCGCGCCCTGGTCGTCGAAGCCGTGGCCGATCTCGTGCCCGATCACCGCGCCGATCCCGCCGTAGTTCTCGGCCTCCAGCGCGTCGGGGTCGAAGAACGGCTTCTGCAGGATGCCGGCCGGGAAGCAGATCTCGTTCGTGCCGGGGTTGTAGTAGGCGTTGACGGTCTGCGGGAGCATGAACCACTCGTCGCGGTCCACGGGCGAGCCGATCTTGCGCAGGTGGCGGTCGGTCTCGTGCGCGGAGATCGCCGCGACGTTGCCGACGAGGTCGTGGGGGTCGATGCGCAGCGCGGAGTAGTCGCGGAAGCGCTCGGGGTAGCCGATCTTGGGTCGGAACGTCTCCAGCTTCTCGTACGCCCGCTGCTTGGTCTCCTCGGTCATCCAGTCCAGGCGGCCGATCGAGCTGCGGTACGCCGCGAGCAGGTTGCCGACCAGCTCGTCCATCATGGCCTTGGCGCGCGGGCCGAAGTGGCGCCCGACGTACTCCTTGCCGACGGCCTCGCCGAGCCCGCCCTCCACCAGCGCGACGCCGCGCTTCCAGCGGGCCCGCAGCTCGGGCGTGCCGTTCAGGGTGCGGCCGTAGAAGTCGAAGTTCGCCTCGACGAAGTCGTCGGTGAGGTAGGCCGCCGACGAGCGGATCACGTGCGCCAGCAGCCACGACTTCCAGTCGTCGAGCGGGGTCTCGCGCAGCACGCCGTCGAGGTGCTCGAAGAACGACGGCTGGCGTACGCAGGCCTCGGCCAGCAGGGGGGCCGGGTCGATCGCGGGGCCGCTGAGGTTCTGCACGTAGGCGTCCCAGTCGAAGGACGGGCAGGCCGCCTTGACCTCCTCGAGGGTGCGCAGGTTGTAGGTCTTCTGCACGTCGCGGGTCTCGGCGCGCTCCCAGTGCCCGGCGGCGATCCGGGTGTCGAGGGCGAGCACCGCCGCGGCGGCGCCGGCCGGGTCGTGGTGCTCGACCAGGGAGAAGAGCCGCTCGAGGTAGGCGACGTACTTCTCGCGGACCTCGGCGAACTTGTCCTCGCGGTAGTACGACTCGTCGGGCAGGCCGAGCCCGCCCTGGGAGAGGTGGAACAGGTAGCGGTCGGAGTTGCGGTCGTCGGTGTCGACGTAGGACCCGAACAGCCCGTGCCCGCCGATCCGCTCGAACTCGCCGAGGAACGCCGCCAGGTCGCGCACGTCGCGCAGCGACCGGCTGGCCTCGACCAGGGCCCGGATCGGGGCGGCCCCGCGCCGGTCGACCTCGGCGGTGTCCATGAAGGAGGCGTACAGGTCGCCGATCTTCTGGGCCTCCTCGGCCGAGGCGGCGTCCGCGTCGGGCGTGCCGGGCTCGCGCGACTGCGCGGCGAAGTCCTCGATGATCTGACGCACCCGCTCCTCGGCGGCGTCGGCCAGCTGCACGAAGGGGCCCCAGCTGGACCGGTCGGCGGGGATCTCCACCTCGTCCAGCCAGCGTCCGTTCACGTGGCCGAAGAGGTCGTCCTGCGGGCGGATGTCGAGGTTCATGCCCTCGCGGGCGTCGTCCAGGATGCTCACCCGCACGACCCTAGCCGGGGCGGTGAGGCCCGGGACGTCATCCCTCGGTCCGCTCAGGTGGGGCGCGCACCGCACGACGTACCGGCGGCAGCGGCGCGGAACGCCCCGTCGCGCAGCACCGGCACCGCCGCGCTCACGTCGACCGCCGCCGCGACCTCGACGTCGTCGGCGAAGCCGGCGTCGGCCAGCTCCCGGCCGCCGGCGCAGCCGCGGAGCGCGGCCACCGGGTCCGCGGCCACCGCCCGCCAGGCGGCGAGGGCCAGCCCCGCCTCCGGGCTCAGCCCGGTGACGCCGCGCCCGACCAGGGCGGACAGCAGCGCCCCGGCACCCCAGACGTCCTCGGCCGCCGGTCGCAGCGAGCCGTCGGGCCAGCGCTCGCCCGAGGCGACCACCGCCAGCGCCGCGCCCCGCAGCAGGGCCGGGGCCAGCGCGTCGGCCACGGCGGAGGCGTTGCGCAGGCACGCGCCCACGACGGCGACACCGGCTCCGGACAGCAGCGCGCTGACCGTGGAGCCGTTGGGCGAGGGCAGCACCAGCCGCTCGACCCCGTCGAGGCCGTCGCCGCGCAGCATCGCGGCCGGGGAGAGGGTGGGGAGGTCTCGAGACGCTCGCTGCGCTCGCTCCTCGACCACCGGGAACGACGCCACGCCCTCCCCGACCACCGGGAACGATGCCACGCCCTCCCCGACCACCGGGAACGAGCGCCACGCCCTCCCCGACCACCGGGAACGACGCCACGCCATCCCCGACCACCGGTCGGGCCTCGAACCGGCCGACGCCAGGACCGCGTCGTGCTCCCGCGCGTACGCCTCCGCGCGCGCGTCGCGCCACGCGAACGGGTGCACCTCGATCCCGCGCTCCACCGCGAGGGTCAGCGTGGTCGTGAACGACAGCACGTCCACGACGACCGCGACGTCATCGACGCCGAGCCCGGTGACCACCGCGGCGGCGCCGGTCGGGCCGGTCTCGAGCCGGACGGCGTAGGCCGCCTGCCCGTGCGCGGCGTCAGTCACGGAGCCGGACGACGCCCTTGCCCAGGGTGCGCCGCTCGTCGAGGTCGACCAGGGCCTGCCCGAACTCCTCGAAGGCGTACGTCCGGCCGACCGGCGGCTTGATGACCCCGGCCTCGATCATCGGCACCAGCGCGGCCCACTGCTCCTGCATGTAGCCGGGGCGGACCATCGCGTAGGCGCCCCAGCCGACGCCGCGCACGTCGGTGTTGTTGAGCAGGAGCCGGTTGACCCTGACCTCGGGGATGCCCTGGCCGGAGGCGAAGCCGACCACGAGCAGCCGACCCTGCGGGGCCAGCGAGCGCAGCGAGTCCAGGAACACGTCACCGCCGACGACGTCCATCACCACGTCGACGCCACGGCCCCCGGTGAGCTCCGTGACCGCGTCCTTCCAGCCGTCGAGCAGGACCACCTCGTCCGCGCCGGCCTGCCGGGCGACCTCGGCCTTCTCCTCGGTGGAGACGACCGCGACGCTGCGGGCGCCGTACCCCTTCGCGACCTGGATGGTCGCGGTGCCGACGCCGCCGGCGGCGCCGTGGACCAGCACGGTCTCGCCCTCGCGCAGCCCGGCCCGCTCGGCCAGCGCGAACTGGGCGGTGAGGTAGTTCATCGGCATCGCGGCGCCCTCCTCGAAGGACAGCGCGTCGGGCAGCGCGAAGGTCGACCCGGCCGGCACGGCGGCCAGCTCGGACGCCCCGCCGTACCCCTGCACCGCGCAGACCCGCTGGCCGGGCTCGAACCCGGCACCGGACACCACGACGCCCGCGACGTCGACGCCCAGGGTGAAGGGCGGCTCGGGCTTCATCTGGTACTCCCCCCGGGACAGCAGCAGGTCGGGGAAGGACGTGCCGACGGCGTGGACCTCCACGAGGACCTCGCCCTCGCCGGCGGTCGCGTCCGGCACCTCCTGCACCACGACGTCGGCGGGACCGGTGAGCGTGACGACCTGGGCTGCGCGCATGGGGCGCAGGCTAGCCGCCGACCCGTCCGCCGACCCATCCGTCCGGGCGACCGTGGCGAACCACCCCCGTGAGTCCGCTCCGATGAGGCTGTCCGACCGCGTGGCGGCGATGACGATGCACGCCGGCGCGCGCTGGTCGGTGCGGTACGGCGAGGAGCTGCGCTTCGCCGGGACCGACCTGCCGGGACCGCGACGCCACCTGGTGCCCACCCGGCACGGCCGGGTCCCGGTGCACGTCTACTCCGACCCGGGCTGGTCGCCCGCCCACGGACCTGCGCTCCGGCCCGCCCACGTGCACCTGCACGGCGGCGCCTGGCTGATGCGCCACCCGTTCATGGACGACTTCTGGTGCCGCTACCTGGTGGCCGAGGCCGGGGTGGCGGTGGTCAACGTCGACTTCCGCACCGGCCCCTACGTGACCTACCCGGTCGCGCAGGAGCAGGCGCACGACGTGCTGGCGTGGCTGGGCGGCCCCCGGTCGTGCTACGGCAACGCGGTCGGGGTCGACGGCACCCGGCTGGGCGTGGGCGGGTTCTCCTCCGGTGGTGGCACGGCCGCGGCGGCCTGCCTGATGGCGCGCGACGACGAGACGGTGCGGCCGCTGCTGCAGGTGCTCGGGGTCCCCGCGCTGGACCTGGCCACCGAGCCGCCGGTGGGACCGCCCGGACCCGGGCCGTCGATCTCGCCGTCGCTGCGGGGGCTGGTGCGGCGGGTCTACTTCCCCGACCCGGCCCGCCGCGCGGAGGCGTACGCCTCCCCGGTGCTGGCGCCCGACCTGACCGGTCTGCCCCCCGCGGTCGTGATGACCGCGGAGCGCGACTCCCTGCGGGTGGACGGCGACACCTACGCCGCGCGGCTGGCCGAGGCCGGCGTGCCGGTCCTGCTCCACGACGTGACGCCGGGCGCGGACCACTACTTCCTCTCGCACGACCTCGACCGGGCCCGGCTGCTGATGGCGCGGGTGGCCGGGATCGTGCGGGACGTGCTGCTGGACCGACCCGACGACCGCTGAGGTCGGCAGGGGTCAGCGCGGCTCGACCAGGCTCGCCATCTCGAAGTGCATCGGGTCGGTGTAGCTCCAGTCGCCGCCCCAGGCGAAGCCCCAGCGCTTGAAGATCGCGACCACGCCGCGGTCCATCTCCCCGACGGTGCCGCGCAGGTTGCCCGGGACGTTGAGGTCCAGCGCGGTGCCGAAGGAGTGGTTCGACAACGTCGTGGAGCCGGCGATGAAGCGCGGGTAGTAGCAGCCGGCGTACTCGCCGGGGTTGATCTCGTCGGCCAGGCCGGCCAGCGTGATCTCCTCCAGCGCCGCGCGCAGCTGCGGCATCATCGCGGCGTTGCAGGTGACCGAACCGAGGATCGGGACGTCCTCGGTGCTGATGTACTCGTTCTCCCAGGCCGGCTCGGGGATGACCTGGCTGCCGGCGACGGTGTAGCGGAAGGTGCCGACCGCCTCGGCGACGCCGCCGACGAGGAACGCCTGCTGCGTCGCGTCGGTGTCCAGGCCCTCGCGGGCGACGACGTCCATGTCCTGGATGGTGGCCTGGTCGCCGAGGATCTTCGCGATCTCCGGGCGCAGCGCCTGCGGCGCCTTCTGGCCGGTGCGGACGAGCAGCGCGTTGCCGGCCGGGATGCCGAGCTCCTCGCCCCACGAGGTGTTCACGACGGCGTCGACCTGGTCGATCTGCGGGGCGATGGCCCCGACGTGGATCTCCTCCGCGTCCTCCTCGCCCAGCGCGAGCTGCAGGTAGCCGTCACCGTCGACCGGCAGCGACTTCTCGCTGGCGGTGGTCAGCGCGACCTCGCCGCCGGCCACCCGGTCCCACTGCTCCTGGAACAGCGCGCTCTCGGGCGGGGTGAACAGCCGGTACGTCGCCGGGTCGACCGCGGCGACGGTGTAGACGCGCTCCTCGAGCGAGACCTGGGCCATCGAGAGGCGCGAGACCTCGTCCACGCCCTCGACGGCGGCGACCTCCGCCACGACCTCGTCGGCCAGCGGCTCGTCGGCGTTGAACAGCAACATGTCGGGCGGGGCGATCGCCTCGTCGCGCCCGCGCGGGCCGGGCGGCTCCACGGCGTGCTCGGGGTCGGCGACCACGACGCCGCCCTGCGGGCCGGCGGCCTCCGGCCGGGCCTTCGCGCCGACGGCGCGACCGGTGCCGGCGTCCGCCGCGTCCCCCGTGGCCGTCGCGGGGTCGACCTCGGCCCCGGCCACGGGGCTCGTGCCCGGGTCCTCGGCGGTGGCGGAAGGGTCGCCGGAGGGGTCGCCTGCGCACGCCGTCACCAGGACGGCGACCGCCAGACCCCCGACGACCCGGGCCACACCTCGACGCATCCGCACCCCTCCGGGGAGAAGCGTAGACGCGGGGTCCTACGACCGCGCACCGAACGGGCGCACGGCGCACCCACCGGGGGCCGACCCGGGTCGCGGGTCGGTCCCACCCGTACGGCATCGTGCTCCTCCGGGGGCACGACCCCCGACGTCGAGACCGACACGTCGCCCTGCGGTCCGACAGGACACCGGGCCCGAGCCGCCCCCGGGCGCGAGGAGGACCACCCGTGGACGCCTTCCTGATCAGCACCGCCGTCATCTTCGTCGCCGAGCTGGGCGACAAGAGCCAACTGATGGCGATGACCTTCGCCAGCCGCTACCGCGCCCGGGACGTCCTGGTGGGGATCACCGTCGCCACCGCGGTCGTGCACCTGGCCTCGGTCGCGGTCGGGTTCTGGGTCGGGGACGCCTTCGCCGAGCAGCAGGGGCTCATCGCGATCGTCGCCGGCATCGCCTTCCTGGGCTTCGCGGCCTGGACGCTGCGCGGTGACGAGCTCACCGACGCCGAGGCCGACAAGGCCCGCCGCTCCACCGGCCGGGCCGTCCTCGCCGTCGGCGTGGCCTTCTTCCTCGCCGAGCTGGGCGACAAGACGATGCTCGCCACCATCACCCTGGCCACCAGGGAGGGCTGGCTCGGGACCTGGATCGGCAGCACCGTCGGCATGGTCGCCGCGGACGCCCTGGCGATCGCGGTCGGCGCGATGCTGGGGCGCCAGCTCCCCGAGAAGGCGATCCGGTACGGCGCCGCCGCCCTGTTCGCCGCCTTCGGCCTCCTGCTCGTCCTCGAGGGCGCGGGCGTCGTCGGCTGACGGCGGTACCGGCGGACCGGCGGCACCGCCCCACCGTCAGCCGCGCAGCACCCGGGCGGCGACCCAGCCGATGTCGGCGGCGGTCCGGGCGGGCGGGGCGCTGGGCTGCATCACGTGGCTGAGCACCACGCGGACCACCATGTCGATGGCCGCGTCCACCTCGCCCACCGGCAGCGGGACGTCGTAGGACCCGACCCGCTCGGTGACGACCCTCTTGGCCACCGCGAGCAGCGAGCCGGCGTGGGTGGTCAGCAGCGGCAGCAGCTCGGTGTCCGCGCCGTGGGTCGCCGAGGCCACGGCGTGCAGCAGCGGGTTGTCCTGCGCGCGGTCGAGGACCCCCCGCGAGGCCGCCACCACGGCGGCCCGGAGGTCGTCGGGGTGCTCGTCGAAGGCGGTGCCGACCACCGACAGGAACGCCTCGAGCTCGCGCTGCACCATGGCCTCGGCCAGGGCGTTCTTCGCGCCGATCTCGTTGTAGACCGTCTGCCTGCTCACGCCCACCTCGTCGGCCAGGCGCGCCATCGTCACCTTCGCCCACCCCGCACGCGAGGTGAGGTCGACGGCCGCGGCCAGGATCCGGTCGCGGGTGGCGACGGCCTGGTGCGGGCGGGCGGTGGAGGTCACCGACACACTGTAGGCACCGTCACGGGGCGGGCCGGGCGGTGAGCTCGCGGGCCGCGGCCAGCGCCTCGTCGAAGTCCCCACCCGCAGCGATCCGGCGCCGCAGCTTCATCACCACCCGGGGGCGGTCGAGGACCAGCGCCCCGACGACCCGCTCGCCGCGCCGCCACAGCGCCGCCGTCCCCGCGACGGCCCCGTCCACCGGGTCCAGGACGACCACCTCGTCGGCCACGGCCGTGCCGACCAGCTGCAGCCGGTGGCCGTGCAGGTCGGACCAGACGTACGGCACCGCCGCGAGCTCCTCCGCCGACCCCGGGTCGAGCGCGTGCCGCGCGGCCGCGGCGCCCTGCTCGGCGGCGTTGGTCCAGTGCTCGACCCGCAGCAGGTCCCCGCCGACCAGCGGGTGCGGCAGGTGCGCGACGTCGCCCGCCGCCCACACCCCGGGAGCGGTCGTGGCCAGGGTCGCCTCGCACAGGACGCCGCGGTCGCGGGGGTGGAGCGCGACCCCGCTGCCCTCCAGCCACCGGGTCGACGGGGCGACGCCGACCCCGAGCACCACCAGGCCCGCCGGCAGGTGCGTGCCGTCGTCGAGGTCGACCCCCGTGACGCGGCCGTCGTGCGAGGTCAGCCCCGCCACTCCCGCGCCCAGGCGCAGGTCCACCCCGGCGTCACGGTGGAGGCGGGCCACCAGGTGCCCGGTCTCCGGTCCCAGGGAGCGCTCCAGCGGCACGGCCGTCGCCTCGACCAGGGTCACCGCGAGCCCGCGGGCCCGGGCGGCCGAGGCCACCTCCGAGCCGACGAAGCCGGCACCCACCACGACGACCGGGCCCCCGGCGTCCAGCCCGCGCCGCACGACGGCGGCGTCGTCGGGCGTGCGGAGGTGGGTCACCCCGGTCAGGTGGTCGCCGGGGAAGGCGCGCGGCCGGGCGCCGGTGGCGACGACCAGGGCGTCGTACGCCAGCCGCTCCGCACCCAGGACCACCTCGCGGACGGCGGTGTCGAGCCCGGTCACCTCGACCCCGAGGCGCAGGTCCACCCCGAGGTCCGCGCGCAGCTCGTCCGCGGAGCGGAAGGCCACGACGTCGGCGGCACCGGGGGCGAGCGCGGCCTTGCTCAGCGGCGGCCGGTCGTACGGGGCCCGCTCCTCGGCGCCCACCAGCACCAGCTCGCCCCGGTGGCCGGCGCGCCGGGCGGTCTCCACCGCGCGCAGCCCGGCCAGCCCGCCCCCGACGACGACGAGTCGACCACCGGACCGCACCCCCTACGCCTCGAGCCGCAGCGCCAGCACGGGGCAGGCGTCCACCGCGGCCTGCACGCCCGCGCGGGCGGACTCCGGCGGGTGCTCGTCGTGCACGACCACGTACCCGTCGTCACCGACCTCGAACAGCTCGCTCATCGCCTCGCACATGCCGAGACCCTCGCAGGCCCCCCGGTCGGCCACCACCCGCATCAGGCGTCGCTCCCGGTCATCGGCACGAAGTCGACCTTCTCGCGCACCCCGCAGTCGGGGCAGCACCAGGCGTCGGGGACGTCGGCCCAGGCGGTGCCCGCGGCGAGGCCCTCGAGCTCGTTGCCGACCTCCACCTCGTAGGTGTACCCGCACCCGGGGCAGCGGGCTGCCAGCACCTCCCCGGCCGCGTCCGGCGGAGCGGGCACCGCCGGAGCGGGCGCCGGGGCACGGCTCGTCCGCGGCCGCGGCCGCGGCGGGCGCGGGCCAGGCCGCGAGCACGCGCGCGCGCCGCGGGGGGTGGATGTTGGCGCGGGTGACGTCGCCGCCGAAGTGGGCCACCACGCGCGGGTCCATCACCCGACGCCACAGCGGCGGCACCAGCGCGAGCAGGATCATCCCGGCGTACCCCGTGGGCAGGACCGGGGACTCCTCGAAGTCGCGCAGGGCCTGGTAGCGCCGGGTCGGGTTGGCGTGGTGGTCGCTGTGCCGCTGGAGGTGGTAGAGCAGCACGTTGGTGGCCACGTTGTTGGAGTTCCAGGAGTGCGACGGGTCGACCCGCTCGTAGCGCTGCCGGTGCCCGACGCCGACCCGGCGACGCAGCATCCCGTAGTGCTCCATGTAGTTCACGACCTCGAGCAGGCTGAGTCCGATCAGCGCCTGGACCACCAGGAACGGCAGCAGCACCGGTCCGAGCCACACGACCAGGGCGGACCACAGCAGGGCCGACATCACCCACGCGTTCAGCACGTCGTTGCCCGGCCGGTACGGGTGCTGGTCGCGCCGGGCGTACCGCGTGGCCTCCAGGCGCCAGGCCGAGCGCAGCGACCCGAGCACGGTGCGCGGCCAGAAGGCGTAGAAGGACTCCCCCAGCCGGCTGCTCGCCGGGTCCTCCGGCGTGGCCACGCGGACGTGGTGCCCGCGGTTGTGCTCGATGTAGAAGTGGCCGTAGAAGCTCTGGGCCAGGGCGATCTTGGACAGCCAGCGCTCGCTGGCCTCCCGCTTGTGGCCGAGCTCGTGCGCGGTGTTGATGCCGATGCCGCCGATGCAGCCGACCGTGGCGGCCAGTCCCAGCTGCTCGGTCAGCGTCAGGTCGCCGCCGAGGCCCAGCGGGTCCCCCCGGGCCACCAGGTAGGCCGCGCCCACGAAGCCGGCGTACTGCACCGGCAGGAACAGGTAGGTCACCCACCGGTAGTACCGGTCCTGCTCGAGCGCCTCCAGGACGTCGTCCGGCGGGTTGGCCCGGTCCAGGCCGGCGACCAGGTCGACCGCCGGCACGACCACCAGCACCACGACCGGCCCGGTCCAGAACCACAGGCCCGACCCGGTGGCCAGCCACCCGCCGTAGGCGACGAACGCCAGCGACGGCACGACCAGGCCGACCAGCCACAGGGTGCGCTTGCGGTCGCTCCACCCGTCGGTCGACCCCGCCGGGACGGTGCTGCCGCCCGCGGGCCGGGGCGTGCGGGTCCGGGGCGTGCTGGACCGGGCTGGTGCGGGCGGACGCTCACTCACGGCGGGTACCTCCGGTCGCCGGCGCGAGGCGCGCCGGATTGACACGAAGGTACCGATTGTCAATTCAGTTGACAATACCTAGGCGATTGTCAACCCGATGACCTCACTCGTCGTCGACGGAGGCGTGCTTGCCCGCGATCGCCCGGGCCACCGCCTTGGGCACCTCGGAGTTGAAGACCGACGGGATGATGAAGGTCGGGTTGAGCTCCTCGTCCTTGACGACGTGGGCGATGGCGTCGGC
>CAWAGJ010000008.1:0-913005 GCA_963781475.1 uncultured Actinomycetota bacterium | reverse complement strand
CCTCGACCACCGGGGTCGCGCTCGCTCCTCGACCACCGGGGTCGCGCTCGCTCCTCGACCACCGGGGGGCGCTTGCTGTTCGGCGGCCGCGGGCGACCTCCGGGGTGACGCTCGCTCCCCGGCGTGCGGGGTGGTCAGAGGCCCAGGCTGCGGCCGATGATCTCCTTCTGGATCTCGGTCGTGCCGCCGTAGATGGTCTGGATCCTGCTGTCGAGGAACGCCTTGGCGATGGGGTACTCCGTCATGTACCCGTAGCCGCCGTGCAGCTGCACCCCGCGGTCGACGAGCTTGGTCTGGAGCTCGGTGGTCCACCACTTGGCCATGGAGGCCAGCGCGGTGTCGACGGTGCCCTCGTTCAGGCGGGTCACGCAGTCGTTGACGAAGACGCGGGCGATGTGGACCTCGGTGGCCATCTCCGCGAGCAGGAAGCGGTTGTGCTGGAACGCCCCGATCGGGCGGCCGAAGGCCTCGCGCTCCCGGGCGTAGGTCAGGCACAGGTCGAGCACGTGCTCGCAGGCCGCGACCGCGATCGCGGCGATCGAGACCCGCTCCTGGGGGAGGTTCTGCATCAGGTAGGCGAAGCCCCGGCCCTCCTCGCCGAGCAGGTTCGTCTTGGGCACGACCACGTGGTCGAAGAACAGCTCGGCGGTGTCCTGGGCCTTCAGGCCGACCTTGTCGAGGTTGCGGCCACGCTCGAAGCCGTCCATGCCGCGCTCCAGCACCAGCAGGCTGATGCCCTGGTGGCCGGCGTCGGGGTCGGTCCGGGCGACCACGACGACCAGGTCGCTCATCACGCCGTTGGAGATGAAGGTCTTGGAGCCGTCGACCACGTAGTGGTCGCCCTTGTCGACCGCCGAGGTGCGGATGCCCTGGAGGTCGGACCCGGCGCCCGGCTCGGTCATCGCGATCGCGGAGACCAGCTCGCCGCTGACCAGACCGGGCAGCCAGCGCTGCTTCTGCTCCTCGGTCCCGAGGGCGCTGATGTACGGGACGATGATGTCGGTGTGGACCGGGAAGCCGAGCCCGGTGGCACCGACCTTGCTGATCTCCTCGGTCAGGACCATGTTGTAGCGGAAGTCCTTCATCCCGGCCCCGCCGTACGCCTCGTCGACGTCGAAGCAGAGCAGGCCCTGCTCGCCGGCGCGACGCCAGACCTCCCGGCTGACCTGCCCGTCCTTCTCCCACTGGGCGTGGTGCGGCACGACCTCGCGCTCGAGGAAGGAGCGCGCGACCGCCCGGAAGTCCTCGTGCGTCTGCTCGTAGATCGAGGCGGTCTGCGGCATCGGTGTCTCCTGGAGGTCGGCCCGGATCAGCGGCTCGACCTCACTGTGACACCAGGACTGTCATGGTTCAAGCCGGGTCAGGAGACCCATTCCTTGAGCTGGCGGATGGTGGCCGCCGGGTCGTCGGTGGCGGGGGAGACCTGCAGGTTGGTCACGCCTGCCTCGCGGAACGCCTCGATCCGCTCACGCACGTACGACGCCGGCCCGACCAGGTTGCCGGCCTCCAGCCAGGCGCGCGGCACCAGCGCCTCGGCCTCCTTCTTGTGCCCCTCCAGGTAGAGGTCCTGGATCTTCTCGGCCTCCTCCTCGAAGCCGTACTGCCGGGCGAGGTCGTTGTAGAAGTTCTTGCCGCGCGCCCCCATCCCGCCGACGTAGAGGGCGTACGTGGGTCGCATCAGGTCGAGCAGGCCGTCGACGTCGTCGCCGATCGCGACCATGCCGCCGGCGCTGATCTCCAGCGGCCCGAGGTCGGCCGCGCGCTGGGCGGCGCCGGCGGCCAGCGCGTCGCCCCACACGGCGTGCGCGCGCTCGGGCAGGAACAGGAACGGCAGCCACCCGTCGGCGACCTCCGCGGTCATCGCCACGTTCTTCTCGCCGAGCGCCGCCACCCACAGCGGTACGGAGGACCGCTCGGGCGTGGTGAGCAGCTTCAACGGCTTGCCCAGCCCGGTGCCCTGGTCGGCCGGCAGGGGAAGGGTGAAGCTGCGTCCCTGGTGCACCAGCGGCTCGCGGCGCAGCCCCATCCGCAGGATCTCGATGACCTCGCGCGTCCGACCGAGCGGACGCTCGTACGGCATCCCGTGGAAGCCCTCGACGACCTGCGGCCCCGAGGCGCCCAGCCCGATCACGGCCCGGCCGCCGGAGACGTTGTCCAGGCCGGCGGCGGTCTGCAGCAGCGCGCCGGGGGTGCGGGAGTAGACGTTGAGGATCCCGGCCCCGATCTCGACCGTCGAGGTGCGCGCGGCGAGGTAGCCCATCAGGGTCGGGGCGTCGAAGCCGTACGGCTCGGCCACCCAGACCGTGTCCAGGCCGGCGGCCTCGAGCCCGGCGACCCGGTCGGCCGCCTCCCGGGGGTTCCCGGAGTACACGAGCGGGGTCGAGAGCTTCACGGGTCTCCTGGTGTGGGGTGTGGTGGGCGCCGCGGGCGGCGGACCGGGTCAGTCCTCGAGCATGTCCAGGGCCTCGCCGAGCGCCTCGGCGAGCGAGGCGGAGTACTCGGTGGTGAGGTGGTCGGAGTCACGGTAGGACAGGGTGCCGCCGATGACGGCCGGGCAGTCGCCGTCGAAGCACAGCCACGACGTGGGGTCGACGACCTGGACGCCGCCGTCCCGGGCCGACCGCTCCGCGACGTCGGCGAGGGCGGCCGAACGCTCCTGCGGCTCGAAGGCGCACATCTTCAACGAGTTCTCGGCGCTCAGGCAGGTGCCGGGCGCCTCCGCGGCCTTGGGCACGTCGCGGATCAGCACCGTCCGCCTCGCAGTCTCCCCGAGATCGGCGAACAGGTCGTCGTAACCGGCGTCGATCAGGGGTGCGATGGCCTCGACCTCGGTCTGGCGGGTCCCGGACGCGTCGAACACCCCGTTGACCGGGGGCGAGGAGGCCACCACCACGAGGTCGGGGTCGAGGTTGCGCACCTGCTCCTGGGTCCAGTCGTGGAACTCGCTGCACTCCTCGAACGGCGCGTCCTCCTCGACCGGGGCCACCGTGACGTGCGCCGCGGTGCACTGCGACTTCACCAGGTAGTAGGTCTGCCACCCGGCGGCCTCGGCGATCCGGTCGAAGGCGGGGATCCAGGCCCGGGCGTGGGAGTCCCCGATCAGCACCATCCGGCGGTCGCCGATGACGTCGCCGCGCTGACACAGGTCGCGCACGTCCGTGCGGTAGTCGCACAGGCCGACGTCGGCGATGCTGTCGGGGAGGGCGTACAGGTCCGGGTTCAGGTCGCTGGGCACCTCGACGCCGTTGCGGGCGGCCTCGACCGAGGCCTGCACCAGCGCCTCGGCCCGGTCCGAGCTGCTGCCGGACGGGTCGGCGGTGATCGCCGGGTTGTCGCCGTACTCCCCGCTCCTGCTCTCGGTCCAGGTCCAGGCCCCCGCGCTGGCGCCCAGCACCAGCACCAGGCTGGCCGGGTAGAGCACCAGCCCGCGGCGCACCCGCAGGCGTACGGCGAACCGGCCGGTGCGGAACGGGGTCTCGACCAGGTGGAAGGTCGCCGCCGACAGCAGGACCGTGGCGACGAGGGCGGCGGCGGTCTCGGCCGGGACCAGCGCACGCCCCAGCGCCTGCTCGGGCAGCACCAGCGCCGGCCAGTGCCACAGGTAGAGCGAGTAGGACCAGTCCCCGATCGTGCGCATCAGGCGGTTGTCGAGGAGGAGGTCGGTGACCGGCCGGGCCCGGCCCGCGCCGGCGAGCAGCACCGCGGCCGTGCCCAGCACCGGCAGCGCGGCGGCGTACCCCGGGAAGGGCGTGCCCGGGGAGAACCACAGGCACGCCGCGAGCACGGCCAGCAGGCCGGCGGCGGCCAGGGCCGAGGCCGAGACGCGGGTCAGGTGCCGGGTCACCCGGGCCGTGACCAGGGCGGCCAGGGCCCCGACGCCCAGCTCCCAGGCACGGGTCAGCGTCGAGAAGTACGCCGCGGGCGCGTCGCCGGTGGTGTGCAGGACCGACCACGAGAAGGACGCCGCGGTCAGCACCACCAGCATCGCCGCGATCGCGCGCCGGGGCAGCGGGCGGCCCGGGCGCAGGCCGCCCGCGGAACCCCGCCGGGAGCGGGCCGCGCGCACCAGGGCCAGGCAGGCCAGGAGCAGCAGCGGCCACACGACGTAGAACTGCTCCTCGACCGCCAGCGACCAGTAGTGCTGGAGCGGGGAGGCCTCGACGTCGCGGCTGAAGAAGTAGTCGTCCTGGCGGGCGAAGTGCACGTTGACCACGAACAGCCCGGCCCACAGGCTGTCCTCGACCAGGCTGCGCCCGTCCAGCAGCGGCAGGACCACCAGGCCGGCCACGAGGGTGGTCAGCAGCACGACGGTGGCCGCGGGGAGGATCCGGCGCGCGCGTCGGGCCCAGAAGTGGGTCAGCGACAGGCGCCGCCCGGTGCCGATCTCGCGGTAGAGCAGGCCCGAGATCAGGTAGCCCGAGACGACGAAGAAGACGTCGACCCCGACGAACCCACCGGGCAGGAACGGGACCCCCGCGTGCGCGACGACGACCACGAGGACCGCGACTGCACGCAATCCCTGGACATCACCGCGACTCGCCGTCGAGACTCCCATGGTTCCTACTGATCCCGGTCGAGCAGCGGATCCGATCGACCACCGGAACGATAGCAAGGCCGGGGCCTGCTCCACCGGCGTACGCCCCAGCCCGTGGGGTGGGCGCGGGGCGCACGGGTGAGACGATCGGCCCCGTCCCGCACCCCGCCCGTCCCGCACCGGAGGTCCCCGTGAGCCAGCACCGCATCGCCGTCGTCGGCGGGACCGGGCCCCAGGGTCGCGGCCTGGCCTACCGGTTCGCCCGCGGCGGTCACGACGTCGTCCTGGGGTCGCGCTCGGCCGAGCGCGCCGGCGAGGTGGCGACCGAGGTCCGGGCCCGCCTCGACGGGCTCGCCGGTGCCGGGGTCGTGGCCGCGGCGACCAACGACGAGGCCTGCCGCGACGCCGACGTCGTCCTGCTCGCGGTGCCCTACGACGGCCACGACGAGCTGGTCGCGTCCCTCCCGCTGGCCGGCAGGGTGGTCGTCTCCTGCGTGAACCCGCTCGCCTTCGACAAGCGCGGCGCCCACGGCCTCGTGATCGACCACGGGCTCGGGTCGGCCGCGGAGAGCGCCCAGCGGCTCCAGCCGGACGCCACGGTGGTCGGTGCCTTCCACCACGTCTCGGCCGTGACGCTCTGGGGCGAGCAGGACTTCCTCGACGGCGAGGACGTGCTGGTCGTCGGCGACTCCCGCGAGGCCAAGGAGGTGGTGATGGAGATCGCCCGCTCGGTCACCTCCCGCCCCGGGGTCGACGCCGGCAAGCTGCGGCTCGCCCGCCAGCTCGAGCCGCTCACCGCGGTGCTGATCTCGGTCAACCGGCGCTACAAGACCCACTCCGGGCTGCGGGTGCACGGGCTCTAGCCCCGCGGCGGCGGGCTCAGCCGGCGAGGTCGGCGACGACCTCGGCACCGGGCAGGTCGGCCAGCAGCGCCCCCGGGAGCAGCAGCTTGGAGCGGCGTACGCCGGAGCCGACGACGGCCACCTCCACCTCGACCACGCGCGCGTCGAGGAGCAGCCGCCAGGTCGGCGGGAGACCGACCGGGGTGATCCCGCCGTGCTCCATGGCGGAGTCCGCCACCGCCCGGTCCCTCGCCAGGAACGAGGCCTTGCGCACGTCGAGCAGCCGGCGGACGACCCGGTTGACGTCCGCACGGGTGTCGGCGCGCACCAGGCAGGCCGCGACCCGCTCCTCACCGGCCCGGGTGCCGCCCACGAGCACGCAGTTGACCCCGGCGGCGAGCGGCAGGTCGTACGCCTGGCTCATCGCCTCGGTGTCCGCCAGGGCGGGGTCGATGGGCACGACGCCCACGTCGCGGGCGGCCGGCCAGCCGCGCAGGGCCTCGGCGACGCGGTCGGCGAGCAGGTCGGGGCGGTCCAGGGCGGGCTCGCTGCGCAGCCGGCCGAGGACGGGGCTCGGGGAGGTCACGGGGCCATGGTGCCGTGCTGGCCCTACGCTCTGGCGCATGGAGACCCTGCGCCTCGTGCTGCTGTTCCTGCACGTCCTGGGCTACGCCGCCCTGATCGGCGGCCTGCTCGCGCAGGCCCGCACCTCCGACAAGGCCGTCAACGCCGCGATGCGCGACGGCGTGGGCACCGCCTTCGTGACCGGGCTGCTCCTGGTGGGGGTCCTCGAGGCCGGCGACGCCGGCGTCGACCACGTCAAGATCGGCGTCAAGTTCGCCGTCGGCCTGGTGCTGCTGGTCCTGGTGATGGCCAACGCCCGCAAGGCCCGCATCCCGCAAGGCCTGTGGGTCGGCCTGCTCCTGCTGGCGGTCGCCAACGTCGCGGTGGCCGTGTTCTGGGCCCCGGTGCACGTGGCCTGAGGCCTGGTCCCGGCGGCGGGCCGTACGGCGGTCCGGACGTCGGTGCCGCCGCCTAGACTGGGGCCACGATGACGATCCCCTTCCCCGGCCTCGAGCTGACCGCCGGCGAGCCGGCCGAGGAGCCCCGGAGGCCGCGCGGCCCGAGCCGGGAGGAGCTGCTGGCGGGGCTGAACCCTCCGCAGCGCGAGGCCGTCGTCCACGCGGGCGCGCCGCTGCTGGTCGTCGCCGGTGCGGGCTCGGGCAAGACCCGCGTGCTGACCCGCCGGATCGCCTGGCTGATCTCCGAGCGCGGCGCCCACCCCGGGTCCATCCTGGCCATCACCTTCACCAACAAGGCCGCGGCCGAGATGAAGCAGCGCGTCGAGGACCTCGTGGGCCGCCGGGCCCGGATCATGTGGGTCTCCACCTTCCACTCCGCCTGCGTCCGGATCCTGCGCAAGGAGGTCGAGCGGCTCGGCTACAAGTCCAGCTTCTCGATCTACGACGCCGCCGACCAGAAGCGACTGATCGCGCTGGTCTGCAAGGACCTCGACATGGACCCGCGCAAGCACCAGCCCGGCGCGGTGCTGCACTGGATCAGCAACCACAAGAACGAGCTGCGCGACCCCGAGCAGGTCACGGCCGACGCGCACAACCACCTCGAGGAGCGGTACGCCGCGGCGTACGCGCTCTACCAGCGTCGCCTGCGCGAGGCCAACGCCCTCGACTTCGACGACCTGATCATGCTGACGGTCCACCTGATGCAGACCTACCCGGAGGTCCGCGAGACCTACCGGCGTCGGTTCCGCCACGTGCTGGTCGACGAGTACCAGGACACCAACCACGCGCAGTACTCCCTGATCCAGCAGCTGTGCGCCGACCCGCGCGAGGAGCCGCTGACCGGGGCCTCCGCGGCGGGTGCGGGGAGCGCGGCCGAGAGCGCGGCCGAGCGGGTGCCGCCCGCCGAGCTGATGGTGGTCGGCGACGCCGACCAGTCGATCTACGCCTTCCGGGGCGCCGACATCCGCAACATCATGGACTTCGAGCAGGACTTCCCCGACGCGACCTCGATCCTGCTGGAGCAGAACTACCGCTCGAGCCAGACCATCCTGACCGCGGCGAACACCGTGATCGGGCACAACAAGGGCCGCAAGCCCAAGCGGCTGTGGTCCGAGGCCGGCGACGGCGAGCGGATCGTCGGCTACGTCGCCGACGACGAGCGCGACGAGGCACGCTTCGTCTCCGACGAGATCGACACCCTGGTCGACGGGGGCATCCGACCCGGCGACGTGGCGGTGTTCTACCGGACCAACAGCCAGTCCCGGGTGTTCGAGGAGATCTTCATCCGCACCGGGCAGCCGTACCGCGTGGTCGGTGGGGTGCGCTTCTACGAGCGTCGCGAGGTGCGTGACGCGCTGGCGTACCTCCGCGTGCTGGCCAACCCCGACGACCAGGTCTCGCTGCGCCGGATCCTGAACACGCCGCGCCGCGGCATCGGGGACCGCGCCGTGGCGTGCGTGCAGGCGCTGGGGGAGCGGGACGGGCTGACCTTCTGGGAGGCGCTGCGCCGCGCCGAGCACGCCCCCGGTCTGGCCACCCGCTCCCTGGGCAGCATCCGCACCTTCGTGGACATGCTCGAGGAGCTGCAGTCCATGGTCGCGGCCGGCGAGCGCGCCGACGTCGTGCTGGAGACCGTGCTGGCCCGCTCGGGCTACCTCCTGGAGCTCGAGAGCTCCGACGACCCCCAGGACGAGACCCGGGTGGAGAACCTGGGCGAGCTGGTCGCCGTGGCGCGCGAGTTCTCCGACGACCCGGTCGCCGGGCCGTCGGCCGACCCCGCCGACGTCGACGCCGGCCTGGTGGCGCCCGGGCTGGTGGACTTCCTGGAGCGGGTCGCGCTGGTCGCCGACGCCGACCAGATCCCCGACGCCCCCGGAGACGCCGAGGGCCGGGCGGCCGCCGCCCAGGCCGCCGCCGACGGCATGGTCACCCTGATGACGCTGCACACCGCGAAGGGGCTGGAGTTCCCGGTGGTCTTCCTCTCCGGCCTCGAGGACGGGGTCTTCCCCCACGCGCGGTCGCTGGGCGACCCGACCGAGCTGGAGGAGGAGCGGCGCCTGGCCTACGTCGGGGTCACCCGGGCCGAGCAGCGCCTCTACGTCTCCCGCGCGCTGGTGCGCTCCTCCTGGGGGGCGCCCGCGCACAACCCGGCGTCGCGCTTCCTCGACGAGCTGCCCGTCGACCTCGTCGACTGGCGCCGCACCGAGGCCGCCCAGACCCGCTGGTCGCGGCCCGACCACGCCGCGGGCTCCCCGGCCGCCATGGGGCACCCGACCGCGGCAGGTCGTCGCAACTTCTCCTCCGCGGCCGCACGCGCCGACGCGCGGGCCAAGGCCAAGCCGGCGCGCGAGGTGCCGTCGCTGCACCCCGGCGACCGGGTGGTCCACGACTCGTTCGGGATGGGCTCGGTGGTCACCGTCGAGGGCGCCGCCGACCGCGCCGTGGCCTCGATCGACTTCGGCTCGGAGGGCGTCAAGCGGCTGCTGCTGCGCTACGCGCCCGTCGAGAAGCTCTGAGCGGTCAGGGCGCGGGGTCCCCGAGGAGGAGGGCCGGCAGCTCGCGCAGCGAGCGGATGCGCGCACTGTCCAGGCGTCCGCCGGACCGGTCGAGGTGGACGGCGCCGAGGCCGGCCCGACGCGCGGCGACGACGTCGAGCGCATGGTCGTCCCCCACGTGGAGGACGAGGGCCGGTTCGACGGACAGGGCCTCGCAGGCGAGGAGGTACGCGCGCCGGTCGGGCTTGGCGGTCCCGATGCCCTCGGCGGTGAGGAGCGGGCCGACACGCCCTGCCAGACCGGTCGCGACGACTTTCGCCCGTTGCTGCTCCTCGGTGCCGTTCGTCAGCACGACGGTCGGGACCCGGCGCCGGGCAAGGGTGGCTAGCGCGCTCTCCACGTCAGGGAAACATCGCCACGCGGCCTCGTCGAGGGTCAGATAACCGCGGAAGACCTCGTCCAGGTCGGCGTCGGCGCCCACCGGGCGGCCGATGAGGGGGAGGAATTCGCGCAGGCGACGGCACCGTCGTGGTCGACGAGGGTGCCGTCGAGGTCCAGCACCACGGCTGCGAACGCTGTCCGTGACCGTCTTGTCCGAGGTCGTGGGTCGTCCGACGCGCTGTGGCGCGTCATCCGACCCACGACTGCGGTTGCGTCAGGGGTGAGGCCGTGCACCGACAGTGCGGAGTACGGGTCGACCGGGTCGCCGCCGCCGGGGCGGACCTCGAGGTGGAGGTGGGGGCCGGTGACGTTGCCGGTCGAGCCGACGGTGCCGATGGCCTGACCGCTGGCGACGGTGTCGCCGACGCTGACGTCCATGGTCGTCTGGTGGCAGTACCAGACCTCGGTGCCGTCGTCGAGGGTGACCACGGTCTTGTTGCCGTAGGAGCCGTCGTACCCGACGTCGGTCACCGTCCCGTTGGCGACCGAGGTGATCGGCGTCCCGGTCGGGGCGGCGAAGTCGAGACCGGTGTGGTAGGTGGCCCAGAGGCCCACGTCGCCGTACTCGGCGGTGAGGCGGTAGCCGCTGAGGGGCAGCGACCACTGGTTCAGGGCGAGCTTCTCGGCCTGGACCTCGGCCTGGGCGGCGAACTGGGCCAGGGCGGCGTCGCGCTGCTCGGCCTGACGCTCGGCGGCGGCGACGAGGCGCTCACCCGAGGCGGCCTGGAGCGTCTGCCGGCTCGAGTCGCGGCTGACCGTGGCTGCGCTGCGGTCGTCGGCCGAGACCAGGCCGCTGCCGCTGCTGCCGCCCAGGGCGGTGGGGGCCTGCACGATGCGGGAGGAGGAGACGAGGGTGGCCTGCTCCGCGGTGCCGTCCTGGGAGGCCGAGCTGGCGGCGCCGCCGAAGGCCACCGCCAGGGTGGCGACCCCGACGACCAGCGGACGCGGGCGCAGCGCGCGCACGAGCGGGTGGTGCCGGCGCTCGCCGCGGGCCGCGCGACGACGCCCGGCAGCGCTGACGGCGACCGGGGCGACCGCGACAGGCGCGGTCAGGGGAGCGGCGACCGCGACGGGCAGCGCGACCGGCAGCGCGACGGGCGAGACGACCTCGGTGAGGACGGACACCTCGGCCGGCAGGTCGACGTGCGTGGCGGCCGTGGGACGACCGGCGACCCGGCGCCCGACGTAGGTCGACGACGTCGACGACGCGGTCGCCGTCTCGTCGCGCTGCGGCGCGCGCCGTTCTCCCCGGTGGTTGCCCATCGATGAATGTCCCTCGGTCGGTGCCAGGTGGTCTGCTCCGCGGGACGTACCAGTGGTCGGCGTCCTGCATGCGGGCGTCCTTGAACCATAACGGACTGGTCACGGCCACCCAAAACCGGAACCCACCGCCGCCCCCGACCTGCCACACCCCCCAGGGGGCGGTCGGGCGGTCCGCGGCCCCTCGAGCCCCGCCGCAGTGGGCTCGTGCGGCCGGCGACGCGCGGCGTGTGCGGTCGGTCACCCTGCCACCGCGGGCCTCCCCGTCGTCGGCGGGAAGTGACTAGGGTGCCCCGGGACACCCAGCGCGGGCGCAGGCGCCCCCAGGCTGGACGAGGTACGACGCGAGAGAACGTGGTGGACCAGTGGACCTGATGGAGTACCAGGCGAAGCAGCTCTTCGCCAAGCACGGCGTGACGGTGACCGAGGGCATCGTGGCCACCACCCCCGAGGAGGCTCGTGCTGCGGCCGAGCAGCTCGGGGTCGTGGTCGTCAAGGCCCAGGTCAAGGCCGGCGGACGCGGGAAGGCCGGCGGCGTGAAGCTGGCCCGGACCCCCGACGAGGCCGAGCAGCACGCCTCGGACATCCTCGGGATGGAGATCAAGGGCCTCACCGTCCACCGCGTGCTGGTCGCCCCGGGCGCCAGCATCGTGGACGAGTACTACTTCTCCTTCCTGCTGGACCGCTCGAACCGCCGGTACCTCTGCATCGCCAGCGTCGAGGGCGGCGTGGAGATCGAGGAGGTCGCCAAGACCAACCCCGACGCGGTCAAGCAGATCCCGATCGACCCCGGCGCCGGCGTCGACGAGGCGAAGGCGCGCGAGATCGTCGCCGAGGCGGCGTTCCCGGACGAGCTGGCCGACCAGGCCGTCGACATGGTCCAGGCCCTGTGGAAGGTCTTCGTCGAGGAGGACGCGACGCTCGTCGAGGTCAACCCGCTGGCCCGGCTCGAGGGCGACGTCCTCGAGGCGCTGGACGGCAAGGTGTCCCTGGACGAGAACGCCGAGTTCCGCCACGAGGACCACGCGGCGTTCGAGGACAAGGAGGCCGCCGACCCGCTCGAGGCCAAGGCGAAGGCCAAGGGCCTGAACTACGTCAAGCTCGACGGCGCGGTCGGCATCATCGGCAACGGTGCCGGGCTGGTCATGTCGACCCTGGACGTGGTCGCCTACGCCGGCGAGGCGCACGGCGGCGTCACGCCGGCCAACTTCCTCGACATCGGCGGCGGCGCCTCGGCGCAGGTGATGGCCGACGGCCTCGACGTGATCCTCGGCGACGAGCAGGTCAGGAGCGTGTTCGTCAACGTGTTCGGCGGGATCACCTCCTGCGACGCCGTCGCCAACGGCATCGTCGGAGCCCTGGACATCCTGGGCGACGAGGCCACCAAGCCCCTCGTGGTGCGCCTGGACGGCAACAACGTCGAGGAGGGCCGCCGGATCCTGGAGGAGAGGAACCACCCGCTGGTGACCCTGGTGGAGACGATGGACGGTGCGGCCGACAAGGCCGCCGAGCTGGCGAACGCCTGAGCTGCGACGAGGAGCGAGAGAGACACACATGTCCATCTACCTGAACAAGGACAGCAAGGTCATCGTCCAGGGCATCACCGGCGGTGAGGGCACCAAGCACACCCGGCTGATGCTCCGCTGCGGCACCCAGGTCGTCGGCGGGGTCAACGCCCGCAAGGCCGGCACGACCGTGACCCACGCCGACGCCGACGGCAACGACGTCGAGCTGCCGGTGTTCGGCAGCGTCGCGGAGGCCATGGCCGAGACCGGCGCCGACGTGTCGGTGGCCTTCGTCCCCCCGGCGTTCACCAAGGACGCCTGCCTCGAGGCGATCGACGCGGGCATCGGCCTGCTCGTCGTGATCACCGAGGGCGTCCCGGTGCAGGACACCGCCGAGGTCTGGGCCCACCTGGCCGGCAAGCAGACCCGGATGATCGGCCCCAACTGCCCGGGCATCATCACGCCGGGCGAGGCGCTGGCCGGGATCACCCCGGCCACCATCGCCGGCAAGGGACCGATCGGGCTGGTCAGCAAGTCCGGCACCCTGACGTACCAGATGATGTTCGAGCTGCGGGACCTCGGCTTCTCCACCGCGATCGGCATCGGCGGCGACCCGGTCGTGGGCACCACCCACATCGACGCCCTCGAGGCCTTCGAGAACGACCCGGAGACCGAGGCGATCGTGATGATCGGCGAGATCGGCGGCGACGCCGAGGAGCGGGCGGCCGACTACATCAAGGCGCACGTCACCAAGCCGGTCGTCGGCTACGTCGCGGGGTTCACCGCCCCCGAGGGCAAGACCATGGGCCACGCCGGCGCCATCGTGTCCGGCTCCTCGGGCACGGCCGCGGCCAAGAAGGAGGCCCTCGAGGCCGCCGGGGTCAAGGTCGGCAAGACGCCGTCCGAGACCGCGCAGCTGATGCGGGAGGTCCTCGGCTCCCGCTGAGCACCCCCGCCCGCACGACAGCAGCGGACCTCCGCCACCCACGTGGCAGTGGTCCGCTGCTGTCGTGCGCGGGCTCCGCTCAGGCGCCGTGCGCGTCCGGGTCGCGCCAGGTCCGCTCGAAGGGCAGCCGCCAGGTGAACGGCGCGATCAGCTGGTGGATCTGGTTCGGGCCGTAGGAGCCCGGCTGGTACGGCCGCACGATCGGCGGGTTCTCCAGCAGCGGCGCGGAGACCTCCCACAGCCGCTCGATGCCGGTCGCGGAGTTGAACAGGGTGCGGTCGCCGCGGGCGGCGTCGTAGATGAGCCGCTCGTAGGCCTCGAGGATGCTGCCGGCCCACCCCGTGTCGTTCATCGAGAACTGCATCGAGAGCTTGTCGAGCTTCATGCCCGGCCCGGGGCGCTTGCCGTAGAACGACAGCGACATCCGTGCCTTGTCCGCGAGGTCGAAGGTCAGGTGGTCCGGGCCGTGGTCGCCCAGGCCCGAGCCCGCCGGGAACATCGAGCGCGGCGGCTCCTTGAAGGCGATCGACACCACCCGGGCGCCCTCGGCCATCCGCTTGCCGGTGCGCAGGAAGAACGGGACCCCGGCCCAGCGCCAGTTGTCGACGTAGCACTTCAGCGCGATGAACGTCTCGGTGCCGGAGTCCTCGGCGACGCCGTCGACCTCCTGGTAGCCGGAGTACTGCCCGCGTACGACGTCGTGCGGCTCGATGGGCAGCATCGAGCGGAAGACCTTCACCTTCTCCTCGGTGATCGCCTCGGGCTCCAGCGCGCTGGGCGGCTCCATGGCGATGAACGCCATCACCTGGAACAGGTGCGTGACCACCATGTCGCGGTAGGCGCCGGTGGACTCGTAGAAGGAGGCGCGCTGCTCCAGCCCGAGGGACTCCGGCACGTCGATCTGGACGTGGTCGATGTGGTGGCGGTGCCAGATCGGCTCGAAGAGGCCGTTGCCGAAGCGGAAGGCGAGGATGTTCTGGGCGGCCTCCTTGCCCAGGAAGTGGTCGATGCGGAAGATCTGCTCCTCGGCGAAGACCTCGTGCAGCGCCGCGTTGAGCTCCCTCGCCGAGGCCAGGTCGGTGCCGAACGGCTTCTCCATCACGATCCGGCTGCCCGTGACGAGGTCGGCCTCCTGCAGCTCGTGCACCACCGTCAGGGCGGCGCTGGGCGGCACCGAGAGGTAGTGCAGGCGCACCGCGTCCATCGTCCAGCCGGACTCCGCCTCCTCGACCGCGGCCCGCAGCCCCGCCGGACCCTCCGCGCCGGGCGCCCAGAAGAGCACCTTGGCGAACTCCTCCCAGCCGTCGACGTCCCCGTCGTCGCCGCTGAACTCCACGGCGGCCTCACGTGCCAGCGCGACGAAGGACTCCCGGTCGTGGTCGTCCAGCGAGGTGCCGACCACCCGCAGGTCCGGCAGCAGCCCGGTCTGGAACAGGTGGAGCATCCCGGGCAGGAGCTTGCGCCGGGCGAGGTCGCCGGTCGCGCCGAAGAGCACGACGGTGGTCGGGTAGTGAGCCATGGGCCCCACCCTGCCCCGTCCGGGGCGGCGGGAGTAGCGCCGGGTGTGAACTCCAGGTCACGACCTGCCGCCGCGGGAGCCGCCGCCCGCGGAGGGGTACGCCGGCAGCTCACCGAGGCGGACCCGCGCCCGCTCGGCCAGCTCGGCGAAGGACCCGTCGGCCATCGCCACCCCGTTCGTGGGGACGAAGCCCAGCTGCGCCACGCTCGTGCCCTGGCGCAGCACGGCCATGGAGAAGCGGATCGAGCGCGAGTCCGAGACCTCGGCGGTCAGCTCCCACACGTCCAGGGAGGTGTCGTCGCCGCTCGACCCGGCGATCCGGGTGACGTCGGTGCCCAGGTCCTCCGAGCAGGTGTCCAGCCGGTCGCGGACCCGGTCGACGAAGCCGCGGGCCTGCGCGAGCGGCAGGCTCCCGACGGTCTCGGTGAGGCCGAACTCGGTGGGCAGGTCGGCCTCCGGCAGCAGGAACGTACGGGTGCTGCTGCGCACCCAGGCGGCACCGTCGAAGCTGCCCGCGAACGACGAGCCGTCGCAGCTGGTGGCGGCGGCGTTGGTCCGGGCCGGGACCGGGTCGGTGCCCACCCAGGGCTGGTCGACGCCGGAGACGGGTGGCAGGTCGATCTCCGCGATCATCGCCGGCGCCCCGCGCGGTGCCGGGGGCGGCACGTCAGCGAGCCGGGGCGTACGCGCGCACGGCCCGGCGCCCCGCACCTCGCAGACCCCGTCCACCGCGGCGGCCTGCAGCCCGGCGGCGGCCCCCGGGGTCGCGGTGGTCTCCCCGGCGACGGTGGCGGAGGTCGCGGTCAGCACCGAACCGGTGCGGGCGACCTGCACCACGCTGGTGGTCACCGGCGCGTCCCAGTCGCGCAGCACCAGCTGGACGGCCTCGTCCCCGACCCCGGCGAGGGCACGGCTGGCGACCAGCTGGGTCCGGGGGGCGGTGCCGGTGCAGGAGCCGACCCAGCCGGTGAGCGTGCGCAGCGCACGGCGGGCGGCGGCGGGGGAGGAGGAGACCTCGGTGAGCTGGACGGCGCTGGGGCGTACCGCGGCCCCCTGGCGCGCGGCGCGGAACTCGCGGACCAGCGCGGCCTCCCCGCGCGGGTCGACGTAGCGCTCCTCCTGGCAGGGCAGCAGCAGCCCGTTGCCCTCGCTGTTGTCGCTGGTCGAGGCCACGCCCCAGCCGTCGCCCGGCAGGGCCCGGCCGACCTGGGACGCGGCGAGCAGCGTGCTCCGGGGGAGCAGCTCGGCCGGCTCCCCGCCCGTGCCCTCCCCGACGGTGCCGGGACCGGGGTCGGCGTCGTCGACCTCCTCGGTGGTCCCGGAGCCCTCGACGGCCCGGGCCAGGGTCGGGCGCAGGCCGGAGGGGTCCGAGACGAAGAGGCCGCTGAGGACGAGCGCGGCCACCAGGCCCACCACGCCGACCAGGGCGTGGGCCCGGCGCCGGGCCACGCCCGAGCGGCGCACGATGGTGGCGCGCGGCCAGGTGGTGCCCTCCGCGACCGAGGTGAGCGGCTCCAGCGCGGCGTTGACGCCGGCGGCCGGGATCCCGAGGGCGAGGACGAACGCGGCCGTGGCCTGCTGCAGCTGCTGCTCGGTGGCGCGGACCGTCAGCCCGACCTCCCGGGCCAGGTCGGCCATCGAGATCGCCGCCAGGTGGGCGAGCACGAGCACCCGGCGCTGCTGGCCGTGCAGCGTCGCCAGCGCCTCGAGCGTGGCGCGGGTCCCCTCGTCCACGTCCTTGTCGCGGTGCCAGGGGCGGGCCCCGTGCCGGCGCTGGGCCTTGCCCCAGGCGATCTCGCGCACCGCGGCCTCGGGATCGCTCGCACGGGCGACGCGGGACCAGTGGTGCCAGGCGGCGACGAAGGCGTCCCGCACCGCGCTGCGCGAGGCCCCGCGGTCCCCGGTCAGGGCGTAGGTCTGCAGCAGGAGGCGGTCTCGCACCTCCCGGTAGAAGGCGTCGAACTCCTGGGAACCGGTCATCGCCGTGCCACGCTACGGGTCCCGGGCGAGGCGTTCCAGCCAGGACGGGCGGGTGGGGCGTGAGCCCGGCCACGGTCGGGCCCGGCGTGCCTGCGCCGGGAGGCCGCCCGGCCGGGCGACGATGGTCCGACCATGACCTCGCTGCTGCCGACCTCGGCCCGACCCGGCCGCCCCGCGGCGGGAGGCGCCGCCACGGCCCGGGTCGCCCGGGGGACCCGGGAGGCTCCCGCGCCCCGTCCGCTGGTCGCGGTGGCGGCGCTCGGCGGGCTGGCCGCCGCGCTGACGCCGCTGGTGGTCTGCCTCGGGATCGGGGTGGTCGGCTGGTTCGCCACCGACGCCGGCGTCCACGGCACCCCGCGCGGCGGGCTGCGCGCCGGGGCCCTGGGCTGGCTGACCGCCCACGGGTCCGGCGTGCGCGTCGACGGCGTGCTGGTCACCGCGCTCCCGCTCGGCCTGACCGTGCTCTGCGCACTGGTGACCTGGCGGTTCTCCCTGCGCGTGGGCGAGGCCCTCGCCGGCCACGGCCCGGACGCCGACCGGATCGGCGACGGCGAGCGCGACTGGACGGTCGGCACGGCGGTCGCGGTCATCACCGCGTCGTACGCCGTGGTGCTCTCCGTGGCCCACACGCTCGCCGCCACCCCGGCGACGGCCCCGTCGCTGCCCGCCGCGCTGGGCTGGACGCTGCTGCTCGGGCTGGTGGTGGTGCTCCCGGCCGTCGCCGTCGGCTCCGGTCGGGCCGCGATCTGGCTGACGGCGGTCCCGCCGGTGGCACGCGAGGTGGTCGACCTCGCCCGCCGGACGGTGGTGGCGTCGCTGCTGGCCGCCCTGGCCCTGCTCGTCGTCGCGCTCCTCGTCGACCTCGGGACGGCCGCCAACGTGCTGGCCCAGCTGCGCACCTCCGTCGCGGAGGCGCTCCTGCTCTGCGCGCTGTGCCTGCTGCTGCTGCCCAACGCCGTGCTGTGCGCCGCGGCCTACCTGCTCGGGCCGGGGTTCGCGGTCGGCGCGGGCACCACGGTCTCGCCCACCGCGGTCGTCCTCGGCCCGGTGCCGATGGTGCCGCTGCTCGCCGCGCTCCCCGACGGCGGCGACGTCCCGGCCTGGACCCCCTGGCTGGTGGCCGTGCCGGTGCTGGTCGCGGTCCTCACGGCGGGTCGCCACCTGCGCCGCCGCCCGGCCGAGCGCTGGGACGCCGCCGCCGTGCGCGGCGCCGGCGGCGGCGTGCTGGCCGGCGTGGTCCTCGCGCTGCTGACCTCGCTCGCCGGGGGAGCGGTGGGCCCGGGACGGATGCAGCAGCTCGGTCCGGCGGTGTTCGAGGTGCTCGTGCACGCCGTCACCGCCCTCGGCGTCGGCGGCCTCGTGGGCGCCCTGGTCGTCCACGCCTGGTCGCGCCGCTCCCGGCGCGACGACGCCGGGGCCGCCGTCTAGAGTGCGGCGCGTGCCGCCCCCCGCCCGCCTCGTCGTGCTCGTCTCCGGCGCCGGGACCAACCTCCAGGCCCTCCTCGACGCGTGCGGTGACCCGTCGTACGGGGCCCGGGTCGTCGCCGTCGGCGCGGACCGGCACGGCGTCGAGGGCCTGGCCCGGGCCGAGCGGGCGGGCCTGCCGACCTTCGTGCACCGGGTCCGCGACCACGCGACCCGGGAGGACTGGGACGCCGCGGTCACCGCCTCCTGCCTGCGCCACGAGCCCGACCTCGTCGTCTCCGCGGGCTTCATGAAGCTCGCCGGCGAGGCGTTCCTGACCGCGTTCGCCGGCCGCTACCTCAACACCCACCCCGCCCTGCTGCCGTCGTTCCCCGGCATGCACGGCGCACGTGACGCCCTCGAGCACGGGGTGAAGGTCGCCGGGGCGACGCTGTTCGTGGTCGACCCGGGGATCGACACCGGTCCGATCGTGGCCCAGTCCGTGGTCCCGGTCGAGGACGACGACGACGTCGAGGCGCTGCACGAGCGGATCAAGGTCGCCGAGCGCGAGATGCTGGTGACCCACGTGGGGAGGATGGCCCGCGAGGGCTTCGTCGTCGACGGGCGACGGGTGCGGGTCGGCCGCTGATCCCTATGCTGGTCGCACACGACTGGCGCAGGTGGGTCACCACCGGGGAGTGAGGTCGGGGCATCGTTCGCCTGGGTGCCCCGCGACCGGCACGCCCCCGACCCCGCAGGAGCCCGCAGTGAACGACCAGATCCCGATCAGGCGTGCCCTGGTGTCCGTCTACGACAAGACCGGGCTCGCGGAGCTCGCCCGCGGCCTGCACGAGGCAGGCGTGACGCTGGTGTCCACCGGCGGCTCCGCCGCGCTGGTCGAGGGCCTCGGTGTCCCGGTCACCCGCGTCGAGGAGCTCACCGGCTTCCCCGAGTGCCTCGACGGCCGGGTCAAGACGCTGCACCCCCGCGTGCACGCCGGGATCCTGGCCGACCGTCGCCTGGAGAGCCACGTGGCGCAGCTGGCCGACCTCGGCGTCGAGCCCTTCGACCTGGTCGTGTCCAACCTCTACCCGTTCACCGAGACCGTCGCCTCCGGCGCCGGCCCCGACGAGTGCGTCGAGCAGATCGACATCGGCGGGCCCTCGATGGTCCGCGCCGCGGCCAAGAACCACCCCTCCGTGGCGATCGTCACCGACCCGGCGCGCTACGCCGACGTGCTGGCCGCCGTCGCCGCGGGTGGCTTCACCATCGACGAGCGCCGCAGCCTCGCCGCGGAGGCGTTCGTGCACACCGCGACCTACGACGTCGCGGTCGCGTCCTGGATGGGCAGCGTCCTCACCGACACCTCCGACGGCGAGGGCTTCCCGTCCTGGCTCGGGGCGACGTGGGACAAGGCCGCGGTCCTGCGGTACGGCGAGAACCCCCACCAGGAGGCGGCGCTCTACCGCAACCAGCAGGGGCCGTCCGGCCTGGCCGGCGCCGAGCAGCTGCACGGCAAGGAGATGTCCTACAACAACTACGTCGACACCGACGCCGCGCGCCGCGCCGCCTCGGACTTCGACCAGCCCGCGGTCGCCATCATCAAGCACGCCAACCCGTGCGGGATCGCGGTCGGGGTGGACATCGCCCGGGCCCACCAGGACGCGCTGGCCTGCGACCCGGTCTCGGCCTTCGGCGGCGTCGTCGCGGCCAACCGACCCGTCTCGCTGGCCATGGCCGAGCAGGTCGCGGACGTCTTCACCGAGGTCGTCGTGGCGCCCGGCTACGAGGACGGCGCGCTCGAGGTGCTGACCCGCAAGAAGAACGTCCGGGTCCTGGTCTGCGAGAACCCGACCGGCAGCGGCGAGGTCGAGCTGCGCCCGGTCAGCGGCGGGCTGCTGCTCCAGCGGCGCGACCACGTCGACGCCGCGATGCCCGGCGGCGTCGGGGGTGACGACCCCGCGTCCTGGACGCTGGGCACCGGCGAGCCGGCGTCCCCCGAGGTGCTCGCCGACCTCGCCTTCGCCTGGCGTGCCTGCCGCGCGGTGAAGTCCAACGCGATCCTGCTGGCCAAGGACGGTGCCTCGGTCGGGGTGGGCATGGGCCAGGTCAACCGGGTCGACTCCTGCCGCCTCGCGGTCAGCCGCGCGGGCGACCGGGCGGCAGGCTCGGTGGCCGCCTCGGACGCCTTCTTCCCCTTCGAGGACGGCCCGCAGATCCTGATCGACGCCGGCGTCCGCGCGATCGTCCAGCCCGGCGGGTCGGTGCGCGACGAGCTCACCCTGGAGGCCTGCCGCCAGGCGGGGGTGACGATGTACCTCACCGGTACCCGGCACTTCTTCCACTGACGCCCGGTCGGGGCTGACCGGGGCCCGACCCCCGGGGTCGGGGGGTGACAGACTCCCCCCGTGACTGCGCAGACGCTGGACGGCACCGCCACGCTCCGGGCCATCAAGGCCGAGCTCACCACCCGGGTCGAGGCGCTCCGCGCGGCGGGAGTCGTGCCCGGCCTGGGCACCGTGCTGGTGGGCGACGACCCCGGTTCGCACTGGTACGTCGGCGCCAAGCACAAGGACTGCGCCGAGATCGGCATCGAGTCGCTGCGCGTCGACCTGCCCGCCGGCGCCACCCAGGGCGAGGTCGAGGCCGAGATCGACCGGCTGAACGCCGACCCCGCCTGCACGGGCTTCCTGGTCCAGCAGCCGACCGGGCTGGACGAGTACGCCCTGCTGTCGCGCGTCGACCCGGACAAGGACGTGGACGGGCTGCACCCGGTGAACCTCGGCCGGCTGGTGCTCGGCGAGCGCGGGTCGCTGCCCTGCACCCCGGTCGGCGTGATCGAGCTGCTGCGTCGTCACGGCGTGGAGCTGCGGGGGGCCGAGGTCTGCGTGGTCGGCCGCGGCCTGACCGTCGGCAGGCCCCTGGGCCTGCTGCTGACCCGTCGGAGCGAGAACGCCACCACCACGCTGTGCCACACCGGGACCCGGGACCTGGCCAAGCACGTGCGCGAGGCCGACGTCGTCGTCGCCGCCGCGGGGGTGCCGGGCATCATCACCGCCGCCATGGTCAAGCCGGGCGCGGCCGTGCTCGACGTCGGCGTCTCCCGCGTCGACGGCCGGATCGCCGGCGACGTCGCCGCGGACGTGTGGGACGTGGCCGGCTGGGTCTCGCCGAACCCGGGCGGGGTCGGGCCGATGACCCGGGCGATGCTGCTGAGCAACGTCGTGGAGATCGCCGAGCGGGCGGCCGGGAGCGGCCCGGGCGCCGCCGGCTCGTGAGCGGGCCCCTCGAGGAGCGCCGGCACCCCTCCACCATCGGCGGCGCGCTCTACCTCCTCGTCCTCGCCGCGGTCGCGGTCGGGCTGGGCCTGACCGTCTCCGACTGGCGCCTGGGGATCAAGGTCGTCGCGGGTGCGCTCTCCGGCGCCGCCCTGGCCCGGCTCGTGCTGCCGCGGCGCGACGCCGGCATGCTGGCGGTGCGCCACCGCGCCACCGACGTCGTGCTGCTGGTCGCGGTGGCCGCGGCGCTGTGGCTGCTGAGCGACACGATCCCCAACCAGCCCGGCACCTGAGGGTCCCGTACGCGCAGCGGGCCCCGGGCGCCCGCGGCGCCCCCCGTCGCCACCACCCGGCTGTAACGCTGTGTTACTTCGTCCAGATCCGCGTCGCGACACCGCGGCAGACGAAGTAACACAGCGTTACAGCAGCGCTCGGGGGTTGCGCGCCCGGCGGCGGTGCTCGCCGGGGCGACCAACGGCCCCGGGCCAGGGCCAGGCCCCGGCCCGGCCCCGGCCGGGGCCGGGGCCCGGGCCAGGGCCAGGGGCTCAGATCAGCCCGAGCTCGGTGACCGCGGCGCGCTCCTCGGTCAGCTCGGCGGTCGTGGCGTCGATGCGCCCACGGGAGAAGTCGTCGATGTCCAGACCCTGCACGATCTCCCAGTCGCCGCCCCGCGTGGTCACCGGGAAGGACGACACGATGCCCTCGGGGACGCCGTAGGAGCCGTCGGAGAGCACCGCCATCGAGACCCAGTCGCCGGCGGCGGAGCCGTGCAGCCAGTCACGGGCGGCGTCGATGGTGGCCGAGGCGGCCGAGGCGGCCGACGAGGAGCCCCGGGCCTCGATGATGGCCGCGCCGCGCTTGGCCACGGTGGGGATGAAGTGGTCCTCCAGCCAGGTCTGGTCGCCGACGACCTCGGCGGCGTTCCGGCCGCCCACCTCGGCGTGGAAGAGGTCGGGGTACTGCGTGGCGGAGTGGTTGCCCCAGATCGTCATCTTGGTGATGTCGGTGACCGGGGCACCGGTCTTCGCGGCCAGCTGCGAGATCGCCCGGTTGTGGTCCAGGCGGGTGAGGGCCGAGAACCGGTCGCTGGGGACGTCGGGGGCGTTGCTGAGCGCGATCAGCGCGTTGGTGTTGGCCGGGTTCCCGGTGACCCCGATCCGTACGTCGTCGGCCGCGACCTTGTTCAGGGCCTTGCCCTGCGCGGTGAAGATCGCCCCGTTGGCCTCGAGCAGGTCGGCGCGCTCCATGCCGGGCCCGCGCGGACGGGCCCCGACGAGCAGCGCGAGGTTGACGCCGTCGAAGACCTTCTCGGCGTCGTCACCGATCTCGACACCGGCCAGGGTCGGGAACGCGCAGTCGTCGAGCTCCATGACGACGCCCTCGAGGGTCTTCAGCGCGGGCGCGATCTCGAGCAGGCGCAGCTCCACCGGCCGGTCGCCCAGGGCTCCGCTGGCGAGGCGGAAGAGCAGGCTGTAGCCGATCTGGCCGGCGGCACCGGTGACGGCGACCTTCAACGGGGTAGAGCTCACGGGGACTCCTTCGAGACGGTTCTTGGACTCGTGCGACGGGACGTCGCGACGCTAGCAGCGGAGCCGCCCCGGCGCGGCTCCCACCCGGAGCGTGCGTTGCCGCACCCGCGCCGCGGGTGACACGCTGGCCGGACGTCCGGATCAGGTATCTTGACGTCAAGTTACTTTCCGCAGGTCCGCCCGCAGCCGAGCAGGAGTCGTTGCCCCATGGCCGAGAAGCCCGCCACGATCGTCTACACCCACACCGACGAGGCGCCGCTGCTGGCGACCTACTCGCTCCTGCCGATCGTCTCGGCGTACGCCGCCAAGGCCGGCGTGGAGGTCGAGACCCGCGACATCTCGCTGGCCGGGCGCATCCTCGCGCAGTTCCCCGACCGCCTGAGCGACGAGCAGCGCGTCGAGGACGCGCTGGCCGAGCTCGGCGAGCTGGCCACGGCCCCGCACGCCAACATCATCAAGCTGCCCAACATCTCCGCCTCCATCCCGCAGCTCAAGGCCGCGGTCAAGGAGCTCCAGGAGCAGGGCTTCGACCTCCCGGCCTACCCGGAGAACCCGGGCACGGACGAGGAGCAGGAGGTCCGGGCGCGCTACGACAGGGTCAAGGGCTCCGCGGTGAACCCGGTGCTGCGCGAGGGCAACTCCGACCGGCGCGCGCCGGCCTCGGTCAAGGGCTACGCCCGCAAGCACCCCCACCGGATGGGCGCCTGGTCCTCGGACTCGCGCACGAACGTGGCCACCATGGGCAAGGACGACTTCTTCAGCAACGAGAAGTCGGTCGTGGTCGAGGGCGACGACACGCTGTCCATCGTGCACGTCGCCGCCGACGGCACCGAGACCGTGCTCAAGGACTCGGTGACGGTGCTGCCCGGCGAGGTCGTGGACGCCACCTTCATGAACGTCGCGGCGCTGCGCCGCTTCCTGACCGAGCAGGTCGCGCGCGCCAAGGCCGACGACGTCCTGTTCTCGGTGCACCTCAAGGCCACCATGATGAAGGTCTCCGACCCGATCATCTTCGGCCACGCCGTCCAGGCGTTCTTCCCCACGCTCTTCGACCAGTACGGCCCCCAGCTGCGCGAGGCCGGCATCTCGCCCAACGACGGGCTCGGTGCGCTGCTCTCCGCGGCGGACGACCTGCCCGACGGCGCGGCGATCCGGGCCGCGGTGGAGCAGGGCCTGGCCGACGGCCCCGCGATGGCGATGGTCGACGACCGCAAGGGCATCACCAACCTGCACGTCCCCTCCGACGTGATCATCGACGCCTCGATGCCGGCGATGATCCGCACCTCGGGCCACATGTGGAACCCCGCCGGCGAGGAGCAGGACTGCCTGGCGGTGATCCCGGACTCCTCCTACGCCTCGGTCTACCAGGCCGTGATCGACGACTGCCGCGCCCACGGCGCCCTCGACCCCTCGACCATGGGCTCGGTGCCCAACGTCGGGCTGATGGCGAAGGCCGCCGAGGAGTACGGCTCGCACGACAAGACCTTCGAGGTGCCCGCGGCCGGCACGGTCCGCGTCGTGTCCTCCGACGGCACGGTGCTGCTCGAGCACGACGTCGAGCCGGGCGACATCTGGCGTGCCTGCCAGACCAAGGACGACCCCATCCGCGACTGGGTCAAGCTCGCCGTGACCCGGGCGCGCGCCAGCGACACCCCGGCGGTCTTCTGGCTCGACGAGGCCCGCGCGCACGACGCCCACCTGATCGCGAAGGTGCGGGAGTACCTGCCCGAGCACGACACGGACGGGCTGACCATCGAGATCATGACGCCGGCCGAGGCCACCGCGTACTCCCTGGAGCGGATCCGGCGCGGCGAGGACACCATCTCGGTGACCGGCAACGTGCTGCGCGACTACAACACCGACCTCTTCCCGATCCTCGAGGTCGGCACCTCGGCCAAGATGCTCTCGATCGTGCCGCTGATGAACGGCGGCGGCCTGTTCGAGACCGGGGCCGGCGGTTCGGCGCCCAAGCACGTGCAGCAGCTGGTCGAGGAGAACTACCTGCGCTGGGACAGCCTCGGCGAGTTCTTCGCCCTGGCCGCCTCCTTCGAGCACCTCGCCGGCTTCGCCGACAACCCGCGCGCGCAGGTCCTCGCCGACACCCTGGACCGGGCGACGGCGACCTTCCTGGAGGAGGACAGGTCCCCGAGCCGCAAGGTCGGCGGCCTGGACAACCGCGGCTCGCACTTCTACCTCGCGCTGTACTGGGCGCGCGAGCTGGCCGCCCAGGACGCCGACGCCGCGCTCGCCTCGGACTTCGCGGCGCTGGCCGAGCGGCTGGGTGCGGACGAGCAGACCATCGTCGACGAGCTCGCCGCGGTGCAGGGCAGCCCGGCCGACATCGGGGGGTACTTCCGCCCCGACGACGCGAAGGCCGACGCGGTGATGCGGCCCTCGAGCACGCTGAACGAGGCCCTCGCCTCGCTCTGAGCCGTCGCCGCGGACCGCGGCGCCCGCGCGGGTGGGCCGATGTCACACCCGCGCGGGGAACACCGACGGGGTGGGCGCGGGTTAGCGTCCTTCGTGACCTCCTCGACCGCCGCCGGCCCCGGGACCGCGGCCCAGCCGGCCCGACCGGGCGGCTCGGACGCGCCGGTGCTGGCCTCGCGCGCCCCGCGCCTGGCGCTGCTCGCCCTGGCCCTGGGCGGCTTCACCATCGGCACGACCGAGTTCATGACGATGGGCCTGCTGCCCGAGGTCGCTGCCGGTGTGGGGGTCTCGATCCCGACCGCGGGCCACCTGATCTCCGCCTACGCCCTCGGCGTGGTGGTCGGGGCGCCGCTGCTGGCCGTGCTGGGCGCCCGCGCCCCGCGCCGGAGGCTGCTGCTCTGGCTGATGGCCGCCTACGCCGCCGGCAACGTGCTGTCGGCGGCCTCGGTCTCGATGGAGATGCTGCTCGTCGCGCGCTTCCTCGACGGGCTGCCCCACGGGGCCTACTTCGGCGTCGCCAGCCTGGTCGCGGCCGACCTCGCGCAGCCCGGACGGGCCGGCCGTGCGGTCGCCCAGGTGATGATGGGCCTGTCGGTGGCCAACGTCCTCGGCGTCCCCGCCGCGACCTGGCTCGGTCAGGAGCTCGGCTGGCGGGCCGGCTTCGTGGCGGCCTCCGGCCTGGCCGTGCTCACGGTGCTCGCCGTGGCCGCGGTCGTCCCGGTCCGGGCGGGCAACCCCGAGGCGCGGTGGCGCACCGAGCTCACCGCGCTGCGGGAGCCGCAGGTCCTGCTCGCCCTGCTGATCGGGGCGGCCGGCTTCGGCGGCATGTTCGCGGTGTACACCTACATCTCGCCGATCACCACCGACGTCGCCGGCCTCGGCAGCGGCAGCGTCCCGCTGGTGATCCTGGCGCTGGGCCTGGGCATGGTCGCCGGCACGGTGCTGGCCGGTCGGATGGCCGACTGGTCGGTGCCCGGCTCCCTGGTCGTGGGCAGCGTCGGGATGGCGGCCGCCCTGCTGCTGTTCTTCGTGGTCTCGCCGTACGGCTGGTGGCTGGCGCCCGCGGCGTTCCTGGTCACCACCCTCGGCTCGGTGCTGGTGGTCAACCTGCAGCTGCGCCTGATGCGCGTGGCGGGTCGGGCCGAGACGCTCGGGGCCGCGATGAACCACGCCTCGCTGAACGTCGCCAACGCGCTCGGCGCCTGGATCGGCGGCGTGGTGATCAGCGCCGGGCTGGGTTTCCGCGCCCCCGCGCTGGCCGGGGTCGGCCTCTCGGTCGTCGGCCTCGTGGTCCTGGTGGTGGCGCTGCGCGCCGACCGCGCCGCACCCCGCTGACCTGCGACGACGCGAGCGCCTGGCCGTGCCGTCCCCCGGTCGGCACGTCTGGATCCCGGGACGCTCCCCCCGAAGGGGCTTGAGTACGCCGCGCAGGGCTGGTCTGGTGGGGGCATGAGTGACACCAGCATCTCCGCGACCCGCACCATCGACGCCTCCTCCAAGGACCTCTTCGCCGTCCTCACCAACCCCCACCGCCACACCGAGCTCGACGGCTCCGGCTTCGTGCTCGGCCTCGACCGGGGCGACCGGATCGAGAAGAACGGGCAGCAGTTCCGGATGAACATGTCCGGGGACCACATGGGCGGCGACTACCAGACCGACAACCACGTCACCGGCTACGACGAGAACCACCTGCTCGCCTGGCGCACCGCGCCGGCCGGTCAGGAGCCCCCGGGCTGGGAGTGGGTGTGGGAGCTGAAGTCCACCGGGTCCGGCAGCACCGACGTCACCGTCACCTACGACTGGTCGGAGGTCACCGACAAGGAGCTGCTGAAGAAGCTGTCCTTCCCGCTGGTGCCGCAGGAGGCGCTGGAGTCCTCGCTGGGCAACCTCGCCGCCGCGGTCAGTCAGGCCTGAGCAGACCCGTCCCGCATCCGCGCCACCTGGCCGGCCAGCCACTCCTCGGCGAGCACGTCGAGGCACACCTGGTCGGCCGGGCCGGTCCGGGTGGTGGCCCCGAGCCGTTCGGTGGCGTACGGCCGCAGGCCGCTGGCCTCCAGCACGTGCCGTGACGCGGCGTTCTCCACCGCGGCGGACGCCACCACCCGCTGCACCCCCAGCATCCCGAACGCGAACCGCAGCGCGAGCCCGGTCGCCTCGGTGGTGACGCCCCGTCCCCGGGCCGCCGGGTGCGCCCAGTAGCCCACCTCGACCTGCCGCCCCGGCTGGAGCCCGAACAGCCCCATCGAGGCGAGCAGCTCGTCGGTGGTCGGGTCCGCCACCGCCCACCACACGCCGCGTCCCGCTGCCTGCTGCTCCCCGACGTGGAGCAGGTACTCCGCTGCGGCCGCCTCGTCGTACGGCTCCGGCAGCCGGCCCAGCCACTGCCGGGTCCGGTCGTCGTTGCAGGCCTCGACGACCCGAGGGACGTCGGCGTCGGTGAACGGCCGCAGCACGACCCGCTCGCCGTGCAGCCGCGGCGCCGTCAGCCAGGTCGTCGGGGGCTCACGGGGGTCGTCGTGCAGCAGCGTGCCGACCCAGGCGTCGTGGCGCTCCCCGCGCTGGGTGGTCCAGCGGCGCACCGTGCCCTCGACGCGGAAGCCGACCTTCCAGGCCAGCCGGCGCGAGGCCCAGTTGCCGCGGTGCGCGCGCCACAGCACCGTGCGTACGCCGGCGTGGGTGAAGCCCCAGGTGAGCAGCAGCCGCAGGGCCCGCTCCATCACGCTGCGCCCCTCCAGCCGCACCCCGCGCACCCGGGGGTGCGAGCCGAAGGCGACCTCGGCGACGCCGGCCTCACGGTCGTCGGGGCGCAGCTCCACGGTGCCGACGTAGGACCCGTCGTGGTCGACCGCGAAGCCCCAGGCGCTGCCGTCGGCCCAGGCGCCGGGCATCAGCTCCCCGACGAAGTGCCGGGCGCCCTCCAGGCTGACCGGCAGCGGCACCGACGTCCACCGCTGGTAGTCGGGGTCGAGGGTGGCCTCGTAGGAGCCCTGGGCGTCCGTGACCGCGTGCGCGCGCAACGTGACGTGGCCGTCGGTGAGCGTCGGCGGGGTCGGGGGGAGGTCCATGGGCAGAGCCTCTCAGGGGCGCCGACGCGGTGACGAACGGGTTTCGCGACAATGGGGCCCATGTCCAGCCAGACCGGGTCGAGCCCGCCCGCCCCCGCCCGCCCCCGGGTCCTCTCGGGCATCCAGCCCACGGCCGACTCGTTCCACTTCGGCAACTACCTCGGCGCGCTGCGGCAGTGGGTGGCGCTCCAGGAGGAGCACGAGCCGTTCTTCTTCGTCGCCGACCTGCACGCGATCACCGTCGAGCACGACCCGTCGGTGCTCCGCGAGCGGACCCTGCGGGCGGCCGCGCAGCTGCTGGCCATGGGCGTCGACCCGGACCGGGCCGCGGTCTTCGTGCAGAGCCACGTGCCCGAGCACGCGCAGCTCTCGTGGGTGCTGCAGTGCCTGACCGGTGTCGGGGAGGCGCGCCGGATGACGCAGTTCAAGGACAAGTCCGCCAAGGGCGGCGAGGGGGCGGCGTCCGTGGGCCTGTTCACCTACCCGGTCCTCCAGGCGGCCGACATCCTGCTCTACCGGCCGCACTTCGTGCCGGTGGGGGAGGACCAGCGCCAGCACCTCGAGCTGACCCGGGACCTCGCGGGGCGGTTCAACCACCGCTACAAGAAGACCTTCCGGCTGCCGGAGCCGTACATCCTGGAGGCGACCGCGAAGATCGCCGACCTCCAGGACCCCACCTCGAAGATGTCGAAGTCGGCCTCGTCCCCCGGCGGCATCGTGGAGATGCTCGACGAGCCACGCGTCAGCGCCAAGAAGATCCGCTCGGCCGTCACCGACTCCGGCAGCGAGGTCCGCTTCGACGCCGCCGAGAAGCCCGGGGTGTCGAACCTGCTGACGATCTACGCCGCGCTGACCGGGTCGCCCGTGGCCGCCCTCGAGGAGGAGTACGCGGGCCGCGGCTACGGCGACCTGAAGAAGGACCTCGCCGAGGTGGTCGTCGAGTTCGTGACCCCGTTCCGCGACCGGACCCTGGCGCTGCTGGAGGACCGGGCGCACCTGGACGCGGTCCTGGCCGGCGGCGCCGTGCGCGCCCGCGAGGTCGCCTCGCGCACGCTGGGCGACGTCTACGACCGTGTCGGCTTCTCGCCTCCGGCCCACCCGTGACGACCACCGCGGCCGCTAGGGTCGAGACGATGCAGCAGACCATCGGCGTGGCCGTCGCGATCCCCGAGCCGTGGGCCGGCGAGCTCCAGGACTACCGGCTGGCGCTCGGTGACCGCACGGCGACGATGATCCCCACGCACGTGACGCTGCTGCCGCCGGCCGTGGTCGACCCCGGTGAGCTCGGCAAGGTCGAGGCGCACCTCGCCGAGGCGGCGGCGTCGGTCGAGCCGTTCCGCGTCCACCTGCGCGGCACGGGCACCTTCCAGCCGGTCTCCCCGGTGGTGTTCGTGTCCCTGGCCGAGGGCATCTCGCAGTGCGAGCAGCTCGCCGCGGCCGTGCGTCGCGGGCCGCTGGCCTGCGACCTGGACTTCCCGTACCACCCCCACGTCACCATCGCCCACCACCTCGACGAGACCGCCCTGGACCGGGCGTTCGACGAGCTGGCGTCGTTCGCGTGCCGGTTCCTGGTCACCTCGTTCCACCTCTACGTGCACGACGAGACCGCCGGCTGGCGGCCCACCCACGAGTTCCGGCTGGGGGAGGGCTGATGGTGGCCGGGGTCGGGAAGGTCAAGAGCGTCGCCACGCAGACGCAGCGCCGTCCGGCCGTGGCCCGGGTGCTGCGGATGGTCCAGCACTACGGCTCCGCGCAGGGCAACCTGCACGCGGGCGCGGTGAGCTACTTCGCCTTCCTGTCGTTCTTCCCGCTGCTCGCGCTGATCTTCTTCTCGGTCGGCGTGGTCTCCCAGGTCTACCCCGACCTCGACGGCCAGGTCCGCCGGGGCATCGAGGAGCTCTTCCCCGGTCTGGTGGGCGGCGGCGACGGCCAGATCTCCCTGGACCAGGTGCAGGCCTTCTCGGGCGTCGTGGGGCTGCTCGGCCTGGCCGGTGTGCTCTACACCGGGCTCGGCTTCGTCCAGGTGCTGCGGGAGGCGCTCACGGCCACCTTCGGCCAGGCGCTGCCGACGGCGTCGTTCCTCAAGGTCAAGCTGATGGACCTGCTCGGCCTGGTCACGGTGGGCGGCACGCTGCTGCTCTCCGTCGCGGTCGGCAGCGGCGTGACCCGGTTCTCCTCCGGCCTCCTCGAGCTGCTCGGGCTGGGCGAGGAGCTGCGGTTCGTGCTGGTCGCGCTGGGGGTCGTGGTCGCGATCACGATCAACACCGTGCTGTTCTTCGTGATGTTCAAGCAGCTCGCCCGGGCCACCGCGCCGGCGCGGTCGTTGTGGTCCGGCGCCCTGCTCGGTGCGCTGGGGTTCGAGGTGATCAAGCAGCTGTCGGCCCAGGTCATCAGCCTGACGAAGGGCAACCCGGCCTTCCAGGCGTTCGGGATCGCGCTGACCCTGATCGTGGTGTTCAACTACTTCGCCCGGCTCACGCTGTACTCCGCGTCCTGGGCCTACACCACCCGCGCCGCGATGGCCGCGCGGCCCGTGGAGCAGGTCCCGGTCCAGGGACCGCAGGCTCCCAGCCTCGACCAGTGGGCGGCCGCACGGGAGTCCTCGGCGCCCGGGCTGGTCCGTCGGACGGGCGGGCCGTTCGCCGCCGGCAGCGCCGCCATGCTGGCGCTGGTGGCCGTGGTGCGCAGGTCCGTCCGATGACGGGCGGCGCGACCGGGACGACCCCCGGCTCGACGACCGGCGCGGCGACCGGCACCGCTCCGCTGCTGTTCCAGCGGCGGCACGCCGTGCTGCTGCTCGCCGTCGCGGCCTGGAACGTGCTCACGTTCGGGCAGTTCGCCCGTACCCTGATCGGCGCCTGGGCCGCGGGCGAGGAGCGCGCCACCGGCTACTGGGTGGCGCACACGGTGCTGATCGTGGTCAACGTCGCCATCGCGGTCGTGCTGGCCCGGCTCGGCCTGCGGGCCTGGCGCGCCACCCGCTGACGACCTGGGCCGACGTACGACGACGACGCACGGCCCCGGGTCGAGGACCCGGGGCCGTGCGTGGTGGTGCTGCGTCGCCGCAGCTCAGTAGCCGTGGCGGATCGCGGTGCGCAGGTCCTTGTTCAGCTGCGAGATGACGTCGAGCGGGATCTCCTTGGGGCAGGCCGCGGTGCACTCGCCGATGTTGGTGCACCCGCCGAAGCCCTCGGCGTCGTGCTGGGCGACCATCGAGACCACCCGGGAGTCGCGCTCGGGCTGGCCCTGGGGCAGCCGGCCGAGGTGGGTGATCTTGGCGCCCAGGAACAGCGAGGCCGACCCGTTGGGGCACGACGCGACGCAGGCGCCGCAGCCGATGCAGGTGGCGACGTTGAACGCCTTCATGGCGTCCTCACGCGGCACGGGCGTCGCGTGGGCGTCCGGCGCGGCCCCGGTGTTGACCGAGATGTAGCCGCCGGCCTGGATGATCCGGTCGAAGGCGGACCGGTCCACGATCAGGTCCTTGACGACCGGGAAGCCCTCGGCGCGCCACGGCTCGACGTGGATGGTGTCGCCGTCCTTGAAGGACCGCATGTGCAGCTGGCACGTCGTGGTCACCTCGGGGCCGTGCGGGCGGCCGTTGATCATCAGGTCGCACGACCCGCAGATGCCCTCGCGGCAGTCGTGGTCGAACGCGACGGGCTCCTCGCCCTGCTCGTTCAGCCGCTCGTTGAGCACGTCGAGCATCTCCAGGAAGCTCATGTCCTCCGAGATCTCGTCGACCTCGTAGGTGCGCATCGCACCCGTCGTCGCGGCACTGGCCTGGCGCCAGATCTTCAGGGTCAGGTTCACTTGTAGCTCCGCTGCTTCATCTCGATGGCGGTGTAGATCAGGTCTTCCTTGTGCAGCACCGGCTGGCCCTCGTCGCCGCCGAACTCCCAGGCCGCCACGTAGGCGAACTCGTCGTCGTGGCGCAGGGCCTCGCCCTCCTCGGTCTGCGACTCCGCGCGGAAGTGGCCGCCGCAGGACTCCCGCCGGTTGAGCGCGTCGATGCACATCAGCTCGCCCAGCTCGATGAAGTCGGCCACGCGGCCGGCCTTCTCCAGGGCCTGGTTGAGCGTGTCGGCGGAGCCGAGCACCCGCAGGTTGCTCCAGAACTCGCGGCGCAGCTCGCGGATCATGTCGATCGCCTTGCGCAGGCCCTCCTCGGAGCGCTCCATGCCGCAGAACTCCCACATGATGTGGCCGAGCTCGCGGTGGAAGCTGTCCACCGAGCGGGTGCCGCCGATGGACAGGAAGGTCTCCAGGCGCTGCTCCACCGAGGTGCGGGCCTCGACGACCGCCGGGTGGCTCTCGTCGATCGTGTCGAACGGGCCGTCGGCGAGGTACCCGCGGATGGTGTTCGGCAGCACGAAGTAGCCGTCGGAGAGGCCCTGCATCAGCGCCGACGCCCCGAGCCGGTTGGCCCCGTGGTCGGAGAAGTTGGCCTCACCGGTGACGAAGAGGCCGGGCACGTTGGACTGCAGGTCGTAGTCGACCCACAGGCCGCCCATCACGTAGTGCACGGCCGGGTAGATGCGCATCGGCACCTCGTAGGGGTTCTCCCCGGTGATCCGCTCGTACATGTCGAAGAGGTTGTCGTACTTCTCGCGGACCTTGTCCTCGCCGGTGCGCTCGATGACCTCGCTGAAGTCCAGGTAGACGCCGCGGCGGAAGTCGCCGACCTTCGGGCCGACGCCGCGACCCTCGTCGCAGACGTTCTTGGCCTGGCGGGAGGCGATGTCGCGGGGCACCAGGTTCCCGAAGGCCGGGTAGATCCGCTCCAGGTAGTAGTCGCGGTCCTCCTCGGCGATCTCGCGGGGGTCCTTGGTGCAGTCGTCGGCGTTCTTCGGGACCCAGATCCGGCCGTCGTTGCGCAGCGACTCCGACATCAGGGTCAGCTTGGACTGGTGCTCCCCGGCCACCGGGATGCAGGTGGGGTGGATCTGGGTGTAGCAGGGGTTGGCCATGTAGGCGCCCTTGCGGTGCGCACGCCAGGTGGCGGTGACGTTGCAGCCCATGGCGTTGGTGGAGAGGAAGAAGACGTTGCCGTAGCCGCCGGAGGCCAGCACGACCGCGTCGGCGAGGTGGGTCTCGATCTCGCCGGTCGACAGGTCGCGGGCGATGATGCCGCGCGCCTTGCCGTCGACCACCACCAGCTCGAGCATGTCGTGGCGGGTGTAGGTGGTGACGGTGCCGGCCGCGACCTGGCGCTCGAGGGCCTGGTAGGCGCCGATCAGCAGCTGCTGGCCGGTCTGGCCGCGGGCGTAGAAGGTGCGGGAGACCTGCACGCCGCCGAAGGAGCGGTTGTCGAGCAGGCCGCCGTACTCCCGGGCGAACGGCACGCCCTGGGCCACGCACTGGTCGATGATGCTGGCGCTGACCTCGGCGAGGCGGTAGACGTTGGACTCGCGCGAGCGGTAGTCACCGCCCTTGACGGTGTCGTAGAAGAGCCGGAAGACGGAGTCGCCGTCCTCCTTGTAGTTCTTCGCCCCGTTGATGCCGCCCTGGGCTGCGATCGAGTGCGCCCGACGCGGGGAGTCCTGGTAGCAGAAGGACTTCACGTTGTAGCCGGCCTCGCCCAGCGTGGCCGCGGCGGCGCCGCCGGCCAGGCCGGTGCCGACGATGATCACGTCGAGCTTGCGGCGGTTGGCCGGGTTGACCAGGCGGTTCTCGAAGATGTGGTGGGTCCAGCGGTCCTGGATCGGGCCGGTGGGCGCTGCGCCGTCGACGATGTTCTCGCCCCGGGTGTAGTAGCCGTGCGCGTCGTCGGACTGCTGCTCGGCGGGCTTGTTGAGCGCGACGGTGCCGCTCGGGTCGGTCATGGCCATGACGGGTGCTCCCTGTCTGGGACTTCGGCGGGACTGGCTGGCAGGGCGTAGGGGGGCGGTGCTACTCGATCAGGCCGAGCAGGACGCCGAGGGGGACCAACGAGTAGCCCCCGGCCACGACCACGGCGAGGACCCAGCCGGCCGTACGGGCCCGGGTGCGCGCCTTGGCCGAGCCGGTCAGGCCGAGCGTCTGCATCGCGCTGAAGGTGCCGTGGTGCAGGTGCAGCGCGAGGGCGGCCATCGCGACGAGGTAGATCACGGTCATCCACCACACGCCGAAGGTGTCGACCAGCAGCGTGTACGGGTTGTTGGTCTCGCCGCCGGCGGGGTTGATCTTGACGATGCTGAAGTTCAGCAGGTGCCAGACCAGGAAGACCAGGATGGTCACCCCGCCCCAGCGCATGGTGCGCGAGGAGATCGACGAGCTCGCCCGGCGGACCATCTCGTACTGCACGGGCCGCGCCTTGGCGGCGCGGCGCCACAGCAGCACGGCGGCGGTCACGTGGACCACCAGCGCGGCGACGAGTCCCAGGCGCAGGATCCACAGCAGACCGCTGTACGGGAGGATCGGCTCCCCGATCTCGCGCAGGTGCTCGGCGTACTCGTTGAACGAGACCTCCCCGGCGAAGGCCTTGAGGTTGCCGTACATGTGCGCCAGCACGAAGCCGATGAACACGAGGCCGGAGACGGCCATCGTCAGCTTGAGGGCGATCGTCGAGCGCGTACCACGGGCGCTCCGGACCAGCGGTCGCGTCGTTGTTGCCACGGGTCCAAGGTACCCCGTCGACGTGCTCGCGCGAGGGTGGGTGAGGAGGGTCACGCCGCGGGGCGGGAACCCGTCCTCGAGCCGACCAGCGGCAGCAGGTGCGTGTCGAGGAGCTCGTCGACGGCGCTGGTCCAGCTCCGGGCGAGCGCGAGCTCGCGGCCGCGGCCGCCGAGCAGGGCCCGGTGCGGGTCCCGGACGACCGCGTCGACCGCGTCGAGCAGCCCGCGCCGCGCCCGGGGGTCGTAGAGCAGCCCGCTCTCCAGGTGGCGCACCACCTCGGGCGCCCCGCCGCTGCGCGGGGCGAGGACCGGGACCCCGCTGGCGGCGGCCTCGCGCAGCACGTGGCAGCAGGTCTGGTGCTCCCCGGGGTGCACCAGGACGTCGAGCGAGGGCAGGACGACGGTGAGGTCGCCGGTCTGCAGGGTGCCGAGCATCGTGGCCCCCGGCAGGCGCGCGGCCAGCCAGCCGCGCTCCGGGCCGTCCCCGACCAGCACGAGGCGTACGCCCGGGACGTCGGCGAGCGCGGCGAGGCGACGTACGCCGTGGCGCTTGTCCAGCCCGCCGACGTAGCCCACGACCACCGGCTCCTCGGTCCCGGCGCCGGCCCTCGCCCAGGAGTCGTGCAGCCACTCGTCGCGCAGCCCGGGGGTGAAGGCCGTGGTGTCGACGCCGGGTGCCCAGGCCGGCGCGTCCACGTCGAGCTCGGCGACGCGCCCGCTCATCCACCGGCTCGTCACGACCACCCGGTCCGCCCGGTCGGCGACCTTGCGGCGCCAGTGGTCGGTGGAGGTGTCGAGCAGGGGGGAGTGCTCGACGACCAGGGTCGGCAGGTCGCGGTCGCGGGCGTGCTTGAGGGCCGTGCGCCCGAGCCGGCCGGGGGAGGGGAGGAGGAGGACGTCGGGCGCGAACGCCGAGAGCGCCTCGCGGACCTGGGGGCCGGCCTTCTCCAGCGTGCCGACCCGGTGCACCCGCACCCCGCGGTACGACGCCGGTCCCGGCCCCGGTGCCACCACCAGCAGCTCGTGGCCCCGGTCGACCAGCCGGTCGACGGTGGCCCGGAGCATGGTCGTGGTGGCGTCCACGGCGGGGTAGGCGGACCCGGTCACGATCGCGGTGCGCGCAGGACTCATGGACCGCACCCTGCGCGACCGCGACGACGGCTCCGCGGCCGTCAGGTGACCGGCGGGTGAAGACCGCCCGCCGGTCGGGAACCCCACACCGGGTGGCCGCCGACACATCGCGGCCCTAGTCTGCGGCCATGACCTCCGAGGGCAGCACCGCGGGAGCGGTGGACGGCGGGCTCGACGATCCGAGCGACCTCGAGCCGGAGCAGGGGACCCTGGCCCTCGCCGCCGAGGGCGACACCCACGACCGCGCCGCGTGGGAGGCCGCTGCCGCGGCCGTCCTGCGCAAGGCGCGCCGGCTCGGGGAGGACGAGCCCGACACGCTGGTGTGGGAGCGTCTCGCGCGCCGCACGCTGGACGGTGTCGACGTCGCGCCGCTGGGCACGCCCGACGACCTCGACGGCCTGGTCACCGCCGGGCGTCCCCCGCGTGAGGGGGAGTGGGACGTGCGGGCCCACCTGCGCGTGGCCGCCGGTGCGGAGAAGCAGGCCAACGAGACGGTCCTGGTCGACCTCGAGGGGGGCGTCACCTCGCTGTGGCTGACCCTGCCGGACGGCGCCGACCTCGCCCCGCTGCTGGACGGCGTCCTGCTCGACCTCGCCCCGGTCGTCCTCGACGCCCCGTCGTCCGCGCTCGCCTCGGCGCGGTCCCTGCTCGCGCTCGCCGCGGACCGCGGCGTCACGCCGGCCGTCGGCACCAACCTCGGCGTCACCGCCACCGCTGCCGAGGACGACCTGGTCGCGGTGGCCCGGCTGGCCCACGAGCACGGCCTGCTCGGGGTGGTCGTCGACGCCACCGAGGCCCACGACCGGGGTGCGTCCGACGCCCAGGAGCTCGGCCGCTCCCTCCAGCTCGGCGCCCGGGTGCTGCGCGTCCTCACCGGTGCCGGCCTCGACGTGGACCAGGCCGCCGCGCTCGTCGAGCACCGCCTCGCCGCCACCGACGACCAGCTCACCACCATCGCCAAGCTCCGCGCCGCCCGCCGGCTGTGGGACCGCGTCCTCGAGCTCAGCGGCGCCTCCGAGCGGACCCGGGTCGCGGGTCAGCGTCAGCACGTCGTCACGAGCCGGCCGATGATGAGCCGCTACGACCCGTACGTGAACGTCCTGCGCACGACCGTGGCCGCGTTCTCCGCCGGGGTCGGCGGCGCCGAGGCCGTCACCGTGCTGCCCTTCGACAGCCCGCTCGGCCGGCCGGAGACCCTGGGCCGCCGGATCGCGCGGAACACCAGCCACCTGCTCGTCTCGGAGAGCCACGTCGCCCGGGTGGCCGACCCCGCCGGGGGCGCGTACGCCGTGGAACGCCTCACCGACGACCTGGCCGCGGCAGCCTGGGAGGTGCTCGGCCGCCTCGACGGCGCCGCCGACCCGGACGCCGAGCTGGCGGTCCTGGTGACCGCGACCGCGGCCGAGCGCGACGGACAGGTCGCCACCCGGACCCGGCCGATCACGGGGCTGACCGAGTTCCCCGCCGTGGACGAGCAGCTCCCGCAGCGCGAGCCCGACGGCGCCTGGGAGGGCGTACGCCCCTGGGGCCACGCCTTCGAGGCCCTGCGCGACGACCCGGCCACCGGCCGCGTCTTCCTGGCCACCCTCGGCCCGGTCGCGACGCACACGGCGCGGGCGACCTTCGCCACCAACCTGCTCACCGCCGGCGGGATCGGGGTCGACGTCGCCGGCGCGACCGACGGCGTCGAGGCGCTGCTGGCGGCCTACGACGGGCAGCGCGTGGCCTGCCTGGCCGGCGCCGACCCGGTCTACGCCGACTGGGGCGCCGCCGCGGTCACCGCGCTGCGCGAGGCCGGGGCCGCCCGGGTCGTGGTCGCCGGCAAGCCCCGCGACCTGGGCGTCGACGACTCCTGCGCGGTCGGTGTGGACGCGCTCGCCTTCCTCACCCGGACCAGAGAGGCCCTCGCATGAGCGTCCCCGACTCCTTCGCCGGCCTGCCGCTGGCCACGTCGCGTGGTCTCGAGACGCTCGCCGGCGCTCGCTCCTCGACCACCGGGGGCGCCGGCGCTCGCTCCTCGACCACCGGGGGCGCCGGCTGGACCGCGCCCGAGGGCATCGACGTGCGCCCGCGCTACGACGCCGCCGACCTCGAGGGCCTCGACGCCCTCGACACCTGGCCCGGGCTCAGCCCGTTCCTGCGCGGGCCCTACCCGACGATGTACACCACCCAGCCCTGGACGGTGCGCCAGTACGCCGGCTTCTCCACCGCCGAGGAGTCCAACGCCTTCTACCGCCGCAACCTCGCGGCCGGCCAGAAGGGCCTCTCGGTCGCCTTCGACCTGGCCACGCACCGCGGCTACGACTCCGACCACCCCCGCGTGCGTGGCGACGTCGGGATGGCCGGGGTGGCGATCGACTCGATCTACGACGCGCGCCAGCTCTTCGACGGCATCCCGCTGGACGAGATGTCGGTGTCGATGACGATGAACGGTGCCGTGCTGCCGGTGATGGCGCTCTACGTCGCCGCGGCCGAGGAGCAGGGGGTGAAGCCGGCGCAGCTCTCGGGGACCATCCAGAACGACATCCTCAAGGAGTTCATGGTCCGCAACACCTACATCTACCCGCCGGCACCGAGCATGCGGATCATCTCCGACATCTTCCGCTACACCGCCGAGGAGATGCCGCGGTTCAACTCGATCTCGATCTCCGGCTACCACATCCAGGAGGCCGGGGCCACGGCCGACCTGGAGCTGGCCTACACGCTCGCCGACGGCGTCGAGTACCTCCGGGCCGGCCTCGACGCGGGCCTCGACGTCGACCGGTTCGCCCCGCGGCTGTCGTTCTTCTGGGCGATCGGGATGAACTTCTTCATGGAGGTCGCCAAGCTCCGCGCCGCGCGCGCGCTGTGGGCCCGGCTGGTGCGCGAGTTCGAGCCGCAGAACCCCAAGTCGCTCAGCCTGCGCACGCACTCGCAGACCTCCGGCTGGAGCCTCACCGCGCAGGACGTGTTCAACAACGTCGGGCGCACCTGCCTGGAGGCGATGGCCGCCACGCAGGGCCACACCCAGTCGCTGCACACCAACGCCCTCGACGAGGCGATCGCGCTGCCCAGCGACTTCTCGGCGCGGATCGCGCGCAACACCCAGCTGCTGCTCCAGCAGGAGTCCGGCACCACCGGCACCATCGACCCGTGGGCCGGGTCCTACTACGTCGAGCGGCTCACCCACGACCTCGCCGAGCGCGCCTGGGCCCACATCACCGAGGCCGAGCAGGCCGGCGGGATGGCCGCGGCCATCGAGCAGGGCATCCCCAAGATGCGCATCGAGGAGGCGGCCGCGCGCACCCAGGCCAGGATCGACTCCGGGCGACAGAAGGTGATCGGGGTCAACACCTTCCGCCTCGCCGCCGAGGACCAGCTCGACGTGCTGCGCGTCGACAACGACGACGTCTACCGCCAGCAGATCGCCAAGCTGGAGCGGCTGCGCGAGGAGCGGCACGACGACGACGTCCGCCGCACGCTCGAGGCGCTGACGAACGCCGCCGACCAGGGCCCGGAGAACGGCTCGATGGACGGCAACCTGCTCGCCCTCGCCGTCGACGCCGCCCGGGCCAAGGCCACCGTCGGGGAGATCTCCGACGCCCTGGAGAAGGTGTACGGCCGTCATCGGGCGACCATCCGTACCATCAGCGGCGTGTTCCGCGACGAGTCCGCCGGGGACGGCTCCGAGGAGGGGTCGACGCTGGTGCAGCAGGTCCTCGACGCGACCGCCGCGTTCGACGAGGCCGAGGGCCGGCGTCCCCGCATCCTGGTGGCCAAGATGGGCCAGGACGGCCACGACCGGGGCCAGAAGGTCGTCGTGTCGGCCTTCGCCGACATGGGGTTCGACGTCGACGTGGGGCCGTTGTTCTCCACCCCCGAGGAGGTCGCCCAGCAGGCGGTCGACGCCGACGTGCACATCGTGGGCGTCTCGTCCCTCGCCGCGGGCCACCTCGCGCTGCTGCCCGCGCTGCGGGAGGCGCTGACCGAGCAGGGCCGGCCCGACGTGATGGTCGTGATCGGCGGCGTGATCCCGCCCGACGACGTCCCACGGCTGCGCGAGATGGGCGCGGCCGCGGTCTTCCTGCCCGGCACCGTGATCGCCGAGTCGGCGCTCGACCTGCTGGCGCGCCTGCGCGAGCAGCTCGGGCACTGACGCCCGCCGCCGGCACCCGGGGTGACGACGTGAGGACGACGTGAGGCCGCAGGTCGACGAGCTGGTCGACGGGGTCCTGGGGGGACGTCGCGCCCAGGTGTCGCAGGCGATCACGCTGGTGGAGTCCTCGCGCCCGGCGCACCGCGAGCAGGCCCGCGCGCTGATGACCGCGCTGACCGGCCGCGACGGCGCCGGGGTCACCAGCCCGGCCGTGCGGGTCGGGGTGTCCGGCGTCCCCGGGGTCGGCAAGTCCACCTTCATCGAGGCCCTCGGAGCCCGGCTCACCGCGGGCGGCCACCGGGTCGGGGTGCTCGCGGTCGACCCCTCCAGCGTCCGCACCGGCGGGTCGGTGCTGGGCGACAAGACGCGGATGCCGCGGCTCGCGGTGGACCGCGACGCCTACGTCCGTCCCTCGCCCGCCGCCGGCACCCTCGGCGGGGTCGCCCGCGCCACGGTCCAGGCGATGGCGGTGCTGGAGGCGGCGGCGTACGACGTGGTGCTGGTCGAGACGGTCGGGGTCGGCCAGTCCGAGGTGACCGTGGCCGGGATGGTGGACACGTTCCTCTTCCTCACCCTGGCCCGCACCGGCGACCAGCTCCAGGGCATCAAGAAGGGCATCCTGGAGATCGCCGACGTGATCGCGGTCAACAAGGCCGACGGCGACCGGGAGGGCGAGGCCCGGGCCGCGGCGCGCGAGCTGGCCGGGGCCCTGCGGTTCGTGCGCGGCCACGGCGAGTGGGCGCCGCCCGTGGTGACCTGCTCGGGCCTGCACGACGTCGGGGTGGACGACCTGTGGGCGCGCGTGCACGAGCACCGCGACTTCCTGGGCGCCGACGGCCTGGCCGCCAAGCGCGCGGGGCAGCAGCTGGACTTCACCTGGGCGCTGGTGCGCGACGAGCTCGACCAGCGGCTGCGGCACTCCGCCGGGGTGCGCGCGGTGCGCGAGGAGGTCCGGGCCGAGGTGCTCGACGGCAGCCTGCCGGCGACGGTCGCGGCCGACCGGATCCTGGCCGCGTACGACGGGGGGGTCGGCGGGCGACGGTAGCCTGGCCGTCTCATGCCGCTGCCCGCCGATCCGGCCCACCTCGCCCACCTCGCCCACCTCGTCGCCGACGTGGTGGACAAGTACGACACCGAGCTGCGCGACCTCCGCCGCGACCTGCACGCCCACCCCGAGCTGTCGCGGCACGAGCAGCGCACGACCGGCCTGGTCGCCGACCGGCTCGCCCGCACCGGCTGGCAGGTCCGGCTGCTGCCGGGCTCCGGCCTGGTCGCCGACCTCGGCCCGACCGGCCCGGACGGCCGGCCCGACGACGGGCCCGTGGTGGCGCTGCGCGCCGACATGGACGCCCTGCCGCTGGAGGACCTCACGACCGACCCCTGGGCCAGCACGGTCCCGGGCGTGGCGCACGCCTGCGGCCACGACGTGCACACCACGGCCCTGCTCGGGGCCGCGCTGGCCCTCGACGAGGTGCACGCCCGGGGGGAGCTGCCGGGGCGGGTGCGGCTGTTCTTCCAGCCGGCCGAGGAGGTGATGCCCGGGGGTGCGCTGGACCTGATCGGGCAGGGCGTCCTGGACGGCGTCGAGCAGGTCTTCGCGCTGCACTGCGACCCGGCGGTCGACCTCGGCCAGGTCGGGCTGCGGCTCGGCCCGCTGACCAGCGCCGCCGACAAGGTCGAGGTCCGCCTCGAGGGCCCCGGGGGCCACACCTCGCGCCCGCACCTCACCGGCGACCTGGTCTTCGCCCTGGCCAAGGTCACCACCGAGCTGCCCGCGGTGCTGTCGCGCCGGATGGACCCGCGCTCCGGGGTCAGCGTGGTGTGGGGCGTGGTGTCCGCCGGCTCCGCGGCGAACGTCATCCCCGACCGCGGCCGGGTCTCCGGCACCGTGCGCATCCTCGACGCCGAGGCCTGGGCCGGCTGCGAGCAGATCGTGCGCGAGGCGGTCCGCGACGTGGTCGCGCCGTACGGCGTCACGGCCCACGTCGACTACCTGCGGGGCGTCCCGCCCGTGGTCAACGACCCGCGCGCCAACCACGTGCTCTCCGCCGCCGTCTCCGACGTGCTGGGGGAGGAGGGCCGGGTGGTGGCCGGCCAGAGCATGGGGGGCGAGGACTTCGGCTGGTACCTCGACGAGGTGCCCGGGGCGATGATGCGCCTGGGCACCCGCACCCCGGGCGGGCCGACCTACGACCTGCACCAGGGCAACCTCCGCGTCGACGAGCGCGCGGTCGCCGTGGGCGCCCGGCTGATGGCCCAGACGGCGCTGCGCGCGCACCTCGAGGGCGACCCGACCGCCCTCTGACGCAGGTCCGGGCCTTCCTCCGGGCCTTCCTCCGGGCCTGCCTCCGGTCGCCGGTCCGGGACCTCCGCCCCAGGGGCTGTGTCCGTCGTGTTCCGCCTCGGTAACGATTGGCGTGGGCGGTCGGTCGCGTCGTCCACACCCTTTAGGGTTCCGGGTGGCCGTCGTCGACCGGGGACGTGCCGACTCAGCAACCGAGGAGGCGTCTTGCGACGCAGCAGCACCACGCTGGCAGCCCTTTTCTCCGCCAGCATCCTGGCCCTTTCCGCGTGCGGCGGTGGTGACACCGAGACCGACGCCGGCACCGAGAGCGACGGCGGCGAGACCTCCGACGTCAAGGTCGGACTCGCCTACGACGTGGGCGGTCGCGGCGACCAGTCCTTCAACGACTCCGCGGCGGCCGGGCTCGACCAGGCCATCGAGGAGTACGGCGTCGAGGCCCAGGAGTCGGCCGCCGAGGACGGCGAGTCCGAGTCCGCCCGCGAGGAGCGCCTGCGCACCTTCGTCGAGGCCGGCTTCGACCCCGTCATCGCCGTCGGCTTCGCCTACGAGGGCGCGGTGGCGAAGGTCTCCGAGGAGTACCCCGAGGCCCACTTCGCGATCATCGACAGCGAGACCGTCGAGGCCGACAACGTCGCCAACCTGGTCTTCGCCGAGGAGGAGGGCTCCTTCCTCGTCGGTGCGGCCGCGGCCCTGAAGACGGAGACCGACAACATCGGCTTCGTCGGCGGCGTGGAGACCCCGCTCATCGCCAAGTTCGAGGCCGGCTACGTCGCCGGTGCCGAGGCCGTGAACCCCGACATCGAGGTCCAGTCGACCTACCTCACGCAGATCCCGGACTTCTCCGGCTTCGCCGACCCCGCCCGTGGCAAGACCGCGGCCGAGGGCATGTACGACGGCGGCGCGGACCTCGTCTACCACGCGGCCGGCGGCTCCGGCGGCGGCGTGTTCGAGGCGGCCTCGGAGTCGGGCAACCTGGCGATCGGCGTCGACTCCGACCAGTACGAGACGGCCGACCCGTCCGTGCAGGACGTGATCATGACCTCGATGCTGAAGAACATCGACGTCGCGGTCTTCGAGTACCTCACCGCCGTGAACGACGGCGAGTTCCCCTCGGGCATCACCCGCTACGACCTCTCGGTCGACGGCGTCGGCTACTCCACCTCCGGTGGTCAGGTCGACGACATCGCCGACCAGCTCGACGAGTTCAAGCAGCAGATCATCGACGGTGAGGTCGAGGTCCCCTCCGCTCCCTGACGGGACCGGTCGGCACCCACGCACCGCCACTGATCAGCGACCGGGGTCGCGGGCGCCTCGCGCCCGCGGCCCCGTGCCGCGTCCGGAGGCACACGACGTCACCTGCGTGACGTAGCCTCGCAGCGCTCCACCCCGTCCCACCCTGCCCAGGAGGTCCACGTCGTCGTGACCGAGACGCCCCGCACCACCCCCGGCGGCCCGAGCGGGTCGGACGCCCCGGCCGCCCCCCCGCTCGCGGTGCGGCTGCGCGGCATCGGCAAGCGCTTCCCGGGCGTGATCGCCAACGACGACGTCGACATCGACGTGCGGCGCGGCACCATCCACGCCGTGGTCGGGGAGAACGGCGCCGGCAAGTCGACGCTGATGAAGATCCTCTACGGCGTCCAGCAGCCCGACTCCGGCACCATCGAGATCGACGGGTCGCAGGTCAGGCTGTCCTCCCCGGCCGACGCGATCAAGGCCGGCGTCGGCATGGTCTTCCAGCACTTCATGCTCGCCGACAACCTCACCGTGCTGGAGAACGTCGTCCTCGGGGCCGAGAAGCAGCACGGCATCGGCCGCAGGGCCCGGGCCGAGGTGCAGCGCATCTCCGACGCCTACGGCCTCGGCGTCGACCCCGACGCCCTCGTGGAGGACCTCGGCGTCGGCGCCCGCCAGCGCGTGGAGATCCTCAAGGTCCTCTTCCGCGGTGCGCGCACGATCATCCTCGACGAGCCCACCGCCGTGCTGGTCCCGCAGGAGGTCGACGAGCTCTTCGGCAACCTGCGTGAGCTGAGGAAGGAGGGCCTCGCGGTGCTCTTCATCTCCCACAAGCTCGACGAGGTGCTCTCGGTCGCCGACGAGATCACGGTCATCCGGCGCGGCACGACCGTCCGGACCGTCGCCCCCGCCGACGTGACCTCCCGCCAGCTGGCCGAGCTGATGGTCGGCTCCGAGCTGCCCTCGCCGGGCATCTCGGAGAAGGTGACCTCCACCCGCGTCCAGCTCGCGGTGACCGGTCTGTCGCTGCACGACGCGCTGGGCCGTGCCCTGCTGGACGACGTGACGCTCGAGATCCGCCGCGGGGAGATCCTCGGCATCGCCGGGGTCGAGGGCAACGGCCAGGCCGAGCTGGTCGAGGCGGTGATGGGCATGCGCCCCGGCGCCACCGGCTCGATCGTGCTCAGCGACCAGGACCTCGCCCCGATGTCGACCCTGCGCCGCCGCGAGGCCGGGATCGGCTACATCCCCGAGGACCGGCACCGCCACGGACTGCTGCTCGACTCGCCGCTCTGGGAGAACCGGGTGCTGGGCCACCAGTCCCGACCGCCGAGCGCGGCGGGGCGGCTGATCAGCCGGCGCGCGGCGCGGGCGGACACCCAGCGCATCATCGAGCAGTACGACGTGCGTACCCCCGGCGCGGACGTGCCCGCGCGGGCGCTGTCCGGCGGCAACCAGCAGAAGCTGATCGTGGGTCGCGAGATGAGCGGCGACCCGATCCTGCTGATCGCCGCGCACCCGACGCGCGGTGTCGACGTCGGCGCCCAGGCCGCCATCTGGAACCACATCCGCGAGGCGCGCGCCGACGGGTTGTCGGTGCTGCTGATCTCCGCCGACCTCGACGAGCTGATCGGCCTCTCGGACCGGATCGAGGTCATCCTGCGCGGACGTCTCGTCGGCTCCTTCGACCCCGGGGACGTGACGCCCGAGCAGCTCGGCTCGGCGATGACCGGCGCCGGGAGCGCGGCGTGACGCGGGTGGTGCGCGCCCTGCTGGGGCTGCTCGCGCCCCTGCTGGCCCTGGTCGCCGCGTTCGCGATCACCAGCCTGGTCCTGGTCAGCGCCGGCGACCCCGTCGCGGAGGTCTGGGAGCAGATCCTCCAGGTGCCCGAGACCCGCAACCTGGCCAACATCGTCAACCAGGCCTGCGTGCTCTACCTCTCGGGCCTCGCCGTCGCGATCGCGTTCAAGATGAACCTGTTCAACATCGGGGTCGACGGGCAGTACCGGGTCGCCGCCTTCGTCGGGGCCGTGGTGGCCGGCGAGGCCTGGCTGCCGGGCTACCTCAACACCGCGCTGGCCATCGTCTGCGCGATGGCGGTCGGCGCCCTGTGGGCCGGCATCGCCGGCGTGCTGCGCGCGGCCCGCGGGGTCAGCGAGGTCATCTCCACGATCATGCTGAACTTCATCTCCACCAGCGTCGTGGCCTACCTCCTGCGCGCGGCCGCCGTGCGCGAGGAGGGCAGCAACACGATCGGCACCCAGGAGATCCCCGAGGGCAGCCGGATCGGGGCCATCCCGCTGGTCGGCGCCGACGCCGGCCCCGGCGGGGAGGTCTACGGCTTCGTGGTGCTCGCCGTGCTGGCCGGGGTCGCGTACTGGTTCGTGATGAGCCGGACCCGCTTCGGCTTCGACCTGCGCGCCACCGGGCAGTCCCGGACCGCGGCCGTGGCCAGCGGGGTCGACGTGCGCCGGATGACCGTCGTCACGATGATGCTCTCGGGTGCCGTGGCCGGCCTGGTCGGGCTGCCCATCCTGTTCGGGGAGGCCTACAGCTACGGCTCCACGTTCCAGTCCGGCCTCGGGTTCGCCGGCATCGCCATCGCGCTGCTGGGCCGCAACAACCCGGTCGGCATCGCGCTGGCCGCCCTGCTCTTCGCCTTCCTCGAGGAGCAGTCCAACCCGCTGCAGATCCTGGTCGGCGTCTCCCCGGAGATCGTGGCCATCACCCAGGGCGTCATCGTGCTCACCGTCGTCATCTCCTACGAGGTCGTCCGACGCTTCCTGGCCCGCCGCGAGCAGAGCCGCGTGGCGCGGGCGGAGCGCCACGACGACCCGGGCGGACCGGCCGAGCCCGCGGGGACCCAGGACCAGGAGGCCCGCGCATGAGCACCGTGACCGACCCCGTCGCCCCGGAGCCCGCCACCGCCCCGACGACCAGCAGGCGGCCCCGGCTGCGCCCGGCGTACTGGTGGGTCCTCGGGATCGTCGGCGCCGTGGCCCTGCTCTCCCTGCTCGAGAGGCTCACCGGGGCCGACGACCTCACCTCGGCAGGGACGGTGGGGGCGACGCTGATCGCGACCATGCCGATCATGCTGGCCGCCCTGGGCGGGCTGTGGGCCGAGCGTGCCGGCGTCGTCAACATCGGGCTCGAGGGGATGATGATCCTCGGCACGTTCGGGGCCGGGTTCTTCGCCTTCACCTACGGGCCCTGGATCGGCGTGGCCGGCTCGATCGCCCTCGGCATGGTGGGCGGGCTCGTCCACGCCCTGGCCACCGTCGTGTTCGGCGTCGACCACATCATCTCCGGCGTCGCGGTCAACATCATCGCCCTCGGGGCCGTGCAGTACCTCGCCGCGCTGACCTTCACCGGCGTCGCGGGGGGCGGGCCCACCCAGTCGCCCAAGATCGCGGACGTCCCGACGGTGTCCTTCCCGGTGCTCGGCGACCGGCTGGAGGTGGTGGAGGACCGCGACCTGTTCTTCGTCTCCGAGCTCGCCGCGATCGCGCGCGCCCTGGTGACCAACCTGTCGGTGCTGGTGCTGATCTCGCTCGGCCTGGTGGTGCTGTCCTACGTCGTGCTGTGGCGCACCTCCTTCGGCCTGCGGCTGCGCTCGTGCGGCGAGAGCCCGGCGGCCGCGGAGTCCCTCGGGGTCGCGGTGATGCGCTACAAGTTCGTCGCCGTGCTGATCTCCGGCGGGCTGGCCGGCCTGGCCGGCGGCTTCCTGGCCATGGTCGCCTCGAGCAACTACCGCGAGGGCCAGACCGGCGGGCGCGGCTACATCGGCCTGGCCGCGATGATCTTCGGCAACTGGCGCCCCGGCGGGCTGCTGGCGGGCTCGGGCCTGTTCGGCTACACCGAGACCCTCGGGCTGCGCCAGGGCGGCACCTCGGTACGCGCGCTGCTGCTGCTCGTCTCGCTGCTCGCGATCGCCTTCGCGCTCTGGCAGGTGCGACGGGCCAGCTTCACCACCGCCGCGGTCGTCTTCGTCCTCGGCGCCGCGGTCGGAGCGGTCTACCTCTCGATCGACCAGGTGCCGGGCGACTTCACCCGGATGACGCCGTACGTCATCACGCTCCTGGTGCTCGCCTTCGCCAGCCAACGGCTGAGGATGCCCGCGGCCGACGGACAGATCTACCGCAAGGGGAGCGCGGGATGAGCCTCGACTTCGACTGGGAGGCCCTGCGCGCCGAGGCGAGCGCGGCCATGGAGCACGCCTACGCGCCCTACTCGGGCTACCGGGTCGGGGCGGCCGCGCTGGTCGGCGACGGCCGGGTGGTGTCGGGCTGCAACGTGGAGAACGCGGCGTACGGCGTGGCGCTGTGCGCGGAGTGCGGGCTGGTCAGCGACCTGCACCGGGGCGGCGGCGGCCGGCTGACCCACTTCGTGTGCGTCGACGGGGCGGGCGCGGTGATCATGCCCTGCGGGCGCTGCCGCCAGCTGCTCTCGGAGAACGGTGGGCCCGGCCTGCTGCTCTGGACGGTCTCGGGGGTCAAGCGGATGGACGAGGTGCTGCCGGATGCGTTCGGTCCCGACGACCTCGGCTGACCTCACCGACCCCGACTTCCTCGCCGACCCCTACCCCGTGCTCGCCGGCCTGCGCGAGCGCGGCCCGGTGCTGCTCCACGAGCCGACCGGCCGGTGGCTGGTCCTCGACCACGCGGGCGTCGGGCGGGCGCTGCGCGACCGGCGGCTGGGCCGGGTCTGGCGCGACCGGGAGCCGGCCGACGCGCTGGCGCCGTTCAACCTGCTGCACCGCCACCAGATGATGGAGAACGAGCCGCCCGACCACACGCGGCTGCGGCGGCCGGTGGCGGCGGCGTTCAACCGGGGCCACGTGGAGCGGCTGCGACCACGGGTGCGGCAGCTCGCGGCCGGGCTGCTCGACGACGTGGCCGGCGCGGCCGCCACGGCGGCCGGGTTCGACGTCGTGGGGGAGTACGCGGAGCCGCTCCCGGTGCTGGTCATCGCCGAGCTGCTGGGGGTCCCGGTCTCCGCCGCGCCCGACCTGCGGGCGTGGTCCCAGGCCATCGTGCGGATGTACGAGACGCGGCCGGCGCCGGAGGTGGTGGCCGCCGCCGTGGCGGCCGCGGTCGACTTCGCCGCGCTGGTCGCCGACCTGGCCGACCTCCGGCGCCGGCGGCCGGCCGAGGACCTCCTCAGCGACCTCGTCGCCACCGACCTCTCGGCCGAGGAGGTCGTGGCCTCCGCGGTGCTCCTGCTCAACGCCGGCCACGAGGCCTCGGTGAACGTCCTCGGCAACGGCCTGGTCGGCCTGCTGCGGGCGGGGCTCTGGCCGGTCGCCGCGGGCGCGGCCCCCACCGCGGTCGAGGAGATGCTGCGCTTCGACGCCGCCCTCCAGCTCTTCGAGCGCACCGCGACCGCCGAGGTCGAGCTCGCCGGCGGCCACGTCGTCCCGGAGGGCGGCACGGTCGCGCTGCTGCTGGGCTCGGCGAACCGTGACCCGGCCGTCTTCCCCGACGCCGACAGGATGGACCCCGCACGCGACCCGAACCCGCACGTGTCCTTCGGTGCGGGGGTGCACTTCTGCCTGGGCGCGCCGCTGGCGCGGATGGAGCTGGCCGAGTCGGTCGCGCTGCTGGCCGAGCGGCTGCCCGGCCTGGTGCTGGCGGCGGAGCCCGTACGCCGCCCGACCTTCGTGCTCCGGGGCTACGAGCAGGTCCGGGTGCGGGACGGCGGCGGGGACGACGGTAGGTTCCCGGCGTGAGTCACGAGCCGCACGACGCCGTCGAGGTCATCACCGCCAAGCGCGACGGGGGTCGCCTCTCCGACAGCCAGGTCGACTGGGTGGTCGACGCCTACACCCGCGGCGTGGTGGCCGAGGAGCAGATGGCCGCGCTGGCCATGGCGATCCTGCTCAACGGCATGGAGCGCGCGGAGATCGCCCGCTGGACCGCGGCCATGATCGCCTCGGGCGAGCGGATGGACTTCTCCTCGCTGTCCCGCCCGACCGCCGACAAGCACTCCACCGGCGGGGTGGGCGACAAGATCACCCTTCCGCTGGCACCGCTGGTCGCCGCGTGCGGCGTGGCCGTGCCCCAGCTCTCCGGCCGCGGGCTGGGTCACACGGGCGGGACGCTGGACAAGCTCGAGTCGGTCCCCGGCTGGCGTGCGGGCCTGACGAACGGCGCCATGCTGCGCCAGCTCGAGGAGGTCGGCGCCGTGATCTGCGCGGCCGGCGACGGGCTCGCCCCGGCCGACCGGAAGCTGTACGCCCTGCGCGACGTCACCGGCACCGTCGAGGCGATCCCGCTGATCGCGTCCTCGATCATGAGCAAGAAGATCGCCGAGGGCACCGGCTCGCTGGTGCTGGACGTGAAGGTCGGCACCGGAGCCTTCATGAAGACCCCCGACCGGGCCCGTGAGCTGGCCGAGACCATGGTCGCGCTGGGCACGGACGCCGGGGTGACCACCGTGGCGCTGCTGACCGAGATGAGCACCCCGCTCGGGCTGACCGCCGGCAACGCGATCGAGGTCGAGGAGTCCGTCGAGGTCCTCGCCGGCGGCGGGCCCGCGGACGTCGTGGAGCTCACCGTCGCGCTGGCCCGCGAGATGCTCGCGGCTGCCGGGCGCAGCGACGTCGACCCGGCCGGCAGGCTGGCCGACGGCTCGGCGATGGACGCGTGGCGGGCGATGATCGGCGCCCAGGGCGGCGACCCGGACGCCGCCCTGCCCGTGGCGCGGGAGTCGCACGTGGTGACCGCCCCGGCGGACGGCGTGCTGACCCGGCTGGACGCGCTTGCCGTCGGGACCGCGGCGTGGCGCCTCGGCGCCGGCCGGGCCCGCAAGGAGGACCCGGTGCAGGCCGGCGCCGGCGTGCGCTGGCACGCCCGCCCGGGTGACGCCGTACGAGCCGGCGAGCCGCTGATGACGCTGCTGACCGACGAGCCCGCCCGTTTCCCGCGGGCGCTCGCCGCGCTGGAGGGCGCCTACGAGGTCGCTCCGGACGGGACGACCTTCCGGCCCGGCCCGCTGGTCATCGACCGGATCGGCTGACCCGGGGTCAGACGATCGAGGCGACCTCGCCACTGACGATCGTCGCCCCGCCGCTGGCGAAGTTCGCCAGGTCGCCGACCGCGGCCTTCCCGGCCTCGCTGCCCATCGCGGCGCGGAAGGAGTCGCCGTCGTCGAAGGTGAGGGTGGCGACGAGGTGCTCGGCGCGGGTGCCGTCGGCCCCCGGGTCGGGCGAGACGGTGGTGTAGGACCGCAGGCCCGGCAGCGTGCTCGCGAGCGGCGCGTGGGTCTCGGCGTAGTGGCGGTCGAAGGCGTCCGCGTCCGTGGGGTGGTGGTAGACGACGACGAGCTGATAGGTCATGCGCCGGATCCTGCCTCATCGAGCCACCGGGCGGAATGCCCGATCGGGTAGGTGCGGTTGTGCGGTCATGGCCCAGCAGTGGATCGCGACCCGTCCCGGCGACCTCGAGGTGTTCTCCCTCGAGGAGGTGGAGGTGCCCGCCCCCGGCCCGGGCGAGGTGACGATCGAGGTGCGGGCGGCCGGGGTCAACCCGGCCGACCACAAGCACGTCGCCCGGGGCGGGGAGTTCCCGCGCGCCGTGGGCTACGAGGTCTCCGGCGTGCTCACGGCGCTCGGGCCGGGCGCCGAGATCGCCACCGGCGGGGGCGCCGTGGGGGACGAGGTGGTGGCGTTCCGGGTGCAGGGCGGCTGGGCCACCGCGCTGACGGTCGCGGCCGCGGACGTGCTGGCCAAGCCGGTCGGCCTGGGCTGGGCGGAGGCCGCCAACCTGCTCCTGGCCGGCGCGACGGCCGCCGAGGTGCTGCACGTCACCGGCTGCGCGCCGGGGGAGACCGTGCTCGCCCACGGCGCCTCCGGCGCGGTCGGCGTCAGCCTGCTGCAGCAGGCCGCCACGCGGGGCGTCCGGGTGATCGGCACGGCCTCCGCGGCCCGCGCGGGCGAGGTGGAGCGGTTCGGCGGCGTGGCGGTGCCGTACGGCCCCGGGCTGGCCGACCGGGTCCGCGCCCTCGCCCCCGAGGGGGTCGTGGCCGCCCTGGACTGCGTGGGCACCGACGAGGCCGTCGACACGTCCCTGGAGCTCGTCGACGACCGCGACCGGATCGTCACCATCGCCGCCCAGCACCGCGCCGCGGCCGACGGCATCCGGGTGGTCGGCGGCACGATGCCGGCCAGCAGGAGCTTCCGCGACGCCGTCCGCGCCGAGCTGCTCGCGCAGGCCGCCGACGGGCGCCTGGTGGTGCCGGTGGCGCGCACGTACCCCCTCGCGGAGGCGCTGGACGCGGTACGCCTGCTGCGGACCGGCCACCCCGGCGGCAAGCTCGCGCTGCTGCCCTGAGCGGGCGCCCTGGGCGCGCGCCCGGGCTCAGCCCTCGAGCAGCAGCACCACGGACTCGGCGACGCAGGCCGGCTTGTCCTCGCCCTCGATCTCGATCGTGTTCCGGACGGTGCACTGCTTGCCCGCGGGGAGGTCGGTGACCTCGCCGAGGGTGACGTGCATGCGGATCCGCTTGCCGACCCGCACCGGGTGCGGGAACCGGACCTTGTTCACGCCGTAGTTGAGCTTGGCCCCCGGGGTGTCGAAGGAGAAGACCTGGCTCCCCAGCCACGGGACCAGCGACAGCGTCAGGTAGCCGTGCGCGATGGTGCCGCCGAAGGGACCCTCGGCCGCCCGCTCGGCGTCGACGTGGATCCACTGGTGGTCGCCGGTGGCGTCGGCGAACTGGTCGACCCGGTCCTGCTCGACCGCGACCCAGTCGCTGGTGCCGAGCTCCTCGCCGGCGGCGGCGGTGACCTCGTCGAACGACGTGAACCTGCGCATGTGTGGGTCCTCCCCGGCGGCCGACCGGGACGGTGCCCGGTGGTTGGATGAGAATGTGACCGCCCTCTCCGTCGAACCTACCGAAGCCGCGCCCGACGTCCCCACCCCTGGCCAGGTGCGCCGCGCACCGAAGGTGCTCCTGCACGACCACCTCGACGGCGGGCTGCGGCCCGCCACGGTCGCCGAGCTGGCCGCCGAGGTCGGCCACGACCTGCCCGTGCCCGACGCGGTGGGCGATCCGGACGCGCTCGGCCGGTGGTTCCGCGAGTCGGCCGACTCGGGGTCCCTGGAGCGCTACCTCGAGACCTTCGTGCACACCGTCGCGGTGATGCAGACGCCCGAGGCGCTGGTCCGGGTGGCGCGCGAGTGCGTGGAGGACCTCGCCGCCGACGGCGTGGTCTACGCCGAGGTCCGCTACGCCCCCGAGCAGCACGTCGAGCAGGGCCTGTCGCTCGACGACGTGGTGGCCGCGGTGCAGCAGGGCTTCGACGAGGGCGTCGGGGCGGTCGCCGCCGCGGGCGGTCGCATCGTCGTACGCCAGCTGCTGACCGCCATGCGCCACCAGGCGCGCTCCATGGAGATCGCCGAGCTCGCCGTGGCCTGGCGCGACCGCGGGGTCGCCGGGTTCGACATCGCCGGCGCCGAGGCCGGGTTCCCCCCCACCCGCCACCTGGACGCCTTCGAGTACCTCCAGCGGGAGTCGTCGCACTTCACCATCCACGCCGGCGAGGCCTTCGGGCTGCCGTCGATCTGGGAGGCGATCCAGTGGTGCGGGGCCGACCGCCTCGGTCACGGCGTGCGGATCGTCGACGACGTCGAGGTCGGCGAGGACGGGTCGGTGCGCCTGGGGCGGCTGGCGGCGTACGTCCGCGACACCCGCATCCCTCTCGAGCTCTGCCCGGCCTCCAACGTGCAGACCGGCGCCGCCGCCTCGATCGCCGAGCACCCGATCGGGCTGCTGCGCGACCTGCGCTTCCGGGTCACGGTGAACACCGACAACCGGCTGATGAGCGGCACCTCGATGAGCGCCGAGATGCTGGCGCTGGTCGAGGCGTTCGGGTGGGGCCTGCCCGACCTGCGCTGGGTCACGATCAACGCGATGAAGTCGGCGTTCCTGCCCTTCGACGAGCGGCTGGCGCTGATCGACGAGGTGATCAAGCCCGGGTACGCCGCGCTCGGCTGCTGAGCGCGGCCGGTGGCACGTACCCGGACAGGCGCATGTCGTCCTCGCCCGACGGCGCCCCGCATCGGCCCAGGTCAGAGCCGTGCACCGACGGCCGGCAGACGACGCGTCGGACTTCCGCCCGTCCGGCTACGGGACCGGCACCACCATGCACCACACCCGCGGCCACCCCGTGCGCAGCGCGTCGGCAAGGGGACGGACGGTGCCGCGGGCGGGGTCGTAGACCCGCAGCCCGTCCGGGCCCTCCCCGGTCGCCAGCAGCAGGTGGCGGGGGAGCAGCCGCGAGCCGACCAGGATCGGCACGGTGTCCCCGGCCCGGACGAGGTCGGCGACCGCGGCGAGGTCCGGGCGCGCCGTGCGCCACCGCCGACCGGTCGTCGACCCCAGCCTCCGCGCCACCGCCCACGGCGGGGTGCCCAGGGCACGCGGCCAGGGCAGGCCCGGGCGACCCCCGTCGCGCAGCCGGGTCACCTCGGCATGGGTGCGCAGCACCTCGGTGCGCCAGCGGCCGGGGTCGCGCAGGCTGCGGCCGTACGCAGGCTCGGCCAGCGCCCGGGCGAGCACCAGGCACGCCGCACCGCAGCTGCGCCGGTCCGGCTGGACCAGCGGTCCCGGGGCGCCCGCCGGGGCTCGCTCCCCGACCCCCGGGTCGTCCTCCGGCGGGCTCACGACAGCGCTCGGATGCGTCGCAGTCCCTGGTCGCCGGTGAGCGGCTCGCAGCCGGCGGCCACGGCGTGGTCGACCACCCGGCGCTGGTCGCGCCGCAGGGCCAGGCCGCGGCGCAGCAGCACCAGCGGGGGCTTGCGACGCTCGTGCAGGTCGCGCTGCAGGCGGCGCGCGAAGGTGACGGTGGGGCGCTGGGTGACGCAGAAGGCCGCGGCGAGGAGTCCGCGGTCGCGGCAGGCTGCCACGACGTCCGCGGCGAAGATGCCCTCCGCGACGAACAGCGGTGACCCCGCCAGGTCGAGCACGTGCCGGCCGGTCCGGGCGCTGCGCCCGATGTCGTAGACCGGGACCTCCGCCCGCCCGACGGAGCACAGCCGCTCGATCGCGGCGACCGCGTCGTCGGGCAGCCACGAGTCGGGGTGGTCCCAGTCGACCAGGCCGGCGCGGGGACCCAGGTCGATCAGCGGCAGCGCCGGGTCGCCCGCGGAGCGGTAGAAGTCGTCGAGGCGCAGGACGGGGAGCCCGCTGCGCGCGGCCAGCCGCGACTTGCCGGCCCCGGACGGCCCGGCCAGCACGACGACGCGGGCGGTGCCGGCGGGCGCGGGGCCGCGGGAGGAGGGCACGGGTCAGGTGCCGACCGGGTGCCAGACCGTCTTGGTCTCCAGGAAGCGCGTCATCCGGTCCAGCCGCGGGTCGACCGACAGGTCCTCCGGGCCGGGGCGGCGCACCCGCTTGAGGTTGTCGGCCGCGGCGACCTCGAGGTCCCGGGCCAGGTCGACGTCCTCGACCCCGGTCAGGTCCAGGCCGTCGACGTCGAGGTGGGAGGCCAGCCAGGGCGCGATCTCGCCCTGGTGACCGGTCAGGACGTTGACCACGCCGCCGGGCAGGTCGGCGGTGGCCATCACCTCGGCCAGGGTGATCGCCGGCAGCGGGTGCGGCTGGCTGGCCACGACCACGCAGGTGCTGCCGGTGGTGATCACGGGCGCGACCACGCTCACCAGGCCGAGCAGCGGCGAGGCGGGCGCCAGCACCGCGACGACGCCGGTCGGCTCGGGGGTGGAGAGGTTGAGGTACGGGCCGGCGACGGGGTTGGCGTTGCCCACGACCTGGGCCAGCTTGTCGGCCCAGCCGGCGTACCAGACCAGGCGGTCGACGGCCCGGTCCACCTCGGTCCGGGCCCCGGCGGCGTTCACGCCGGTGGCCTGACGCACCTCGCGCTCGAGCTGGTCGCGACGGCTCTCCAGCACCTCGGCGACGCGGTAGACGACCTGGCCGCGGTTGTAGGGCGTGCGTGCCGACCAGCCGGCGAAGGCCTTGCGGGCGGCGACGACCGCGTCGCGACCGTCCTTGCGGGAGGCCAGGGAGGCGTTGGCCAGGAACCCGCCCTTCGCGTCGGTCACCTCGTAGGACCGTGCGGACTCCGAGCGGGGGAACGCGCCCCCGACGTAGAGCTTGTAGGTCTTGCGCACGTCGACCCGGTCGGCGTCGCGGCGGGTGCGGTCGCGGCTCATCGGTCCTCCTCCTGCAGGTAGGCCGCCAGCCCGTGGCGCCCGCCCTCCCGGCCGTAGCCGGACTCCTGGTACCCGCCGAACGGCGAGGTCGGGTCGAACTTGTTGAACGTGTTGGCCCACACCACGCCGGCCCGCAGGCGCTCGGCCATCCACAGGATGCGCGAGCCCTTCTCGGTCCAGACGCCGGCCGAGAGCCCGTACGGCGTGTTGTTGGCCTTCTCCACCGCCTCGGCGGGGGTGCGGAAGGTGAGCACCGACAGCACCGGTCCGAAGACCTCCTCGCGCGCGATGCGGTGGGCCTGGGTGACGCCGGTGAAGATCGTCGGACGGAACCAGTAGCCGGTCGGGGGCAGGTCGCAGTCGGGCGCCCAGCGGCCGGCGCCCTCCTCCTCGCCGACGGCGGCCAGCGCGGTGATCCGGTCCAGCTGCTCCCGGGAGTTGATCGCACCGACGTCGGTGTTCTTGTCCAGCGGGTCGCCGACGCGCAGGGTCGACATCCTGGCCCGGAGCCGGTCGAGGAGCTCCTCGGCGACCGACTCCTGGACCAGCAGCCGGCTGCCCGCGCAGCAGACGTGACCCTGGTTGAAGAAGATGCCGTTGACGGTGCCCTCGACGGCCTGGTCGATGGCGGCGTCGTCGAAGACGATGTTCGCGGCCTTGCCGCCCAGCTCCAGGGTGACCGACTTGCGGGTCCCGGCCACCGCGCGGGCGATCTGCCGGCCGACCTCGGTGGAGCCGGTGAAGGCGACCTTGTCGACGCCGTCGTGGCCGACCACCAGGCGCCCGGTCTCCCCGGCACCGGTGAGCACGTTCACGACGCCGGCGGGCAGGTCGGCCTGCTGGCAGATCTCGGCGAACAGCAGCGCGGTCAGCGGGGTGGTCTCGGCCGGCTTCAGCACGACGGTGTTGCCGCAGGCCAGCGCGGGCGCGACCTTCCAGGCCAGCATCATCAGCGGGAAGTTCCACGGGATCACCTGGCCGGCGACACCGACGGGGGTGGTGCCGTAGCCGGCGTGCTCGAGCTTGTCGGCCCACCCGGCGTAGTAGAAGAACCAGGCCGCGACGAGCGGCACGTCGACGTCGCGCGACTCCCGGATCGGCTTGCCGTTGTCCAGGCTCTCCAGGACCGCCAGCTCGCGGCTGCGCTCCTGGATGATCCGGGCGATCCGGAAGAGGTACTTGGCGCGCTCGCGGCCGGGCATCGGTCCCCAGACGCGCTCCTGGGCGCGGCGGGCCGCCCGGACGGCGACGTCGACGTCGGCTGCGTCCGCGGCGGCGACCTCGGCCAGGACCTGCTCGGTGGCGGGGTTCAGGGTCGTGAAGGGCTCGCCGCGGCCCTCGACGAAGGCGCCGTCGACGAACAGGCCGTACGACGCCCGCAGGTCCACCACGCTGGTGGACTCCGGGGCGGGGGCGTAGACGAAGGGGCTCGCCGGGGCGGGGACGGGATCTGGGGTGGGGTCTGGGGTCACGGCTCTCAGTCCAGGGTCACGTGGTCGGGGCCGCTGTACTGGCCGGTGCGCATCTTCTGCCGCTGCAGCAGGAGGTCGTTGAGCAGGGAGGACGCGCCGAAGCGGAACCAGTCGGGGTCCAGCCAGTCCGGTCCGGCGACCTCGTTGACGGTCACCAGGTACTTCAGCGCGTCCTTGCTGGTGCGGATGCCGCCGGCCGGCTTGACGCCGATCATCCGGCCGGTGGCACGGCGGAAGTCGCGCACGGCCTCCAGCATCACCAGCGTGACCGGCAGGGTCGCGGCGGGCTGCACCTTGCCGGTGGAGGTCTTGATGAAGTCCGCGCCGCCGGTCATCGCCAGCCAGCTCGCCCGGCGGACGTTGTCGTAGGTCGCCAGCTCGCCGGTCTCCAGGATCACCTTGAGGTGGGCGTCGTGGCCGCCGGGGCGGGCGCAGGCCTCGCGGACCGCGACGATCTCGTCCAGCACGCGGCGGTAGTCGCCGACCAGGAAGGCGCCCCGGTCGATGACCATGTCGATCTCGTCGGCGCCGTCGGCCACCGCGTTCGCCACGTCGGCCAGCTTGAGGTCGAGCGCGGCGCGGCCCGAGGGGAAGGCGGTGGCCACCGAGGCCACCTTGACCCCGCTGGCGCCGAGCGCCTGCTTGGCGGTGGCGACGAGGTCGGGGTAGACGCACACCGCGGCGGCCGCGGGGCAGGTGGCGTCGGTGGGGTCGGGGCGCACGGCCTTGGCCGACAGCGCCCGGACCTTGCCCGGGGTGTCCGCGCCCTCCAGCGTGGTCAGGTCGACCATCCGGACGGCCAGGTCGAGGGCGTAGGCCTTCGCGGTGGTCTTGATCGAGCGGGTGCCGAGCCCGGCGGCGCGGGCCTCGAGCCCGACCTGGTCGACGCCGGGGAGCCCGTGCAGGAACCGGCGCAGCGAGGCGTCGCTGCCGGCCACCCCGAGCGGGTCGGTGGGGGCCGCGGACGACGGTGTCGCGGCGGTCGGGGGGGCTGCCATGGACCTCAGCATAGGGTTGGCGCCGCCGCGGGTCCGTACCCGCGGTCGAGACCCGTCCGCACCCGTGCCACCCGAGAGGACCCGCCGCCCGTGGCTGCCCGCGAGGAGGACTTCCGGCCGACCACCGGGCCGCTCGCCGGGCTCCTCGCCCTCGCGGTCCTCCTCGGCGTCCTCGTGGCGGACCTGCTGGGGCAGGGCGTGGCGCTGGCCCCGTGGGGGTACGCCCTGGTGGTGCTGCTCGGCGTGCTCGTCTGGGCCGCCGTGCTGCGACCGCGGGTCTGGGTCGGTCAGGGCGACCTGGTGCTGCGGACGATGCTGGAGACGGTGCGGCTGCCCCTGGCGGCCGTGGAGTCGCTCGCGGTCCGCCAGGTGCTGGTCGTCACCGCCGGGGGCCGCCGCTACGTCTGCCCGGCGCTGGGACGGAGCCGCCGGGCGCTGGCGCGCGGGCCGGGCCGGGGCGGGGGTGCCGGCGGGAGTGCTCGCGGGGGCGTCGGGGGGCTGGCGGCCTTCGTCGGGGTGCGGACCTGGGGCGACGGCTCGCCGGCGGAGGGCGACGAGGTGGCCCGCCGCAGCCACGAGCGGGCGCTCGGCGTCGACTACCCGCGCTACGTCGAGGGCCGGCTGCTCGAGCTCAGCGACCGGGCCCGGCGCGAGGCCGGGGTGCGGCCCGGGTCCGACGCCCAGGCCGAGCTGGCCGCCGGCGTACGCCGGGAGCCGGCGTGGCCGGAGATCGCGGCGCTGACGCTCAGCGCCGTGACGCTGGTGGTCCTGCTCCTGCTCTGAGCGACCGGCTCAGGAGCCGAGCCGGTGGCGGAGGTCGCCGCCCAGGGCGTCGAGCCGGGTGGCGGCCGCGATCCGGGCCGCGGCGACCGCGGAGGTGCGCTCCTCGCCGGGCGCGGCGTCCTCGACGGGGACCACGACCTCCAGGTAGGCCTTGACCTTGGGCTCGGTGCCGCTGGGTCGGACGACCACCCGCGCACCGCCGGCCAGGCGGTAGCGGAGCCCGTCGGTGGGGGGCAGCCCGGCGCCGCCCTCGGCCAGGTCGTCCACGCCCTCGACGGCCAGCCCGCCCAGCTCGGCCGGGGGCGTCTCGCGCAGCGTCGCCATCGCGCGGGCGATCAGGGCGGGGTCGGCCACGCGGACCGACACCTGGTCGGTGGCGTGCAGGCCGTGGGCGGCGGCGAGGTCGTCGAGCACGTCGAGCAGGCTGCGCCCCTCCGCCTTGCACTCCGCGGCCAGCTCGCAGAGCAGCACCAGCGCCGAGACGCCGTCCTTGTCCCGCACGTGCTCGGGGTCGCAGCAGTAGCCCAGGGCCTCCTCGTAGCCGAAGACCAGGCCCTCGGCCCGCGAGATCCACTTGAACCCGGTCAGGGTCTGCGCGTGGGGCTCGCCCGCGGCCGCAGCCATCCGGGCCAGCAGGCCGGAGGACACGATCGAGCACGCCCAGGTCCCGTGCCGGCCGCGGCGCATCAGGTGGTGGGCCAGGAGCGCGCCGATCTCGTCGCCGCGCAGCAGCCGCCAGCCCGTGTCGGCCGGCACCGCCGCGGCGCAGCGGTCGGCGTCCGGGTCGTTGGCCACGACGAGGTCGGCACGGGTGCGGACGGCCAGCGCGAGCGCCTCGTCCATCGCGCCGGGCTCCTCGGGGTTGGGGAACGCCACGGTCGGGAAGTCGGGGTCGGGCTGCTCCTGGGAGGCCACCACGCTCGGTGCGGTGAAGCCGGCGGTCTCCAGGACCTGCAGGACGGTCTCGGCGCCGACGCCGTGCAGAGGGGTGTACACGATCGCCAGGTCGCGGGGGCCGTCCTCGGCCAGGCCGGCGACGGTGTCGAGGTAGCGGTCGACGAGGCCCTCGTCGAGGGTCTTCCAGGCGTCGCTGCGGGGCACGTCGGCGTGGGCGCCGACCTCGGTGATGTGCGCGGCGATCGCGACGTCCGCGGGGGCGACGATCTGCCTGCCGTCGTCGAGGTAGACCTTGTAGCCGTTGTCCTCCGGCGGGTTGTGGCTGGCGGTCACCATCACCCCGGCGGCGCAGCCGAGCTCTCGCACGGCGTAGGCGAGGACCGGGGTCGGCAGCGCGCGGGGGAGCACCACGGCCTCGATGCCGGCGCCGGCCATCACCGCGGCGGTGTCGCGGGCGAAGTCGAGCGAGAGGTGGCGGGCGTCGTAGCCGACGACGACGCGCAGCCGCCCGCGTCCGGACCCCGCGGCGGGACCCTCGGCGCGCAGGTACGCCGCCAGGCCGGCCGCGGCGCGGGTGACCACGACCCGGTTCATCCGGTTGGGGCCGGGCCCGAGCGCCCCGCGGAGCCCCGCCGTGCCGAACTCCAGCGTGCCGTCGAACCGGTCGGTGAGCACCGCCAGGGCGGCCGCGTCACCGCCGTCGGCCGCGGCGACCTCCCGCCCCAGCTGGGCCCGGGTCGCCGGGTCGGGGTCCGCGTCCGCCCAGGCGCGGGCGCGGGCGAGGAGCTGGTCGGCGGCGGGATCCGGCGGGGGCATGCCCGCACCGTAGTCGGCGGCGCAGGCGAGGATGGTCCGGTGACCGCCCCCGTGCACCGGCTGCCGCCCCCGGTCGGCCCCGACGAGGCGGTGCGGCGCTGCCGCGCGCTGCTGCGCGGGGCCCCGCGGGAGGACCACCTCGTCCTGCTGCCCTGGCTGACCGGGCACTCCTGGGCCGAGGGCGACCCGGTCCGGGACCCGGCCCGCTGGGGTGGGCACTGGGTGCGGCACTGGGGTGCGCGGGGCCTGCTCCACCTGTGGGACGACAGCGCCACGGACGACGTCGTGGCGGGACTGGCCGACGCGCACTGGCGGCCGGCGGAGACCTGCCTGCGGGTGGTCGCGGGCCACGACGTGGCCGGGGCGGGCCCGGGGGCGTACGCCCTGGCGTGGCACGCGCTGCCGCGCGTGCGGGCCCAGGCGGCCCGTGCGCTGGCCGTGGTCGGCGACGTCGAGCACGCCGAGGCGGTCCGCGGCCTCGCCGACGACCCGGACCCTGGCGTGCGCCGGGCCGCGGCGCGGGCCTGGCCGGTGCTCGCCGCGCGCCTGGACCTGGGCGGGAGCAGCGGGGGCTAGGCGCCGGCGAGCCGGACCGGCAGGGCTACGCGCCGGTGGCGGCGCGCTCCTCGTCGGTCAGGTCGGACTCGTCGCCGTCGTCGAGGAACGCGCCCTCCTCCTCGTCGAAGTCGCGCTGGGTGTTGTCGACCTCGGCGTTGTGCGGACGGTTCTCCGGGTCGAGGCGCTCCTGCCGCTCCGCCTCGATCTGCTCCACCTCGGACTCGGGGAGCTCGTCGCCGGCGCCGTCCTGCTGCTGGTCCTGCTGCTGGTCCCGGTCCTGGTCCTGGGTCGCGTCCTCGCTCATGCCGCCCCACCCTGGCAGGACGGGTGACCGGGGTCACGCCCCCGGGCGGGTGGGCCCGCGTCCGCGTACCTCAGCGGTCGATCGAGCCCATGTCGGCGTAGCGGTCGCCCACGACGGCGTCGCGGGGCACGGCGTCGGTGAGCGCCTGGAGGTCCTCGGCGGACAGCACGACGTCGGCGGCGGCGGCGTTCTCCTCCAGGTAGCGGACCCGCCGGGTGCCGGGGATCGGCACCACGTCGTCACCCTGCGCCAGCACCCACGCCAGGGCCAGCTGGCCGGGGGTGCAGCCGAGGCGCTCGGCGATCGTGCGGACCTCGCCGACCAGGCGCAGGTTGGCGCGCAGGCCCTCGCCGTTGAGCCGGGGGAACCGCTCGGACAGGCGGGTGTCGGACGCGTCGAGGTCGGACTCGGCGGTGATGGCGCCGGTGAGGATGCCGCGGCCGAGCGGGGAGTAGGGCACCAGGCCGATGCCGAGCTCGCGCAGCAGCGGCAGGATCTCGTCCTCGAGGTCGCGGGTGAAGAGCGAGTACTCGGTCTGCAGCGCGGTGATCGGGTGCGTGGCGTGGGCCCGCCGGATGGTGCGGGGCGCGGCCTCGGAGAGCCCGAGGTGGCGCACCTTGCCGGCCGCGACCAGCTCGCCCATGGCGCCGACGGTCTCCTCGATCGGCACGTCCGGGTCGACGCGGTGCTGGTAGTAGAGGTCCAGGTGGTCCACGCCGAGCCGCTCGAGCGAGGCGTCGCAGGCGCGGTGGACGTACTCCGGGCGGCCGTTGATGCCCAGGCGGGTGCCGTCGGCGAGGCGCTCGTTGCCGAACTTGGTGGCCAGCTGCACCTCGTCGCGCCGGCCGGTGATCGCCCGGCCCACCAGCTGCTCGTTGGTGAAGGGTCCGTACATGTCGGCGGTGTCCAGGAAGGTCACGCCGAGGTCGAGCGCGCGACGGAGGGTCTCGGAGGCGCCGGCGTCGTCGGTCGAGCCGTAGAACTCCGACATGCCCATGCAGCCCAGGCCGAGGGCGGGGACGGTGAGCGGGGACGTGGTGCCGAGCGTGCGCTGGGGGAGGGTCATGCCTCCAGGAAACCAGGCGGGCTCAGATGCGGGGGACCACCCGCGAGAGCAGGTCGCCCATCCGGGTCGCGGCGGCGCGCCCGGCCTCGAGCACCTCGGCGTGGTCCAGCGGCTCGCCGGTGATCCCGGCGGCGGCGTTGGTGACCAGGCTGAGGCCGAGCACCTCGAGGCCGGCCGCGCGGGCCGCGATCGCCTCGAGGGTGGTCGACATGCCGACGAGGTCGGCGCCGAGGGTGCGCGCCATGCGTACCTCGGCGGGGGTCTCGTAGTGCGGGCCGGGGAACTGGGCGTACACGCCCTCGGCGAGCCCGGGCTCCACCTCCTGGCACATCGCGCGCAGGCGGGGGGAGTAGAGGTCGGTCAGGTCGACGAAGGTGGCGCCCTCGAGCGGGGAGACGGCGGTCAGGTTGAGGTGGTCGCTGATCAGCACGGGGGTGCCGGGCGCCCACTCCTCGCGCAGCCCGCCGCAGCCGTTGGTGAGCACGATCGCGCGGCAGCCGGCCGCAGCGGCGGTGCGCACGCCGTGGACGACGGCCGCGACGCCGCGGCCCTCGTAGTAGTGGGTGCGGCTGAGGAAGACCAGCAGCCGCTGCTCGCCGTTGCGCACCGAGCGGACCTTGCCCGCGTGCCCGGCGACCGCGGCGCCGGAGAAGTGGGGCAGGTCGGTGACGTCGACCTCGGCCACCGTCTCGCCCAGCGCGTCGACCGCGGGCAGCCACCCGGACCCGAGCACCAGCGCGACGTCGTGCTGCGCGACCCCGGTCAGCCGGGCCAGCTCCCCGGCCGCCTCCGTCGCGCGCGCGGCGTGGTCGAGCGGGTGGTCGAGGTCCTGGGTCACGGCGGGACTGTAGCGAGCGGGCGCGCGTTGCCGGGAATTCGCGGGCGCCCAGGGACTTCGCGGTCGGGCAAGCCCCCCCGCGGCGCGCCCGCGCGCCCTAGCCGCCGAGCGAGCGGCAGGGGCGGTGGCGGAGGGCGGAGACGTAGTCGTCGGGGGCGGAGGCGGCCTGGGCGGCCTCGGCGATCACGCCCAGGTAGGAGGCGGAGGGCAGGCCGCCCTCGAAGGCGTCCAGGACGTAGGTCCAGGCGACCTCCTCGCCGGTCAGCGTGGCCACCCGGACCCGGGTCTTGCGGTAGAGCCCCTGGTCGGCGCCCTCCCAGCCGTCGAGGTGGACCTCGTCGTCGCGGGTGACGTCGTAGACGGCGACGAAGACCTGCTCGAACGGGTCCTGGACCACGGTGGCGAGCGAGCCGTCCCAGCCGTGCTCCTCGCCCCCGAACGTGAGGCGCCAGCCCTGCAGCCAGCCCGTGGTGCGCCAGATGGAGTGGGGGGCGTGCTCGCCCATCCGCGCCGGGTCCAGGTTGGTGCCGTAGGCCGCGTAGAGGGTCACCTGCCCGAGGCTAGTCGTCGGACGGGATCCGATGACCCCGCCGAGGACCGCCACGCCCGTGACGGTGGATAGGCTGGCCCCGTGAGCGATCAGCAGACCCACTTCGACGTCCTCGTCCTCGGTGCCGGCCCCGGTGGCTACGTCGCCGCGATCCGCGCCGCGCAGCTCGGCAAGACCGCCGCGGTGGTCGAGGAGAAGTACTGGGGCGGGGTGTGCCTCAACGTCGGCTGCATCCCCTCCAAGTCGCTGCTGCGCAACGCCGAGATCGCCCACATCATCACGAAGGAGAAGAAGACCTTCGGGATCTCGGGCGACGCCACGATGGACTTCGCCATCACGCACCAGCGCAGCCGCGGCGTCGCCGAGAACAGCGCCAAGGGCGTGCACTACCTGATGAAGAAGAACAAGATCACCGAGATCCACGGGTGGGGCACGCTCACCGGCGCGGTCGAGGGAAAGCAGGGCATCGAGGTCAAGGACGCCGACGGCAACGCCACGACCTACACCTGCGACGAGCTGGTGATCGCCACCGGCGCCCAGACCCGTCTCGTGCCCGGGACCTCGCTCTCCGAGCGCGTGGTCACCTACGAGGAGCAGATCCTCACCGAGGAGCTGCCCGGATCGATCGTGATCGCCGGCTCCGGCGCCATCGGCGTCGAGTTCGCCTACATCCTGAGCAACTTCGGCGTCGACGTCACCATCGTGGAGTTCCTCGACCGGATGGTGCCCACCGAGGACCCGGACGTGTCCAAGGAGCTGCTCAAGCAGTACAAGAAGCTGGGCGTCACCGTGATGCTGAAGACCAAGGTCGAGTCGATCGACGACTCCGGCGACAAGGTCAAGGTCGTCGTCTCGCAGGACGGCGAGCAGCAGACCCTGGAGACCGACAAGGTCATGCAGGCCATCGGGTTCGCGCCCCGCGTCGACGGCTACGGCCTGGAGAACACCGGGGTCACCGTCACCGAGCGCGGCGCGATCGCCGTCGACGCCCGTGGGCGCACCGACGTGGACCACGTCTGGGCCATCGGCGACGTCACCGGCAAGCTGATGCTCGCGCACACCGCCGAGGCGATGGGCGTCATCGCCGCCGAGACCATCGCCGGCGCCGAGACGGTCGAGATCGACTTCGACATGATCCCGCGCGCGACCTTCTGCCAGCCGCAGATCGCCTCCTTCGGCTACTCCGAGGAGCAGGCGAAGGAGAAGGGCTACGACGTCAAGGTCGCCCAGTTCCCGTTCTCGGCCAACGGCAAGGCCCGCGGGATGGCCGAGGGCGTCGGCTTCGTCAAGATCATCGCCGACGCCGAGCACCACGAGATCGTCGGTGCCCACATGATCGGGCCCGAGGTCACCGAGCTCCTCCCGGTGCTGACCCTGGCCCAGAAGTGGGACCTCACCGCCGACGAGGTCGCCCGCAACGTCTTCGCGCACCCGACCCTGTCGGAGGCCATGAAGGAGGCCGTCGAGGGCATCGCCGGCCACATGATCAACCTCTGACGCAACGGGCCCGAGCAGCCCGCGGCAGACCCAGCAGCACCATCTCGGCACGAACGACCCGGACGGGCGGACCCCATTGACTGACAAGGTCGTCATCCTCGGCGGCGGACCCGGCGGCTACGAGGCGGCGCTGGTCGCCGCCCAGCTCGGCGCCGACGTCACCGTGGTCGACTCCGACGGGCTCGGCGGCTCCGCGGTCGTCACGGACTGCGTGCCGAGCAAGACGCTGATCGCCACCTCGGAGCTGATGAGCGAGATGGACGGCGCGGCCGAGCTGGGCGTGAACTTCCACGACCACGAGGGCGACGCCGCCACCGGGATCAGCGTCGACCTGGCCCGGGTCAACGCCCGGGTCAAGCGCCTGGCCGCCGACCAGTCGCACGACATCGCGCACCGCCTCGACCAGGAGGGCGTACGCGTGGTCACCGGCCGTGGGCGCCTCGACGGCCCGGGCCGCGTGGTGGTCGGCGACGACGCCATCGACGCCGACGCCGTGCTGGTGGCCACCGGCGCGGCGCCGCGCACCCTGTCCAGCGCCCAGCCCGACGGCGAGCGCATCCTGACCTGGGAGCAGGTCTACGACCTGACCGAGCTGCCGACCGAGCTGGTCGTGGTCGGGTCGGGCGTCACCGGCGCCGAGTTCGCCAGCGCGTACCTCGCCCTCGGGGTCCCGGTGACCCTGGTCTCCTCGCGCGAGCGCGTCCTGCCCGGGGAGGACGCCGACGCGGCCGAGGTCCTGGAGGGCGTGCTGACCCGCCGCGGGATGACCGTGCTCTCGACGTCACGGATGGAGTCGGTGACCCGCGACGGCGACGTGGTCACCGTCCGCCTCACCGACGGTCGCAGCGTCCAGGCCTCGCACTGCATCCTGGCCCTCGGCTCGGTGCCCAAGACCGACGGCATCGGCCTGGAGGAGTCGGGCGTGGAGCTCGGGGACGGCGGCTTCGTCACCGTCGACCGCGTCTCGCGCACCACGGCCCGGGGCGTGTACGCCGCCGGCGACTGCACCGGCGTGCTGATGCTGGCCTCCGTCGCGGCCATGCAGGGCCGGATCGCGATGTGGCACTTCCTCGGCGACGCCGTGCAGCCCCTCGACCTGACCCAGGTCTCCTCCAACGTCTTCACCGCCCCCGAGATCGCCACGGTCGGCTGCACCCAGCGGGCCGTGGACGCCGGCGACATGCTCGCGGAGGTGGTGATGCTGCCGCTGGACGGCAACGCCCGCGCGAAGATGCAGAACGTCCGGGACGGCTTCGTGAAGCTGATGTGCCGCCCCGGTACGGGCATCGTGGTCGGCGGCGTGGTCGTCGGCCCGCGCGCCAGCGAGCTGATCCACCCGGTCTCGATCGCGGTCTCGCAGCGGCTGACGGCCGACCAGCTGGCCCACGCCTTCACCGTCTACCCGTCGATGAGCGGGTCGGTCGCCGAGGCGGCGCGCCGCCTGCACCACGTCTGATCCCTCCCGGGGGGCCGTGGGACGTACCCTCCCGGGATGCGACGACTCTCGGGAACCCTGCTCGGCCTGCTGACCGCGGGCGTCCTCCTGGTGCCGCCCCCCGCCACGGCGGCGCCGGTCACGCCCCACCCCGACCCGGGCCTGGTGGGCCCGGTCGAGCGCCCCGACCCCGGCGACCGCCCGGTCGCCGCCCGGAGCGCGGACGGTCTCACGCTGACCGGTCGCGGCAACGGCCACGGACGCGGGTTGTCGCAGTACGGCGCGAAGGGTGCGGCGCAGGAGGGCTGGTCCTACGGCCGGATCGTGTCCTTCTACTACCCCGGCACGGACTGGCACCGCACCCGCGGGCGGATGGAGGTCCTGGTCACCGGTGACAGCACCCGCGACCTCGTCGTCCGCGACCGCGCGGGGCTGCGGCTGCGTCCGGTCGGGGGCTCCTGGCAGCGGCTGCACGAGGCCCGGCCGGAGGCGGTCGCGTGGCGCGTGGTGCCGGCCGCGGAGGGGCGCAGCCTGGTCGACTACCGGACCGCGCAGGGGGCGTGGACCCGGTTCCGGGGCGTCGACGGCGAGGTCGAGGTGGGCGCCGGGGGCGCACCGGTGCGCCTGGAGACCCCGGCGGGCACCACCGCGTACCGCGGCGTGCTGCGCTCGGTGGACCCGCCGCCGGCCTCGAGCGACGACGCGCAGGACCGCGACACCGTCAACGTGGTGCCCATGGAGTCCTACCTGCGCGGCGTGGTGCCCCGCGAGGTCCCGGCCTCCTGGCCCGCGGCGGCGGTACGAGCACAGGCCGTGGCGGCGCGCAGCTACGCCGCCTACGAGCGGGCGCACCCGCGCAACAGCCACTACCAGGTGCTCGACACCGCCGGGTCCCAGGTGTACGGCGGGGTCGACGCCGAGCACCCGGACAGCGACGGGGCGGTCCGGGCCACCCGGGCCCGGGCGCGGTTCGCCGGCGGCGAGCCGGCCTTCACCCAGTTCTCGGCCAGCAACGGCGGCTGGACCGCCCGGGGCGCGTTCGCCTACCTCCCGGCGCAGCAGGACCGCCACGAGCAGGGGTCGGGCAACCCGTACGCCACCTGGCGCCGCACGATCTCCAGCAGCGCCCTGGAGTCGGCCTATCCCGCCATCGGCCAGCTCACCGGGGTCCAGCTGCGCGACCGCACCGGCGACGGGCAGTGGGGAGGCCGGGTGGGGACGGTGGTGGTCGAGGGCGGCCGTGGACGGGTCACGGTGCCGGGGGAGACGTTCCGGCTGACCTTCGGCCTGCCGTCGACCTGGTTCACGAGGGCGTAGGCGCCGCGCGTCCGGCGCGCAGCACCGCCCGCAGCACCAGGCCGGCCAGCAGCGCCCAGAAGGCCGCACCGGTGCCGAGCAGGACGACCCCCGAGGCCGCCACCACGAAGGTGACCACGGCGGCCTCGCGCTCGGCGGGGTCGGCCAGGGCCTCGCCCAGCGCGGCGGCGAGCGCCCCGAGCAGGGCCAGGCCCGCCGCGGCCTGCACCACGCCGTCCGCGGCGGCGGTGACCACCGCGGTCAGCGCCCCGGCCCCGAGGCCGAGCAGGACGTAGGTGACCGCCCCGCTCACCCCGGCCCACCACCGGCGGCCGCGGTCGGCACCGGCCTCGGGCCCGGCGGCCAGCGCCGCGGTGATCGCGGCCAGGTTCACCGCGTGCCCGCCCGCCGGGGCCACCAGCACGCTGCCGAGGCCGGTCACGGCCAGCGACTCCCGCCACGGCGTGCGGTAGCCGTTCGCGGCCAGGACGGCGGCGCCGGGCACGTTCTGCGAGGCCATCGTGACGACGTAGAGGGGCAGCGCCACCGACAGCAGCGCCCCGACCGACCAGGCGGGTGCGGTCAGGTCGACCACGGGCACCAGGCGGAGCCCGGACAGGACGTCGCGGGCGTCGAGGACCACCACCAGCAGGGCCACCGCCAGCGACCCGGGCACCGCCCAGCGGCGGGTCAGGCGCAGCAGCAGCAGCCAGGTGAGCACGACCGGCGCGACGAGCACGGGCGAGGTGGTCAGCGCGGTCACCGGGGCCAGGCACAGCGGGAGCAGCACCCCGGCCAGCATCGCGCGCGCCAGGGCGGGCGGGATCCGACCGACGAGGTCCCCGAGCCCCGGCACGAGCGCGGTGAGCACGACCAGGACCCCGGTCGCCAGGAACGCGCCCACGGCGGCCGGCCAGCCCCCGGCGACCGCGCCGGTGGAGACCAGCAGCGCGGCACCGGGCGTGGACCACGCCAGGGTGACGGGGGTGCGGTGCCGCACGCTGAGCCAGGCCATCCCCAGGGCCTGGGCCAGGCAGAGCGCCAGCAGGCCCGACGAGGCCTGGGCCGGGGTCGCCCCGACCGCCGTGGTGCCGGCGACGACGACCACGAAGGAGCTGCTGAACCCGACGACGGCGGTGACCACCCCGGCCACCAGCGGCTGCGTCGGGACCGTGGCACGGCCCTCGCGGGCGCGGGCGTGCCGGCTCAGGACACGACCAGCACGAGGTCGCCGCCCTCGACCGCCTGGGTGCCGCCGAGGGCGACCCGCTCCACGGTCCCGGCGCGGGGCGCGGTGATGGCGGCCTCCATCTTCATCGCCTCGATCGTGGCCACGGTCTCGCCGGCCGCCACGCCGGCGCCCTGCTCGACCACGACGGTCACCACGCCGGCGAACGGCGCCGCGACCTGCCCCGGCTGCGCGGGGTCGGCCTTCTCGGTGGTGTTGGCCTCGACGGCCACGCTGCGGTCGCGCACGCCGACCGGGCGCAGCTGACCGTTGATCGTGGCCATCACCGCCCGGATCCCGCGCTCGTCGGGCTCGCCGACCGCCTGCACGCCGAGCAGCAGCCGCACGCCCTCCTCGAGCTCGACGGCGTGCTCCTCGCCCTGCCGCAGCCCGTAGAGGAACTCCAGGGTCGGCAGCACCGACACGTCGCCGTGCAGCCTCCGGCGCTCCAGGAAGTCCGCGGTCGGACCGGGGAACAGCAGCGCGTTCAGCGTCGCGCGCCGGTCGTCGGCCAGGCCCTGGGTCTGCTCGGCGGTCAGCTCGGCGGCGGCCGGCCGGACCGTACGCCCGGCGAGGGCGCGGGTGCGGAACGGCTCGGGCCACCCGCCCGGCGGGTCCCCGAGCTCCCCGGACAGGAAGCCGACCACCGAGTCCGGGACGTCGTAGGAGCCGGGGTCCTCGGCGAAGGCGGCCGGGTCGGCGCCGACGGCCACCAGGTGCAGCGCCAGGTCGCCGACGACCTTCGAGGAGGGGGTCACCTTGACCACGTTGCCGAGGATGTCGTTCGCCGCGGCGTACATGTCCTCGATCTGCTCGAACTTCTCCCCGAGGCCCAGCGCGACCGCCTGCTGGCGCAGGTTGGACAGCTGCCCGCCGGGGATCTCGTGGCGGTAGACCCGTCCGGTGGGTGCGGCCAGGCCGGACTCGAACGGGGCGTAGACCCGCCGGGTCGCCTCCCAGTACGGCTCGAGCGCGTTGACCGCGGCCAGGGACAGCCCGGTCTGGCGGTCGGTGTGGTCGGTGGCGGCGACCAGCGCGGACATCGAGGGCTGGGAGGTGGTCCCGGCCATCGCGGCGCAGGCGGCGTCGACGGCGTCGACGCCGGCGTCGATCGCGGCGGTCAGGGTGGCCAGCTGGCCGCCGGTGGTGTCGTGGGTGTGCAGGTGCACCGGCAGGTCGAAGCGCTCCCGGAGCGCGGTGACCAGGGTGCGGGCGGCGGGCGCACGCAGCAGGCCGGCCATGTCCTTCACGGCCAGCACGTGCGCACCGGCCTCGACGATCCGCTCGGCCAGGCGCAGGTAGTAGTCGAGGGTGTAGAGCCGTTCCCCGGGGTCGGACAGGTCGCCGGTGTAGCACAGCGCCACCTCGGCGACGGTGGTGCCGGTGGCACGCACGGCGTCGATGGCGGGCCGCATCTGGTCGACGTCGTTGAGCGCGTCGAAGATCCGGAAGACGTCGATCCCGGTCTCGGCCGCCTCCTGGACGAACGCGTCGGTGACCGCCGTGGGGTAGGGCGTGTAGCCCACGGTGTTGCGCCCGCGCAGCAGCATCTGGAGAGCGATGTTGGGCACCGTCCGGCGCAGCGCGGCCAGGCGCTCCCACGGGTCCTCGGCCAGGAAGCGCAGCGCCACGTCGTACGTCGCGCCGCCCCAGGCCTCCACCGACCACAGCTGCGGGGTGGTCCGGGCGACGTGGCCGGCGACGCCGACCAGGTCCCGGGTGCGCACCCGGGTGGCCAGCAGCGACTGGTGGGCGTCGCGGAAGGTCGTGTCGGTGACGGCCACCGCGCTCTGCGCCCGCAGCCGCCGCGCCAGCTCCTCGGGGCCGTGGGTGCGCAGCAGCTGCCGGGTGCCGTCGGGCGCCGGGACGGCCAGGTCGAGCGGCGGCAGCTTGGTGGCCGGCACGACGGTGACCGGCGCCCGCCCGTGCGGCTGGTTGACGGTCACGTCGGCGAGGTAGGCCACCAGCTTGGTGCCGCGGTCGCCGGAGGTGCGGGCGCGCAGGAGCTGCGGGTGGTCCTCGATGAACGAGGTGGTGACCCGGCCGGCCCGGAAGTCGGGGTCGGCCAGCACGGCCTGGAGGAAGGAGATGTTGGTCGAGACGCCGCGGATGCGGAACTCCGCGAGGGCGCGCTGGGCCTTGGCGACCGCGACGTCGAAGGTGCGCCCCCGGCAGGTCAGCTTGGCCAGCAGCGAGTCGAAGTGGGCCGAGACCTCGGCGCCGGTGTAGGTCGTGCCGCCGTCCAGGCGCACCCCGCCGCCGCCGGGGGAGCGGTAGCTGGTGATCCGCCCGGTGTCGGGCCGGAAGTCGTTGGCGGGGTCCTCGGTGGTGATCCGGCACTGCAGCGCCGCGCCGCGCAGGGTGACGGTGTCCTGGCTCAGGCCCAGGTCGGCCAGGGTCTCCCCGGACGCGATCCGCAGCTGGGACTGGACCAGGTCGACGTCGGTGACCTCCTCGGTCACGGTGTGCTCGACCTGGATGCGCGGGTTCATCTCGATGAACACCCACGGTCGGGGGGCTCCGCCCCCCGACTGCCCCCCGGACCCGTCCGGTCGGGGGGCTCCGCCCCCCGACTGCCCCCCGGACCCGTCCGGTCGGGGGGCGCCACCGGCATCCTCGCCGCCGATGGGGGCGCCGGTGGGGTCGAGGAGGAACTCGACGGTGCCGGCGTTGCGGTAGCCGATCTCCCGGGCGAAGCGCACCGCGTCGGCGCACATCCGCTCCCGGAGGTCGGGGTCGAGGTGCGGCGCGGGGGCGATCTCGACGACCTTCTGGTGGCGGCGCTGGACCGAGCAGTCCCGCTCGAAGAGGTGGATCACCTCGCCGGTGCCGTCGGCGAGGACCTGGACCTCGATGTGGCGCGGGTCGACGACGGCCTGCTCGACGAAGACGGTCGGGTCGCCGAAGGCGGCCTCGCCCTCACGCATGCAGGTCTCGACGGCCTCCCGCAGCCTGGCGGGGTCGTCGACGCGACGCATCCCGCGCCCGCCGCCGCCGGCCACCGCCTTGACGAAGACCGGGAACGGCAGCTCGGAGGCCGCGGCGACCAGGGCGTCGACGTCGGTGCCCGGCTCGACGCCCCGCAGGGTGGGTACGCCGGCCGCGCGCGCCGCGGCGATCGCGCGGGCCTTGTTGCCGGTCAGCGTCAGGACCTCGCTCGTGGGGCCGACGAAGGTGATCCCGGCCTCGGCGCAGGCCTCGGCCAGCGCGGGGTTCTCCGAGAGGAACCCGTACCCGGGGTAGACGGCGTCCGCGCCGCAGCGCAGCGCCACCTCGACGATGCCCTGCGGGTCGAGGTAGGCCCGGACCGGGTGTCCCGGCTCGCCGATCTCGTAGGCCTCGTCGGCCTTCAGCCGGTGCTCGGACCCGCGGTCCTCGTGCGGGAACACCGCGACGGTGCGGGCCCCGAGCTCGTAGGCCGCCCGGAACGCCCGGATCGCGATCTCGCCCCGGTTGGCCACCAGCACCTTGGAGAACATGGACGTGAGGCTATCGACGCGGGGGCTCCGCGGGCGAGCGGTCCAGGAACTGCCCGACGACGTCGGGCAGCACCGCGAGCGCCAGCGCGACCGCGCGGTCGGTCGGCACGTCCAGCACGGTGACGGCCTGCGGGCCGCCGGCGGTGGTGGCGCGCAGCGTGCTCAGACCGACGCGGCGCTGGAACCAGGTCGCGGTCAGGTTGACGCCGATCACGTGCGCGTCGCCCAGCGCGTCGCGGCGTCGCACGATGCTCCCGGAGCGCGCGACGACGTGGTGGCCGACGTGGGCGTGCCCGAGCGTGCGGGCCCGGTCGGCGGCCAGGACGCCGGCGAGCACGGGCAGCGCGACCGCGACCAGCAGCAGCCAGGGCGTGAGGTCGGTCGCGGTGACGAGGACGACCGGGAGGACCGCCAGGACGAGGGCGGGCACGACCGCGCGGACCCACCGGCGGCGGGTGGCGGCGGGGCCGTGCGGCTCGAGCGCGGCGTCGGCGACCTCCGGGGCGCGCAGCACCTCCCCGGCGACGCCCGAGGCCACCCGGCGCGGGGCGGGGGGCACGATCATCGCGCTGGCGGCCTGCGACCCGGCGAGACCGGTGACGATGGCGCTCAGCCGGGCCGCGCCGACCAGGCGCAACGACAGCGGCTCGTGCAGGCGCACCCCGGCCAGCCGCTCCTCGTCGATGCTGGTGTCGCGGGTGGTGAACAGCCCGCGGCGCAGCTGCCAGGAGCCTGCGGAGCGGCGCAGGGTCAGCCCCCAGTTGGTGGCCAGGTAGCCCGCGACCGCCAGCACCGCGGTCGCCCCGAGCGCCACCGCGACGAGGACCAGCCCGGCGAGGACCCCGGGCGGGCCGGTGCCCTCGGTCACCTGGGACGGCTCGGGCAGCAGCCCGTCGGCGGACTGGAACAGCTGCCCGCCCGCGCCCAGGATGCCGGCCAGCACCACCACGCCGGTGCTGGTCAGCGGGGCGTACCGCGCCCAGCGGGGATCCAGCACGAGCGTCGGTGCGACGGGCGGGGCCGCGGCGGTGCCGGGCGCCTCCGGGGCGTCGGGCGCGTCCACGACACCCACGGGTCCCGCGGGGTCCGCGTCGTGCGCTTCGTCCGGGGCTGCGGGGGAGACCCGCAGCAGGTCGTCGCGCAGCCGCAGCGCCCCGGCCGAGCGCAGGCCGTCGAGCTCGAGCTGCTGGTCGTCGGCGTTGGTGCCCGTCCCGACACGCACCGTGGACAGGTCGAGCAGCCGGTGGATCAGGCTGGCGCTGATGTCGACGGTGCGCACCCGCTCCAGGCGCGCGGAGCGCGAGCGACGCATCACCAGGCCCGTACGCAGCTCCAGACGGCCCTCGGCGATCCGGAAGCTGGTGGTCAGGTAGCGCAGCAGGCCGATCGCGATCGGGACGAGGACGCCCGCCAGCTGCCACGGGACGCCCCCGCTGAGACCGGACCCGGCCACCGCGACCACGACCAGCGCCGGCAGGAAGCGGATCACCTCCCGCACCGGGTGGACCAGCAGCATCCGCGGGTCCAGGCGGAACCAGGTGCCGCCCGGCACCGCGGCCGGGGCGGTCGGGCTCACGTGGCGTCGCCCTCGACCGCGTCCGCCTTCAGGGTCAGCTCGTCGGCCAGCTCCCGCGCGACCCTGCGGTCCAGGCCGGCCACGGACAGCGCGCCGGCCGCGGAGGCGGTGGTGATGGTGACCGTGGCCAGGCCGAAGAGCCGGCTCAGGCCGCTCTCGGCGTAGTCCACGGTCTGGATCCGCGACATCGGGGCGATCCGCCGCTCGCGCGACCACCAGCCGACCTGCGTGTAGACCGCCGTGTCGGTGACCTCCCAGCGGTGCACCAGGTAGCGCCACTGGGGCACCACCACGAGGTACGCCACCGCCGCGGCGACCGCGATCGCGACCCACCACCAGCGGACGTCGACCCACCCGGTCAGCGCGAGCGCCGCCCAGAGGACCCCGATCGCGACGGCGGACTCCAGGCCCTCGGCCAGCGCCCACATCCAGCGCGCCCGGGGGCTGACCCGCTCACGGGGCTCTCGCAGGTCGACCACGGTCCCGAGCCTAGGGCCCCGGACCACGGTCACCCGATCAGCCCGTGACCTCGCAGACGACCTCGCCGTTGCTGACGGTCGCGCCCACCTCGACGCTGAGCCCGGTCACCGTGCCGGCCTTGTGCGCCTTCAGCGGCTGCTCCATCTTCATCGCCTCGATCACCACGACGGTGTCGCCGGCGGCGACCTCGTCGCCCTCGCCGACCACGACCTTGACCACGGTGCCCTGCATCGGGCTGGTGACGGCGTCCCCTGACGCGGCGGCCCCGGCCTTGCGGCCCGCGGCCCGCGTGGGCTTGCGGGGGCCTGCGGCCGGGCCGGACCCCGTCCCGCCGAGCCCCGCCGGCACGACGACCTCGAGCCGTCGGCCGCCGACCTCGACCACGACCGTCTGCCGCTCGCCGGCCTCGGGCGCCTCGGCGGCGTCGCCGGCGAAGGGCTCGAGCTGGTTGTCGAAGTCGGTCTCGATCCAGGTCGTGTAGACCGCGAACTCGCCCTCGCCGGTCGGGGTGGAGGCACCGACGTAGGCCGGGTCGGACACCACGGCGCGGTGGAAGGGGATCACGGTCGGCATCCCGTCCACGACGAACTCTGCCAGCGCGCGACGCGATCGCTCGAGGGCCTGCGTACGGTCGCGGCCGGTCACGACGAGCTTGGCGATCAGGGAGTCGAAGGCGCCGGGGACCGTGTCGCCGTTCTCGTAGCCGCCGTCCAGACGCACGCCGGGGCCCTGGGGCGGGCGCCAGGCCGACAGCGTGCCGGGGGCCGGCATGAAGCCGCGCCCGCCGTCCTCGGCGTTGATCCGGAACTCGATGGAGTGGCCGCGGACCTCGGGGTCGTCGTAGCCGAGCTCCTCGCCGGCCGCGATCCGGAACATCTCGCGCACCAGGTCGATCCCGGTGACCTCCTCCGAGACGCAGTGCTCGACCTGGAGGCGGGTGTTCACCTCGAGGAACGAGATGGTGCCGTCCCGCCCGACGAGGAACTCGCAGGTGCCGGCGCCGACGTAGCCGGCCTCGGTCAGGATCGCCTTGGACGCCTCGTACAGCTGGCGCTCCTGGTCCTCGGAGAGGAACGGCGCGGGCGCCTCCTCGACCAGCTTCTGGTGGCGGCGCTGCAGCGAGCAGTCGCGGGTGGACACCACGACCACGGTGCCGTGCTGGTCGGCCAGGCACTGGGTCTCCACGTGCCGGGGCCGGTCGAGGAACTTCTCCACGAAGCACTCGCCGCGGCCGAACGCCGAGACGGCCTCGCGCACCGCGGAGTCGAACGCGTCGGCGACCTCGGAGGCCTCGCGGGCCACCTTCAGCCCCCGGCCGCCGCCGCCGAAGGCGGCCTTGATCGCGATCGGGAGGCCGTGCTCCTCGGCGAAGTCGACCGCCTCCTGGGCGTCGGCCAGCGGGTCCTTCGTGCCCGGCGCCAGCGGGGCGCCGACGCGCTCGGCGATGTGGCGCGCCCGCACCTTGTCGCCCAGGTTCTCGATCGCCTCCGGCGGGGGCCCGATCCACACCAGGCCCGCGTCGATCACGGCGCGTGCGAAGTCGGCGTTCTCGGCGAGGAACCCGTACCCGGGGTGCACCGAGTCGGCGCCGGACTCGGTCGCGACGGCGACGATCTTGGCGATGTCGAGGTAGGTCTCCGCCGGGGTGGACCCTCCCAGGGAGTGCGCCTCGTCGGCCAGGCGCACGAAGACCGCGTCGCGGTCGGCCTCGGCGTAGACGGCCACGCTGCCGATCCCGGCGTCGCGGCAGGCGCGGACCACGCGCACGGCGATCTCCCCGCGGTTGGCGACGAGGACCTTCTGCAGGGGGCGGATCGAGGGCACGCGGGGCTCCTGGTGCGAACGGGTACGGGGGTCGGACTGCTGCCCGGCAGGGTATCGCTGTGCGCCGGCCGGTACCGGCGGGCCCGTGGGCGGGGCCCCGGGCACCGCCCTCACCTGCACCGGGAGCGCCCCGGCCTGAAGGGGTGGGGAGCGACGTGACACCGTTCTCCCGCTCGCCACCCGTCCCCTCCTGGAGGTCCCCCGTGCTGCCCTCGTTCCTCGCCCGAGAACGGACCGTCGCGCGTCCGGGGTACAACCGGTGGCTCATCCCGCCGGCCGCGCTGGCGGTCCACCTGTGCATCGGCCAGGTCTACGCCACCAGCGTCTACAAGCCTGCCCTCGTGGCGCACTTCGGCTCCTCGCTGACCGCGATCGGCTTCATCTTCTCGATCGCGATCGTGATGCTGGGCCTCTCCGCGGCCCTGTTCGGCACGTGGGTCGACCGCAACGGCCCGCGGGCCGCGATGGCGGCCTCGATGGCCTTCTGGGTCACCGGCTTCCTCGTCGCCGCGGCCGGCATCTCGCTCGACCAGCTCTGGCTGGTCTACGTCGGGTACGGCGTGATCGGTGGCATCGGGCTCGGGATCGGCTACATCTCGCCGGTCTCCACGCTGATCAAGTGGTTCCCCGACCGGCCCGGCCTGGCCACCGGCATGGCGATCATGGGCTTCGGGGGCGGCGCGCTGATCGCCAGCCCGCTCTCGGGCCGACTGATGTCGTTCTACGACCCGGCCTACGACCCGACCGACGCGACGACCACGCCCTCGGGCCAGGCCGTGGCGCTGCTCTTCCTGACCCTGGCGGCCGTCTACGCCGTCTTCATGTCCTTCGGTGCGGCGACCATCCGTGTCCCCGCCGCCGACTGGGCGCCCGACGGCTGGGACTCCTCGCAGCTGAAGGAGCGCAAGATGGTGACGACCAACAGCGTCTCCGCCGCGAACGCGATCAAGACGCCGCAGTTCTGGCTGCTGTGGGTCGTGCTCTTCTGCAACGTCACCGCCGGCATCGGCATCCTCGAGCAGGCCTCGCCGATGATCCAGGACTTCTTCCGCGAGGGCGAGACCTCGACCGTGGCCGCCGCGGCCGCCGCCGGCTTCGTCGGGCTGCTGTCGATCTTCAACATGGCCGGGCGCTTCGTGTGGTCCTCGACCTCCGACGTGATCGGCCGCAAGCCGATCTACATGGTCTACCTCGGTGTGGGCATCGCCCTCTACCTGGTGCTGGCCCTCTTCGGCTCGGTCTCGACCGTGGTCTTCGTGATCACCGCCGCGGTGATCATCTCCTTCTACGGCGGCGGGTTCGCCACCATCCCGGCCTACCTGCGCGACCTGTTCGGCACCTACCAGGTCGGCGCCATCCACGGTCGCCTGCTGACCGCCTGGGCGGCCGCCGGCGTGGCCGGGCCGCTCATCGTCAACGCGTTCCTGGACGCCCAGGGCACCCCGGGCGCGCTGGTCGCGGCCGACTACCGCCCGGCCCTGCTGACCATGGTCGGCGTCCTCGGCGTCGGCTTCGTCGCCAACCTCCTCGTCCGCTCGGTCGACTCGAAGTTCCACGAGCCCGAGCACGACGCCACCCCCGTCTCTGAAGGAGCCTCCGCATGAGCGCCCGCCTCGTCGCTGCCTGGGCCATCGTCGGCATCCCGCTGGCCTACGGCATCACCGAGACCGTCCGGCGGGCTGCCAACCTGTTCACGGGTTAACAACCGCTAACCACTCGGGCTAGACTGAGGTCCATGACCTCTTCCTTCGAGCTGTCCCGAGAGCACGACGAGTTCCGCCACAGCGTCCGCGACTTCGCCGAGGACCGGATCCGACCGCACGTCGCCGACTGGGACCGGGAGCACCACTTCCCGGTCGACGTCGTGCGGGAGATGGGCAAGATGGGGCTCTTCGGGCTCACCGCCCCCGAGGAGTACGGCGGGGCCGGTGAGGACGGGGACTTCACCAGCCTCTGCGTGGCGATCGAGGAGCTCGGCCGGGTCGACCAGTCGATGGGCATCACGCTGCAGGCCGGGGTGGGGCTCGGGATCAACCCGATCCTCACCTACGGCACGACCGAGCAGCGCGAGCGCTGGCTGCCCGAGCTGGTCTCCGGGGAGCGGCTGGCCGGGTTCGGCCTCACCGAGCCCGGCGCCGGTTCCGACGCCGGGGCCACGCAGACCCGGGCCGAGCTGGTCGGCGACGAGTGGGTGGTCGACGGGGCCAAGCAGTTCATCACCAACTCCGGCTCGGAGATCACCAGCCTGGTCACCGTCACCGCCCGTACCGGGCAGCGCGAGGACGGCCGCCCCGAGATCAGCGCGATCATGCTGCCCTCGGGCACGCCCGGCTTCACCGTCGAGAAGGCCTACGACAAGCTCGGGTGGCACGCCTCGGACACCCACCCGCTGTCCTTCGCCGACGCCCGGGTGCCGGCCGACCACCTGCTCGGCGAGCGCGGCCGCGGGTACGCCCAGTTCCTCGCCACGCTCGACGACGGCCGGGTGGCCATCTCCGCGCTGGCCACCGGCTGCATCCAGGCGTGCCTGGAGGCCTGCGTGACCTACGCCGGCGAGCGCCAGACCTTCGGCGGCCCGATCGGGCGCAAGCAGGGCGTGGCCTTCCAGGTCGCCGACCTCGAGGTGATGGTCCAGGCCAGCCGCCTGATGACCTACCGCGCCGCGGCCATGAAGGACGCGATGGAGCGTGGCGAGCAGGTCTCGACCAAGCAGTTCAAGCAGGCCGCGGCCGCCGCCAAGCTCTACACCACCGAGTCCGCGGTGACCGCGACCCGGATCGCCACCCAGGTCTTCGGCGGGTACGGCTTCATGGAGGAGTACCCCGTCGCGCGCCTCTACCGCGACGCCAAGGTCCTCGAGATCGGCGAGGGCACCTCGGAGGTCCAGCGGATGCTGATCGCGCGAGGGCTCGGCCTCCCGGTCGAGTGACCCGCGGCGTACGCCTGCGAGCACACCGCCGGCTGTAACGCTCTGTTACTTCATCTGGTGCGGTGTCGCAGCGCCGCACCAGATGAAGTAACGCAGCGTTACAGCTGGGCTTGTCGCGACTGCGCGGGCCGGCGAGGTCGCCGACCCGCGTCGGCGAGGAGCAGCTACCGGCGTACGCCCGGCACGTGCCGCCCCACGAAGGCCAGCAGGTCGCCGAGCACCTCGTCGTGGTTGGTCTCGTTGAAGATCTCGTGCCGCGCCCCGGGGTAGGTGTGCTGCTCCGCCTCGGGGTTGCCGGCCGACAGCGCCTCCCAGCCGGTGCGGGACGGGCCGATCGGCACCAGCGGGTCCTCCTCGCCGTGCAGCCACAGCAGGGGCGTGGCGGTGACGGCGCCGTCGTCGGTGACGCGGGCCATCGCGGTCACCAGCGCCTGGAGGGTGGGTCGCTTGAAGGGGCCGTGCCAGACCAGGTCGTCGGCGACGTACGCCTCGCCCACGGCGGCGTCGCGGGAGAGCGCGGCCGGGTCGATCGGCACGTCGGGGATCTCCTCGGCCCCGAGCAGGGCGGTGACGGCCGCCCACTCGCCGAGGACGGGGCCGCTCAGGGCCACCGCGGCCAGGTCGGTGCCGTGGCGCTGGGCGTACCGCGCGCCGATCAGGCCCCCCATGGAGTGACCGACGAGCACCACCGGCAGGCCCGGGTGCGCTGCTCGCGCGGCCTCCTCCAGCCGGCGGACGTCCTCGACGACGAGGTCGATGTCGGTGACCAGCACCCGCTCGCCGTCGCTGCGCCCGTGGCCGACGTGGTCGACGCCCCACACCGCGGCCCCGGCCGCGGTCAACCGGGTGGCGACGTGCTCGTAGCGTCCGACGTGCTCCCCGTAGCCGTGCACCAGCAGCGCGACCCAGGTCGGGTCCGAGGCCGCCCATCGCCGTCCGACCAGCGGGCCGGCGTGGCCGTCGAGGTGCAGGTCGGTGCTGGGCGTGGCCGGGGTCGTCGTCATGCCCCCGACGTTAGGCCGTGTCCCGGCCCACCGGCTCCGCGGCACGCGGGAGCGTCTCGGGGGCGCGCAGCCACGGCAGCAGGGCCAGCAGGCTGACCGCGGCCGTGGTCGCGAACGCCCACCCGTACCCGACCTGGTCGGCGACGAGGCCGACCAGGATCGGCCCGCCGATGGCCCCGGCGTCCTGCGCCATCTGGAAGGTGGAGAGCACCGTGCCGCCGCTCCGCTCGGCGGTGACCACGTCGGCCACCGCGGCCTGCTGCCCCGGGTTGACCAGGCCCGCACCCACCCCGGAGACGGCCGACAGGACGAGCAGGACCAGCAGGTCGCCGCTCAGCCCGATCAGGCCCAGTCCCACCGCGGTGACGACCAGGCCGACCAGCACCAGCGGGCGCCGGCCGGTGCGGTCGGCGACCCGGCCGGCCACCTGGAGGGTCGCCGCGGTGCCGGCCGCGGCGAGCGCCAGGGACACCCCGGCCACCCACGTCTCGTCGTGCACGGCCACCGCGAACTGGGGCAGGATCGCGACCCGCACCCCGAAGTTGCACCAGCCGTTGGCGAAGGCGGAGGCCAGGCAGGCGCGGTAGGTCGGGTGGGCGAGCGCCTCCCGCAGCGGCATCGGTGGCCGGGGCGGGGCGTCCGGGGGCGGGCGCAGCGCGGCACCGCTGAGCCGGAGCCCGACGACGGCGGCGGCCAGGACGAGCGCGACGGCGTACGCGACGAAGGGGAGCCGCAGCCCGAAGGTCGCGAGCGCGCCGCCGAAGACGGGCCCGAGCATGCCGCCGACCAGGAACGAGCTGGCGTACGCCGACGAGACCCGGCCGCGGATCGTCGGTGGCGCCAGCCGCACCAGCAGGGCCAGGGCCGAGACGGTGAACATGGTCGAGCCGATGCCGCCGAGCCCCCGCAGCACCAGCAGCTGGGTGTAGGACTGCGCGAAGGCGGTGGCCAGCGAGGAGGCGGCGACCACCAGCAGGCCGGTCAGGTAGACCGGTCGTTCGCCGAGCCGGGTGACCAGGGCGCCGCCGGCGGGGGCGAAGACGAGCCGGAAGAACGCGAACACCGAGACCACCAGGGACGCCGCGGCCACGCCGACGTCGAAGCTGCGGGCGTAGGCCGGCAGGACCGGTGAGACCAGGCCGAAGCCGATCGCGATCACGAAGGCCGAGCCGATCAGCACCTTGATCTCACCGGGGATCGGGATCTTCTCCGGTGCGGGGGCGGGGCTGCGGCGCGAGGTGCGCCTCATCGGCTCCAGAGCCCGGTCCAGGAGTGGTCCAGGGCGCGCACCATCAGGCGCAGGAGCGGCAGGCTCACGCCGACCACGGTGTGGTGGTCGCCGTCGATCCCGGTGACGAACGCCCCGCCCAGGCCGTCGACGGTGAAGGCGCCGGCGACGTGCAGCGGCTCCCCGGTCGCGACGTACGCCGCGACCTCGTCGTCGTCGACGTCGGCGAAGTGGACCGTCGTGGCGGCGCCGCGGAGCTCGGTGCGGCCGGTCGCGGTGTCGCGCAGGCAGTGCCCCGAGTGCAGGACCCCCGAGCGGCCCCGCATCGCCTGCCAGCGGCGTACGGCGTCCGCGGCGTCGGCGGGCTTGCCCAGCGCCTCCCCGTCGAGCTCGAGCACGGAGTCGCAGCCCAGGACGAGCGCACCGGCGGGCAGGCCGTGCTCCTCGGCACGGTCGGCGACGGCGGCGCACTTGAGCGCGGCGAGGCCGGGGGCCAGCTCGGCCGGGGGCAGCCCGTCGAGCACCGACTCGTCCACGCCCGAGACCACCACGAGCGGGTCCAGTCCCGCGCTGCGCAGGGTCGCCAGCCGGGCGGGCGAGGCCGAGGCCAGGACGAACGGGACGGGCGGTCGCGCCACGGTCACGGGACGGTGACCTCGGAGACGGTGCGCAGCCGCGGGTGGGCGTGGTCGTCGCCCTCGACGTCGCCGGTGGCCCACCAGATCCTCAGCCCGGGCTCGGTCACCTCGAGGGTGGCCAGGTTGTTGTCGAACCACGGTCCCCTCGCCAGGCGCCAGCGCAGCGGGGCGTCGGGCACCTTCGCCGACCGCGCCACCAGGTGGCCGAGCGGTCCGGCCACGCCGTAGGAGGCGATCGCGGTGGCGTAGCGCCACTTGCGCGGCAGCGGGTTGCGGATCGGCGAGCAGACGGCCTGCACGATGCGGCTCCGCAGCGGCGGGCCGGAGCGGGCCTCCTCACGTGTCGGGCGGGCCTCGGAGACGTAGCTGTGGTGCACGTCGCCGGACAGGAACGTCACGGTCTTCGGCGCCCGGCCGCGCTGGCCGCGCGAGGTCTCGAGCGTCATCCGGGAGACCTGCTGGAAGGCGTCCTGGAAGGCTGCCCAGTGCTCGAGGTCGACCCCTTGGCGCAGCGTCTCGCCCAGTGCGGCGCCCCGGGCGCCCCAGGTGCCCTCGGCGAGGGCCTCGTTGAAGGCCTCGAGGTAGTGCAGCCCGGGCGCGAGCAGGAAGGGCAGGGACGTGCCGACGAGCAGGTGGTCGACGTCGCCGCGCATCTGGTCGTCGAGCCACTCCATCTCGGCGTCGTCCAGCAGGCTGCGACGGTCCTCCTCCAGCACGCGCGCGGCGCGGGAGTCGACGACGACGAGGCGCGCCTGGCTCCCGTACTGCCGCACGAAGCTCCAGCGGTAGGACGTCGGCTCCTGGTCGGCGCGGTCGGCGAACTCGTCCAGCGCCTCGGAGAGGTCGACCTCCGCGTCGGGGTCGAAGGCGTCGCGGGCCTCGACCCGGTTCCACACGGGGTCGGCGTTGCGCTCCTCCGGCGTCAGGTTGCCGAGGTGCTGGTAGACCCAGTACGACGCGAGGCCGCCGACGATCCGGCTGTGCCACCAGTCGGTGGCCTCCATCTCGTCCTTCCACGCCTTCGAGGTGTTCCAGTCGTCGCGGATGTCGTGGTCGTCGAAGATCATCGCCGAGGGGACCGTCGAGAGCAGCCACCGGTTGGCGGGGTCGCTCCAGGCGAGCAGGTAGAGGTGGGCGTACTCCTCGTAGTCCTTCAGCTCCGTCCAGGGCGCCTGCTCGATGTCGCGGCGCGCGCTGATGAACTCACGCATGGCCGCGGTGGTCTCGTCGGCGTAGACCTGGTCGCCGAGGAAGAGCACCAGGTCGGGCCAGCGCACCTTCCCGGGGTCGGGGTCCTCGCCGTCCGTCGTGGCGGTGACGCCCGCCATCCGCAGGGCGTAGGCCCGCAGCGCGTCGACGCCGTGGGTCGTGTTGCCGTCGGCGTCGTGCCCGACCGAGGTGCGGCAGGACCCGAAGGCCATCCGCAGCGGCTTCGCGTGGTCGAGGGTCGGGATGAGCGACGGCGGGTACGGCGAGCCCGGCTCGGGCCAGACCTGCTCGGCGCCCGACCCGTCGTCGACCTCGACGGTGTAGGGGTACTTGCTGCCCCGGGACATCCCCTCGACGTGCACCAACGCGTAGTGGTGGCCGTGCACGCTGAAGGTGCGCGTACGCCCGACGTGCTGCTGCTCGTCGCCGGCGCGCACCGTCACCGCAGCCGACCCCGCGGTCTCGACCCAGATCGTGGCGGAGGTCTCGTCGACGTGGCGCAGGAGGGGGCCGAGGACGAGAGCGGGCATGCTTCCAGCGTCGCACGCCGGCCCCCCAGCGGCGACCACCCGGTGCCCGGCGTCAGCCTGCCCGTCTCCTCCCCGCGATTGCGTGGCAGGCGCCACCCCGGGAGCCGATGAGTGAGCCCCAGCCCCCCGGTGGTCGAGGAGCGAGCGAAGCGAGCGTCACGAGACCCGGCCCGCTACCCACGGGTGGTGGTCTCGTGGCTCGGGCCTGGCGGCCCTCGCACCTCGACCCACGACGACCCCCGGTGGTCGAGGAGCGAGCGAAGCGAGCGTCACGAGACCGGGCCCGCACCCAGGGGTGGTGGTCTCGTGGCTCGGGCCTGGCGGCCCTCGCACCTCGACCAACGACGACCCCGGTGGTCGACGCAGTGGCCGCGACCCCGGTGGTCGACGAGTGTCGGCAACGAGGCGGCCGCGACCCCGGTGGTCGAGGAGCGAGCGCGAGCGAGCGCCAGTCACGAGACCCGGCGCAGGTGCCCGTGACCTTCCGCGACGTGCCGGTGGGTTCAGGGGCGTCGGTGGAAGGTGACCTTGTTGTCGGCGTGGGTCGTCATCGCGTACGCCGGGTCATGGGCCCGGGCGTGGTGGTGGGGGCACAACAGGCGACCGTCGTCGATGTCGGTGTTCCCGCCCTGGGAGTAGGGGATGTCGTGGTGGGCGTGGCACAGCCCCGGCGGCCAGTCACAGCCCCGGGCGGTGCAGCCCTGGTCGCGGGCGTGCATCGCGTAGGTCTGGGCTGCGGTGTAGCCCCGCCGGGCCCTGCCTTGGTGCAGGACCTCGCCCTTCCCGCCGAGGACGACGGGGATGATCCGCGCCTCGCACGCCAACCGGGTCGCTTGCGCGGCGGAGATGGGGGTGCCGTCGTCGAGGGTCGCGGTCCCCAGCCCGGTCAGCATCGAGTCCAGGGGGAAGGTGACCAGGAACGTGCCGTCGATCCGGCCGAGCTTGGGTGCGGTGTCGCGGGGGTAGGTCTCGATCAGCTCGCAGAACGCCTCCCCCATCTTCACCGCCGACGGGCGGCCCTTGACCCAGGTCCGCTTCTCCCCGCCTCGCTGTTCCGGGTCTGGCGGTGCAGTTGACGTGGCCGGGGGCAGCGAACGCGAGGAGCAGCTTGTGCAGCATCCTGCCCTGGGCCTCGGGGATGGTGAACCTGCCGTGCGCGACCCCGTGGGCGTCGAAGGCCAGGCTCAGCCGCCGCTTCTGGGCGGCCTTGCGTTCGGCGGCCTCGAGGCGTCTTGCGGTCGATCTCTTCGCCGACCTGGGGTGCGATCAGGGTCAGGATGTGTGCGGCGAGGCGGGCCAGGGCGACGGGGTCGAAGTCGGCTGCGTAGCCGACCAGCGCCTCCTCAGCCTGGTCGAGGAGCCCGGTGTCGAGGTCGTCGGGGAGGTCCTCCAACGCACCGTGATGACGCGGGCCTGGTCGGCGTTCACCGCACCGGTGGCGAGGGCGCCGCGGACCCGGTGCCACCGCGACTCGAGCGAGGTGGCGAGGCGTACCTGCCCGGCGACCACGTTGCTGGCGGGTGCGGGTGGCGTTGGCGGCCCAGACCGCGGTCGAGGTGCACCCGGTCTCGGAGCCGACCTGGACCTGCTCGGCGTGGGCGAGGACGGCGTACTTCAGTAGGCCGCGAGCCTGGCCTTCGAGGACAGCGAGCGCGACGATCGTCTCCCGCGTCACTGCCGCATCCAGCGCGAACAACGGGCCGTTCGGCGAGGGCGGTGACGCCGGCCGACAGCGTGCGGACACCGGTGGGCACGGGGTGCCGGGTGGTGGTGTCCTCGTCGGTGGCCATGGATCAATTCAAGCAGTCACCGCCGACAGTCCTGTCCTGTTTCCACAGGTCAGGGGTGGTTCTGCACAACCGCGAGAGCCACATTCGATCAAAGATTCGGTAACAGGATGCGGATTGGGTCTCGTGACGCTCGCTGGTGCTCGCTCGCTCCTCGACCACCGGGGGTTGCGGTTGTTGTTCGGCTGTCGGGTGGTGGTCTCGTGACGCTCGCTTCGCTCGCTCCTCGACCACCGGGGTCGCTCGCTCGCTCCTCGACCACCGGGGTGCGGTTGTTGTTCGGCTGTCGGGTGATGGTCTCGTGACGCTCGCTGCGCTCGCTCCTCGACCACCGGGGTTGCGCGTCGCTCCTCGACCACCGGGGGTGCGCGCTCGCTCCTCGAGCACCGGGGTGGCCCTCGCTCTTCGAGCGGGAGGGTGTCAGCGGGGGAGGGTGCTGGACCGCCAGGCGCCGGGGCCGTGGGCCAGCGGCTGGCGGAGCCGGCGGCGGGGGGTCGACCATGCGGGCGTGCGACGAGGCGCCGGCGACCCGCCGCCGCCCGTCGCGGCGAGCACCGCGACCAGCGCCGCGAGCTGCTCGGGCGTCGGGTCGCCCTTCACGACGCGCAGCACGGGCGGGGAGCTGGCTGCGCCCGCCTCCTCCGTCGGCCGACGGTCGGTCACAGCGGGATGTTCCCGTGCTTCTTGGGCGGCAGCGTCTCGCGCTTCGTGCGCAGCAGCCGCAGCGCCCGGACCACCTCGGCGCGGGTCTCGTGCGGCTGGATGACGGCGTCGACGTAGCCGCGCTCGGCGGCGATGTAGGGGTTGGCCAGCGTGGTCTCGTACTCGTCGACGAGCTCGGCGCGGCGGGCCTCGACGTCACCCCCGTCGGCCTCGACCTGCGCCAGCTCCTTGCGGTGCAGGATGTTGGCGGCGCCCTGGGCGCCCATGACGGCGATCTGCGCGGTGGGCCAGGCCAGGTTGAGGTCGGCGCCGAGGTGCTTGGACCCCATCACGTCGTACGCCCCGCCGTAGGCCTTGCGGGTGATCACGGTGACCAGGGGGACGGTGGCCTCGGCGTAGGCGTAGATCAGCTTCGCGCCACGGCGGATGATGCCGTTCCACTCCTGGTCGGTGCCGGGCAGGAAGCCCGGCACGTCGACGAAGGTCAGCACGGGCACGTTGAAGGCGTCGCAGGTCCGCACGAAGCGGGCCGCCTTCTCGGAGGCGTCGATGTCGAGCGTCCCGGCCAGCTGCGAGGGGTTGTTGCCCACCACGCCCACGGAGTGCCCCTCGACGCGGCCGAAGCCGACCACGAGGTTCGGCGCGAACAGCTCCTGGACCTCGAGGAACTCCTGGTCGTCGAGGACCGCAGCGACGACGTCGCGCATGTCGTAGGGCTGGTTGGGGGAGTCCGGGATGAGCGTGTCGAGCTCGCGGTCGAGGTCGGTGACCTCGAGGCCGGCGGCGTCGAGCTCGTCCTCGGGGAAGGACGGGACCTCGTCGAGGTTGTTCTGGGGCAGGTAGGACAGCAGGCCCTTGACGTACTCGAGCGCATCGGTCTCGTCGCTGCCGAGGTAGTGCGCGTTGCCGGACTTGGTGTTGTGGGTCCGGGCGCCGCCGAGGTCCTCCATCGTGACGTCCTCGCCGGTGACGGTCTTGATCACGTCGGGGCCGGTGATGAACATGTTCGAGGTGCCGTCGACCATGACCGTGAAGTCCGTGACGGCGGGGGAGTAGACGTGGCCGCCGGCGCAGGAGCCCATGATCAGGCTGATCTGCGGGATGACGCCCGAGGCGTGCACGTTGCGGCGGAAGATCTCGCCGTACAGGCCGAGGGAGACCACACCCTCCTGGATCCGGGCGCCGGCGCCCTCGTTGATCCCGACGATGGGGCAGCCCGTCTTCATCGCGAGGTCCATCACCTTGGTGATCTTCTCGCCGTAGACCTCGCCCAGGGACCCGCCGAAGACGGTGAAGTCCTGGGAGAACACGCACACCTGGCGCCCCTCGATGGTGCCGTAGCCCGTCACCACGCCGTCGCCGTACGGCCGGTTGCTCTCCAGGCCGAACGCCGTCGAGCGGTGCCGCGCCAGCTCGTCGAGCTCCACGAAGCTGCCCTCGTCGAAGAGCTGCTCGATCCGCTCGCGCGCGGTCTGCCGGCCCTTGGCGTGCTGCTTCTCCACGGCCTTCGCGGACCCGGCGTGCACCGCCGCGTCCAGACGACGGTCGAGGTCGGCGAGCTTGCCTGCGGTGGTGTGGATGTCGAGGTCGTCGGGGACCTCGGTGCCTTCTCCGGGCTGGGCGCTCACGCTGGTCGGTCTCCTTCTCGCACGGCGGCCCCGGTGGGCCCGCCCTGGGGTGGTGCCGGGTCCTGCGCCAATCTAGACCCGTGACCGCTGCCGGACGCCCGCGCCCACCCCTCGACCCGGACGTGCTCGCGGCGGGGGTCGGTCCGCTGGGGCTCGAGCTGCTGCTCGTCCCGAGCGCCGCGTCCACCAACGCGTCGGCCGCGGAGCGGGTCCGCGCCGGTGCGGCGCCGGGCCTGGTCGTGGTCGCCGAGGAGCAGACGGGCGGCCGGGGGAGGCTGGACCGGCGGTGGGTGACCCCGCCCGGCACGGCGGCGGTCTACTCCTGCGTCCTGGCCCCCCGGGTGCCCGCGACGTCCTGGCCCTGGCTGCCCCTGCTGACCGGCCTGGCCACCGCCCGCACCCTGCGCCGCCACGGGGTCGAGGGCGGCGGGGTGAAGTGGCCCAACGACGTCCTGGTCGGCGACCGCAAGATCGCCGGGATCCTCGTGGAGCGGGTCGAGGGCCCGCGCGGACCGGTCGCCGTCGTCGGCGTGGGGGTCAACGCCGACCTGCGCGAGGACGAGCTGCCCGTGCCGACCGCGACCTCGGTCGGACTGGTGACCGGGGTGCCGGTCGACCGCACCGCCCTCCTGGTGGGGCTGCTCACCGACCTGGTCGCGGCCCACGACGACTGGTGCTCGCCCGGCGGCACGGAACGCCTGCGGGCGGCCTACACCCAGGAGTGCGTCACCCTCGGACGCCAGGTGCGCGTCGCCCTGCCCGGCGACCGGGACCTGCACGGCCTGGCCCGGGCCGTGGACGCGGCCGGGCGCCTGGTCGTCGAGGACGACGGCGGCCGGGACGTCCCGGTCGCGGCCGGCGACGTCGTGCACGTGCGGCCCCGGCCCGGTACGGCACCCCGGCGGCCCGAGCACCTGGGATGATCGGGCGCGTGCCCCCCGCAGACCCGCCCCGCGACACCGAGCCGGAGCCCGAACCGGCCCCCGAGGTCGAGCCCGACGCCGAGCCGGAGGCCGATCCGGAGGCCGGGCCCGGTCTGGAGGCCGACGGCCTGCCCGCACCCGACGCCCGGGTCGAGCGCGCCGTGCTGCGTGAGGACCCCTCCCTGGCCGCGGCCGAGGTCGCGGAGCGGCTGGGCGTGCCGACCGCCCAGGTGCGCCGGCTGTGGCGCGCGCTGGGCCTGCCCGACCACGGTGACGCACGTGCCTTCACCGACTCCGACGTCGCCGCCCTGGCGGACCTGGTCGGGCTGGTCGACGGCGAGCTGGTGGACCTGGACCTGGCCGTCGGCACCACCCGCGCGGTCGGGCAGACCATGGCCCGGCTGGCCGACTGGCAGGTGGGCGCCCTGGTGCACCGGGTGGAGGAGCTGGAGGCCCGCGGCACCTCCGCGCCGGCGACCGCCGCCGACGACGCCGTCCGCCTCGTCGAACGGCTGCGGGAGCCCTTCGAGGAGCTGCTCGTGTACGCCTGGCGGCGCCACCTCGCGGCCGCGGTCGGCCGGATCGAGGCGCTCGGGGCCAACGCGGAGGACCTGCACAGCACCGAGGTGACGGTCGGGTTCGCCGACATCGTCAGCTTCACCGCGCTGTCGAACCAGATCAGCAGGGAGGACGTCGGGGACCTGATCGAGCGCTTCGAGTCCCGCTGCGCCGACGTCGTCGCGCTCCAGCAGGGCCGCGTGATCAAGAGCATCGGCGACTCCGTGCTGTTCGTGAACGCCGACCCCGTCCGGGCGATGGAGACCGCCGAGGGGATCATCAACAAGATCGGGCGGGACACCCGGATGCCCGACGTCCGCCTCGGCCTGGCCAGCGGCTCGGTGGTGCTCCGCCTCGGCGACGTCTTCGGCCCGCCGGTCAACCTGGCCGCCCGGCTGACCGGCGTGGCGCGTCGCAACCGCATCATCATCGACGCGGCCACCGCCGAGCAGCTGCCGGCCGACCAGTTCGAGACCCGCCGGCTCCCCGGCCGACCGGTCCGGGGCTTCGGCATCCTCGAGCCGCTGGCGGTCCGGCGGCACTGAGCCGACGCCGGTCCCGAGCGGCTGCGGCCTCCGACGGGGCCGTCGCCGCCGCCGGATAGGGTCGTGGCGTGTCCGAGACCGCGCCCGTCCTCGCCGTCGTCGGAGGGGGTCAGCTCGCCCGGATGATGGCCCAGCCGGCCATCGCCCTGGGTCTGCCGCTGCGTCTGCTGGCCGAGGCGGAGGGGGTCAGCGCCGCCCAGGTCATCCCCGACCACCGGGTCGGCGACCACCGCGACCTCGCCGACCTGCGGGCGCTGACCGCCGGCTGCGCGGCGGTCACCTTCGACCACGAGCACGTCCCGACCGAGCACCTGCACGCGCTCGCCGCCGACGGCCTGGCCGTCCGGCCGGGCCCCGACGCCCTGGTCCACGCGCAGGACAAGGCCGTGATGCGGTCCCGGCTGACCGCGATGGGCGTGCCCTGCCCGCGCCACCTGCTGCTCGGCGAGGACGCCGGGCCCGAGGACGTGGCCGCGTTCGGCTTCCCGTGCGTGCTGAAGACCACGCGCGGCGGGTACGACGGCAAGGGCGTGTGGGTGGTGCGCTCCGACGCCGACTGCGCCGAGCCGCTCGCCGCCGCCCGGCGCAGCGGTGTCGCCCTGCTGGCCGAGGAGCTCGTCGACTTCCGGCGCGAGCTCTCGGCGCTCGTGGCGCGCTCCCCGAGCGGGCAGGCCGCGGCGTACCCCGTCGTGGCCTCGACGCAGAAGGACGGGATCTGCCACGAGGTCGTCGCCCCGGCACCCGACCTGGACCCCGACCTGGCCACCCACGCCCAGCAGGTCGCCCTGCGGATCGCCGGCGAGCTCGACGTGACCGGGATCCTCGCGGTGGAGCTGTTCGAGACCCGGGACGGGCGGATCCTGGTCAACGAGCTCGCGATGCGCCCGCACAACACCGGGCACTGGACCCAGGACGGGGCGGTGACCTCGCAGTTCGAGAACCACCTGCGGGCGGTGATGGACCTGCCCCTGGGCTCCCCGCAGGCCCGGGAGCGGTGGACGGTGATGGTCAACGTCCTCGGTGCCCCCGAGCGCGACGGCGAGCCCGTCGGTCGGCTGTGGGACGGGTTCCCGCACGCGATGGCGCGCGACCCGCGGCTGCGGGTCCACCTGTACGGCAAGGACCTGCGCCCCGGGCGCAAGGTCGGGCACGTCAACGCCTACGGCGACGACCTCGAGGACTGCCTGGAGCGGGCGCGGCACGCCGCCGCCTGGTTCCGCGGCGACCTCGGCAACGAGAGCGAGTGAGCCGGATGAGCGAGCGGACGGACGAGCGCACGGGCGACCAGGTCCGGGTCGGCATCGTGATGGGGTCGGACTCCGACTGGCCGGTGATGAAGGCGGCCGCGGAGGCGCTGGCGGAGTTCGACGTGGCCTTCGAGGCCGACGTGGTCTCCGCGCACCGGATGCCCGACGAGATGCTCGCGTGGGGCCGGGGTGCGGCCGGCCGGGGGCTGTCGGTGGTGATCGCCGGCGCCGGCGGCGCCGCGCACCTGCCCGGCATGCTGGCCGCGGTCACCCCGCTGCCGGTGATCGGCGTCCCGGTGCCGCTGCGCCACCTCGACGGGATGGACTCCCTGCTCTCGATCGTGCAGATGCCCGCGGGCGTGCCGGTGGCGACGGTCTCCATCGGCGGCGCGCGCAACGCCGGTCTGCTGGCCGTGCGCGTCCTGGCCGCCGCGGACCCCGTGCTGCAGCAGCGCATGGTGGCCTTCCAGGAGGGGCTGCGGACCTCGGCGCAGGCCAAGGGCGAGGCGGTGCGCGGGAGCGTACGAGGTGGTCGTGGCGGGTCGCGCGCCGGCTTCTGACCGCACCCGCACCACCGGACCCGCCGGCCCGGGAGACCGCGGTCGGCTGGTCGGGCTCGACGCCGCCCGCTGCCTGGCCCTGCTGGGCATGGTGGCCACGCACGTGCTGCCGGCCACCGGTCCCGACGGCGGCCTGACAGCCACCCAGTGGCTGGCCGGGGGGCGCGCCTCGGCGCTGTTCGCGGTGCTGCTCGGCGTCTCGCTGGCCCTGGTCAGCGGCGGGTCGCGGCCCCACGGCGGCAGGAGGCTGGCCCGCGACGCCGCCGGGCTGGCGGTCCGCGCCGTCCTGGTCGCGGCCACGGGTCTGCTGCTGGGACTGCTGGAGACCGGGATCGCGGTGATCCTGACCTACTACGGCGTGGTGATGCTGCTGGCCCTGCCGTTCCTCGGCCTGGGGGCGCGCACCCTGCTGGGGCTGGCCGTGGCGTGGGCGGTGCTGGCGCCGGTGGTCTCGCAGGTGGTGCGGCCGGAGCTGGCGCCGCGGCAGTTCGACAGCCCCGCTCCGGGCCAGCTGGAGGAGCCCGCTCGGCTCCTGGGCGAGCTGCTGTTCACCGGCTACTACCCGGCGTTCTCCTGGCTGGCCTACGCCCTGCTGGGGCTCGGGCTCGGTCGCCTCGACCTCCGCGGCGTCGGCACGGCGCTGCGGATGGCGGTGGTCGGGCTCCTGGTCGCCGTGGGCGCCACGCTCGCGTCGTGGTCGGCCAGCGCGGCGGCCGGCTTCTCCGGCACGGACCTGCTGGCGATCGAGGGCGGGATGTTCGGGCAGACGCCCGTGGGGGAGTGGCGCTGGCTGACCGTGGTGGCCCCGCACAGCACGACCCCCTTCGACCTGCTGCAGACCGGCGGCAGCGCCCTGCTGGTGATCGGCGCCTGCCTGCTGCTGGTGGCCGGGGTGGGCCTGGCGGGGGAGGGTGCGGTCCGCGTCGTGGCCGTGGTCCTCGGAGCCGGGACGGCCACGCTGTCGCTCTACGTGCTGCACGTGGTGATGCGCACCGAGCAGGTGTGGCCCGCCGAGGAGCCGGGCTCGTTGCGCTGGCACCTGCTGGTGCTGCTGTGGGTCGGGGCGGTCCTGGTCGCGCTGGGTCGGCGCGGCCCGCTGGAGTGGGTCGTGGGCCTGCTGCCGCGGCGGATCGCCGGGCGGTGACGGCGGGGTCGTGCGGTCGCCCGCGTCCCCGCCGCGGGGTCAGGCCGCGGAGGCGCGGTGGGTCAGGCGCGTGAGGAGCCGCGGCAGACGCCCCGGGCGCTGCGTCGGGGCGAAGAGGTGCAGCTGGTCGGTGCGGCCCTCGCGCTCGGCGATCAGCCGGACGACGTCGCGGTCGTAGGAGGCGGCGAGCTCGTCGACCAGGTCCATCCGGTCCTCGGCGACGGCGTCGTTGATCGAGCGGGCGTAGTAGCCGTGCATCTCGTCGACCTCCTCGACGAGGCGGCGGGCGGGGGCGGGGGGCGGGGTGGGGGTGTTCATGACTTCATTCTGCTCCGGTTCTTGGATCGATCCAAGGGTGTGGTGCGGTGACGTTGCGCACGACCCGCGCATGGTGGGTCGGCGTCAGCGCCGACGTCGCCACTCGATCGCGGGGCAGGTGTCCATCACCATGGGCACCCCCGCCGCGCGGGTGCGCTCGAAGGCGGCCTGGTCGACCACGCCGAGCTGGAACCACACGCCGCCGGCGCCGATCGCCACCGCCTGGTCGGCGAACTCGCCGGCGGCCTCCGAGCGGCGGAAGACGTCGACGACGTCGACGGGGAAGGGGATCTCGGCCAGCGTGGCGTACCCCTGCTCTCCCAGCACGACGGGCGCCGCGGGGTGGACGGGGACGATCCGCTTGCCGCGCTCCTGCAGCAGCCGCGCGATCTCGTAGGCCGTGCGCGACCGGTCCCCCGACAGGCCCACCACCGCCCAGGTCGTGGTGTCGTCGAGCATCGCCCGGACGACCTCGGGGTCCTGCCAGGTGGTCGCGCCGCCGGAGGTCATCTGAGCAACCTAGGGCCTGCCCCGCGCTGCGGGGACCCGGCCTATGCTGTTACTTGTGAGTAACGACTACCCGTTGTACGCCCTGTCCGAGGAGCACCAGGCCGTCCGGGAGGCCGTCCGGGCGATCTGCACCGACAAGGTCGCGCCCTGGGCCGCGGCCGTCGACGAGGAGGCCCGCTACCCGCAGGAGGCGCACGACGCGCTCCTGGCCGCCGACCTCCACGCCCCGCACGTGCCCGAGCAGTACGGCGGGGCCGGCGCGGACGCGCTGGCGACCTGCCTGGTGATCGAGGAGGTCGCGCGGGCCGACGTCTCCGCGTCCCTGATCCCCGCGGTGAACAAGCTCGGCTCCCTGCCGCTCCAGCTCGGCGGGAGCGAGGCCGTCAAGGAGAAGTACCTGACCCGGCTCGCCGCCGGCCAGGGCGGGTTCTCCTACTGCCTCTCCGAGCCCGACGCCGGCTCCGACGCCGCCGCGATGACGACGAAGGCCGTCCGGGACGGCGACGACTGGGTGCTCGACGGCGTCAAGCGCTGGATCAGCAACGCCGGCGTCTCGGAGTACTACACCGTCCTCGCGGTGACCGACCCCGGGGCGCGCACCCGCGGCATCACGGCCTTCGTGGTGGAGAAGTCCGACGAGGGTGTCAGCTTCGGCGCCCCGGAGAAGAAGCTGGGCATCAAGGGGTCCCCGACCCGCGAGGTCTACCTCGACCGGGTCCGCATCCCCGGCGACCGGATCGTCGGCGAGGAGGGCCAGGGCTTCGACCTCGCCATGCGCACCCTGGACCACACCCGCGTCACGATCGCGGCCCAGGCCGTCGGTGTCGCCCAGGGCGCCCTCGACTACGCCCTGGGCTACGCCCAGGAGCGCCAGCAGTTCGGCAAGGCCGTCGCGGAGTTCCAGGGACTGCAGTTCATGCTCGCCGACATGGGCATGAAGGTGGAGGCCGCGCGCCAGATGACGTACGCCGCCGCCGGCCGCTCCGAGCGCAACGACCCCGACCTCACCTTCTTCGGCGCCGCCGCCAAGTGCTTCGCCTCGGACGTGGCGATGGAGGTCACCACCAACGCGGTGCAGGTGCTCGGCGGGTACGGCTTCACCCGCGACTACCCGGTCGAGCGGATGATGCGTGACGCCAAGATCACCCAGATCTACGAGGGCACCAACCAGGTGCAGCGGATCGTGATGGCGCGCCAGCTCCTGGCCGGGGTGCAGTCACACCTCTGAGGCGGGTGTGCCCCTCCGAGATCGATCCGCCCCGCACCTGCCGATGTCCGTGCGCTCACGTCGACGCGAGGGTGGCTGCGCCGTGCGCAGCCTCAACCCGCCGCCGGTGAAGTCCCCACGAGGCCAGCAGGGCCACAGCAGCGACCGGGCCGTACACGGACGCCAGCGTGAAGACCAGCTCGGCCGGACCGTGGGGACCCGGCAAGGAGCCACCGATCCAGAGCAGCGCGCCGATGCTCGTGATCATGACCAGGGGGCCGGGCAGGACCAGGAGGCAGACCGCCAGCTCGGACGGCCCCCACAGCCGGGACAGACATGCCACAAGACTCCCCGCGAGCTCACCCGGTGAGGCGGGCCCGCCCCGCACGACAGCAGCGGATCACCGCCACCTGGTGGCAGTGATCCGCTGCTGCGGTGCGCGCGCGTCACCTCGAGGGATTGCGAGCGTCACCTCGGCGGGGTCGGCTCAGGCGCACTCGTCGCAGACGCCGTTGGCCGGGAGGGCCAGGTTGCAGGCCGGGCACAGCGGGATCTCGCGGGCCTCCCAGGCGTTCTTGCGAGCGCGCGAGCGGCTGGCGGCCAGCTTCGGGGCCAGGGCGGCCTGGCCCCCGGACTCGGGCAGGTTGCCGGCGTCGAAGTGGCGGTGGCAGGCCAGGCGCTGGGCGGCGGCGTGGTCGTCGGGGTCGGCCGGCGCCTCGCCGGTCACGGCCAGCACGGCGGCACGGTAGCCCTCGCCGACGCTGCCGGTGTTGTTCACGCACAGCGACGCCAGGTTGGGCTCGTCGCGGGCCGCGCACTCCCGGGCCACGCGCAGCAGGACGTCGCTGATCCAGTACTGGAGCAGCTGCTTGGTGTGCACGCCCGTGCGCTCGGTCACCGCTGCGCCGAGCGCCTGGTAGGTGATGACGTCGTGGTAGCGGCTCGCGGTGCCGAGCAGGACCTCGCGGGCCGCCTCGGCGCGGGCGACGCGGAGCTCGTCACCCTCCAGGACGGGCTCCTCCGGGAGCGACTCCTCGTCCGTCTGGTCGGTCTCGGTGCTGACAGTGCTGGAATCGACCATGCCCCCGACACTACCCGCGACCGGGGCCCGCCCCGGACGCGCCTGGGGTCTCGGGGCGCCCGGGCCACCTGACCAGGCGACCTACGCTGGGCGCGTGGACCGTGCGGGCCGGGGACGGCGGGGGAGCCGAGGCTGGTGGCGTCCGCTGCTCGTCGTGCTCGCGCTGGTGGGCCTGCTCTGGATGCACGGCCTGGGCACCCACGGCACCGGCGGCACCGGCGGCACCGGCGCCACCGACACCTCGCCGGCGGCAGCGGCGCACGCCGTCCACCAGGAACCGGCCGCGGACGCCGACCCCGGCGGGTCCGGGGACCACGGCGCCCACGTGATGGCGGTGGGGCTGTGCCTGGCCCTGCTGCTGGCGGCCGTGCTGCTCCCCCTCCGTCGGTCGCGCGGCGTGCTCCTCCGTCTGCGCAGGAGCGCGTCGCGGGTGCCGGGCCTGCTCCCCGGCGTGGTCCCGCGCGCCCGGCCGCCCGACCTCGTCGCCCTCGGCATCTGCCGCTGCTGATCCGGCTCGCGACACCCGAGCCCGTTCCGGCACGCCCGCACGATCCTGAGGAGAACCGATGACCCTGCACGCCCGCACCCTGCACGCCCGCACCCCGCACGCCCGCCCCCGCTCGACCCACCGCCGACGCGCGCGTACGGCGGCCGCCGCCGTCGTGCTCGCCCTCGGCGCCGCCACCCTGGCCGGCTGCGGTGCGGCGGAGGAGCACAACGACGTCGACGTCGCGTTCGCCACCGAGATGATCCCGCACCACGCGCAGGCCGTGGAGATGGCCGCCATGGTCGACGGCAAGGACGTCGACCCCGCCGTGGCCGACCTGGCCGCGCAGATCGCGGACGCCCAGGAGCCGGAGATCGCGACCATGAGCTCCTGGCTCGAGGAGTGGGACGAGCCGGTGCCGGACCCGTCGGGGTCCATGCCGATGGACATGCCCGGGATGATGTCGGAGGACCAGATGGCCTCGCTCGAGGCGGCCCGGGGCGCGGCGTTCCAGACCGCGTGGTTGGAGATGATGGTCGAGCACCACGAGGGAGCGATCGACATGGCGCAGACCGAGCAGGCCGAGGGCGAGGACACCGAGGCCGTCGCGCTGGCCGAGGAGATCGAGGCCGGGCAGGCTGCGGAGCTGATCGTGATGGAGGACCTCCTCGCGGGGTCCTGACCTCGGCGGCCCCACGCCGCACCCCGACGCCGCACCCACGAGCACCCCCGTTGCGCACCACCCCACGACCCCGGAGCCCTGTCGACGACGTCGACCCCCGCCACTCCCCAGGTCGTCCCCGCCTGCGTCCGCAACGGGGGCCGCTCGGTGGTCAGCCGCGTCCTCGCCGAGCACTGCGCCGGCGGTCGGCTGCGCGCGCTCTCGGCCGGCACGCAGCCCGGGGAGGGGGTGCACCCCGAGGTCGTCCGGGTGCTGGCCCGCCTGGGCCTGGACACCGTGGCCGACCCCGGCGGGCAGGACGACGCCACCGTCCGGGCCGTCGTCGCCGACCTCGACGCGCGGGTCCGGGACCTGGTGCGCGGGCTGGTGCCCGACCTGGAGCTCCCGCCCTCGGTACGCTCCGGGGCGTGACCGTCGCCCGTTCCCTGCTGCTGTTCGTCTGCGCGGCGCTGGCCGAGATCGGCGGCGCCTGGCTGGTCTGGCAGGGGGTGCGCGAGCACCGCGGCTGGCTGTGGATCGGCGGCGGGGTCATCGCGCTGGGGATCTACGGGTTCGTGGCCACCCTGCAGCCCGAGGCGGCCTTCGGTCGGATCCTGGCGGCGTACGGCGGGGTCTTCGTCGCGGGCTCGCTGGCGTGGGGCATGGCCGTCGACGGCTTCCGCCCGGACCGCTACGACGTGACCGGCGCGCTGCTGTGCCTGGTGGGCGTGGCCGTGATCATGTACGCCCCGCGTCCTGCCTGAGGGCGTCCCCGATCGCGAACGCGGCGTCGCGGGCCGGGCGGCCCACCCCGACCAGCGTGGCCGACGCGGCGCCGGTCCACTCGCCGTAGCCCACCAGCCAGACCCGCGGGTCCGAGGCCGCGCGGACCGGGTGGGGCGACCCGTCCGGGGCCACGGTGACCGGGTGCCCGGACCCGGTGGTCAGGCCCAGCCCGCGCAGGTGCCCCAGCACCGGGCGGAACCCGGTGGCCCACACCACCGCGTCGAGCGGCACCTCGCGACCGTCCGGCCAGCGTGCGCCGGTCGGGGTGAGCCGCTCGACCATCGGCCCGGCGGCCAGCCCGCGCTCGTCACGGGCCCGGCGCACGGCGGGCGTGGCCACCACGTCGCCCAGGGAGCCCACCCCGCGCACCGGGAGTCCCGCGGCGCGGTCCCGCACGGCCTGGGAGGCGGTCTCGAACAGCACCCGGCCGTCGACGTCGTCGGGCAGGTACCGCGGCGGGCGCAGCGCCACCCAGTGCAGCGCGGCCGCGTGGGGCTGCAGGTCGGCCGCGATCTGGGCCGCGGAGTTGCCGCCGCCCACCACCAGGACGCGCTGCCCGGCCAGCTCCTCGGCGGACCGGTAGTCGTGGGTGTGCAGCTGCCGCCCCCCGAAGGCGTCGGCACCCGGGACGGCCGGCCAGAACGGTCGGTCCCAGCTGCCGGTGGCGCTGACCAGGGCACGCGTCCACCAGTCGCCACGGTCGGTGCGGACGCGCAGGAGCCGGTCCCCACCGGCGGCCGGGTCGGCCTCGACGACGTCGGTCACCCGGACCGGGCGGTGCACCCCCAGCGCGTACCGCTCCTCGTAGGCGGCCAGGTACGCGGCCACGTGCGCCGCCGAGGGGTTCCCGTCCCCGCGCCACGGCGGCATCGGCCACCCCGGCAGGGAGCTGAAGGCGGCGGGGGAGAAGAGCTCGAGGCCGGCCCACCCGTCCGGCCACGCGCCGCCGGGGCGGTCGCGCACGTCGAGGACCACGGTCCGCAGCGGGCGGAGACCGTCGCGCCGGAGCCGGGAAGAGACGCGGCCGAGGTGGTAGGCCACCGCGAGGCCGGACTGGCCGCCCCCGACGACGCAGACGTCGACGGTGCGGTCGCCGTCCATGGGGCGCACCGTACCGGGCAGGACGCCGGCCCGGTGAACCGTCAGCGGCCGAAGACCAGGGCCGCCCCGACCAGGGCCGGCACCAGCCCGAGGGCGAGCCACGGCGAGGCGATCGGGCGCCGGTGGATGGCCAGCCCGGCGGCCACCGCGACCACGCCGAAGGCGCCCGCGATGACGGTCAGCCCGACCCGCTCCACCACGAGGTCGGGGGCGATCACGGCGGCCGAGATCAGCAGGCCCACGGCGAGGTGCAGGATCGTGGTCACCGCGAGGACCGACATCACCCAGGTCTGCACCCGCACCACGCTGGCGGAGTTCGGTCGGTCCATCCGCGGGTTGTCGGGGTCCATCAGGTGCCGGGCCCGCTTCGGGGCGGGCCGCTCGACGGCCGAGCCGGGTCGGCTGCCGGGGTCGGTCACGGGGTGCCCGGCGCCCGACCGTCGCCCGCGTCGTCACCGTCGGCCGGGCCGCCGGGGCGCACGAGCTCCGAGGTGTCCAGGCCCGACACGGCCTCGATGACCTGCTCCAGGGCCTGCGCGGGCAGCGCGCCGGGCTGCGAGAAGACCAGCTTGCCGTCCTTGAAGGCCATCAGGGTGGGGATCGAGGTGATCTGGGCCGCGGCGGCGAGCTCGCGCTGGGCCTCGGTGTCGACCTTGCCGAAGACGATCTCCGGGTGGGCCAGCGAGGCCTGCTCGTAGACGGGCGCGAACTGGCGGCAGGGGCCGCACCAGGACGCCCAGAAGTCGACCAGCACGATCTCGTTCTCGGAGACGGTCTGCTCGAAGGTGGCGGCCTGCAGGTCGGTGGTCGGCACGGCGGTTCCTCTCGGGGTCGGTCAGGGGTACGTCGTCCCAACCGCGCCGGGCGGTCCGATGTTCCGGTGGCGCCGGGTCAGGGCTCGATGCGCAGGATCCGGTCGTCCTCACGGCCCGGGTCGCCACGGCCGTCGCGGTTGCTGGTGGTCACCCACAGCGAGCCGTCGGGCGCCGTGGCCACGGTGCGCAGCCGGCCGTACCGACCCTCCAGGAAGCCGGTGGGGCGACCGGCCCCCCCGTCGTCGTCGACCGGGACCTGCCAGAGCCGCTCGCCGCGCAGGGCGGCCATCCACAGCGAGCCGTCGGCGAACGCCAGGCCGGCGGGGGAGGCGACCTCGGGTGCCCACGTGCGTTCCGGGTCGAGCAGGCCGGCCTCGCGGTCGGCGCGGTCGCCGGTGCCCTCGACGACGGGCCAGCCGTAGTCGCCGCCGGCCTCGACCAGGTTGAGCTCGTCGGCCGTCTCGTCACCGAACTCCGAGGCCCACAGGCGGTCCTGGTCGTCGAAGGCCAGGCCCTGCACGTTGCGGTGGCCCGAGGACCACACGAGCCCGCCGCCGGGGTTGCCCGGGGCGGCCTCGCCGTCCAGGGTCAGCCGCAGGATCTTCCCGGCCAGGGAGTCGGGGTCGCGGGCCAGCGCCGGGTCGCCGGTCTCACCGGTGGCGACGTAGAGGTGGTCGTCGGGGCCGAAGACGATCCGGCCGCCGTCGTGGACGACGCCCTTCGGGATGCCGTCGAGCAGGACCTCCGGCGTGCCGATCACGCCGCCCTCGAGCCGCGCGCGCACGACGCGGTTGTCGGTCGCGGTCGTGACGTAGAGGTAGATGTCACGGTCGCGGGGGTAGCCCGGCGCGATGGCCAGGCCGAGCAGCCCGCCCTCGCCCTCGGGCACGGCGGTGTCGAACAGGCCGACCTCCTGGACCACGCGCCGGTCCCCGGTGACCCGGAGCACGCGCGTGGTGTCGCGCTCGGTGACCAGGGCGTCGCCGTTGGGGAAGAACGCGAGCCCCCAGGGGGTCTCGAGCCCCCGCGCGACCGTCTCCACGACCTGGGGGCCGGCGGGGACCGCCGGGCTCCGCCCCGGGCGGGGGCCGACCTCGTCGTCGCTCGCCTCCACCGCGGGTGCGGTCGACGGCGCCCGGGGCTCCGGCGCCCCGGACCCGTCCGGGGTCGGCGACAGCGTGACGGAGGTCCGGTTGCCGTCCTGGCCGCAGGACAGCGTCGTGAGGCACAGCAGCGTCGCGAGGACGAGCGCCGCGGGCCGACGGGGCGTACGGGTCACGCGCGCCCGACCTGCTCGACGAGCTCCCGCAGGAGCTGGTGGACGCGGTCGGGGTGCTCCATCTGCACGAAGTGGCTCGACCGCAGCCGGACGTAGCGGGCACCGGGGATGCGGCGCGCCGCGGTGCCCATGTCGCGGGACCCGGCCAGCAGGTCGTGCGTGCCGGCGACGAAGGTCGCCGGGACCTCGACCTGGCTCAGCGAGACGCGGGGGTGCCGGGAGCTGGACAGGGCGAGGTGCATGTACCACTCCACCGGCGTGGTGAGCATCTCGGCCATCGCCATGGCGGCCAGCTCGGGGTCGGGCACCCGCCCGACGAACCCGGCCCTGGTGAGGACCTCGAGGGAGCGCGCACCGAACGGGTACCGCGTGGTGACGGGGCTCAGGGCGACCCCGCCCAGCCGCAGGCCGCGGGCGATGGTGACGGTGACGGCGCGGGCGACCGGGTGCGGCAGGTGCAGTGCGCCGAGCATGGTGGCGAAGGTGTCGCCGGGCACGCCGGCGACGGCGAAGAGGCCGGCCACCCGCTCCGGGTGGCCCACCGCGAGCTCGAAGGCGGTGTTGACGCCCATCGACCAGCCCATCACCACCGGCCGCTCGAGGTCGAAGTGGTCCATCACCGAGAGGGCGTCCTCGACGAAGTTCTCGACCCGCACCGCGCGGGGGTCGCGGGGGCGCTCGGACCCGCTGACGCCGCGGTGGTTCCAGGACACGACGCGCACGCCGCACCCGGGACGCAGCAGGGCCGGCCAGTGCAGCGGGTTGGTGCCGAGCCCGTTGCACAGCAGCACGGTGGGCCCGTCGTGCCGGCCGTCGGGGTCGTTGGTCCAGGCCCGCAACGTGGTGCCGTCGTCGGACAGGACGTCGCGGTAGACGATCGTGGGGGCGAGCGCGGTCCGCGCCGCGGAGGTCGGCATGCCTCCAGTGTGCCCGAGCCGGGCCGCCGCGGTGGGCCCGTCCGGACCGCGTGGCGCGGGTCGGTGCTAGCCCGACGCCCCGGCGACCCGGTCGTGGGGCGCGAGGGCGTGCGCCGCCCGGTCGCTGCCCTCGGCCCGGCGCGCGAGGTAGTCCGCGACGTCCTCACGCTCGGCACGCCGCTGGGCGCAGTCCGTCGCGGCGAGCATCGCGTTGCGACGCGCCCGCTGCTGCGAGTCGACCGCCCAGCCACGCAGCCGCGTGGCGGCGAGGTCCGCGGACCGGGCCAGCAGGGTCGTGGGGCTCAGCATCACGAGGTCTCCCGGGTGGGTGCGACGGCGGGACGGTCGGGGTGTGGCGGCCGGGCGTGCGGCTCGCTCCACCGTAGGACCCCGGCGCCCTCCGGGGCGATGCCCGCGGTGTGACGTTCGCGTGAACGCGCGTCGACGGGGTCGCCGCGCCCGGACGCACGCGGGGTGCGCGCGAGGCGCCCGGCGGGTCAGTCCGGGACCGGGCCGCCCAGCCGCGCCCCGGCGCGGGTGGCGCCCGCGCTGGCGACGACCACGCAGCCCACCGCGACCCACTGCAGCGTCGCGAGCTCCTCGCCCACCACGGCGATCCCGACCAGGGCCGCCGCGGCGGGCTCCAGGCTCATCAGCACCCCGAAGGTGGCCGCGGGCAGGGTGCGCAGCGCGACCAGCTCGCAGGAGTACGGCACCACCGAGCTGAGCAGCCCGACGGCGAGACCGATGGCCAGCACCCGGGGCGAGGTGAGGGCGTCGGCGTCGGCGACCAGGGCGAGGGGCAGCAGGGCGCAGGCGGCGACCACGCTGGCGACGGTCAGGCCGCTGACGCCGGCCCAGCGCTGCCCGGTCCGGGCCGACAGCAGGATGTAGCCGGCCCAGGCCACGCCGGCGAGCAGGGCGTACCCGACCCCGACGGGGTCGAGGTCGCTGCGCTCGAGGCCGAGGGCGGCCACCCCCAGACCGGCCAGCCCCACCCAGGCCAGGTCACGGCCCCGCCGGGACGAGAGCAGGGCCAGGGTGAGCGGGCCGACGAACTCGATGGTCACCGCGATCCCGAGCGGGATCCGGGCGAAGGACTGGTAGATCGACCAGTTCATCAGCCCCAGGCTGGCGCCGAAGCCGATCACCACCAGCCAGTCGTCGCGGGAGCGGCCGCGCAGGACCGGTCGGGCGAGCACGACGAAGACCAGCGCGCTGGTGGCCAGCCGCAGCCAGACCAGCATGGTCGGGTCGACCTCGGCGAAGAGGAGCTTGGCGAAGCCCGCGCCGAGCTGGACCGAGGCGATCCCGACCAGCACCAGCCAGACCGGTGAGGATCGCGGTGTCACCGGGTCAGGCTAGGCAGCAGGCAGGACGACCGACCCAGGAGGGCCAGATGACCGACGACGAGACCGTGCTGCTGGTGGGCACGCGCAAGGGGCTGTGGATCGGTCGTGGGGACCCGACCCGCGGCACGTGGGAGCTGTCCGGGCCCCACCACGACATGGAGGAGGTGTACTCCTGCCTGATCGACACCCGGGGCGAGCGGCCGCGGCTGCTGGTCGGGTCGTCGTCGAGCTGGCTGGGTCCGCAGGTGCGCCGCTCCGACGACCTCGGCGCGACCTGGTCCGAGACCCCGGGCGGGGCGGTGCGCTTCCCCGAGGACGTCGACGCGAGCGTCGAGCGGGTCTGGCAGCTGGCCGCCGGCAGCGCGCCGGGCGTGGTCTGGGCCGGCACCGAGCCCGGCGCGGTCTTCCGCTCCCACGACGGCGGCGAGACCTTCGCGCTGGAGCGGGCCCTGTGGGACCACCCGCACCGGCAGTCGTGGGGGGCGGGGTACGGGGGGCAGGCCTTCCACACCCTGCTGCCGCACCCCGACGACCCGGCCTCCGTGGTCGCCGCCCTCTCGACCGGCGGCGTCTACCGCACCGACGACGACGGGGCGTCGTGGAGCCCGGCGAACGCCGGGATCCGGGCCGACTTCCTGCCCGAGGGACAGCAGTTCCCGGCGTACGGGCAGTGCGTGCACAAGGTCGCCCGGCACCCCTCGCGACCCGAGCGGCTGTTCCTGCAGAACCACGGCGGCGTCTACCGCTCCGACGACGGGGGAGCGAGCTGGACCTCGATCGCCGCCGGGCTCCCGACCGACTTCGGCTTCCCGGTCGTCGTGCACCCCCACGAGCCGGACACGCTCTTCGTCTTCCCCCTGGGCGGGGGCGAGGGGGGCATGGGCCGGTACGCCCCCGAGGGCCACCCGCTGGTCTGGTGCTCGCGCGACGCCGGGGAGAGCTGGACCGCGCTCGGGCGCGGCCTGCCCGAGCGGGCCTACGTCGGGGTGATGCGCGACGCGATGTGCACCGACGACCACGCCGAGGCCGGGCTGTACGTCGGCACCCGCGCCGGGTCGGTCTGGGCGTCCTTCGACGGCGGGTCCTCGTGGCGGACGCTGGTCGCGGACCTGCCCGACGTGCTGGTGGTGCGGGCCGCCCGGGTCCCCGCGGCGACGGGCTAGGGCCGGGCGGAGGGAGCCCGGCCGGCGGTCTCAGGCGGCCCCGTGCGGTCCTACGCGGTGGCCACGTGCGGCCCCACCGGCGGCGCCGTCGGGGAGCCGGGCACCGGCCCGACGCCGTCGGGTCCGGCGCCCTCACGCTCCGTGCCCGGCAGGCTCGGCTCGGGGACCCCGGCGGTGATCCTGGTGCCGTCGGCGCGCCGCCCGCCGATCAGCGGGGTGCTGCCGAGCTCGCCGTCCAGGCGCAGCCCGTGACCGTCGAGGTCGACGTGCAGCGGGCGGCCGTCGGCCACGGTGTACCGGGTGCCGCGCACCCACACGGTCACCTCGTCCTCGGCGCCGACCTCGACGACCTCGACGGCGAGGTGGTCGGCCGCGACGTGGACCCGCAGCCGGCTCCCGTGCCAGCGCAGCGGGAAGGTCAGCGACGGCCACTCCTCGGGCAGGCGAGGGTCGAAGCTGATCACGCCGCCGTGGTCGCGCATGCCCGCGAACCCGAAGACGAGCGCGCTCCAGACACCGCCGCACGAGGCGACGTGGAGCCCGTCCACGGTGTTGCCGTGCAGGTTGCCCAGGTCGACGAAGAGGGCCTTCCAGAAGTACGACAGCGCCACCTCGTGGTAGCCGACCTCGGAGGCCATCACCGACTGCACGACCGCCGAGAGGGTCGAGTCGCCGGTGGTGATCGGGTCGTAGTACTCGAAGTCGGCGCGCTTCTCGGCGGCCGTGAAGCGGTCACCCTGCAGGAACAGGGCGAGCACCACGTCGGCCTGCTTCAGCACCTGGAAGCGGTAGATGACCAGCGGGTGGTAGTGCAGCAGCAGCGGCCGGGTCTCGGCCGGGGTGCGGGAGAGGTCCCACACCTCACGGTCCAGGAAGTGGTCGTCCTGCTGGTGGATCCCCATGCCCTCGTCGTAGGGGATGGTCATGCCCTTGGCGCAGCGCCGCCACTCCTCGGCCTCCGTCGGGTCGAACCCGAGGCGGTGGCGCATCCGCTCGTACGCCGCCAGGTCGGTCTCGCGCACGAGGTCGACCGCGCACGCGGCCCGCTCCAGGTTGTAGCGCGCCATCACGTTGGTGAACAGGTTGTTGTTGACCACCGTCGTGTACTCGTCGGGGCCGGTGACACCGTGGATGTGGAAGGTGTCCGAGCCGTTGCTGCGCCAGAAGCCCAGGTCGGCCCAGAACCGGGCGGTCTCCACCAGGATGTCGATGCCGTCGCGCACCAGGAAGCCGACGTCGCCGGTCGCGTCGACGTACTTGGACAGGGCGTAGGCCACGTCGGCGTCGATGTGCACCTGGGCGGTGCCGGCGGCGTAGTAGGCCGAGGCCTCCTCGCCGTTGATCGTGCGCCAGGGGAACAGCGCCCCGGTCTGGGCCAGCTCCGCGGCCCGGGCCTTGGCCGCCGGCAGCATCCGGGCCCGGAAGTGCAGCGTGTTCCGGGCGAGGTCGGGCTGGGTGTAGGTCAGGAACGGGGCCACGTAGACCTCGGTGTCCCAGAAGTAGTGCCCCTCGTAGCCGGACCCGGTGACGCCCTTGGCCGGCACGCCCTGCTGGTCGGCGCGGGCGCTGGCCTGGGCCAGGGAGAAGAGGTTGAACCGGACCGCCTGCTGCACCGAGACCGCGTCCGGGGCGTCCTGGTCGAGCACCACGTCCGTGGACTCCCAGAAGCGGGCGAACCAGTCGTGCTGGACCCGGTGGTAGTGCTCGACGCCGTGGGCGGCCGCCCGGTCGAGCGTGCGGTCGCAGCGGTCGGCGAGCTCGCGCACGGGCACCCCGCGCGAGGTGTGGTAGCTGACGTGCTTGTCGAGGCGGATCGGGTGGCCCTCGCGGGCCTCGACGCGGAACACGACCTTGGCGAGGTCGTCCTCGTGGGAGGCCCGGACCTCGTGGACGTCCGCGCAGTCGAAGACGTGGTCGGCGGCCACGCAGAGCGTCATGCCCGAGTGCGCGGTGCGGTAGCCCAGCTGCATCCGGCCCGGCGTCGCGGAGGCCGAGCGCGGGAGCAGCACGCGGTCCTCGAAGGCGCTGGCCTTGCGGGGGTCGACGCCCTCGCCCATCGCGGCGTCGGGCACGTGGTACTCGTCCTTGCCGTCCTGGCGGTTCAGCAGCTGCGAGGAGATCACGATCGGCGCGTCGCCCTCGAGCATGGTGACCTCGAGGCGCATCACGACCAGGTGGCGCTCGACCATCGAGACCATCCGGGTCGACTCCACCCGTACCCGCTTGCCCGAGGGCGTGCGCCAGACCAGGCTGCGGCGCAGCACGCCGTCGCGGAAGTCCAGGGAGCGCTCGTAGTGCTCGAGGTCGGCGGTGCCGAGGATGAGCGGCTCGTCGTCGACGTAGATCTTGAGGACCTTGGCGTCGGGGGCGTTGACCAGCGTCTGACCGGTGCGCGCGAAGCCGAAGGCGGTCTCGGCGTGGCGGATGGGCCAGGTCTCGTGGAAGCCGTTGACGAAGGTGCCGTGGGCGTAGGCGTCCCGGCCCTCCTCGGGGTTCCCGCGCAGGCCCAGGTAGCCGTTCGCGGTGGCGAACAGGGTCTCGGTGACGCCGAGGTCGGCCGCCGAGTGCGAGGTCTCGACCAGGCGCCAGGGGTCCGCGGGGAAGCGGCCGCGGTCCAGCGGGTCGCTGGTCGCGTCGTGGGCGATCACGAGGCGGCCCCGCCGGTACGGGCGGTGCTGTCGGCGGTGCTGTCGGAGGGGACGAGCTCGGCGAGGTCGGTGACGACCAGCGTCGCCCCGGCGTCGGTCAGCACGTCCGCCCCGGCGCCGCGGTCGACGCCGACGACGTCGGCGAAGCCTCCGGCGGCGCCGGCCCGCACACCGGACACGGCGTCCTCCAGCACCACGCACCCGGCGGCCGGGGCGCCGAGCTCGGCGGCGGCGGCCAGGAACGTGTCGGGCGCGGGCTTGCCGGGCAGGCCCCGCTCGGTGGCCACGACGCCGGACATCACGAAGGCGAACCGGTCGAGCAGGCCCGCAGCCGTCAGGACGGCCGGGGCGTTGCCCGAGGAGGACACGACGGCCAGGGGGAGCCCCAGGTCGCGGAGGTGGTCGAGCAGGGCGACGGAGCCGGGGTAGGCGGTGACGCCGTCGCGCTCGAGGACGGCGTTGAACGCGTCGTTCTTGCGGTTGCCCAGCCCGCAGACCGTCTCGGCGGCGGGATCGTCGGACGGGTCGCCCTCGGGCAGGTCGATCCCGCGCGCGACGAGGAGGTCGCGGACGCCGTCGTAGCGCGGCTTGCCGTCGACGTGGGCGAAGTAGTCGGCGTCGGTGTAGGGCGACAGGTCGGCACCGGGACCCTGCCCCGCGGCGGCGTCGGCCCGGAGGCCGTCCAGCCACGTGTTGAACATGTCCGACCAGGCGCGCATGTGCACCTCGGCGGTCGGCGTGATCACGCCGTCGAGGTCGAAGAGGACGGCCTCGTGGGCCGGCCAGGACTGCGCGAGGTGGATTGGCACGTTCCAATCGTAAGGCAGGCGCGGCCCGGCGGGCCCGGACGGCGGTGTGGGACGTGTCATGGCCCCGATCGACGGGTCGGCCCCCGGTCCCGGTGGTGCCCACGAGGGTGACCGCGGACCGGCCGGTGCCGTCGCGGGCGCGGGCGGCGTCGTAGCCTCCCCCATGAGCACCACGGTCGACGGCCCCGGCAGCACCACCCTCGGAACCCAGGGCGCCGCGCCCGGCGTGGACATCAAGCCGCGCAGCCGCGACGTGACCGACGGGCTGGAGAAGGCCGCCGCCCGCGGGATGCTGCGCGCGGTCGGGATGGACGACGACGACTTCCTCAAGCCCCAGATCGGCGTCGCCTCGTCCTGGAACGAGATCACGCCGTGCAACCTGTCCCTGGACCGGCTGGCCAAGGCGGTGAAGAACGGGGTGCACGCCGCCGGTGGCTTCCCGCTCGAGTTCGGGACGATCTCGGTCTCGGACGGCATCTCGATGGGCCACGAGGGCATGCACTTCTCGCTGGTCTCCCGCGAGGTGATCGCCGACTCGGTCGAGACCGTGATGATGGCCGAGCGCCTCGACGGGTCGGTGCTGCTGGCCGGCTGCGACAAGTCCCTGCCGGGCATGCTGATGGCCGCGGCCCGCCTCGACCTCGCGAGCGTCTTCCTGTACGCCGGGACGATCATGCCGGGCAAGGTCGACGGGGAGGACGTCACGATCATCGACGCGTTCGAGGCCGTCGGCGCCTGCCTGGCCGGCAAGATCACCCGCGAGCAGGTCGACAAGGTCGAGCGCGCGATCTGCCCGGGCGAGGGCGCGTGCGGCGGCGCGTACACCGCGAACACCATGGCCGCCGTCGCCGAGGGCCTCGGCATGGCGCTGCCCGGCTCCGCCGCCCCGCCGGCGGTCGACCGCCGCCGCGACAAGATCGCGCACCAGTCCGGGATGGCCGTGGTCGAGATGCTGCGCCAGGGCATCACCGCGCGCCAGATCATGACCCGCGAGGCCTTCGAGAACGCGATCGCGGTGGCGATGGCGCTCGGGGGCTCCACCAACGCCGTGCTGCACCTGCTCGCGATCGCCAACGAGGCGGAGGTCGAGCTGACCCTCGACGACTTCACCCGGATCGGGGAGAAGGTCCCGCACCTGGCCGACATGAAGCCGTTCGGGAAGTACGTCTGGGTCGACCTGGACCGGGTCGGCGGGATCCCGATGATGATGAAGGCCCTGCTCGAGGCCGGCCTGCTGCACGGCGACGCGCTGACCTGCACCGGGCGTACCGTCGCGGAGAACCTCGCCGACATCGCCCCGCCGCCCGTCGACGGCACGATCATCCGCCAGCTCCGCTCGCCCATCCACGCCACCGGCGGGCTGACCATCCTGAAGGGCTCGCTGGCCCCCGAGGGAGCCGTGGTGAAGTCGGCCGGCTTCGACGAGTCCGTCATCACCGGGACGGCGCGGGTCTTCGACGGCGAGCGGGCCGCGATGGACGCGCTCACGGAGGGCCGGATCGAGGCCGGCGACGCCGTGGTGATCCGGTACGAGGGCCCCAAGGGCGGCCCCGGGATGCGCGAGATGCTGGCCATCACGGCCGCCATCAAGGGCGCCGGTCTCGGCAAGGACGTCCTGCTGCTCACCGACGGCCGGTTCTCCGGCGGGACCACCGGGCTGTGCGTGGGCCACGTCGCCCCCGAGGCCGTCGACGGCGGCCCGATCGCCTTCCTCCGCGACGGGGACACGATCACCCTCGACGTGGCCCGGCGCGTCCTCGACGTCGAGGTCGACGAGGCCGAGCTGGCCGCACGTCGCGAGGGCTGGGAGCCGCTGCCCCCGAAGTACACCCGCGGCGTGCTCGGCAAGTACGCCAAGACGGTGCAGTCCGCCGCGGTCGGTGCCGTCACCAGCTGACGCTCCGCTGGGACTGTCCGCGCCGCGGCGCCGGGGGCGAGTCGTTGGTCACCCGTCGCCGCGGAAGACCCCGGCCCGCCGCGTGGTTGGGCCCGTCATGACCACACTCGCCATCATCGGAGCAGGAAGCGGCCTCGGCGCCGCCGTCGCACGTCGGTTCGGCCGGGAGGGGTTCTCGGTCGCGCTCGTCTCTCGCAACCAGGCCCGTCTGGACGCGCTGGCCGCGGAGCTGGCCGACGAGGGGGTGCAGGCCAGGGGCTTCACCGCCGACGTCCGCGACCCCGCGTCGCTGCGACGGGCCCTGGACGACGCCACCAGGGAGCTGGGCCCGATCGAGGTCCTGCAGTACAGCCCGCTGCCCGACAAGAAGTTCATGCGCCCCGTCCTCGAGACCATGCCCCGCGACCTCGTCGGGCCCGTCGAGTTCTCGATCTACGGCGCCGTCGCGGCGGTGCACGAGGTCGTCCCCGGCATGCGCTTCCTCGGCAAGGACCGCGGCACCATCCTGTTCGTCAACGGCGGCTCCGCCGTCAAGCCCGGCCGGGCCGTCACCGGCACCTCGGTCGCCTTCGCCGGGCAGGCCGCGTACGCCCAGCTGCTCCACGAGGAGCTGAAGGGCGAGGGCATCCACGTGGGGCAGCTCGTCATCGGGGGTGCGATCGAGCCGGGCGGCGAGAAGGACCCCGCGGTGCTCGCCGACCGGCTGTTCCGCATGCACACCGAGCGCGACCAGTTCCGCCACCAGGTGTCGACGGACTGACCGGGCAGGGAGGCCGCCCCCGACACCGGGGGACGCCTAGGGTCGGCGGGTGACCGAGACGACCGGCCCCGCCGATCCCAGCACCACCGACGCCCCTGCCCTGGACGCCGCCGACCCGCTGGCCGCGTACCGCGACCGCTTCGTCGGCTCCGAGTCGCCGCTGGTCTACCTCGACGGGAACTCGCTCGGGCGCCCGCTGCGGGTGACCGGGCCGCGGCTCGCCGCCTTCGTCGACCAGCAGTGGGGCGGACGGCTGATCCGGGGCTGGGACGAGGAGTGGATGGAGCTGCCGACGCTGCTCGGCGACCGGATCGGCGCCGCCTGCCTGGGTGCTGCGCCCGGCCAGACGGTGGTCGGCGACTCCACGACGGTGCTGCTCTACAAGGCGATGCGCGCCGCCGTGGCAGCCCGACCCGGACGGCACGAGATCGTGATGGACGCCGACAACTTCCCGACCGACCGGTACCTGGCCGCCGGGGTCGCCGAGGAGCTCGGGCTCCGGGTGCGGTGGATCGAGGTGGACACCGCCGCGGGCGTCACCGCCGAGCAGCTGGCGGCGGTGCTGGGACCGGACACCGCGCTCGTGGCGCTGAGCCACGTGGCGTACCGCTCGGCCTGGGTCGCCGACGGGCCGGCACTGACCGCGCTGGCGCACGACGCCGGGGCGCTGGTGCTGTGGGACCTGTCCCACTCCGTCGGGTCGGTGCCCCTCGCCCTCGACGCCTGGGGCGCCGACCTCGCCGTGGGCTGCACCTACAAGTACCTGAACGGCGGGCCCGGCTCGCCGGCCTTCGTCTACGTCGCCGCGCGCCACCTCGAGGGCCCCGAGGCCCTCACCCAGCCGGTGCGCGGCTGGATCGGGCACGCCGAGCCGTTCCGGATGGGGCCCGACTGGGCGCCGGCGTCCGGCGTCCGGCGGATGCTGTCGGGCACCCCGCCGGTGGTCGGCATGCTGGCGCTCGCCGACATGCTGGACCTGCTGGAGGAGGTCGGGACGGCCGCCGTGCGGGCCAAGTCCCAGGCGTTGACCCGGATGGTGGTCGACCTCGCCGACGCCGAGCTGGGCGCGTACGGCGTCGCGGTGGCCTCCCCGCGCGAGGCCGAGCGCCGGGGCGGGCACGTGACCCTGCGGCACCCCGCGATGCAGGACGTCACCCGCCGGCTGTGGGCGCGCGACGTGGTGCCCGACTACCGCGACCCGGGCGGCCTGCGTCTCGGGCTGTCGCCCCTGTCGACCTCGTTCGCCGAGGTACGGGCCGGGATGGACGCCGTGGCCGAGGAGCTGGCCCGCTCCGACGTCGCTCCCACCCCGCCCAGATGACGCTCCTACCCTGCCGAGTTGACGCTCCCACCGTGTCGAGGTGACGCTCCCACCGTGTCGAGGTGACGGGTGCGGGCACCCTGCGCGCTGCCCGGCGGGGTCCTGTCGGCGGGCCGCTCTAGCCTCGTGACATGGACCAGCGACTGAGCTTCGTGACCCTCGCCGTGCCCGACCTCGCCGCTGCCCGGCAGTTCTACGTCGACGGGCTCGGCTGGCACGCGGACCTCGACGTCGACGACGTCGTGATGCTGCGGGTGGCCGACCGGGTGGTGCTCTCGTTGTGGGAGCAGGCGTCGTTCGAGAGCGAGGTCGGCCCGGTCCGCGCGGGCCCGGGCCTGGTGCCGGTCACCCTGGCGCACAACGTCGCCTCCCGCGGCGAGGTCGACGAGGTGCTCGGGGACGCCCGCGCCGCCGGGGCCACCGACGTGGGTGCGGGGGCCGCGCGTGCCTGGGGCGGGTACACCGGCTACTTCGCCGATCCAGCCGGCATCCGCTGGGAGGTGGCCTGGAACCCGGGGCCGATCGGGGCCTCGGTGCTGCCGTGAGGTCCCGATACCACCCCCACAGGGCTGTCCGGGCGAGGACGACGCGGGCCAGGGTGAGGTGATGAGCGACGACCAGCAGGACGACCAGCGCGACGACCAGCAGGACGACCAGCAGGGCGGGCAGGCCCAGCAGCCGGACGAGCAGCCGGACGAGCAGCCGGACGAGCAGCCGGACGGCGGGGTCGAGGAGCAGCCGCAGGAGGTACGCACTCCCGACGGTCGCGACGCCCACGAGAAGGGCACGGCCACGCTCGAGGAGCCGGACCCGAAGGCGCTCCTGGACGGCCACGACGTCGAGGCGGCGCTGCTCGACGACTGGCGGATCATGTTCGACCAGCTGCACGCGCGCTTCGAGACCGGCGACTTCGCGACCGGCCTGGCCCTGGTCGAGGAGATCGGCAGTGCCGCCGAGAAGGCCGACCACCACCCCGACGTCGACCTGCGCTACGGCTTCGTCGAGGTGCACCTCAGCAGCCACGACGTCGGCGGGGTCACCAGCCGCGACGTCGACCTCGCGCGCACCATCAGCGACCACGCCGGCCGTCGCGGTGCCCGGGCGGCCACCGAGAAGCTCCAGGTGGTCGAGATCGCGCTCGACACCCGCGACATGGACGCGGTCCGCCCGTTCTGGGCCGCCCTGCTGGCCTACGACGCGCCCGACGACGACGACGCCGTGCTCGACCCCGACGGTCGCGGCCCGACCCTGTGGTTCCAGATCACCGACGAGCCCGTCACCGAGGCCGACCGCCGGGCGGCCGAGGCGCCCGTGCAGCGCTTCCACCTCGACCTGCGGCTGCCGCCGGAGGACGCGGAGCGCCGGATCAAGGCCGCGCTCGACGCCGGGGGCACGCTCGTCGACGACGCGATGGCCCCGCGCTTCACCGTGCTGGCCGACGCCCAGGGCAACAAGGCGTGCGTGACCACCTGGGTGGGGCGTGGCTGACGCGTGATCCTGCCCCCTCCGCCGTCACCGGCCGACGGCGCCGAGCAGCACGACGTCGTCTCCTGGGTCGCCGAGCACCTCGGTGACCTCGCGCTGGAGGGGCCCGACGGGATCGCCGCCGGCGGCCTGAGGGGCGGGCAGTCCGCGGCCGACGCGGCCCTGGCCACGCTCGACGTCACCGGGTACGCCGCGCGCCGCAGCACCGTGCTGCCGGAGTCGCGGCGGGGCGCGAGCCGGATGTCGCCCTACGTCCGGCACGGCCTGCTCCGGCTCCGCGAGGTCTGGGACGCCGCCGGCGCCGCACCGGCCCGCGACCGGCGCAAGTACCGCGACGAGCTGCTCTGGCAGGAGTACGCCCGGCACCTCTACGCCCGGGTCGGCGCCGACCTCGGCCGTCCGCTGCGCTACGACCAGCCCCGCCCCGCGCCCGCCGGCCCCGCGGCCGGCCCGATCAGCACCGCCGACCCCTGGCCGGCGCAGATGCGGTGCATGGACGCCGTGGTCGGCGAGCTCCACGACGACGGGTGGCTGGTCAACCAGACCCGGATGTGGCTGGCGTCGCAGTGGGCGGTGCGCGCCGGCGCCGACTGGCGCGACGGGGAGCAGGAGATGTTCGTGCACCTGCTCGACGGGTCGCGGGCCGCGAACCGGCTCGGCTGGCAGTGGACCACCGGCACCGGGAGCGGCAAGCCGTACGGCTTCAGCCGCTGGCAGGTCGAGAAGCGCGCCCCGGCCCTCTGCGGCTCGTGCCCGCTCTCGCAGGCCTGCCCCGTCGAGTCCTGGCCCGACGCCGACCGCGGCCCGGCCGTCGAGGGGCCCGACCTCTCCCGCGGTGAGATCCCGTCCGGCCCGGCCGTCGCCGAGGGTGACGGGGGAGAGGTGGTCTGGCTGACCGCGGAGTCCCTCGGCGAGGGCGACCCGGCGCTGGCGGCCGACCCGCAGCGGCCGGCGGTCTTCGTCTTCGACGAGCCGCTGCTGCGTCGCCTGAGCCTGTCCGGCAAGCGGCTGGTCTTCCTCGCCGAGACCCTGGGAGAGCTCGCCGCCGGCCGCGCCCTGGAGGTCCGCCGGGGCGAGGTGCCCGAGGAGCTCGGAGGCCGCCGGCTCGCGGCGACGTGGGCGCCCGTGCCCGGGTGGGCGCGCCACGCCGCACGACTCGACGTGGTCGAGACCCACCCGTGGCCGTGGCTGGCGCGCCCACGACCCGCGCCGGTCCGGTCCTTCTCGGCCTGGCGGCAGGGGATCGGCGCGCCCACCCCCTGAGGTCCCGCCGCGGGTCCCCACGGGAGCCGGGCTGCGTCCATCGACTGGGACCCGCGTCTCACCATGTGGCCGGTCGTGCGTAGGCTGCTGACGCGGCAGGGAGCTGCGGGCTACGGTGGCGGCATGCGCCACCTCCTCGTACGTCCTCGACGCGTCGGCTAGCCACTCCGCCAGCGCGTCACCCCTCGTTGCCCGGGCAACCGAGGGGTTTTTTGTTGCACGGACCACGCCCCCGAGAACGGACCAGACATGACCCAGCAGAGCACGACGACGGCGTCGGGCACGATGACCGGCGCGCAGAGCCTGATCCGCTCCCTCGAGGCGGCCGGCACCGAGCACGTGTTCGGCATCCCGGGCGGCGCGATCCTCCCGGCGTACGACCCGATGATGGACTCCTCGATGCGCCACATCCTGGTGCGCCACGAGCAGGGCGCCGGCCACGCCGCGCAGGGCTACGCCGCCGCCAGCGGCCGGGTGGGGGTGTGCATGGCGACCTCCGGGCCCGGTGCGACCAACCTGGTGACGCCCCTGGCCGACGCCCACATGGACTCGGTCCCGATGGTCGCCATCACCGGCCAGGTGGGCGCCTCGATGATCGGCACCGACGCCTTCCAGGAGGCCGACATCCGCGGCATCACGATGCCGATCACCAAGCACAACTTCCTGGTCACCGATCCCGCCGAGATCCCGCGCGCCGTGGCGCAGGCCTTCCACATCGCCTCCACCGGCCGCCCCGGCCCGGTCCTGGTCGACGTGGCGAAGTCCGCGCTGACCGCCCAGACGACGTACACCTGGCCCACGGACCTCGGCCTGCCCGGCTACCGCCCGGTGACCAAGCCGCACTCCAAGCAGGTCCGCGAGGCCGCCCGGCTCATGCTCGAGTCGCGTCGCCCCGTGCTCTACGTCGGCGGCGGCACCATCCGCTCGAACGCCTCGGCCGAGCTGCTGCGCCTGGCCGAGATGACCGGCATCCCCGTGGTCACCACGCTGATGGCGCTCGGCGCCTTCCCCGACTCCCACCCCCAGCACCTCGGCATGCCGGGCATGCACGGCACCGTCGCCGCGGTGGCCGGCTTGCAGAAGGCCGACCTGCTGATCGCCCTCGGCGCCCGCTTCGACGACCGGGTCACCGGCAACCTGGACTCCTTCGCGCCCGGCGCGAAGGTCATCCACGCCGACATCGACCCGGCCGAGATCGGCAAGAACCGCCATGCCGACGTCCCGATCGTGGGCGACGTGCGCGAGGTGCTCGCCGACCTCCTGGTCCTGCTGCAGGCCGAGGCCGACCGCGGCACCACCGGCGACTACGAGGGCTGGGTCGACTTCCTGGCCGGGGTGAAGAAGACCTACCCCCTGGGCTACGACGTGCCCGACGGGGGCGCGCTCTCCCCGCAGTACGTCATCGAGCGCCTCGGCGCGATCGCCGGCCCCGACACCGTCTACACCTCCGGGGTCGGCCAGCACCAGATGTGGGCCGCGCACTTCGTGAAGTACGAGAAGCCCCGCACCTGGCTCAACTCCGGCGGCCTCGGCACGATGGGCTACGCGGTCCCGGCCGCGATGGGCGCCCAGGTGGCCTGCCCGGACAGCACCGTGTGGGCCATCGACGGCGACGGCTGCTTCCAGATGACCAACCAGGAGCTGGCCACCTGCGCGATCAACGACATCCCGATCAAGGTCGCGATCATCAACAACGAGTCGCTCGGGATGGTCCGGCAGTGGCAGACCCTGTTCTACAACGAGCGCTACTCCAACACCGACCTGCACTCCAAGCGGATCCCCGACTTCGTGAAGCTCGCGGACGCGTACGGGTGCGTCGGCCTGGCCTGCGAGCGGCCCGAGGACGTCGACGCCACGATCGAGAAGGCGATGGGGATCAACGACACCCCGGTGGTGGTCGACTTCCGCGTGCACCGCGACGCGATGGTCTGGCCGATGGTCGCCGCCGGGAGCTCCAACGACGCGATCAAGTACGCGCGCGACCTGGCGCCCGAGTTCGACGAGGACGAGCTGACATGAGCAAGCACACCCTCTCGGTCCTCGTGGAGGACAAGCCCGGCGTCCTGGCCCGCATCGCCGGGCTGTTCAGCCGCCGCGGCTTCAACATCGAGTCCCTCGCGGTCGGCCCGACCGAGCACGTCGACATCTCCCGGATGACGATCGTGGTCAACGTCGAGTCCACGCCGCTGGAGCAGGTCACCAAGCAGCTGAACAAGCTGGTCGAGGTGATCAAGATCGTCGAGCTCGACCGGGACACCTCGGTCACGCGCGAGCTGCTGCTGGTCAAGATCACCGCCACGCCCGAGACCCGCGGCCAGGTGCTGGACACCGTCCAGCTGTTCCGGGCCAAGGTGATCGACGTGGCCAACGAGGCGCTGACGGTGCAGATCGTCGGCAACCGCGACAAGCTCGGCGACTTCCTGCGCGTGATCGAGCCCTTCGGGGTCCGCGAGCTCGTGCAGTCCGGCATGGTCGCGATCGGCCGGGGCCAGCGCTCGATCTCCGAGCGCTCGCTGCGCCCCGTCGCACCGACCCGGGCCGTCTGAGCCCTCCCGCACGCACCACCTGACGTACCCACCCATCGAAGGAGAGGCCCACCTGTGGCTGAGATGTTCTACGACGACGACGCCGACCTGGCCCTGATCCAGGGCAAGAACGTGGCGGTGATCGGCTACGGCAGCCAGGGCCACGCCCACGCGCTCTCCCTGCGCGACTCGGGCGTCGACGTCCGGATCGGCCTGCAGCCGGGCTCGAAGAGCCGCGCCAAGGCGGAGGCCGAGGGCCTGCGCGTGGTGACCCCGGCCGAGGCCGCGGAGGAGGCCGACGTCATCGTCGTCCTCGCCCCCGACCAGCACCAGCGCAAGATCTACGCCGAGGAGATCGAGCCCCAGCTCGCCGAGGGCGACACCCTGGTCTTCGGCCACGGGTTCAACATCCGCTTCGGCTACATCACCCCGCCGGCCGGCGTCGACGTCTTCATGGTCGCGCCCAAGGGCCCCGGCCACCTGGTGCGCCGCGAGTACGTCGACGGGCGCGGCGTCCCCGTGCTCGTGGCGGTCGAGAAGGACGAGTCCGGCGACACCTGGCCGCTGGCCCTGTCGTACGCCAAGGCCATCGGCGGCCTGCGCGCCGGCGGCATCCGGACCACCTTCACCGAGGAGACCGAGACCGACCTCTTCGGCGAGCAGGCCGTGCTCTGCGGCGGCGCCAGCCAGCTGGTCATGTACGGCTTCGAGACCCTGATCGAGGCCGGCTACCAGCCCGAGGTCGCCTACTTCGAGTGCCTGCACGAGCTGAAGCTGATCGTCGACCTCATGTACGAGGGCGGCATCGCCAAGCAGCGCTGGTCCATCTCCGACACCGCCGAGTACGGCGACTACGTCTCCGGCCCCCGGGTGATCGGCCCGGACGTCAAGGACAAGATGAAGGCGGTGCTCGCGGACATCACGAACGGTTCCTTCGCGCAGCGCTTCATCGACGACCAGGAGGCCGGCTCGCCCGAGTTCACCGCGCTGCGCGAGAAGGGTGCCGCGCACCCCATCGAGTCGACCGGCAAGGAGCTGCGCAAGCTCATGGCCTGGGTCAAGAGCCACGACTCGGACTACGTCGAGGGCAGCTCGGCCCGCTGACACCGCACGTCACGACCCGGTAGGACGACCGGGGTCACGCACCGCAGCACCGCCAGCCCGTCGTCGGGAACACCGACGGCGGGCTGCTGCGTTGTCCCCCCATGCGTATCGAGATCTGGTCAGACGTCGTGTGTCCCTGGTGCTACGTCGGCAAGCGCCGGCTGGAGAAGGCGCTGGTCGCGCTCGGCGAGCAGCACCCGGCCGCCGCCCCCGGCGGCCCCGAGGCGCCCGAGGTGGTCTTCCGCGCCTTCCAGCTCGAGCCGGGTGCGCCGACGACGCCCACGGACTCCCTCGCCGAGCACCTCGGCCACAAGTACGGCGGCGGGCCGGAGAACGGCCAGCGCCTGATCGACCAGATGGAGGCGGTGGCGGCCGAGGAGGGCCTCGTCTACCGGTTGGGCCGGGCGCAGCGCGTGGGCACCCTCGACGCCCACCGGCTGCTCCACGCGGCGCTCGAGGTCTCGCCCGCGGTGCAGGCCGACCTGAAGGAGCGGCTCATGGCGGCGTACATGATCGAGGCCCGCAACGTCGCGGACCACGACGAGCTGGTCAGCATGGCCGAGGAGGCCGGGATGGACCCGGCGCAGGCCCGCGAGGTGCTGCGCGGCCAGGCCCACGCCGACGGTGTGCAGGCCGACTTCGAGCAGGGCGCGGCGTACGGCATCTCCGGGGTGCCCTTCACCGTCGTCGACGGGCGCTACGGCGTCTCGGGCGCCCAGCCGGTGGAGGTCTTCACCCAGACCCTGGAGCGCGCCTGGGCCGACGCCCACCCGGCGGCGCCGGCGCTGACGACCGTCGGCGGGGCCGCCGACGGCGCGGTCTGCGGTCCCGACGGCTGCACCACCTGACCTGAGGGGCGACGCCGGTCCCTGACGGGGGCGGCGTCGAGAAGCACGGTGGGCCGGCCTCTTCGGCCCGGTCGAGCGGCAGGTGCGGTAGACCTGACCGATGAACCGTTCCCGTCCGGCCCGGTGGGTCGCCTCCCTGGTCGCCTGCCTGGTGGCCTGCCTGGCGCTGAGCGCCTGCATGCCCGCCGGGGCGACGCGGGACCGGCTGCCCGACCCCGGTGACCGGGACCCCAGGCCCCTGGAGCCGGTGACCACGCCGGCGCCCGAGCTCACCCCGCCGCCCCGGGCGGGTGACGGGACGGCCGCCCGGGGGCGCGGTCGCCCCAACGTCGTGGTCGTGATGGCCGACGACATGCGGGTCGACGACCTGGACTTCGCCCCGAACGTGCGACGGCTGGTGGGGCGCGACGGGCTGACGTACGAGAACTCGTTCTCTCCCTACCCCTTGTGCTGCCCCGCGCGCGCCTCGTTCCTGACCGGCGCCTACGCGCACAACCACGACGTCTACTGGCACGAGGCACCCCAGGGCTACTCCGACTTCGACGACTCGCGCACCGTGGCCACCTCCCTGCGCAGGGCCGGCTACCACACCGGGTTCGTGGGGAAGTACCTCAACGGCTACGGCCCGATGCGCTCGAAGGTCTCGGGGAGGCCGTCGTACCAGTACGTGCCGAACGGGTGGACCGACTGGGCGGCCGGCTTCGAGAACCCCGGCGTGGACGGCATCCACGGCGGCACCTACTACTACTGGGACACCCCGTACAACGTCGACGGGCGGATCGACAACACGCACCAGGGCGAGTACCAGACGAACACCATCGGCGACTTCTCGCGCACGATGGTGCGCGGCTACCACCGCGCCGGCGGGCCGTTCTTCCTCAACGTCAACTTCGTCGCCCCGCACCACGGCGGCCCGCCCGAGAGCGACGACCCGCGCGGGGACGCCTTCAAGACCCCGGCGCGCCCCGACCGGGTCCGCGGCCGGTACGACCGGCTCGTCACCCACCCCTCCGGGATGCCGCGCCGGGGGGCGGCGGAGGGCGACGTCTCCGACAAGCCGCGGTTCTTCTCGCGACTCTCCCCGATCGGCACGCGCGCCCGCCGAGCCCTGACCGAGGTGACCCGGCAGCGGGCCGAGGCGGTGCACGTGCTCGACGAGCAGGTCGGCCGGCTGGTGCGGGAGCTGAAGGCCACGGGGGAGTGGCGCGACACGGTCTTCTTCTTCACCTCCGACAACGGCTACTTCCTGGGCGAGCACCGCAAGCGCAGCGGCAAGGTGCTGCCGCACGAGCCGTCGCTCCGGGTCCCGATGGTGGTCACCGGCCCGGGCCTGCGGCAGGGCGAGAAGCGCTACGACCCGATCAGCACCGTGGACCTGACGGCCACCATCCTCGACATCGCGGGCGCGCGGCCCCCCACGGCCGCCGACGGCGTGAGCCGCTGGGCCAGCATGCGTCGCGGCGACCAGGGCTGGTCGGTCCCGGTGCTGACCGAGTCCACCCACACCGCCGGCGGCCCGGGCCGCGACCGGCGCTGGTTCCCCGTCGGCGACCGCCGCACCGGGGTCGGGCTCCGGGTCGCGCGCTACGCCTTCAACCGCTACCGGGACGGCGCGGGAGAGCTCTACGACCTCCGCGCCGACCCCGCGCAGCTCGAGAACCGCTTCCGCGACCCGGCCTACGCCGAGGTCCGCACCCTGCTGCAGAGCACGCTGCGCGAGCACAAGGACTGCCGGGGCAGCAGCTGCCGGGCCCCGTTGCCGGAGGAGCTGCAGGCCACGCCGGAGGAGGCCCGGGAGCTCGGTCGTCGCTACTGGGACGTCATCGACCGGCGCTACGCGCGCTGACGAGATGACGGTGCGGACCGGCCGAGATGACGGTGCGGACCGGCCGAGATGACGGTGGGGACCGGCCGAGATGACGGTGGGGACCGGCCGAGATGACGGTGGGGTCAGTCGGGCCGCCGTGGGCGTGTCGAGGCGGCCTCCGAGGACAGCTCCAGCACCCGGTCCACCCCGATCGCGTCGAGGAACGGCTGGTCGTGGCTGGCCACCACCAGGGCGCCCCCGTACCCCTGCAGGGCCGCGACCAGGGCGTCGTACGACGCGAGGTCCAGGTCGTTGGTCGGCTCGTCGAGCAGCAGCAGGCACGGCGCGGGGTCGGTCAGGAGCACCGCGGCCAGCGCCGCGCGGAAGCGCTCGCCCCCGGAGAGCGCGGCCACGGTCCGCTCGGCGGCCGACCCGCGGAAGAGGAAGCGGGCGAGCGCCGCGCGTACCTCCTGGACCGGGGTGCCTGGCGACCGGCGCAGGACGTTGGCCGCGACGGTGCTCCCGGGGTCCAGGTCGTCGCGGCCCTGCCGGAGCAGCCCGACCGGGACCAGGACGTCGACCGTCCCGGCCGCGGGCGGGAGCCGTCCGACCAGCGTGTGCAGCAGGGTCGACTTCCCGGACCCGTTGGGGCCCAGGAGGGCGACCCGCTCCGGGCCGCGCAGGTCGAGGTCGACCCGGGCGCCGGTACGCAGCACGAGCCCGCGGCAGCGGAGCACCTCGCGGCCCCGCGGGACGACCGTGCCAGGCAGGTCGACGCGCAGGGCGCGGTCCTCGCGCAGCCTGTCCTCGGCCTCGCCCAGCCGGTCGCGCGCGCCGCTCTCGCGGTCCGCGTGGACGCCGCGCAGCCGGGCCGCGGATCCCTCGGCCTGGTTCTTCTTGGCGTTCACCACTGCTCGCGGCAGGCCCTGGGTGGCCTCGGCGCGCCGGGCCACCCGTCGACGCCGGGCCAGCACGAGCTCGGCGTCCGTCCGGTCCTGCCGCTGTCGGCGCAGGTCCGCACGGGCGGCCGTCACGGCCTGGACAGCGGCGACCTGCTCGGCGTCGACCTGCTCGAGGTAGGACGACCAGCCCCCGCCGTACCAGCGGACACCGTCGGCGCGCAGGTCCCCGATGCGCTCGACGCGCTCGAGCAGCGCACGGTCGTGGCTGACCACCAGCAGGGACCGCGGCCAGGTCTCCACGAGGTCGTGCACGAGGCGACGGGCGCCGCGGTCGAGGCTGTTGGTGGGTTCGTCGAGCAGGAGCACCTCCGGGCGCGTCAGCAGGACCTGCGCGAGCGAGACCCGGACCAGCTCCCCACCCGAGAGCTGGTCCGCGCGGCGGGTCAGCACGGAGGTGTCGAGACCGAGACGGGCCAGCGTGGCAGCGGTCCGCTCGGTGACGTCCCAGTCGTCGCCGATCGCCTCGAGCAGCCGCTCGAGACGGTCGGGGTCCGTCTCGCCGGCCTCGAGGTCGCGCAGCGCGCGGACGACGGCCCCGATGCCGAGCAGGTCGACGACGGGGCGTACGCCGGCGGCGGTCGTCACGTCCTGGCGGAGGTGGCCGACCCGTCCGTACGCCCGGACGTGCCCGGCCGTCGGCGCGAGCTCCCCGGCGAGCAGGCGGAGCAGGGTCGACTTGCCAGAGCCGTTGACCCCGACCAGGCCGGAGCGGCCCGGTGGGACGAGCAGGTCGAGGCCGCGGAGGCAGACCGTCCCGTCGGGCCAGGTCAGGCAGAGCCCGGAGGCGGTCAGGGTGGCGGGGCCGGTGGTGTGGCCGGTGGTGTGGCCGGTGGTGTGGCCGGTGGTGGGTCGGGTCGGGCCGGTCGGGTCGGTGGTGGGCACGCGGGCTCCTGAGGACGCGGGTCGGACGGCCACCCAGGGGTGGCCGCGGCGGACGGCGGCTCAGTGGATCAACGCGGGCACCTGTCGTCGGGGCGGGGACCGGTCCACGGTGGCACGGGGCGGGTGCGGTCGGCCAGCGACTTTCGGTCTCGCCCACGTACGCGAGGGTCACCTCGGAGCGCTGCGAGGGTCATCTCGGCCGTGCGCGAGCGTCATCTCGGCCGTGCGCGAGCGTCATCTCGGCCGGTCAGGCGACCATCACCCGGCGGCGGGCCCGGGACGGGCGGGCCTGCGGCGCGCCCAGGGAGTCCCACGCCTGGGCCAGCACCTCGACGGCGTGCTCGAGCTCGTGCGCGGGACGCGTCCACGGCACGCGGAGGAACCGGTCGAGCCCGCCGCCGGGGGCGAACATCGGGCCGGGGGTGATCGCGACGCCCCGCCGCTCGGCCTCGGCGGCCACCGCCGTCGCGCCCGCGCGCGGCAGCTCGCACCACAGGGCGAGACCGCCGCCGGGGACCGTGAACCGCCAGTCCGGCAGGCTGGCGCGCAGCGCGGCGACCAGCCCGTCGCGCTGCTCGCGCAGGCGGTCGAGGTGGCCGGGCAGCACCGGTCCGCGCGTCAGCAGCCGGGTGAGCACCAGCTGCTCGAGCACCGGGCTGCCCAGGTCCATGCCCAGCCGGGCGTCGGTCAGGTCCGGCACCAGCGCGTGGGGCGCCCGCACCCAGCCCAGCCGCAGGCCTCCCCAGAAGCTCTTGCTGGCGCTGCCGAGCGTGATCGCGTCCGGCGCGAACGCCGCCATCGGCGGCGGCATCGCCTGCCCGTCCAGCGCCAGCGCTGCGTGCGCCTCGTCGACGACCGGGACGGTGCCGGCGCGGCGCATCGCGGCCGCGAGCTGCTCGCGGCCGCTGGCGTCCATCAGGTGCCCGGTCGGGTTCTGGAAGTCCGGGATGAGGTACGCCAGCCTCGCCCGCGCCTGCTGGACCACCCGGGCCGCCGCGTCCACGTCCCAGCCGCCGGGGTCGACCGACGAGGGCACGAGGCGGGCGCCCCGGCGCGACAGCGCCTGCGCGGCGTTGGGGTAGGAGGGGGAGTCGACGACCACGCGGACGCCCGGCCCGCCGAGGGTCTGCTCGACGAGTGCGGCCGCGGCCAGGGCGCCGGGCACCACCAGCACCTGCTCGGGGTCGGTCGGCAGCCCGCGGGCGTCGTACGAGGCGGCGACGGCGGCCTGCAGCACCGGCAGGCCGGCCGGGAAGTACCCGTGCCCGGCGAGGTACGGCGGCAGGTCCGCGGCCGCCTCGGCGAAGGCCGCGGACAGCCCGGCCGGTGCCGCGGTGGCCGAGCAGGACAGGTCGACCCCGCCGTCGACGTGGCGCGGCTGCAGCGCCCGGTCCAGGCGGCGCGACGGGCCGCCGGGCATCCGCACGAAGGTGCCCGCGCCCCGGCGCGCCTCGGCGTAGCCGCTCTCGCACAGCGCGGCGTACGCCCGCGTGACGGTGGTCCGCGAGACCGCCAGCACGCCGGTCAGCTCGCGTTCGCTCGGCAGGCGGGTCCCGTACGGGACCCGGCCCGACCCGACCAGCTCGGTGACCGCGTCCGCCAGCCCGGCGTAGGCCGGGGTGCGGTCGAAGCCCTCGACGAGGGTGGCCAGCCGGGTGGCGGAGATGGACTGCTGCATGCAGTCCACCGTCCCACGACTGGCTATGGAAGAGAAGGCCAATCACCGTCAGACTCCAGGTATGCGCAGCGCGACCACCACCCGTCCCCGGACCGCCACGACCTCGGGCCTGGCCGACCTCGGGCCGATCGAGCAGCTGCGGGCCGGGCGCCTGGGGCGGCGCCTGCCGCAGCTGGTGGTGGGGCTCGCGCTCTTCGGCGTCTCCATCGCGATGATGGTCGACGCCGGGCTCGGGGCGATGCCGTGGGACGTCCTCCACGTCGGGGTCGCCGGCAACGGCCCGCTCAGCGTGGGCCAGGTCATCGTGATCGCCAGCTTCGTGGTGCTGCTGCTGTGGATCCCGCTGCGGGAGAAGCCGGGCCTGGGCACCTTCGCCAACGCCGTCCTCGTCGGCGTGACCGCCGACCTGACGCTGGGCGTGCTGCCCGCCCAGGACGCCCTCCTCTGGCGCGTCCCGGAGATGCTCGCGGGCGTGGTGCTGTGCGGCGCGGCCGGCGCGCTCTACATCGGCTCGCAGCTCGGCCGCGGCCCGCGGGACGGGCTGATGACCGGCCTCAGCCGGCGTACCGGTCTCTCGCTCCGACTGGTGCGCACGGGCCTGGAGGTCAGCGTGGTCGCGCTCGGGCTGCTGCTCGGCGGCGTCGCCGGCGTCGGGACGCTGCTGTACGCGGTGGCGATCGGTCCGCTCACCCAGCTGATGCTGCCGTGGGTGACCGTCGCCCTGCCCCCGGCCGACCGCGTCGGTCGACCGGCCCGGTCCTAGGAGTCATCTCGACGCGTCGCGGGCGTCATCTCGGCCCGCTGGGAGTGTCATCTCGGCGGGGCGGCTGCCTAGCGGCGGGTGGCGATGATCGCGGCGGCGTCGGAGGCGACCAGCACCTCGGCCGCGGTGAAGCGGGGGTCGCTGAGCCAGCGTTCGCGCATCGCGTCGACCCGGCCGTCGGCCATGGGCGGCCACAGCTCGCACGGGACGAAGTCGTCGAGGACCACGATGCCGCCGGGCTCGACCAGGTCGGCCACGGCGTCGACCGACACCGCGGTCGGCTCTCCGGAGTCGAGGAAGAGCAGGGAGAACGGGCCCTGGTCGCGCAGGGTGTCCCAGTCGGCCGAGCGCACGTCGACCTGCGGGTCGTCGGCGAAGATCTCCGCCGCCGCCTCGGCCAGCTTCTCGTTCAGCTCGGCGGTCAGGATGCGCGTGTCCGCGCGCATGCCCGAGCGCAGCCAGGCGGTGCCGACCCCGCAGCCGGTCCCGAACTCGGCCATCGTCCCGGACCGGGTCGCGGCCAGCGTCGCCAGCAGCCGCCCGGTCTCGTTGCGGCAGAACGAGGCGTAGCCCGCGCGGCGGGAGACGTCGAAGGCGCGGCGCACCACGGCAGGCAGGTCCAGGGGGGCGCTCACGGACCGATCCTCGCACCGATGAGACGGCCGTCCCAGCCAGCGGACAGGTGCGTGGCACCATCTGCGGCATGGCCCGCGCGGAGGACACCTCGCTGCTCGAGGTGCTGGCGATCCCCGCCATGGTCGGCGTGGGCGCCCTGGTCGCGGTCCAGTCCGAGATCAACGGCCGACTCGCCACCGAGCTCGGTGGCGGTGCCCGGGGCGGGGCCGCCGCGGCCGTGATCAGCTTCGGGCTCGGGCTGCTGCTCCTCGTCGGGATCGTCCTGGTCCTGCCCCGCCAGCGCGCCGCCGTGACCCGCACCCTCGACGCGGTTCGGGCCGGTCGGCTGCCCGCACGCCAGCTGCTGGGCGGGGTCGCGGGGGCCTCCCTGGTCGCCTCGCAGGGCCTCACCGTCGGCACGATCGGCGTCGCGCTGTTCACCGTGGCCATGGTCGCGGGCCAGACCTCGAGCGGGCTGCTGGTCGACCGGGCCGGCCTCGGCCCCTCCGGGCCCCAGGCCGTCACCCCGGGCCGGGTGGTCGGCGCCGCCCTGACGCTGGGTGCCGTCGCGCTCGCCGTGGCGGGCCGGCTCGGTGGGGCGGACGCGCTCAGCGCCGGGGTCGTCGCGCTCTGCCTGCTCCCGCTGCTCGCGGGCGCGGGCACGTCCTGGCAGCAGGCCGTCAACGGCCGCGTCTCCGCGGTCGGGGGGCCGCTCGCCGCGGCGCTGAACAACTTCGTGGTCGGGCTGGTGGCGCTGCTGGCCTTCCTGGTCGTGGCGCTCCTCGTGGCGCCCGGCGACCTGCAGGGCTGGCCCGGCACCTGGTGGCTCTACGTCGGCGGACCCGTCGGCGTCCTGTTCATCACCCTCACCGCCCGCCTGGTCAGCGTGCACGGCGTGCTGGTCCTCGGCCTGTGCACCGTGGCCGGCCTCGTGCTCGGCTCCCTGCTGATCGACGCCCTCGGGCCGGACTCCCGGCTCGGCCCGCTGACGGTCGTCGGCGCCCTGCTCACCCTGGTCGGGGTGGCGGTGGTGGCCGTCACCGCAGCCCGCGCGTCCCGGGCCCGCCGGGACGCGACCGCCGCCCGCGCACCCGTCGTGACCTGACCGTCCGCCGTCCGACGAGCGGACCGCTGTCTCACCAGGTGAGATCTTCGGCCAGACCCGTGCGCGGGGGGCGCGACCCGTCGTACGGTCTGTTCACCATGCGGACCGTCCTCGTACTCATCGAGCGCCGCGACGGGGCCCAGCAGTAGCACACTGCTCGTGAGGCCACCTCGTCGCGGTGGTCCTCGCTGACGGCTTCACGACCCTCTCCGACGTCGCCCCTCGTGGCGGGCGCCCCGGCAGTGCGCGTGATCCGCAGCCTCCCGGTCTCTCCCGTCCGTGCGATCCACGGTCGTCCCCGCCCGCTCCGCGGGGCGACGTCGGCAGCGGCACCAGCCGCTGACGCACGACCGACCGCACGTCCACCGCACCATGCACCGGAGGAGAGACCGATGTACGACATGTACCCCGAGTGGGGCCCCGCCCGTCACCTGCCCGAGAACCCCCGCTCCGTCGAGGCCGTCCAGGCCTCGCTCGACCTGCGGGACAACGGCGGTCAGCGACCCGACGACAACTAGGTTCGTCCCATGTCGCAGACCCCCCCGCCGCCCCGTCCCGACGCAGTCCACCTCGCCGTCATCCCCGGCGACGGCATCGGGCCGGAGGTCACCGCCGAGGCCCTCAAGGTCCTCGAGGTCGCCGCGCCCGCCGGGGTCAAGGTCGAGCAGACCCGCTACGACCTCGGCGCCGAGCACTACCTCGCGACCGGCGAGGTGCTGCCGGACGGCGTCCTCGCGGAGATCCGCGGGCACGACGCGATCCTGCTCGGCGCCGTGGGGGGGCGGCCGGGCGACCCCGCCCTGCCACCCGGCCTGCTGGAGCGCGGCCTGCTGCTGCGGCTGCGCTTCGAGCTCGACCACTACGTCAACCTGCGCCCCTCGCGGATCCTCCCCGGCGCCGGCTCGCCGCTGGCGGACCCGGGCGAGGTCGACTTCGTGGTCGTCCGCGAGGGCACCGAGGGCCCCTACACGGGCAACGGCGGGTCGATCCGCCCCGGGACGCCGCACGAGGTCGCCACCGAGGTCTCGCTCAACACCGCGTACGGCGTGGAGCGCGTCGTGCGGGACGCCTTCGAGCGCGCCCGGCGCCGCCCGGCGAAGAAGCTGACGCTGGTCCACAAGACCAACGTGCTCGTCCACGCCGGGGCCGTGTGGTGGCGGGTCACCCAGGAGGTCGCGGCGGAGTTCCCCGAGGTCTCCGTCGACTACATGCACGTCGACGCGGTGATGATCCACCTGGTGACCAACCCGTCGCGCTTCGACGTGATCGTCACCGACAACCTCTTCGGCGACATCGTCACCGACCTCGCCGCCGCCATCACCGGAGGCATCGGGCTGGCCGCCTCGGGCAACGTCAACCCCGCGCGCACCGCGCCGTCGATGTTCGAGCCGGTCCACGGCTCGGCACCCGACATCGCCGGCCAGGGCGTCGCCGACCCGACCGCCGCGATCCTGTCGGCCGGGCTGCTGCTGGACCACCTCGGCTTCACCGACGAGGCGGCCGCGCTCGAGGCCGCGGTGGTCGCCGACCTCGCCGAGCGCGACCCGGCCACCCCGCGACGCACCAGCGAGACCGGCGACGCCGTCGCCGCCCGGCTGGCCTGACCGGCCGGAGGCCCCCGCACCCGACGAGACCCAGGGGACTACCGTGCCTGCCATGCAGATCAGCACCACCCGGACCAGCGCGCCGACCGCCGACGACGTCCTCGCCCGGATCCTGGGCGAGCCCGGCTTCGGGACCCACTTCACCGACCACATGCTCACCGCCGAGTGGACGCCCTCGACCGGGTGGCAGGACGCGCGGGTCTCGCCGTACGCCCCGCTCACCCTCGACCCCGCGACCGCGGTCCTGCACTACGCGCAGGAGATCTTCGAGGGCATGAAGGCCTACCGCCACGCCGACGGGTCGGTCTGGTCGTTCCGGCCCGAGGAGAACGCCGCCCGGATGCTGCGCTCCTCGCGCCGGCTGGCGCTGCCGGAGCTCCCGGTCGACGACTTCGTGGCCTGCGTCGACGCGCTGGTCCACGCCGACGAGCGCTGGGTGCCGGACGCGGCGGGGGAGAAGAGCCTCTACCTGCGTCCGTTCATGTTCGCCTCCGAGGCGTTCCTGGGGGTCCGTCCGGCCCAGCACGTGACCTTCATGGTGATCGCCAGCCCGGCCGGCTCCTACTTCAAGGGCGGGGTCAACCCGGTCTCGCTGTGGCTGAGCGAGGAGTACACCCGCGCCGGGCGCGGCGGCATGGGCGCGGCCAAGACCGGCGGCAACTACGCCTCCTCGCTGGTCGCCCAGCAGGAGGCCACCGCGCACGGCTGCGACCAGGTGGTCTTCCTCGACGCCCAGGAGGGCCGCCACGTCGAGGAGCTCGGCGGGATGAACCTCTACTTCGTCCACGACGACGGCCACGTGGTCACCCCGGAGACCGGCACGATCCTCGAGGGCATCACCCGCGCCTCGATCATCGAGCTGCTCGGCACGCTGGGTCACACCGTCGAGGAGCGACGGTTCTCCATCGACGAGTGGCGCGAGGGCGTCTCGTCGGGCCGGATCACCGAGGTCTTCGCCTGCGGCACGGCCGCCGTCGTCACCCCGGTCGGCGCCCTGCACTGGGACGGCGGCTCCACCCCCGCGCCGGCCTCGGTCGCGCTGACCACGAAGGTCCGCCAGGCCCTGGTCGACGTCCAGTACGGCCGGGCGGACGACGCGTTCGGCTGGATGCACCGGATCCTCTGAGCCTGTACCCGGCCCGGTCGAGAGGCGCATGATGGGGCGGTGCCCCACCCGGTCATGTTCGACGCGGACGACCCCGTCCTCGCCCGGCTGCGCGCTGCGACGGCCCGGCTGCCCGACGTGCACGAGAAGGTCTCGCACGGGCGGCCCGTGCTGACCGCCGGGGAGAAGGGCAAGGTCTTCGCCGTCTACGGCGGAGGAGTCAAGGTCCGCCCGGGCGTGCACGAGCCCCACGACCACGCGGTGCTGCTCAAGCCCGACCCGGCCGAGGCCGGGGCGCTGGCCGAGGACGCCCGCTTCTTCAGCCCGGCCTACTACGGACCGTCCGGCTGGGTCGGGCTGGACCTCGACGGGTCCGAGCACGAGGTCGACTGGACCGAGGTGGGGGAGCTGCTCGAGTCCTCCTACCGCACGGTCGCAGGCACCCGGCTCCTCGACCGGCTCGACGCGGGCTCGTGACGTCGGCCGGCCGGCGCCCCGCGACTCGACCCCGACGCTGAGCCCCTCCCGGGTCCGCCGCGGATATCCTCGTGGCGTGACCTCGACCCGATCCTCGCCACCGGTGCGGCCCCGCATCGGTGACTACGAGCTGATCGTCAAGATCGGCGAGGGCGGGATGGGCGTGGTGCACCTGGCCCGCCGCCCCGGGGAGGACCGGGTCGCGCTGAAGGTGCTGCGCCCCCACGTGGTGGGCGACCAGGAGGCCCGGGCGCGCCTGGCCCGCGAGGTCTCCTCGCTCGGCCGGATCCGCAGCCGCTGGGTCGCCGAGATCGTCGACGCCGACCCGTGGGCCGAGGTGCCGTACGTCGCGACCCGCTACGTGCCCGGCCTGTCGCTGCACGACCACGTGCTGGAGGACGGCAAGGTGACCGGTCGTGACCTGACCTGGTTCGCCGGCTGCCTGGCCGAGGGGCTGGCCAGCGTGCACGGCGCCGGCGTGCTGCACCGCGACGTGAAGCCGTCCAACGTGCTGATGGAGGGCCGCACCCCGATCCTGATCGACTTCGGCCTGGCCCGCGTCGCCGACGACCCGAAGCTGACCCACACCGGCTGGCTGCTGGGCACCCCGGGCTACCTCGCGCCCGAGATCCTGCACGGCGACGAGCCGACCCCGGCCGCCGACGTGCACTCGTGGGCGGCCACCGTCGCCTACGCCGCGACCGGCGCGCCCCCGTTCGGGCGCGGGCCGGCGATGGCGGTGATGGACCGCGTCCGCCGGGGTGAGCACACCCTCGACCGCCACCCCGACCTCCCCGAGCCGCTGCGCTCGGTCGTCGTCGCCGCCCTGGACCCGGACCCGGCAGCCCGTCCGGACCTGGCGAGCCTCCTGGACTGGCTGCGCCCGCAGTCGACCCGACCGCACGACCGTCCGGCGCCGCCCCCGCTGGGCCCCTCCGGTCGCGACGCGTGGACCGGTCTGGACGCCGACCTGGACGGTCGGGACGACCCCGACGGACCCGGCCACGGCTGGGGCCACGAGACGGCCCCGGTGGGGCTGCACCACTGGCACGAGGAGCCGACGCTGCACGGCACGCGGGAGGGCCAGGACCCCCGTGACGCCCGGGACACGCGGGTGCTGACCACCGTCGACGACCGGACCGGGGCGGACGACGTCGGGCCGCCGGCCGCCCGGCACGACGAGCGCTGGGACGAGAGGTGGGACGACCGGTGGGACGACCGGTGGGACGACCGGGCCCACGAACGGCCCCGTGACGACTCCTACGACGAGGGGGAGGAGGACGACCGCGAGCCGGTCTGGGAGCCCTGGCAGCCGCCCCGCCCGTCGGTCGGGGAGCGCGCCCGGCGGGGGGCGCTGGTGCTGCTGGTCGGGACCACCGTCACCGCCGGCGTCGCGGCCTTCCCGTGGCTGGCGACGATCGCCGTGCTGCTGCTCGTCTGGGTGCTGCGCAGCGGCTCGCTCGCCCTCTCCAGGGTCGCCGACCGGCGGCTGCGGCGCGGCCGCTCGAGCTGGTGGGAGGGGCCGGCGCTGGTCGTGGGCAGCCCGTTGCACCTGCTCCGCGGCCTGCTCAGCACCCTCGGCCTGGCCCTGGTGGCCGCCGCGCTCGCGGCCTCGGCCGGCCTCGTCGCGCTCGCCGCCGTCGACGGGCTGCCCCGGGCGCTCACGGTCGCCGGCGCCGCCCTCGCGGTCGCGCTGTGGTGGGGCCCGGGTGCGAGCCGGGTGCGCGGCCCGGTCGGCGCCGCCGTACGCCCGCTGGCCCACCGGCTGCCGGTCTGGCTGCTCGCGGCCGTGCTCGCCGGCGTGGCGACGGCCGCCCTGGCCTCCGTGGCCGCGGGCGGGCCCGACTGGGCGCCCGGCGAGGCGCCGTCGCTGGCCAACCCCCTCGGCTCGCTCGGTCGCTGACCCGGGTCGCTGACCGGATGATGAGACCCCTGTCCACATCCCGGGCGTCGTGGCACGATGGCGCCATGAGCACCCCGTCGCGGCCCCTGCCGCACCACCTCGTCATTGGCTAGCGCGTCGAGCTCCTCGACGCGCCCACCTCTCGTCCGCGGGAGGTTTTTTTGTGCCCAGCCGCACCGACCGCGACCGCCGCACCCGACAGCCCAGGAGGGCCCGCCCGATGGACCTGCACGGCGACTTCCACGTCTACGACACGACGTTGCGCGACGGCGCGCAGCAGGAGGGCCTGACCCTCTCGGTGGCCGACAAGCTGTCGATCGCGCGTCAGCTCGACGGGCTCGGCGTGGGGTACGTCGAGGGCGGCTGGCCCGGGGCCAACCCCAAGGACACCGCCTTCTTCGCCCGGGCCCGTGACGAGCTGACCCTGCAGCACGCGAAGCTGGCCGCGTTCGGGGCCACCCGCCGCGCCGGGGTGGCCGCCGCCGACGACCCGCTGGTCGCCGCGCTGCGCGACAGCGGGGCGGGCGTGGTGACGCTGGTGGCCAAGAGCCACGACCGCCACGTCGAGCTCGCGCTGCGCACCACGCTGGAGGAGAACCTGGCGATGGTCCGCGACACCGTCGCGCACCTGCGCGCGGAGGGCCAGGAGGTGTTCCTCGACGCCGAGCACTTCTTCGACGGCTACCGCGCCAACCGGGCGTACGCCCTCGAGGTGCTGCGGACCGCGACCGAGGCCGGCGCGTCGGTGGTCGCCCTCTGCGACACCAACGGGGGGATGCTGCCGGGCTGGGTGGGCGACGTGGTGCACGACGTCGTCGAGGCCACCGGCGCCCGGGTCGGCATCCACTGCCACAACGACACCGGCTGCGCGGTGGCCAACACCCTCGCCGCGGTCGACGCCGGCGCCAGCCACGTCCAGGGCACGGTGAACGGGTACGGCGAGCGGACCGGCAACGCCGACCTGATCGCGGTCGTGGCCAACCTCCAGCTCAAGCTGGGCCGCCAGGTCCTGCCCGAGGGCCTGCTGCGCGAGTCGACCCGGATCGCGCACGCCGTCGCGGAGGTGACCAACGTGCCGCCGGCGTCGCGCCAGCCGTACGTCGGCACGTCGGCCTTCGCGCACAAGGCCGGGCTCCACGCGAGCGCGATCAAGGTCGACCCCGACCTGTACCAGCACATGGACCCGCTCGGCGTCGGCAACGACATGAGGCTGCTGGTCTCCGACATGGCCGGGCGCGCCTCGATCGAGCTCAAGGGCCGCGAGCTCGGCTTCGACCTGTCCACCGGGTCCGAGGAGGGGCGCGCGCTGGTCGCCCGGGTCACCGGTCGGGTCAAGGAGCTGGAGCTGCGCGGGCACACCTTCGAGGCCGCGGACGCCTCCTTCGAGCTGCTGCTGCTCGAGGAGCTCGAGGGCGTCCGGCCGTCCTACGTCGAGGTCGAGTCGTGGCGCGTGATCACCGAGACGCTCACCCATGCCGTGCCCGGCGAGGAGGCCGTCTCGGAGGCGACGGTCAAGCTGCGCGCCGACGGCGTCCGCTACGTCACCACCGGTGAGGGCAACGGCCCGGTCAACGCCCTGGACCAGGCGCTGCGCGCCGCGATCGGCCAGGCGTACCCGCAGGTCACCCGGTTCGAGCTGATCGACTACAAGGTGCGGATCCTGGACCAGGGCCACGGCACCGACGCGATCACCCGGGTGCTGATCGAGACCAGCGACGGCGAGTCGTCGTGGGTCACCGTCGGGGTGGGCGCCAACGTCATCGAGGCCTCCTGGGGAGCCCTGCTCGACGGGCTCACCTACGGCCTGCGCCGTCAGGGCGCCTGAGCGGTCGTGGGTCCTGTCGAGCTGACCGACCCCGGGACGCTGACCACCCTGCGGGTGGTGCTCGACCTGGTCGGGGTCTTCGTCTTCGCGCTGTCGGGGGCCCTGCTGGCCGTGCGACGCGGGCTGGACCTCTTCGGGGTGCTGGTGCTGTCCTGGGTGGCCGGTCTCGGCGGCGGCACGCTGCGCGACGTGCTGCTCGGCCTGACCCCGCCCGCCGGGGTCTCCGACGGGCGCCTGGTCACGGCCGCGCTCCTGGCGGGCCTGCTGGTCTTCGCGCTGTACGGCCCCTACCGGGACCTGGCGCGCCGCCACCCCGACGTGCGGTGGGGCCGGGCGTCGTACGCCGTGCGGGTGCTCGACGCGGTCGGGCTCGGCGTCTTCGCGGTGAACGGCGCCCTGCTGGCGCTCGCGGTCGGCGCCGCTCCGCTGACCGCGACCATCGTCGGCGGGCTCACCGCGATCGGCGGCGGCCTGCTGCGCGACCTGCTGGTCGGGCAGGTGCCGGAGGTGCTGCGACGCGAGCTCTACGCCGTGCCGGCCCTGATCGGGGCCGGCCTGATCGTGCTGGCCGACCACCTCGGGGTGCTCTCCTCGGCGGTGGCGGTCGGGTGCGCGGTGCTGGTCACCGTGGTGCGGCTGGTGGCGGTGACCCTCGACCTGAACGCGCCCCGCGCCCTGCGCACCGAGGACCCGCTCAGGTGGCCGGGCGGGACGGGCTGACCGGTGCGCCGGGTGCGGAGGGCGGCGGGGCGCTGACGACCCGGCGCACCAGGTCGCGCCACCCGGCCAGCAGCCGCTCCACCGGCACCCCGTCGAGGTTGACCTGCTGGTCGAGCACCGGCACCTCGAGGGGAGCCAGCAGGGCCACCGCCAGCAGGGGCAGGTCCCCGTCCACCCCGAGCCGGCCGAGCAGGTGACGCACGTGCATGGCGGTGAAGGAGCGCGCCCCGCTCGGCTGCTCGGCCGCCGCGCCGGCGGCGCTGATCAGGTCGGCGTGCTGCAGCGTCGTGCGCAGCCGGGACTCGCCCATCGCCAGCAGGCGGTCCAGCGGCGGGGCGCCGGGCCCGAGCGGCGGCGGCCCCGAGATCACCCCGGCCTGCCAGGCCCGCTCGGTGTGGTCCAGCAGGGCGGCCATCAGTCCTCCGCGGCTGCCGAAGCGCCGGAACGCGGTGCCCTTCCCGACCCCGGCCCGGGCGGCGACCGCGTCCATGGTGACCGCCTGGACGCCGACCTCCGCGACCAGGGCGGCCGCCGCGCCCAGCAGCAGCTCGCGGTTGCGGGCGGCGTCCGCGCGCTCGGCACACGGCTCGTCGGCCAGCGGCAGCAGCCGGGGGAGCGGGTCGGGGGTGGGGGCGTCGGGCATGGTGCGGCCGAGTGTCGCAGAGCCCGCCCCGGTCCCGGAACGGTCCGGAATACAAACGGACCACGGTCCGTTTGGGGTGTCATGACTTCCACCACCACCACCGTCGCCGTCCTCGTCGGCAGCCTCCGCGCCGACTCCGTCAACCGCCGCCTCGCCCTCGCCCTGCGCGACCGTGCGCCCGAGGGCGTCGTGCTCGACGTCGTCGACGACCTCGGCGCCCTGCCGTTCTACAACGAGGACGACGACGCCGGCTCCGCCCCGGCCACCGCCACCGCCCTGCGCGACCGGGTCGCCGCGGCCGACGTGGTCCTGGCCGTCACCCCCGAGTACAACGGCACGATGCCGGCCGCGCTCAACAACGCCATCGACTGGCTCTCGCGCCCCTACGGCGCCGGCGCGCTGGTCGGCAAGCCCTTCGGTGTCGTCGGCACCACGCCGACCCCGTACGGCGGGAAGTGGGCTCACGCCGACGCGCTGCGCTCGGCCGGCATCGCCGGCGCCGTCCCGTTCGAGGACGTCACGGTCTCCCAGCCCGGTGTGGACGTCGACCCCGTCGAGGACGAGGGCGTCCGCGCCCGGCTGGACGCCGCGCTCGCGACCCTGGTGGCACCCAGGGCCGCAGCCGCCTGACCCGCCGACATGACGCTCGCGGACGGCCGAGATGACGCTCGCGGACGGCCGAGATGACACTCGCGGACACCAGAGGCGACCCGGCGCTCGCGGGCACCTGACGCGCGGAGCCGCTGGCCCTAGCCTGGGCCGGTGGCTCCTGCCCCCGATGCTCCGGCGCCCGCCCTCGGCGACTCCGCAGACCCCAGGGTCGCGCGACGCACCGTCGACGTCGTCGTCAGCGTGGTGCTCCTGGCCGTGACCGGGGCGCTCGGCCTGGTGGCGGCGTTCTTCGGCATGTTCACCGGGATGGTCTCCGACGGGTGCTTCGGCGACGACCTCTGCGGCTCCCGGGTCGGCACGGGCACCCTGATCAACGTCCTCGCGCCGGTGGTCTGCTGGATCGCCGCCGCGGTGGTGTCCACGCGCCGCCTGGCCCGACGGCGGACGGCGTGGTGGGTGCCGCTGGCCGCGGTGGTGCCCTGGTTCCTCCTGGTGCTGGTCGGCTCGGCCGTCGCGACCTCGGCGATGCCGTCGTGACGGCCGGCGGGCTGCACGACCTCACCGCCCTCGAGCAGGGCGCGCTGGTCGAGCGCGGCGAGGTGTCCCCGGTCGAGCTGGTCGAGCACCACCTCGACCGCGTGGCGCGCCTGGACGACGTCGGTGCCTTCGTCACGGTGACGCCCGGGCTGGCCCGGGAGCGCGCGGCGGCGCTGGGCGTACGTCCGGAGGGGGCGGGCCCGCTGTGGGGCGTGCCCACCGCCGTCAAGGACCTGAACCCGACGGCGGGCGTCCCGACGGGCTTCGGGTCACCGGTCTTCGACGGCTACGTGCCGGAGGAGTCCGACGGCGTGGTGCTGTCGCTCGAGGCCGCCGGCACGGTGAGCCTGGGCAAGACGAGCACCCCCGAGCTCGGGTCGCCCTGCTACACCGAGCCGGAGGGCCGCCCGCCCGCCGTCACCCCCTGGGACCGCACCCGGATGGCCGGCGGCTCGTCGGGCGGCGCCGCGGCGGCCGTCGCGGCAGGCCTGGTGCCGCTCGCGCAGGGCTCGGACGGGGGCGGCTCCATCCGCATCCCGGCGTCCTGCTGCGGGCTGGTCGGCCTGAAGCCGACCCGGGGCCGGATCAGCGGCTGGCCGTCCTACGGCGACCCCGTCGGGCTGGCCACCGCCGGCAGCCTGGCCCGGGACGTCCGGGACGCCGCCGCGCTGCTGGACGTGCTGGCCGGACGCCGTCCCGGCGACCCGACCTGGGCGCCGGCGCCGCGCGGCACGTTCCTCGCGGCCTGCGACCGGGACCCCGGCCGGCTCCGGGTCGCCCGCTTCGCCGCCCCGGTGATCGCCGACGCCCACGTCGACCCGGAGTGCCTGCGGGCCTGGGAGGACGCGTCGGTCCTGCTGGAGGGGCTCGGGCACCACGTCGAGGACGTCGCCGTGCCGCTGCCCCGTGCGGCCGTGGCCGACTTCGAGACCTGCTGGGCCGTGCTCACCGCGCTCACCCCGGTCCCGCCCGACCGACGGCACCTGCTCCGCCCGCTGACCCGGTGGCTGGCCGCACGGGGGCACGCGGTGACCGGCCCGGCGTTCGGCACCGCCGTCGGGGCGGTACGGCGCCATGCAGCGACCGCGCTCGAGGCGCTCGCGGCGTACGACCTCGTGCTGACTCCCACCCTCGCGTCCCCACCGCTCCCGGTCGGCGCGCTCCGCGACGACGCCGACCCGGCCGCCGACTTCGAGGCGCAGAAGGCCTTCACCCCGTGGACCTCGGCCTGGAACGTGACCGGCATGCCCGCGGTGTCGCTGCCGCTGCACCAGACGGCCCCGCTGCCCGGCGCCCCCGGGGGCCTCCCGGTCGGGGTGATGCTCGCCGCGCGCCCGGCCGAGGAGGAGCTCCTGCTGGCGGTGGCCGCCCAGGTCGAGGCCGCCGCGCCCTGGCGCCACCGCCGCCCCCCGGGCTGGTGACGGCCGAGATGACGGTCCCGAGGGGCCGAGGTGACGGTCCCGAGGGGCCGAGATGACGGTCGCGAGGGGCCGAGATGACAGTGGCGACGGGCCGAGATGACGGTCGCGACGCTGCCTCTCAGACGATGGCCCAGGCGGCGCGGAACTCCTCCGGGTCCAACCGGGTCAGGTCCTGACGGAGCTCGGCGAGCACGCCGACGGCGTGCTGGGCGGGCCGGCGGCCAGGCGCAGCTCCTCGACCCCGTCGTGGCGGCGACGCACCACCACGTCCCCGGCGCTGCTGAGCTCGAGCAGCCCGCCGAAGCTCGCGCACCACAGGTCGAGCGTGGCCTCGAGGACGCGCCGACCGCGCGGGCGGGGGTGCGGCTCGATCCCGACGACGTAGACCTCGTCGGCGGCGACCGGGTCGAGGGTCGAGGGCATGGGTCCAGCCTAGGTCGGCGGTCCGCGTGCCGCACCCGCCCGCCGCCACCGCGGGGAGGAGGGACGGTACGGGCGCCGCGGTGCCGAGGTGGGCCACGTCGCGAGCGCGCGCCGCCACGGGGTCAGTCGTCGCCGACCCCGCGTGCGTGCAGCGCGTCCCCCGTAGCCCGCGCGTGCGCCACGACCCTCACCACCAGCGGCACCAGCCGGGCCCTCGGGCTGCGCTCCAGCCCGCGGGCCACCGCCGCGTCCCGGGTCTCCTCGGCGATCGCCACGGTGGTCGGGATCGCACGCAGCGCCAGGGAGATCGTCAGCGCCACCCGGTCGGGGTCCACGCCGAGCCGGCGGAGTGGGCGCATCGCGATGACCAGCGCGTCGAGCACCTCGTCGACCGGCGTGGTCAGGGTCAGCACGGTCGCCAGCACGACCAGGGCGAGCAGGTCGCCGACGGACTCGACCGCCCGCGCCCACCCGTTGTTCCACGCCTGGAAACCGCCCAGCAGGACCGCCACCAGGAGCAGCCCCCGCAGGGTGCGCAGCCCCTCGCGGGCGGTGAGGCCGGCGTACGCCCCCAGGCCGACCGCCGCAGCGAGCACGACGACGGCGCTCATCGGGCCCCGCACCACGACCACGACGACCGCGAGGACGAGGAGGCCCAGGAGCTTCGCGCCGGCCGGGAGGCGGTGCAGCCAGGTCGTGCCGGGACGGTGCATGCCCAGCAGCAGGCTCATGCGAGGTCCCGGTAGCGCGCGACGACCTCGCCGGCCGGGCCGTCGGCCACCACGCGGCCGTCGGTGACCAGCAGCGCGCGGTCGCAGCGGGCCGCCAGCTCGAGGTCGTGGGTGACCAGGACCAGCTGCTGGGGCAGGCCGAGCAGCAGGTCGCCGACGCGGCGGCTGTTGCCGAGGTCGAGCAGGGTGGTGGGTTCGTCGGCCACGAGCAGGGAGGGCGCGGTGGCCAGCACCCCGGCCAGGGCGAGCAGCTGTCGCTGGCCGCCCGAGAGCCCGTGCACGCTGCGGTCGCCCAGCCCGTCCAGGCCGGCGTCGGCCAGCACCTGGAGCGCGGCGCGGCGGCGTACGCCCTTGTCGCGGTGGGTCCGGCGCAGCGAGAGCGCGACGTCCTCGACGGCGGTCGGCATGACCAGCTGCGCCGCAGGGTCGGTGAAGACGAATCCCACCCGGCGGCGCACCTCGCGACCGTGCCGCGCCACGTCGAGGCCGTCGACCAGGACCCGCCCGGTCGTGGCCGTGACCAGGCCGTTGAGCAGCCGCGCGAGGGTCGACTTCCCGGAGCCGTTGGGCCCGACGAGCGCGATCCGGTGCTCGGTCAGGGCCAGCGAGGTGGCGTGCAGGACCTGCAGGTCACCGTCGGGCAGGGGGACCCGGACCGTGACGTCCTCCAGGTCGGCCCGGCTCGCGGGGGTCCGGGGGCTCAGACGGCGCGCCGACGGTGCAGCAGGTCGGGGAACGCCCGGTGGACCGCGGTGGCGACCAGCGCCATCGCCACGTTCTTGACCGCGTCGCCGATCCAGAACACCTTGTCCACGTCGAACGCCTGGCCCCAGGTCAGGTCGGCGCGCAGCACGAGCCCGGCCATGCCGAGCGTGTGGATGAACACCGCGCTGCCCAGCAGTCCGCACAGGAAGACCAGCGGGACGTTGCGGGCCGCCGCGCCGCGGGGGAGCCGGGTGACCAGCAGACCGGTCAGCGCGGCGGCGAGCGGGAAGCCGACCAGGTAGCCCGCGGACGGTCCGGCGAGCACCCCGAGGCCGGCGGCGCCGCCCGAGAAGACCGGCAGTCCCGCGGCACCGAGCGCGAGGTAGAGCAGCACGGCCAGGAATCCGCGCACCGGCCCGAGCACGGCTCCGGCGAGCAGCACGCCGAAGGTCTGCAGCGTGATCGGCACCAGGCCCGTGACGTTGATCGCCGGAAGGACGGCGCAGACCACGACGAGGGCCGCGAAACCGGCGACCAGCGCCAGGTCGGTGGTGCCGAGACGGTGCGGTCGCGTGGTCGTGGGCTGGTGGTCGGTGCTGGTCATCGGGGTTCCTCGTGATCGTGACGGGGCCGGACGGCCCGGAACTGAACGGTGTTCAGGTTAGGGTGGGGCCCCCGCCCGGTCAACGTGGGCCGGGTCGTCGGGAGGGGGTTCGGTGGCGCACCGCCGCGAGGACGTCGTCCGCACCGCGCTGGAGGTGCTGGACGCCCACGGTCTCGCGGACCTGACGATGCGCAGGCTCGCCACCGAGCTCGACGTACGGCCGTCCGCGCTCTACCACCACGTGCCGAGCAAGCAGGTGCTCCTGGCGGCAGTGGCCGACGAGGTGCTCCGGCGGGGGCCGCGCACGGAGGTGACCGGACCCGTCGAGGCGTGGCCGGAACGCCTGGTCGCCGTCTGCACCGCCCTGCGGGAGGCGCTCCTGGCCTACCGCGACGCCGCCGAGCTGGTCTCCACCGTCGTGGCTTTCGGGCTCGGCGCCGACCGGCCGCAGTCCGACCTCGTCGCGGTCCTCGGGGACGCCGGGCTCCCCGCCGGGTTGGCGCCGACGGCCGCCAGGACCCTGGTGCACTACGTGCTCGGCCACACCCTCGACGAGCAGACCCACCTCCAGGCCGGTGCAGCCGGGGCGATCGCCGACGCCCCGAGGTCCGGGTCCGACTTCGACGTCGGACTGAGCCTGGTGGTCGACGGCATCGCGCTCCGTGCCGCGGTCGGCCGCCCCCGTACGCCCCCTCGGCTCGAGGTCGACGACCGCTCCTGAGGCCGCGCCACCCCGGTCGTCGAGGAGCGAGCGAAGCGACCCCGGTGGTCGAGGAGCGAGCGAAGCGAGCGTCACGAGACCATCACCCGGCAGCCGAACACCAACCGCACCCCCCGGTGGTCGGAGAGCGACCGCGACCCCGGTGGCCGAGCGTCACCCCGGTGGTCGAGGAGCGAGCGAAGCGAGCGTCACGAGACCATCACCCGACAGCCGAACAACAACCGCACCCCCCGGTGGTCGAGGAGCGAGCGCCAGCGAGCGTCACGAGACCCACCCGCACCTGTTACCGAATCTTTGATCGACTGTTGACCCCCGCGGTTGTGCAGAACCACCTCTGACCTGTGGAAACAGCACAGGACTGTCGGCGGTGACTGCTTGAATTGATCCATGGCCACCGACGAGGACACCACCACCAGGCACCCCGTGCCCACCGGTGTCCGCGACCCTGTCGGCCGGCGTCACCGCCCTGGCCGAACGCCCGTTGTTCGCGCTCGACGCGGCAGTGACGCGCGAGACGATCGTCGCCCTGGCCGACCTGAAGGCGCGGCTCGCGGCCTACGAGTACGCCGTCCTCGCCCACGCCGAGCAGGTCCAGGTCGGCTCCGAGACCGGGTGCACCTCGACCGCGGTCTGGGCCGCCAACGCCACCCGCACCCGCAGGAACGTGGTGGCCGGGCAGGTACGCCTCGCGACCTCGCTCGAGTCGCGGTGGCACCGGGTCCGGCACGCCCTCGCCGCGGGGGCGGTGAACGCCGACCAGGCCCGCGTGATCACGACTGCGTTGGAGGACCTCCCCGACGACCTCGACGGCTCCTTGCTGGCGCAGGCTGAGGAGGCGCTGGTCGGGTACGCAGCCGACTTCGACCCCGTCGCCCTGGCCCGCCTCGCCGCACACGTCCTGACCCTGATCGCACCCCAGGTCGGCGAAGAGATCGACCGCAAACGCCTCGAGGACGCAAGAACGCAAGGCCGCGCAGAAGCGGCGGCTGACGCTGGCCTTCGACGCCCACGGGGTAGCGCACGGGCGGTTCACCATCCCCGAGGCCCAGGGGAGGATGCTGCAGAAGCTGCTCCTCGCGTTCGCTGCCCCCGGCCACGTCAACTGCACCCCCGACCCCGGAAGCGGTGAGCAGCCGGGCGAGAAGCGGACCTGGGTCAAGGGCAGGCCCGTCGGCGGTGAAGATGGGGGAGGCGTTCTGCGAGCTGATCGAGACCTACCCCCGCGACGCCGCACCCAAGCTCGGCCGGATCGACGGCACGTTCCTGGTCACCTTCCCCCTGGACTCGATGCTGACCGGGCTGGGGACCGCGACCCTCGACGACGGCACCCCGATCTCCGCCGCGCAAGCGACCCGGTTGGCGTGCGAGGCCAGGATCATCCCCGTCGTCCTCGGCGGGAAGGGCGAGGTCCTGCACCAAGGAAGGGCCCGGCGGGGCTACACCGCAGCCCAGACCTACGCGATGCACGCCCGCGACCAGGGCTGCACCGCGAGGGGCTGCGACTGGCCGCCCGGGCTTGTGCCACGCCCACCACGACATCCCGTACTCCCAGGGCGGGAACACCGACATCGACGACGGTCGCCTGTTGTGCCCCCACCACCACGCCCGGGCCCACGACCCGGCGTATGCGATGACGGTCCACGCCGACAACAAGGTCACCTTCCACCGACGCCCCTGAACCCACCCTCTGCTCACAGGTGACGCGCCGGGTCTCGTGACGCTCGCTCGCGCTCGCTCCTCGACCACCGGGGTTGCGGCCGCTTCGTCGACCACCGGGGTCTGTCGTCGTTGGTCGAGGTGCGAGGGCCGCCAGGCCCGAGCCTCGAGACCACCGCCCCCTGTGCGGGCCGGGTCTCGTGACGCTCGCTGGCGCTCGCTCCTCGACCACCGGGGTAGGGCCCGGTCTCGTGACGCTCGCTCGCGCTCGCTCCTCGACCACCGGGGTGCGGGCCCGGTCTCGTGACGCTCGCTGGCGCTCGCTCCTCGACCACCGGGGTAGGGCCCGGTCTCGTGACGCTCGCTTGCGCTCGCTCCTCGACCACCGGGGGTGCGGGCCCGGTCTCGTGACGCTCGCTTGCGCTCGCTCCTCGACCACCGGGGTCGCAGGCCCGGTCTCGTGACGCTCGCTCGCGCTCGCTCCTCGACCACCGGGGGTGCTGCGCTCGCTCCTCGACCCCTGGCCGAGGTCGTGGCACGGTGCTGACATGCCGCTCACCAGGACGAAGCAGTGGTTCGGGGTCGTGCTGGGATGCCCGGACCCCGTGGCGCTGTGCCGGTTCTACGAGGCGCTGCTCGGCTGGACGGTCTACGCGCTGGAGCCGGACTGGGCGACCCTGGCGCCCTCGGAGACCCACGGGTACAACCTGGCCTTCCAGCGCGAGGAGCGAGACGAGCCGCCGGTGTGGCCGGGGGAGGAGGGGCGGCCGGTGATGCAGGCGCACCTCGACCTCGAGGTGGACGACCTGGTCGAGGCGGAGGCGTACGCGCTGTCGGTCGGCGCCCGCACCCACCCGCACCAGCCGCAGGACCACGTGCGGGTGATGCTCGACCCGGCGGGGCACGTGTTCTGCCTCTACCGCAACGAGGACTGAGCTCGCGTCAGGGCGCCCCGAGCAGGCGGTCGCACTCGGCGACCAGCCTGGCCCGGAGCGGCGCGCCGCGCTCGGCGAGCACCGCCTGCGCAGCGGCGTACTCGCGCTTGCCGTCGGCGGTCTCGATCCGCACCGGCTCGAGGCCGAGGTCGGCCAGGTCGTACGGCGCCGCGCGCATGTCGAGCCGGCGCACGTCCCACGCGAGCTCGAAGCAGTCTGCGACCAGGTCGGAGCAGATCATCGGGCTGAGCCGGAAGGCGTGCTTGTACAGGTCCATCCCGGCGTGCAGGCACCCTGGCTGCTCGTGGGCCGGGCGGTCGTCCGCGGTGGGCGCGATCGTGTTCAGCGGGCGCGCGGGCGGGGTGAAGAACCGGAACGCGTCGAAGTGCGTGCAGGTGATCCGGTGCTGCTCGACGACCGTGTCGGTGCCGGCCGGCCCGAGCCGCAGCGGCCAGTCCGCGTGCCGGGTCTCGTCGTCGGCCAACCGGTAGACCATCGCCCACTCGTGCAGGCCGAAGCACCCGTACGACGCGGGGCGCGCCGCGGTCGCCGCGAGCAGGCGCCGCAGCGTGGTCAGCAGGACGCGCTGGCTCGCGACGTGCGCCTCGCTGACCCGCGCCCCGCCGTCGTCGGTGACCTCGTAGCCCTTGAGCGCGCCGTGCGAGGCCGCGGCACCGGCGAGCGTCGTGCCGTGCCCCGGGTGCCAGCGCCGCAGCTGCGCGGGGCGCTGGGAGTAGTAGCCGAACAGGAAGTCGTGGACCGGGTGCTTCACGCCGGCGTCGCGACGGGCGAGGTGCGGCCCGACGTACCGCTCGACCCGCGTCCCGTGCGCGGCGGTCCGGGCGCGCCAGGTCGTCTCGTCCAGCACCTGCTCGCCCACACCGCCAGGCTAGCCGCCGCCCGGCACGGCTAGGGTCGCGCCGTGCGCATCGTCAGATTCACCACGGGCGACGAGCCCGCCTACGGCGTCCTGACCGGCGAGCTCGACGAGTTCGGGCAGCCGGAGCAGGACGCGGTCGTCGTCGCCCTCGCCGGGGACCCGCTCTACGTCGGGATCACGCTGCTCGACACCGAGCACCGCCTGGAGGACGTACGCCTGCTGGCGCCGGTCCTGCCACGGAGCAAGGTGGTCGGGATCGGGCGCAACTACGCCGCGCACGCCGCCGAGCTCGGCCACGACCTGCCGACCGAGCCGCTGATGTTCCTCAAGCCGAACACGTCGGTGGTGGGCCCGGGCGACCCGGTGCACTACCCGCGCCAGACCCAGGACCTGCACTACGAGGGCGAGCTGGCGGTGGTGATCGGTCGGATCTGCCGCGACGTCCCCGCCGAGCAGGCCACCGACGTCATCCACGGCTACACCATCGCCAACGACGTGACCGCCCGCGACCTCCAGCGCAGCGACGGCCAGTGGGCCCGGGCCAAGGGCATGGACTCCTTCTGCCCGCTCGGTCCCTGGGTGGAGACCGACCTCGACCCCGTCCGGTTCACCGAGGGCCTCCGGGTGCAGACCCACCTCAACGGCGACCTGAAGCAGGACGGCACCACGGCCGACATGATCTTCGACGTGCCCACCCTCGTCGCACACGTCTCGGCGGCGATGACGCTGCTGCCCGGCGACGTCATCCTCACCGGCACGCCCGAGGGGGTCGGCCCGATGGAGGTCGGCGACGAGGTCGAGGTGTCCATCGAGGGCCTCGGCACCCTGACGAACACGGTGGTCCGCCGATGAGCACCGACGCCGGGACCCCCGACCGCGTCCTCGGCGACCTCGCCCCGGAGCAGGTACGCGTCCGCTTCCCCCCGTCGCCGACCGGGTTCATCCACGTCGGCAACGTGCGCAGCGCCCTGTTCAACTGGGCCTTCGCGCGCCACCACGGCGGCACGCTCGTGCTGCGCATCGAGGACACCGACACCGCGCGCAACACCGAGGAGGGCTACGACTCGATCCTCGGCTCGCTGCGCTGGCTCGGGCTCGACTGGGACGAGGGCCCGGAGGTCGGCGGCGACCACGGGCCGTACCGCCAGTCCGAGCGACGCGAGGTCTACGACGACGCCGCCGGCCGCCTGCGCGACGCGGGCAAGGCCTACGACTGCTTCTGCACCACCGAGGAGGTCGACGCGCGCCGCAAGGCCGCCGGGTCGAAGATCCAGGGGTACGACGGGTTCTGCCGCGACCTCGGCGCGGACGCGCGGGCGGCCTTCGAGGCCGAGGGCCGCCGGCCCACGCTGCGGCTGCGGATGCCCGACGCGCCGGTCGTGTTCGACGACCTGGTGCGCGGCGAGATCACCTTCCTGCCCGAGAACGTGCCCGACTTCGCGCTGGTGCGCGCCAACGGCGACCCGCTCTACACCCTGGTCAACCCGCTCGACGACGCGCTGATGGGCATCACGCACGTGCTGCGCGGCGAGGACCTGCTCTCCAGCACCCCGCGCCAGATCGCGCTGCACCAGGCGCTGGTCGAGCTGGGCCTCGGCACCGGCGTGCCGCGCTACGGCCACCTGCCGATCGTGATGGGCGAGGGCAACAAGCGGCTCTCCAAGCGGGACGCCGGCTCCGGGCTGACCGAGTACCTCGAGCGCGGCTTCCTGCCTGCCGGCGTGCTGAACTACCTCGCCCTGCTCGGGTGGGGGATCGCCGCGGACCGCGACGTCTTCACGATGGACGAGATGGTCGAGGTGTTCGACATCACCCGGGTGAACCCGAACCCGGCCCGCTTCGACCTCAAGAAGCTCGAGGCGATCAACGCCGCCCACATGCGCACGGTGCCGGTGGGGGAGATGACGGAGCTGGTGGTGCCGTTCCTCCAGCGCGCCGGCGTCGTCGCCGAGCCGATCACCCCGGCCGAGGGGGAGCTGCTCGAGCGGGCGATGCCGCTGGTCGCCGAGCGGGTCAACACCCTGGCCGACGCCGTGCCGATGCTGGACTTCCTGTTCGTCGACGAGGCCGACTTCGTCCTGGACGAGAAGGACGCCGCAAAGCTGCTCGACGAGACCGGCACCGAGGTGGTGCGCGCCTCCCACGACGCCCTCGCGACGCTCGAGGAGTGGTCGACGGCCACGATCCAGGACGCGCTGCAACGCACCCTGGTCGAGGAGCGTGGGCTCAAGCCGCGGGTCGCCTTCGGGCCCGTCCGCGTCGCGGTGACCGGGCGCCGGGTCTCCCCGCCGCTCTTCGAGAGCCTCGAGCTCCTCGGCCGCGAGCGCGGGCTGGCCCGCCTGCGGGCGGCGGCCGACCGCACGGGCTGAGCCGGTCCACGGCCGGGTGAGGGCAGGGTGAGGGCAGGGTGACGGCCGGGTGACGGTCGGGTCACCGCGGGGTCACCGGCGGCCTGGGATGCTGGGGGGCATGAGCTCGACCCCGCCCCCGCCCGGGTCCCCCTCCGGACCCCCGCCCCCGCCCGGACCCCCGCCCGGACCCCCGCCCGGACTCGCCGCCCCACCCCTCCCCGTACGGCGTCGACCCCCGGGCGTACGCCGGGAGCGACCCGTACGCGACGAACGACCCGTACGCGACGAACGACCCGTACGTGACGAACGACCCCTACGCCGGGAACCCGTACGGCGGTCGTCCGATGGGCTCGGCCCCCGGACCCGCGCCGCAGCTCGCCAGCGAGGTGCCGTACCACCGCATCCACCGGATCGGCTCCTACGGCCGCCACGGCTGGTGGCGGGCGCTGGCGGGGGTGCTGCTCGCGGTGCTCGGGATGTTCCTGCTGCTGCCGCTGGTGGTGCTGCTCGGCTTCATGGCCTTCTTCCTGCTCAGCGGCGGCGACGTCGCCGACCGCACGCTGAGCCTGGTCGACACCGATGCCGTGACGCCCCTGGGCCTGGCCTACCTCAACCTGACCCTGGCCGGCACGATCCCGGTGGTCTGGTTCGTGACGAGGGTCCTGCACGGGCTGCGGCCGGGCTGGCTCAGCTCGGTGCGGCCGCGCATCCGCTGGGGCTGGTTCGGGCTGAGCCTGGGGCTGTCGGTCGTCGCCCTGGTGGCGACCCTGGTGGTCTCCGCGCTGCTGCCGGCGCAGGCCGACGGTGCGGCGGTCTCGACCGACCTGAACTCCTTCACCACCACCACGCGCGACTTCCTGCTCGTCGTGCTGCTGCTGACGCCGCTGCAGGCCGCGGGGGAGGAGTACGTGTTCCGCGGCTACCTCACCCAGGCCCTCGGAGGCGTGCTGGCCAACCCTCGGGTGGCGGCCGTGGTGGCCGTGCTGGTGCCCTCGCTGCTCTTCGCGCTGGCCCACGGCGCCCAGGACGCCCCGATCTTCTTCGACCGGTTCGCCTTCGGCCTGGTCGCCGGCGTGCTCACCATCGCCACCGGCGGGCTGGAGGCCGCCATCGCGATGCACGTGCTGAACAACTTCCTGGCCTTCGGGCTCGCCCTGTCCTTCGGCGACATGAGCTCGGCGCTGAACCCGACGGGCGGCACCTGGTGGAGCCTCCCGGTGACCCTGACGCAGTCCGTGACCTACACCGTGCTGGCGGTCTGGGTCGCGCGCTCCAGCGGCCTCGCCACCCGTACGGCGCCCGGCGCACCGGCGGCCCGGGGCGCCGGGGCGTCCCGGACCGACGACCGGGGGGCCGTTTTTGAGGGGACCGGACCCCGCGTGTAAGGTTCCCGACGGCTCGTCACCCGGGCCGGCCTCGCGGCCGGATCCGGACGCTGTTGCGTGCCGGTGGGGTATGGTGTAATTGGCAGCACGACTGATTCTGGTTCAGTTAGTCTTGGTTCGAGTCCAGGTACCCCAGCGAGATCCGCGCCACCACCGCAGGTAGGACCCGATTTTGTCGGGACTCGGCGGTTCGATAAGGTCTCCGTCGGTTGCTCAAGCCAGGGCAGCCGCAGCACAGCACCACCAGCACGCCAGGCCCCCGTTGTGTAGCGGCCTAGCACGCCGCCCTCTCACGGCGGTAGCGCCGGTTCGAATCCGGTCGGGGGTACAGCGACAGAGAAGGGCCCTGGTCGGCGGAGACGCCGACCAGGGCCCTTCGTCGTCGAGGTGCTCCACGTGACCCGTCCCCGCGAGCGAACCGGACCGCCTCCCGGTCCCCGACCCAGGTCGTGCGGTAGGCGACCCGGGCACCGGCGCCGTCGACACGCAGCGTCGCGATGGAGGCCCGCCCGACGTCGTCCTCGGTCGGTGCCCCCACCAGGGCCACCGCCCCTGTCGCGGAGCACGCCGGTACGAGATGGTCACGGGACGACCGCGTCGGGCCACGGCGGCATCCTGCCCGGTCGCCCGCGTCGACCTCGTCGAGGTCCGCTGGACGAGCCCGTCCCACTGCGGTCGGGCTGCGCGAGCCGACACCCGCCACGGCGACGGCCACGCCGCGGGGGCGGCCGTGCGCCCACCGTTCGGTGGGGGCCGCCGACCCGCGGGCACGGCTGTGACGCGGTCCTCGGCGGATCTGCCGCCCGTGGCGATGGACCGCTATCCCGTCAGCGTGGGTGTGCGACGTAGCCACCACTCCCCGAGCGCGACGTGCATCGTGAACGCCAGCCAGAACGCGACGCCGAACATCGCCGGGTCCGGCGTCGCAGGTGTCGTCCCGCCGGAGAGGCCCTGCTCGACCGCCTCGAAGACTCCCACCCAGATCCGGATGGTGCCGACACCGATCCCGACGGCGAACGCACGGATCATCCAGCGTCGGTGACCGGGTACGTCGTCGCGCCGGATCGCCCGGAACGCGAGCACGAGACAGACCAGGAACCAGCAGCCGAACACGACCGTGGCTACGGCCTCGGGCGCGCCTCCCCAGGCGTGCGGGACACCGAAGAGGAGCGCGAACACCCCGGCGACCAGCGCGCAGGTGAGGAGCACGCGCCCGAGGCGGCGGTGCACGACGTGGTGCCGGACACGGAACCGCCGCGTCAGCTGCAGCGGTGCCAGGACGAGGTAGACGACCCCCGGCGCGATGTGGAGGTAGGCCGACCAGGGGTGCGCGACGTACCGCGCGGAGAAGTCGTCGCCGGGCGTGCCGGCGAGGATGTTCGGCCAGTCGACGACGACCCGGACCACCGAGAACGCCACCACGACGGCGAGCAGCAGCCCGATCAGCACCGTCGCACCACGCACGAGCGTCGGGCTCGCCGTCGCGCCCGTCTCCGTCACCACGAGGGGTCTGGCGGTGGCTCGGCGTCGGCGGCGTCCACGGCGCCGCGTACCGCGCGGTGAGCTCGCCGTGGCGGGAGAGCGCCCTGATCCGTCGAGCGCACCTGCCGAGGAGCGGGCGACAGCGTCACTTCGAGGGTTTCGCCCCCTTGCAGTCGACCTGTGGGTTCACGCCCGCGTAGTTGAGCGGTCCAGCAACGACGGTCAACGCTGTGTCTGCCGCGGTCCTGCACCTCACGTCTCGCTCGTCGCTGAAGTAGCCGCGCTGGAAGGCCGCGAACGCTCCGATCGCCAGCCAGACGACCACGGCGAGGACAAGGATGCTCTTCATGGTTCGCTCCGCTTCATGGTCACTCCCTCGTCGTCGACGGACGGACGTCGTCTGACTCGTGTCCGCGAGCCCGGCCCGCCACCGTCCGGTGCACGTGCCTCACGTCGTCCGGTGCCACCGTGCCCGGTGCTCGGCACACCCGTCCCGGCTGCGACCTCCATGGCGAGAACCTAGACCTGCTGGGGCAGGTGCGCGAGTGACCACCCGCATCGCTCCAGGACAGAGCCGGCCTCGGCGCACCGTCCGGATCCGCCGCGGAATCACCGAGCCGCCGCTGCGAGAGCGTGCCGGTAGCCCTCGACGACTCGCGGGACCAGCCCGGTCCTGCGTGGAGCCGGCGCCCACTCGCTGCGCTGCGACCCGCGTCAGCGCAGGTAGGAAGCGCCGTTGAAGTCGACGATCGCGCCCGAGGCCCACTCGGCGCCCGGCTGGGCCAGCGCCATGACCGCCGCCGCGACCTCCTGCGGTGTGGCCACCCGGCCGAAGGGACTCTGGGCGCGCACGGCATCGCCCTCCGGCCCGTCGAGGACGGCTGCTGCCATGTCGGTGCCGATGAAGCCGGGTGCGATGCCGACGCACCCGATCCCGTGCGGCGCCAACGCGACCGCGAGCGACTGGGTCATCGCGTGCACCCCGGCCTTGCTGGCGCCGTAGGCCGGCACCTGCGGCTCACCCCGGTAGGCGCCTCGCGACCCGACCGTCACGACACGCCCCCGGGGGAGGCCGGGTGGGGGATCGACCTCCAGCATGTGCCGCGCGACGAGGTAGGTGACGTTGGCCGTCCCCAGCAGGTTGACGTCGGTCGTGCGGCGCCATCCCTGGACCCAGTCCTGGTACGACGAGCCCACGACGCTCAGGTCGAGCCGCCTGCCCTGGGTGGCCGGGTCCTCGGCGAACAACGCGGCATTGTTGACCAGCACGTCGATGCGCCCGAGGGCGGCGACGGCCTCCCCGACGAGACGCTCGACCTGCTGCGGGTCGGCCAGGTCGCCCTGCACCACGGTGTGGCCGTCGCCCTCGAGCCCGGCCTCCACGGCCTCGGCCTCGGCGCGCGACGAGCCGTAGTGCACGGCGACCCGGTCGCCACACGCGGCCGCGAACAGGCGGGCCACCTCGGCGCCGACCCCCCGCGACGCTCCCGTGACCAGGATGCCGCGACGGGGTGGTGCCGACAGGTGGGAGGTCGTCATGCCGGCCATCCTGCCGCCTGCTCGACCGACCTCGCGACGTGCCTCTCGCGGCACGCCGCTCGGAGCGCGGCCGGAGCGGCGCGCCTCCTGTGCTGAGGCCGGTACGCACCGGGTGAGCTCGGGCCACACGCGGAGTCGTGGAGAATCGGCACGGCTGAGCGCGTCGAGCAGCTGCCGACGACGGAGGAGAGGAACGAGAGCCGCGATGTGGCACCGAGGACGTGAGGCGGACGGTCGCGGGGCCACGCGCCCGGGTCGCGGCCACCGTGGCCGCCCGGCCGGTCGGGAAGAGGGACTCCTCGACGTGTGCGCGACCGATGACTGACCAGACGGTCGACGTCGTCGTGGTCGGCGCCGGCATCAGCGGCCTTGCCTGCGCCGACGCGCTGACCCGCCTGGGCATGTCCGTCGTCGTCCTGGAGGCCCGCCCTCGCACCGGCGGTCGACTCCTCAGCACCCCGCTCGACCTGGGGGCCACGTGGTTCTGGGACGGCGAGCGGCGGGTTCGCGCGCTCGTCGACCGCGTCGGCGTGGCCACGTTCTCCCAGCACCTGGACGGCGACACGATCGTGGAGGACCTGGGGGGCGTCCAGCGGTACGTCGGCAACATGATCGACACCCCCTCGTACCGCTACGCCGGCGGCGCGGCCACCCTGACCGACGCGCTGGCCGCGGGTCTGCCCGCCGGCACGCTCCGCCTCGACCACCCGGTCGGGAGGATCTCGCCGGTCCCGGCGTCGGACACCACGGGCCAGGCGCCCACCGTGGACGTCACGGCTCGCGGACGCACCTGGCGGGCCCGTCACGTGGTCCTCGCCGTCCCCCCTGCGATCGCCGTCGACACCATCGAGCTCCCGGACGAGCTGCCCGCCGAGCTGAGCCGGCTGGCTGCTGCGACGCCGGTGTGGATGGGACAGGTGGTGAAGGTGGTCGCCGTCTACGACGAGCCGTTCTGGCGACGTGACGGCCTCGCCGGAGCCGCCGCGAGTCGGCTCGGGCCGATGCAGGAGATCCACGACATGTGTGGCCCCGAGGGGTACCCGGCCGCCCTGTTCGGGTTCGCCCCCGCGACGCTCGTCGACACCGATGCCGACCGAGCCGTGCGTGACCAGCTGACCCGGATGTTCGGCCCTGGAGCCTCCGACCCGCTGCACGTCACGATCGCGAACTGGAGCACCGAGAGGTGGACGAGCCCTGCCTCGAGAGTCGCTGACGGCGGGTCGGGCGGCCCGGCGCCGATCGGCTACGGCCTGTTCGGTCACGCCGACTACCAGCAGCCGGCCCTCGGCGGGCGACTGCACTGGGCCGCGACGGAGACCGCGACCGACTACCCCGGTCACGTCGAGGGCGCCCTGGAAGCCGCCGAGCGCGCCGTCGCAGCCATCGGCGCGGGTCTGCTGGACCCGGTCGCGGACGGCCCCGACCAGCAGCGCCGCTGAGGACGGTGGTGCCGCGCCCGCCCGCGCGGTGCACGCGGGCGCGGGGGCTCCGAGGTGTCGTGGCGCGACCACCCCTTGACGTGCTGAGCGTCCGCGGCCAAGACTCCGTCAGCAGGAGCCGGCGCCGCCTGCACCGTGTCCCATCGTGCTGAGGGAGCCCTGGACGTGAAGAAGCTGATCAACGATCCCGCCGACGTTCTTGCAGAGTCCCTCCGGGGAGTGGCTGCGGCGCACCCCGAGCTGCGGGTGGACCACGAGCACCGGATCATCTACCGGGCCGAGGCCAAGTCCGAGGGGAAGGTGGCGCTGATCTCCGGCGGCGGCACCGGGCACGAGCCGTTGCACGGCGGGTTCGTCGGACCGGGCATGCTCGACGCCGCCTGCGCGGGCGAGGTGTTCACCTCACCCACGCCCGACCAGATGGCCGAGGCGACGACCCGCGTCGACCGGGGCGCGGGCGTGCTGCACATCGTGAAGAACTACACCGGCGACGTCATGAACTTCGAGATGGCCGCGGAGCTGGCCGCGGCCGACGGTGACGTCGACGTCCGTACGGTCGTCACCCGCGACGACGTCGCGGTGGAGGACTCCACCTACACCGCCGGTCGCCGGGGCGTCGGGGTCACGGTGCTGCTGGAGAAGATCGTCGGCGCGGCCGCGGAGGAGGGCCAGGACCTGGATGCGGTCGAGAGCCTGGCACAGCGGGTGAGCGACGGGGGCCGCTCGATGGGGATCGCGCTGACCAGCTGCACCGTGCCGTCCGCAGGCAAGCCCACCTTCGACCTCCCGGAGGACCAGATCGAGGTCGGGGTCGGCATCCACGGGGAGCCCGGACGCCGTCGCGAGCCGCTGACCGGCGCTTCCGCGATCGCCCGCGAGCTGGTCGACCCGGTGCTCGCGGACCACGACTTCACCTCGGGCCCCACGATCGTCCTGCTCAACGGGATGGGCGGCACGCCGCTCATCGAGCTCTACCTGGTGTACGGCGAGGTGACCAGCCTGCTCGCGGATGCCGGCGTCGAGGTCGCCCGGTGCCTGGTGGGCAACTACATCACCGCGCTCGACATGGCTGGCGCCTCACTCACCCTGCTGGCTGCCGACGAGGAGATGCTGCGGCTGTGGGACGCCCCGGTGAGCACGCCTGGCCTGCGGTGGGGGGCCTGAGCGATGACCGAGTCCCTGACGCGGGTGCAGCTCGTGGTGTGGCTGGGGATCTTCCGCGACTCGGTGCACGAGCACCGCGACCATCTCACCGAGCTGGACGCTGCGATCGGTGACGCCGACCACGGCACGAACCTGACCCGGGGGATGGACGCGGTGATGGCGGTCGTGGACGCCGACGACGCCCCCGACACCGTCGGGGGCATGCTCAAGGCCGTGGGGATGAAGCTGGTCAGCACGGTGGGTGGTGCCAGCGGCCCGCTCTACGGCACGTTCTTCCTCCGTGCTGCGGCTGCCGCCGGGGACGCGGAGACCCTCGACGCCGAGGCCGTCCTCGGGATGCTCCGGGCGGGCGTCGAGGGCCTCGCCGCCCGGGGCAAGGCGGAGCTGGGTGACAAGACCATGGTCGACGCCCTGACCCCGGCGGTCGAGGCGCTCGCCGGCGCGGTGAGCAACGGCGACGACCTCACCACCGGCCTGCGGGCCGCCGCCGACGCCGCGGCCGCGGGGCGCGAGGCCACGACCGAGCTCGAGGCCCGCAAGGGTCGGGCGAGCTACCTGGGGGAGCGCAGCAAGGGTCACACCGACCCGGGCGCCGCCTCGGCCACGATGCTGCTCGAGGCCCTCGCCCGCGCCGCGGCATGACGGCGGCGCCGTGATCGGCATCGTGGTCGTCTCCCACAGCCGGGCCCTGGCCGACGCCGTGGTGGACCTGGCGACCCAGATGGTCCCGCACGACGGCCCCACGGTGGCGGTCGCGGCAGGGGTCGACGGGGGGCTCGGCACCGACGCCACCGCGGTCGCGGCGGCGCTGGCGGAGGCAGCGAGCCCCGAGGGCGTCCTCGTGCTGATGGACCTCGGCTCGGCGGTCATGAGCGCCGAGCTCGCGATCGAGCTCGCCGACCTCGGGGGGGCGGACGTGCGGCTGAGCCCGGCACCCCTGGTCGAGGGCCTCGTCGCGGCCGTCGTCCGGGCCGCCGGTGGCGCTGACCTCGCCACGGTGGCGCGGGAGGCGGAGTCGGCGCTGGAGCCGAAGCGGAGTGCCCTCGGCGGACCCGCCACGGACGCACCGCCCGACGAGGAGGCCGGCGTCGGGGCGCCGGACGTGTCGGCCACCCTCACGCTGGTCAACCGCGACGGCCTGCACGCCCGTCCGGCGGCCCTGCTGGCCACGGCGCTCGGTGGGCTCGACGCGGAGGTCGTGATCGGCGCGAACGGGCGGGAGGCGGACGGCGCCAGCTCGCTGGAGCTGCTCACGCTCGGCACCGAGCGGGGCACCGCGATCACGGTCTCGGCCACCGGGCCCGACGCGCAGCGCGCGGTCGACACCGCCCGTGCCCTCGTCGACGCAGGCTTCGGGGAGCTCGATCCCGGGGACGACGTGACCGCTCCCGGTCGTCCCGGGTGACCGCGGGGGTCGCCGAGCACGCCCCTGTCCCCGGGTAGGGCTACGGTCGTGCTCGTGAGCTCCTCCTACGCGATCGAGGCCGAGGGCCTGGTCAAGCACTTCGGGGACACGGTCGCCGTCGACGGCGTCTCCTTCGTGGTGCCGCAAGGCTCCGTCCTCGGGCTGCTCGGGCCGAACGGGGCCGGCAAGACGACCGTGGTCCGCATGATGACGACCCTGACCCGTCCCACCTCCGGGACCGCCCGGGTGGCGGGCCACGACGTGGTGACCGACCCGGCGGCCGTACGCCGCAGCATGGGCCTGACAGGTCAGGCGGCCACCGTCGACGAGCTGCTCACCGGGCGGGAGAACCTCCGCCTCATCGGCCAGCTGTACGGCCTGCAGCCCGGGTACATCACCCGGGCCAGCGCCGAGCTGTTGGACCGCTTCTCGCTGACCGACGCGAAGGACCGGATCGCGAAGACCTACTCCGGCGGCATGCGCCGGAGGCTCGACCTCGCGGTCAGCCTGATCGCCACGCCGCCCGTGCTGTTCCTCGACGAGCCGACCACCGGCCTCGACCCGCGGTCGCGGGTGGAGCTCTGGGAGGTGCTGCGGGAGCTCGTGGCCGACGGCACGACCCTGCTGCTCACCACGCAGTACCTCGAGGAGGCCGACCAGCTGGCCGACAACATCGTGGTGATCGACCGGGGCACCGTCATCGCCGAGGGCACGCCGTTGCAGCTCAAGGACCAGTCGGGCGCCGCTGCGCTGGTCGTGACGGTGTCGCACGCCGGGGACCTCGACCGGGCGAGGTCGCTGCTGGAGCCCCACGTCAGCGAGGTCCACGTCGACGCAGGCGCGCGTCAGCTCACGGCACCCGCCGAGGGCCTCGCCCACATGACCAGGGTGGCCGGCATCTTCGGCGACAGCCAGATCGTCCTGGACGACATCGGCCTGAAGCGACCCAGCCTCGACGACGTCTTCCTGCACCTGACCGGTCACCGGGCCGAGGACACCGCCCGGGCCACCGAGCAGATCCCGGACGGAGTGACCGGATGACGACCCTCGAACGCCCCGACATCCGGCAGACCGGCCTCCTCGGCCAGTCGTTCTCGATAGCCCGGCGCAACTTCATCCACATCAAGCGGATGCCCGAGATGCTGATGGACGTCACCATCCAGCCGGTGATGTTCGTGCTGCTGTTCGCCTTCGTCTTCGGCAGCTCGATCGACGTCGCGATCGACGGTGGCTACCGGGCCTTCCTGCTGGCCGGGATCATGGCCCAGACCGTGGCCTTCTCCGCCTTCATCGTGGCGGTGGGCCTCACCGCCGACCTGGACAAGGGGATCGTCGATCGGATGCGGTCGCTGCCGATCAACCCGGCCGCGGTGCTCGTGGGCCGCTCGTTCTCGAGCGTGGCGCACTCCTCGATCGGCCTCGTGGTGATGTCCTTCACCGGTCTCGCGATCGGCTGGCGGATCCAGACCAACGTCTTCGAGGCGGTTCTCGGCTACCTGCTCCTCGTCGGCTGGGCCTTCGCGATGATCTGGGTCGGCATCCTCGCCGGCTCGGCCATGCGCTCGGTCGAGGCCGTCAACGGCGTGATGTTCGCGACCATGTTCCCGATCACCTTCCTCGCCAACACCTTCGCGCCCACGGACAGGATGCCGTCGTGGCTGCGGTTCGTCGCGGAGTGGAACCCGATCTCCGCCCTCACCCAGGCCGTCCGCGAGCTGTGGGGCAACGACTACCCGCTCGCCGAGGGCGCCGCCTTCCCGTTGCAGCACCCGGTCCCGTTCACCATCGGGTGGATCCTGCTGATCACCGCGGTCGTCGCACCGGTGGCGATCCGCACCTTCCGCAGGCGCACCGCCGACTGAGGGGCAGCCGGGGCGGACCCGCGGACGGGGCCGGCCGCGGTCAGACGCTCGAGCTGTAGTCGCTCTGGTTGCGGCGGCGCACCGCCTCGACGGCCGAGACGATGGCCCGGGCCTCGTCCCCGATCCGGTCGAGGACGTCCTTGCGACGACGGTCGGCCTCCGTGGCCCGGTCCTTGGGCACGAACAGCTTGCTCGGGGTGCCGAGGCCGAGCGCGGCCACGAGCAGCGCGGTCCGGTCGTCGGGGACCGCCTCTCCGAGCAGGGCCGCGCGGACCCGGGCGACCAGCTCGTCACGTCCCGCGTCCGGGGTGGGGCGCAGGCGGCGGCTCGGCAGGATCCCGAGCACCCGGCCGGTCTCCTCGACCAGCAGTCCCTCGGAGACCATGCGCCGGGCGACCTGGTCGTCGCTGGGGAGCAGGACCACGTTGCGTGCGACGCTGCGCCCGACCCCGCCGGCGTCCAGCCCTCCGAGCGCGGAGTCCAGGTCGGGGTCGCCGAGCGGGGCGGAGTCGAGGACGGTGTACCGCGCCTTCCGCCCGGTGCCCGTCACCGCGATCCTGCCCTCGTGCGCCAGCTCCAGCAGGAGCGCAGCGGCGACCACGTACGTGACGTCGCCGTTCCAGCGCTTGCCGGTGGCCGGGTTGATCGCGGCCAGGAGGGCCTGCCGGGCCAGGGGGACGACGGCACGGTCCCGTGGCGGTGCGTGGGCCGCGGTGGGAGCGTCCGGGACACCCAGGGCCTTGCGCAACCGCTCCAGCACGTCGGTGCCTCCCAGGATCGTCGGGCTCGGGTGGGTCAGGTGGTCGCGTACGGCCCGGCTCGGTGCGCCCGGCCCGTCGGCACCCGACCCAGCCTAGTGCGCTCGATGGTCAGTCCACCCCGGCGTCGACCAGCTCCGCGATCCCCCGGCCCGCCGGGGAGGAGACCCCGGTGGGCAGGGGCCTGGCCAGCCCGCCCCCGGCCGCCTTGCCGCCGATCGTCCCGTAGTCGATGCCGGCCTGGTCGTCGGTGACCTGCCGGAGGACCTCGCCGCCGGCGTCGAGCGTGCCCTTGTACCCGCTCCGGACGAGCTGGTCGGTCGCATGACCCCCCACCCAGGCCCCGCCGCGGGTGATCCACCGGGTGCCGAACATCTGGTCCTCGACCCCGTCCAGCATGGAGGAGCGCACCGCCTGGCCCGCGCTCCGGCCCAGGTCCTTGGTCAGCGCGCCGGCGCCTCCGGTGAAGGTCCCCGCCAGGCCGCTCCCGATCGCGTGCCGCGAGAAGGGGTCCGCCCCGCCGACGACCTCGCGCGTGTAGCCCTCGGTCCCGCCGATGCCGGCCTGGACCATGATCAGGGTCCTCGTGCTCCGGTGCGCGGTCTCGGCGCTCGTGACCAGGACGTGCCCGCCGACGCTCAGACCCTTGCTGGCGACGAGACCGGCCCCACCTGCCAGGCCCGACACGGCGGCCTGGGCGTAGTTCACCTCGCCCGTGGTGGCCTTCTGGATGAGGACGTCCGCGCCGAAGGACAGCAGCATCGCACCGGCAGGACCACCGACCCCGGTGGCCATGAGGGCGATGCCCGCGGCGGCCGTCACCCCGCCGATGATCCAGTCCTGGTTCTCCTCGACGAACGCCCACGCCTCCTCGTACCAGGGCGCGTTCGCCGCCCGGAGGTCCGCCTCGGAGACCGGCTTGAGGCCGGTCGGGTCCAGGGCGTGCACCGGGTCGTTGCCGGCGTAGGAGTACGGGTTGCCGGCCCATCCCGCTCCCGGGACCGGGTCCAGCGGGTCGACGGAGAGGAACCCGCGACCGGCCGCGTCGTAGACCCGGGCACCGAGCCACTCCAGCCCGCCCAGGGTCAGCTCGCCGCCCGGACCGACACCGGTCCCGGCTGGGAGGCCGGGCACCGGGGGCCCGGTGCGGCGGGACGTCGCCCAGACGTCGTCGGCGTGGGAGCGCGAGCTCCGCCAGCCCGGCGCGGTCCACCGGTCGCCGATCCCGGTGAGACCGCCGGCGGCGACGACCGGCGTGGTGCCGACCTGGACCAGGGACGGGGCGTACGTCTCCGCGCCGTCCCAGAAGACCGGGACGTCGTCGATCGAGCAGAGCTCACCGGTGGCGCCCACGTGCAGCTCGGTACGCACGACCTCGCCGCCCGCCTGCTCCACGATCGTGGCGAGCCAACCGGTGGGGGACCACTCCAGGTCCCGGGTGCGGCCGTCGGGCAGGTCGGTGCGGACGCGCCGACCGACCTCGTCGTAGGCGTGCCGGGTCGTGCCGTCGGGCCCGGTGTCGCTCAGCAGCTGGCCCGCCTCGTCGTAGGCGAGCTCGCGGGCCCCGTCGTCACGCCACTCGGTGACGAGGCGCCCGGCGAGGTCGTAGCGCCAGCGGGCGTGCCGGTCGCCGATGGACGACGCCACCAGCTGACAGGCGCCGTCGTAGTCGAACGTGGTGCGCGTGCCGTCCGTGTCCACGCTGCGGATGCGACCGTCGTCGGCCCGGTCCACCAGCGTCCGGACCGCGCCGAGGGCGTCCGTCGCGGTGTGCGCGACCACGAAGCCGTCGGCGTACCGCCACGTCTGGAGCAGGTCGCCGGCCGCGGCGGCCACGACGCGCCCCACCGCGTCGCGCTCGAACCGCGCGCGGGCGAGCCGGGGGTGGTCGACCGCGGCGACCCGGCCCGCGGCGTCGTGGTGGTAGCCGACGGTGCTGCCGTCGGGCAGCGTCATCGTCGTACGCCGTCCGGCGGCGTCGTGGGTCCAGGAGAGGGTCGAGCCGTCGCGGGTCTGGCGCACGACCTGGCCGCGCCGGTTCCACGCGGTCGTGTGCCGGACGACCCGGCCGTCGGCCCGCGTGCGGTCGGTCACCTCGACCGACCGCTGCCGGACGTCCCAGCGTCGGGAGCTGACCGGCCGTCCGTCCACCTCGACGGCGACGACGCGGTCGGCGGCGTCGTAGGTCCACCCGGTGCGGCGCCCGGACGGGTCCTCCTGCCACTGCTGGCGGCCCAGGGCGTCGTAGCCGGCCCGGGTCGTCCTGCCCAACGGATCGGTCTCGGCGACGCAGCGGTCCATCGCGTCGAACTCGCGGTGGGTGACGTGGCCGAGCGGGTCCGTGACGCGCACGGCACGCCCGCGGACGTCGTAGTCGTAGCGCGTGACGCCGCCGTTGCCGTCCGTGGTGGTGACCGGTCGTCCGGCGGCGTCGTAGGAGAACCGGCGCGTCCCCGACCTGCTGTCCCGGATCTCGACCACCCGCCCGGCAGCGTCGTAGCGCAGGCGGGACCCCCCGACACCGGGCGTGTGGGTGGCGACCACCCGGTTGCACTCGTCGTAGTCGGTCCAGCCGACCTCCCCCGTGGGGTACGTGCAGCGCACGGGGAGGCTGTCGGCGTTGTACTCCAGGGTGGTGCGGGCACCGACGGGGTCGATGATCGCGCTGCGCCGCCCGCACGCGTCGTACTCGTAGCGGGTGACCCGGCCCGTCGGGTCGGTCACCGCGACCGGCCGGCCCGCCGCGTCCCGCTCGACGCGGGTCAGGCCGCCCTCCCCGTCGAGGAGCTCCACCGCGCGGCCGCAGCGGTCGTAGGTGGCCATCACGACGGAGCCGTCGAGCTGCTCGGCGGACAGCGGCCGGCCGAGCGGGTCGAAGCGCTCGGTGACGCTGCCGGAGGAGTCGGTGGAGACGACGGTGTGCCGGGGCTCGTCGGCCCCGACCGTGCTCCGGCTCCCGAGCGGGTCCACGGTGGAGACCTCGCTCCTGGCCGTGTCGTAGGTCTGGGTCCAGGTGTGGCCGTCCGGCGTGGTCGTGGTGGAGAGCCTCGAGAGGGCGTCGTGGGTGAAGCGCCACGTGCTGCCGTCGGGGAGCTCGACCGAGGCGAGGTTGCCGAGGTCGTCCAGGCGCTGCTCGACCGTCCGGCCGAGGGGGTCGGTGCGTCGCTGCTCCTCGCCGCCGCCCCCGTGCTCGATCGTGGTGCGGGAGCCGGTCGGGTCGACGACCGCGCTCGGGCGTCCGCCGGTGGTGTGCTCGACGTGCCACCTCGAGCCGTCGGGGTCCCGGCGCTCGCACAGCCCGCGCGGACCGTGGACGTAGCTGGTGCGGTGGCCACGGGGGGTGGTCGCACCGACGACGCGCCCGGCGCGGTCCCGCTCGAGGCGCGCGGTGTCGCCTGCCGCGCTCGTGGTGGAGACGAGGTCGCCGTGCTCGTCGTAGCCGAACGAGAGGGCGACGCCGGTGGGGTCCACCACCCGGGTCAGGCAGCCCGCGTCCCAGGAGAAGCGGGTCTCGCCGCCCTCGGGGTCGACCATCAGCGACGGGTGGCGGGAGGTCCCGTCGTAGGAGTAGGCGGTCTCCGCGCCCTCCTCGGCGACGACGCGGACCACGCGGTCGAGGTCGTCGTACCCGAACTGCAGGTCGGCGCCCGACGGCCGGACCTCGCGGACCACGCGGCCGCGGGCGTCGTGCTCGCGGACGGTCACCGACCCGTCGCGCGCGGTGAGCAGCACCGCGCTGCCGTGCTGGTCGTAGCTGGTGGACTGGCGGTGCCCCTCCGCGTCGACCAGGCCGAGGAGCCGTCCGCGGCTGTCGTGGATCCAGGTGGTGGCCCGGGTGCCGTCGGTGTCGGACACCTCCGTGACGTTGCCCGGCAGGTAGGAGTAGCGGCTGGTGCGCCCGTGCGGCGAGAGCTGCGTGGTGACACGTGCCTGGTCGTCGTAGGTGTTGGCGACCTCCACCACGCCGTCGGCGTCGAGGACCGCCTCGATCAGGCCGTCGTCGCCCCACCGGTAGGTGCGGGTCCCGAGGGGCCCGGTGGCCGCGACGAGGCGGCCCTCGTCGTAGGTGTAGGCCACCCGGCGCCCGTCCGAGGCCTCGGCGGCCACCACCAGGCCGTCGGCCCAGGTCAGCGCGACGTGGCGGCCGCGCTCGTGCTCCAGGCGGACCAGGTGGCCGTCCTCGCGCACGAAACCCACCATGGTGCCCTCGCCCCGGTCGAGCGAGAGGGGTCGCCCGTCGCCGGTGAAGCGCCAGGTGGTGCCGTCGTTGCCGGTGGCGCGCAGCTCGCCGGCGGCGACGTCACGCGCGAGCCACATGGACCCACCGACGGCCCGGTCCCAGGCCTCGCCGAGACGCGGGAACAGCACGACCCGCCCGTCGGGCAGGGTCAGCGTGGCGGCGTCGTCGTCGAGGGACAGCCCGACCTCGGTCCAGCCCGCCCAGCCGGGGCCGAAGGCGCCGGTACCGCGGTGGAAGGAGTTGTAGGTCCTGGTCAGCACCAGGGTGCCGCACCCGCCCGGGAAGGCCAGGTCGGTCTCGCGCTCCACGAAGTTGCCGGTGGCGGCGTTGACCGGGTCGTCGGAGTAGCCGGTGGTGGGCACGACCCCGTAGAGCCGGGGTGAGGTGGCGGGGATGTCGTGGCGCGTGACGCTGACCCCGGCGGCCCGCAGCGAGCTCGCGAGGGCGGCGTCGGAGAGGACCACCATCCCCCCGGGCGCCACGCTCCCCGCCCTCTCGAAGGCCTCGGCCACGGTGTCCACCCATGTCGTGTCCTGCCGGTTCAGCTGGTTGTAGAGCCGCAGGCCCGCGTACACCGCAGCACCGTCCACCCCGGACGGCTCCCCGGTGCCCCAGTCGAACCCGTCGGTGAAGGCGTTGTTCAGGCCTTCCAGCCTGCCCGGCCTGCCGTCGAGCTCCTGGATCGCGCTCCCGACCCCCGACACGAAGCTGCGCAGCTCGGCGGGACGCGCGGACGACGTGCCCGCGCTCCCCGCGCCCGATCCGGGTCGCGGGTCGTCGCGCGGCGACGCGGTGGCCGACAGCACCTCCGGTGCGGGTGGCGAGGTAGGACCCTCCGGCGGGGCCTCGTCCCCTCCGAGGTCGCTGAGGGTGATCGCGCCCTTGTCCTCGTCGTGCCGCTCCTTCCACTCCCGGGCAGCACGCCGGCGGGAGTTCTCCGCGGGGACGACCGAGACGATGTGGCGGACGAGGCGGGCGACGTCCTCCAGCGCCGTGGCGATCTGCTCGCCGTCGCCGTCGGCGGTCTCCTGGTTGGTACGGAAGACCTGGGAGAACCGGCCCTCGAAGTCCCGCAGGGCGTCCATGGTGAGCGCGCGGCGCCCGGCGACCTGCGTCCGGAGCAGCCGGGCGGTGTCGTCGCACGCCGTGGCGAGCCCGGCCGCGGCGGCGCTGTCGATCGTGACGTCCCGCAGCCCGTCCCAGGCGCTGGTGTCAACCACGGGGGTGCTCCTCGCGCGTCGCGCGCGCGCCCGAGCCGGTCCACTGCGTCCCCATGCCACGCCCTCTCGTCACCCGGGCCCCGAGCGCGCCCGCGGGTCCAGTGTCTCCTGTCGGGGGGAGGGCTGTCTGCTGCAGCGCCGAAGTCGGCGGGGCGGGTCCCGACGGCGGACGCTCCCGACGTGCCGGATCCGCTCAGGCGCAGAGGCCGGCAGCGAGCCGGGCCTCACGCTGCGCCTCGGACTGGGCCGGGTCGGCCTCCGGGATCCGGGTGCCGGGGGCGTCGGTGCCCCCACCGGGGCTCGGACCGCCGCCCGGGCTCCCGGACGGCGTGCCGCGGGGGGTGGGGGTGCCGGTGGGGGTGCCGACCTCGTCGGCGGCCGTCAGGCTGCCCTCGGCCAGGTCCCCGCCCAGCGGGCGGTCGGTGCGGATCAGCCTCCAGAGGGCGTCGGCCTGGTCGGTCCACACGAGGCGGTTGGGGTCCGGCTGGTAGGGCGCGATCGGCACGGTGAGGAAGCTGATGTCGGTGAGTCCGGTGTCGCGGAACTGCATCGACAGGTCGACCAGGCGCCCGATCGAGTCGAGGTCCTCGTCCACCACGATCGAGGACGTCGCCGCGTCGAGGAAGTCGAAGACCCGGGTGGGTCGCGACAGCGTGCCGGCCGAGACGACCTTGTTGACCATCGAGGCGATGAACGCCTGCTGCCGCTTCATCCGACCGATGTCCCCGGTGGCCGACAGCACGGTGCGCTCACGCACGTAGTTCAGCGCCTGCTGGCCGGTCAGGGTCTGCACCCCGGCGTCGAAGTAGATGTCGTGCTCGGGGTCGACCACGTCCTGCGGGATGCACACCTCCACGCCCTGGACGGCCTCGACCATGTCCTTGAACCCGTTGAAGTCCAGCACCAGGTAGTGGTCGACGTAGATGCCGGTGAGGGACTCGACCATCTTCACGGTGCACAGGGGCCCGCCGAGCGCGAACGCGGTGTTGAACAGCTCCAGCTCGCCGCCGGGCACGGTCCCGCCCGGGGTCTTGCAGTCGGGGCGCGTGACCAGGGCGTCGCGGGGCAGGCTCACGCCGTACGCCTCCTGCCGGTCCGCGGAGACGTGCAGCAGGATCGTGGTGTCGGAGCCGCCGCCGCCGGACTCGCCGTCGATCGCGTTGCCCTCGCCCTCGCGGGAGTCCGAACCCATCACCAGCACGTTCATCGGCTGCAGGTCGACCTCCTCGTCGTCCGCGGGAGGGTCCGGGGGCGCGACGAAGTGGTCGATCGCCTCGCCCTCGGCGATGTTGCCGTCGAGGCTGCGGTAGGCGAGCACCACGACCAGCGCCGTGACCAGCGCCAGCACGGTCTGGCTGACCACGACGACGGTCCAGATGCGTCGCCGGTCGCGCCGGGAGGGACGAGCGGGAGCACCGGAGGAGGGAGCAGGGGGCGGGCCGTCGCCGGTCGGCGCCCGCTCGTCGTCGACAGCCACGCCGACAGTCTGGCGCACGGGCGGTTGAGCTCGGCGCGGTTCGGCCGCTACGGCCACGACGTCGCTGGTCAGCGGGCCGCGACGCCATGTCCGAATCCCGCCAGCACCGCCCGGGTGCGACGAGGCAGGATGGGGGCGTGAGCACGACCGACGACTCCTCCCCGGACCTCCCGGACCCGGCGCCGGACGCACGCGACGGCTTGGACCCCCAGGCCTGCTACCGGGTGGTGCAGTCGCGCGACCCCCGCTTCGACGGGGTCTTCTGGACCGCGGTCCGCACCACCGGGATCTACTGCCGCCCGTCCTGCCCGGCGCGGACCCCGGCGCCGCGCAACGTCACCTTCCACACCAGCGCCGCCGCCGCGCAGGCCGCCGGGTTCCGCGCCTGTCGGCGCTGCCGGCCCGACGCCTCCCCGGGCAGCCCGGACTGGGACGTGGCCGCGACCACCGCCGGCCGGGCGATGCGGCTGATCGCCGACGGGGTCGTCGACCGGGAGGGCGTGCCCGGTCTGGCCGACCGTCTCGGGTACACCCCGCGCCACCTCACCCGGCTGCTGGGCGACGAGCTCGGAGCCGGCCCGCTGGCGCTGGCCCGTGCCCGGCGCGCCCAGACCGCCCGGACCCTGGTCGAGCGCACCGACCTGGCGCTGACCGACGTCGCGCACGCGGCCGGCTTCGCCAGCGTGCGCCAGTTCAACCAGACCGTGCAGGACGTCTACGCCGCGACGCCCGGCGAGCTGCGGGTCCGTCGGGGACGCACCGCGCCGTACGGGGGCCCGGGCGGTGCTGCGTCCGGCCTCGACCCGGCAGGGGCGATCACCCTGCGCCTGCCCGTGCGCGCCCCGTTCGCCGCCGGCGAGCTGCTGGCGTTCCTGGCCTACCACGTCGTCCCGGGGGTCGAGTCCGCCGGACCGGGCTGGTACGCCCGCACCCTCGACCTGCCCCACGCCCCCGGCACGGTCCGGGTGGTGCTCGGCGAGCCGGTGCGGGGGACGGGGACGGGTCGCGGGACCGCGACGGTCCAGGCGGTCTTCGGGCTGGGCGACCTGCGGGACCTGCCGGCCGCGGTCGAGCGGGTGCGCCGGATGCTCGACGCGGACGCGGACCCGGTGGCGGTGGACCGGCACCTCGGTGCGGACCCGGTGCTCCGGGACCTGGTCGCGGCCCGCCCGGGACTGCGGGTGCCGGGCCAGGTCGACGGCGACGAGACCGCGGTGCGCACGGTGGTCGGCCAGCAGGTCAGCGTGGTCGGGGCGCGCACGGTCACCGCCCGGGTGGTGCAGGCGCACGGGCGGGCGGTGACGACCGGGGTGCCCGGTCTGACGCACCTCTTCCCGCGCGCCGACGTGCTGGCCGGGGTCGACCCGGCGACGCTCCCGATGCCACGGGCCCGCGGCCGGGCGCTGGTGGGCCTGTGCGCGGCACTGGCGGACGGGCGGGTACGCCTCGACCGCGGCGCGGGCCGGGCCGAGACCCGGGAGGCGATGCTGGCGCTGAAGGGGATCGGCCCCTGGACCGCGGACTACGTCGCGATGCGGGCCCTGGGCCACCCCGACGTCTTCCTGCCGACCGACATCGGCGTCCGCAACGCGCTGACCGGGCTGGGGGAGGACCCGGCGACCTTCCTGCCCCGGGTCGCCGGCGACGGGGGCCGGTGGTCCCCGTGGCGCTCGACGGCCCTGATGCACCTGTGGGCGACCGTCATCCCTGCCCTGCCCGATCCCGACCGAACCGAGGAGACCTGAGATGTGGACCGTGACCGACAGCCCGGTCGGGCCGCTGCGGCTCGTGGAGCACCACGGTGCGCTGAGCCACGTGGAGTTCGCCCCGCACGCCCCGGCGACCGACGGCAGGCCGCGCGGGTCCGAGGACGCCGACGTGCCGGTCCTGGTGGCGGCGGCCCAGCAGCTCGCCGCGTACTTCGCCGGCGACCTCAAGGACTTCGACCTGCCGCTCGACCCCGGCGGCACGCCGTTCCAGCAGCGGGTCTGGCAGGCGTTGCGCGGCATCGGGTGGGGTGAGACGGCGACCTACGGAGCGGTCGCGGTGCGGCTCGGGATGACCCCGGCGGCCTCGCGGGCGGTCGGCCTGGCGAACGGGCGGAACCCGATCCCGATCGTCGTCCCGTGCCACCGCGTGATCGGTGCGAACGGGACGCTCACCGGCTACGCCGGCGGGCTGGAGCGCAAGCAGCTGCTTCTCGACCTGGAGAGCGACGCCCTGTTCTGACCCGCCGAGGTGACGCTCGCGACCGGCCCAGATGACGCTCGCGGCGCCTCGAGGTGACGACTCCGGCGCTCAGGCGCCGGCGGCCGCGGCCCGGCGCAGCGACTCCGAGAGCCGCTCCGCGGCGGCGAGCACCGCCGGGGCGTGCATCCGGCCCGGTTGCCGCGAGAGCCGCTCGAGGGGGCCGGAGACGGAGACGGCGGCGACGATCTTGCCGCCGGGGGAGCGCACGGGGGCGGAGACCGAGGCGACGCCCTGCTCGCGCTCGCCGACCGACTGCGCCCAGCCGCGGCGGCGGATGCCGGACAGCGCGGCGGCCGAGAACGCCGCCTCCTGCAGGCCGCGGTGGACGCGGTCGGGGTCCTCCCAGGCCAGCAGCACCTGGGCGGCCGAGCCGGCCCGCATCGTCAGCTGCGAGCCGATCGGGATGGTGTCGCGCAGGCCGGAGGGCCGTTCGGCGGCGGCGACGCAGATGCGGGCCTCGCCCTGGCGCCGCCAGAGCTGCGCGGACTCCCCGGTGATGTCGCGCAGCCGGGCCAGGACCGGGCCCGCGGTGGCCAGCAGCCGGTCCTCGCCCGCCGCGGCGGACAGCTCGGCGAGCCGGGGGCCCAGCACGAAGCGTCCCTGCAGGTCGCGAGCCACCAGCCGGTGGTGCTCCAGGGCCACGGCCAGGCGGTGCGCGGTCGGCCGGGCCAGGCCGGTGCCGGACACCAGACCGGCCAGGGTCGCCGGGCCCGACTCCAGCGCGGTCAGCACCAGCGCGGCCTTGTCGAGTACGCCGACGCCACTGGAAGTGTCCATATGGCAATACTGCCGTCTCACTTCCTGGGATGCAAGTACTACGCTGTCCGGGTACCGGGCCGTCCGTGCGGCCCCCGACCCAGCACGAGGAGGACCCATGGGCAGGACACTGGCCGAGAAGGTCTGGGACGAGCACGTCGTCCGGACGACCCCCGGGGAGCCCGACCTCCTCTACATCGACCTCCACCTGATCCACGAGGTCACCTCCCCGCAGGCCTTCGACGGCCTCAGGCTGACCGGGCGAGACGTGCGCCGGCCCGACCTCACGATCGCGACCGAGGACCACAACGTCCCGACCGTGGACTGGGACAAGCCGATCGCCGACCCCGTCTCCCGCACCCAGGTCGAGACGCTGCGTCGCAACGCCGCGGAGTTCGGCGTGCGCCTGCACCCGCTCGGCGACGTCGAGCAGGGCATCGTGCACGTCGTCGGCCCGCAGCTCGGCCTGACCCAGCCGGGGATGACCATCGTGTGCGGCGACTCGCACACCTCCACGCACGGCGCCTTCGGCGCGCTCGCCTTCGGCATCGGGACCAGCGAGGTCGAGCACGTCCTGGCCACCCAGACCCTGCCGCAGGCGCGTCCGAGGACGATGGCCGTCACCGTCAACGGCAGCCTCCCGGCCGGCGTCACCGCCAAGGACCTGGTGCTGACCCTGATCACCCACACCGGGACCGGCGGGGGCCAGGGCTACGTCGTGGAGTACCGCGGGCCGGCCATCGAGGAGCTCTCGATGGAGGCGCGGATGACGGTCTGCAACATGTCCATCGAGTGGGGCGCCAAGGCCGGGATGATCGCCCCCGACCAGACCACCTTCGACTACGTCGAGGGCCGCGCCGAGGCCCCGAAGGGCGCCGACTGGGACGCAGCGGTCGAGCACTGGACCAGCCTGCGCACCGACGACGACGCCGAGTTCGACAAGGAGATCGTCCTCGACGCCTCCGTGATGACCCCGTTCGTCACCTGGGGCACGAACCCCGGCCAGGGCGTGCCGCTGGGCGGGAGCGTGCCGTTCCCCTCCGACTTCGAGGAGGCGGACGACCGCGTCGCGGCCGAGAACGCGCTGCGCTACATGGCGCTCGAGGCCGGCACCCCGATGCGCGAGGTCGCGGTCGACACCGTGTTCATCGGCTCCTGCACCAACGGGCGCATCGAGGACCTCCGCCTCGCCGCGAGCATCATCGAGGGCCGCACCGTCGACGCGGACACCCGCCTGCTGGTCGTCCCGGGCTCGGCCCGGGTCCGGCTGCAGGCCGAGGACGAGGGTCTCGACGTGGTGTTCAAGCAGGCCGGCGCCGAGTGGCGCGGAGCGGGCTGCTCGATGTGCCTGGGCATGAACCCCGACACCCTCGCGCCCGGCGAGCGCAGCGCGTCGACCTCCAACCGCAACTTCGAGGGCCGGCAGGGCAAGGGGGGGCGCACGCACCTGGTCTCGATCCCGGTGGCCGCGGCCACCGCCGTGCGCGGCACCCTCTCCTCGCCCGCCGACCTGGACTGATCGGAGCCCCTGATGGACGCGTTCACCTCCCACACCGGCGTCGGCGTGCCGTTGCGCCGCAGCAACGTCGACACCGACCAGATCATCCCGGCCGTCTACCTCAAGCGGGTCACGCGCACCGGCTTCGAGGACGGCCTGTTCGCCGCCTGGCGCGGCGAGGAGTCCTTCGTGCTCAACCAGGAGGCGTACGCCGCGGGGTCGGTCCTGGTCGCCGGGCCCGACTTCGGCACCGGTTCGTCGCGCGAGCACGCGGTCTGGGCGCTGCAGAACTACGGCTTCCGCGCGGTGATCTCCTCGCGCTTCGCCGACATCTTCCGCGGCAACTCCGGCAAGGCCGGACTGGTCGCGGCCCAGGTCGACGAGAAGGTCGTCCAGCGCCTGTGGGACCTGCTCGAGGCGGAGCCCGGCGCGACGGTCACGGTCGACCTCGTGGCGCGCACGGTGCGCGCCGGCGAGGGACCGGACGCGATCGAGGACTCCTTCGACATCGACGACTACACCCGCTGGCGGCTGCTCGAGGGCCTCGACGACATCAGCATCACGCTGACCCACGACGCCGACATCACGACGTACGAGTCGGGCCGGCCGGCCTGGAAGCCCGCGCTGACCTGAGCCGGTCCGCCCTCAGCGCAGCGCGAGCTGCGTGCACCACGGCTCGAAGCCGAGCCGCTCGGCGACGGTGAGCGAGGCCCGGTTGTCGCTCCGGGCCCGCCACCGGGCCAGGTCGTGGTGACGCACGGCGTACGCCGCCGCGTGGCAGCCGACCAGGGCCCCGAGACCGCGGCCGCGCCAGGGCGGTGCGACGAGCACCCCGACGTCGCGCGGGGCCCCGTCGAACGGCGTCAGGTTCGCGGCGGCGACCACGGCCCCGTCGAGGACCACCGCGAAGCAGTGGTCGGCCAGCGGGTCGACGTCGCGGAACCCGGACTCGCCCCACGCCGCCGGGCCGACCCGGTCGCGGAGGTCGACGAGGTCGCAGGGGTCCCACCGGCGCACCGCGGCCCCGTCGGGAGCCCTGCCCGCCGCCGGCAGGCTCGGGGCCCGGTCGAGGTAGGCGTGCACCGACGGCCCCACCACGCGCAGCCGTCGCTCGCGGGCCACGGCCCGCCACGCCGAGGGCTCCGTACGCCGGTGCTCGTCGGCCAGCAGGTCGTCGTCGGGCTCCCGGGCGCGGGGCGGCAGGGAGACGTGCGGGCCACCGGAGGGCGACCAGGCCACCCACCAGCCCCCGTAGACCGCGAGCGGGCTGGCGGGGGAGTGGGGACGCACCGTCGAGCAGCGCCACAGCTGGTCGGTGGGCACACCGAGCACCCGGGACCACCACCGCTCGACCGAGCGCACGGACGTCTCGCGCACCGGGGCACCGTAGCCCGTGGGCTGCCGCACGGGTGGCCGCGCACCTCGCGGGACGCAGGGACCCCCCGGGCCCTCACCTCCGACCGCCGCCGGGAGGGCGCCGGCGGGGCACCCGGGCCCGCGCGTGGGGCAACGACATCCCCCACGGTCGTTGTGGAGCACCCCCGCGCATCCCTAGGTTGCACAGGACGTCGGGCAACACCGCTGGACGGCACTGCTCCCGGAAGGACACCACCGTGAACAAGTCTCAGCTCATCGATGAGCTCGCAGAGCGCTTCGAGGGGAACCGCAAGCAGGCGGCGCACGCCCTCGAGTCGGTCCTCGACACCATCACCCGTGAGGTGGCCAAGGGCGAGAAGGTGGCGATCCAGGGCTTCGGCTCCTTCGAGAAGAAGGTGCGTGGCTCGGCCACGGCCTCCGAGGGCAAGAAGGCCGGGAAGAAGGCCGGCAAGAAGGCGGACGACAAGGCCGGCAAGAAGGCCGGCAAGAAGGCCGGCAAGAAGTCCCCTGCGACGGAGGTCGTGCCCCGGTTCACGCCGGGCGCGGACCTCAGGGCCGTGGTGTCCGGGGTCAAGAAGCTTCCCGAGCTGACCGTGGCTGCCGGTACCTCCGCCGTCTCGGTCGCCACGGCGCCCGCACGGGCTGCGGCCAAGGCGGCCCGCCGGACCGTCAAGGGCTCGCCGACCGGGACCGCGGCCCAGACGGTCTCGACCGCGGGGAAGGCGGCCAGCGAGGCGGGCTCGGCCGCGGCCGGCAGCGCGTCCGAGCAGGCCGGACGGACCGCGTCCTCCGCCACGAAGGCTGCGACGAAGAGCACCGCGTCGTCCACGACGGCGGGGCCGTCGGCGACCACGGCGAAGAAGTCGACGGCGAAGAAGTCGACGGCGAAGAAGTCGACGGCGAAGAAGTCGACGGCGAAGAAGTCGACGGCGAAGAAGTCGACCGCGAACGAGCGAAGAAGGCGGCTCCGGCGGCGAAGAAGTCGGCTCCGGCGGCGAAGAAGTCGGCTCCGCCGCGAGCGACGGCGGCGAAGAAGTCGGCTCCCGCCGCGAAGTCCACGGCGGCGAAGAAGTCGGCTCCCGCCGCGAAGTCCACGGCGGCGAAGAAGTCGGCTCCCGCCGCGAAGTCCACGGCGGCGAAGACGTCGGCTCCCGCCGCGAAGTCGACGGCGAGCGCTCCGTCCAGCTCCACCGGCTCGGGCCAGTCCTCCGCCGGAGCCGGCGGCTCCACGGGCGGCTCCTCGGGCGGCTCCTCGGGCGGCTCCTCGGGCGGCTCCACGGGCGGCTCTTCAGGCAGCTCCACGGGCGGCAGCAGCGCGGCGAGCCCGTCCGGCGGAGGTTCGACGGGTTCGACCGGCTCCTCCAGCTGACGCGGCGCCGCCCCGCCGTTCAGCCGAGCGGGGCGGCCACCGCAGCGGTGTGGGCACCGACGCCGAGGGACAGTGCGGTGCGCAGGTCCGCGAGGTCGTCGACGTCGCACCGCAGGGAGGCCAGCTCGCCGGTGACCGCCCGCGCCCCGGAGGCGAGGTGCGCGAGGCGCGAGCCGACGCCGAAGCGGGGGACGAACCCGTCGTAGGGGGCGGTGTAGAGCGTCGTCCCGACGTCGTCGGCGTCGGCGACGAACCACGCGCCGCCCGTCGCCGCCACCTCGAGCGCCGCTGCGAGGTCCCCGGGGCGCAGGGCGGGCAGGTCGGCGCAGATGGCCACCGGCTGCAGGTGCGACCACCGCCGCCGGGCCTCGAGCGCGGCCTGCTGCAGGGTGGCGTTGAGGTCGTGGGTGTCGCCGTCCGGCATGCTCGCGCAGCCGAGGGCGACCAGGCCGCGCGAGAAGGCGGCGTCGTCGGTCACGACCAGGACCTCGGCCACCTCCGGGCACGCCACCACGGCGGTCGCGGTGTCGAGGGCGAACGCCCCGGCGAGGTCGCGACGGCGTACGGCCTCGACGTCACCCAGGCGGGACTTCCCCACGCGCGGAGGCTTGACGGGCAGGATCGCCACGAAGGAGGTGGTGGGCGGGTCGGACGCGTCGCGGGAGGCCATCGCGACGATCTTCTCAGGTCGCGGGTGCGCCCCGACGAGGACCGCCGCGGTCGGTGCCCCTGCTCACCGCCGACGCGTCGGACGCGTGGGGCCTCCGCGCGGCGGTAACCTGCGTCCCGACCGGTGGTACCGGTCCGCGCCCCCGGCCGGGGGGCGGGAAGGAAGGGAGCACGTGAGCGTCCGCAAGCTGCAGCAGCGACGGGGCTGGGCCTTCACGGTCATCGTGGTCCTCGTCAAGCCGGCCCTGCTGGTGCTGACCCGACGTCGGTGGATCGACGGGGAGAACATCCCGGCGACCGGTGGGTGCGTCGTGGTGGTCAACCACCTCTCGCACGTCGACCCGCTCACCTCCGCGCTCCTCGTCTACGACCACGGGCGCATCCCGCGCTACCTGGCCAAGTCGGGGCTCTTCCGCCGCCGGGCGCTCGGCGCGTTCCTCCGCTCGGCCGGGCAGATCCCGGTGGAGCGCGCGACGAGGAACGCGCTGGGGGCGTACGCCGCCGCGGTCGCCGCGGTGCGTGCCGGGGAGTGCGTGGTGGTCTACCCCGAGGGGACCATCACCCGTGACCCCGACCTGTGGCCGATGACGGGCAAGTCGGGCGCCGCCCGGATCGCCCTGGAGACGGGCTGCCCGGTCGTCCCGGTCGGGCAGTGGGGCCCGCAGGACCTCCTGGCGCCCTATGCCCGCAAGCCCGACCTGCTGCCGCGCACGCTCGTCACCATGAAGGTCGGCCCGCCGCTGGACCTCACCCATCTCACCGCAGCGCCGGTGACCGCCCAGCGGGTGGCGCAGGCCACCGAGGAGATCATGGACGCCATCACCGCCCTGGTCGCAGACGTCCGGGGCGAGCGGGCGCCCGTGGAGCGCTACGACCTGCGACGGCACCGCGCCGACCAGGCGACGCAGGACGGCGCCTCGTGAGCACGGACCCCAGCGCCCCGCACGGCCACGGCAAGGTCGCCGTCTTCAGCGCCGGCTCGTGGGGCACCGCCTTCTCGATCGTCCTCGCCGACGCCGGCAACGAGGTCGTGCTGTGGTCACGCCGGGCCGAGCAGGCCGAGGCCATCGAGCGGGACCGGGAGAACAAGGACTACCTGCCCGGGATCGAGCTGCCGCGCGGGGTGGGCGCCACCTCCGACGTCGCCCTCGCGCTCGAGGGCGCCGAGGTGGTCGTGCTCGCGACCCCGTCGCAGAGCCTGCGCGAGAACCTCACGAGCTGGGCTCCGCACGTGCCCGGGGACGCGGTCCTCCTGTCCTTGATGAAGGGTGTCGAGCTCGGCAGCGTGAAGCGGATGAGCGAGGTGATCGCCGAGGTCACCGGCGCCGGTCCCGAGCGGATCGGGGTGCTGAGCGGACCCAACCTGGCCAAGGAGATCGCCCGCCGGGAGCCCGCCGCCTCCGTCGTCGCCTGCGCCGACGAGGAGGTCGCCCGTCGTCTGCAGGCCCGCTGCCACACCGCCGCCTTCCGGCCGTACACCAGCGTCGACGTGGTCGGCTGCGAGATCGGCGGCGCCTACAAGAACGTCGTCGCGCTCTGCGTGGGGATGGCGGTCGGCCTGGGCTTCGGGGACAACACCACCGCCTCGCTGATCACGCGCGGACTGGCCGAGACGGCCCGGCTCGCCACCCGGATGGGGGCCAACCCGCTGACCCTGATGGGCCTGGCCGGTCTCGGCGACCTGGTGGCCACCTGCTCCTCGCCGCTCTCCCGCAACCGGACCTTCGGCGAGAAGCTCGGCCAGGGCATGACGACGGAGGAGATCCTCGCCTCCACCCGGCAGGTGGCCGAGGGGGCCAAGTCCTGCTCGTCCCTCCTGGCCCTGGCCCGGAGCCAGGGCGTCGACGCCCCGATCGCCGACCAGGTGGACGCGGTGGTCGCCGGCCGCACCACGCCGGTCGAGATGATGGACGCCTTCATCAACCGCGACCCCAAGGCCGAGACGGACTGACCCGGCCGGGCCTCAGCGGGGCCCGGGCGCGTCGTCGACGAGCCCGTCGCGCGCCTGCCACCACCGGGCCGCCCCGCGCACGGTCTCGGGGTACGTGTCGTCGTGCACCACCTTGTCCAGCCACGGGTCGTTGGTCATCCCGGCGGCGTAGAGGGCGCGGCGGCGGTGGGGGCCGCGTCGCATCAGCGCGTCCAGCACCTCGGGCTCGACCCGTCGGCCGGCGTGCGCGAGGAGGACGGCACGCGCCGAGAGGTCACCCGGGTCCCCGGCGGTCAGGGCCGGGCCGGCAGGCAGGGCCGGGCTGGGAGCCATCTGCGCGAGGCGGAGGAGGATCGTGGCGCGGTCGTGGTCCGAGGCCTCCCGCACGGCGTGGTCGTGCAGCACCTCGACCACGCGGTCGGCGAACGGGACGGCCGAGAGCAGGGTCGCCGAGCTGAAGGAACGACGCGGCCGGTGGTCGTGGACCACCTCGAACAGCAGGCGGGCCAGCAGCGGGCGGTCCGGGAGGTGGTCGGGCTCGGCGATGCGCTCCGCGAGCTCGGTCGCGGTCCGCCACCTCCGGTCGGCCTGGGTGCGCTCGCCGAGCGCGTCGCTCGTGGGCGCGGGGACCGGGGGACGGGACAGACGCGGCGCGACGGCCGCCGCCTGGCGCTCCGGCAAGGAGGTGACCACGCCGGACAGGGTGCGGTGCCACCCGGCGTCGCCGTGGGCGACGGCGCGCTCGTAGACCGCCACCAGCGGGTCCACCAGGACGTCGAGGTCCTCCACCCGGGCGGCCTCGTCCGAGGCCAGGTCGACCAGCACGCAGCACGCCGCGCGGACGGCGACCGGGCGGGGGTCGGCGAGCAGCTCGGCGGCCCAGGCCAGGATCTCCGGCGTCGGGCGGTCGGCCACGGCCGCCACCGTGTCGGTGAGGACCTGGGCGTGCGGGTCGGCCACCGAGCGTCGGGCCGCCTCGAGCACGAGGTGGCCGTAGGAGCTGGCGCGCAGGAGGCTGAGCGCCTCGTAGCGGGTCACGTACGCCGTGCCGACGCTGCGGCCCAGCTCGTCGACGAGCTCGTCCAGCCACGCCGCGGCCACCCAGGTCGGGAAGCCGCGGGTGCCGGGCGCGGTGATCGCGCGGGCCCACGACAGCCAGGCTCCTCCGGTGCGGCGGGGGCTGCGGACCCGCTCGCCCCGCGCGGAGATCTCGTCCACGGACAGGTTCTCGCCCCCGACGGACCGGCTCGCGTCGTCGCGGTCCGCCGGCCCCCCGGCCAGGGAGCGGCACAGCACGTCGATCGGCGCCCGCAGCTGGCCCTCCCGGAGCCCGAGGGCCCGCTCGTACCCGTCGACGATGCGCCCGTGACGCACCTTGCCGTTCTCGACCTCGGACATCAGCCGGGCGTGGGTACGCACGCCGGTGGCGCGCAGCGCGGTCCCCACGGCGGCCTGGCTGTGACCGCCGCCGGCGGTGAGTCGGGCCATCCGGAGCAGCCACGCCATCCGGGACGCGACGTTCACGCGATCGGCTCCGAGTGGTGAGTCGTCGCGCAGTGGAGTGAGCGGTGCCGGCACGTGAAACCCCCATCTTTCCCGGGTCGGACGGTAGGAAAGATGCCAAAGTCCCGGGCCCCGCCGCGCGCTGTTCCAGTTTTGAGGTGTGCGAGAAATACCGACGGCGGCTCTCAGACGAGGACGTCCAGGCAGCGGCGGAGGTCGTCCCAGAGGTCCTCGACGTCCTCGATCCCCACCGAGAGACGGACCAGGCCCTCGGGGATGGTGGGGGCCTCCCCGCGCCAGCGCCGACGCCGCTCCAGGGTCGACTCGACCCCGCCGAGGGACGTGGCGTGCACCCAGAGCCGGGTCTTGCGCGGCAGCAGGTCCGCAGCCATCGTGCCCTGGGCGAGGACCACCGAGACGATGCCGCCGAAGCCGGGGTAGCGCACGTCCGCGACCGCCGGGTGCTCGCGCAGGCGGGCCACCAGCACCTGGGCGGACGCCTGGGCCCGCTCGACCCGCAGGTGCAGGGTGCGCAGGCCGCGCAGGGCCAGCCACGCCTCGAGCGTGCCCGGCACCGCCCCGGCGAGGTCGCGACGCTTCTTGAGCACGTCGAAGAGCTCGTCGTCCCGGGTCACCACGGCGCCGATCAGGGCGTCGCTGTGGCCGGCGAGGTACTTGGTCGCCGAGTGCAGCACGATGTCGACGCCGTCCTCGAGGGGGCGGCGCAGCACGGGCGTGGCGAAGGTGTTGTCCGCGACGACGTAGGCGCCCGAGGCGTGCGCGGCCTCGGTGACCGCCCGCACGTCGGTGATCTCCAGGGCGGGGTTCGTGGGGGACTCCACCCACACCAGCGCGGCGTCCTCGCAGGCCGCGCGGGTCGCCTCGAGGTCGGTCATGTCGACCAGCACGCTGCGCGCCCGCCCGCGGGCCTCCAGGTCGCCGAGGTAGGCCACGCTGCCCAGGTAGGCGTGCTGCGGCATCACCACGCGTCCGTCCTGCCCGACCAGGTCGAGCACGGTGGACACCGCCGCCATCCCGGACGAGAACGCCAGGCAGCGACCGCCCTCGAGCGCACCGAGCGCGGTCTCGAAGGCCTGCCAGGTGGGGTTGCCGTACCGGCCGTACTCCCGGTCGCCGCCCGCGACGTAGGTCGAGGCCATGGTCAGCGGCTCGTTCAGGGGCGCGTCCGGGTCGTCCTGGGGGCGGCCGGCGGTCACCGCCAGCGTGGCGGGCTGCAGCGGTCGGTCGGTGGGTGCGGGCACGGGCGCGTCGTCGGGCATCCCCCGATCCTAGGAACGCTAGGGTCCGTGCGGTGACCCCGGAGCCCCCCGAGCCCCCCGAGCCCCGCCCGGCTGCCAAGCCGCGGGTCGCCGTCGTGTTCGGCGGACGGTCCAGCGAGCACGCCATCTCCTGCGTCACGGCCGGCAGCGTGCTGGCCGCGCTCGACCCGGACGTCTACGACGTGGTCCCGGTCGGGATCGCCCCGGACGGCCGGTGGGTGCTGGAGTCCCCCGACCCCGAGCGGCTGCGCCTCACCACCCCGGACGCGCTGCCCCGGGTGGACGGGACGCGGGCCGCCCTCAGCCTGGCCCCCGGCGGCGGGCCCGAGGGCCGGGCGGGGCTGGTCGTGACCGACCCCGGGGCCCCGCCCCGGGCGCTCGGCGAGGTCGACGTGGTCTTCCCGCTCCTGCACGGACCCTGGGGCGAGGACGGCACGCTGCAGGGCATGCTCGAGATGGCGGGGGTCCGCTACGTCGGTGCCGGCGTGCTGGCCTCGGCCGTGGGCATGGACAAGGCGTTCCTGAAGGTGGTGCTGCGCGACGCCGGACTGCCGGTGATGCCGAGCGTGACGGTGACCCGCGCCGCCTGGGGGGCCGACCCCGAGGACGTGCTGGACCGCGTGCTCGGGCTCGCCGAGGACGGTGGCGGGACGCGCCGGGCGGTCTTCGTCAAGCCCGCCCGCGGCGGCTCCAGCATGGGCATCGCGAAGGTCGCCGACGCCGGTGAGCCCGACGCGGTCCGCCGTGCGCTCGAGGGCGCGTTCGAGCACGACCCCAAGGTGCTGGTCGAGCTGGCCGCCGAGGGTGCGCGCGAGGTCGAGTGCGGCGTCCTGGAGCGGCTCCCCGACGAGCCGGGGCGGCCCGTCGCCGGTCCGGAGACGAGCGTGCCGGCCGAGGTGCTGGTCGGCGACGACCACGACTTCTACGACTTCGAGGCCAAGTACCTGCCGGAGCAGTCCACCCGCACGGTGATCCCCGCCGACCTCGACCCCGCGCTCACGGCGCGCGTGCGCGAGCTGGCGGTGCGCGCCTTCGCGGCGGTCGGCTGCGAGGGACTGGCCCGGGTCGACTTCTTCGTGATGCCCGACGGCGCGCTGGTGGTCAACGAGATCAACACCATGCCGGGCTTCACCCCGACCTCGATGTTCCCCCAGGTGTGGGCCGCGACCGGCCTGGACTACCGGGCCCTGGTCGACCGGCTGGTCCGCCTCGCGCTCGCCCGCGGCACCGGTCTGCGCTGATCCCGGGGCTGCGTCTCGGGGCCTGCGTCTCGGGGTTCAGCCGGGGACGCGCCGCCCTCAGCGGCAGGGGTCGACCAGCTCGGTCGAGCGGAGCACCGGTCCGGCGACCTCGGCGGCGACCGACGAGCCGCCCATCGGCCAGTACTCCTCCGGCACCACGAGCGAGACCCGCGGGCGGTGGCCGACGGCGGTCAGGGTGACCTCCGTCGGCTCGTCCTGCAGGTCGGCGTCGTCGACGAACCACCCCACGCCCTGGATCTCCTGGCACAGCTGGAAGCGGTCGTAGCCCTCCGGCTCCTCGACCCCGCAGGCGACCACGACGGCCGGGTCGCCCCAGGCCGCCGCCGTCGCGTCGGCGGGGTCGACCTCCGCCCGGTCCAGGCCGCTCGGGCCGAGGTCCGTCAGCCGGTCCGGCAGCGCGTCGACGAGCTCCGTGCAGGCCGCACGCTGGGTGGCGTCGAGCGCGGGGAGGTCGACGTCGACCTCCCCGGAGCAGCCGGCGAGTGCCGACGACACCCCCAGGACGCCCAGCAGCGCCGCGGCGGCACGGACTCGGCGGAGGGGCCCCGTCACCTCGGTCGGGTCAGATGTGGACGACGGGGCAGGTCAGGGTGCGCGTGATGCCGTCGAGGTTCTGCACCCGGGTCACCACGAGCTGCCCGAGCTCGTCGACGTTGCGGGCCTCGGCGCGCACGATCACGTCGTACGGGCCCGTGACGTCCTCGGCCAGGGTGACGCCCTTGATCTGCGCGATGGCAGCGGCCACCTCGGCGGCCTTGCCGACGTCGGTCTGGATCAGGATGTAGGCCTGGACGACCATGGGGATCTCCTCGTTGAGACGGGCGGTTCGCCGGGGCCCCGGGAGCCACGGCGGGTCGACCACGCGGGTGGCGACCCGGGTCAACCTACCGCGCAGCGGCCTCTGGTGGGATGGGGGTCATGGTCCTTCCCGCTGACGCCACGCTCGCCGACGTCGGGGAGTTCGGACTGATCTCCGAGCTCACCGCGCACTTCCCCCAGGGTGAGCACGTCCTGGTCGGGCCCGGTGACGACGCCGCGGTGCTGCGGGTGCGGACCGGGCACGTCGTGGTGTCCACCGACCTGATGGTCGAGGGCCGCCACTTCCGGCGGGACTGGGCCTCCGGTGCCGACGTCGGGCACCGCGCGGCGGCGCAGAACCTCTCCGACGTCAACGCGATGGGCGGCCGTGCGACCTCGCTGACCCTCGCGCTGGCCGCGCCGGCCGACCTGCCGGCCAGCTGGGCGCTGGACCTGGCCTCCGGCTTCGCCGAGGAGTGCGCCCTGGTCGGGGCCAGCGTCGTCGGCGGCGACCTCACCCGTGCCGACCAGGTGGTGGTGGCCGTGACCGTCCTCGGCGCCTGCACCCAGCCGCCGGTGCTGCGCTCCGGCGCCGGGCCGGGCGACCTCCTGGCGCTGGCCGGGCGCCAGGGCTGGGCCGCCGGCGGCCTCACCGTGCTCTCCCGCGGGTTCCGCTCGCCCCGGGTGCTCGTCGACGCCTACCGGCGCCCGGTGCCGCCCTACGACGCCGGTCCCACCGCCGCCGAGGCCGGGGCGACGTCGATGATCGACGTCTCCGACGGGCTGCTCTCCGAGGTCGCGCACCTCGCGAGCAGCTCGGCGGTCGCGATCGACGTCCGCAGCGCCACCCTGGAGGTCGCCGAGCCGCTGGTCACGGTGGGCGCAGCGCTCGGGGCGGACCCGCTGTCGTTCGTGCTCGGCGGCGGCGACGACCACGGCCTGCTCGCCACCTTCCCGCCCGGCCAGGTCCCCGACGGCTGGACGGTGGTGGGGGAGGTCCTCGACGGCGGCACCCCCGGGGAGGTCACCGTCGACGGCGCGGCCTACGAGGGCGCCACCGGCTGGACGCACTTCTGAGGGACGCACGACGGCCGCCTCCCGACGAGTCGGGGGCGGCCGTGGTGGACGGGCTAGGTCAGCGGGTGACCTTGCCGGCCTTGAGGCAGCGGGTGCACACGTTGAGCCGCTTCGGCGTCCCGTTCACGGTGGCACGGACCCGCTGGATGTTGGGGTCGAAACGACGCTTGGTGATCTTGCGCGACCAGGGGCGGTTGTTGCCGAAGGTCGGCTTCTTGTCGCAGAGGTCGCAGACGGCAGCCACGGGTTTGTCTCCTGAACGGATCGGTGAAAGTGCGTGAGCCCGACAGCGGGCAACCGCCCTAGCGTATCCGACGACCGAGCGGGCGTCGAAATCGTGCGCCGACCGCGGATGGGTGATCGTCCCGGCCGTCGGCGCCCCACCCTACGCTGGCCCCGCCATGGAAGAGATCCCGCTGGAGGGCACGATCGCGCTGCGCACGCTGGCGCGGTTCGTCGACCTCGCCACCGACGCCCTCGAGGCGGCGCGTGAGGAGATCGACGCCCTCAACGTCTACCCCGTGCCCGACGGCGACACCGGCACCAACCTGCACCTCACGGTCTCCTCGGCCCGGGACGCGCTGTCGGCGGCGCGGGAGGCCGGCGCGGGCCGGGAGGAGGCGCTGGCGGCGCTGGCCCGGGGGGCGCTGCTCGGCGCCCGCGGGAGCTCCGGGGTCGTGCTGAGCCAGGTCCTGGGCGAGGTGGTGCGTCGGATCGGTCGTGCCGGCCCCGACGAGCGCGGGGCGGCGGTCATGGCCGAGGCGCTGGCGGCCGCCGCCGACGCGGCGTACGCCGCCGTCGGAACCCCGGTCGAGGGCACGATGCTGAGCGTGGCCCGGGCCGCCGCGGCTGCCGCGGTCGAGCGGGCCGCCGACCCCGGTGCCCGCACCGGGGACGTCGTCACCGCTGCCGCGGCAGCGGCCCGGGTGGCGCTGGCCCGCACGCCCGAGCAGCTCGACGTGCTCGCCCGTGCCGGGGTCGTCGACGCCGGCGGGCGCGGGCTGTGCGTGCTCCTCGACGCCGCCGAGACGGCCTCGACCGGGCGTCGACCTCCCCGCACGGTCCGCGGACCCCGGATCCCCGTCCCGGTGCCGGAGCCTGCGGCCGGTCACGCTGGGGGCCGGGTCGCCGGCGCGGACCTCGACGAGGACGGGCCGGCCTACGAGGTGATGTACCTCCTCGACGCACCCGCCGAGGCGGTCCCGGTGCTCCGTGAGCGGCTGGCGGCGCTCGGCGACTCCCTGGTCGTGGTGGGCGGGGAGGGGCTGTGGAACGTCCACGTCCACGTCGACGACGTGGGCGCGGCGGTCGAGGCCGGGATCGAGGCCGGGCGACCGCACCGGGTCCGCGTCACGCACTTCGCCGAGCAGGTCGCGACCCGTCGCGCCCCCCACGAGGACCGCCCCGCCGGCCGCGCCGTGGTGGCGGTCGCCGCCGGGCCGGGGCTCGACCGGCTCTTCACCGACGCCGGCGCGACCGTGGTGCGTGGCGGTCCCGGGCACCGTCCCTCCAGCGCCGAGGTGCTCGCCGCGATCACCGGCTGCGGGGCCTCCGAGGTCGTGGTGCTGGCCAACGACGTGGACGCCGTCCGCGTCGCCCGTGCGGCCGCGGAGGCGGCCGAGACCGACGCGGGCCTGCGCGTGGCGGTCATCCCGACGGAGGCCCAGGTCCAGGGTCTGGCCGCGATGGCCGTGCACGAGCCGGGACGCTCCTTCGAACGCGACGTGGTCGAGATGACCGCCACGGCACGCCACGTGCGCCACGGCGCGGTCACCGTGGCCACCGAGCGGGCGATGACGATGGCCGGTCCCTGCGAGCCGGGGGACGTGCTCGGGATGGTGGCCGGGGACTACGTCGTCGTGGGACACGACGACCACGCCGTGGCCACCGACGTGCTCGGACGCCTGCTGGCCGGCGGCGGTGACCTGGTCACGGTCGTCCTCGGCGCCCCGGCGGGCCACAGCCCCGACCTCGGGGAGCGCACCGCGGCGTGGCTGGCTGCCACGCACCCCGTGGTCGACGTGACCGTCTACGACGGGGGCCAGGACAGGTACGCGCTGATGCTGGCGGTGGAGTGAGCGTGCGGGCGCACGGTGCCGCCTGCGGGAGGAGGAGCCGGTGATCGCGCTGGACACCCCGGTCGCGGCCGTCCTGGGGGACAGGAAGGCCAAGCGGGAGAAGGTCGAGAAGGGTCTCGGCCTGCGCACGGTCGGTGACCTGCTGGCCCACCACCCGCGCCGCTACCTGCGCACCGGCGAGCTGACCCGGGTCGCGGACCTGCAGGAGGGGCAGCTGCTGACGGTGGTCGGCGAGATCGTGCACAGCAAGGTGCACGCCTACACCGACCGGCGCACCGGCAAGCCGGCGTACCGGCTGGAGACCCGCCTGAAGACCTCCGGCCCGTCGCTGTCGATGACGTTCTTCGCGAAGAGCGCGCACGTGTCGCAGTGGCAGGCCCGCCGGCTCGAGGTGGGTCGCACCGGCCTCTTCCTGGGCAAGGCCGGCCGGTTCCGCGACGAGTGGCAGCTGACGAACCCCACGATGCTGGTCTTCGGCTGGGTCGACGAGGAGGAGACCCGGGCCGCCGCGGACCAGATCCGCGGGCTCTACCCGCTCTACCCGCTGACCAGGGGCGTGGACCACTGGGACCTCCAGCGGGCGGTGACCTTCGCACGGTCCGTGGTCGACGAGCTGCCCGAGGTCGTCCCGCCCGGGGTCCGCGAGCGCTACGACGTGCTGGACGCCCACCAGGCGCTGGAGTGGATCCACGCCCCGGACGACCAGGACCAGGTGGCGCGGGCGAGGCGCCGCTACCGGTTCGAGGAGGCCCTGGTCACCCAGGTCGTCCTGGGCCGGCGGCGGCGGGCCGTGGCGGCCCTGGGCGCGCGGCCGCGCGACGGCGGCGCGGGTGCCCTGCTGGCCGCCTTCGACGCGCGGCTGCCCTTCGAGCTGACCGGGGGGCAGGTGGCGATCGGCCGGCAGGTCGACGCCGACCTCGCCCGGCCGCACCCGATGAACCGGTTGCTGCAGGGCGAGGTCGGGTCCGGCAAGACCCTGGTCGCGCTCCGGGCGATGCTGCGCGTGGTCGACTCCGGCGGCCAGGCCGCGCTGCTCGCGCCCACCGAGGTGCTCGCCCAGCAGCACCACCGCTCGATCACGGCCATGCTCGGCGACCTGGCCGACGGCGGCGTGCTCGGCAGCCCGGCGGAGGCGACCCGGGTGGAGCTGCTGACCGGGTCGATGAGCACCGCGCGCCGCCGGGAGGCGTTGCTGCGCATCGCCAGCGGCGAGGCGGGGCTGGTCGTGGGCACGCACGCGCTGCTCGAGGACCGGGTCTCCTTCGCCGACCTCGGGCTCGTCGTGGTCGACGAGCAGCACCGCTTCGGCGTCGAGCAGCGCGCGGCCCTGACCGACAAGGCGGGCACCCCGCCGCACGTGCTGGTGATGACCGCGACCCCGATCCCGCGGACCGTCGCGATGACCGTCTTCGGCGACCTCGAGATCTCCACGCTGCGCGAGCTGCCCGCGGGCCGGGCCGCGGTGCAGACGACCGCGGTGCACCTGGCCGACAACCCCTCCTGGCTGGGACGCGTCTGGTCGCGGGTCGCCGAGGAGGTCGCGGCCGGGCACCGCGTCTACGTCGTGTGCCCCCGGATCAGCGCGGACGTCGCCGAGCAGGGCGAGCGCGACGCCCCGGAGGAGCTGCCCGAGGTGGACCCGTTCGAGGACGACCTGTTCGACGGCCCGGCGGGCGGGCCCCCACCCCCGCCCCGGGTGCCACCGCCGCCGCTCTCCGCCGTCGACGAGGTCGCCACGATGCTCCGGGAGGGGCCGCTGCGCGGCCTCCGGGTCGGGGTGCTGCACGGTCGGATGCCGGCCGAGGAGAAGGACCTCCAGATGACGGCGTTCGCGCGCGGGGACACCGACGTGCTCGTGGCCACCACGGTGGTGGAGGTGGGCCTCGACGTGCCCGAGGCCACCGCGATGGTGCTGCTCGACGCGGACCGCTTCGGCGTCTCCCAGCTGCACCAGCTGCGCGGACGGGTCGGCCGGGGCGGCCTGCCCGGCCTGTGCCTGCTCGTCTCGCACTCGCTGCCCGGCACCCCGGCCCGGGAGCGTCTCGACGCCGTGGCGGCCACCCGTGACGGGTTCGAGCTCAGCCGGGTCGACCTCGAGCAGCGCCGCGAGGGCGACGTGCTGGGCCGCTCCCAGTCAGGGTTCCGCTCGGGCCTGCAGGTCCTGCGCGTCCTGCGCGACGAGCAGACGATCACCGAGGCCCGCGAAGCCGCCGAGGAGCTGCTCGACACCGACCCGGACCTCACCGGGGCGCCGGACCTGGCCCACGCCGTCGACGGGCTGGAGCGCTCGACCGCGTCGGACTACATGGACAAGTCGTGACCCGGGTCATCGCGGGCACCGCCGGGGGTCGGCGGCTGCGCACCCCGCCCGGCGACCGCACCCGGCCCACCAGCGACCGGGTGCGCGAGGCGCTGTTCTCGGCCCTCGAGGTGGCCCGGGGCGGCTGGGACGGCCTGCGGGTGCTCGACCTGTACGCCGGGTCCGGCGCGCTGGGGCTCGAGGCGCTCTCCCGCGGGGCGGCGGCGCTGACCGCGGTCGAGCACGACCGCGCCACCGCGCGCCTGGTCGCCGCCAACGCCCGCGACCTCGGCCTCGACCGGTCCACCGAGGTGGTCACCGGGGCCGTCGGCACGGTCCTGGACCGTGGACCGGGGGACCGGGCGGCGTACGACCTGGTCCTCGCCGACCCGCCCTACCCCCGTTCCGAGGACGACCTCGCCCGGGACCTCCGGGCGCTGCCCGGCTGGCTCGCCGACGACGCGCTGGTCGTGCTCGAGCGCTCCTCGCGCAGCCCGGAGCCCTCGTGGCCCGCAGGGTGGGAGGCCGAGCGCTCGCGCCGCTACGGCGAGACCGTGCTCTGGTACGGTCGCGCCGCCCTTCCGCCGAGACCCGAGGACGCGTCATGAGCCGCGCCGTGTGCCCCGGCACCTTCGACCCCGTCCACCACGGTCACCTCGACGTCATCGGCCGGGCCGCCCGGCTCTTCGACGAGGTCGTCGTCGCCGTCGGGGTCAACCCGTCGAAGAACCGCCTCTTCACCGACGACGAGCGGATCTCGATGCTCGAGCGCGCCTGTGGCGACCTCCCCGGCGTCCGGGTCGTCGGCTTCGCCGGCCTGCTCACCGACCTCTGCACCGAGCAGGACGCCCAGGCCCTGGTCAAGGGCCTGCGCGGCGCCGGCGACTTCGAGTACGAGGCGCAGATGGCGGGCATGAACGCCCGGCAGACCGGTGTCGACACGGTGTTCCTGCCCACCGACCCGCGCTGGTCCTTCGTGGCCTCGAGCCTGGTCAAGGAGGTCGCCGGCCTCGGGGGCGACGTCCGGGGCCTGCTGCCCGACTTCGTGCACGACGCGCTCACCGCGCGGCTGGCCGAGCGGGCCGGAGGGGCGGGGCGGTGAGGGCCGAGGAGGGCGTTTTGCCCGGTCACCGCCCGGGCGCGTACGCTCATCCCTTGATCTGCCCTGTTCGGACTGGAAAGTGAAGACCCTGAGCACTCTGGACCCGAGAGCGCCGCTCGTGCTCGACACCCGCGAGCTCGGCCGCCGCCCGGGGTCCCAGCGCGAGGTGACACGGACCGCTCCGGCGCCGGCGGATCTGGGCATCGAGGTCCTCTCGGTCGTCGAAGGGTCACCGGTCGAGCTCGACCTGCGGCTCGAGGCGGTCATGGAGGGCGTCCTGGTCACGGGGACGGCGCACGCCGACCTCGTCGGTGAGTGCGTGCGGTGCCTGGAGCCGTTGCACGACGAGATCGACGTGGACCTGCAGGACCTGTTCGTCTACACCGACAAGCACGACCAGCGGGACCCGGCGGACGACGACCAGGACGTCCGGGTGCTGCACGACGACCTGCTCGACCTCGAACCGCTGCTGCGGGACGCGGTGGTGCTCGCACTACCCTTCCAACCGCTGTGCCGCGACGACTGCCCCGGACTGTGCCCCGACTGCGGGGCGCGCCTGGCCGACGACCCGGACCACCACCACGACGACCCGATCGACCCGCGCTGGGCGGGACTCACCGCCCTGACGGACCCCGAGGGTCGCTGAGACCACCCGGACCCACCGCACCACCCGGCACCACCCCGCACCAGAACCGCACCCGCGGGCCCGACCGGGCCCCGGCTAGCTGAGGAGAAGAAGATGGCTGTCCCGAAGCGCAAGATGTCGCGCAGCAACACGCGGCACCGCCGCTCGCAGTGGAAGGCCGTGGCGCCGACCCTGGTCACCTGCGCCAACCCGGCGTGCGGCGAGCAGCACCTGCCGCACCGTGCCTGCGCCGCCTGCGGTCAGTACGGCGCGCGTGGCGCCAGCCGCCAGGTGCTCTGAGCCGGACACCGCGCTGACCACCTACCCGGCTCTGCGCACGGCGCTCGGTGACCCCGTCCTGGACGCCGGGCTGCTCGAGCGCGCCCTGACGCACCGCTCGTACGCCTACGAGCACGGGGGCCTGCCGACCAACGAGCGCCTGGAGTTCCTCGGGGACTCCGTGCTGGGCGTGGTGGTCACCGAGACGCTCTACCTGACCCACCCCGACCTGTCCGAGGGGCGGCTGGCCAAGCTGCGTGCCGCCGTGGTCAACGCCCGGGCCCTGGCCGGGGTGGGCCGGCAGATCGGTGTCGGGCAGCACGTCAAGCTGGGGCGTGGTGAGGAGTCCACCGGCGGCCGGGAGAAGGCCTCGATCCTCTCCGACACCGTCGAGGCCCTGATCGGGGCGATCCACCTCTCCGGCGGCGGGATCCAGGCCTCCGCGCAGGTCGTGCACATGCTCTTCGACCCGCTGATGGAGCAGGCCTCGGCGCTCGGCGCCGGGCTGGACTGGAAGACGTCGCTGCAGGAGCTGTCCGCCGAGCTCGGGCTGGGCGTCCCGACGTACGTCATCGAGGACGACGGCCCGGACCACATGAAGACCTTCACCGCCCGGGTCCGGGTCGGGGAGGCGCTCTACGGCAACGGCGCCGGTCGTTCCAAGAAGGAGGCCGAGCAGTCGGCCGCCGAGACCGCCTACGGCGAGCTGTCGCCCGCCGAGGTCCCCCCGGTCCCGGTCCCGGTCGCGCCCGTCGTCCTCGGCGACTGACCGCCCGTGCCGGAGCTCCCGGAGGTCGAGGTCGTCCGCGCGGGCCTCGAGCGCCACGTCGTGGGGCGCACCGTGGAGCACGTCGAGGTGCTCCACCCACGACCGGTCCGCCGCGACCCCGGCGGGCCCGCGGGCTTCTCCGCGGCGCTGTCCGGCCGCCGGGTCGAGGCGGCACGCCGCCGCGGGAAGTACCTGTGGCTGCCGCTCGACGGGGGTGACGCCCTGCTGGGACACCTCGGGATGAGCGGCCAGATGCTGGTCCAGCCCCGGGACGCGGCACCCGAGCGGCACCTGCGGGTGCGGATGGTCCTCGACGGGCCCCTCGAGCTGCGCTTCGTGGACCAGCGGATGTTCGGTGGTCTCTCGGTCTCGCCCGGGGGAGCCGACCTCCCGCCGGAGATCGCGCACATCGCCCGCGACCCGATCGACCCGGCCTTCGACGACACCGCGTTCGTGGACCGGCTGCGCCGACGCACCTCCGGTGTCAAGCGGCTCCTGCTCGACCAGGGCCTGGTCTCCGGCGTGGGCAACATCTACGCCGACGAGTCGCTGTGGCGCAGCCGGCTGCACGGGGAACGCCCCGGCGACCGGCTGACCCGCGCCCAGGCGTGGGAGCTCCTCGGCCACGTGCGGGCGGTGATGGGGGAGGCCCTGGCCCAGGGCGGGACCTCCTTCGACGCCCTCTACGTCAACGTCAACGGCGAGTCCGGCTACTTCGACCGCTCCCTGGACGCCTACGGCCAGGAGGGGCGACCGTGCGGCCGCTGCGGCTCGGCGATCCGGCGGGTGGCGTTCATGAACCGTTCGTCGTTCTTCTGCCCGGTCTGCCAGCCGGTCCCGCGGCGCCGCCGGGTCCGGCCGGTGACCGCCGCCGCCGATTGACCCTGGACAGAGCGGGTGTCACCCTGATAGACGGCCCCGTCGCGGGCCCGTCACACGACCCGAAGGGACCGAGCCGATGGCCAAGGCACTGACCGGCTACCTCACCACGCAGGCGCACGACCCGCACCTGCGCGGCGACAACGCGCGCCTGCGGGCCCGCGTGACCGAGCTGGAGTCGTTGGTGCTGCGCCTCAGCGCGGAGAACGACCGGCTCGTGGCGGCGCGTGCCGCCGAGCTCCTCGACGACCACCGGATGCTCCAGGTCTGAGCCGGGGGCCTGGTACGACGGGCTCCGCCGATCGGCGTGACCCCGGACACGGTGCGTCGTTGGGCCGTCGTGCTGACCACTCCTGCGGGGCTCGCCGCCACCCTCACCGCCACCCTCACCGCCACCGCCACCGCGCTGTCCGCGTCGGTGCTCCTCCTCGTCGGGCCCGCGCAGGCCCACGACGACGGCCCGGTCGTCGCGCCGCAGGTGCCACGCTCGGCCGTGGCCGCCGACGCCCCGGTGCAGAGCGGGAACATCCGCAGCATCGACCAGGAGCCCGGCCAGGTCGGCATCTCCGGCTGCTTCCTGTCCTCGGCGCCGCTGTACGTGACCAGCGGGCTCGAGTCGCTGAAGGTCTTCGACGTCTCGAGCCCCCGGGACCCCGAGCTGGTCGGGCGGCTGGACAACGCCCTGTTCGAGAACGAGGCCATGACCTGCGGCGAGCGTCGCACCGCGGACGGGGTCGAGCGCTTCGCCCTGATCGGCGTCGACCTGGTGCAGGCCTCGCCCGACGACCCGCAGCACGTCAACCTCGGTGGTGGTGAGCTCGTCGTCGTCGACGTCACCGACGCCGCCGACCCCTCGATCCGCTCCCGCTCGGAGGTGTCGACGAGCACGCACACCGTGGCCTGCGTGCAGCCCCGCAGCTGCGACCACGCCTACACCGCCGGCAGTCGCGGGGAGTTCAGCGTGCTCGACCTGAGCGACCTCGACCAGCCCGTCGAGGTGGACTCGAGCCCGGAGGAGGACGGGACCCAGGCCTTCGCCTCCCCGACCGCCGGGCACAAGTGGAACTTCGACCGCGCGCAGGTCGGCACCCACACCGGATTCGGCGGGGCGTCGATGTGGGACGTGTCCGAGCCGCGGCGGCCCGCGCTGATCACCACCACCGGCGCTGCCGGCCGGGGTGAGAGCGAGAGGTTCCCGGGCTACAACGACTTCATCCTGCACAACTCCTTCCGCCCGCACGCGCGCGCGTTCCGCCCCGGGGTCGCGCCGTCGCTGGCGAACGGCAACGTCCTGCTGGTCACCGAGGAGGACTACGAGCAGACCGACTGCAGCCTCGCCGGCTCGTTCCAGACCTGGTGGGTCAAGCGGCTCGACGGGTCGCCGTCGGCCATCGTGCCGCTGGACAAGGTCGAGCTGGCCGACCTGGGGACCTTCCCGCTGCCCCGGGGGGCCTTCTGCTCGGCGCACTGGTTCGACTACCGCCAGGGCGGGCTGGTCGCGGCCGGCTTCTACGGCGGTGGCACCCAGGTGCTCGACGTGCGCGACCCGCGCGACATCGTCTCGCACGCCCACTCCGTGTGGGGCCTCTCGGAGGTGTGGGACGCGATGTGGGTCCCCCGCTACCGCAACGGCAGGGCCACGCAGCGACGTACCGACGTGCTCTACGCCGTGGACCTCGTCCGCGGCCTGGACGTCTACGACGTGCGGGTCCCCGGCGAGCCGGCCGACAAGGGGTAGGTGGGGCCGGGCCGGGCAGCGCGCCGGGCCCGGAGCTGCCCGGAGCGTGGCCCCCTCGGCGGTAGGGTGACGCACGCCCGCCGCCGAGGGAGCCTGAGCAGGGAGGCTGAGCGTGTACCTGAAGAGCCTGACCCTGAAGGGCTTCAAGTCCTTCGCCTCCGCGACGACGCTGGCCCTCGAGCCCGGGATCACCTGCATCGTGGGACCCAACGGCTCCGGCAAGTCCAACGTGGTGGACGCCCTGGCCTGGGTGATGGGCGAGCAGGGCGCCAAGAGCCTGCGCGGCGGCAAGATGGAGGACGTCATCTTCGCCGGCACCTCCGGACGCCCGCCGCTGGGCCGGGCCGAGGTCGTGCTGACCATCGACAACAGCGACGGTGCGCTGCCGATCGAGTACGCCGAGGTCACCATCAGCCGGACGATGTTCCGCAGCGGGGGCTCGGAGTACGCCATCAACGGCACCTCCTGCCGGCTGCTCGACGTCCAGGAGCTGCTGAGCGACTCCGGGATCGGCCGCGAGATGCACGTCATCGTCGGGCAGGGCCAGCTCGACACGATCCTCCACGCGACCCCCGAGGACCGCCGCGGGTTCATCGAGGAGGCGGCGGGGGTGCTCAAGCACCGCAAGCGCAAGGAGAAGGCGCTGCGCAAGCTGGACGCGACGGAGGGCAACCTGAACCGGCTCTCCGACCTGATCAGCGAGATCCGCCGCCAGCTCAAGCCGCTCGGCCGGCAGGCCGAGGTGGCCCGTCGGGCCGCGACCGTGCAGGCCGAGGTGCGCGACGCGCGGTCGCGACTGCTGGCCGACGACCTGGTCGCCGCGCGGGAGGCCCTGGCGCAGGACCGTGCCGACGAGTCCGCGCTGGTCCGGCGCCGGGCCGAGGTCGAGAGCGCACTGGTCGACGGACGCGCGGAGGAGGCCTCCCTCGAGGCCGCCCTGCGTGAGGACCTGCCGGCCCTGGCCTCGGCGCAGGACACCCAGGCCGCGCTCACCGGGTTGCGCGAGCGGCTGCGCGGCACCGCCTCGGTGGCCGCGGAGCGACGTCGCAACGCCGCCGGCGCCGCCGACCCGGCGCCGGTCGCCGGCCGCGACCCCGACGAGCTCGACGCCGAGGCGACCCGGATGCGCGAGCAGGAGCAGCGCATCGCGGCCGAGGTCGAGCAGCGGCGCGCCGCGCTCGAGCGGGCCGTCACAACCCGCCGGGAGGCCGAGGACGCCGCGGCGGAGGAGGAGCGCCGCGTCGCCGCGCTGGTCCGCGCCGCCGCCGACCGGCGCGAGGGGCTGGCCCGCCTCCACGGCCAGGTCAACACCCTGCGCTCGCGGGCCCGCGCCGCCGAGGAGGAGACCGGCCGGCTCGCCCAGGCACGCGAGGACGCCCTGGCCCGCGCGGCGCGGGCGCAGCGCGACTACACCGCCCTGGAGACCCGGGTGGCCGGGCTGGACGCCGGCGAGGAGGGCCTCGACGCGGAGCACGAGACCGCCGTCGCGCTGCTCGAGGGGCTCGAGGACCGTCTCGCCAAGGCCCGGGCGGAGGCGGCCCAGGCCGACCGGGACCGGTCGTCGCTGGCCGCGCGCAAGGACGCCCTGGAGATGGGCCTGGCGCGCAAGGACGGTGCGGGCGCGTTGCTCGCCGCCACCGACGAGGTCTCCGGGCTCCTCGGCTCGGTGGCGGCCCTGGTGGCGGTGCGCAGCGGCTACGAGACCGCGGTGGCGGGCGCGCTGGGCGCGGCCGCGGACGCCGTGGTGGTCGAGGGCCCCGACGCCGCCCTGACCGCCCTGCGCCACCTCAAGGACGAGGACCTGGGCCGGGCCGGACTGCTGGTGGCCTCGACCGCGGCCGGCGACGCCCCGGACGACGACGACCTGGGGCCGTTGCCCACCGGCGCGGTCCGGGTGCTCGAGGTGGTGCAGGCGCCGCCCGGGATGGGCCCCGCGCTGGCCCGGCTGCTGGCCGCCACCGCCGTCGTCGAGGACCTCACCGCCGCGCGCGCCCTGGTCGCCGAGCGCCCGCGCTGGACCGCGGTGACCCGGGAGGGTGACGTGCTCGGCCTGCTCCAGGCCCGCGGCGGGTCCTCCTCCCAGCCGAGCCTGCTGGAGATCCAGGCCGCCGTCGACGACGCCACCTCCCAGCTCGGCGAGGCCACGGCCGCCGCCGAGCGGCTGGGCTTCGAGACCTCGCGCCTCGAGCGGGAGCGCCACGAGGCGCAGCAGTCCGTCGACGTGGCGCTGGCCCGGCTGCACGAGTCCGACGCGACGCTGGCCGCGGTGGCCGAGGAGCTGGGCCAGCACGGTTCGCTGGCCCGCTCGGCCCGCGGCGAGGCGGAGCGGCTGGACCGGGCCATCGCCGACGCCGGGACGGCCCGCGACCGCGACCTCGCCGGGCTGGCCGAGCTCGAGGAACGGCTCGCCCACGCCGAGCACGCCCCCGAGGAGGAGCCGGACACCACCGAGCGGGAGGACCGCGCCGAGGCGGCCCGCTCCGCCCGGCAGGGCGAGACCGAGGCGCGACTGGGCCTGCGCACCTCCGAGGAGCGCGCACGCGCGCTGCACGGACGCGCGGACTCGCTGGAGCGGGCCGCGCGCCAGCAGCGGGAGGACCGCCGCCGCGCCACGGAGCGCCGCGCCCGGCTCGAGCGCGAGGGCCGCGCCGCCACGGCCGTCGCCACCGCGGTCGGCTGGGCGCTCGAGCGCCTCGAGGCGTCCCTGGAGCAGGCGGCCGCCGTACGCCGCGGGATCGAGGAGTCGCGTCGGGGGCGCGAGCAGGAGCTGGTCGCGACCCGCGCCCGTCTGCGCGAGCTCGGGCGGCAGCACGACGAGCTGGTCGGGACCGCGCACCGCGACGAGGTCGCCCGCGCCCAGCAGCGGATGCGGCTCGAGCAGCTCGAGGAGAAGGTCCTCGCCGAGGTGGGCGTCGACCCCGACTCGCTCGTCGCGGAGTACGGCCCGCACCTGCCCGTGCCGAGCGACCTCGGGCCCGGCGAGGGCGAGCAGGGTGACCAGGACGCACCGCCGGCCACCACGGCGTACGTGCGGGAGGAGCAGGCCAGGCGGCTGCGGTCCGCGGAGCGGGCGCTGGCGCAGCTGGGACGGATCAACCCGCTGGCGCTCGAGGAGTTCACGGCCATGGAGGAGCGCCACCAGTTCCTCACCGAGCAGCTCGAGGACCTGCGCAGCACCCGGCGCGACCTGCTGGACATCGTCAAGGAGGTCGACGTGCGCGTCGAGCAGGTCTTCACCGAGGCCTTCGCCGACGTCAGCCGTGCCTTCGACGCGACCTTCGCCCGGCTCTTCCCCGGTGGCGAGGGCCGGCTGCTGCTCACCGCGCCCGACGACATGCTCACCACCGGGGTCGAGGTCGAGGCCCGGCCCCCGGGGAAGAAGGTCAAGCGCCTGTCCCTGCTCTCCGGCGGGGAGCGGTCGCTGGTCGCGGTGTGCTTCCTGGTCGCGCTCTTCAAGGCCCGGCCGTCGCCCTTCTACATCCTCGACGAGGTCGAGGCCGCCCTGGACGACACCAACCTCGGTCGGCTGCTGCAGATCTACGAGGAGCTGCGGGAGAGCTCGCAGCTGCTGGTCATCACCCACCAGAAGCGCACGATGGAGGTCGGCGACGCGCTCTACGGCGTGACCATGCGCGGCGACGGCGTGTCCGCGGTGATCAGCCAGCGGCTGCGGGAGACCGAGCCGGCGTGAGCCGACCTCCGGCGCCGCACCGCGACGCGTACGTCGCCTGGCGCACCGTGACCACCCGGTGGCGCGACGACGACGCGTACGGCCACCTGAACAACGCGACCTACTACGAGCTGTTCGACACCGCCGTCAACGCGCACCTCTACGAGGCGACCGGCCTCGACGTGCGGCGGCTGCCCGCGATCGGGGTGGTCGCCGAGACGTCGTGCCGCTACTTCCGCGAGCTCGGCTTCCCGCGCCCGATCGAGACCGGCCTGGTCGTCGACAGGGTGGGCCGGTCCTCGGTGGTCTACCGGATCGGGCTGTTCCAGGGCCCGGACGACGTCGCCGCCGCCGAGGGCCGGTTCGTGCACGTGTACGTCGACGACACCGATCCCGCCCGGCCGGTCACCGCGATGCCCGAGGAGGTCCGCGCCGCGGTCGTGCCGCTGCTGCGCCCGCCCGGCTGAGGCCCACGCCGCGACCAGCGGTCGGGCCGGGTCGCCGGGCGCAGGTCCGTGGCCGGCCCGTGCTTGGATTGCGGGCATGGAAGCCCTCTCCCTGATCATCCTCGCGATCGCCGGCCTCGGCGTGCTCCTCGTGGGGGCCGTGGTCGGCCTGGTCGTCACCCGCCGTCGCAGGCCGGGGCCGCTGCCGGACACCCACACCGACGTCATCGTCCCCGCGGACCCCGACGCGCCGCCGGTCGAGGTCAGCTCGCCGCCGGCCACGATCGAGACCGTCCCGGAGCTGGAGCCGGAGCCCGCCGCGGAGGCGCCCGCCCCGGTCCTGGACCGGCCGGAGGGCACGGCCTCGCGCCTGGTGCGCCTGCGTCAGCGCCTGGCCGGGTCCCAGGGCGGCCTGGGGCGCGGCCTGCTGGCCCTGCTCAGCCGGGAGCGTCTCGACGAGGACACCTGGGAGTCCATCGAGGACGTGCTGATCGGGGCCGACGTCGGCGTGGCCCCGACGCAGGAGCTGGTCGGCCGGCTGCGCACCCGGATGCGCGTGGAGGGCGGGACGGTCGCCGAGGCCCGCACGGTGCTGCGCGAGGAGCTGATCAGCCTGGTCGACCCGGGGGAGGGCTTCGACCGCCGCCTCAGGGTCGCCGGTGACGACGGCCGCCCCGGCGTCGTCCTCGTCGTGGGCGTGAACGGCGCCGGCAAGACCACCACCGTGGGCAAGATCGCCCGGATCCTGGTCGCCGAGGACCGCTCGGTGGTCCTCGGTGCGGCCGACACGTTCCGCGCCGCGGCCGTCGAGCAGCTGGCGACCTGGGGGGAGCGGGTCGGGGTCGAGGTGGTCCGCGGGCCCGAGGGCACCGACCCCGCCAGCGTCGCCTTCGACTCCGTGCGGCAGGGCGTGGACTCGGGCGCCGACACCGTCATCGTCGACACCGCCGGCCGGCTGCAGAACAAGCAGGGCCTGATGGACGAGCTGGGCAAGGTCAAGCGGGTGATCGAGAAGCAGGCGCCGGTGACCGAGGTGCTGCTGGTCCTCGACGCCACCACCGGCCAGAACGGGATGATCCAGGCGCGGGTGTTCTCCGACGTCGTCGACGTCACCGGCATCGTCCTGACCAAGCTCGACGGCTCCGCCAAGGGCGGCATCGTGGTGGCCGTGCAGCGCGAGCTCGGCGTCCCGGTCAAGCTGGTCGGGCTGGGCGAGGGCGCCGACGACCTCGCCCCCTTCGACGCCGGCGCCTTCGTCGACGCGCTGCTGGGCTGACCCGGCGGTGGGCGCAGCCCGCCCGCCCGTGCCGACGGACGCCCTCGCCGCCGTGGAGCCGCCGCGAAACGCGGTCGTAACCCGACTCCGGAGGTCGTTACCTGACCGCAACGAGCCGCGGAGGGGCCGGAAATCTGGGATGGACACAGTGAGCCGACAACGGGGTGGGCCCGGGGGACAGTGAAGTCCCGGGACGGACGCCTGCCCGACGCACCCCATTCCATGGAGGTCCTGTGGACGGCTACTACGCCTTCATGCTCGTCGCGACCGCGCTCGTGCTGATGATGACGGTCCCGGCACTCGCGCTGTTCTACGGCGGCATGTCCCGCTCGAAGTCAGTGCTCAACATGTTCATGATGTCCTTCGTCGCCGCGGCGATCGTGGGCATCCTCTACGTCGCCGTCGGCTGGTCGATGGGCTGGAGCGGCGGGGGCACCTTCTCCGCCGACCCGTTCGCGCTGGTGATGCTCGACGGCGTCGAGCCCGCCGACTACATCTACGTGATGTTCCAGATGACCTTCGCGATCATCACCGTCGCCCTGATCAGCGGCGCGATCGCCGACCGGGTGAAGTTCTCGGCCTGGGTGCTGTTCGTCCCGGTCTGGGCCGTGCTGGTCTACTTCCCGATGGCCCACATGGTCTTCAGCTGCACCGACGACTCGCTCATCTGCGGCCGGATCGGCGCACAGGACTACGCCGGCGGCACGGCGGTCCACATCAACGCCGGCGTCGCCGCGCTCGTCCTGGCGGTGGTCGTCGGCAAGCGCGTCGGCTGGCCCAAGGACAAGATGCGCCCGCACAACCTGACGCTGACCATGCTCGGCGCGGGCATGCTCTGGCTCGGCTGGTACGGCTTCAACGTCGGCTCGATCGTCTTCGGCACCACCTTCGAGGAGGACCCCGACGCCTTCCTCCAGCAGTTCTACTCCGAGACCGGTCGCACGTTCGCCAACACCACCCTCGCCACGATGGCCGCCATCCTCGGCTGGCTCCTGGTCGAGCGGCTGATGCACGGCAAGGCCACCTCGCTCGGTGCGGCCTCGGGCATCGTGGCCGGCCTGGTGGCGATCACCCCGGCCGCCGGCGCGGTCGACATCGAGGGCGCGCTGGCCATCGGCGCGATCGCCGGCGCGCTGTGCGCCTGGGCGGTCGGGTGGAAGTTCAAGCTGGGTCTCGACGACTCCCTCGACGTCGTCGGCGTCCACCTGGTCGGCGGGGTCGCCGGCACGGTGCTGATCGGGCTCTTCTCCACCAGCGACGGCGCGGGCGGGGTCGACGGCCTCCTCTACGGCGGCGGCACCGACTCCCTGGTCGCCCAGGTCCTGGGCGTGCTGGTCGCGGTCGGCTACAGCGGGGTGCTCACGCTGGTCATCGCGCTGGCGGTGAAGCTCACCCTCGGCTGGCGCATGGACGAGGAGGACGAGGTCGGCGGTGCGGACCTCTCCCAGCACGGCGAGAGCGCCTACGACCTGCACACCGGGGTCGGCGGCGGTGTGAAGTCCAGCGTCGTGGCAGGTGCCACGGCGGCCGCACCGAACCAGGGAGCCCGCACGTGAAGCTCGTGACCGCGGTGATCAAGCCGCACAAGTGGGAGGACGTCCGCGAGGCGCTGGAGACCTTCGGCGTCACCGGGATGACCGTCAGCGAGGTCAGCGGCTACGGCCGGCAGAAGGGTCACACCGAGGTCTACCGCGGCGCGGAGTACGACATCGCGCTGGTGCCCAAGATCCGCGTGGAGATCGTGGTCGACGACGGTGACGCCGACGACGTGGTCGGGATCGTGCTCAAGACCGCGCAGACCGGACGGATCGGCGACGGCAAGGTGTGGGTCTCCCCGGTCGAGGCGGTCGTCCGCGTCCGCACCGGCGACCGCGACGCCTCGGCCCTCTAGCCGCACGCGCAGGACGGTCCGGTCGCCCAGGGCGACCGGGCCGTCCGGCGTCTAGGTTGGGACCCGCCCGACCCGCACCGACCTCGCACACCTCGCGTCAACCCGCCCCACCCGACAGGAGCTGCTCATGAAGCTGGTCACGGCCGTCGTCAAGCCCCACAAGTGGGAGGACGTCCGCGTCGCCCTCGAGTCCGTCGGGGTCACCGGGATGACCGTCAGCGAGGTCAGCGGCTACGGCCGGCAGAAGGGTCACACCGAGGTCTACCGCGGCGCCGAGTACGACGTGGCGCTCGTGCCGAAGATCAGGATCGAGGTCGTGGTCGACGACGCCGACGTCGACGCCGTGGTCGGGGCCGTCGAGCAGGGCGCACGGACCGGGCGCATCGGCGACGGCAAGGTCTGGGTCGCGCCGGTCGACTCGGTGGTGCGGGTCCGCACCGGCGAGCGCGACGGCGAGGCCCTGTGAGCCGAGCCGCGCACCCGGGTGCCGGGCCCGCCGCGGCGCACCGGCCCCGGTGACCGCGGCCGACCGTTCCGCTCGCACGGCCGCGGCCGACCGGCGCTGCCGGACGGCCTACGAGGCCGCCGGCGGCCCCGAGGAGGGCATGGCGCTGGTCGCCGTCGGCGGGTACGGCCGCGGCGAGCTGGCGCCGTACTCGGACCTCGACGTGGTGCTCGTCCACGAGGACGACGTCGACCCGGGCGAGGTGGCCGCCCAGGTCTGGTACCCGCTCTGGGACTCCGGCACCGCGCTGGACCACTCCGTGCGCGGCGTGGGTGAGATGCTCGCGGCCGCCGGGGCCGACCTGAAGGTGGCGCTGGGGCTGCTGGACCTGCGTCACGTCGCCGGCGACCCGCACCTGACGGTGCGGCTGCGCACCGAGCTGCTCGCGGCCTGGCGGCGCGGGGCGCGGGAGCGGCTGCCTGCGCTGCGCCGGCTGGTGGTGTCCCGGCACGCGCTGACGGGCGAGCTGGCCCACCTCTCGGTGCCGGACCTGAAGGAGGCCGAGGGCGGCCTGCGCGACGCCGGGGTGCTGCGGGCGCTGAGCGCGACCTGGTTGGTCGACGTCCCCCACGCCGACCTCGAACGGTGCCGGCGCACCATGCTCGACGTGCGCGACCTGGTGCAGGAGTCCGCGGGGCGGGCCAACGACCGGATCGGGCCGGAGACCTGGGCGGCGGTCGCGGCCGGCCTCGGGCTCGCCGACGACCGGGCCGCCCAGCACCACGTGCGCGAGCTCGGGCGCCGGGTCACCCACCTCTCCCGCCTCACCTGGCGACGCGTCGAGGACGTGCTCGTCCGGCCCGCGTCGACCCGCCGTGCCCGCCGGCCCGACCTCCTCCCGATCGCGCCAGGGGTGGCGCTGGCGCGCGGCGAGGTGGTGCTGGCCGCCGGCGCGCGCCCCGAGGAGGACCCCGTCCTGCTCCTGCGAGCCGCGGCCGAGGCGGCCGAGCGCGACGTGGTGCTGGCCCCCCCGACCGCGGCGCGACTGGTCCGGGAGGGGGCGCCGCTGCCCGACCCCTGGCCCCCCGAGGCCCGCCAGGCGCTGGTGCGGCTGCTGGCCGCGGGCCGGGGCATGCTCGGGGTGTGGGAGACCCTCGAGGAGACCGGGGCGCTGGCGCGCGTGCTCCCCGAGTGGGAGCGGGTCCGGCTGCTGCCGCACGCCTCGACGGTGCACCGCTTCACCGTCGACCGGCACGTCGTCGAGACCTGCGTCGAGGCGTCGGCGCTGATCCGCTTCGTCTCGCGCCCCGACGTGCTGGTGGTCGCGGCGCTGCTGCACGACATCGGCAAGGGCGGCCTGACCGAGCACAGCGTCGCGGGGGAGCCGATCGCGCGTGAGGTGGCCACCCGGATGGGTTTCGCCCCCGACGCGGTCGACCTGGTGGCGCGGCTCGTGCGCTGGCACCTCCTGCTCGCCGAGACCGCGACCACGCGCGACCCCGACGACCCCGCCACCGTGGCCCTGGTCACCGACCGGATGGGTGACGCGGAGTCGTTGCAGCTGCTGCGCGCGCTCACCGAGGCCGACGCCAAGGCCACCTCGCCCCAGGCGTGGAGCTCGTGGCGCGCCGGCCTGATCCAGGACCTCGCGCGGCGGGGCCTCGCCGCCCTGGACGCGGGTGCCGCGCCGCCGGCGATCCGCACCGGCGAGGTGGTGGTCCCGGCGGAGGCGGTGCGCGGCGAGCTGGTCGTGCAGAAGGTCGTCGTCGCCGACGGCTGCCGGCTCACCACGATCGCCCGCGACCGGGTGGGGCTGCTGGCCGACCTCGCCGCCGCGCTGGCGCTGCAGCGGGTGCCCGTGCGCGCGGCCCGGATCTGGGCGCAGGGGGAGTACGGCGTCTGCGTCTGGGAGGTCGGGGACGAGCACCTCGACACCGCGGTGCTGCGTGAGCGGTACGAGGCGGTGGTCCAGGGGCGCATCGACCCGGCGGCACGGCTGCGCCCGGACGCGGCCGGCGCCCTCGACCCGGCCGTGGTGCTGCGGCCCGGGGCCAGCGAGCAGGCGACCGTCCTGGAGGTGCGCGCCGCCGACCGGCCCGGGGTGGTCTGGCTGGTGTGCCGGGCGCTGGCCCGGCTCGGCGTCACGGTGCGCTCCGCGCACCTGGACACGCTCGGTCCCCAGGCCGTCGACGTGTTCTACCTCCAGGAGGAGTCCGCGGGGGTGCTCTCGGAGACGCGGGCGGCCGAGGCGGCCCACGCGGTCCGGGCCGTGCTGACCCGTCCCGGTTAGGCTGGGGCCTCCGCCCGGCGGGCCGGCCCCGGCCCCGGGACCTCCCCACCCGATCGTTTGAGGAAGCTCCGTGTTCGCCACACTCTCCGACCGCCTCGCCGACACCTTCAAGAACCTGCGGGGCAAGGGTCGCCTGTCCGAGGCCGACATCGACGCGACGGCGCGCGAGATCCGCATCGCCCTGCTCGAGGCCGACGTGGCGCTGCCGGTGGTGCGCGAGTTCGTGGCCGCGGTCAAGGACCGTGCCCGCGGCGAGGAGGTCAGCGGGGCGCTGAACCCGGCCCAGCAGATCATCAAGATCGTCAACGAGGAGCTCGTCGGGATCCTCGGCGGGGAGACGCGGCGCCTGCGGTTCGCCAAGACCGGGCCGACCGTCATCATGCTCGCCGGCCTCCAGGGCGCCGGGAAGACGACGCTGGCCGCGAAGCTCGCGCTGTGGCTCAAGGAGCAGGGTCGGACCCCGATGCTGGTGGCCGCCGACCTGCAGCGCCCGAACGCCGTCAACCAGCTGCAGGTGAACGGTCAGCGGGCCGGGGTGACCGTCTTCGCGCCGGAGCCGGGCAACGGGGTCGGCGACCCCGTCGGCGTCGCCCGCGACGCGATGGCCGAGGCCCGCCGCACGCTGCACGACGTCGTCATCGTCGACACCGCCGGCCGGCTCGGCGTCGACGCCGAGCTGATGCGACAGGCAGCCGACATCCGCGACGTCGTGCAGCCCGACGAGGTCCTCTTCGTCGTCGACGCGATGATCGGCCAGGACGCCGTCACCACCGCCCAGGCGTTCCTCGAGGGCGTCGGCTTCGACGGCGTCGTGCTGACCAAGCTCGACGGCGACGCCCGGGGTGGTGCCGCGCTCTCGATCCGCTCGGTGACCGGCCGCCCGGTCATGTTCGCCTCGTCGGGGGAGAAGCTCTCCGACTTCGACGTCTTCCACCCGGACCGGATGGCCTCACGCATCCTGGACATGGGCGACATGATGACCCTGATCGAGCAGGCCGAGAAGACCTTCGACCAGGACCAGGCGCTCCGGACCGCGCAGAAGATCTCGGGCCAGGGCGGCGCCGAGTTCACCCTCGACGACTTCCTCGAGCAGATGCAGCAGGTGCGCAAGCTCGGGTCGATGTCGAAGATCATGGGGATGCTGCCCGGGATGGGACAGTTCCGCGAGCAGCTGGAGAACTTCGACGAGCGCGAGATCGACCGGATCCAGGCGATCATCCAGTCCATGACGCCCGCCGAGCGGGCCAACCCGAAGATGATCGACGGCTCGCGCCGGGCCCGGATCGCCAAGGGGTCCGGTCGTGCCGTGATGGACGTGAACCAGCTCGTCGACCGCTTCTTCGAGGCGCGCAAGATGATGCAGCAGATGGCGCGGGGCGGCGGGATGCCGGGGATGCCGGGCATGCCGGGGATGCCCGGTGCGGGCGGCGCCGGCGGCAAGCGGCAGAAGAAGCAGCCGCCGAAGAAGGGCAAGGGGCGCCGCGTCTCCGGCAACCCGGCCAAGGCCGCGCAGGAGAAGGTCGCGGCCGACCGGGCCGCCAAGGAGAAGGCCGCGGGCGCCAACCCCTTCGGCACGCCCGGGGGTGCCGAGACCGACTACGAGCAGGCCGCGGCCGCGCTGGACCTGCCGCAGGACTTCGCGAAGTTCCTGAAGTGACCCGGCCCCCCACGACCCCGCGCTGATGGTCCGCGCGACGACCGTCCTGGTCGTGGACGGCGCCAACGTCGTCGGGGCCCGCCCGGACGGCTGGTGGAAGGACCGCGCCGGCGCGGCGACCCGGCTGCACGAGCAGCTGCTGGTGGCCGACGTGCCGCAGGAGCGGGTGGTCCTGGTCCTCGAGGGCGGCGCCAAGGCGGGGGTCCGTCCCGGGCGGGACGCCCACGTGACCACGGTGCACGCCGCCAAGGTCGGCGACGACAAGATCGTCGAGGAGGCCCGCCGGGCCGTCGAGGCCGGGCACCGGGTGACGGTCTGCACCGCGGACCGCATCCTGCAGGGGCGCGCCCTGCACGCCGGGGCCGAGACGATCAGCCCGTCCTGGCTGCTCGACCTGCTCTGAGCCGGTCACCCGCCGGGCGTCTGCGGGACCGGCAGTCACGTCCGGCAGTCACGTCGGCAGTCGGGGCAGCCGTCAGGGCGGCAGCCGGCAGTCAGGTCTGGGCGACGCGGGCCAGGGCCAGGGACACCGCGCCCAGCACCTCGGCCCGCTCCCCGAGCGCGCCGGCACGTACCTCCAGGCCTGCGACCGTGTCGGGGTCGGCGTGGTCGCGCAGCCCCGCCCGTACGCCGTCCAGCACCGCGCCCGCACGGCCCAGCGGACCCCCGACGACGACGACCGACGGGTCGAGGGCGGTGACCAGGTCGGCCAGCACCCGGCCGACCTGCTGCCCCGCCTGCTGCAGCACCCGGCGTACGTCCTCGTGCCCCTGCTCGGCGAGCCCCACCAGGTCCTCGACGGCCCCACCGTGGGCGGGGCGCAGCAGGTCCTGGAGGCGGTCGGTCGAGACCTCGGTCTCCAGGCAGCCGCGCCGACCGCAGCGGCAGGCCAGGCCGTCGGGCACCGACGTCACGTGGCCGACCTCGCCGGCGCGCCCGCCCGCGCCGCGGTGGAGGCGGCCCCCCAGGACCAGCCCGGCCCCGACGCCGCTGGCCAGCTTGACGTAGACGACGTCGGCGACGAGCCGCGCGCTGCCCCGGCCCAGCTCGGCCAGGGCCCCCAGGTTGGCGTCGTTGTCGACGTGCACCGCGACGCCGAGCAGCCTGCCCAGGTCCCGCTCGGGGTCCACCCCGGCCCAGGCCGGCATCAGCGCCGCGTCGAGCTCGCGGGTGCCGCGCGCCAGGGGGGCGGGCAGGCAGGCGCCGACCGCGCGGAGCCGGTCGAGGTCCTCACCGGCCCGGGCGACCGCCTCCCGGACCATCGAGGCGGCCTGCGCGAGCGCGGCGTCGCCGAGACCGTCGACGTCGACGACCCGGCGCTCCTCGGCGAGCACGGCACCGGCGCGGTCGGCGACGACCACGCGGACGTGGCGGTGGCCCAGGTCGACGCCGGCGACGATGCCGGTCGGGGCGCTGAGGCGCACCAGGACCGGAGGGCGGCCGCTGCCGCCGCGGTGCGGGCGTGCCCGTTCGCTGGTCTCCACCACGCGGCCGGCGTCGATCAGCTCGGCCACGAGGCTGGACACGGTCGCCCGGGACAAGCCCGTGCCGCGGGCGAGGTCGGCGCGGCTGAGGGCGCCCTCGCGGGCCAGCACGAGGGTGATCGCCTGCGCGTTGCCGGCCCGGAGGCGGGCCAGCGCCCCGGTCGTGGTCATCCTCCCAGCCTAGGAGGCGGGCCGGTAGGTTCGGCGCCCATGAGCCGCCCGCCTGCCCTGCGCTTCCACGGACCCGTCCTGCCCGACGGGGAGACCCGCACCCTCTACGTCGTCGACGGTCACGTCACCTACGAGCCGCAGGCGGGCGCGGAGACCGCCGGCGAGGGCTGGGTGCTGCCCGGCCTGGTCGACGCGCACTGCCACGTCGGGCTCGAGAGCCACGGCGCCGTCGACGAGGCCACCACCGAGCAGCAGGCCCTGGCCGACCGCGAGGTCGGTGCGCTGCTGCTGCGCGACTGCGGGTCGGCCGCCGACACGGCCTGGGTCCAGGAGCGCGACGACCTGCCGCGGCTGATCCGCTGCGGCCGGCACCTGGCCCGGACCCGCCGCTACATCCGCAACTACGCCCACGAGGTCGAGCCCGAGGACCTGGCCTCCTACGTCGCCGCGGAGGCCGGCCGTGGTGACGGCTGGGTGAAGCTGGTCGGCGACTGGATCTCGCGCGACGAGGGCGACCTCGCCCCGTCCTTCCCGGCCGAGACGTTCGCGGAGGCGATCGCCACCGCGCACGAGCACGGCGCCCGGGTCACCGCCCACTGCTTCGGCCACACCGTGCTGCCGCAGCTGATCGAGGCCGGCATCGACTGCATCGAGCACGGCACCGGGCTGACGCCCGACCTCGTCGAGCAGATGGCCGAGCAGGGCACCGCGCTGGTGCCGACGGTGATGCAGCTGGAGAACTTCCCCGGCTACGCCGACGCGGGGCAGGAGAGGTTCCCGCGCTACGCCACGACGATGCGGGACCTGTACGCGCGCCGCCGCGAGACCCTCATGTCGGCCCACGAGGCCGGGGTGGCGATCTACGCCGGCACCGACGCCGGGGGAGTGCTGCCGCACGGCGGGATCGCGGGGGAGGTCCGTGCCCTGGCCGCTCTCGGCCTCGGCGCGGAGACCGCCCTCGGCGCCGCGTCGTGGGCCGCGCGGACGTGGCTCGGCCACCCCGGTCTCGAGGAGGGCGCCCCGGCCGACCTGGTCGTCTACGAGCGCGACCCGCGCACCGACCTCACGGTGCTCGACACCCCCTCCCGCGTGGTGCTGCGCGGCGCGGTGGTCGGCTCCCGCTAGCTGTGATGCCCAGGCGCGGCGGTCGAGGAGCGAGCGCCGCCACCGGTGGTCGAGGAGCGAGCGCCGCCACCGGTGGTCGAGGAGCGAGCGCCAGCGAGCGTCACGAGACCACGTCCCCGTGCGGTCGACCCGCGATCCGGTGTCACCCGGTGACTACAGACCGCGAGTCGACGAGGCGATCCGCGTCGGCGCGGTCGGCGCGGTCCCGCTCCTCGACGACCGCGGACGAAGGCGGATTCGGTCGGGGGGCGGGCCCGTGGCAGACTGACCCGCTGAGTCCACGCGTGCGGACCCTCTCGCCGGACGCGCTGGCCCTCCGGGGCGTCCCGCCTGGTGTTTCCCCACCCGCTGCGGCTCGTCCCACCACACCACGAGTTCCGAGGAGACACCACAGACGTGGCCGTCAAGATTCGTTTGAAGCGCCTGGGCAAGGTCCGGGTCCCGCAGTACCGCATCGTCGTCGTCGACAGCCGTAAGAAGCGCGACGGCCGGGTGATCGAGGAGATCGGTCGGTACCAGCCCAAGGAGGACCCCTCCGTGATGGTGGTGCAGTCCGAGCGGGCGCAGTACTGGCTCGGCGTCGGCGCCCAGCCGACCGAGGCCGTCGAGGCCATCCTCAAGGTCACCGGTGACTGGCAGACCTTCAAGGGCCTGCCGGGCACCGAGGGCACGCTGCGCGTCAAGGACGAGAAGCGTGCCAAGCAGGACATCTTCAACGAGGCGCTGAAGGAGGCGCACGGCTCCGGCGGTGCCGCCGCCACCACCAAGACGGACAAGTCCGACAAGGCCGAGAAGCCCGCCAAGAAGACCGACTCCAAGGCTGACGCCAAGGCCGACGCCAAGGCCGAGGCCAAGGCGGACGCCGAGGCCAGGACTCCCGAGTCGGAGACGCCCGAGGGCGCCACCGTCGAGGCGGAGGCCGACGAGCCGGCCGAGAAGACCCCGAGCGACGCGCCCGCGGAGAACTGACGCCGTGCTCGCCGATGCTCTCGAGCACCTCGTGCGTGGTGTGGTCGACAACCCCGACGACGTCGAGGTCTCCGACAAGCAGCTGCGCCGCGGTCCCCTCCTCGAGGTCCGGGTCCACCCCGACGACCTCGGGAAGGTGATCGGCCGCGGGGGTCGTACGGCGACCGCGTTCCGCACGGTCGTCAGCGCCCTCGCGGGCCGCGAGGGTGCACGGATCGACTTCGTCGACGTCGACCGTCGCCGCTGAGCGCAGCAGAGCAGCAGACGACAGGGTGTCGCCCCACCGGGGCGGCACCCTGTCGTGTCCCACCAGCAGCCCGACCAGCAGCCCGACCAGCAGCCCGACAGCCCCGCACCGACCAGGAGGACACCCGTGGACCAGATCGAGGTCGTCGTGGGCAGGCTCGGCAAGCCGCACGGCCTGCGCGGCGAGCTGACCGTCGAGCTGCGCACGGACGAGCCGGAGCGACGCTTCGCCGTCGGTGCCCGGCTGCGCGCGGAGGCCCCGCGCGGAGGGTCGTTCCCGCACCGCTCCCTCGAGGTGAGCACCACCCGGTGGCACCAGGGCGTCCTGCTGGCCTCGTTCGCCGGCATCGAGGACCGTACGGCCGCCGAGTCGGCGCGTGGGGTGCTGCTGCACTCCGACGTCGACCCGGCCGAGCGGCCCGAGGACCCCGAGGAGTTCTACGACCACCAGCTCGTGGGGCTGGCCGTGCACGACCTGGACGGCACCCACCTCGGGGAGGTCTCCGGGGTCCAGCACGGGGCGCAGGACCTCCTCGTGGTCCGCACGGCCGAGGGGCGTGACGCGCTCGTGCCGTTCGTGGCCGCCCTCGTGCCCGAGGTGGACCTCGCCGCCCGGCGCGTCGTGGTCGCCGACCGACCGGGCCTGGTCACGCCGTTCCCCGAGGAGCCCGGGCGGACGCAGGACCACGCGTGAGGCTGGACTACCTCACGATCTTCCCGGCCTACCTGGACGCGCTGCGGCTCTCGCTTCCCGGCCGGGCGGCCGCGTCCGGCCTGGTCGAGGTGCACGTGCACGACCTGCGCGGGTGGACCCACGACCGGCACCGCACCGTCGACGACAGCCCGTACGGCGGGGGTGCCGGCATGGTGATGCGGCCCGAGCCGTGGGGGGAGGCCCTGGACGCGCTCGGGGTCGACGACGCCGCCCCCGGCACCACCACGCTCGTCGTGCCGACGCCCTCGGGCGCACCGTTCACGCAGGCCACCGCCCGCGACCTCGCCACGCGTCAGCGCCTGGTGTTCGCCTGCGGACGGTACGAGGGCATCGACCAGCGGGTGCTCGACCACGCCGCCGGCCGGGTGGAGGTGCGCGAGGTCTCCCTGGGCGACTACGTGCTCAACGGCGGCGAGGTCGCCGCGCTGGCGGTGACCGAGGCCGTCGTACGCCTGCTGCCGGGCTTCCTGGGCAACGCGGCGTCGCTCGAGGAGGAGAGCCACGAGGACGGCCTGCTGGAGTACCCCGTCTACACCAAGCCGGCCTCCTGGCGCGGTCACGACGTGCCGGCCGTGCTGCTCTCCGGCGACCACGGGGCGGTCGCCGCCTGGCGCGCCGGGCAGGCCCGGAGCCGTACGGCGCAGCGCCGCCCCGACCTGCTGCACCCCGGCGGGGTGCTGGCCGGCGCGGGGGAGTGGGAGGCCGTGCCCGCGACCCGCGCCGACGCCGGCGAGCTGCTCACGCTGCAGCGCGCCTGCTGGGTGCAGGAGGCCCTGGCCATCGGGTCCATGGAGGTCGTGCCCGCCCTGCACGAGACCCTCGACGACGTGCTGACCGGGTTCGAGCAGTGGCAGACCCGCGTGGTCCGGGTCGCCGGGCGCCTGGTCGCCTCGGTGCGAGGGCGGGCGGACGGCACCACCTGGCACGTCGGGCGTCTGATGGTCGCCCCCGACCTGCAGGGGCGCGGCCTCGGACGGGCGCTGCTCGCGCACGCCGAGTCGCTGGCCCCGGCGGGGGCCACGACGTACGCCCTGGTCACCGGGGCCGCCAGCGTGACCAACATCGCGATGTACCGCAGGGCCGGGTACCGCGAGCGTCCCGACCTGGAGGCTCCGCCCGGCGGGGTCGTGCTGACCCGGCGGATTTCCCGGCGCTGAACGCACTGTGGCAGAATCGTCGTTCGGCCAGTCGGCCAAACGAGGACCCTCCCGAGGACCTGCTCCGGCAGGGGGGTCTGCGTCGTGCTCCTGCCACAGGGGGAAGCAGACGCCGCCGGCTCCCAGCACTGGCCTCCTGCGAGAACCATCGACCGCGGCTGACCTGTGGCACCCGCGAGGAGACACCCATGACCAACCACCTCATCACCGAGCTCGGCACCGCGCAGAAGCGCGACGACCTCCCCGCCTTCCGCGGCGGCGACACCGTCAAGGTCCACGTCAAGGTCGTCGAGGGCAACCGGGCCCGCGTGCAGATCTTCCAGGGCGTGGTGATCCGGGTCCACGGCTCCGGCATCGGGCGCACCTTCACCGTCCGCAAGGTCTCCTTCGGTGTCGGCGTGGAGCGCACCTTCCCGCTGCACTCGCCGATCTTCGAGCAGATCGAGGTCGTCACCCGCGGTGACGTGCGCCGCGCGAAGCTGTACTACCTGCGCAACCTGCGCGGCAAGGCCGCCAAGATCCGCGAGCGTCGCTGATCCGTCGGCACCACCGCCTAAGGTGTGCGCGTGACCACCGAGGACACCACCGTCGACCGGCCCGACCAGGACGACGGTGGTGCTCCTGCTCCACGCCAGGGTCTGCGGCGATGGCTGCTCGGCCTGCTGGCCACCACCGTGCTGCTGGCACTGCTGGTCAAGACCTTCCTCCTCCAGGCCTTCTTCATCCCCTCGGAGTCGATGGAGCCGGGCCTCGAGGTCGGTGACCGGATCCTGGTCCAGAAGGTGTCGACCTGGGTCGGCAGCCCGGACCGGGGCGAGGTCGTGGTCTTCGAGGACCCCGGCGGCTGGCTCGCCGCCCCGGGCGCACCGGAGGGCAACGCCCTCACCGCCGCGCTCGGCGCGATCGGGATCTACCCCGAGGACGGGCACCTGGTCAAGCGCGTCGTGGGCGTCGAGGGCGACGTGATCGATGTGCTGCGACGCCGAGGGCCGGATCTCGGTCAACTCCGCCGCCGCGCCCCTGGAGGAGAGCGAGTACGTCGACGTCGAGGGGCTCACCTGCCTCGGCCCGATGACGGGTGCCTGCGACTGGACCGCCGGGCCGGTTCCCGACGGCGAGATCTTCGTGATGGGCGACAACCGGGACGAGTCCGGCGACTCGACCACGCACCTGTGCACCGAGATGGAGACCGACTGCACCGACGACCCGTTCGTCAGCGAGGACCTCGTGGTCGGCACGGTGCTGGCGACGGTGTGGCCGCTCGACCGGCTCGGGCTCCCGGGCGGCAGCCCGTCGTCGTTCGACGACGTGCCGGACCCGGTCACGGCGCCCTGAGGTGTCCCTGCTGCCCCGTGGCTCCGCCGTGCGCCGCGACGCGGGCCTCTACGGCTACGAGCGTGCGCTGCGCCGCCAGGGCTTCGGCCCGGTCGCGGGCGTCGACGAGGCCGGCCGGGGGGCCTGCGCCGGGCCGCTGGTGGCCGGTGCCGCGATCCTCCCCGAGGGACGCGCCGGCGTGGTCCCGGGACTGGCCGACTCCAAGCTGCTGACCCCGCGGGCCCGGGAGCGCTGCTACGAGCAGGTCGTGCGCCGTGCCGTCGCCTGGTCGGTGGTGGTCGTCGGTCACGAGGAGTGCGACCGACTGGGGATGCACGTCGCCAACCTCGAGGCGCTGCGACGCGCGGTCGCCCTGCTCGCGCTTGCCCCCGGCGTACGTCCTGACCGACGGGTTCCCGGTCGACGGCCTCGGCACGCCCGGTCTGGCGGTGTGGAAGGGCGACCGCGTCGCGGCCTGCATCGCGGCCGCCTCGGTGCTGGCCAAGGTCACCCGGGACCGGATCATGACCGAGCTGGACGCGGACTGGCCGGAGTACGACTTCGGCACCCACAAGGGGTACGTCACCGACGTGCACGCCGCGGCCCTGGACCGGCACGGGCCCTCCCCGGTGCACCGGATGCGCTTCGTCAACGTGCGCCGCGCCGCCGGGCTGGAGGCGCCCGTCGCGGAGCCGCCGCACCACGGGGTCGTCGTCGGCCACCCCTCCCTCACGTCGTACCAGGAGGTGCCATGAGCGCCGAGGAGCTCGAGCAGTACGAGACCGAGATGGAGCTGACGCTCTACCGGGAGTACCGCGACGTCGTCGGGATCTTCAAGTACGTCGTGGAGACCGACCGCCGGTTCTACCTGTGCAACCAGGTGGACGTGAAGGCACGCACGGAGGCCGGCGAGGTGTTCTTCGAGGTGTCGATGACCGACGCCTGGGTGTGGGACATGTACCGCCCCGCGCGGTTCGCCAAGAACGTCAAGGTGCTGACCTTCAAGGACGTCAACGTCGAGGAGCTCAGCGGCCCCGAGACCGAGCAGCCGCTGCCCTGAGCGCGGGGCCTACTCGACCAGGCGGACGGGGTCGCCGGCGATGTTGGCGCTCCACGTGGTGAAGTCGGTGATCTTGCCGCTGTAGGCCATCTCGACCCGGAACCAGCAGCCGGTCAGCTTGGAGTCGTCGCAGTCGTAGTCGTTGGGGATGGGGATGACCATCTTGACCACCTGGCCGTCGGTCTTCACCCCCGTGACGGGGTAGGCGCACCCGACCAGGGGCGAGGTCGTCGACGGGTCGGCCTCGTTCAGGGCGGCCCGGCAGCCGGCGACGCCGGAGACCGCCCGGACCGAGCCGGTGGCGTCGCCCGGTGGCAGGACACGCACGACGCCCGTGCCGCCGTCCGAGGCGTCGAAGAAGTCGAAGGTGATGAACTGGCCCCGCGTGTTGGGCAGGGCGCGGACGAGGTTGAAGGTCGCGGTGCTGTCCGGGACGATCTGGAGCAGCGGCATCCGCTCCCACGACGCCACCGCGACCTTGCTGCGCAGGCTCGTCACGGACGGGACCACGCGCAGCGAGAACGCGTTCGCGCCGGACCCGAGCGTGGTCGACGCAGCGGTCGCCGCGGCGTTCGGGTTCTGCTTCAGGATCACCCGGGACGGGGTGCTGCCCCGCGAGTTGGTGTTGGAGGAGTACGGCGTGCCGCCCACGGAGACGTTCGAGCGGACCTGGAGGTAGTAGTCCCCGGCCTGGGTCGGCTTGAAGCTGCACAGGCTGAACCACTGGTGGAAGACCCTGGCCAGCTCCGGGTTGTAGGCCGTGGTGCCGTCCTTGAGGCTGTTGACCGAGGGCGCGGTGTGCGACCCGACGAAGGTGTGCGAGCTGCACCCGGAGAGCACGGGCGCCTTGAGCGGGTCGGCGGTGGTCGTCGTCCCGCGCAGGACGAAGGTGGTGTCGGTGGCCTCCGAGGTCCCGACCCCGGGTGACAGGTCGCCCGCGCAGAACTCGGTGGCCCCCGCGGTGCTGCCTGAGCCGGCGGTGGGGGTGCGGCCGTACCTGGCGAGTCCGTCGGAGGTGCTGAAGGGGTTCATGTTGCTGCTCAGGTCGGCCGCTGCCGGCAGCCCGTCGCAGTAGACGCCCGTCTTGACGTAGGCCGGGTCGTAGACCTGGACGTCGACGGTGGCGCCGGCGTCGACCACGGCCTTGTCCACCCGGATGGCGTAGAAGTACCCCTCGGCGCGGTACTCCGCGTTCAGGTTCGCCGCACAGCCCGTGGCCCGCTTGCCGTTGACGGCGCTGGTCTCGCTGCACTTGCGCGCCTGGTAGCGGTCACCCTGGAGCTTGTCGGTCTGCGGGCCCTCGATACCGGCCCAGAAGTTGGGCTGCGACGTCCCGGTCGTGGCGCTCTTCGGGCAGTTCGAGGACGTCGTCGACGGCAGCGCGGTGCCCGTCGGCTGGGCGGCGGCCGAGGTGTTGCCCCGCGGCTCGTTCCCGAAGGTGTTGCACGGGCTGCCCATCGGGGCGGGCGCGGTGTAGTCGGCCACGGCAGTCCTGCTGACCTGGGCGGTCGGGCTCCCGATCGCGGCGCCGAAGGTGTTGTCGACGGTGGTGCTGATGGTGACCCTGAGCTGGCTCGAGGTGCCGCCCTGGGCCACGGTGACGCTCGTGCCGCCCCCCACCGGGTAGCCGTTCTTGGCGGCGGTGGCTCGCGCGGTCACCGTGGCCTGGTCCAGGTTCCCCGGCATCCAGGTGACGCCGGAGAGCGCCGCTGCGTCCGCGGCCCGCTGCAGGCGCGCGGCCTCGCGGTAGAGCATGCCGACGTCGACCGCGAGCGCGGCCATGCCGACCAGGATGGTCGGGAGCACCAGCGCGAAGAGGAGCGCCGCGACGCCGGCCTCGTCCCGCCGCCGACCCCTCACGGGTGCGTCCCGGGGGCGCAGGAGAGGGCGGGCAGCGGCTCGAAGGTGAAGACCGCCGAGTCGTCGACCTCGACGCCGTCGCCGAACAGGCCGGTGATGAACTCGTGCTGCGCCCGCATGTAGATGCCCACGGTGTCGGGCGCGGCGTTGACGCAGGCGTTGATCGTGGCCGACGGCCAGCTCCCGCTCAAGTAGCGGAACTGCTCCTTCGAGGGCACCCACCGGAACCGGACGCAGTTGGTGGTGCAGGTCCAGGCCTTGTTCCCGGTCGCACCGGGGAAGCCCTGCGCGTTGGCCTTGAACACCCACAGCTCCTGCACGGCGTCCTTGGGCAGGGCGCTCCCGGAGGTCTGGACGGCGTTGGCCGCCATCTGCGCGAGCATCGGGGCGTTCGCGGGGGTGCACGGGGCGGTGCAGTCCCCGCCCTCGTTCACGCCGGCAGGCCCGGCACCGGCCAGGGCCGAGGCCACCCGACCGCCGGACCGCACGCTGGAGGTGATCGCCAGGGTGTCGCGGAGCAGCAGGGACATCTCGATGATCCCGAAGACGAGCAGCATCAGGATCGGGATGATGAGCGCGGCCTCGACGGCGACGGCACCGCGCTCGTTCGCTGGTCGTCTCGTGCGCATCGTGGTCCTTCGTCGTCGCCGGTCGGGGGGCCCGGGTGCGCCTCAGTCTGGCGGGCTCGATGCGCACGCGGGCCGGAACCGACGAACCGGGACCTGTGATCGGGGAAGCGGGGGGACCGGTCCAGACCAGCAGGCCGCCGGGGATCGTGATCGTCCACTCGTCCTCCACAAGCCGGGCTCGTGACGTCGCCTCCCCAACCCTCGTCGTCGCCCTGACGTGCGTACCTCGGGACGGGCGAGCCTGTCGGTGAGGAGGCCCGATGACCACGACGGCAGCAAGCAAGCAGGCCCTGGGGGCCTACGGCGAGCAGGTGGCCCTGCGGCACCTGGTGGAGCAGGGGATGGTGCTGCTGGACCGCAACTGGCGGTGCGGCGAGGGCGAGCTCGACCTGGTCCTGCGCGACGGGGCGACCCTGGTGGTGTGCGAGGTGAAGACCCGCTCCAGCCAGGCGTGCGGCTCCCCGCACGAGGCGGTCGGCCCGGCGAAGCTGGAGCGCCTGGTCCGGCTGGCCGAGCGGTGGCGCGAGGAGCGCGGGGTGCACCCTCCCGAGGTCCGCATCGACCTCGTCGCCGTCCTGCGGGGACCACGCGGCGCCGCGCAGGTCGAGCACGTCCGCGGGGTCCTGTGATGCCCTTCGCCACGGCCCGGACCGTGTCCCTGCACGGCGCCGTCGGCCACCTGATCGACGTGCAGGCCGACGTCTCGCCGGGGATGGTCGGGCTGACCCTGGTCGGTCGGCCCGACGCCTCCCTGAACGAGGCCCGGGACCGGTGCCGGATGGCGGTCGTCAACTCCGAGCTGCCGTGGCCGGCGACCAAGCGCATCACGGTGCTGCTCTCGCCGGCCGACCTCCCCAAGCGCGGCACCCACTTCGACCTGGCCATCGCGGTGTCGGTCCTGGCCGCCGACGACACGCTGCCACGGGCCTCGCTGGCCGCCACCGCGTTCATCGGTGAGCTGACGCTGGCCGGGCAGCTGCGCCCGGTGACCGGGGTGCTGCCGATGGTGCTGGCCGCGGCCGAGCGCGGGGTGCGCCGCGTGGTCGTGCCCGAGCCGCAGGCGCGGGAGGCGGCCATGGTGCCGGACATGGACGTGCTCGGGCTGCGCTCGCTGGCGCAGGTGGTGGCCGAGCTGCGGGGCGACCCCGTCCCGGATGCTCCCCCCGTGGCCGCGCGGTCCGGGGCCCGGCTGCTGTCCTGGCGGGGCGAGGAGCGGATGGAGGCTCTCGACCTGGCCGACCTGCGCGGCATCGAGGACGCCAAGTACGCCGTCGAGGTCGCCGCCGCCGGGGGCCACCACCTGCTGCTGTCCGGCCCGAAGGGGTCGGGCAAGACCAGCATCGCGGAGCGGATCCCCTCGATCCTGCCCCCGCTGAGCCCGGCGGAGTCGCTCGAGCTGACCGCGATCCACAGCCTCGCCGGCACCCTCGACGCCGCCACCGGCCTGATCGTCGAACCGCCGTACGCCGCCCCGCACCACGACGCCAGCAAGACCGCCCTGATCGGGGGCGGGTCCGGGCAGGTGCGGCCGGGCGAGATCAGCCGCACGCACGGCGGCGTGCTGTTCCTCGACGAGTTCCCCCTGTTCCGCTCCGACGTCATCGACGCGCTGCGGCAGCCCCTCGAGACCGGAGAGGTGAGCATCGCCCGCCGCGACGAGATGGTGCGGCTGCCCGCGCGGGGGATGATCGTGCTGGCCTGCAACCCGTGCCCCTGCGGCGAGTACCGCGTCCTGGCCCGGGAGAACCGCTGCACGTGCTCGGAGGTCCGGCGGCGCGACTACCGGGCGCGGGTCGCCGGCCCGGTCGAGGACCGCATCGACGTGGTGCGCCACGTCGAGCCCGCCCGGCCCGGCGCGGAGCGTGACCCGATGGCGCGCCACGAGTCCTCGGCCACCGTGCGGGAGCGGGTGGCCGCGGCGCGCGAGCGCCAGGCACACCGCTTCGCCGCCGATGCGTGGCGGCTCAACGCCCACGCCCCGGCGACCGCGCTGGCCGAGAGGTGGCCGCTCGACCCGCAGGGGGCCCGCCTGGTGGAGGACGCCGTCCATGCCGGGCGGCTGACCCGCCGCGGCGCGGTCCGCGTGCACCGCCTGGCCCTCACCGTGGCCGACCTCGCAGCGCCACCCGAGGCCGGGGACCGGTCCCCGGCGACCGGCGACGTCGCGGTCGCCCTCAGGTTGCGCGCCGGGCAGCCGCTGCTGGTGGAGACCTTGTCGCGGAGGGCGGGGTGAGCGCGGGCGCGGCGACCGGGCGGGTCGACGAGCAGGAGCGTCTGGCCCGGGCGGCCCTCGGGCGCCTGACCGAGCCGGGAGATCCCCGGCTGCTCGACCTGGTCGCCGAGCTCGGTGCGTGCCGGTTGCGCGACGCGCTGCTCGCGCAGCGCGAGGTGGGCGGTCTCGGGGTCGACGTCGCCGGACGGGTCGAGACCTGCGACCCGGAGGCCGACCTCGATCGCGCCGACCGTCTCGGGATCCGGTTCGTGGTGCCCGGCGACGCGGAGTGGCCGGCCTCCACCGAGGACCTGCGGTCGGTGCCCCCGCTGCACGCGCGCGGCGGACCGCCTCTCGGGCTGTGGGTGCGCGGGCCGCTGCCCCTGGGCGCGCTCGAGGGCTCGGTGGCCGTGGTCGGGTCGCGCTCGGCGACCACGTACGGCACGGAGGTGGCCACCGACATCGCGGTGCGGGTCGCCCGGGCCGGGCGCACCGTCGTCTCCGGCGCCGCCTTCGGCATCGACCAGGCCGCGCACCGGGGCTCCTTCGTCGGGCGGGGCCCGACCGTCGCCGTCCTCGCCTGCGGCGCCGACCAGGACTACCCCCGCGCCCACCGGGAGCTGCTCGGAGCCATCGCCGCCGAGGGCGCGGTCGTCTCGGAGTCGCCGCTGGGGACCCCGCCGTCCCGGGTCCGCTTCCTGGCCCGCAACCGGTTGATCGCGGCGTTCTCGCAGGGCACCGTGGTGGTCGAGGCCGCGCTGCGCAGCGGCGCGCTGAACACCTCGACCTGGGCGCAGCGGCTCGGCCGGGTGGTGATGGGTGTCCCCGGACCGGTGACCAGCGCCCAGTCGGAGGGGGTGCTCCAGCTGCTGCGACGCGGTGAGGCCGGCCTGGTCACCTCCGGCAGCGACGTCCTCGAGCTGGTCTCGGCCGCGGGGGAGTGCCTGGTCCCGGAGCCCCGGGCGGCCCCGAGCCGCCGCGACCGGACGACGCCGCGGGAACGGCAGGTGCTCGACGGGGTGCCGGCCACCCGCGGCGCCCCCACCGACGACGTCGCCCGCGTCGCGGGCATGGGGCTGGTCGAGGTCGGCAGCGCGCTGCGGCGGCTGGCGACGGCCGGTCTCGTCGAGCGGGTCGCCGAGGGGTGGCGGCTCACGGAGGTCGCGCGCACGGCGCGCTGACGCCTCGCGGTGCGGCGTCGCGCAGGCCGGTCCGTCCGGACCTACGATGAGGCGATGAGCGCGTCCGCGTCCGGCGAGGCGCTGCCCGAGCCCTTCTCGCGGCTGCTGGCCGACTACGAGCGCCACCTCGTCGCCGAGCGCGACCTCGCGCCGCACACGGTGCGCGCCTACCTCGGTGACGTCGCCGGTCTCCTCGAGCACGCCGCCCGCCGCGGCGCGGTGGACCCGACCGATCTCGACCTGCGGACCCTGCGCAGCTGGCTGGCGCTGCAGCAGTCGCAGGGCAGGTCCCGCTCGACCCTGGCCCGCCGGGCCACCGCCGCCCGGGTCCTCACCGCCTGGCTGGCCCGCACCGGACGTACGCCAGGAGACGTCGGAGCCAGCCTGGGCTCGCCGCGGCCGCACCGGACGCTCCCGTCGGTCCTGCGCGCGGACGAGGCCGAGGCCATGGCGCGCTCCGCGGTCGCGGACGCCGCCGACCGGGACGGCGTCGCGTCGCCGGTGGGACTGCGCGACGCGGCCCTGCTCGAGCTGCTCTACGCGACCGGCATCCGGGTGGGGGAGCTGGTCGGTCTCGACGTCGACGACCTGGACCGCGACCGGCAGCTGGTCCGGGTGCTCGGCAAGGGCCGCAAGGAGCGTTCGGTCCCGTACGGCCGTCCCGCGGCCCTGGCCCTGGAGGGGTGGCTGGGCAGGGGTCGTCCCGCGCTGGCGGTGGCCGGCTCGGGCGCGGCGCTCTTCCTGGGCGCCCGCGGGGGCAGGCTCGACCAGCGCGGCGTCCGGACGGTGGTCCACCGTCAGGTGGCGACCGTGCCCGGCGCCCCGGACATCGGGCCCCACGGGTTGCGGCACTCCGCCGCCACGCACCTGCTCGAGGGCGGCGCGGACCTCCGGTCCGTGCAGGAGATCCTCGGGCACTCCTCCCTGGCCACCACGCAGCGCTACACCCACGTCACGACCGAGCGGCTGCGTCGGGCCTACCAGCAGGCGCACCCGCGCGCCTGACCGGCGCGGCGGCGGAGGACGGGCGCGTCCGCTCCTCGCTGCTTCTCGCTGCTCAGCGGCTGGACAGGGGGTGCGGCCACGGCCAGGGGCCGACGCGCCACCCGGCGACCCCGTCCACGGGCGGGGGACCGGCCGCGCGCTCCGGTGCCGGGGCGCCGGCCGGCCCCGACGCGCCCGCGAGGAGGGGGAGCAGCCGGACCGGACCGGCGCCCACGAGCAGCAGCGGGTCCAGGTAGGTCTCGCCGGCGATCCAGCCCCAGTGCAGGCAGGTCGCGGGGAAGCAGTGGGAGGCGGGCCCGGGTCGTACCCGGCCCACCGGTGCGCCGCCGCGCACCTGCGTCCCGACCCCGACCGTGGCGTCCACCGGCTCGTAGGTGGTGCGGGTGCCCCCGTGGTCGACGACCACGACTCCTCGGCCCGCGATGCTGCCCGCGAAGGTGACGGTGCCGGGCAGGGCCGCCCGCACCTGCTGCCCCGGCGACGCGGCGAGGTCGACGCCGCGGTGCCCGGCGGCGTACGGCGTGGGCGGTGGCGCGAAGAGGTGCACCACCGCCGGCTCCGGACGCAGCGGCCAGGTGCCGACCGGCACCTCCTCCGCAGCGCCCGCGGGCGCCGGCGACGGCACGACCAGCAGGGCGACCAGCAGGGCGACCAGCAGCGGGGCGAGGGGGCGGGTCGGGCTCACGGACCCATCCCACCGCCCGGGGACGAGCGGGGCCCCGGCGCCGGGGCGGGCGGTGGAGCGACGCCCGTACGGTCGCACGGTGGAGGCGACCTGGCCGATTGGTCGCACGCACGGCCCTGGACTACTCTGGAGCGGATCGGTCCCAGGACCGAAATTCGCACGTCCACCGACCACGGCGGAGCTCCCCGGAGCGCCGGTCTCCCGTGGGTGTGGGTCCCGAGGTCCCAGCCGCTCGCCGCGAGGCGGGTGCCGGGCGGGGTCGCACGTGGGCGTCAGGGCGACCGGCACCAGTCGGGCGCATCACCTCTGAACACGACCGGAGCTCGTCCCGGTCCGTCCTGTGCCAAGGGCGGGCGCACGGGGTGGGCCCCACACAGGAGAACATCACCATGGCAGTCGTCACCATGCGCCAGCTCCTCGAGAGCGGCGTCCACTTCGGGCACCAGACCCGTCGCTGGAACCCGAAGATGAAGCGCTTCATCATGACCGAGCGCAACGGCATCTACATCATCGACCTGCAGCAGTCGCTGTCCTACATCGACACCTCGTTCGCCTTCATCAAGGAGACGGTGTCCCGCGGCGGCGCGATCATGTTCGTCGGCACGAAGAAGCAGGCCCAGGAGGCCATCGCCGAGCAGGCGACGCGCGTCGGGATGCCGTACGTCAACCAGCGCTGGCTCGGCGGCATGCTCACCAACTTCCAGACGGTGCACCAGCGGATCAACCGCCTCAAGGAGCTCGACGAGGTCGACTTCGACGACGTGGCCGGCTCCAGCCGCACCAAGAAGGAGCTCCTGCAGATGAAGCGGGAGCGCGACAAGCTGGACAAGACCCTGGGCGGGATCCGCGACATGACCCGCGTCCCCGCCGCGGTCTGGGTGGTCGACACCAAGAAGGAGCACCTCGCCGTCGAGGAGTGCCGCAAGCTGAAGATCCCGATCATCGGGATCCTCGACACCAACTGCGACCCCGACGAGGTCGACTTCCCGATCCCGGGCAACGACGACGCCATCCGCGCCGTCGGGCTGCTGACCCGCGTGATCGCGGACGCGGTCGCCGAGGGCCTGATGGCCCGTTCCGGCGGCAAGACGTCGTCGGCCGGCACCACCGAGGAGCCCCTGGCCGAGTGGGAGCGCGAGCTGCTCGCCGGCGACGCCGACAAGGCCGCGGCGACCGCGACCGGTGGCGACGAGGCCGCGACCCCGGCCGCCGAGGCCACCGGCGCCTCCTCCGAGGCGACCGAGTCCGCTGCTGCCGCGGAGCCGGCCGTCGAGGCCACCCCCGCCGCCCCGGCCCCGGCCGCCGAGACCGAGGCCGAGGCGCCCGCCGAGACCGAGGCTCCTGCCGAGGCCGCAGCCGCCGAGGCTCCCGCCGAGGCCGCGACCGCCGAGACCGAGGCTCCCGCCGGGACCGAGGCTGCTGCCGAGAAGTCGGCCACCGAGGCCTGAGCCTCACCGCACGGACACCCGTACGACCGCCACCACCCCGCCCGCGCCCGCGCGGCGGGGTGGTGCCGGTCCTGTAGCACCGAGATAGTCGAGGGAGACGAACTGATGGCAAGCTTCACCGCGGCCGACGTCAAGAAGCTGCGCGAGCAGACCGGCGCCGGGATGATGGACTGCAAGAAGGCGCTCGAGGAGGCCGAGGGCGACCACGGCCAGGCCGTCGAGCTGCTCCGCGTCAAGGGCGCCGCCAAGGCAGCCAAGCGCGGCGCCGAGCGTGAGGCCTCCGCCGGTCTCGTCGTCACCTCCGGTGGCGCGCTCGTCGAGATCAAGTGCGAGACCGACTTCGTGGCCAAGAACGACGACTTCGTGGCGACCGCCCAGCGCATCGCGGAGGCGGCCGAGGCCGCCCACGCCGGTGACGTCGAGGCCGTCAAGGCCGTGCCGCTCGACGGCAGGACCATCGGCGAGGTCGTCGAGGAGCTCGCGATCACCATCGGCGAGAAGATCGAGCTGGGCCGCGTGGCCTACTTCGAGGGACCGGTCGTGACCTACCTGCACCGTCGCGCCGCCGACCTGCCCCCCGCCGTGGGCGTGCTGGTCGAGTACGACGGCGACGCCGACGCCGCCCGTGGCGCTGCCATGCAGGTCGCCGCCATGCGTCCGCAGTTCCTCACCCGCGACGAGGTCCCGGCCGACGTCGTGGCCAAGGAGCGCGAGATCGCGGAGGCCACCTCGCGCGAGGAGGGCAAGCCCGAGCAGGCGATCGCCAAGATCACCGAGGGCCGTCTCAACGGCTTCTTCAAGGACGTCGTGCTGCTCGAGCAGCCCTCGGTCACCGAGAACAAGAAGAGCGTGCAGGCCGTGCTGGACGCCTCCGGCACCACCGTGAAGCGGTTCGCCCGTTTCGAGGTCGGCGCCTGATCGGCTAGGTTTCCCACACACGCGGGGGGCCGGTTCGGTGAGGAGGAGACGACTCATCGGGCCGGCCCCTTGGTGCGCCCCTGCCCGCTCCACCCCCAGGAGGACCCGGCCGTGACCGGATACAACCGTGTGCTGCTCAAGCTGTCCGGCGAGGTCTTCGGCGGCGGCAAGGTCGGCATCGACCCCGACGTCGTGCAGCGGATCGCCCAGGAGATCGCCGAGGTCGCCCGGACCGGGACCCAGGTCGCGGTCGTGACCGGTGGGGGGAACTTCTTCCGCGGCGCCGAGCTCCAGCAGCGCGGCATGGACCGGGTCCGCGCCGACTACATGGGCATGCTGGGAATCGTGATGAACTGCCTGGCGCTGCAGGACTTCCTGGAGAAGCTGGGCGTCGACACCCGGGTCCAGACCGCCATCACGATGGGCCAGGTCGCCGAGCCGTACGTCCCCCGCCGGGCGATCCGGCACATGGAGAAGGGGCGCGTGGTGATCTTCGGGGCCGGGATGGGCATGCCGTTCTTCTCCACCGACACCGTCGCGGTCCAGCGCGCGCTGGAGAGCCGCTGCGACATCGTGCTGTACGACAAGTCCGGTGTCGACGGCATCTACTCCGCCGACCCCAAGAAGGACCCGAGCGCCACCAAGTTCGACGAGCTGACCTACGACGAGGCGATCGCCCGCGGGCTGCAGATCATGGACCAGACGGCGTTCACCCTGTGCAGCGAGAACAAGCTGCCGATGATCGTCTTCGGCATGGCCGACGAGGGTGCGATCCTCAAGGCGGTGCGAGGTGAGAAGATCGGCACGCTCGTGCACCCCGGCTGACGTCCGGACGCCCCGGACCCGCGCCGACCGGTCGCACCCGCTCGTACCCGCACCACCGATCCCCAGGAGCTCCCCGTGATCAACGACATCCTCCACGAGGCCGACGCCAAGATGACGAAGTCGGTCGAAGCGACGCGGGAGGACTTCGCCGCGATCCGGGCGGGTCGGGCGCACCCCAGCATGTTCAGCAAGATCGTGGTCGACTACTACGGCTCGCCCACCCCGTTGCAGCAGCTGGCCTCCTTCACCGCACCCGAGGCGCGGGTGATCCTCATCCAGCCCTACGACCAGGGCTCGATGAAGGGCATCGAGCGGGCGATCCGCGACTCCGACCTCGGCGTGAACCCCGCCGACGACGGCAAGATGATCCGGTGCGTGTTCCCCGAGCTGACCGAGGAGCGGCGCAAGGAGTACATCAAGGTGGCCCGCGGCAAGGCGGAGGACGGCCGGGTCGCCGTGCGGAACCTGCGCCGCACCGCCAAGCAGAACCTGGAGAAGCTCGCCTCCGACGGCGAGGTGGGCAAGGACGACGTGACCGGGGCCGAGAAGCGTCTCGACGGCGTCACCAAGAAGCACACCGAGGCCATCGACGACATGCTGAAGGCCAAGGAGGCGGAGCTGATCGAGGTCTGAGGACCTCGACGCGACCGCGACCGGGATGACCACCCCACCGTCCACCCCCACCCCGCCCGGCCCGGTCCCGTCCTCCGACGGGCAGGTGCCCGGTCGACCCCACCCGACCCCGGCGCAGCGCAAGGACCACGGCCGGGCCGGGCGCAACCTCCCCGCGGCCGTCACCTCGGCGGTGCTGCTGCTCGGGCTGATCGGCGCCACGCTCTACTTCGCCAAGCCGGTCTTCATGCTGGTCGTGGTGGTGGCGGTGCTGGTCGCGGTGTGGGAGCTGCACCGCGGCCTGGAGGCCAAGGGCATCGACATCCCCGAGCAGCCGATCATGGTCGGCGGCGCGGCGATGGTCGTGGTCGCCTACGTGTGGGGGCCCGCCGCCCTGGTGACGGCCACCGCGGTGACCGCCCTCGTCGTCATGCTGTGGCTCCTGCGCCGGGGCATCGACGGCTACGTCCAGAACGCGACGGCAGCCGTCTTCACCGTCGTCTACGTCCCGTTCCTCGGCTCGTTCGTCGCCCTGCTGCTGCGCGAGGGCGGGTTGGCGGGCGGCGGTCTCGGCGACGACGGCGTGGCCGGCATCATCGTGTTCATCCTGGTCACGATCGCCTCCGACATCGGCGGCTACGTCGCCGGCGTCCTGTTCGGCAAGCACCCGATGGCCCCGGTCATCTCGCCGAAGAAGTCCTGGGAGGGCTTCGCCGGCTCGTTCGTGTTCACCACCGCCGCCGGCATCGCGCTGGTGGTCCTGCTGCTCGAGGGCGACTGGTGGGTGGGTGTCGTCCTGGGCGTGGTCGCCGTCGTGATGGCCACCCTGGGCGACCTGTGCGAGTCGGTGATGAAGCGGGACCTCGGCATCAAGGACATGAGCCAGGTCATCCCCGGCCACGGCGGGCTGATGGACCGGCTGGACTCGCTCCTGGCCACGGTGGCCCCGGTCTGGCTGCTGCTGCACTACGCCGTCTTCTGACACGGCGGCCATGACGGTCCTGCACCTGGTGCGCCACGGCCGCCCGAGGGTCGACCCGACGTCCCCGGCGCCGACCTGGCCGCTGGCCGCGGGGGCGTACGACGAGGTGGCGGGCTGGGCGCACGGGCTCCCGGCCGGCGCGTGGTGGGCCACCTCCCCCGAGCCGAAGGCGCGGGCGACGGCCGCAGTCCTGCACCCCGGGCGTCTCGAGGTGGTCGACGACCTCGCCGAGCACCGCCGGGGTCCCGGGTGGACCCACGACTTCACGCGGACCGTCGAGCGCGCCTTCGCCTCGCCGGAGCGGGCGGCGGCTCCGGGGTGGGAGCCGCTGGTCGACTGCCGGGACCGGGTGGTGGCCGCGGTGCGCACGCTCGCGGCGGCCCACCCGGTCGGGCACGTCGTGCTGGTGGGCCACGGCACGGCCTGGACCGTGGCGGCGGCGGCCCTCACCGGACGGGAGCCGGACCTGGATCGCTGGCGCTCCCTCGGCATGCCGGACCTCGTCGCGAGCCTCGAGGTGCCTACGATCATCGGATGACCGAGGCACCGTCCACCGCCGAGGTGTCGCCGACCCCGCCCCCCTCCGGGGCCGTCGGCGACGCGCCGCCCGACCCCCGGTGGTGGCACCGCGACCACCCCACCTTCACCGCGCTCGCCGGCTTCTTCGCCGGCCTGGTCACGATCATCGTCGTGCCGGGGCTCTACGCCGGGCTGCTGAGCACCCTCGCCGACACCGAGACGGCCGAGACCCTCTTCCCGTTCGTGCTGCTCGTGCTCCTCGTGCCGATCGGGCTGAGCATCGCGCCCCGGACCCGTCGGTTCGGGCTCTACCTGCTGCTCGGCATGGTCTCGACCGCGGTCGTGGTGGCGGTGGTGACCGCGCTGGTGCTGCTCCTGCTGATCCGCACCGGCTGAGGCCCGCGGGTTCGGCCCGCCGACCGGCGCGGTGCGACACTGGGTGCGCCATGCCTGAGAACCCCGCCCCCTCCTCCGCCCCGGCGGTCCCTGCCGCCGCCGCCGTCCCACCCGTGGAGCCGGCCGCCGAGACCACCGGTCGCGTCGCCCTGCCGCTGGTCTTCGACGAGCCCCGCGGACGGGCCAAGCCGCCGCGTCACCTCGCCGACCTGACGCTCGACGAGCGCGTCGCCCTGGCGACCGAGAAGGGCCTGCCTGGCTTCCGGGCCAAGCAGCTCTCGAACCACTACTTCGCGCGCCTGGTCGACGACCCGGAGCAGATGACCGACCTGCCGGCCGCGCAGCGTGACGCCCTCGTCGCGGGGCTGATGCCGCGGTTGATGACGCCGCTGCGCACCCTGGAGGCCGACAAGGGCACCACCCGCAAGACGCTGTGGAAGCTCTTCGACGGGGCGCTGGTCGAGTCGGTGCTGATGCGCTACCCCGGGCGCGTGACGATGTGCGTGTCCAGCCAGGCCGGCTGCGGCATGGCCTGCCCGTTCTGCGCCACCGGCCAGGGCGGCCTGCAGCGCAACATGTCGACCGCGGAGATCGTCGAGCAGGTCCTCGCCGGCGCGCGGTCGCTGCAGCGCGGCGAGGTCCCGGGCGGCCCGGGCCGGGTCTCCAACGTGGTCTTCATGGGGATGGGGGAGCCGCTGGCCAACTACAAGGCGGTCGTCGGCGCCGTACGCCGTCTCACCTCGCCCGCGCCCGAGGGCCTGGGCATGTCGGCACGCGGGGTCACCGTGTCCACCGTCGGTCTCGTCCCGCGGATCCGCCAGCTCACGGAGGAGGGCATCGCCTGCACCCTCGCGCTGAGCCTGCACGCACCCGACGACGAGCTGCGCAACGAGCTGGTCCCGATCAACACCCGGTCCTCGGTGGCCGAGACGGTGGAGGCGGCCTGGGACTACGCCCGCGTCACCAAGCGCCGCGTCTCGATCGAGTACGCCATGATGCGCGGCATCAACGACCAGGCCTGGCGCGCCGACCTCCTCGGCGACGTGCTGAACGGGTTCGGCGACTGGGGCTGGGTGCACGTCAACCTGATCCCGCTGAACCCGACCCCCGGCAGCAGGTGGACCGCCTCCGACCCGGCCGACGAGCGCGAGTTCGTGCGCCGGCTCGAGGCCAAGGGCATCCCGACCACGGTCCGCGACACGCGCGGCTCGGAGATCGACGGGGCCTGCGGCCAGCTCGCCGCCACCGAGTAGCCGAGATGACGCTCGCACCCGGCCGAGATGACGCTCGCACCTGGCCGAGGTGACGATCGGGCGGGTCGAGGTGACGATCGCGGTCAGTGCGTCGCCGCGATGGCCGTCCGCCCGGGCCCGACCCGGCCCGGGTGGTCGCCGCGAGCGCCGCCTGGACCTCGGTGCCGGAGCAGGCCCGCACCCTCGAGACGGAGGACTTCGCGCTGGTCCGCCACCCGGACTGGTCCGTCCACCCGCTCGAGCTCGCCCGCTCCAGCCCCGCCGGTGACGTCGAGGCAGCCCTCGACGCAGCCCTGGAGGCCGCGCGCGCCTTCGAGCTCCCCCGAGGAGGCTCGCGGAGGGGGTGCGGCAGGGTGCCGTGCTGGCCCTGGCCACCGGGCGCGTCGAGACCTCGGGGCCGATCCTGCGGCGCGCCGGGTTCCGGGGCCACGGGCGCGAGACGTCCTGCACGATCGCGCTCCGACGGCGTCGGGACGGCGCCGCGACCGTCGTCAGCGCACGCCCCACGAGTAGGTCTGCTTGCGCAGTCCGAGGTACATGAAGGTCTCGGTGCCGGCGACGCCCTCCACGGCGCGGATCGACCCGGAGATGATCTCGAGCAGGTGGTCGTCGCTCTCGCAGACCAGCTCGGCCAGGATGTCGTAGCGCCCGGCCGTCACCACCACGTAGTCGACCTCCTCGAGCGCGCCGACCGCCGCGGCCACCGGCTCGATCGGGCCGTCCACGGTGATCCCGACCATGGCCTGGCGCGCGAAGCCCAGCTGCAAGGGGTCGGTGACCGCCACGATCTGCATCGCCCCGGTCTCGACCAGGCGGTGCACGCGCTGGCGTACGGCCGCCTCCGAGAGCTCGACCTTCTTGCCGATCGCGGCGAAGGAGCGCCGCCCGTCGGTCTGGAGCTCGGCGATGATGGCCTTCGAGATGTCGTCCAGCGGCGTCGGGCGCGAGTCGCGTCGCATCGTCATGACGGCACGGTATCCCGGGCTGGCAGGTGGTGACAGCGGCGCCGGCAGGAGTGGCTACGAATGATTTCGTTGCGTTCAGGTTTCAAGACGACTCGATCCCTTGTCGCGGGCCGGGTGGCGTGACAGGATCCACCACACCCCAACCGGTGACCGGAGGACCCTGCATGCCGCCCCGCCCCCCCGCGAACAGCCCCGCAGGACCCTCGGCCCCCGGGCCGGCCCGACGCTCGACCCTCAGCCGCCGCGGCTTCCTCACCGCGGGGGGCGTGGTCGCGGGCGTCGGGGTCAGTGTCGCTGCGCTCGACCTGCCCTTCTTCTCGGTCGCCGGCGCCGCCCAGGACCCGAGGAGCTGTCGGGCCGCCGACGTGTCGGCGAGCGACATGCGGATGGTCATCTCGAACTGGACCGGATACATCGACCCCCGCAACAAGCCGGGGTCCACGCTCGCCGACTTCACCTCCGCCACCGGCATCGAGGTGGAGTACAACGTCGACGTCAACGACAACGCGGAGTTCTACGCCAAGGTCAAGAACCAGCTCGGCTCCTGCGACCCGATCGACCGCGACCTGATCGTGCTCACCGACTGGATGGCGGCGCGGATGATCGGCCTGGGCTGGGTCCAGCCGCTGGACCGCGGCGCGGTGCCGAACCTGCACGACAACCTGATCCCCGGCCTGCAGGGCAAGCCGTGGGACCCCGACGAGACCTACCACGCGCCCTGGCAGAGCGGCCTGACCGGCATCGCCTACAACGCCGCCGAGGTCGACGAGGTGGGCTCGTTCTCCGAGCTCCTGACGCGCCCGGACCTCAAGGGACGCATCACGCTGCTGACCGAGATGTACGACACGATGGGCTTCATGCTCAAGGTCGTCGGGGCCGACCCGGGCGACTTCACCCCCTCGCAGTGGGAGGACGCGATGGACCGGCTGCGCCAGGTCGTCGCCGACGGCCAGCTGCGCAGCTTCGCGGGCAACAACTACCTCCAGGAGCTCTCGGCCGGCAACATCCTGGCCTGCGAGGCGTGGTCGGGCGACGTGCTCCAGGCCCAGCTGGAGAACCCCGACATCCGGTTCGTGGCGCCCGAGGAGGGGCTGTCGCTGTGGAGCGACAACATGCTGGTGCCCAACCAGGCCACGCACCAGGACAACGCCGAACGCTGGATCGACTACTACTACGACCCGGAGGTCGCTGCCCGGCTCGCGGCGTGGGTGAACTACATCTGCCCCGTCCAGGGCGCGCAGGAGGCGATGGAGAAGGTGGACCCCTCGCTCGCCGACAACCCGCTGATCTTCCCCGACGCCGAGCTGCTCCGCACGACGTGGGACTTCAAGGCGCTGGACGACCGTGAGCAGGCGACGTACGAGAGGGAGTGGGCCGATGTCACGACTGGCTGAGCAGCAGGTGACCGGGGACCCCGTGGGCTCCGGCGCCGGCGGTGACGCGGGCGCGTACGACGGGTTGCGGCTGCGCGCGCTCACCAAGTCGTTCGGCTCCTACACCGCGGTGCGCTCGCTCGACCTCGACATCCCGCGAGGCAGCTTCTTCGCGCTGCTCGGACCGTCGGGCTGCGGCAAGACCACGACGCTGCGGATGGTGGCCGGCCTCGAGCAGCCCACGTCCGGCACGATCCTGCTCGCGGGGGAGGACATCACCCGGACCAAGCCGTACCGGCGCCCGGTCAACACCGTCTTCCAGAGCTACGCGCTCTTCCCGCACCTCGACGTCTCCGAGAACGTCGCCTTCGGCCTCAAGCGCCGCAAGGTCAAGGACGTCGACAGCCAGGTGGAGGCCATGCTGGCCCTGGTCGAGCTCGAGACGCAGGCGACCAAGAAGCCGGCCCAGCTCTCCGGGGGCCAGCAGCAGCGGGTCGCACTGGCCCGGGCGCTGATCAACTCGCCCGAGGTGCTCCTGCTCGACGAGCCGCTCGGCGCCCTCGACCTGAAGCTGCGTCGCGCGATGCAGATCGAGGTCAAGCGGATCCAGACCGAGGTCGGGCTGACGTTCGTCCACGTCACCCACGACCAGGAGGAGGCCATGACGATGGCCGACACGGTCGCGGTGATGAACGGCGGCGTCGTCGAGCAGATGGGCGCGCCCTCGGAGCTGTACGAGAACCCCCGCAGCACCTTCGTGGCCAACTTCCTGGGCCAGTCCAACCTGATCGAGGGCACGGTACGACGCCGCGACGCCGACCTGGTCACCGTCGACATGCACGGCGTCAGCGTCAGCGTGCCGGCGCGCCGCGTGCACACCGACGGCGACCGCGGCTGGGTGGGCATCCGACCGGAGAAGGTGCTGATCGGCGAGGTCGGCGCCGAGCTCGACGCCCCGGGCCACACCGTCCCCGGCGGCGTGGTCACCGACGTGTCCTTCGTCGGGGTGAGCACGCAGTACCTCGTGCGGATGCCGTGGGGCCAGGAGCTGCAGGTCTTCGCCCAGAACACCGGCCGGCAGCGGATGTTCGCCCACGGCGAGCGGGTCGAGCTGTCCTGGCGCCCGGAGTACGCCTTCCTGCTCGACGCCTCGCAGGACGCGGCGGCCGGGGCGGACCAGGTCGCCGGGTGAGCCCTCAGGCACCCGCACCCCCACGTACGCCCGGGGCCCGGCGGGAGGACCGCCCGCGCCGCCGGCGTGCGCCGCGGGGCTCGGTCACCGGCTACCTGCTGCTGGCGCCCGCGGGGATCTTCCTGCTCGCCTTCTTCGTGGTCCCCTTCTACTCGCTCGTCGCGACCAGCCTCTTCGACCCGTCGGGCTCCGACTTCCGCGGCTACGAGATGACCTACGCCTGGGGCAACTACGTCGACGTGGTCCGTGACTACTGGGGACCGCTGGTGCGGGCGATGGCCTACGGCGCCGCGGCCACCGCGGCCTGCCTGGTGCTGGGCTACGTGCTGGCGTACGCGATCGCCTTCAAGGCGGGGCGGTGGAAGAACCTGATGCTGGTGCTGGTGATCGCGCCGTTCTTCACCAGCTTCCTGATCCGGACCCTGAGCTGGAAGCTCATCCTGGCCGACGACGGGTTCGTGGTGACCACGTTGCAGGCGCTGCAGCTGCTCAGCGACGACGGGCGCCTGCTCGCCACGCCGTTCGCGGTCATCGCGGGGCTGACCTACAACTTCCTGCCCTTCATGGTGCTGCCGCTCTACGCCAGCCTCGACAAGCTCGACCCCCGGCTCGTCGAGGCCTCCAGCGACCTGTACGCCACCCCGTTCGCCGGGTTCTTCAAGGTGACCTGGCCGCTGTCGCTGCCCGGGGTCGTCTCCGGGACCCTGCTGACCTTCATCCCGGCCACCGGCGACTACATCAACGCCGAGCTGCTGGGCTCGACCAACAACCGGGTGATCGGCAACGTGATCCAGAGCCAGTTCACCGACGCCAACAACTACCCGATCGCCGCCGCGCTGTCGGTGCTGCTGTCGGTGCTGATCGTGGTGATGGTGCTGGTCTACGTGCGCCGCGCGGGGACGGAGGAGCTGCTGTGAGGTGGGTCCGCGACCACGTCGTGCTGCTGCTCGGGGTGGCGGTGCTGGTCTACACGTTCGTGCCGATCGCGATCGTGGTGCTGATGAGCTTCAACGCCCCCGACTCGCGGCTGGTCTACAGCTTCGACGGCTTCACCCTGGACAACTGGCTCAACCCCTGCGCCGACCCCGACCTCTGCTCCGCGCTGGGGGTCAGCATCCGGATCGGCGCCCTGGCCACGGCGGGGTCGACGGTGCTCGGCACGCTGGCGGCGTTCGCGCTGGTGCGGCACCGCTTCCGGGGCCGCTCGGCCTCGAACCTGCTGATCTTCCTGCCGATGGCCACCCCGGAGGTCGTCCTGGGCAGCTCGCTGCTGGCGCTGTTCGTCGCCTCCGGCCTGGCCGGTCAGCTCGGGTTCTGGACGATCCTGGTCGCGCACGTGATGTTCTGCCTGTCCTTCGTCGTGGTCACCGTCCGTGCGCGGCTGGCCGGCATGGACGACTCCCTGGAGCAGGCCGCGATGGACCTCTACGCGACCCCGGCGCAGACCTTCTGGCGGGTCACCTTCCCGCTGGTCCTGCCCGGCATCCTCGCCGCCGCGCTGCTGAGCTTCTCGCTGAGCTTCGACGACTTCATCGTCACCAACCTCAACTCCGGCAACACCACGACCTTCCCGATGTACGTCTGGGGCGTGGCCCGGGTGGGCATCCCGATGCAGGTCAACGTGATCGGGACCCTGATGTTCGTGCTCTCGATCGTGGTGGTTGTCGGTGTCGAGCTGCGCCACCGCCGGCGGCGGGCACCCGTTGCCTGACACCGCGGTCGGCGGCGACCGGGCCCGGCGGGCTTCTCGGAGCCTGGCCGACGCCGCCCCTCGCTGCTACTGGCTCGACGACCCGGCCCGTCCCGACCCGCTGCCCCCGCTGCTCGACGACGTCACCGCCGACCTGGTGGTGGTGGGCGGGGGGTACGCCGGGCTGTGGGCGGCGCTGCGGGCCCTCGAGCGCGACCCGGGTCGTCCGGTCGTGGTGCTCGAGGCGGGCGCCTGCGGCCAGGAGGCCAGCGGACGCAACGGCGGCTTCGCCTCCGCCAGCCTCACCCACGGCTACGGCAACGGGGTGCAGCGCTGGCCCGAGGAGCTGGCCGCGCTGGACCGGCTCGGGGCCGAGAACCTGACCGCGATCGGGGAGAGCGTCGAGCGGTACGCCATCGACTGCGACTTCCGCGTGTCCGGCGAGCTGACCGCCGCCACCGCCCCGCACCAGGTCGAGGAGCTGGCGTCGTTGGGCGCGGCGATGGCCGCGGCCGGACACCACGTCGAGGTCCTGGACGCCGCCGCCACCCGGGCGCGCGTCGACTCGCCCACCTGGCTCGGCGGGCTGCTCGAGCCCGGGCGGACCGCCCTGGTCGAGCCGGCCCGCCTGGCCTGGGGCCTGCGCGAGGCCGTCCGCGGCCTCGGCGGCGTGGTCCACGAGGGCAGCCCCGCGACCGGGCTGGCGCGCGAGGGGGCCGGGGTGCGGGTGCGCACCTCCCGGGGCAGCGTCACGGCGCGGCACGCCGTGCTGGCGACCAACGCGTTCCCGTCGTTGCTGCGCCGGCTGCGCCTGATGACCGTGCCGGTCTACGACCACGTGCTGATGACCGAGCCGCTCGACGCCGAGCAGCGGGCGGCGCTCGGGTGGGCCGGTGGCGAGGGCCTGGCCGACGCCGGCAACCTGTTCCACTACTCCCGGCTGACCCGCGACGACCGGCTGCTGTGGGGCGGGTACGACGCGGTCTACCACTGGGGGAGCCGCATCGACCGCTCGCTGGAGCAGGGGCGTACGCACGCCCTGCTGGCCGACCAGCTCCTCGACACCTTCCCGGCGCTGGAGGGGGTCCGGATCTCGCACCGCTGGGGCGGCGTGATCGACACCTGCACCCGGTTCGCGGCGTTCTTCGGCACGGCGCTGGGCGGCCGCGTCGGGTACGCCGCCGGCTACACCGGCCTGGGGGTGGCCGCGACCCGCTTCGGCGCCGACGTGGTCCTCGACCTGCTGGCCGGCGCGGAGACCGAGCGGACCTCGCTGCGGATGGTGCGGGAGACGCCGCTGCCGTTCCCGCCCGAGCCGCTGCGCTGGGGCGGGATCACCGCCACCCGCCACTCCCTGGCCGCGGCCGACGCCCGGGGCGGGCGGCGCAACCTGTGGCTGCGTGGGCTGGACCGGGCCGGGCTGGGCTTCGACTCCTAGGCGCGGACTAGACCTGGGTTCGCGTCGTCGGATTCGTGCTGCGACCGACGGCCCCGGAGGCGAGGATGGGTGGGCTCCTGCCCCCCCTCACCACCCCCTCCCCCCACTGTCACGCGAGGTGACCCCCCATGTCCGCCTTTCACCGCCCCCCAGCCCGACGTACCTCCCTGCTCGCCCTCTCCGGCACGCTGGCCCTGTCCTCCCTGATCCTCGCCTCGGCGCCCGGCACGGCCGCCGGCGGCGGTGACCGGGACGGCGACGGCATGCCCAGCCGCTGGGAGGCCCGGCACGGCCTCGACCCGAAGCGCGCCGACGCCGGGGCAGACCCGGACAAGGACGGGCTGCGCAACCTGGCCGAGTTCCGCCAGGGCGCCCTGCCCGAGGACGAGGACAGCGACGGGGACGGCCACGACGACGGTGACGAGGTGGCCGACGGCGACCGCGACACCGACGTGGACGACCCGGACACCGACGACGACGACGTGCTGGACGGCGACGAGGACTCCGACGACGACGGCATCGACAACGAGGACGAGGACGACGCCGCGGAGTCCTGCCGCGAGGACGACGACGACTCCGACGACGACCACCTCTCCGACGAGGACGAGGACGAGCTGGGTCACGAGAGTCGACGACGCCGACACCGACGACGACGGCGTCGAGGACGGCGACGAGGACGGCGACGACGACGGCGAGGCCGACGAGGACGAGGACGACGACGATCGCGACGACTGCTCCCGCGACGGCGGCGAGGACGCCGGCGACTTCCTCGGGTTCATCACGTCCTTCGACGAGACCACCGGCGAGCTCCGTATCCAGGCCGACGCGCGGACGCTGAGCTTCCTCGTCACCGAGGACACCGAGATCGAGTTCGAGGACTTCGAGGACAGCGACGAGGACGGCGAGGACGACAGCGACGACGACGACGACCGCGACGACGAGGGCGACGACGACGACCGCGACGACGAGGGCGACGACGACGAGCGCGCCGCGGGTGGCGACGACGAGGGCTCGACCGCCGACCTGGTCGCCGGTGCCGAGGTCGTCGAGGTCGACCTGGAGGACGACGGGACGCTCGAGGAGATCGAGCTGCTGCGCCGCTGACGAGGACCGGCTGACGGCGGGCGACCGGCCGGCCGGCCGGGCCGCTCGATCACAGGACAGCAGCGGACCACTGCCACCAGGTGGCGGTGGTCCGCTGCTGTCGTGCGGGTGGGGCCGAGCCCCTCGGCCTCAGATCAGCGAGCCGGCCTTGTCGAGGACCACCCGCAGGATCTGCTCCATCTCGTCGAAGTGCTCCTGGGTGCAGATCAGGGGGGAGCGAGCTGCACGACGGGGTCGCCCCGGTCGTCGGCCCGGCAGTAGAGGCCCTCGGCGAAGAGCTGCTTGGAGACGAACCCGAACAGCAGCCGCTCGCACTCCTCCGAGGTGAACGACTCCAGCGTGTTCTTGTCCTTCACCAGCTCGATGCCGAAGAAGTACCCGTCGCCGCGGACGTCGCCGACGATCGGGAGGTCCTTGAGCCGCTCGAGCGTGGCGCGCAGGGCGTCGGTGTTGTCCCGGACGTGCTCCAGCACCTTCTCGTTCTCGAAGATGTCGAGGTTGGCCATCGCCACCGCCGTGGCGACCGGGTGGCCGCCGAAGGTGTAGCCGTGGGCGAAGGACACCTTGTCGGCCAGGAACGGCTCCATCAGGCGGTCGCTGGCGATCATCGCGCCGAGCGGGGCGTACCCCGAGGTGATGCCCTTGGCGCAGGTGATGATGTCGGGCTGGTAGCCGAACCGCTCCGCCCCGAAGAAGTACCCCAGCCGGCCGAAGGCGCAGATGACCTCGTCGGAGACCAGCAGGACGTCGTACTCGTCGCAGATCTCGCGGACCCGCTCGAAGTAGCCCGGGGGCGGCGGGAAGCAGCCGCCGGCGTTCTGCACCGGCTCGAGGAAGACCGCGGCCACGGTGTCGGGGCCCTCGTTCTCGATGGCGACCGCGATCTGGTCGGCGGCCCAGCGGCCGAACGCCTCCGGGTCGCTGCCGTCCAGGAACCCGCCGGTGATCTCGGCGGCGCGGTAGATGTTGGTGTTCGGGACCCGGAAGGTGGAGGGGACCAGCGGCTCGAACTGCTGCTTGAGCAGCGGCAGCCCGGTGATCGACAGGGCGCCCTGGCTGGTCCCGTGGTAGGCGATGGCGCGGCTGATGACCTTGTGCTTCATCGGCTTGCCGGTCAGCTTGAAGTAGTTCTTGGCCAGCTTCCAGGCGCTCTCGACCGCGTCGCCACCGCCGGCGGTGAAGAAGACCCGGTTCAGGTCGCCGGGGGCGTAGCCGGCGACCCGCTCGGCCAGCTCGATCGCGGTCGGGTGGGCGTAGGACCACAGCGGCATGAAGGCCAGCTCGCGCGCCTGCTTCGCGGCCGCCTCGGCCAGCTCCTCGCGCCCGTGGCCCAGCTGGCTGACGAACAGCCCGGCCAGGCCGTCGAGGTAGCGCTTGCCCTGCGCGTCGAACAGGTACGCCCCCTCGCCGCGGACCATGATCGGCACGTCCGCGTGCTCGTAGGAGCCGTGGCGCGTGAAGTGCAGCCACAGGTGGTCCTTGGCGGCCTGCTGGAGGTGGTCGTAGTCCGGGTGCATGCCTCCATGGTGCGGGCTGATCGGGCGCCGACGCAAGCGGATTCGTGGTGTTCTGTCCGATTCGTGACGGATTCCGTCGCCAAGACCGGTCTTGTCGGTGTATACCTGGGGGGTGCGCGACCTCGTCATCCGGGGCGGGCGGGTCTTCGACGGACACCGCCTGCGGGGGCCCGGGACCGTGGTCGTGCGCGGCACCAGGATCGCCGCGCTGCTCGGTCGGGGGGAGCCCGAGCAGTGGTCGCGCGATGCCGAGGTCGTCGAGGCCGGGGGCGGGCTGGTGGTCCCCGGTCTCGTCGACGCCCACGTGCACGCGGTCCAGGGCGGGCTCGAGCGCACCCGCTGCGACCTGACCCCGTGGGGTGACCGGGGGAGCACGGTCGCCGCCGTGGCCGACTACGCCGCGTCCCGTCCCGACCTGCCGTGGGTCCTGGGCGGCGGGTGGTCCATGTCGGCGTTCGGTGGCGGTACGCCCACCGCCGCCGACCTCGACGGCGTCGTCGGGGACCGACCGGTCTTCCTGCCCAACCGCGACCACCACGGTGCCTGGGTCAGCAGCCGCGCGCTCTCGATGGCCGGGATCGACGAGCACACGCCCGACCCGCCCGACGGTCGGATCGAGCGGGACGACCGGGGGCGTCCGACCGGCACCCTGCACGAGGGAGCGATGGCCCTGGTCTCGCGGGTGGTCCCGCCGACGACCGACGCGGAGCTCGACGCGGCGCTGCTGGCCGGGCAGGCGTACCTCCACTCCCTGGGCGTGACCGGCTGGCAGGACGCGATCGTGGGCGACTACGCCGGCCTGGACGACCCGGGCCCGGCGTACCGACGCGCCGCGGCGCGCGGCGACCTGACCGCGCACGTGGTCGGGGCGCTGTGGTGGGACCGGGAGCGCGGGGTCGAGCAGCTGCCGGACCTGCTGGCGCGTCGGGAGGCCTGCACCCACGGCCGGTTCCGCGCGACCAGCGTCAAGGTCATGCAGGACGGGGTGGCCGAGAACGGCACCGCGGCGCTGGGGGAGCCGTACCTCGACCGCTGCGGTCACGCCACCGACAACCGGGGGCACTCCTTCGTCGACCCGGCGGCGCTGCGCGAGGCGGTGGTGGCCCTGGACGCGGCGGGGTTCCAGGTGCACGTGCACGCGATCGGCGACCGCGGCGTGCGCGAGGCGCTGGACGCCTTCGCCGGCGTCCCGGTGGGGCGGCGCGGGGCCGGGCGGCACCACGTGGCCCACCTCCAGCTGGTCGACCCCGTCGACCTGCCCCGCTTCGCCGAGCTCGGGGTGGCCGCGAACGCACAGGCGCTGTGGGCCTGCCTGGACGAGCAGATGACGCGGCTGACGCTGCCCTTCCTCGGCGCGGAGCGGGCCCGGTGGCAGTACCCGTTCGGCGCGCTGGTGCGCCACGGCGCACGGCTGGTGATGGGCAGCGACTGGCCGGTGAGCACCCCGGCGCCGTTCGAGGCGATCCACACCGCGGTCACCCGCACCTCCTACGGCGAGCACGGGCGCGGGGGCACCGAGGCGTTCCTGCCCGAGCACGCCGTCGACCTGACCACGGCGCTGGCGGCCTACACCTCGGGCAGCGCCTGGGTGAACGGGCGCGAGGCGGAGGTGGGGACGATCGCGCCCGGGCGGGAGGCCGACCTCGTGGTCCTCGACCGCGACCCGTTCTCAGGTCCGGTGACGGAGATCGGCGCGGTGCAGGTCGTCGGGACCTGGGTGGCGGGGGAGCGGGTGCACGGGTCCTGACGGGGTCAGCGCCCCGCGGCAGCGCCCGGTCCCAGCGCCGCGAGCAGCCCCTCCGGTCCGGTCAGCACGCCGGGGACGACGCCGGACGCCGTCGGCTCCCCGGGCGGGGTCGTACGAGGGTCGTCGGTCAGCCGCACGTCGCGGCAGCCGAACGCGTCGACCGCGACGCCGGTCAGGTCCGTGCCGCTGCCGGCGTCGTCGGCGAGCACGACGAGGTGGCGCGGTCCCAGCTCCTCGGTGCAGACCCGGTCGCCGGCAGCGGGGACGAGCGCGTCCAGCGCGGCCGCGAGGGCCGGCAGCCGGTCCGCCGGGACCGGCTGCGGGCGCCCCTCGCGCGTCCACGCGTCGGCCAGCCGGTAGGTGCACACCCAGGCACGGTCCGGGGCGGGCAGGTCGGGCGCGGAGCCCGCCGGGTCGGTGCTGCCGAAGACGTCGTCGCCCGTCCCGGGGAGACGGGTCGGGCAGGGGCGGCCGTCCCCGGCCGCGAGCTCGTCAGCGGCCGGACCGCCTCCATCCGGACCGCTGCCACCCGGACCGCTGCCACCCGGGTCGGTCGCGCTCCGGCCCGGGTCGGAGGTGCCGCAGGCGGTCGCGGCCAGCAGCAGCGCGGTGAGCGCGAACCGGACGGCGGCGTGGGTCGGGCGGTGTCGCACGGGTCCTCCTCGGGTGGTGGTGGCGGTAGGACGGCCGCGGGCCCGGCGTGGTTCCCGGGCCGTGCGCGGTCGGGGCTCGGAGCGGCCCGGAGCAGGGCGGGCGCCCAGCACGACGACGGCTCCGTCACCCTGCACCAACCCGGACCGTCCCGGGCACAGATTGCGACGGAATCGGTTGATCATCCGGTTCTGCCCTACCGAATCCGTGGATCGGTGCCCTAGGGTCGGCGCATGACCGACCAGACCTTCCGCAACGTCGTCGGGGGCGAGCTCGTCGACGCCGCCTCGGGCGAGACCTACGACGTCCTCGACCCCACCACCGGCGAGGTGTACGCCACCGCCCCGCGCTCCGGTGCCGAGGACGTCGACCGCGCGTTCCGGTCCGCCGCGACCGCCTTCGAGACCTGGGGCGAGACCACCCCGGCGGAGCGGCAGCGGGCGATGCTGCGCATCGCCGACGCCCTCGAGCGGCGGACGGAGGAGTTCGTCGGCGTGGAGAGCCGCGACACGGGCAAGCCCCTGGGCTTCACCACCACCGAGGAGCTGCCGCCGGCGATCGACCAGCTGCGCTTCTTCGCCGGCGCCGCCCGGGTGCTGGAGGGGAAGTCGGCCGGCGAGTACCTCGCCGACCACACCTCGTTCGTGCGCCGCGAGCCGATCGGCGTCGTCGGCCAGGTGACGCCGTGGAACTACCCGCTGATGATGATGGTCTGGAAGATCGCGCCGGCGCTGGCGGCCGGCAACACGATCGTGCTCAAGCCCAGCGACACCACGCCGGCCTCGACGACGCTCTTCGCCGAGCTGTGCCAGGAGTTCCTGCCGCCGGGCGTCTTCAACGTCGTCACCGGGGACCGGGAGACCGGGCGCACCCTGGTCGAGCACCCGACGCCGCAGCTGGTCGCGATCACCGGGTCGGTCCGCGCCGGCATGCAGGTCGCCCACTCCGCGGCCGACCAGCTCAAGAGGGTCCACCTCGAGCTCGGCGGCAAGGCGCCCGTGATCGTCTTCGACGACGCCGACGTCGAGGCGGCGGCCGAGGGCATCGCGGCCGCGGGCTACTTCAACGCCGGCCAGGACTGCACCGCCGCCACCCGGGTCCTGGCGGGGCCCGGCGTGCACGACGACTTCGTGGCCGCCCTGGCCGAGCAGGCGCGCGGCACCCGGACGGGGATGCCCGACGACGAGGACGTCCTCTACGGCCCGCTCAACAACGCCGACCAGCTCACCCGCGTCTCGGGCATGGTCGACCGGCTGCCCGACCACGCCGAGGTCCGCGCCGGCGGCAGCCGCCAGGGCGACCGGGGCTACTTCTACGAGCCGACCGTGCTGTCCGGGCTGCGCCAGGACGACGAGCAGGTGCAGGACGAGATCTTCGGTCCCGTCATCACCGTCCAGCGGTTCTCCGACGAGGGCGAGGCGCTGCGCTGGGCCAACGGCGTGAAGTACGGCCTGGCCTCCTCGGTGTGGACCCGCGACCACGGACGCGCGATGCGGATGGCCAAGCGTCTCGACTTCGGTGCGGTGTGGATCAACACCCACATCCCGATCGTGGCCGAGATGCCCCACGGCGGCTTCAAGCACTCCGGCTACGGCAAGGACCTGTCGATGTACGGCCTGGAGGACTACACGCGCCTCAAGCACGTCATGTCCTACATCGGCGAGTGAGGGAGACGTACCGATGAGGATCCTGCTGGCCGGCGCCGGCGGCGTCGGCGGGGCGTTCGCGGCCATCGCCGCGCGCCGCGACTTCTTCGAGACGGTCGTGGTCGCCGACTACGACCTGTCCCGCGCCGAGCGCGCCGCGTCCGTCGACCCGCGGTACACCGCCGCGCAGCTCGACGCCTCGGACGCCGACGCCGTGACCGCGCTGTGCCGCGAGCACCGCGTGACCCACCTGATGAACGCCGTCGACCCGGTCTTCGACATGCCGCTGTTCGAGGGCGCGCTGGCCGCGGGCGCGGACTACCTCGACATGGCGATGTCGCTCTCGCGCCCGCACCCCGAGACGCCGTACGAGACCCCCGGGGTCAAGCTCGGCGACGAGCAGTTCGCGCGGGCCGGCGCCTGGGAGGACGCCGGCCGCCTCGCGCTGGTCGGGATCGGGGTCGAGCCCGGGCTGTCCGACGTCTTCGCCCGCTACGCCGCGGACCACCTGTTCTCGGAGATCGACGAGCTCGGCACCCGCGACGGCGCCAACCTCGTGGTGCGCGACGAGAACGGTGCGGAGGTGTTCGCGCCGTCCTTCTCGATGTGGACCACCATCGAGGAGTGCCTGAACCCGCCGGTGGTGTGGCAGGACGGCGACTGGCACACGACCGCGCCGTTCAGCGAGCCGGAGGTCTTCGACTTCCCCGAGGGCATCGGGCCGGTCGAGTGCGTCAACGTCGAGCACGAGGAGGTGCTCCTCATGCCCCGGTGGGTCGACTGCCGCCGTGCGACGTTCAAGTACGGCCTGGGGGAGGAGATGATCACCATCCTCCGCACCCTGCACACCCTCGGCCTGGACTCCACCGACAAGGTCCGGGTCAAGGGTGTCGAGGTCTCCCCGCGCGACGTCGTGGCGGCCTGCCTGCCCGACCCCGCCACGATCGGCCCGCTGATGACGGGGAAGACCTGCGCCGGTCTCTGGGTCACCGGCACCGGCAAGGACGGCGAGCCCCGCTCCACCTACCTCTACCACGTCGTCGACAACGAGTGGACGATGCGCGAGTACGGCCACCAGTGCGTGGTGTGGCAGACGGCGGTCAACCCCGTGGTGGCCCTCGAGCTGCTCGCCCGCGGCACGTGGTCCGGCACCGGCGTGCTCGGCCCGGAGGCCTTCGACGCGGTGCCGTTCCTGGACCTGCTCACCGAGTACGGCGCCCCGTGGGGGGTCCAGGAGGTCGCGCAGCCCTAGCCGCCGGTCCGCTCCGGCCTGCTAGAAGGCCCGGGCCATCAGGTCGGCGAACAGCGCGTGCTCGTCGACCTCGAGGCCGCGTGAGCGGAACCAGGCGCAGACGTTCGTGCAGTCGCGCATCAGGTAGTCCGCCCCGTTCAGGTTGCCGACGAGGTCGACCACCTGCGGGAGGTCGATCACGACCAGGCGCGCGTCCGCGGCGAGCAGGTTGTAGGCGGACAGGTCGCCGTGCACCAGCCCGGCGTGGACCAGCCTGGTCATCACCTCGCGGAGCTGGTCGAAGTAGGACGCCAGCAGAGCCTGGGAGGGGCGGGCCTGGGCGAGCCGCGGCGCCGTGACGGGTCCGTCCTCGCCGTCGACGGCGACCCACTCCATCAGCAGCTCGGTCCCGTCCAGCTGGACCGGGTAGGGCACCGGGAGGCCGAGCCGGTGACAACGCACGAGCGCGTCCCACTCCGCGGTCGCCCACTCGCCGGCGGCGACCTGCCGTCCCCAGGTGCTGCCACGCTTGAGCGCGCGCTCGTCGCGCGAGCGCCTGACGCTGCGGCCCTCGGTGTAGCCGGCCGCCCGGTGGAAGCTGCGGTGCTCGGCGCTGCGGTAGCGCTTGGCCGCCATCACCACGGACTGCGCGGGGTCGTGCGGGTCGGTGCGCTCGAGGAGGTGGACGTCGGCCTCCTTGCCGGTCTTCAGCACGCCGAGCTCGGTGTCGACCGCGCCCTGGGAGGTGACCACCCAGGAGGGGCGTGGCTCGGGTCCGCGGCACAGCGGGTCGACCTCGAGCCAGGTCGACCAGCGAGCACCGTCGGGGAGGTCGGCGTAGGCGGTGAAGGAGAAGGTGAACCGTGGGTCAGGTGCGGCGGGTGCTGCCCGCGCCGCGGGGTCGGGCGTCATCGTGTGGGGTGCTCCGTCGGGAGAGGAGGGTCGGGTCTGCGGGCAGGCCGCGGGCGGTCGTCGACATCTCGGGCTCCTCTCGGACGGGCGGACGCACGCGCGTCCGGCTCGACCCCAGGGTGGGGCCGTCCGGGCGCGCGACGCAACGGGTTATCCCGGGCCGCTGACCCCACCGCCTACGACGTGCCCGGGTCGTCCTGGGCGACCGAGCAACGTACAGTCCGCCCGATCCCGAGCGCGACCTTCGAACCCCACCCTGCTGACCTGCGACGACACGGAGACCGGCCGAGGTCGAGCGGGAACTGTACGTTCTTCGGTCGGCGCACCTCCTCCGCGTGCGCAGGTGGAGGACCCGCGCCTCCGGCGCGCTCCCGCGAGGTCAGGCCGTGGCGGCGAACGCCTCCGCGAGCACGTCCAGGCCCTCGTGCAGCAGGGCGTCGGTCGTCGAGAGCGGCGGCAGCAGGCGGATCACGTTGCCGAAGGTCCCGCAGGTCAGCACCACCACCCCGGCGGCGTGGCACGCCGCGGCGACGGCGGCCGTCCGCGCGGCGTCCGGCTCGGTGGTGCCGGGCACGCACAGCTCGACCGCGACCATCGCCCCGCGCCCGCGCACCTCGGCCACGACCGGGTGGGCCGCGGCCATCGAGCCCAGCCGCTCGTGCAGGATCGTGCCGACCTCACGGGCGCGTCCGACCAGGTCGTGCGTGCGCATCTCCTCGAGCGCGCCGAGGGCGGCGGCGCAGGCCAGGGGGTTCCCGCCGTAGGTCCCGCCGAGACCGCCGGTGTGCACGGCGTCCATCAGCTCCGCGCGGCCGGTGACCGCGGCCAGCGGCAGCCCGCCGGCGATGCCCTTGGCGGTGGTCACCAGGTCGGGGACGACGCCCTCGTGGTCGCAGGCGAACCAGTCGCCGGTGCGGCAGAAGCCCGACTGCACCTCGTCGGCGACCAGCACGACGCCGTGCTCGCGGCACCAGCGGGCCAGCGCCGGCAGGAAGCCGGGCGCGGGCACCACGAAGCCGCCCTCGCCCTGGACGGGCTCGATCACCACGCAGGCCAGGTTGTCCGCGCCGACCTGCTTCTCCATCACCTCGACCGCCCGGGCGGCGGCCTGCTCGCCGCTCAGCCCGTCACGCAGCGGGTAGGACATCGGGGCGCGGTAGACCTCCCCGGCGAAGGGCCCGAAGCCGTGCTTGTACGGCATCACCTTCGCCGTCATCGCCATCGTCAGGTTGGTGCGCCCGTGGTAGGCGTGGTCGAAGACGACCACGGCGTCACGACCGGTCGCCACGCGGGAGATCTTGACGGCGTTCTCGACGGCCTCCGAGCCGGAGTTGAACAGCGCCGACTTCTTGGCGTGGTCGCCGGGGGTCACCTCGGCGAGCGCCTCGCACACGTCGACGTAGGCGTCGTACGGCGTGACCATGAAGCAGGTGTGGGTGAAGGCGTCGAGCTGCTCGCGCACCCGGCGCACCACGGCCTCGGCGCTGTTGCCGACGGTGGTCACCGCGATGCCGGAGCCGAGGTCGATCAGGGTGTTGCCGTCGACGTCGCGCAGCACCCCGCCGCCGGCGGCCTCGACGAAGACCGGGAGCGCGGTGCCGACGCCGTCGGCCACGTGCCTCTTCTTGCGGGCCAGCCGCTCCAGCGACCGCGGTCCGGGGACCGCGGTGACGAGGTTCCGCTCCTGCACGAGACCGGGGCCGCCGGTGAGTGTCTGCGTCATGGTCGGATGCTACGGCCGATCGGTCGCGCAGGGCAGGCTGCGAGACTGGCCGCGTGCGACGCGACGTGGTCATCCTCGGCTCGACCGGCAGCATCGGCACGCAGGCGCTCGACCTGGTGGCCGCCAGCCCCGACCGGTTCCGGGTCGTCGGACTGACCGCCGGTGGCAGCAGCCCCGAGCTCTTCGCGGCGCAGGTCGCGCGGTGCCGGGCCGCGGCGCCCGAGCTGGGCGGGGCCCTGTTCGCCGGGCTGGGGGAGGAGGCCTCGGTGGAGGCCGCCACCCTGGCCTGCGACGTGGTCCTGAACGGGATCACCGGGGCCGTCGGGCTGCGACCGACCCTGGCCGCGCTCGAGGCCGGGCGCACCCTGGCCCTGGCCAACAAGGAGTCGCTGGTGATGGGCGGCCCGCTGGTGCTGGACCGGGCCGCGCCCGACCAGGTCGTCCCGGTGGACTCCGAGCACAGCGCCCTGGCGCAGTGCCTGCGCGCCGGCACCGCGGCCGACGTACGACGGCTCGTGCTCACCGCGAGCGGAGGGCCGTTCCGCGGCCGGACCCGCGCCGACCTCCACGACGTCACCGTCGCCCAGGCCATGGACCACCCCACCTGGGACATGGGGCCGGTCATCACGATCAACTCCGCCACCCTGGTCAACAAGGGCCTGGAGGTGATCGAGGCGCACCTGCTCTTCGGGGTGGCCTACGACGACATCGTCGTGGTGGTCCACCCGACCAGCGTGGTGCACTCGATGGTCGAGTTCCGCGACGGCTCGACCCTGGCACAGGCCAGCCCCCCGACGATGCGGATCCCGATCGCGCTCGGCCTCTCCTGGCCCGACCGCGTCTCCGACGCCGCGCCCGCGGTGGACTGGACGCAGCCGCAGACCTGGGACTTCGCCCCGCTCGACGACGAGGCGTTCCCGGCGGTCGCGCTGGCCCGGGAGGCCGGGCGGCGCGGGGGCACCGCCCCGGCGGCGTACAACGCGGCCAACGAGGTCTGCGTGGCCGCGTTCCGGGAGGGCCGGCTGCGGTTCACCGGGATCGTCGACGCGGTGGCCGACGTCGTCACGCGCCACGACGTAGGCTCGCCGGCAGACCTCACCGTGGACGACGTGCTCGCCGCCGACGCCTGGGCGCGGTCCGAGGCCACCCGGGCGATCGAGAGGAGCAGGACGTGACGACCGTGCTGCTGTACACCGCCGGGGTCGTCTTCTTCGTCGTCGCGATCCTGGTCTCCATCGGCCTGCACGAGCTCGGCCACATGGTCCCGGCCAAGCGGTTCGGCGGGAAGGTCACGCAGTACTTCATCGGGTTCGGGCCGACCGTCTGGAGCCGGCAGGTCGGCGAGACGGAGTACGGCGTCAAGGCGATCCCGCTCGGGGGCTACGTCAAGATCGTCGGGATGCTCCCGCCCGGGGCCGAGGAGCTCGCCGGGCCGGTCGAGCACGACGCCGACGGCAACGAGGTCCACCAGGTGCGCAAGTCCAACACCGGGCTCTTCACCCAGCTGGTCTCCGACGCGCGCTCGGCGGAGTACGAGACGATCACCGCCGCGGACGAGAGCCGGCTGTTCTACAAGCTGCCGCCGTGGAAGAAGATCGTGGTGATGGCCGGCGGGCCCAGCGTCAACATCCTGATCGCCTTCCTGCTGTTCTGGACCGTCTTCAGCACCTACGGCGACATGAGCGCCGCCAGCGCCGAGCCCGCTCCCGGGCGGCCCGTGGTCGCCGAGGTGTCGCGCTGCGTCATCCCGTACGCCGAGCAGCGCCTCGACTGCCGCGCGGGCGACCCGGAGGCGCCGGCGTACGAGGCCGGCCTGCGTCCCGGCGACACCGTGACCGACTTCAACGGCACCCCCGTCAGCAGCTGGGACCAGCTGCGCGAGCTGATCCGCGACAACGCCGACGGGCAGGCGGTCCTCGGCTACGAGCGCGACGGCGAGCAGCTCACGGGGCGGACCAGCACCACGGTCGAGCTGCGGCCCGACGACCCGACCGGGCAGGACGAGACCCTGACCGAGGTCGGCTTCCTCGGCGTCTCCCCGGAGGCCGAGGTCGTCGTGCCGACCGGGGGCCCGCTCTACACGCTCGAACGGATGGGCTCGCTGACCGTCGACACCGTGGAGGCGATCGGCACCCTGCCGGTCAAGGTCTACGAGGTGGGCCTGGCCGTCGTGGGGGTCGAGGAGCGCAAGCCCGACAGCCCGGTCAGCATCGTCGGCGGCGGCCGGATCGCGGGGGAGACCGCGTCGACGACCGCGGTGCCGGCCGGCGACCGCGCGTTCAGCCTGCTGGCGCTGGTGGCCGGCTTCAACCTCTTCATCGGGGTCTTCAACTTCGTGCCGCTGCTCCCGCTCGACGGCGGACACATCGCCGGCGCCGCGTGGGAGTCGGTGCGCCGGCGGCTGGCCTGGCTCCGCCGCCGCCCCGACCCGGGGTACGTCGACGTGGCGCGGATGCTGCCGGTCGCCTACGGCTTCGGCCTGGTGCTGATGGTGATGGGCGTCGTGCTGATCATCGGCGACGTGGTCGCCCCGATCTCCCTCACCGGCTGACCGACCCTCTCGCCGGCGCGCGGGACGTCGTGCGATCGACGCCGCAGCTGAACCGCGGCGGGCATGACGTCCGCAGCAGGGGGAGGGACGGCGACGGCCGGGCAGTACGCTCGGCGACATGAGCACCGTCAGCCTGGGCATGCCCGCCGCACCACCGCCGGTGCTCGCGCCGCGCCGTCAGACCCGCCAGATCCAGGTCGGCAAGGTCGGGGTCGGCAGCGACCACCCGATCTCGGTCCAGTCCATGACGACCACGCTGACCAGCGACATCGACGCCACGCTCCAGCAGATCGCCGAGCTCACCGCCTCGGGGTGCGACATCGTCCGCGTGGCGTGCCCCAGCCAGGACGACGCCGACGCGCTCACCGCGATCGCGACCAAGTCGCAGATCCCCGTCATCGCCGACATCCACTTCCAGCCCAAGTACGTCTTCGCGGCCATCGAGGCCGGCTGCGCGGCGGTCCGGGTCAACCCCGGCAACATCCGCAAGTTCGACGACCAGGTCAAGGAGATCGCCCGCGCCGCGCAGGACCACGGCACGAGCATCCGGATCGGGGTGAACGCCGGGTCGTTGGACAAGCGGCTGATGGAGAAGTACGGCAAGGCCACCCCCGAGGCGCTGGTCGAGTCGGCGAAGTGGGAGGCCGGGCTCTTCGAGGAGCACGGCTTCCGCGACTTCAAGATCTCGGTCAAGCACAACGACCCCGTGGTGATGGTCCGGGCCTACGAGCTCCTCGCCGCGGAGGGTGACTGGCCCCTGCACCTCGGCGTCACCGAGGCCGGTCCTGCGTTCCAGGGCACGATCAAGTCCTCGGTGGCGTTCGGCCACCTGCTCTCCCAGGGCATCGGCGACACCATCCGGGTCTCGCTGTCCGCCCCGCCGGTGGAGGAGGTCAAGGTCGGTCTGCAGATCCTGGAGTCGCTGAACCTCAAGCCCCGGCGGCTCGAGATCGTCTCCTGCCCCTCCTGCGGTCGCGCCCAGGTCGACGTCTACAAGCTCGCCGACGAGGTGACCGCCGGGCTCGAGGGGCTCGAGGTCCCGCTGCGGGTCGCCGTCATGGGCTGCGTCGTCAACGGCCCCGGCGAGGCCCGCGAGGCCGACCTCGGGGTGGCGTCGGGCAACGGCAAGGGCCAGATCTTCGTCAAGGGCGAGGTCGTCAAGACCGTGCCGGAGTCCCAGATCGTGGAGACCCTGATCGAGGAGGCCATGCGCATCGCGGAGGGCATGGAGGCCGTCGACGGCGCGGGCGCCCAGGTCTCCGTCAGCTGACCGTCAGCGGAACGCAGCGGTGCCCGCGCCGCTCTGCTCGTCCAGGCCGTGGAGGGCGAGGTAGCCCCAGCAGTCGGGCCGGGACCCGTCGGTGTCGGTCAGGTCGTAGGTCGTCGCCAGGTCGTACGACGTCAGCGTCCGACCTGCGAAGCGGCCGTGGCCCGCGTCCCCGGCCAACGCCGCCACGCCCCGGGCCACGAAGGTCGGCGACTCCGAGATCGCGAAGCCGGGCACCTGCGCCAGCGCGTCCCGCCAGGTCGCCTCGGTCACCCCGAAGCCGTCCAGCATCTGCTCGGAGCGGAGCCAGCCGGGCGTCACGGCCAGCGCGGTGACCGGGTGGTCGCGCAGCTCGTGGGTCAGTCCGAGCACGATGCGCCCCACCCCGGCCTTCACCAGGTCGTAGTAGAAGCCGACCGACTCGCGGTAGGCGGCGTTGAACTCCGCGGTGCCGTCGGTCATCTCGACCAGCAGGCCCTGCCGACCGGTCGTCGCGGCGGTCCGCAGCAGCAGCGGGAGCGCGTGGTGCGCGGTCACCAGGTGGGTCCACACGCCCATCCGCAGCATCCGCCCGCCGCCGGCCAGGTCGTGCTCCCACAGCGGGGTGTCCCACTGGGCGTAGCGGTCGCCGCCGAAGACGTCGTTGACCAGCACGTCGAGGCGACCGCGCTCGGTCTCGACCCGGGTGAGGAGCGCCGCCACCGCAGCGGGGTCCTCGTGGTCCACCACCGCTGCGCTCGCGGACCCGCCGGCCGACTCGACCAGCTCACCGGTCTCCTCGATCGTCTCCGCCCGCCCGATCTCGGAGGGTCCGGACGCCCGGCTCGACCTGCCGGTGGCGTAGACGTGGAACCCGGCCCGGCCGAGCTCGACAGCCAGTGCGCGGCCCGCGCCCCGGGTGGCGCCGGCGACGAGGGCGACGGGAGGGCCGGCCCTGGTGGTGTCCATCCCAGCACCCGACACCCGGCGCCGATCCGCCGTCAAGGCCGGGAGGCGGGGTGGGCGCCGGGAGAACGGCGCCCACTAGGGTCGGTCGGGTGTCCACCCGTCACGGGGTCCGTGTGCTCGGGTCCGACGACCTCGAGGAGTTCGGCGCGCTCGCGAGCCGCGACCCCGTCGTGAACGTGTTCGTCCTCCACCGGGCCGCGACCACGCGGCTCGAGCCCCGCTGGCTGGGCGGGGAGATGTGGGGCCGCTACCGCGACGGCGAGCTGGTCGCGGCCTGCCACGCAGGGGCCAACATCGTCCCGGTCCAGGCCGACGAGGAGGACGCCCGCGTCTTCGCCGAGAAGGCGTTGAGCATGCACCGCTCCGCCTCCACCCTGGTCGGGCTGCACGAACCGGTCCGTGCCTTCTGGAACCAGGCGGCGCGCACCTGGGGCCGACCCCGGGAGCGCCGGTGGCTGCAGCCCCACCTCGAGCTCACCGGCGCCCCGGCTGTCGAGCCCGACCCCGGGGTGCGACGGACCACCTCCGAGGACCTGGAGACGCTCTACCCGGCCTGCGTGGCGATGTACACCGAGGAGGTCGGCACCTCGCCCGAGCAGGGTGGCTCCGACCTCTACCGCACCCGGGTGCTCCAGCTGGTCAGCCGCGGCTGGTCGTTCGCCCGCTACGACGGTGACGAGCTGGTCTTCAAGGCCGAGGTGGCCTGCGCCACCGGGACCGCGGCGCAGGTGCAGGGCGTGTACGTCCCCCCCGCGCACCGCGGCCGGGGCCTGGCCACCGCCGGGATGGCTGCCGTGGCCGCGCTGGTGCAGGCCGAGATCGCACCCACCGTCTCCCTCTACGTCAACGAGTGGAACTCCACCGCGCGGCGGGCCTACGCCCGGGCCGGCTTCGTGGAGACCGCGCGCTTCTCGACCGTCATGTTCTAGAGCATCGCCTCCGCACCGGCCCGTCGGCCTACGGTGAGCCCGTGACCGCCGTCCCGCTGACCCTGCCCGCCCGCGCGCTGACCGGTGCCTTCGCCGCGAGCGGCGTGGTCCACCTCGTGCGCCCGCAGGTGTTCGAGCCGCTGGTGCCCCCGTGGGTGCCGGTCGGGGCGCGGCGGACCGTGCACCTCTCGGGCGTGGCCGAGCTGGCCTGCGCGGCCGCGGTGCTGCACCCGGCCACCCGCCGGGCGGGCGGCTGGGCCACCGCCGCCCTGCTGCTGGCCATCCTGCCGGGCAACGTCCAGATGGCGCTCGACGGTCAGCGCGCCCGCAGCCGCGCCTGGCGGATCGGCACGCTCGCGCGCGTCCCGCTCCAGGCGCCCCTGGTCGGCGTCGCGCTGCGGGTGGCCCGCGGCCGCTGAGCCCGCCCGACCCGCACCGTCCGCCCCCGGCGAACTGGTTCGTCCGGCAGGGTGCGCGCCACCTACGCTGAGCGCATGATCACGCGGATGTCCACCCTGTTCGTGCGCACGTTGAGGGACGACCCCGCGGACGCCGAGGTGCCGAGCCACCGCCTGCTCGTCCGCGCCGGCTACATCCGTCGTGCCGCCCCGGGCATCTACACCTGGCTGCCGCTCGGCCTGCGCGTGCTGCGCAAGGTCGAGCGGGTCGTACGGCAGGAGATGGACGCCATCGGCGCCCAGGAGCTGTCCTTCCCCGCGCTGCTGCCCAAGGAGCCCTACGAGGCCTCCGGGCGCTGGAGCGAGTACGGCGACGGCATCTTCCGGCTCCGGGACCGCAAGGGCGCCGACTACCTCCTCGGCCCCACGCACGAGGAGATGTTCACCCTCGTGGTGAAGGACCTGTACTCCTCCTACAAGGACCTGCCCCTGTCGATCTACCAGGTGCAGACCAAGTACCGCGACGAGGCCCGCCCCCGCGCCGGCGTGCTCCGCGGGCGCGAGTTCATCATGAAGGACTCCTACTCCTTCGACGTCGACGACGCCGGCCTCGACGCCAGCTACCAGGCCCACCGCGACGCCTACGTCCGCATCTTCGACCGCCTCGGCTTCGACTACGTCGTGGTGAAGGCCACCTCCGGGGCGATGGGCGGGTCGCGCTCGGAGGAGTTCCTGGCCAAGGCCGCGGTCGGCGAGGACACCTACGTGCGCTGCACGACCTGCGACTACGCCGCCAACGTGGAGGCCGTCGAGGTCCGCGCGCCGCAGCCCGTGTCCGACGAGGACGCCCCGGCCGCCCACGCCGAGGACACGCCGGGCACCCCCACGATCGCCACCCTGGTCGACCACCTGGACCAGGCCTTCCCCCGTCCGGACCGGCCCTGGCAGGCGGCCGACACCCTGAAGAACGTGCTGGTCACCCTCCAGCACCCCGACGGCACGCGCGAGCCGCTGGCCATCGGCGTCCCCGGTGACCGGGAGGTCGACCAGAAGCGGCTGGAGGGCCAGCTCGAGCCGATCGAGGTGCACCCCTTCGACGAGACGGAGTTCGCCCGGCACCCCAGCCTCGTCAAGGGGTACCTCGGCCCCGGCGCCGGGCCCCGGGGCGTCCCCGTGCTCGGGGAGGAGGGGGAGTCGGGCATCCGCTTCCTGGTCGACCCCCGGGTCGTCGAGGGCACCCGCTGGGTCACCGGCGCGAACGTGGACGGCAGCCACGTGCTCGACCTGGTCGCCGGGCGCGACTTCACCGCCGACGGCACGATCGAGGCCGCCGAGGTCCGCGACGGCGACGCCTGCCCGGTCTGCGACGAGGGCGTCCTGGAGACCGCGCGCGGCATCGAGATGGGCCACATCTTCGCGCTCGGACGCAAGTACGCCGACGCCCTCGACCTGCAGGTGCTCGACGAGAACGGCAAGCTGGTCACGGTCACCATGGGCTCCTACGGCGTGGGCGTCACCCGCGCGGTCGCCGCCGTGGCCGAGGGCACGCTCGACGAGCAGGGTCTGTGCTGGCCCCGCGAGCTGGCCCCCGCCGACGTGCACCTGGTGGCGGCCGGGAAGGACGAGGCCGTCAAGGCGGCCGCGGAGCGGGTCGCGCACGAGCTCGACGCCGCCGGCGTCGAGGTGATCTACGACGACCGGCACAAGGTCAGCCCCGGGGTGAAGTTCAAGGACGCCGAGCTGATCGGGGTACCGACGATCGTGGTGGTCGGCAAGTCCCTGGCCGAGGGCACCATCGAGGTCAAGGACCGCCGCACCGGTGAGCGCGAGGACGTCGCGGCCGGGCACGTGGTCGACCACCTCGTCGCGCTCGTCCGCGGCTGAGGCGCCGGTGGGCCGGACGGTCCTCTACCTGCACGGGGTGGGGGAGCGGGTGCGTGGCGGGCGCTGGCGCACGGCGCTGGACCGCGCCCTGGTCGGGCAGGGGCTGAGCCCGCTGCTCCCGGGGGTGGACCTGCTCGCGCCGGACTACGTCGACCTGCTGGCCGGCTCCGCGCCCCGCCCCTGCCCCTGCTCGCACCCGGGGCACCCGGGGCACCGGGTGCCGCCGGGACCCACGTACGACGCCGCTCGCGCCGCCGCGGCCCGGCCCCGCTTCATGGACGAGCGGCAGCGCGTCGCCGACCTGCTGGGCGCGCCGTCCCCCGCGCGGCACCTCGTGCCCGCGCCGGTCTACGAGCTGGGGCGTCACGCCTGGGGCGCGGTCAGCCGCCCGATGCGCCACGTCGAGCACTACCGGCGCCGGCCCGCCCTGCGCCAGGCCGTCCTGTCCCGGGTGCTGGAGACCCTCGCCGGTCGCCGTCGGTCGGCCGGGACCGAGGACGACGACGTCGTGGTGGTCGCCCACAGCCTGGGTGCCCTGGTGGCCCTCGACCTGCTGCCCCACCTGCCGGGGGGCACGCGCGTCCCGCGCCTGGTGACCCTGGGCAGCCCGGCCGGGTGGCCGTCGCTGCACCGCGGCCCCGGCCGCAGCGAGGGCTCGTTCCCGTACGACCGCGTCGGGTCCTGGGTCAACCTGCACAGCCCGTGGGACCTGGTCCCGCTGGGACGGGGCAGCGCCCGGCTCTTCCCGGCCGCCGTCGACGTCCCGGTGGTGCTGCCCCCGGCCCGGCACGGCGCCGAGCTCTACCTGGGCGTGCCGGTCGTGGCCCGGGTGCTGGCCGACGCGCTGGCCGCGGGGTGCGGCGGTACGGCACCCTGAGCGGGACCGCTCCCGGCGCCGCCGCGAGCACCTGCCGCCGACGCGGCCCGACGGAAGGCCCGCCCCGTGCGCCTGACCACCTCCCTGCGAGCCACGGCGGTCGCCCTCGCGACGTCGGTCCTCCTCGCGACGGGTCCCGCCACGGCGACCGCCCGCCAGGCCGGCCCGTCCCCGGCGGACGTGGCGCCTGCGGGGGCCGCGGGGGAGGCGTGCCGCGCCGCCCCGGGCGGTGCGGCCCGCACGACGCGCGGTCCCGACCACCGCGGCGTCACGCCGTCCGAGCAGCGGGCGATCGAGGCACGCACCGGGCGGCTGCTGGCGCAACGGACCCAGGGCGCGGTGGTCGCCGACCAGGAGATCCCCACGTACGTCCACGTGATGGCGGGGGTCGACGGTGAGGGCGACGTGAGCCGCACGGTCGTCCGCCGCCAGGTCCGCGTCCTGGACGAGACCTTCGCCGGGTCCGGGTTCGCCTTCGACCTGGCCGGCGTCGACCGCACCTACGACGACCGCTACCACCGGGACCGGCGCAGCAGGGAGTACCAGGCCGCGACCCGACGCGGCGGTGCCGGCGCGCTGAACCTCTGGCTGGTGGACTTCGACTACCTCGGCGTCGCCACCTTCCCCTGGGACCGGGCGGGCAGCCCTCGGACCGACGGGGTCCGGGTCGACGTGGGGACCCTGCCCGGCGGGGACCTGGAGGACTACGACCAGGGCAAGACCGCGACCCACGAGGCAGGCCACTGGCTGGGGCTCTTCCACACCTTCCAGGGCGGTTGCACGAGGCGGAACGACGGGGTGAGGGACACCCCGGCGCAGGCCAGCGAGAGCAGGGGCTGCCCGGTCGGGCGCGACTCGTGCTCGCTGCCGGGCGACGACCCCGTCCACAACTACATGGACTACAGCGACGACGCCTGCTACGAGAGCTTCAGCGCGGGCCAGCAGGACCGGATGCGGGCGATGTTCGCCGCCTACCGGGCCTGACGTCCCGGGCGGTCCCCCTCCGGGACCGCCCCCTGTCCGCCCCCGTCCGACCCTGGCCGCCCCCGTCCGCACTTCCTGCAGGTTCGTGCAATGCGAAGAGGTGAGGAACGCAGGTCCTCGCGGCGGGGCGCCGGCTGCGACACAGTTCTCGTCAGAGGGAGGACGGCTGGAGCCCACACCAGTCGAATACCTCATGGCTCCTGTCCCGGGCCCGCAGCGGTCCGCGTACTCGTCGATCCGGGGAACATCTCGGGCGTTCCCCGGAAGGCGAGTTCGCGGACCGCTGTCTCCGTGAGCGCCCCCACCGCCAGGCGACGTCGTGCGCCGGAGGTGTTCTCCACCACCGTCGCCCACACCTGCGCGCAGCCGCGCTCCAGGTCGAGGGCCGCGCGCTCGACACCGGCGGCGGTGCCCAGGTCGCCGGGCACGTCGTACGCCGGCAGCGCCGCGACGGGGTCGGTCCCGTCGGCGACCAGCAGTGCGGTGACCCGGTCTCGGCGGTCGCGGTGCGCGGCGTACGCCTCGTCGATCCGCTCGGCGAGGCCGGGGTCGGCCGACCGGGACGTCTGCGCCCCGAGCAGGGCGTGCACCCAGACCGCCGCGTGCTCCGCGGCGAGGGCGTCCTGGAGCGCTCCGCGGGCGCTCACGAGGCACTCCCGGCGCCGGCGGGTGCCGAGGTGGGCAGGGCTGCCAGCCGCTGCGCCAGGCCGGCCGACATCGAGGCCAGCAACCGCGCCAGGGCGCCGCTGGCGGCGTCCACGGCCAGCTCGGCCAGACGGGCCTGGAGCTGGACCTCGCGGTCGCGCACCAACGCCAGCAACGGGTCCGGCGGGGCCGCCTGACGAGCGGCGCGCGGCAGGTCGAGCGGCTGCCCGAGCGCCTCGGCGTGCGCCTCGTGCAGCGCCAGGAGCGGCGCGAGCACGCCGCGCAGCGGGGGCGCGGAGCGTTGCGCGGCCCTCACCAGCGCCGCCGCCGCGGCGAGGGCCTCGCGCGCCTCGCCCACCAGGTCGGCGTCGTCGGTGACCTCCGCCTCCTGCGGGGTGCGGGTCGTCCCCGGGTCCGGCGACCGTCCCCCGGTGGGCGCCGGGCCCGCGTCGGTGCTGCAGCCGCCGAGCAGCAGGGCCGCGCCGCTGAGCAGGAGCCCGCGGCGGCTGGCCGACGCGAGGTCCGCGCGGGTCGTGTCCGCCGTCCCCGGCACCGGGGCGCTGGTCGGGGTCACGGGCGGTGAGCCTACCCGCGACCGACCCACGGCCCGGGCGGCGAGGCGGTGCGGATGCCCTAGGATCGTCCCTTGCCCGCGCGCGCTGCGGGCTCGACCACAACAGCACAGGAGGACGGCACCGTGAACGCCCCCCAGGACCGGATCGCCGAGGAGCTCGCAGGCCCCCTGCTCGAGCTCGGGCTCGACCTCGAGGCCGTCGAGCTGACGCCGGCCGGCAAGCGTCGCGTGCTGCGGGTGGCCGTCGACCAGGACGGCGGGGTGACCCTGGACGACGTGGCCGAGGCGACCCGGCGCGTCGACGAGGTGCTCGAGGCCAGCGACGTGATGGGCCAGCACCCCTACACCCTCGAGGTGACCTCCCGCGGGGTCGACCGCCCGCTCACGCTGCCACGCCACTGGCGGCGCAACACCGACCGCCTGGTCAGGCTCACCCTCCACGAGGGCGAGCCGGTCACCGGGCGGATCGTCGCTGCCGGGCCCGACTCGGTCGAGCTGGACGTCGACGGCACCGCCACCACGCTCGCCTACGACGAGGTCGCCCGCGCCCTGGTGCAGGTCGAGCTCAACCGCCGCGCGCGGCCCGCGCCCGACGACCCCGGCGACCCGGAGGACCTGGACGACGGGGACGACGACGGGGACGACGACGGGGACGACGTGGCGCTGAGCGAGGAGGACGACTGATGGACATCGACCTGAACATCCTGCGGATGCTGGAGCGGGAGAAGGAGATCAGCTTCGACGTGCTCGTCGAGGCGATCGAGCAGGCGCTGCTGATGGCGTACCACAAGTCGCCGGGGGCCCGGAGCGGCGCGCGCGTCGAGCTGGACCGCAAGAGCGGGCACGTCGCCGTCATCGCCCCGGAGCTGGGCGAGGACGGCGAGAAGGTCGGCGAGGTCGACGACACCCCCGAGGGCTTCGGCCGGATCGCGACCACCACGGCCAAGCAGATCATGCTGCAGCGCCTCCGCGACGCCGAGGACGACCGCCGGTTCGGCGAGTTCGCCGGACGCGAGGGCGACGTGATCTCCGGGGTCGTCCAGCAGGGCCGCAACCCCGACGACGTCCTCGTCGACCTCGGCAAGCTCGAGGCGCACCTGCCGGTCGCCGAGCGCTCGCCCGGCGAGACCTACCCGCACGGCACCCGGATCAAGTGCCTGGTGCTGTCGGTGCGCAAGGGGATGCGCGGGCCCCAGGTCACCCTGTCGCGCTCGCACCCGAACCTGGTGCGCAAGCTGTTCGCCCTCGAGGTGCCCGAGATCGCCGACGGCAGCGTGAAGATCGCCGCGATCGCCCGTGAGGCCGGCCACCGCACCAAGATCGCGGTCCACACCTCGGTGCCCGGGATCAACGCCAAGGGCGCCTGCATCGGTCCGATGGGCCAGCGGGTGCGCAACGTGATGGCCGAGCTCGACGGGGAGAAGATCGACATCGTCGACTGGGCCGAGGACCCCGCTCGGCTGGTGGCCAGCGCGCTCTCACCGGCCCGGGTGAGCGAGGTGCGCGTGGTCGACCTGGCCGCCCGCTCGGCCCGGGTCGTCGTGCCGGACTACCAGCTGTCGCTGGCGATCGGCAAGGAGGGCCAGAACGCCCGCCTGGCCGCCCGGCTCACCGGGTGGCGCATCGACATCCACTCCGACGAGGAGCCGGCCGAGGACCCGAGGCCGCCGGTGGCGCCCCCGGTGGCGCCTGCGCCCTAGCAGTCGCCCGACCCCTCCGTCCCGTGGCCCGGACGAGGCCCGTCGTCCGCCCGGGCGTTTTCTCCCTCGTCGACCAGGGAGGGTAAGGTGGTGCACGGTGGCACGACGACCAGCAGCGCCAGTACGCCCGGACCTCCTCGGTGGCCCGGTGCGGACCTGCATCGGCTGTCGGGAGCGGGCCGCCAAGAGCGAGTTGGTGCGGGTGACGACCGGCTCGGACCCCGACGGCCGACCAGCCGCGGTGCCCGACCTGGACGCCACCGCACCGGGCCGCGGGGCGCACCTCCACCCCTCGACCCGGTGCTACGACCTCGCGGTGCGGCGCAAGGCGTTCGCCAGGGCCCTCCGGGCTCCGGCGGGGCTGGACGCGGCGCCGGTGGGGGAGTGGCTCGCCGGCTCGACACAGACCAGAGAAGGACCGACCAGGAACTGGAGCAGCAGCTCATGAGCACTCGATGAGTAACTCCCGATGAGTTTGCACCGCCAATAACGGTCCGACGCACGCAGGACGCGGGTCGGGCCAGAAGGAGAAACGTGGCTAAGACCCGAGTCCACGAGCTCGCCAAAGAGTTCGGAGTCGAGAGCAAGTTCGTTCTCGAGAAGTTCAAGGAGATGGGCGAGTTCGTCAAGTCGGCGAGCTCCACCGTCGAGATGCCCGCCGAGGTGCGCTTCCGCAAGGAGGTCGGCGCCTCGCTGAAGGCGGCCGACCCGGCACCGCAGGCGCCTGCGGCCCCGGCCGCGACGACGCCGTCCGGCGCGTCCGCACCCGCCAGCCCCGCCGCACCCGCGACGGCCGCCCCGTCGGGGAGCCGTCCCGGCCCCCGGCCCGGTCCGAAGCCGGCCGCACGCCCGGCTGCCGAGGCGCCGGCCGCCGAGGCACCCGCCCCGGAGGTCCCGGCTGCCGAGGCCCCCGAGGCACCCGCCGCCGAGGCACCCGCCGCGCCCGCTGCCGAGGCACCCGCCGCGCCCGCCGCCGAGGCACCCGCCGCGCCCGCTGCAGAGGCTCCTGCAGCCGACGCGCCGGCCGCCGAGGCGCCGACCGGTCGCCCCGGTCCGCGTCCGCCGACGCCCAAGGCTCCGGCCCCGCGTCCGGTCGGCCGCACCGGCACGCCCCGACCCGGCAACAACCCGTTCTCCTCCAACCAGGGGATGGGTCGTCGTCCGGCGGCTCCGCCCGCCGCGCCCCCGGCCGCCGGCGCCCCGCCCGCAGCCGGTGGCACCGAGAGCGACAACCGCCCGCCGCGCCCGCCCGCGGGCCGCGACGGTGCTCCGCCGCGCCCGGGCATGCCCCGCCCCAACCCGGCGATGATGCCCAAGTCGCCGGCCGCGTTCGGCGGTGGCCCCGGCGGTCGCCCCGGCGCGCCCGGACGACCCGGTGCCCCCGGCCGCGCCGGTGCACCCGGTCGCGGCGGTCCGGGTGGAGCCCCGGGCCGTGGCGCACCGGGCGGTGCGCCCGGCGGCCCGCCGCGCACCGGTGGTTTCGGCGGCCGCGGCCGTCCGCCCCAGCGGGGCAGCACGCAGGGTGCGTTCGGGCGTCCCGGTGGCCCCTCCCGTCGTGGGCGCAAGTCCAAGCGGGCGCGTCGCCAGGAGTTCGAGCAGATGGAGGCTCCCACCCTCGGTGGGATGCGCGTCCGCAAGGGCAACGGCGAGACCGTGCGCCTGGCGCGCGGCGCCTCGCTGACCGACTTCGCCGACAAGGTCGGTCTCGACGCCGCTGCCCTGGTGCAGATGCTCTTCCACCTCGGCGAGATGGTGACGTCGACCGAGTCGGTCAACGACGCCACGCTCGAGCTCCTCGGTGAGGAGCTCAACTACAACGTCGAGGTCGTCTCCCCCGAGGACGAGGACCGCGAGCTGCTGGAGTCCTTCGACCTGGAGTTCGGCTCCGACGAGGGCGACGAGGCGGACCTGATGATCCGGCCGCCGGTCGTGACCGTCATGGGTCACGTCGACCACGGCAAGACCAAGCTCCTCGACGCCCTCCGCTCGGCCAACGTGGTCGACAAGGAGGCCGGTGGGATCACCCAGCACATCGGGGCCTACCAGGTCGTGACCGAGGTGGACAGCAACGAGCGACCCATCACCTTCATCGACACCCCGGGCCACGAGGCGTTCACCGCCATGCGTGCGCGTGGTGCTCAGGCCACCGACATCGCGGTGCTGGTGGTCGCGGCCGACGACGGCGTGATGCCGCAGACGGTCGAGGCGCTCAACCACGCCAAGGCCGCCGGCGTCCCGATCGTGGTCGCGGTGAACAAGATCGACAAGCCCGACGCCGACCCGACCAAGGTCCGCGGTCAGCTCACCGAGTACGGCCTGGTGCCCGAGGAGTACGGCGGCGACACGATGTTCGTCGAGGTCTCGGCCAAGGCCAACCTGAACATGGAGGGTCTGCTCGAGGCGATCGTGCTCACCGCGGACGCGTCCCTGGACCTGCGGGCCAACCCCACGCAGGACGCCCAGGGCCTCGTCGTCGAGGCGCACCTGGACCGCGGTCGCGGTCCGGTCGCCACGGTGCTGGTGCAGCGCGGCACGCTCCGGGTGGGCGACTCCCTGGTCGCCGGTCCGGCCCACGGCCGGGTCCGCGCGATGCTCGACGAGCACGGCAACGAGCTGGCCCAGGCCGACCCGTCGCGCCCGGTGATGGTGCTCGGCCTGTCCGCCGTCCCCGGCGCGGGCCAGAACTTCATCGTCGTCGACGACGACCGGATGGCCCGCCAGATCGCCGAGAAGCGCGAGGCGCGCGAGCGGGCGGCCATGCAGGCCAAGCGCCGTGTCCGTCGCACGCTCGAGGACTTCATGGCCTCCATGGAGAAGGGGGAGAGCCAGGAGCTCAACCTCATCCTCAAGGGCGACGTGTCCGGCTCGGTCGAGGCCCTCGAGGACGCCCTGTCGCAGATCGACGTCGGGGAGGACGTCGGCATCCGGGTCATCGACCGCGGTGTCGGCGCGATCACCGAGACCAACGTCGACCTGGCCGCGGCCTCGGACGCCATCATCATCGGCTTCAACGTCCGGCCCCAGGGCAAGGCGACGGAGCTGGCCGACAAGCAGGGCGTCGAGATCCGCTACTACTCGGTCATCTACTCGGCGATCGAGGAGATCGAGGCGGCGCTCAAGGGCATGCTGAAGCCCGAGTTCGAGGAGTCGTCGCTGGGGCGGGCGGAGATCCGCGAGATCTTCCGCTCCTCCAAGCTCGGCAACATCGCGGGCTGCATGATCATCGGCGGGACGGTGCAGCGCCGGGCCAAGGTCCGCGTGCTGCGCGACAACGCCGTGGTCGCCGACAACCTCGACCTGGCGTCGCTGCGCCGGGAGAGGGACGACGTGTCCGAGGTCCGCGAGGGCTTCGAGTGCGGTCTGGTCCTGCGCAACTTCCAGGACATCAAGATCGGCGACGTCATCGAGTCCTTCGAGATGCGCGAGATCCCGCGCGCCTGACGCGCGCGGACCCAGCACCACCGGCACGACCCTGCAGCACCGCAGGCCCCGACGCACCCGCACGGCCCCGGCCGTGCGGGTGCGTCGCCCTCGGTGCCGCCCCGGCCCGAAGGAGCATGACGATGAGCAACCCCCGCGTGCGGCGCATCGCCGACCGGATCCAGGTCGTGGTGGCCCAGATGCTCGAGCGCCGGGTCAAGGACCCGCGGCTCGGGTTCGTGACCATCACCGACGTCCGCCTGACCGGCGACAGCCAGCAGGCCACCATCTACTACACCGTCCTCGGCGAGGACGCCGACCTCGAGAGCACCGCCGAGGCCCTGGAGTCGGCCAAGGGGCTGCTCCGCTCCGAGGTGGGCAAGCAGCTCGGCACCCGGCACGTGCCCTCGCTGACGTTCGTGCCCGACGCGGTCCCCGAGACCGCGCGCAAGCTCGACGAGGTGCTGGCCCGCGCCCGGGAGCTCGACGCCGAGCTGGCCGCCCGCCGGGTCGAGCAGTACGCCGGGGAGCCCGACCCGTACCGGAAGCCCCGCGAGGAGGGCGACGCCGAGGAGCCCGACGCCACCGAGGGGACCGACGCCACCGAGGGGACCGACGGGGCCGAGGCGCTCGACGACCCCGCCGGGCCCCGGTGAGCACACCCCGGCCCGAGCCCGTCCCGGGCCTGGTCGTGGTGGACAAGCCGGGCGGGATGACCAGCCACGACGTCGTCTCCCGCGTACGCCGGCTGGCCGGCACCCGCAAGGTCGGCCACGCCGGCACCCTGGACCCGATGGCCACCGGGGTCCTGGTGCTCGGCGTCGGCCGCGCCACCCGGCTGCTCGGGCACCTCGTGCTGACCGAGAAGACCTACGAGGCGACGATCCGGCTCGGGGCGGCCACCACGACCGACGACGCCGAGGGCGCGGTGCTGCCCGCCGAGGACCCCGCGGCCGTCGCGGAGGCCGTCGCGGGCCTGGACCCCGTGCGGGTGCGCGCGGCTCTGGCGACCCAGGTGGGCGAGCGCGACCAGGTGCCGAGCACGGTCTCGGCGATCAAGGTCGACGGGCGGCGGGCCTACCAGCGCGTCCGCGACGGCGAGGACGTCGTGCTCGAGCCCCGGCGGGTGACCCTCCACGCGATCGAGGTGCACGCCGTCGACGCGGTGCGCACCCCCGACGGCGACCGCCTCGACGTCGCCGTCACCGTCCGCTGCTCCAGCGGCACCTACGTCCGGGCCGTGGCCCGCGACCTCGGTGACGACCTGGGCGTCGGCGGCCACCTGACCCGGCTGCGCCGCACCCGGGTCGGCCCGTTCGGGCTCGAGGAGTCCCGCACCCTCGAGGCGCTCGCGGAGTCCTACGAGGTCCTCGCCCCCGGCGACGCGGCCCGGCTCGCGTTCCCCGTCCTGGAGCTGGGCGAGGACGCCGAGCGCGACGTGCGGGTGGGGCGTCCGCTCGACGTGCAGCTGGTCGCGACGACCGCCCTGCTCGACCGGGCCGGGGCGCTGCTGGCGCTGTACGAGCCGCGCGAGGGCCGCGCGCGCCCGGTGGCCGTCCTGGTCTGAGAGGGCCACTACCCTGGGGCGCGTGTGGCGCACCCTCGACGAGATCCCCGCCGACCTCGGCCCGACCGCGGTCACCATCGGCAACTTCGACGGCGTGCACCGGGGCCACCGGGCCGTGGTCGCCCGGGCCCGGGCCGTGGCCGACCGCGCGGGGCTCCCGGTGGTCGCGGTCACCTTCGACCCCCACCCGATGGCGGTGCTGCGGCCCGACCACGCCCCGTCGGTGCTGACCCCGGTGCCGTGGCGTGCCGAGCTGCTGCACGCGATCGGCGTCGACGAGGTCCTGGCGCTGCCCTTCGACCGCGCGATGGCGGCCTGGAGCCCCGAGGAGTTCGTGCGCCGCGTCCTGGTCGAGCGGCTGCACGCGCGCGCGGTCGTCGTCGGCGCCAACTTCCGCTTCGGCGCCCGCGCCGCCGGTGACACCGCGGCGCTCGTCGGGCTCGGCCGGGAGCAGCAGGAGGACCGTCGGTTCACCGCCGAGGGAGTCGTCCTGGACGGCGGACCCCAGGTCTGGTCCTCGACCTACGTCCGGACCTGCCTGGCCGCCGGCGACGTCGCCGGCGCCGCCGAGGCCCTCGGCCGGCCCCCGGCCGTCCGCGGGCCCGTGGTGCGCGGGGACCGTCGCGGCCGCGAGCTGGGCTACCCGACCGCGAACGTGGAGGTCCCGCCGGACGTCGCGGTGGCCGCCGACGGCGTGTACGCCGGACGGCTGCGCGTCCTGGCCGGCCCGCCGGGCACCTCCCGCCCCGACGACCCGGCCGGCTTCCCGGTCGCGGTCTCGATCGGCACCAACCCGACCTTCGCCGGGGAGCGCACCCGCCGGGTCGAGGCGTACGTGCTGGGCTCCACCGACCTGTCCCTCTACGGGGCGGAGGTGGAGGTCGACCTCGTCCACCACCTGCGCGGGATGACCTCGTTCGCCTCCGTGGAGGAGCTGCTGGTGCAGATGGAGCAGGACGTCGAGCAGGCGCGCGTCCTGCTCGACGGCTGACGTGGCCGCCGCGCCGCGCCGCCGTCCCCGCAGACCCGTCCCCGACGTGCTCGCCGCGGCCGACGCCTGGTTCCTCGAGCACGGGCTGACCTACTTCGTCCCCGAGGTCCGGAGCCGGGTCCGGGAGGGCCTGCGACCCCGCCGGCTCCTGCCGCTCGCGCTGCTGGTGGTGCTGCTCTCGGGCGCCGCCGCCGTCGTGCTGGCCTGGGCGACCGGGCAGGTCAGCACCGCCCCCGCGGTCCTGCTGTCGCTGGGCGCGGCCGGCGCCGCGGCGTACGCCCTGACGGTGCTGCGTGCCGGGCCGATCGTGACCTGGGCGCTGGGCCGGACCTTCGGCAGCCTGCGCTCGCTGCTGCCGATGATGACCCGGGCGCTCCCGCTGCTGCTGGTCTTCGTCACGTTCCTCTTCATCAACGCCGAGGTCTGGCAGCTCGCGGCGTCGCTGACCACGGGCACCCTCTGGCTGGTGGTGCTGCTCTTCGTGGGCCTGGCCGTGGGGTTCCTGCTGGTGCGCCTGCCCGAGGAGGTGGACCTCGTCGACGACGCGGTGGACGACGAGTTCCTGCGCCGGGCCTGCGCCGGGACACCGCTGGAGGAGTCCTGCGAGGAGGTGCTGGAGGAGGGCCGGGGGGCGGAGGCCGTCGCGCTGGCCCAGGTGGCGGGCTTCGAGCGGTGGAACCTGGTCCTCGTGCTGCTGGTCATCCAGGCCGTGCAGGTGCTGCTGCTGGCCGGCACCGTCCTGCTGTTCTTCCTGCTCTTCGGCACGCTGGCGATGAACGAGGAGGTCCAGCTGGCGTGGACCGGCCTCGCCCCGGCCGACCTGCGCCAGCTCCCCGGGCTGCGCAACGTCTCGGTGCCGCTGTTCCAGGTGTCGCTGTTCCTGGCCGCGTTCTCCTCGCTCTACCTGACGGTCTCGACCGTGACCGACGAGACCTACCGCGAGCACTTCTTCGCCTCGGTCGTCAGCGAGCTGCGCACCGCGGTCGGGATGCGGGCGGTCTACCTCGTCCTGCGCACGCAGCCGCAGCCCCTGACCCGCCGGGGCGGGAGCAGGGGCTGCGGGTCGGGCGGGTCGTGCGGGTCGGGCGACGCTCAGGCGTCGAGGTCCTTCTCGACCAGTGCGGCGATGGTGTCGACGTCGCCCTGGTCCTCGCCGGAGACCTCGACCGTGTCGCCGTTGCCGGCGCCGAGGGTCATGATCATCAGCGCGGACGCGGCGTCGACGGGGGTGCCGCCGGGGACGCCGAGGAAGACGTCGGAGTCGAGGTCCCCGGCCGCCTCCGAGATCAGGGCGGCGGGGCGGGCGTGCAGACCGACGGCAGAGCCGACGACGACGGACTTGCTGGGCATGGGAGCTCCTTCACGGATCGTGTGGTGGGGCGGTGCGCGTGGTGGAGAACGTACGGGTGTGAACCTAGGGCCACGGTCACGCCGCGACCAGGGCGTCGGGGTCCTTGACCTTGGCGGTGGACTTGAGCAGCACGACCATGGCGGCGGCCACGGCCACGCCGGCAGCCAGCGAGACGATGAACCCGAGCACCCCGTCGACGGCGAACAGCACGAAGATGCCGCCGTGCGGGGCGCGCAGGCTGACGCCGAAGAGCTGGGAGAGACCGCCGGTGACGGCGCTGCCGACCATGATCGAGGGGATGACCCGCAGCGGGTCCGCCGCGGCGAACGGGATCGCGCCCTCGGTGATGAACGAGGCGCCGAGCAGCCAGCCGGCCTTGCCGTTCTCCTTCTCGGGGGCGGAGAACAGGCGGGGTCGGACGACGGTGGCCAGGGCCAGCGCGATCGGCGGGACCATGCCGGCCAGCATCACCGCGGCCATCACCCGCAGCTCGGGGGCGTCGGTGGCGGTGGCGGCGGCGGACAGGCCGGTGGTGGCGAAGGCGTACGCGGTCTTGTTCAGCGGACCACCCATGTCGAAGGCCATCATCAGGCCGAGGAGCACGCCGAGCAGCACCGAGAGACCGGGGCGCTCGCCCATGTAGGTCAGACCGTCGCTGAGGGCGGTCATCAGGCCGGCCAGCGGGCGGGCCAGGACGACCACCATCACGAAGCCGGCGAGGATGACGGTCAGCAGCGGGATCACCAGCACCGGCATCAGGCCGCGGGCCCAGGTCGGGATCGACCACCCGGCGATCCACTTGGCGATGACGCCCGCGAGGACGCCACCGATGATGCCGCCGATGAAGCCGGAGTTCGGTGGTGACCGCGATCGCACCCATCACGAAGCCGGGCGCGATCCCGGGACGGTCGGCGATCGCGTAGGCGATGTAGCCGGCCAGGGCCGGGACCAGGAAGCCGAAGGCGGCGCCCCCCAGCACGACGAACAGCGAGGCCAGGTAGGTCAGCAGCGCGCCGTTCTGCAGCTCGGCGCCGTTGGGCAGGTCGGTGTAGGAGCCCGGGTCCGGCAGGTTGAACAGGCTGGAGTTCAGGGCCACGTCGCTCGCGATCGGGACGACCGCGCCGTCCTTGGTGCCGGAGAAGACGATCTCGTACCCGCCGAGCAGGAAGCCCAGCGCGATCAGCAGGCCACCGGCGGCGACGAACGGGATCATGTAGGAGACACCGGTCATCAGCACCCGGCGCACGGTGCCGCCGAAGCTCTCGCCGGCGCTCCCGCGGTCCTCGCCGCCGCTGCCGGCCGCGCCCTCGACGCGGGCCGCGTGCGGGTCGTCCGCGACGCGGAGCGCCTCGGCGATCATCGCGTCACCCTCGTCGATCGGGCGCTTCACGCCGGAGGAGACGACCGGCTTCCCGGCGAAGCGGGACCGGTCCCGGACGCCCACGTCGACGGCGAAGATGACCGCGTCGGCCGCGGCGATGACGCCGGGGGCCAGCGGCTTGGAGCCGGCCGAGCCCTGCGTCTCCACGGCCAGCTCGACACCGGCCCGCGCGGCGGCGGCCTCGAGGGCCTCGGCAGCCATGTAGGTGTGGGCGATGCCGGTCGGGCAGGCGGTGACGGCGACCAGGCGACGGCGCTGGTCGCCCGGTGCGGCAGCCGGTGCCGCGGCCGGTGCTGCGCGGCCGGGGCCGCGGCGGCCGGTGCTGCGGGAGCGGCGGCGGGGGAGTCCCCGACGACCTCGCTGATCAGCCGGACGACCTCCTCGCGCGTCGCGGCGGTGCGCAGGGCGTTGGTGAAGTCCGGCTTGACCAGCGACCGCGCGAGGGCGGTGAGCAGCGTCAGGTGGGTGGCGTCCCCGCCGGCCGGGGCCGCGATCAGGAACGCCAGGGTGGCGGGGCCGTCCTTGGCGCCGAAGTCGACCGGCGGGTCGAGGCGGGCGAAGGCCAGGGTGGGGACCTCCACACCGGTGGTGCGGCAGTGGGGGATCGCGATCCCGCCCGGCAGCCCGGTCGAGGAGGTCGCCTCGCGGGCGAGGGCGTCCTCGACGAGCCGGCCGACGTCGGTGGCCCGGCCGGCCTCGTCGACGACGGCCGCGAGGGCGCGGACCACGTCGTGCTTGTCCGTGCCCAGGGCGGCGTCGAGCCGCACCAGGTCGGTGGTGATCAGGTCGGTCATGCTGTCGCTCCAGGGTGGTCGTGCATCGGTGAGACCCGTACGCGACCGGGGTCGACGTGGAAGGGCTCCGGGATGGTGGTGCCGGGTAGTCCGGCGGCCGCGCTGCCGTAGGCGACGGCGAGCGCGAGTCGGTGGGCGGGGGGTTCCCCGCGGAGGTCGGCCAGGACGTAGCCGAAGAGGCTGGAGTCGCCCGCGCCGACGGTGCTGACGACCTCGGTCGGCGGGGGCGCGGCGTGCCAGGCGCCCTCGGGCGTCACCAGCACGGCACCGCCGGCGCCGAGCGTGGCGAGCACGGCGCCGACCCCGCGGTCCAGCAGGATGCGGGCGGCCGCCACGGCGGCAGCAGGGTCGGCCTCGATCGCGACGGCGTCGCCGCCGGTCAACGAGGCCAGCTCCTCGCCGTTGGGCTTCATCAGGTCCGGGCAGCCGGCGGCGTCGCCGTCGAAGGCGTCGACGAGCGCCCGCAGCGGGGCCTCGCTGGTGTCCACGGCCACGCGCGTGGCCGTGCCGTGCAGGGCACGGGTGAGGTCGGCGTACCAGCCCGCGGGGGCACCGGGGGGCAGGGACCCGGCCAGCACGACCCAGTCCGCGCCCGCGGCCCGGGCCACCAGGACGTCCCGCAGCCGGGTCGCGGCCTCCTCGTCGAGGTGCGGTCCGGGGCTGTTCAGCTTGGTCGTGGTCCCGTCGGGCTCGCTGATCGTCAGGTTGACCCGGGGCGGGCCCGAGGTGCGGACGGGCTCGCAGGCGATGCCGGCCGCGCGGAGCTGGCCGACGAACGGGTCGTCGGCGTCCGCGGGGATGACCGCGAGCGTGGCCTCGCCGGCCGCGACGGCGGCGCGCGAGATGTTCACGCCCTTGCCCCCGGCCTGCGAGGTGACGGTCTCGACGCGTTGGACGCCGCCGCGGCGCAGGGCACCGGACAGCGTGACGGTGCGGTCGGTGCTGGGGTTGGCGGTCAGGGTGAGGATCACGCGACCACCACCTCGATGCCGGCGTGCTCGAGGTCGGTCCGGTCGTCGTACGACAGGGTGTCGTCGGTGACCAGCACGTCGACCTGGGCCAGGGTGGCGAAGCGCACGATGCTCTCCTCTCCGATCTTGCTGGCGTCGGCGAGCACCACGACCTGGCGTGCTGCGCCGACGAGGGCTCTCTTCGTGGCGGCCTCCTCCACGTCGGGCGTGGAGAGGCCGTGCAGCAGCGAGATCCCGTTGGTCCCGAGGAACACGACGTCGGTGCGCAGCCGCCCGAGCGACTCGACGGTGTCGGGCCCGACGGCCGCCTGCGTGGTCTCGCGGACCGTGCCGGGCAGCAGGTGCAGCTCGACGCCGGGCACGCCGATCAGGCGCGCGGCGACCGGGACGGCGTGGGTCCAGATCTTCAGGCGGTGCCCCGGCGGGATCCGGGAGGCCAGGCGCCCGGTGGTGCTGCCCGCGTCGAGCAGCACGCTCGCCCCGGGGCGCGGCAGCAGCGCGAGCGCGGCCTCGGCGATGCGGTCCTTGGCCTCGGCGTGGGCACGGTCCCGGTCGCCGAGCGCGGGCTCGATGACCTGCAGCGCGTGCGCGGGCACCGCCCCGCCGTGGACGCGGCGCACCAGGCCCAGTCGTTCCAGGGCGGACAGGTCGCGCCGGATCGTCTCGGTGGTGACGTCGTACTCCGTCGCCAGGGTGGTCACCGACAGTCGTCCTCGGTCGGAGACCAGTCGGGCCATGGCCTGCTGGCGTTCCTCGGCGTACATGCGGGGCCTCTCCTGACGGTGGTGACACGATCTGTGTATGTGTTGTTTTAGTTGGAATTGGTATGGACTGTCAAGGGGTCACACCCCTACGATGTGAACATGGTCACCCGCGACATGCCCTCAGACTCCCGTTCCCTGCTCCGTGGCGCACCGGTGGTGCCCGGCGCCGCCTACGGCCCCGTCGTGCTCGTCCAGGACGACGTGCCGGCGGGCGTCGTCGAGGCGTTCGGCGACGGCGGTCTCCCGGACGCCGAGGCCGCGCTGGCCGCCTACGACACCGCGGTCGAGGCGGTGGGGGCGGGCTACGAGGCGAAGGCCGGTCGCGCCTCCGGCGCGGCGACCGAGGTCCTGGTGGCCAGCGCCGGCCTGGTCCGCGACAAGGGCATGCGCAAGGCCGTGCGCCGCCGCCTCGTCGAGGACGACCTGGTCGCCGCGGTGCGTGCGGCGGTCGGCGAGTTCGTCGAGAAGTTCGAGGCGCTGGGCGGCCTGATGGCCGAGCGCACCACCGACCTGCGCGACATCGAGAAGCGGCTGGTGGCCCGCATCGTCGGGGTCCCCGAGCCCGGGGTCACCGACCCCGGGACGCCCTCGGTCGTCGTCGCCGACGACCTCGCCCCGGCCGACACCGCCGGGCTCGACCCGCGCACCGTCCTGGCGCTGGTGACCGAGCGCGGCGGGCCGACCAGCCACACCGCGATCATCGCCCGCCAGCTCGGCATCCCGTGCGTGGTCGGGGTCGGCGGCGCCACCGCGCTCGCCGCCGGCTCGCACGTGCTGGTCGACGCCACCGCCGGCACCGTGGACCCCGGGCCGGATCCCGACGAGGCCCGCGCGATGGTGGAGCGGGCCCGCGAGGCTCGTGCGCGCGCCGAGGCGTGGGCCGGTCCCGGCGCCACCGCGGACGGCACCCCGGTCAAGCTCCTGGCCAACGTCGCCGACGGGGCGAGCGCCCGCGGCGCGGAAGGACAGCCCGTCGAGGGCGTGGGGCTGTTCCGCACCGAGCTGTGCTTCCTGGGTCGCGCCGAGGAGCCGACCGTCGAGGAGCAGACCGCGATCTACCGCGAGGTCCTCGAGGCCTTCGCCGGACGCCAGGTCGTGCTGCGCACGCTCGACGCCGGCTCCGACAAGCCGTTGGCCTTCGCCACGCTCCCGGGCGAGGACAACCCCGCGCTGGGCGTCCGGGGGCTGCGGCTGTCCTTCGACGACCCCGGCCTGCTCGAGCGCCAGCTCGACGCGGTCGCCGCGGCCGCGCAGCAGACCGGTGCCCAGGTGCAGGTGATGGCACCGATGGTCGCCACCGTGGCCGAGGCCGCCGACTTCGCCGCGCAGGTCCGCGAGCGCGGGCTGGTGGCCGGGATCATGGTCGAGGTGCCGGCGATCGCGCTGCTGGCCGACCAGGTCCTCGAGCACGTCGACTTCCTGTCGATCGGCACCAACGACCTCACGCAGTACGCCATGGCCGCCGACCGGATGGCCACGCAGCTGGCGCACCTCACCGACCCCTGGCAGCCGGCCGTGCTGAAGCTGGTCGCGATGACGGCGGAGGCAGGGCGTCGCGCCGGCAAGCCCGTGGGCGTCTGCGGCGAGGCCGCGGCGGACCCCTTGCTGGCGTGCGTCCTGGTGGGCCTCGGCGTGACCTCGCTGTCGATGGCCGCCGCCGCGGTCCGCTCGGTCGGCGCCCGTCTGGCCACGACGACCGACGACCAGTGCGCGCGCGCCGCGGAGGCGGCGCTGGGCGCGCTGGACCCGGCAGCGGCCCGCGAGGCGGTCCTGGCCGTCCTGGGCTGACCCCGGGTCGCCCGGGTGAGGGAGTGGGGTCCGTGGCTGGTTAGAGTGCCCGACCACCGGTCGGCGCCCAGCCGACCACCCACCGCACCTGGAGGTCCACGATGGGTTACGGACTCGGCGTCTTCCTGCTCGCCCTCGGCCTGATCCTGGTCTTCGCCGTCAACGACACCCAGGTCGGGCCGGTCGAGATCGTCACCGTCGGCTGGATCCTGACCGCCGCCGGCGTCCTGGTCATCGTGCTCACCGCGGTCACCATGTCGCGGCGCAACGTCTCGGTCGCGCGCACCACCCACCCCGACGGCAGCCAGTCCGTGCAGGAGCGGCGCGACCGCAGGATCTGAGCCCGTCGCGCCGGCGGCGGCCGCTGAGTTGGGTCACGGCCGCGGCCCTTGCTAGTCTTCACCGGTTGGCCCGCCCGTCGCACCGCGACGGAACCGGGCCCGGGCGCGATCCTGCGCCCGTCGTACCCCAGCCGTCAGACGGCCGCGGATCCAGAGTGCCCGGGTGGACCTGCCCCGGCGCGCCGCGCAACGAGCCGAAGGAGAACCCGAGTGTCGATCGGAACCGACGCGGAGACCAAGAAGAAGATCATCGCCGAGTACGCCACGACCGAGGGCGACACCGGTTCGCCCGAGGTCCAGATCGCGTTGCTGAGCTTCCGCATCTCCCACCTCACCGAGCACCTCAAGACCCACAAGCACGACCACCACAGCCGTCGTGGCCTGCTGCTGCTCGTCGGCCAGCGCCGGCGGCTGCTGAACTACCTCCGCAAGACCGAGATCGACCGCTACCGCTCGATCGTCGAGCGCCTCGGCCTGCGCCGCTGACTCGTGAAGGGCCCACCTCGGTGGGCCCTTCCGTGCTTCCGGGCACCGCGCGAGCAGCACCCCGTACGACCAGCACGTCCCGCACCACCCGCACCACCGCACGACCAGACCAGGAGCGGCCCCGAGCCGACCGGGCCCGGTCCTCGGTAGTGACCGGCAGGACCCCGCACCCGCGGGCCGCCTGCGGTCTCGATCGAAGACCGGCCACCTCGAACGACGAGGTCCCGCCCCGCTCGGGCGGAGGCCCGCGGCCGCTCCGCGAACAGTGAGGAACCACCACGCACATGACCTACGCAGAGCCCACCATCTCGGCCGTCGAGACCGTCATCGACAACGGCAAGCACGGCCGCCGCACCGTCAAGTTCGAGACCGGGCTGCTCGCCCGGCAGGCCGCCGGCTCGGTGACCGCCTACCTCGACGACGAGACCATGCTGCTGTCGGCGACCACCGCCGGCAAGCACCCCAAGGACCACTTCGACTTCTTCCCCCTCACGATCGACGTGGAGGAGCGGATGTACGCCGTCGGGCAGATCCCCGGCTCGTTCTTCCGCAGCGAGGGTCGCCCCGGCGAGGACGCCATCCTCACCTGCCGCCTCATCGACCGCCCGCTGCGCCCGACCTTCAAGAAGGGCCTGCGCAACGAGGTCCAGGTCGTCATCACCGTGATGGCGCTCGACCCCGAGATGCCCTACGACGTGCTGGCGATCAACGCCGCGTCGCTGTCCACGCAGCTCTCCGGCCTGCCGTTCTCCGGCCCCGTCGGCGGCACCCGCGTCGCGCTGATCGAGGGCCAGTGGGTGGCGTTCCCGACCCACAGCCAGCTCGAGAGCGCCGTGTTCGACATGGTCGTCGCCGGCCGCGTCACCGACTCGGGCGACGTCGCCATCATGATGGTCGAGGCCGAGGCCACCGAGCAGACCTTCGACCTGGTGCACTCCGGCGCCCAGGCCCCCACCGAGGAGGTCGTGGCCCAGGGCCTCGACGCCGCGAAGCCCTTCATCAAGCAGCTGTGCGAGGCCCAGGCCGAGCTGGCCAAGGAGGCCGCCAAGCCGGTCGCGGACTTCCCGGTCTTCCTCGAGTTCGAGGACGACGTCTACGCCGCGGTCGACGCCGCGGTCCGCGGCGACGTCGCCACCGCGCTGACCATCGCCGACAAGGCCGAGCGCGAGTCGCGCACCGACGAGATCAAGTCGGCGCTGCTCGAGAAGATCGGTGCCGACTTCGCGGGTCGCGAGAAGGAGATCGGCGCCGCGTTCCGGGCGCTGAACAAGTCCGCGATGCGGGAGCGCGTGCTGCGCGACCAGGTCCGCATGGACGGTCGCGGCCTGGCCGACATCCGGCCGCTGCACGCCGAGGTCGGCGTGATCCCGCGGGTGCACGGCTCGGCGCTGTTCGAGCGCGGGGAGACCCAGATCCTGGGTGTCACGACGCTGAACATGCTGACGCTGGAGCAGAAGCTCGACACGCTGTCGCCGGAGAAGTCGCGCCGCTACATGCACAAGTACGTCTTCCCCCCGTTCTCCACCGGTGAGACCGGTCGCGTGGGCTCGCCCAAGCGCCGCGAGGTCGGCCACGGCGCGCTGGCGCGTCGCGCCCTGCTGCCGGTGCTGCCCTCGCGCGAGGAGTTCCCGTACGCGATCCGTCAGCTCTCCGAGGCGATGGGCTCCAACGGGTCCACCTCGATGGGCTCGGTCTGCGCCTCGACGATGTCGCTGCTGCAGGCAGGCGTGCCGCTCAAGGCGCCCGTCGCGGGCATCGCGATGGGCCTGATCTCCGGCGAGGTCGACGGTGCGACGCAGTACGTCGCGCTGACCGACATCCTCGGTGCCGAGGACGCCTTCGGCGACATGGACTTCAAGGTCGCCGGCACCCGTGAGTTCGTCACCGCGCTCCAGCTCGACACCAAGCTCGACGGGATCCCCGCCGAGGTCCTGGGTGCCGCGCTGAACCAGGCCAAGGACGCCCGCCTGGCGATCCTGGACGTGATGAACGAGGCGATCACCGAGCCCGAGGAGATGTCGCTGCACGCGCCGCGCATCATCACCGTGCGGATCCCGGTCGACAAGATCGGCGAGGTGATCGGGCCCAAGGGCAAGGTCATCAACCAGATCCAGGACGACACCGGCGCCAGCCTGTCGATCGAGGACGACGGCACCATCTACATCGGTGCGACCAACGGCGAGGCCGCCGAGGCCGCCCGCCAGGCCGTCAACGCGATCGCCAACCCGACGATGCCCGAGGTCGGCGAGCGCTACCTCGGCACCGTGGTCAAGACGACCAACTTCGGCGCGTTCGTCTCGCTCCTGCCCGGCAAGGACGGCCTGCTGCACATCAGCAAGCTGCGCGGCCTGGCCGGCGGCAAGCGCGTCGAGACCGTCGAGGACGTCGTGTCGGTCGGCCAGAAGGTCCAGGTCGAGATCGCCGAGATCGACGACCGCGGCAAGCTGTCGCTGATCCCGGTCGTCGAGGAGTCGGCCGAGGGTGGCGCCGACGACGCCGAGGCCGAGGAGGCCTGAGCCCGTGGGGGAGACCCCGCCGCAGCGCGCGACCCGCCCCTCCCAGGACCCTCGTGGTCCCGGGGAGGGCGGGTCGCCGCCGCTGCGGCCCGGGACGACGCAGACCCTGCTGAGCGAGCGCGACGCCCTCGGCCGGGTGACCTCGACCGTGCGGCGCACCGTGCTGCCGGCGGGCCTGCGGGTGGTCACCGAGGAGATGGCCGGCGCCCGGTCGACGAGCGTGGGCGTCTGGGTGGGCGTCGGCTCGCGCGACGAGACCGCGGCCGAGCACGGCTGCTCGCACTTCCTGGAGCACCTGCTGTTCAAGGGCACCGAGGAGCGCTCGGCGCTGGACATCTCGGTGCAGCTCGACGCCGTCGGGGGCGAGCTGAACGCCTTCACGGCCAAGGAGTACACCTGCTTCCACGCCCGTGTGCTGGCCGAGGACCTCGACCTCGCGGTCGACGTGCTGGGCGACATGGTGACCGGGTCGCTGCTCGCACCCCGGGAGGTCGAGGCCGAGCGGGACGTCATCCTCGACGAGATCGCGATGCACGAGGACGACCCGGACGACGTCGTGCACGAGCTGATGTCCGAGGTCGCCTTCGGGGCGGAGACGCCCCTGGGGCGCTCCATCGCCGGGACCGAGACCTCGATCGGGGCCCAGACCCGCGACGGGATCGCCGACTTCATGGCCCGCCACTACCGGCCCGAGCGCATGGTGGTCTCGGCCGCCGGTGCGCTGGACCACGACCACGTGGTCGCGGAGGTCGAGCGCGCGTTCGGTCGTGGCGGGTTCCTCGACACGCCCGCGGCGCCGGCGGAGCCGCGGCCCGGTGACGTCGTGGTCCCGGTGCGCGCCGGCGAGGCGCGGCTGCGCCGTCCCTTCGAGCAGGCCAACGTGGTGCTCGCGGTGGAGGGGATGACCCGGCACGACCCCGACCGGTACGCCCTGGGCGTGCTGAACACCGCCCTCGGGGGTGGCACCTCCAGCCGGTTGTTCCAGGAGGTCCGGGAGCGGCGCGGTCTGGCGTACTCGGTCTTCTCCTTCGCCACGCACCACGCCGACGCCGGCCTGGTGGGGGTCAGCGTCGGCTGCCTGCCCGGTCGCCTCGACGAGGTGCTGGACACGGTGCGCGGCGAGCTGGCCGCGGTCGCGGCCGGCGGGCTGGACGCGGCCGAGCTCGCCCTGGGGCAGGGACAGCTGCGCGGTGGACTGGTCCTGGGCCTGGAGGACCCCGGCTCGCGGATGCACCGGCTCGGCAAGTCCGAGCTGGTCCACCACCGCCTGCTCGGCGTCGACGACGTGCTCGCGCGGGTCGCGTCGGTCACGCTGGAGGACGTGCAGCGGGTCGCGGCGCAGGTGCTCGTACGTCCCGAGGTCCTCGCCGTCGTCGGACCCCGGTGACCGTCCGGGGGTCAGCGGACCGGCTCAGCGCCGGCCGATGACCCCCACGACGGCCGGCTGCGGGCTCTTCAGCGCCGAGACCCGGAAGCCGCCCTTCTCCAGCGAGGCCCCGGCCCGGGCGATCATCTCGGGGACCTGGTCGTCCCGGGCGGCGTCGTAGAAGAGCCCGACGACTCCGCCGGGTCGCAGACGGTCGTGCAGCAGCGCGACCTCGTCGACGCACTCGCGGACCCAGAACAGGTTGACGTTGAAGGCGAAGACCTTGGTCAGCCGCTTGACGGGCACGCGCAGCGTCGCGAGGTCGATCTGGCGCACGGTGAGCCGCTTGTCCTCGATCGCCGCGGCGTTGCGGCGCTTGGTGCGGTCGACGCCGGACTCGGAGCGGTCGATCGCGAACAGCCGGCCCTGCCCCGGTTCGAGCCGGCTGCAGATCAGCTCCGCCGCCGCGCCGGGTCCGCAACCGATCTCGAGGACCTTGTCGTCGGGCTTGATCTCGACGAGGTCCACCGCCCACCGGATGCGTGCCGGGATCTGGTCCACCACCATGGGCCACAGCCTGCCAGAACGCCGGGCGCTAGGTTGTCAGGCGTGGCAGCAGCGACCCCCGTGACCTCGGCGAACCCCTCCGAAGCCCCGTCCGCAGCGGCCCTGAGGGTGGGTGTCCTCGGCGCCCGCGGGCGTCTGGGCGCCGCGGTCGTCGAGGCCGTCGAGCGTGCGGACGGCCTCGTGCTCGTGGCCCGGGTCGGGCGTGGCGACGCGCTCGAGGGCCTGCTGGGGGAGGGTCCCGGCACCGGTGCCCAGGTCGTCGTGGACGTCACCCACCCCGACGTCGTGATGGACCACCTGCGCTTCTGCGTCGACCACGGGCTGCACGCCGTCGTCGGCACCACCGGCTTCGACGACGAGCGGCTGGCCACGCTCCGCGGCTGGCTGGGGGAGCGGCCCGACCTCGGGGTCGTGCTGGCCCCGAACTTCTCGGTCGGGGCCGTGCTGATGATGCGGCTGGCGACGCTGGCCGCGCCGTTCTTCGAGTCGGTCGAGATCGTCGAGCTGCACCACCCCGACAAGGCAGACGCCCCCTCCGGGACCGCCCGCCGGACGGCCGAGCTGGTGGCGCAGGCGCGCGAGGAGGCCGGCTGCGCCCTGGCCCCCGACGCCACGACCGGCGGCCCGCCCGGCGCCCGCGGCGCGGACGTGGCCGGGGTCCCGGTCCACTCCGTACGGCTGCGCGGGCTGGTCGCCCACCAGGAGGTGCTGCTCGGCGGGCTGGGGGAGACCCTGCAGGTGCGCCACGACTCCTACGACCGCACCTCCTTCGGTCCCGGCGCGGTCGCCGCCGTACGGGCCGTCGTGGACCGGCCCGGCCTGACGGTCGGTCTGGAGCACGTGCTCGACCTCCCCTGACCGGCCCGGTGGTCGAGGCCCGGGAGTCGCGGGCGGTCAGGGCTCGATGGTCACCTTGATGGCCTCGCCGCGCTGGACGATGCCGAACGCGTCGAGGGCCCGCTCGAGCGGGATGTGCTCGGTGATCAGGTCCTTGACCGGCACCTGACCGGTGGAGATGTACTCCAGCGCCCGCTTGTTGTGCTCCGGCGCGGAGCCGTTGGCGCCGTGGATGTGCAGCTGGCGGTAGTGCACCACGTTGGAGTCGCAGGTGATCGTCGGGTCGGTCTTGGGCAGGCCGCCGAAGAACGAGATCCGGCCGTTGCGGGCGGCCATCGCGATGGCCTGCTCCTGGGTGACGTTGGCGGCCGTGGCGGTGATCACGACGTCCGCGCCGCGGCCGCCGGTCAGCTCCATGACCCGTTCGACGACGTCGACCTCGGCGCCGTTGATGGTCTCCTCCGGGGACACGGCGTCGGCCGACATCTGCAGGCGCTCGGCGTTGACGTCGACGAGGTAGACCGGGCCGGCCTGGTGGACGCCGCGGGCGATCCGGATGTGCATGCAGCCGATCGGGCCGGCGCCGAAGACGACGACCGTGTCGCCCTCCTCGATGCCGAGCAGCTCCTGGGCGTTGATCGCGCAGGCGAACGGCTCGGCCGCCGAGGCCTCGTCGAAGCCCACGTTGTCGGGGATGCGGTTCAGGCCGTCGACCTTGAGCACCTGCTGCGGCACGATCATGAACTCGGCGAACCCGCCGTCGTACTGGTAGCCGACGGAGGTCTGGTTGGCGCACACCGCCATCCAGCCCTTGCGGCACTCGTGGCAGTCCCCGCACGGCACGGCCGCGATCACCTGGGCGCGGTCGCCCACCGCCCACGAGGAGCCGTACGTCGCGTTGACGTCGGCGCCCACCTCGACGACCTCGCCCGCGATCTCGTGACCGATCGTCCGCGGGGGCGTCAGGTTCTGGTGGCCGTTGTGCAGGATCTTCACGTCGGTCCCGCAGGTCGAGCAGTTGCGCACGCGCAGCTTGACCTCGTCCGGACCGCACTGCGGCTCCGGCACGTCTTCGAGCCGGATGTCCTCGGGGGCGTAGAAACGCAACGCCTTCATCTGTCCTCCTGGTGCGATCTGGGGTTGTGGCTTCGGTCACCCTATCGGCGCAGATTCGAAATTCACACCCGAACATGTGGTTTTGTTTCCCGATTGTGTGGGATCGAACCATTGACGCGGCGTTGTGAGGTGGATTACAAAGGTGTTCACACATCCGTGACCGTCGTCACCCATCGGGAGCGCAGGTCACCGCCGGACACGAGCCGGCCCGACCAAGAGGGGTCTTCGATGGCCACCACCACCAGCGCGAGTCCGCACCACGCAGCCGAGTCACCGGGCGGCGGGGGCGTCCGGCTGCACGTCCAGCGCTTCGGCACCTTCCTGTCCAACATGGTCCTGCCGAACATCGGGGCCTTCATCGCCTGGGGCCTGATCACGGCCCTGTTCATCGAGACCGGGTGGATCACCCTGATCGGCGACGCCCTCGGGTACGCCGGCGGGCTACGGCGTTCGTCGAGGAGCTCGGCGGCTGGGGCCTCGCCGGGTGCCGAGGGCACGGGGATCGTCGGCCTGATGATCACCTACCTGCTGCCGCTGCTGATCGGCTACACCGGCGGCCGGATGATGTACGACGACAACCTGCGCGGCGGCGTGGTCGGCGCGATCGCCACGATGGGCGCCATCACCGGCGCCGGCGTGCCGATGTTCCTCGGCGCGATGATCATGGGCCCGCTCGGCGGCTGGTCCATGAAGCGGCTCGACGCGCTGTGGTCGCACAAGATCCGCCCGGGCTTCGAGATGCTGGTGAACAACTTCTCCGCCGGCATCTGGGGCGGCTTCCTCGCCGTCTCGGCTTCGTCGTCGCCGGCCCGGTCATCCAGGGCTTCAGCAACGGCGCCTCCAGGGTCATCGACCTCCTGGTCACCAACAACCTGCTGCCGCTCACCTCGGTGTTCATCGAGCCGGCCAAGGTGCTGTTCCTGAACAACGCCGTCAACCAGGGCATCCTGACCCCCCTCGGCACCACCGAGGCGCAGGACGCCGGACAGTCCATCCTCTTCCTGCTCGAGGCCAACCCCGGCCCCGGCCTCGGGCTCCTCCTGGCCTTCACGTTCTTCGGCCGGGGCGCGGCCAAGGCCTCGGCCCCCGGCGCGATCGTCATCCAGTTCGTCGGCGGCATCCACGAGATCTACTTCCCCTACGTGCTGGCGAAGCCGAAGCTGATCCTGGCCGTCATCGCCGGCGGCATGACCGGCATCGCGACCAACCTGGTCTTCGGCTCCGGCCTGCGCTCGCCGGCCTCGCCCGGGTCGATCATCGCGGTGTGGGCGGCGGCACCCCCGAACAGCCTGCTCGGGGTGACCGCCTCGGTGGTCGCCGCCGCGGGCGTCTCCTTCCTGGTCGCGGCCTTCCTGCTCAAGCTGGACCGCTCCGAGGACGACGGGGACCTGAGCGCCGCCACCGCCGCGATGGAGGCCCGCAAGGGCAAGAAGTCGTCGGTCGCCGGCTCCCTGACCGGGGCCGCGCGGGCGCTCCGGTGCGATCCGCTCGATCGTCTTCGCCTGCGACGCGGGCATGGGCTCCTCGGCGATGGGCGCCTCGGTCCTGCGCAAGAAGGTGCAGGGCGCCGGCTTCACCGACGTCACCGTGGTGAACAAGGCCATCTCGAACCTGAGCGACGACGTCGACCTGGTGGTCACCCACCAGGACCTCACCGCCCGGGCCAGGCAGCGCACCCCGTCGGCCACGCACGTCTCGGTCGACAACTTCATGGCGAGCCCGCGCTACGACGAGATCGTCGAGCTGCTGCAGCAGACCAACGCCCCCGACCGTGCGCCCGCCATGGCGGGTGCGGCTGCCGCCGGCGGTACGCCCGGGGCGACGGGGAGCGGTGCCCCGGAGGGTCTGCTCGCCGTCGAGGCGATCGTGCTCGACGGTCGCGGCTCCACCCGCGACGAGGCGATCACGCAGGCCGGGGAGCTCCTGGTGTCGACCGGGGCGGTCGCCCAGGCGTACGCCGACGCCATGCACGAGCGCGAGACCTCGGTCTCGACCTACATGGGCAACCGGCTCGCGCTGCCCCACGGCACGCACGAGGCCAAGCCGGCCATCCACCGCACGGCACTGTCGTTCGTCCGCTACCCGCAGGGGATCCAGTGGAAGGGCAAGGACGTCACCTTCGTGATCGGCGTGGCCGGGGCGGGTGACGACCACCTCAAGCTCCTCGGCAAGATCGCGGAGGTCTTCCTCGACGAGGCGCAGGTGGCCCGCCTGGAGGCGGCGACGACGCCGCAGGAGGTGCAGCAGATCCTGGGCTCGGTCAGCGTCTGACCGTTCGACCGGCACCGTTGTACCGGCACCGTGCGAGGCCCGCCCCCGACCGGGGGGCGGGCCTCGTGCGTGCCCGGTGCGTGCCCGGTGCGTGCCCGGTGCGTGCGCGGTGCCCGCTGCCCGCTGCCCGCGCTCAGCCGAGCAGTCGCAGCACGGCGGCCAGCGCGGCCGCCGCGACCACGACGACCAGGAACGGGGCCCCGCGCCACAGCAGGACCGCGGCCAGGGCCAGCGCCGGCAGCCGGGCGTCCGGCACCAGCCTCCCCGGGCCGCCCAGGACCTGCACGGCCACCAGCGCCGAGAGCAGCGCCACCGGCAGCAGCAGGGCGGTACGTGCCACCACGGGGTGGGCGAGCACCGACGCCGGCACCGACAGCCCGAGCAGCTTGAGCAGGTAGCACCCCGCCGAGGCCCCCAGCACGGCCAGCCAGGTCGCGGTCACGGCGCTCACGGCGCCACTCCTGCCGGCCGTGCCGGGGAGCCCCGGAGCGACCCGCCGAGCACGGCGACGCCGACGGCTGCGAGCACCGGCACCCCGGCCGGCGTGGCCGGCACCAGGACCAGCGCCAGCGCGGCCGCCCCGGCCGCCACCGCGAGCGCCCGGCGCCCGCGCACCTGCGGCCAGACCAGGGCCAGGAAGGCGGCGCCGACGGCGGCGTCGAGGCCGAACCGGCGCGGGTCGCCGAGCGTCGAGCCCGCGAGCGCACCGGCCAGGGTGGCTGCGTTCCAGAGGACCAGCACCGACAGCCCGGTGGCGGCGAACCCGAGCCGGGCCGCCGCCCGCGGCGTCGGGTGGGCGAGGCCGACCGCGGTCGACTCGTCGATCAGCACGTGCGCCGCGGCCGCCCGACGTGCTCCGCGCCAGTCGAGCAGCGCCCCCATCCGCACGCCGTAGAAGGCGTTGCGGGTGCCGAGCAGGACGGCCGTGGCCGCCCCGGCGACGGGCGAGCCGCCGGCCGCGAGGACCCCGACCAGCGCGAACTGCGAGGCGCCGGTGAACATCAGCAGCGACAGCGCGCAGGTCTGCGCGACGCTGAGCCCGGCGGCCACGCTCACCGCGCCGAACGAGACGCCGTACGCCCCGGTGGCCACGCCGACGCCCAGCGCCTGCCGGAGCACGGTGCGCCGCAGCCCGGCGGGGAGCGCCTCCACGAGAGCCGGCGCGACTCAGGCCAGGGCCGTGTGCAGGCGCACCTGCTTGGCGCGCACGCCACCGGGGCCCTCGAGCTCGCGGTGGGCCTGGTCGGGGGCCCACCCGGCCTCGGTGAGGAAGCTGCGGCGCGCGTCGTCCTCGGCGCGCAGCCAGGTCACCGCGCGGGTGAACCGGTCGGCGACGAGGGTGTCCGCGACGGCCTGCAGCAGCCGCGACCCGTGGCCGAGGCGACGCTCCCCGGGCGCCACGCAGACCTCGAGCAGCTCGCCGTCCGCGACGGGGTCGCAGTCGGGGTCGGTGCCGGGTCCGGTCACCGCGAACCCGACGACGCGGTTGCGCTCGAGCGCGACCAGCACCCGGTTGCGGGCGTCGCCCGGGCGGGTCATCGAGGCACGCCAGACCTCGGCGGCGCGCTCCTCGGCCTCGGGCCCGGACGGGACGTCGGCAGGATCCAGGAGCCCGGCGTACTGCTCGGGCCACGAGGCGACCTGGACACGGGCCACGGACACGGCGTCCTCGGCCCAGGCGACGCGGACGGAGACGTCGGCGGTGGGGCCGCTGCGGGGGCCGCTGCTGGGGTGCTCGGGCATGGTGGCATCGTCGCAGCCGTGCCGCGGACCCGACGCAGGGGTGGGCGCGGCGCCGCTACGGTCGGCCCATGGAGATTCGCAATCTGGGCAGGAGCGGTCTGAAGGTCTCGGCCGTCTCGTACGGCAACTGGCTGACGCACGGCTCGCAGGTGGAGGAGGACGCGGCGCTGGCCTGCGTCCGGCAGGCGCTGGAGGAGGGCATCACCACCTTCGACACCGCCGACGTCTACGCCAACACCGCGGCGGAGACCGTGCTGGGCAAGGCGCTGAAGGACCAGCGCCGGGAGGGCCTGGAGATCTTCACCAAGGTCTACTTCCCGACCGGGCCGGGCGCCCACAACGACCACGGCCTGTCGCGCAAGCACATCACCGAGTCGATCGAGGGCTCGCTGCGGCGCCTCGGCACCGACCACGTGGACCTCTACCAGGCCCACCGCTACGACCACGAGACCCCGCTCGAGGAGACGATGGAGGCCTTCGCCGACGTCGTGCACAGCGGCAAGGCGCTCTACATCGGCGTCTCGGAGTGGCGCTCGGAGGAGATCCGCGAGGCGCACGCCCTGGCCCGCGAGCTGCGGATCCCGCTGGTCTCGAACCAGCCGCAGTACAACATGCTCTGGCGCGTCATCGAGTCCGAGGTCGTGCCGACCTGCGAGGAGCTGGGCATCGGGCAGATCGTCTGGTCGCCGATCGCGCAGGGCGTGCTCACCGGGAAGTACAAGCCCGGCGCGGAGCTGCCGGCCGGGTCGCGGGCCACCGACGAGAAGGGCGGCGCCGACATGATCAAGCGCTTCCTCGACGACGACGTGCTGACCCGGGTGCAGGCCCTCCAGCCGGTGGCCGACGAGGCCGGCCTGAGCCTGGCCCAGCTGGCCGTGGCGTGGGTGCTGCAGAACCCGAACGTGTCCTCGGCCATCATCGGCGCCAGCCGGCCCGAGCAGGTCACCGAGAACGTCAAGGCCGCCGGCGTCACCCTCGACGCCGACGCGCTCCAGGCCATCGACGACGCCCTGGGCGACGTGCCGGAGAAGGACGCGTCCAAGACCAGGTCACCGGCCACGCGCGACTTCGGCTGAACCGGGCCTGGCCCGCAACACCGGCATCACTGGCATCACTGGCCCCGGGAATCCCCGCTCAGGCGGGGATTCCCCGGGTTGGCGTGCCGTGCAGTGCGCGCGGACCACGAGGAACGCGCACCCGGTACGCCCCTCGCCGCCGTCAGCGGTAGCGCTCGGGCAGCTTCTCGCCGATCTTGACCTGGCTCTTGGGCAGGCGCATGAACCGCATCTGCATGGAGCGGCTCACGGCGTACCAGGTGGTGCCCTTGGTCGACTCGTCCTCGAACCGTGCGGCCAGCTCGCGACGGAGGCGGAAGCGCAGGGTCAGCACGTCCACCACGATCAGTGCGAGCACGGCCACCATCACGGTGCTGCCGACCTGCACGAGCCGGGGGCTCCCGGAGTAGGTGAGCACCGTGGTGACCAGCACCAGCGGGAGCACGATCTCCAGGAACGAGAAGCGGTGGTCGACGTAGTCGCGCACGAAGCGGCGCACCGGGCCCTTGTCGCGGGGGAGCAGGTGCCGCTCGTCGCCGGTCTTCATCGCCGTCCGCACCTTGTGCGCCTCGTCGGCGCGCACGCGGCGCTTCGCCGCGGCCTGCTCCTTGCGGGTGCGCGGGGCCTTGGCCCGGGCCTTGGCCGCGGCCTCGGCCTCGCGTCGGGTCGGCGTGGGACGCCCCTTGCCCGAGGTGACGACGGTGGCGTCGGCGGGCGTCGCGGGGGTGCCCGCGGCGGTGGTGTCGGTGTCGCTGCGACGTCGGAACAACAGGGGCCTCGGCTGGTTTCTGGGGGTGGTCGGTGGTCGTCTCGTCCGGAGCACGACTCTACCGGGCGACCCGTCCCGACCCCTCGCACCGGTTGCCGCGGCGCCGTAGGGTGAGGGCGTCCGGCACCTCCGCCGACGCTGCACACCGCACCCCGACACCGCACCCCGACACCGCACGTCGACCCCGCGGGTCGCCGCCGCACCGAGAGAGAGCCCGACGTCGTGAGCCTGATGAAGCGCATGAGCCTGATCTTCCGGTCCAAGGCCAACTCGGCCATGGACCGCGCGGAGGACCCCCGCGAGACGCTCGACTACAGCTACCAGCGCCAGACCGAGCTGCTGACCAAGGTGCGCCGGGGGGTGGCCGACGTCGCCACCAGCCGCAAGCGGGTCGAGCTCCAGATGAACCAGCTGCAGCAGCAGGTCGACAAGCTGCAGGCGCAGGCCGAGAAGGCCATCGGGATGGGCCGCGACGACCTCGCCCGCGAGGCGCTCACGCGCAAGTCCGCGGTGGTGACGCAGGTCGAGGACCTCCGGGTCCAGCACGCCAACCTCCAGGGCGAGGAGGAGAAGCTCGTGCTGGCCCAGCAGCGGCTCCAGGCCAAGGTCGAGTCCTTCCGCACCCGCAAGGAGACGATCAAGGCCAACTACACCGCGGCCGAGGCCCAGACCCGGATCGGCGAGGCCATGTCGGGCATCGGCGAGGAGATGGGCGACGTCGGCATGGCCATCCAGCGCGCCGAGGACAAGACGGCCACCATGCAGGCCCGCGCCGGCGCGATCGACGAGCTGATCGCCTCCGGTGCGCTCGACGACGCCTCGTCGACCAACCGGGGCGACGACATCGCCCGCGAGCTGGAGCAGATGAGCTCGCAGTCCGACGTGGACAACGAGCTGGCCAGGCTCAAGGGCCTCGCGGCGCCGCAGCAGCCGGACGCGCTGGGCCAGGGCGGGGACGACGTGCTCGCCCCCGAGGCCGACCGCTCGACCGGGCCGGGCCAGGAGGGTCGGGCATGATCGTCCGCATCCTGGGCGAGGGCCAGTACGACGTCGCCGACGCCGCCCTGGACCGCCTGAACGAGCTCGACGGCGCGGTGGAACGGGCGGTCGAGGCCGGCGACGAGGCTGCCTTCCCGACCGCGCTGGCCGCGCTCCTCGACGGGGTGCGCACCGTCGGCGTGCCGCACGAGCTGGACTCCCTCGACCAGTCCGACCTGATCCTCCCGCCGGCCGACGCCGACCTCGGCCAGGTGCGCGACCTGCTCGGCGACGAGGGGCTCATCCCCGGCTGAGCGGCCTCTCACCTCGCTCTTGGGAAGACAGGGGAGACTAGGGCCATGGCACGCACCCGGTTCGTCGGCGACTCGGGCCTCACGGCCCGGATGACGCTGGTCCTGTTCCTGCTCGGCGCCCTGTTCGTCGGGCTGATCGCCGTGCTCATGGTCGTGTTCGGCCGGTCCGGCGGGCCCGGCGTGGCCGTGCTGATCGGGATCGCCGGGCTCGGCGTCGCGTGGTACCAGTGGTACTCCTCGGACAAGGTCGCGATGAAGGCGATGCGCGCCCGTGAGGTCACCCCCGAGCAGGCGCCGGAGCTGCACGGCATGATCGACCGCCTCTGCGCCCTGGCCGACATGCCCAAGCCCCGGGTCGGCATCGCCGAGACGCCGCTGCCGAACGCGTTCGCGACCGGACGCTCCCCGGAGCGTTCCGTGGTCGTGGTGACCACCGGGATCATGGGCCGGCTCACCGCCGAGGAGCTCGAGGGCGTGCTGGCGCACGAGCTGGCCCACGTCGCGCACCGCGACGTGCTGGTGATGACGGTCGCGTCGTCGGCGGGCATCGTGGCGGGCATGCTGACCCAGGGCGCGCAGTACGGCGCGCTCCTCGGCGGGCGCAGCCGTGACAACAACTCCGGTCTGCCGGTGTGGCTCGTCGTGCTGGCGGTCAGCCTGGTGACCTACGCGATCAGCTTCCTGCTGCTCAAGATCCTCTCCCGCTACCGCGAGCTGTCCGCCGACCGCGCCGGGGCGTACCTCACGATGAAGCCGCAGGCGCTGGCCTCGGCGCTGCAGAAGATCAGCAGCGGGATGGACGCGGTGCCGCAGAAGGACCTGCGCGCCAGCCAGGCCATGAACGCCTTCTTCATCGCCCCCGCGGTCAAGGGCGTCTCGCTGTCCACGCTGACCTCGACCCACCCCAGCCTCGAGCAGCGCCTCGAGCAGCTGGCCCGGATCCAGACCGAGCTCGGCCGGCCGAACCTGTGAGCGCCGCCTGATGGGGTTCTGGAGCTCGATCATGGGGCGCTCGCAGCCGGCGGCGCCGCGCCTCGACGCGCTGTTCGCCGTGCCGAGCGCGGCCCTGACCCTGGAGGCCGGTCTCGGCCTGGTCCCGACCGGGTTCGGCTCCGTCTGCTACCGCGCGGCGTCGGGCGCGGGGTTCGCCCAGACCCAGCAGGAGGCGGTGGCGCTCCTCGGGGCGTCCCCCGACGCGCCCGACGTCGAGGTGACCCTCGACGACTTCGGGTTCACCTGGCTGAGCCTCACCCACGACCCGAGCGACACCAGCGGGTTGTGCACCGACCTCCACGCCGTCAACAGCACCTTGGGCGACGCGGGGTTCGGGCCCGGGCTGCTGTGCTCGCTGGTCGTGTTCGCCGACGCCACGGGTCGACGGGTGGGCCTGGTCTACCTCTACAAGCAGGGCACCTTCTACCCGTTCTCCCCGCAGGCCACGACGGGGTCGGCCCGCTCGGCCCAGGTGCGCGACACGTTGATGGAGATCCAGGTGCGGGACGCCGTCGCCGGGGACCTGCCGGTCGAGCAGGAACGCTCCCGCTGGCTGGCCGTCTGGGGAGCACCCGGTCTCTGAGGGACCGGGCCTCTCCCGCGGTCAGTCGGTCGCGGTACGCCCGGGGAGGTCGAGCATCCGGCGCAGCGCCACCAGCGCGTCGCGCTCGGTCTCGTCGTCCACGTCGATGCGGTTCACGACGGTCCCGGCGACCAGGGACTCCAGCGCCCACACCAGGTGCGGCAGGTCGATCCGGTTCATCGTGGAGCAGTAGCAGACGGTCTTGTCGAGGAAGGCGATCTTCTGCTCGGGGTGCTCGCGCGCGAGCCGCTTGACCAGGTTCAGCTCCGTGCCGATGGCCCAGCTCGACCCGGGCGGCGCCGCCCGGACGGTGTCGATGATGAACTCGGTGGATCCCACGAGGTCCGCCTTGAGCACGACGTCGTGCGTGCACTCGGGGTGCACCAGGATCTTCACGTCCGGCACGGTCGCCCGCAGGCTGTCCACGACCTCGGCGGTGAACCGGCCGTGGACCGAGCAGTGGCCCTTCCACAGGATCATCCGGGCGTCGCGCAGCTGCTGGGTGCTCAGCCCGCCCTGGGGCAGCCGCGGGTCCCACACCACGCAGTCCTCCAGCGTCATCCCCAGCTTGAGCACCGCGGTGTTCCGACCGAGGTGCTGGTCGGGGAAGAACAGGACCTTGCCCCCGCCCGTGCCGTCCGGCGCCGCGGGCGGCTTCTGGGCGAAGGCCCACTCCAGCGCCGTCTCGGCGTTGGAGGAGGTGCAGACCACGCCGCCGTTGCGGCCGCAGAAGGCCTTGATGTCGGCCGAGGAGTTCATGTAGGTCACCGGCACGACCTGGTCCTGGACGCCGGCGTCGGCCAGCGCGTCCCAGGCGTCCTCCACCTGGGTCAGACGCGCCATGTCGGCCATCGAGCAGCCCGCGGCCAGGTCCGGCAGCACCACCTGCTGGTCGTCCCCGGTCAGGATGTCGGCGGACTCCGCCATGAAGTGGACCCCGCAGAAGACGATGAACTCCGCCCCGGGGCGGGCCGCGGCGTCCTTGGCGAGCTTGAAGGAGTCACCGGTGACGTCGGCGAACTCGATGACCTCGTCGCGCTGGTAGTGGTGGCCGAGCACGAACACCCGGTCGCCGAGGGCCGCCTTGGCCGCCCGGGCCCGCTCCACCAGGTCGGGGTCCGAGGCCGGGGGCAGGTCGCCCGGGCACTCGACGCCGCGCTCGGCGAGGAGGTCGGTGCCGCGGCCCAGCGGCAGCAGCGGGAGGTCGACGGTCGTCATGCGGCCATCCTAGGAGGCACCCCCGCGGCCCGGACCTAGAGCAGCGCGCCGCTGGGCAGGTACGGCGCCGGCGGTCGCATCCCGCGCACGGCGAGGTAGCCCGACGTGGTGACCGTCATCCGGGCCGCCATCGCGACGTCCACGGCCCACTCGTTGGCGGCGGTCACGTGGTGCACCTGCTGGACCGAGCCGTCGGCGGACCCGTCGGCCAGGGCGGTCCAGAGCAGCTCGGTGGCCGTACGGCGGTCGGTCGCCGCGAGCAGCGCGACACCACCACCCGCGTCGAGGTAGGCGTAGCCCGACCCGGTGCCCGCGTCGCACACCACCGCGCGCCAGGTGCGCTGCATCAGCGCGTGGTCGGGCCCGTGCGCGGCGCCGCGGGTGCGGCGGTCGACCGAGTCCATCAGGTCGGTGTCGCCGGCCGTGGCCTCCCGGACCCGACGCAGCGTCGGGATCGCGGAGCGGTCGACCCTGCCCTGCAGCGACAGGTTCGGGTGCAGCGTGAACCCGGCCTGGCGGTAGCGACGGAACGCGCGCGGGTCGTCGGAGGAGCACAGCATCCCGCGCAGGCACCCGCGCCCGTGGTGCAGCGCGGCCTCCAGCAGCACCCGGCCCACCCCGCGACCCTGGACGTCGGGGCGCACGACGTACGTCGAGAGCACCCACAGCAGCTCGCGGGTCAGCGAGGTGGCGAACCCGGCGAGGCCGGCCCCGTCCTCGGCGACCCAGCAGCCGCCGGGGTCGGTGCCCAGCAGGTGGTGCGTGCGCTCGACCCAGATCCGGCCCCGCTCGGGGGTCCGCGGCTCCGGCAGCGGATCGGAGCGCCGCAGCACCCGGCGGTCGAGGTCGTGGAAGCTCCCTGCGCTGAGCCGTTCGGCAGCCTCGACGTCGGCCGCGCGCATCGGGCGGACCACCGGGAGGTCCTCAGGGCTCACCGGACCGACCCTAGGGCGTGGGAAGGGCGGTGCGTGATGATGGCGGCATGCGAGTCCTCGTGGCCACCGACAAGTTCGCCGGCACCCTGACGGCGGTGGAGGCCGCGGAGGCCATCGCCGCCGGGTGGCACCGGCACGCCCCCGACGACGAGGTCGACCTGGCGCCGATGTCGGACGGCGGGCCCGGCTTCGTCGACGTCCTGCACGCGACCCTCGGCGGAGAGCTGCTGGCGGTCACGGTGACCGGACCGACCGGGGCCCCGACCCCGGCGACGGTCCTGCGGGTGGAGGACACCGCCTACGTGGAGAGCGCCCAGGCCTGCGGGCTGCACCTGACCGGGGCGGAGGGCGGGGAGCGCGCCACCACCCGTGGCGTCGGGGAGCTCGTCGCGGCGGCGATCGACACCGGCGCGCGGCGGGTCGTGGTCGGGCTGGGCGGCAGCGGCACCAGCGACGGGGGCGCGGGCCTGCTCGCCGGCCTCGGCGCCACCGCCGACGTGCCGCTCGACGCGGGACCGGCCGGGCTCGCCGGCGTCGGCGCGGTGGACCTCGGGCCGGCACGCGCGCGGGTCGCCGGTGTCGAGCTGGTCGTGGCCACCGACGTCGACAACCCGCTGGCCGGGCTGTTCGGGGCGGCCAAGGTGTTCGGACCGCAGAAGGGGCTGGCCGAGGAGCGGCTGGTCGTCGTGGACGCCTGGCTGGAGCGGTTCGCCGAGGTGGTCGGGCGGCGTACCGCCCTGGAGCCCGGCGCCGGGGCGGCGGGCGGCCTGGGCTTCGCGCTGCTCCTGCTCGGCGGGACGCGCACGCCCGGGATCGGCCTGGTCACCGATGCCGTCGGGCTGCCCGCCCGGGCCCGGGCGGCGGACCTCGTCGTCACCGGCGAGGGCGCCTTCGACTTCTCCAGCCGCGCCGGCAAGGTCCCGGCGGGCGTCGCGGCGGTGGCGGAGCAGGCCGTACGCCCGTGCGTCGCGATGGCCGGCGCGGTCCTGGTCGGCGCACGGGAGATGCGGGCCCTCGGGATGGAGTCCGCCTACTCGCTGGTCGACCTGGTGGGCGAGGAGCGCGCGTTCGCCGACCCGGCCGGGTCCCTGGCCGACCTCGCGGAGCGGGTCGCGCGCACCTGGTCGCGCTGAGCCCCGGACCGGCGGAGGAATAACCCGCCGTGTGCGAGGATTGAGGTGCACAGACCACGATTCATCCCCCGCACCCTTGGGAGAACGCACATGACCGAGCAGATCGAGACCACCGATCGTCGTACCGACCAGATCAACCTGAGCCCGGTCGCCGCGAGCAAGGTGACGAGCCTGCTGGAGCAGGAGGGTCGTGACGACCTCCAGCTGCGCATCTCGGTCCAGCCCGGTGGCTGCAGCGGGCTGCGCTACCAGCTGTTCTTCGACGAGCGCACCCTGGACGGCGACGTCGTCACCGACTTCGACGGCGTGTCCGTCGTCGTCGACCGGATGAGCGTGCCCTACCTGAACGGCGCGATGATCGACTTCGTCGACTCCATCGAGAAGCAGGGCTTCACCATCGACAACCCCAACGCGACCGGGTCCTGCGCCTGCGGCGACTCGTTCCACTGAGCCGGAGCCGCGGCTCGCGGCCCCGCTCCACCGCACGTCCCCAGACCCCCGTCGGCCCCGCCGGCGGGGGTCTGCGCACGTCAGGAAGTGGGGTGGGCGGAGGACGGCGGTAGTGTCCTGCCCCGTGCCCGCAGACACCACCGCCCCCGTCCCGACCGCGCCGAACGGCCCGCTGCTGATCGCCGGGTCGATCGCCACGGACCACCTGATGACCTTCGGCGGCCGGTTCGCCGACTCGCTCGTCGTCGAGCAGCTGGACAAGATCTCGCTCTCGTTCCTGGTCGAGGACCTCGAGATCCGCCGCGGCGGCGTGGCGCCGAACATGTGCTTCGGGCTGGGCCGGCTGGGGGTGCGCCCGGTGCTGGTGGGTGCCGCGGGGGAGGACTTCACCGACTACCGCTCGTGGTTGGAGCGGCACAACGTCGACTGCGACTCGGTCCACATCTCCACCTCGGCCCACACGGCCCGGTTCGTGTGCACCACGGACTCCTCCATGGCGCAGTTCGCCTCGTTCTACCCCGGGGCGATGGCCGAGGCGCGCCTGATCGAGCTGGGCCCGGTCGTGGACCGGGTCGGTGAGCCGTCCTTCGTGCTGATCGGCGCCGACGACCCCGAGGCGATGCGTCGGCACACCCACGAGTGCCGCACCCGGGGCTACGCCTTCATCGCCGACTGCTCCCAGCAGCTGGCCTTCGGTGACGGCGACCTCATCCGCGACCTCGTCGACGGCGCGACCATCTCGTTCTCCAACGAGTACGAGTCGCACATGATCGAGCAGAAGACCGGGTGGTCCTCGGCCGAGATCCTGGACCGGGTCGGCATGCTCGTCACCACGCTGGGCGCCGAGGGCGTGCGGATCAGCCGCCGCGGCGAGCAGGACGTCGTCGTGCCGGCCGCCGCCGACGTCACCGCCGTGGAGCCGACCGGCGTGGGCGACGCCTTCCGGGCCGGGTTCCTGGCCGCCCTGAGCTGGCAGCTCGGCCTCGAGCGCGCCGCGCAGGTCGGGTGCGTGCTCGCGGCGTACGTCGTGGAGACCGTCGGCACCCAGGAGTACACCTTCACCGCCGCCGGGTTCGGGGCCCGGCTCGAGGCGTCGTACGGCGCCGCCGCCGCCGCCGAGGTCGCGCCCCACCTCGGCTGACCGTCCGCGCGGACGGACGACGGTCCGCCCGGTCCGACCGGTCCGCAGGTCAGGAGGTGCGCCGCACCACGAACCGGGGGCACCCGTCCGCGGCGACGTCCTCCCCGACGTACTCCTGGCCCCGCATCCGGCACCAGGCCGGCACGTCGTGGCGCGCAGCAGGGTCCGTCGCGACGACGGCGACGACCTCGCCGGGGCCCACCCGCGGCAGGGCGCGGGCGAGCTCGACCACCGGCAGCGGGCAGCGCATCCCCCGGCAGTCGAGCTCCAGGTCGGGGGTCACAGGCCCACCTCGGCACGCAGCCCGGCGACGACCCCGGGCAGCACCTCGACGAGGCGCTCGACCTCGTCGGCCGTGGTGGACCGGGTGAGCCCGACCCGGACGTTGCCGTGGGTCAGCGCGCCCATGGCGGCCAGCACGTGGCTGGGCTCGAGCGTCGAGGAGGTGCACGCCGACCCGCTGGCCACCGCCAGGCCGTGCCGGTCGAGGGCGTGCACCAGCGCCTCGCCCTCGACGTAGAGGCAGGAGAAGGTCACCAGGTGGGGGAGCCGGTCGACGGGGTCGCCGACGACCTCGGTGTCGGGCAGGGCGGCCGCGCCGGTCCGGATCCGGTCGACCAGGCCGTGCTGGCGGGGCGCCAGCTCCGCGCGCTCGGCGACGACGGCCTGGAGGGCGGCGGCCGCCGCGAGCGCCGCGGGCACGTTCTCGAAGCCGCTGGTCCGCTCGTCGACCCGGTCGTCGGGCGGGAACGGCGAGGTCCACCGTGCCCCCTTGCGCACCAGCAGCACCCCCACGCCGGCCGGGCCGCCCCAGTGGTGGGCGGAGCCGGCGGCCGCCGACCAGCCCCCGGGGAGCGGCTCTCGCCCCATCGAGGCGCGGGCGTCGACGAACAGGGGCACGTCGCGCACCTGCCCGGCGACCTCGGTGACCGGCTGCCGGGTGCCGACCTCGTGGTTGGCCGACTGCAGGGCGACCACCGCGACCCCCGGCAGCGCGGCGGCCTCGACCAGGCCCGCGACGTCGACGCGGCCGAGGGCGTCCACCCCCACCTGTTCGGCCGGGCCGCCCCAGCGGGCGGCGTGGAGCACCGAGGAGTGCTCCACGGCGCCGTGGACGACCCGGTCTCCGACGCGGCGCCGGGCCGCGCGCAGGCCCAGCAGCCCGCGGTGCACCGCCTCGGTCCCGGACGCGGTGAAGGACACCTCGTCGGGCCGCGCGCCGAGGGCCTCGGCGACCGCCTCGCGGGCGTTGTCCAGCAGCGCCCGCGCCCTCCGGGCCGGCCCGTGCAGGCGGCGCGGGTCGGCGTACCCGGCGTCGACGGCGGCGAGCAGCGCGTCCCGCGCGGCCGGGTGCAGCGCCTCGGAGGAGGCCGCGTCCAGGTAGCCGCTCACGGCGGCAACCTAGCCGGTGGGGGAGGAGGGCGCTGGAAGGCGGGTGAAGTACGCTGAACGGGAGAGATTCTCCCTTCGAGAGGAAGGCTCCGTTCGTGGGTCTGCAACTCCCCGGGCGCCGCACCCAGGCGTCGCGCCGACAGCGTCTGACGGCGTCGGCGATGCTCGTGGTCGGCGGCGTCCTGCTCGCCGGCTGCTCCTCCGACACCGAGGCAGGCCGGCTCGGGATGCCCGCGCCCGTGACGGTCGAGGGCGAGTCGAACCTCGAGCTCTGGCAGGGCGCGTGGATCGCCGCCCTGGCCACCGGCATCGTGGTCTGGGGCCTGATCTTCTACGCCGTGGTCCGCTTCCGGCGGCGCTCCGACGACGAGATCCCGGTCCAGACGCGCTACAACCTCCCGCTGGAGATCTTCTACACGATCTTCCCGGTGATCATGGTGATCGTCTTCTTCTCGCACACCGTGCGGGTGCAGAACGTGCTGCTCGACGACTCCCCGCCCGACAACGAGCTCACCATCGTCGGTCAGCAGTGGCAGTGGACCTTCAACCACCCCTACGAGGCGGGCGGCGAGGGCGAGAACGTCTACGAGGTCGGTGCGGGCAACTACCTCCCCACGCTCTACCTCCCGGTCGACGAGACCACCCGGTTCAACCTCTACTCGCCCGACGTGATCCACGACTTCGGCGTCCCCGGCTTCCTCATGAAGATGGACGTCATCCCGGGCCAGGTGAACTCCTTCCAGGTCACGCCGCAGACCGAGGGCGACTACCTCGGCAAGTGCTACGAGCTCTGCGGGGTCTCGCACTCCCGGATGCTCTTCAACGTCAAGGTCGTCCCGCGCGCGGAGTACGACGCCTACCTCGAGCAGCAGGCTGCCACCGGCAACGTCTCGGACGAGCCCGTCCTCGGCGGCTCCTACGCCAACACCCAGGTCGGCCTCGAGGACGAGGCCTCCGAGGAGGGATCCGAGTGACCGCCACCGCCGAGAGGCCCACCGCCACCGAGGCGACGCTGCCGCGCAAGACGCTGGGTCGCCAGCTCGTCACGCTGATGACGACCACCGACCACAAGCTGATCGGCAAGCTCTACCTCGTCACCTCGTTCGCCTGGTTCCTGATCGGCGGCGTGATGGCGCTGCTGATCCGCTCCGAGCTGGCCTTCCCCGGCTCGCAGGTCGTGAACGACGAGCTCTACAACCAGCTGTTCACGATGCACGGCACGATCATGCTGCTGCTGTTCGCGACACCGCTGTTCTTCGGGTTCGGCAACGTGATCATGCCGCTGCAGATCGGGGCGCCCGACGTCGCGTTCCCGCGGCTGAACATGTTCAGCTACTGGCTGTTCCTCTTCGGCGGCCTGATCGCCGCCTCGGGCTTCCTGACCCCGACCGGCGCCGCCGACTTCGGCTGGTTCGCCTACACCCCGCTCTCCGACGCGGTGCGCTCGCCCGGCGTGGGCGGCGACCTGTGGATCATGGGTCTGTGGATGGCCGGCCTGGGCACCATCCTCGGTGCGGTCAACTTCATCACCACGATCATCACGATGCGCGCGCCCGGCATGACGATGTTCCGGATGCCGATGTTCGTCTGGAACACGCTGGTCACCAGCCTGCTGGTCCTCATCGCGTTCCCGGTGCTCGCCGGTGCCCTGCTCATGCTCGAGGCCGACCGTCAGTTCGGCGCCCAGATCTTCTCCACCTCCCACGGCGGCGCGATCCTGTGGCAGCACCTCTTCTGGTTCTTCGGCCACCCGGAGGTCTACATCATCGCGCTGCCGTTCTTCGGCATCGTGACGGAGATCTTCCCGGTGTTCAGCCGCAAGCCGATCTTCGGCTACGTCGGCCTCGTCGGCGCCACCATGGGCATCGCGATCCTCTCGGTCGCGGTGTGGGCGCACCACATGTTCGTCACGGGCTCGGTGAACCTGCCGTTCTTCTCCGGCATGACGTTCCTGATCGCGGTGCCGACGGGGGTGAAGTTCTTCAACTGGATCGGCACGATGTGGGGCGGGTCCTTGTCCTTCGACACCCCGATGCTCTGGGCGGTCGGGTTCCTGACGACGTTCCTGTTCGGTGGGCTCACCGGCATCATCCTGGCCAGCCCGCCGCTGGACTTCCACGTCTCCGACTCCTACTTCGTGGTCGCGCACTTCCACTACGTGGTCTTCGGCACCGTCGTGTTCGCGATGTTCGCGGGCTTCTACTTCTGGTGGCCCAAGATGACCGGGCGGATGCTGAACGAGCGCCTGGGCAAGCTGCACTTCTGGCTGCTGTTCGTGGGCTTCCACGTCACCTTCCTGGTCCAGCACTGGCTCGGGGTGGAGGGGATGCCTCGGCGCTACGCCGACTACCTCTCGATCGACGGGTTCACCGGGCTGAACCAGGTCTCCACGATCGGCGCCTTCGTGCTGGCGGCCTCGACGTTGCCGTTCCTCTACAACGTCTACATCTCGTTGAACGCACCTCTCGTCGAGGTCGACGACCCGTGGGGCTGGGGCCGCTCCCTGGAGTGGGCCACCTCGTGCCCGCCGCCTCGCCACAACTTCGTCACGCTGCCGCGGATCCGCTCGGAGTCGCCGGCCTTCGACCTGCACCACCCCGAGGTCGTGGCCGTCGAGCTGGACGACAACCCGGCGGCCCGGGACGGCGCTGCGGCTGATGCGCCGGACATGGCCGGGCGCGAAGAGGTCATCAACGACCGCACGGGTCGCAACCGCTCCGACCGGAAGGACGACGACCGATGAAGTCCGAGGCCTGGATCTTCGGTGTCACGAGCATCTTCCTGGTGCTCGTCACGCCCGCCTACTGGCTGATCACCGCGGCAGGGGACACCGGCGGCGACTGGACCGGCACCTCGGCGCTCGTGATGACCACGCTGCTCGCGGCGATGGTCACCTTCTACCTGGGGTTCCACGCCAAGCGGATGGACCCGCGTCCCGAGGACCGGCAGGACGGCGAGATCGCCGACGGTGCCGGGGAGCTCGGCTTCTTCCCGCCGTACTCCTGGTGGCCGCTGTGGTGCGCCTCGGCGCTGGGCGCCATCGTCTTCGCCACGGCGATGGCCGCCTGGTGGCTGCTGGTCATCGGGTCCGTGCTCGGGGCCGTCGCCCTGATGGGCCTGGTCTTCGAGTACTACCGCGGTCTGCACGCCCACTAGTCGCCGCACCGGGAGAGGCGAGGATTCCCGGGCGGTCGTCACCGCCTTGTTAGGCTGAGCGGGGTCGGAGGGTTTCTCCGGCCCCGTTCTGCTGTCTTCTCTCGTCCGGGAGCTCGTGCATGACCACTCCGCCCCGCCCCTCGCCCCGCTCCCGCCGGTTGCTGGCCCTGGGCTCCGCCGCCGTGCTGGCCGGCAGCCTCGCCGCGTGCTCCACGGCCCCGGAGGACACGGCCGCCACGGGCGACCGGGGCACCGACGCGCCCGGCGCGGGTCGGGCGCAGGCCGCGGCGGAGCGCGCCGCCCGCCCCGTGGTGACCACCAACGTGGCGCGGGGCCAGGTCCCGGTGGACACCACCGTCGAGGTGGGCGCCACCGGTGGCGAGCTGAGCAGGGTGCTGGTCTCCTCGCCGGCCGGCCGGCTGCCCGGGACGCTCAGCGACGACGGCGCCGCCTGGGCGGCCGCCGAGCGCCTCGAGCCGGGCACGACGTACGACGTCAGCGCGGTCGTGACCGGTGCGGACGGACGCGCCGTCACCGAGACGAGCTCGTTCACCACCGTCCCGCTCACGCTCGACCAGCAGACCTTCGCCTCCGTCTCCCCGCTCGACGGGGAGACCGTGGGCGTGGGGATGCCTGTGGTGGTCGGCTTCGACGTCCCGGTCACCGACCGCGCGGCGATCGAGGAGCAGATGACCGTGACCTCGAGCCCGGCCCAGCCCGGCACGTGGCACTGGATGAGCGACTACGAGGTCCACTGGCGTCCCAAGGAGTACTGGGAGCCCGGCACGGCGGTCGACGTCGACGTCGACGTGAACGGTGTCGACGCCGGCAACGGCATCTACGGCCAGGAGGACCGGGAGGTCGCGTTCACCGTCGGCGACGCCCACGTCTACGAGGTCGACGCCGGCACCCACCAGATGCAGGTCTTCTCCAACGGCGACCTGCTGCGGACGATCCCGATCACCACGGGCAAGGCGGGGTTCACGACCCGCTCCGGCACCAAGGTGATCATGGAGAAGTTCGAGAGCCGCCGGATGAACTCCGAGACGGTCGGGATCGCGGCCGGCAGCGCGGAGGCCTACGACATCGCCGACGTGCAGTACGCGATGCGGTTGACGTACTCCGGTGAGTTCATCCACGCCGCCCCCTGGTCGGTCGGTTCGCAGGGCTCGGCCAACGTCTCCCACGGCTGCACCGGGATGAGCACCGAGAACGCCGCCTGGCTGTTCGCGATGACCCAGCGCGGCGACGTGGTCGAGTACGTCGGCACGGACCGGCCGATGACCCTGGACAACGGGTACGGCGACTGGAACGCCTCCTACGGCGAGTACCGCCGGGGCTCGGCCCTCGGCTAGTCGCGCCTCCCACCGAGCGGCGCAGGCAGCGTCCGGCGGGTGGACGGTCGACCTCCCGGTCGTCACCGAGAGTCATCTCGAGGCGCTGCGAGCGTCACCTGGGCCGCGGATGAGTGTCATCTCGGCGTGCAGAACGGCCCGCCACGGGGATCGTGGCGGGCCGTCCTGGTGGTGCGGTGGTGCTGTGGTGCGGGGTCGGGCGTCACTCGTGGCGCAGGGTGTCGCCCTCCACGGCGTGCTTGCCGTCGTACTGGTGACCGTCGGCCACCCGGCCGTCGAGCGCACCCTGCAGGGCGTGCTCGTGCTCGGCGTGGTGGTGCGCCTCGTCGATCTCCTCCCGGGTGGGGGGAGCGACGTCGTGGGCGAACCAGGCCTGGGAGAGCCTGGCGCGGACCCGGTCGACCCGGCCGTGCGGGGCGTCGACGCCGTTGTCGTCGGTGGCCGGCAGCGCGGCGTACGCCTTGGTGTCCTCACGGGCGGTGAGGGTGTAGGTGGTCCCCTGGGGGAGCGGCGCGTGCCGCTCGGAGTAGCCACCCTCGGGCGAGCGCATGATGACACCGGTCTCGTAGCCGTGCAGCACGTCGTCACGGTCCTTGCGCTGCAGCGAGAGGCACCAGCGTCGGGCGATGACGAACGCGATCACCGGACCCACGAAGACGGCAGCCCGCATGAAGTACGTGATCTGGTTGATCGAGAGGTCGAAGCGGATCGCGATGATGTCGTTGCCGCCCGCGGCCCACATCAGGCCGTAGAAGGTCATCAGCGCGACCATCAGGGCCGTCCGCGTCGGCGCGTCCCGGGGACGCTCGAGCAGGTGGTGGTCCCGCTTGTCGCCGGTGATCCAGTTCTCGATGAACGGCAGCATCAGCAGGATCGTGAACATCACGCCCGGCAGCACGATGATCGGGATCAGGACGTTCCAGGACAGCGTGTAGCCGAACAGCTCGGTCTCGATGCCCGGCATGATCCGCAGCGCACCGTCCGGCCAGCCCATGTACCAGTCCGGCTGGGAGCCGGCGGTCACCTTGGTCGGGTCGTAGGGGCCGTAGCGCCAGATCGGGTTGATCGTCAGCAGGCCGCCCATGATGGCGGTGACGCCGAAGACCACGAAGAAGAACCCGCCGGCCTTGGCGGCGTACACCGGGAGCATCGGGAAGCCGACGACGTTCTCCTCCGTGCGGCCGGGGCCGGGCCACTGCGTGTGCTTGTGGTAGACGAGCAGCAGCATGTGGGCGGCGATCAGGCCGAGCAGGATGCCCGGGATCAGCAGCACGTGGATGATGTAGAGGCGCGGGATGATGCTGTCGCCGGGGAACTCGCCGCCGAAGAGGAAGAACGAGACGTACGTGCCGACCACGGGGATCGACTTCACGAACCCGTCCGCGGCGCGGATGCCGGTGCCCGAGAGCAGGTCGTCGGGCAGCGAGTAGCCGGTGAACCCCTCGAGGGTGCCGAGCAGCAGCAGCAGCGAGCCGATCACCCAGTTGAGCTCACGGGGCTTGCGGAAGGCGCCGGTGAAGTAGACCCGGAGCAGGTGCACCATCATCGCCGCGATGAAGAGCATCGCCGCCCAGTGGTGCATCTGGCGCATCAGCAGGCCGCCGCGCACGTCGAAGGAGATCTCGAGCGTGGAGGCCATGCCCTGCGACATCTCGATGCCGCGCAGCGGGGCGTAGGAGCCGGTGTACTCGGTCTCCGCCATGCTCGGGTCGTACCAGAGGGTCAGGAAGACCCCGGTGAGCAGCAGGACCACGAAGCTCCACAGGGCGATCTCGCCCAGCATGAACGACCAGTGGTCCGGAAAGACCTTGCGCAGGTTCTTCTTCATGACCGTGCCGAGGCCCAGGCGTTCGTCCGCCCAGTTCGCCACTGCTCCGGTCTTGGTGGGCGCCGTGGCAGCGGTGCCTGTCGTCGTTGTCGCCACCGAGCTGGTGTCGATCGTCATGGTCAGCCACGCTCCCAGAAACTTGGTCCGACGGGCTCGTCGAAGTCGCTCTGTGCCACAAGATACCCCTCGTCATCAACCGCAAGGGCGAGCTGCGGAAGGGCTCGGGCGGCCGGTCCGAAGATCACGTCCGCGCCGTCGGCGAGGTCGAAGGTCGACTGGTGGCAGGGGCACAGGACGTGGTGGGTGGTGCGCTCGTACAGCGAGATCGGGCAGCCCACGTGGGTGCAGATCTTGGAGTAGGCGATGATCCCGTCGATGGTCCAGTTCTCCCGGCCTGCGACGTCCTGGATCTCCTCGGGCTCCATCCGCACCACGATCACCGGGGCCTTGGAGTTGGCGATCAGCCGCTCCTCGCCCTCGAGGACCAGCTCGCCCTCCTCGTTGGTCTCGTAGAGCGCGGCGGCGGTGGCGTTGACCAGGTCGCCGATCTCCAGGTCGGCCGCGCGGATCGGGGTGCCGATCACGTCGCGGACCACGCGCATGCCGTCGGCCCAGACGGTGTTGGCCAGGCCGGCGCCCTCGTAGGGCTGGTCGGTGGCGACCTCGCCCGGCGTGGGGCCGAGGTCGCGCAGGAGCACCACGGCGGGGACGCCGAGCAGGCCGACCGAGCCGAGCAGGGTGTTGCGGATCAGCGGCCGCCGGGTGATCCCGGACTCCTCGGTGCCGGCGCGGAGCGCCTCGAGCGTCGCCTCGCGGTCCTCGTCGGAGGACCGGGCCGGGTGGCGCATCTCGACCATCTCGTGGTCGCCCATGAGCTTGCGGGCCCACTGGATGATCCCGACGCCGATCAGCAGCAGCGCCAGGCCCAGGCTCAGCCCGAGGGTCACCGTCGAGGCACCCAGGCCGAGGATCGCGTCGCCGTCGCCCCCGATGTCGAAGACGAAGTAGCTGACGACGAACAGGAGCACGAAGACCTGGGCCGCGACGAACAGCCCGGCGACCTGGCGCTCGGCGCGCTTGGCCAGCTTCGGGTCGACGTCGGTGGGACGCCACTGGTGGGCCGGCAGACCGGGGTCCGCGACCGGGGTGTCGGTGCGCACGGGGGTGAAGTCCCCACCGTGGTCCGGGACCACCCCGCCCTGGGGCGAGGCTCCTGGTGAGGTTCCGGGGACGGCGTCGTGCTGGCCGTCGTCGTTCGGGTCGTCGGGAGTCACTCCGTGGTCCCCTTCTGCTTGAGCGAGCGCGTGGTGTGGGCGGCGATCCAGATCGCGAAGCCGACCAGGCCGCCGATGCCGACGACCCAGGCGAAGAGCCCCTCGGCCACCGGACCCATGCTGCCGAGGCCGAACCCGCCGTAGGTGGGCTGCTCCTCGGACTCCTGGAGGTAGGCGATCACGTCCCGCTTGTCCTCGGGTGCGAGGTTGCCGTTGGAGAACGTGGGCATCGACTGGGGGCCGGTCAGCAGGGCCTCGTAGATGTAGCGGGGCTCGACGCCCTGCAGGCTGGGGGCGTACCCGCCCCGGGGCATGGCGCCGCCCGCACCGTCGAAGTTGTGGCAGGCGGTGCAGTTGGTGCGGAAGATCTCTCCGCCGCGGCTGACGGCCTCCTCCTGCTCCTCGGCGGAGAGGCCCTCGACGGAGTACTCCGCCTCCTCGGGCACGGCGGGGCCGGGGCCCAGCGAGGCGACGAACGCGCCGAGCGCGTCGATCTCCTCCTCGGAGTAGATCGTCGGCTTGCTGGGGGCCTGACGGCCGGGCTGCACCAGCGGCATCCGGCCGGTGCCGACCTGGAAGTCGACGGAGGCGGCGCCCACACCGGCGAGCGACGGGCCGTACTGGGTGCCGCTCTCGGTCAGGACGCCCTCGCCGTTGGTGCCGTGGCAGAAGGCGCAGCCGATCAGGAACAGCTCGCGGCCCTCCTCGACCTGGGCGGCGTCGCTGGCCGTCGTCTCGGCCTGGGCCGGGGCGAAGGCGGCGTAGAAGGTGCCGGTGGCGAACAGGCCGAGCAGCAGCACCAGGAGCCCGGCGACCGGGCGTCGGCGGTACCGCGACAGTCGACCGGCGGTTCTGTTGAGCAGACGCACGATGGGTCCTCGGGATCGGGGGCGGTTTTCGGCGGCAGGGTCTGGCGGCGGCAGGAGTTGCGGTGGTGTCGCGCTGGGAGGGGCTACTTGATCAGGTAGATCGTCGCGAACAGACCGATCCACACGACGTCGACGAAGTGCCAGTAGTAGGAGACGACGATCGCGCTGACCGCCTGCTCGTGGGTGAACTTCCGGGCCAGGTAGGTGCGCCCGAGGACGAGCAGGAAGGCGATGAGGCCACCTGCCACGTGGAGGCCGTGGAACCCGGTCGAGAGGTAGAAGACCGAGCCGTAGGCCGACGCCGACATGGTGACGCCCTCGGCGACCAGCTCGACGTACTCGACGGCCTGACCGGCGACGAAGACCGCGCCCATCAGGTAGGTGAGGATGAACCACTCGCGCAGCCCCCACTGCCGGAACTGCAGCACCGAGCCGCTGCGGCCGACCTGTCCACGCTCGGCGGCGAAGACGCCGAGCTGGCAGGTGAGCGAGGAGAGCACCAGGATCGTGGTGTTCGCCAGGGCGAACGGCACGTTCAGCATCTCGGTGTTCTGCGACCACAGCTCGGGGCTGACCGAGCGGATGGTGAAGTACGCCGCGAACAGGGCCGCGAAGAACATCAGCTCGCTGGAGAGCCAGATGATGGTGCCGACGGCGACCATGCTGGGTCGGTCGTGGTGCCCGTGCAGGCGGGAGGCCGGGATGGTTGCTGTGGTCGCCACACGCTCATTATGCCCCGGCCACCAGGCCCGACCACCCCCACCCTCCGGCGCGTCGGCGTGCCCGCCCGGGGGATAGGTTCGAGGCGTGGTCACGACCCTCCTGGCGTCGCTGCCGGCCGTGCTGTCCGCGGCCGCTCCCGAGGACGCCCCGGTGCTCCCGCCGCTGGGCCTGGACACGGTCCTCACCCAGTGGGGGCTGGCCCCGGTCCCCCTCGTCGTCACCGTCTGGGGGGTCGGGCTCTACCTGCTCGGGGTGCGCGTCCTGCGCCGGCGCGGCGACGCCTGGCCCTGGGCGCGGACGGCCTCCTTCGTGGGCCTCGGCATGGGCGGCTTCTACCTCGCGACGTCCTCCGGCTTCGCGGCCTACGACAGCACCCTGCTCAGCGTGCACATGGTCCAGCACATGGTGCTCTCGATGGTGGTGCCGCTGGCCCTGGCGCTGGGTGCGCCGGTCACCCTCGCGCTGCGGACGCTGCCGGGCACGCCCCGGCGGTGGCTGCTCGCGCTGCTGCACTCGCGGGTGGCCCGGGTGCTGTCCTTCGCGCCGCTGACCTTCGCGCTGTACGTCGTCTCGCCGTGGGCGCTCTACTTCTCACCCTGGTACGACGCCTCGCTCACCTCGCCGTTCGTGCACGAGATGATGCACCTGCACCTGGTGACGGTGGGCGCGCTGTTCTTCTGGCCGCTGATGGGCATCGACCCCGTCCCGGGCCGGGTGGGCTACCCGTTCCGGGTCGCCCTGGTGGTCCTGACGCTGCCGTTCCACGCCTTCCTGGGCGTGACGATCATGGGGCAGTCGACCCTGATCGGGGGCGACTGGTACCCCCGGCTGGCCGAGGGCCCGATGGGGGCCTGGCTGCCGGACGCCGCGGCGGACCAGGAGCTGGCCGGCGGGATCCTCTGGGGCTCGGGCGACCTGGTGGGCATCGGCTTCTTCGCCGTGCTGTTCGTGCAGTGGGTGCGCTCCTCCCAGCAGGAGGCCCGCCGCGAGGACCGGCGCCTGGACCTGCTGGAGGCCCGGGAGGCCCGCGAGGTGCGGGCGTCGTCCGAGCGGACCGGGCGGTAGCATCGTCGGTGTGAGCGACGCGACCTCCCCGGCCCCCCTGAAGGTGCTCGTCTACAGCGACGACGTCCACACGCGGCAGCAGGTGATCCTCGCCCTCGGCCGCCGTCCGCACCCGGACCTGCCCGAGGTCGAGTACGTCGAGGTGGCCACCGAGCCGGTCGTGATCAAGGTCATGGACGCGGGCGGGATCGCGCTGGCCGTGCTCGACGGCGAGGCCGTCCCCGCGGGCGGGATGGGCATCGCCAAGCAGCTCAAGGACGAGATCTACCGCTGTCCGCCGGTGCTCGTGCTGACCGGTCGTCCGCAGGACGCCTGGCTCGCGACCTGGTCCCGCGCCGACGGTGCGGTGGCGCACCCGCTGGACCCGATCGAGCTGGCGCAGACCGTCGTCACGCTGCTGCGCACGCGCGTCCCGGCCTGAGCCGGGCGTGCGCACCACCACCTGGCCCGACGTCCTCGGCGCCCTCGTCGCCGGGCAGGACCTCACGGCCGAGCAGACGACGTGGGCGATGGGCGAGATCCTCGCCGGAGCAGCCACGGCGGCCCAGGTCGCCGGCTTCGCGGTCGCCCTGCGCGCCAAGGGCGAGACGATCGAGGAGGTCGCCGGCCTGGTCGAGGCGATGTGGGAGGCGCGGACGCCCCTGGAGGTGCCGGGCCGGCTGCTCGACGTCGTCGGCACCGGCGGGGACCGCTCGATGTCGGTCAACATCTCCACCATGTCGGCCATCGTCGCCGCCGGCGCCGGCGCTCGCGTGGTCAAGCACGGCGGTCGGTCGGCGTCCTCGCAGAGCGGGTCGGCCGACGTCCTGGAGGCGCTGGGGATCCGTCTGGACCTGCCGGCCCCGCGGGTGGCCGAGGTCGCGACCGAGGCCGGCATCACCTTCTGCTTCGCCGCCGCCTTCAACCCCGCGATGCGGCACGCCGCCGGCCCGCGGCGCGAGCTCGGCATCGGGACCACCTTCAACATGCTCGGCCCGCTGGCCAACCCGGTCCGGCCGCACGCCATGGCGGTGGGCTGCGCGGACCTGCGCGCCGCGCCGGTGATGGCCGGCGTGCTGGCCCGCCGCGGCGCCGACGCCTGGGTCTTCCGCGGCGACGACGGCCTGGACGAGCTGACCACCGCGACCACCTCGACGGTGTGGGTGGTGCACGGGGGAGAGGTCGAGCAGACGACGGTCGACCCGGCCGCGCTCGGGCTCCCGCCGGCCACGGCCGAGGACCTGCGCGGGCACGACGCGGCGTACAACGCCGGGGTGGCCCGCCGCCTGCTCGAGGGGGAGACGGGTCCGGTGCGCGACGCGGTGGTGCTCAACGCCGGCGCGGCGCTGGCGGTCTACGACGAGCCGTCGGCCCGGCTCACCGATGCCCTCGCGGCGGGGATGGAGAGGGCCGTGCAGGCCCTGGACTCCGGCGCCGCGGCGCGCACGCTGGCGGCCTGGGTCGCCGCCGCCGGCGCCTGAGGGACGGTCCGGGCCCGCCGGCTGGTCGGTGGCGCTAGTCCAGGCCCAGGGAGAAGGTCGCCTCGAGGTCGTGGCGGGAGTAGGCCCGGAACGCGATGTGGGTCTCGGTCTCGCTGACCCCCGGCACCTTGTTCAGGCGGTCGGCGACCACCTGGGCGACGTCCTCGTGCCGACGCACCCGCACCAGCGCGATCAGGTCGATGGTGCCGGTCACGGAGTAGACCTCCGACACCCCGTCGATCTCGGCGATGGCCTCGGCGACCTCGGGGATCCGGGCGACGTCGGCCTTCACGAACACGATGGCGGTGATCATGGCCTCACCCTAGGAGACGCCGGCGGGCGACGGCAGGCCTGCCGTGGCCGGGTCCTGCGGCCCCGGGGCCAGGCGGGCGAGGTGCGGGGTGGCGCCCCGCACCGGGCAGGTCCACTCGCCCTCGACCTCGACGAGGCGTACGCCGGGCTGCTCGAGCCAGCGCAGCACCCGCTCGGACTCCGCCGCGCTCGCCGCGGGCACCGGACCCGGGCGGGCGCCGACGGTCTCCGCACCGGCCCGCAGGGTCGCCACCCAGGCGTGCGCGTCGGCTCCGGCGGGGATCACCCCGGCGGCGGCGAGGCGGCCGTGCCGGACGACGTGCACGGCCCAGCCGCCGTCGTCCTCGCGGCGCGCGGCCACCACCTCGGCGCACCCGGCCAGGGAGCCCAGCCGCTGGGTCCGGGACGCGGCCCGGACGAACGAGGCCAGCCGGTCGCGGTGGGCGGCGGCCTCCTCGTAGCGTTCGTCGGCGGCCAGTGCGGCCATCGTGTGGTGGATGGTCTCGACCACGTCGTCGGGCCGGCGCAGCAGCGTGTCGCGGAGCCGCCGGACCACGGCCCCGTAGGTGAGCTGGTCCACGGAGCCGTCGCAGGGCGAGAGGCACCGGCCCAGCTCGGCGAGGATGCACGGGGTCCGGGCCGGCCGCGCCGGCATCCGCCCGCTGCACTGACGGACCGGGAAGGTCTGGTGGAGCGCGTCGAGGCACTGCTCGGCCGCACGGCGCGAGGCGAACGGGCCGAGGTAGTCGGCGTCGTCGTCGGCGACCGTCCTGACCAGGGAGAGGCGGGGCCAGGGCTCCCGGGTGAGCTTGACGAAGGTGGTCTTCTCGGGGAACTTCGAACGCCGGTTGTACCCCGGCTTGTGGTGGGCGATGAGGCGCAGCTCTCGCACCTCGGCCTCGAGCGGGGTGGCGCACTCGATGCCGCGGACCCGCGCCGCCAGGGCGACCATCTCGCCCATCCGGCTGCGTCGCTCCGAGGCGGTGAAGTAGGTCCGCACGCGCCGGCGCAGGTCGCGGGAGGTGCCGACGTAGAGGACGCGGCCGCGCTCGTCCTCGAACAGGTAGACGCCGGGTGCGTGCGGGAGCCCGTCGGCCAGGTGCCGCTTGCGGCGGGTCGCCGCGCTCACCCGGGAGGTGTAGGTCTGGAGCTCCTCCAGGGTGTGCACCCCGACCCCGCCGAGGCGCTCCATCAGGGCGTGCAGCACGTGGACCGTGGCGCGGGCGTCGGAGAGGGCGCGGTGGTCGGGCGTGGTGGGGGAGCCGAACGCCCGCGCCAGCGAGGACAGCTTGCAGTCCGGCGCGTCGTCGCGGGTCACCACGCGTCGGGCGAGCCGGGCGGTGTCGACGACCTCGAAGTCCGGCCAGTCCCGGCCACCGGCGGCGGCGAAGTGGCGCAGGAAGCCGACGTCGAAGGGCGCGTTGTGCGCCACCAGGACGCTGCCCGCGGCGAACTCCAGGAAGGCCGGCAGCGCCGCGCCGATGCGCGGCGCACCGACGACCATGGGGTTGGTGATGCCGGTGAGCACGGCGATGAACGCCGGGATCGGGCCCTCCGGGTCGACCAGGGTCTGGAACTCGCCCAGCACCTCGCCACCGCGGACCTTCACCGCGCCGATCTCGGTGATCGCGCAGCCGTCGCGCACCGAGGCCCCGGTGGTCTCGAGGTCGACCACGCAGAAGGTCACCTCGCGCAGAGGGGTGCCGAGCTCGTCGAGGCTGCGCTGGACCTCCCAGCGCGGGGACGAGGCAGGGGGAGCGGTGGTCACGGCCACGACGCTAGGACGGCGCGCCGACAGGGGTGCGGACGACGCGCGGGGCGGTCTGCGGCACCGGGCCCGGGGGGGTGCTGGCGGGCTCGTGGCGGGAGGGCTGTCGGCGGCGGGTGCGACGTTCTCCCCATGACGACGAGAATCGACTGCGACTCCTGCGTGGTCCGTGGACTGGCCTGCCACGACTGCGTGGTGACGGTGCTCCTCGGGCCGCCGCCCGAGCTGACCTTCGACGACGAGGAGCGCCGGGCCCTGGACCTGCTGGCCGCCGGGGGGCTGGTCCCCCCGCTGCGGCTGGTGCAGCCCGTCGACGGTCCCGAGGTCGAGTCGGCCTGACCCGACGGCCCGTTCGGGACCATCGTCCCCGCCGTGGACGCGCGTTTGGTGGGTCGCGGGCCCGAGGTTAGGGTGGCCGCTCAGGTGCCCGAGGACGTCGACCACCAGGGTCTGCGGCGGGCACCGCGTCGAGTCGCGAACCGATCCGTCGGGGAGCGAGCCGGGGAACCAATCACCTGGGGTGAATCCCCCAGCACGACTGCGGTCGGGCGGGGGTAGGGCCATGTCGTGCCCGAATCCGTCAGCTCACCTGGTAGACGTCACGACTGCAAGGGAGACCGCCCGCTCGTGCAGCACGGTCGCAAGCGCTTCGCCAGTGTCCTCACCGGACTCACCCTCGTCACCGGCCTCGGCCTGGTGTCCTCCTCGCCGGCTGCCGCCGAGCCGACGCTCGAGGAGGTGAAGTCCCGCGTCGACACGCTCTACCACGAGGCCGAGATCGCCTCCGAGCGCTACAACGACGCCCGTCTGGAGCTCGACGCGCTCACCGACGACCTGGACTCCCTCGAGTCGGACCAGCAGCGCCAGGACCGTCGCCTGGAGGCGGTGCGCGAGCAGGTCCGCGACACCGTCCTGCAGCAGCTGCAGGGCGACAGCCTCTCCGCCATGGGCCAGGTCGTCGTCAGCGACGACCCGCAGGCGTTCGTCTCGCAGATGGGGACGATGTCGGCGTTCAACCAGCTCCAGCAGGGCATGTTCACCGACTACGCCACCGAGCTCAAGGCCCTGGGCCTGCGCACCGGGGCGACCGAGGACCGCGCCACCGAGGTCGCGGCCGTCGAGCAGCGGCTGCAGGCCGAGAAGGACGCGATCGACGGCAAGGTCGAGGAGGCCGAGTCGTTGCTGGCCGACCTCGAGGCCGAGGAGCGCGAGCGCCTCGCCGCCCAGCAGGCCGCCGATGCCGCCCGCTCCCAGGCGACCGTCTCCCGCTCCTCCTCGCCCGAGGAGGCCGAGGAGCCGACCGCGAGCGTGCCTGCGTCCGGCCGGGCCGGTGCCGCGGTCAGCTACGCGATGGCCCAGGTCGGCGACGCCTACGTCTACGGCGCCGCGGGCCCCGACGCGTTCGACTGCTCCGGCCTGACGATGATGGCCTGGGGCGCCGCGGGCGTCGGCCTGCCGCACTCCTCCAGCGCCCAGATGAGCTCCGGCCCGTCGGTGGCGTCCTCGGACCTCCAGCCCGGTGACCTGGTCTTCTACTACAGCCCGGTGAGCCACGTGGGGATGTACATCGGCAACGGCCAGATCGTGCACGCCTCGAACCCCAGCAGCCCGGTCTCGGTCGCGCCGGTGTTCTCCATGCCGTACTCCGGTGCGGTCCGCCCTGGCTGAGCCGGCCACGCCTCGGCCCGGGGCCGGTCGTCCACGAGGGTGGAGGGCCGGCCTCGCGCTGTTCCTGGTGCTGGTGGTCGGGGGCGCGGCCTGGGCCGCGCTGACCCCCGACCGGTACGTCGCCGGCTCCGCCGACCCGACCTCGGGCGCGGCCCCCGGGACCGCCGACGGCACGGCGGCCGCGCTCGTGGTGGAGCGCGTCGAGCGCGCCGTGCAGCGCCGCGACGCCGGCCCGGTGGCCGGTCTCGGAGCCGACCCGGCCGCCCAGGAGCGGCTGGACGCGGTCGTCGCCAACGCCCGTGCGCTCGACCTGGTCGACGTCGACCTGCGCTACGTCGCCGAGACCTCGGCGGTCGACGCCGACGGCCGGTGGCGCGCGGAGGTCGAGGTGTCCTGGCGGTTCGCCGGCTACGACCGCGACGTCGCGTCCACCACGACCTCGGTCGACCTCCTGACCACCGACGCCGGGACCCGGGTGGTGGCCCTCGCCCCGGTGGGCGGCGAGCCCGGCACCGGTCGCAGCCCGCTCTGGCTCGCGGGCCCGGTCGCGGTCGCCACGTCGGCCAGGACGCTGGTCGTCCGGGCCGTCGACCCGGAAGCCGAGGTCGACGTCGAGGCGGACGTCGAGGCGTACGACGCCCGCGCCGGGCGCGCCGTCGAGGTCGTGGAGCGGGTGCTGGCCGGCTGGGGGGGCCGTCTCGTGGTGGAGGTCCCGGCCGGCGAGAGCGGCCTGGACGCGGCGCTGGGCGTCGAGCCCGGGACGTACGGCGCGATCGCCGCGGTCACCGCCGCCGTCGACGGGGCGCCCACGGGCTCGCCCCTGCACGTGTTCGTCAACCCCGACGTCTACGGGCGGTTGCAGGAGCAGGGTGCGCAGGTCGTGATGAGCCACGAGGCCGTGCACGTGGCCACCCGCGCGCCGAGCAGCGGTGAGGTGCCGCTCTGGCTGCTGGAGGGCTTCGCCGACTACGTCGCCCTGCGCGACGTGGGGCTGCCCCTGTCGACCACCGCGGCCCAGGCGGTCGAGCAGGTCCGCGAGGACGGCCCGCCCCGGAGGCTGCCGGGTCGGGCCGGGTTCGCCACCGGGGCCACGCACCTCGGGGCGACCTACGAGGCGGCCTGGCTGGCCTGCCTGGTGCTGGTCGACCGCGGCGGGGAACGGGCCCTGGTCGAGCTCTACGAGGCCGTCGACGACGGTACGCCGGTGTCGCGGGCGCTGCGGGCCGGCTTCGGGTGGGACGAGGCGGACCTCACCGCCGCCTGGCGTGACCGGCTGACGACGCTCGCGGGCTGAGCGCCCGGGAACGCCGACGGCCCCCGCTCCGGGGGGGAGCGGGGGCCGTGCGGTGTGGCGGGAGAAGAACCGGTCAGGGGTTGTTGATGGCGTCGTTGGTGTCGGTGAACGCACCCTCGACGGTCGGGCCGAGGAGGAACACGGCGGCGACGATGACGGCGGCGATGCCGGCGACGAGCAGGCCGTACTCCACGGCGGAGGCGCCGCGCTCGTCCATCTTGCGGCGGTGGTCGTCGATCAGGATCATCAGGAACTGGATCATGGGGGGCTTCCTTCTACGAGGTGTCTGGCGACTTCGGTGGGTGGCGTTGCACAAGAGTTCTCGGCCCCCTCCCACGTCGACCTGAGGGCCGTTCGGGCATGGTCCGTCTAGTTCTTTGTGACTAGTCGGGTCGCTGCCCCCACAGCGGCGTACCGAATCCGAGATTTGTTGCGGTTCGGCCACCCGAAGGTCCTGGGTGCGGGAGGATCGCGCCCATCGGTCACCGAGCGTGACCTCCCCCCACGGCGCCCGCCCCCGCGAACGCCTCGAGCAACGGGTCTCCGCGACCCGGGAGAAGCCGCATGCGCCTGCACCCTCGTCCCCCCGGACGCGCTCCCCGCCTCCTCGGCGCGTTCCTCGCCGGCCTGGTCGTCGTCAGTGGTCTGTCGGTCGCTCGGCAGCGGTCCGCCACCGGGTCCGCCGTCGCGGCCGAGCCGCCCACCGGCCTCACCGCCAGCGACGCGGCCATCCCCGTGCTCTCCTGGGACCGCGTCGACCGGGGCGACCGACTACGACGTGCAGGTGTCGCGGACCGCCGACTTCGCCACGACGCTCGTCAGCGCGACGACGGTAAGTCCGACCTACGTGCCGCAGGTCGAGCTGCCAGCCGACGAGGTGTGGTGGAGGGTCCGGGCGCAGGGTCGGCGCCGACCGGAGCGACTGGACGACCAGCTCGATGACGCCCGCGGCAGCGGACGGCGCCCGTGCCGGTGCAACCGCAGGCAGGCACGGTCTTCACGCCGCCCCGGACACCGCGGTTCTCGTGGCAGCCGGTCCCGGGGGCGACGTCCTACACCGTGCAGATCAGCCTGGACGAGGCCTTCACCGACCCCGCCCTGATCGCCCAGCGGACCCAGAAGACGACGGCGGCCTACCTCGTCGGGTACCCCGAGGTGGGCACCTACCACTGGCGGGTCCGGGCCGACCTGGCTCAGCACGGGTACGACACCGCGTGGTCGACCGTCCGGGCCGTTACGAGGTCGGCTCGATGACCGCGGTCGAGCGCACCGCTCCGGCGGGACGTGTCCGACAAGGACGTCCCCGCGGACGTCTTCCTCACCGACGTAGTCCTCGACTGGGAGCCCCGGCTCGGTGCGGCGACCTACGACGTGCGCATCGACACCGACCGCAACTTCCTGTCCGTCGACCACCAGCGGCTCGGTGTCACCGGCACCCGATACTCCCCACCGGCGGGACTCCCCAACGACGACTTCTACTGGCAGGTGCGCCCGGTCAACGCCAGCGGCCGGGCCGGCGCCCTGGCCCGACACCCCCTGGCGGTTCACCCGGGCCTGGCCGGACCAGCCTGGCGTCGGTCCACCCGACTCGGGAGTATCGACAGCGGAACCCCCTTTTCTACGAGTGGGACCCGGTCGAGCACGCCAGCAGCTACCGGGTCCACCTCTACGATGCCGACGGGCGGCAGCTCTGCAAGACCGAGCGGACCTCGTTCACGACACTCCAACCGCTGCACCAGAGCCCCGGATCGGAGGGCGCCTGCGTCCCCGTCCAGCGCCGGCAACTACTCCTGGCGCGTCCATGGCCTTCGACGACCGCGGCCAACGGGTCGACTGGGATGCCGTCCCGACGGTGCTGCGGCCGGGAGCGAACCGGGTTCAGCTACAGCCCGCCGGCCGGACCGAGCGACGCTGGACCGGCTCGCCGCCGTCACCGGCCAGGCCGCCTCGTTCGAGCGGGCCGCGCCCTGGCCCCGGGCGACGCCGCCGGACTCTGCACGCGACGTGTCCCGGACCAGTGCGACCGGCTGCCCCAGACACCGGTCCTCACCTGGGACCCCGTGCCCGGCGCCACCTCCTACCGGGTCCTGTTCACCAACGATGCCGCCGGCACGAACCCCTACCAGGACTCTGGAGTCGGTCGACGTCACGGCGCCGATCTGGACGCCGACCGCCTCATTCCACGACAGCCAGGCTGGCTCCGCCTACTACTGGCGGGTGCTGCCCTGTGACGGCCAGGTGTGCTTCGACGACGAGCGCGCGGCCCCGGCACGCGTTCGCCATCGAGTCGCTCGGCCCGCGACTGCCACTGGCCCGAACTCGGGGCGCTGACGGTCGCCGACGACGTCACCCTTAGCTGGACTTCCCTCCTGGATCAGTTAAACGACCCCGACGTCGCTGTCGCACCGTCGGACCTCTCGACGCCCGCGGAGCACGATGCGCCGGCATACATGGTGCAGACCTCGGTGCTGGCGAGCGAAGCCGGCGTGATCGAGACCCAGGTCGTGGAGCAGCCCACCTTCACCTCGTTCGCCACCACCTACCCCGAGGGCGTCGTCTACTGGCGGGTGGCGGCCCTGGTCGAGGGGCAGGACGACCGACCGCAGCAGACGGCCTGGAGCGCGTGGCAGTCCTTCGTGAAGCGCTCTCCCGGTCCCGATGCCGTCCACGCCGCGCGACGGCGCCTCCCTCGGACAGGACATGACGCTGGCCTGGGAGCCGCGTGGCCTTCGCCAAGTCCTACGACGTCGAGGTCTACGCCGGGCCGACGCTGGTCGCCTCCGACCGCACGGTGCACTCCTCCTGGGCGCCCTCCGACCCGCTTCCGGCCTCGGACGCCGCCGTACACCTGGCGCGTGCGCCGGGTCGACGCCGCAGGCAGGGCCGGGGGAGTGGAGCGGGCTGCAGCACCTTCCGGTTCGAGGGGTTCACGCCGTCCGCGCTGTCGCCGCCGGCCGCGGGCCAGGTCGCACCGCCGACCGGCGCGCTCTTCACCTGGGAGCCCGACGACCGGGCCACCAGCTACCGCTTCGAGCGTCGACGGCCGGGCAGCACCGACCTGGCCGAGACCGTGACCACCCGGGCGACCGCCTGGGCGCCGGTGAAGGCGCTGGCCGCCGGCACCGCACAGTGGCGGGTCGTCGCGCTCGACGCGACCACCAAGCCGCTGGGCGCCTCGCCCTGGCGCGACGTCGTGGTGGTCGACCCGCCTCGGGAGGTGACCCCGGTGACCGTCTCGGGCAGCGGCAAGGTCGGCACCGACCTGCGCCTCTCCGCGCCGACCTTCGACCCGGCCGTGACGACCACGACCTACCAGTGGTACCGCTCCAGCACCGCGGGCGGCGCCGGATCCGCGATCGCCGGGGCGACGGGGGAGTCCTACGTCCTGACCGGCAGCGACCTGGACAAGCACGTCACCGTCCGGGCCACCGGCCAGCTGGACGGGTACCAGCCGGCGGTCTCCACCAGCAACGCGATCGTCGGGGTGACCGGGGACGCGCCCGTCGCCACCGCGGCGCCTCGGATCACCGGGACGGCGACGTTCGACGAGACCCTCACCGTCGTCCCCGGCCAGTGGCCCGGCAGCCCCACGCTCCGCTACCAGTGGTACCGCGACGGCGTCGCGATCAGCGGGGCCACCGCATCCACGCGCCGGCTGACGGCGACCGACGTGGGACGGTCGCTCCACGTGGTGGAGACGGCCACCTCCCCGGGCCTCCCGCCCGCGACCGCCGCCAGCGACCCGGTGGTCCCCGAGCCCGGGGACGCGCCGAGCGCTCCTGCGCCGACGCTGGCCCCGGACCCCGCCACCGTGGGTGACACGCTCACGGTCGGCCCGGTCAGCTGGACCCCGTCGGGGTCCTACAGCAACGCCTACCAGTGGTTCCGTGACGGTGTCGAGATCCCGGGGGCGCGGTCGCGGACCTACCGTCTCGTCGCCGAGGACGGCGCCCGCTCCGTCCACGCCGTCGTCACCTCCACCCTGGCGGGGCGCCGCGACGGCACGACGTCGTCGGTCGCCGTCACCGTGGCGCAGCAGCCGCTCGCGCAGAACCTGGTCCGCCCGAGCATCAGCGGCACGCCCACCGCGGGCGAGTACCTCAGGGCTGACCCGGGGAGCTGGGACGTGAGCGACCCGCGGTTCACCTACCAGTGGTTCCGCGACGGCGTCGCCGTGGGCTCGTCCTCGTCGTCCCCCTCCTACCGGTTGGCCGCGGCGGACGCCGGACGGAGCATCCAGGTCGTCGTCACCACGGTCGCCCCGGGCTACCGCGCCGGCAGCGCGGGCAGCCTGCCGGTCACGGTGGACCGGCTCCCCTCGACGACCTCGCTGTCGTTGAGCGCCACCCGTACGACCGCGCGGAAGCGGGTCTCCGCGACCGTGAGCGTGTCGGCCACCGGTGTCGCCGACCCCGGGGGGACGGTGAGCCTGCACGACGGAGGGCGCCTCCTCGGCAGCGCGCGCCTGGAGGACGGGTCGGCCACCGTGAGGCTGCCCCGGCTCAAGGCCGGCCGCCACACGATCCGGGCGGCGTACGACGGGACGGTCCAGGTCGGCGCCTCCTCGGACAAGGCCGCCCTGACCGTGGCCAGGGGCCGCCGGTAGGGCCGCCGGGTCGGCCCCGGTCGGCGGGTCAGTGCGGGAGCCGACCGAGGACAGCAGGCCCGGGCGCATGGCGGTGACCAGGGCCTGCGCCCGGTTGGCGGCGCCGAGCCTGGTGCAGATCCGGGCGGTGTCGTACGTGGCCGTCGACTCGGCCAGGAGCAGCAGCACCGCCGGGTCGACCCGGTCGGCGGGTCAGCGCGGGGGACCGACCGAGGACAGCAGACCGGAGCGCATGGCGGTGACCAGGGCCTGCGCCCGGTTGGCGGCGCCGAGCTTGGTGTAGATCCGGGCGATGTCGGACTTGGCCGTCGACTCGGCCAGGAAGAGCCGGTCCCCGATCGCGGCCGAGCCCAGACCCTCGGCGAGGAGCAGCAGCACCGCGTGCTCCCGCTCGGAGAGCGCACGTCCGCGCGAGTCGCGCTGCCGCACGACCGCCTGCACCAGGCCCGCGCACACGAAGGAGCCGGGCGCGACCACCGAGCGACGGGCGGCGGCGACGACCTCGGAGGACGGGGCGTCCTTGCCCACGAACCCCGAGGCACCGGCCTGCATCGCGGCGAGGATCTGCTCGTCACCGGCGTGCATCGTGACGACCACGAGCCCCACCTCGGCGCGCCGGGCCCGCAGGGTGCGCACGACGTCGAGCCCGGTGCCGTCAGGGAGCTGGAGGTCGGTGACGACGACGTCCGGCCGGTGCTGGTCGTGCGTGGCCAGGGCCTCGGCCACCGTCGCCGCCGTGCCGACGACGGTCAGGTCGGCCTGCAGGTCGAGCACCGTCGAGAGGCCCTCACGCACCAGGGCGTGGTCGTCGACGACCAGGACCGTGGTCGACGCGCTCACGCCTCGACCGCCACGGAGCGCCGGTCCGCACCGGGCAGGGGCCAGGCGTCGGCGGGACGGCCGACACCGACCGCGACCCGCACCCCGCCGTCCTCGCCCTCCTCGATGGAGAGCTCGGCACCGAGCAGCGCCGCCCGCTCCCGCATGATCGCGAGGCCGTGGGAGTCCGGGCGGGGCTGCTGCATGCCGACGCCGTCGTCGGTGACCACGATCCGGGCGTCGGGGGCGTGCACCTGGCACAGCACCTCGACGCTGCGGGCGTGGGCGTGCTTGACCGCGTTGTTCATGGCCTCCTGGGCGATCCGGAAGAGCTCGGCCTCCACCTCGGGCTGGAGCCGGGTCGGGTGCTCGTCGGAGGTCACCTGCACCGCGACGCCCGACGCCTCGGCCAGGTGCCGGGCGACCGTGGCCAGGGCGGCGCCGAGGCTGGGGGAGCGGCCGACGCTGCTGCGCAGGGTGAGCACGGCCTGGCGCACCTCGGTCACGACCGCGGTGACCCGTTCGCGCAGGATCCGCAGCTGCTCGGCCTGGGGCTTGGACGTCGGGCCGGCGGCGAGCGCGTCGACCAGGTAGCCGAGGGAGGCGATGTCCTGGGCCACGCCGTCGTGCATCTCGCGGGCCAGGCGCTGCCGCTCGTCGGCGGTCGCGCTGTCGCGGAAGGCGGCGAACAGCAGGGCGGTGTCGAGGTGCACCGCTGCCGGGCGCAGCTCCTGCTCCAGACGGGCCACCGATCGCTCGATCCCGAGTGCGTCGACGTCGGCGCCCCAAGGCAGGAGCCCGGCGACCACGGCCGACTCGCCCAGTGGCCAGGCGAACGCCCGGCCGTCGAGGACCACGTCGCCCCGGGACCAGGCGGTGCGGGCCGCGTCGTCGCAGGCCGGCAGGTCACGGTCCCGGTCGGCGGCCTCGGCGACCAGCGGGCTGAGCTGGTCGCCCCGGGGTGCGTAGAGCGCGAGGGCCACCGTCGGCACCCGGTCCCGCACCGCAGCCAGGATGGAGCCGCCGAGCGCGGGCACGTCCAGGCCGGAGCGCAGGCCCCCCGAGAGGTCGATCAGCTCGCGGAGCAGGTCCTGCGCGTAGAGGTAGGGCGCGAGCTCGGTGGGGATCTGCAGCACCGCGGAACGGACGAAGGTGGCCAGGAACCCGAGGCCGAGGCCGCCGAGCAGCCAGACCGTGGCGAAGACCTGCTCCTCCGGTGCGGGTCGTCCGAACAGCAGCAGTGCCGCGGCGGTCAGCGCGCCGACCTCGGCCACGAGTGCGACGCCGACCCCGACCACGCCACGGTAGAGCCCGCCGACGAACGGCGCGACCAGCAGCGCGCCGAGGACCGCCGGCTGGGTCTGCAGCCCCACGGCCGCGACGATGCCGGTGGCGACGGCCTCGCCGGCCACCGCGGGCAGCGTGGCCACGGTGGGCCGTCCGGTGCCGACCTGGGCCACGGCCCAGACCGCGGCCAGCGCGGCGACGGCGATCACCGCGTCGGTGTCGCGGCGCCACAGCACGGGCACGAGGACGCCGACCAGCACCACCACGCGGGTGGCGGCGGTGACCCAGAACAGCTGACGCGAGCGCATGGTGGCCCCCTCTCAGCCCAGATTGTCCATCATGCCCAGCACGGCTGGTCCCATCACGGCCACGAACAGCGTGGGCAGCACGAAGAAGATCAGGGGGACCGTGATCTTCACCGGCACCTGCTGGGCCTTCTCCTCCGCCCGCTGGCGCCGCTTGACCCGCATCTCACCGGACTGCACCTCGAGCACCTGGGCGACCGGGATGCCGAAGGAGTCGGCCTGGACCATGGCCGAGACGAAGGCCTTGATGTCCTCGACGTTCGTCCGGTCGCCCAGCCCACGCAGGGCGGTGGCCCGGCCCTGACCCAGCTGCATCTCCTTCAGCACCCGCGCGAACTCCTCCGAGAGCGGGCCTTCGAGGTTGCGGGCCACCTGCTGGACCGCGGCGTCGAACCCGAGCCCGGACTCCACGCTGATCCGCAGGAGGTCGACGGCGTCGGGAAGCTCGCGCTCCATCCGCGCGGCCCGGTCGTAGGCACGCTGGTAGAGGAAGAGCTCCGGCACGTAGAACCCCGCGCCCGCTCCGCCGGCCACGGCCAGCAGCAGGACCGGCAGGGAGGTGCCCAGGACCAGCGCCACCACCAGGGCGATCACGGTGAGCACGACCGCCCCCATCACCTTCCCCGAGACGACGGCGTCCACCGACCACTCGCGCGGGTTCCCCGCCAGGTCGAGCTTGTGCCGGATCCGGGTGGCCGAGTCGGCACCGGACACGCGCCTGCCGGCAGCGAGGGCCCGCAGCCGCAGCGGTGCGAGCACCCGCTCCGCGAAGGGCGGGTCGAGGTCACCCCTCATCTGCTCCGGCGCGGCGCCGAGCGCCTCGAGGAACGCCACGGAGCGGTCGACACCGAGGAGGGGGCGGGGGCCGCCGACCGCGACCGCGACCAGGGCCACGGCGCTGACGACGAGCAGGAACCCGATCAGCAGGAACAGCACCTCAGACCTCCACCTTCACGAGCTTGCTCATCCAGAAGACGCCGATCGACAACCACAGGACCGAGCCGACGAGGATCATGATCCCGCGCGGGTCGGTGAACAGCACCATGACGTAGTCACGCTGGCTGAAGAACAGGTAGGCCATGAACACCGGTGGGAGTGCGGCCAGCACCACCGCCGACAGCTTGCCCTCGGCCGCGAGGGCCGAGACCTGGCGGCGGATGTACTCCCGCTCCCGCATCGTCCCCGCCACCGTGTCGAGCAGCTCGCCCAGGTTGCCGCCGACCTGGCGCTGGATCCGGATCGCCATCACCACCCACTCGAAGTCCTTGGACTCGTAGCGGGACGCGACGCCGTCGAGCGCGTCCTCCAGCGGCACGCCGAGGCGGACCTCGACCAGCACCCGCTTGAACTCGGTGGCGATGACCTCGGTGCCGTCGCGCACGACGGTGTCGATGGACTGGGCCAGGGAGAGCCCGGCCGACAGCGAGCCGGAGATCAGCTGCAAGCGTCTCGGGCAGGGCGCGGTCGAACGCCTTGCGGCGGCGGCCGGCCCGGAACCCGAGGACCATCCAGGGCAGCACCAGACCCGCCAGCAGGCCCCCGACGAGCAGCAGCGGACCACCCAGGACCATCCCGACGACGGCGGAGACCAGCACGATCCCCGCGTGCACCAGGAGCCACTCCTGCGGCTTGAGCGCGCTGCCGGCACGCTCGAGCCGGTGGGCGATCCTGCCCTCCAGGGAGCCGGTGCTGCTCAGCAGCCGGGCGGCCGCCGCCCCGGCCTGGGCCCGGACCGCTTCCCGCTCCGGTCTCGGTGCGACCTCGGGTCCGTCACCTCGGCCGGTGGTCGCGACCCAGCGCTCCAGGCGGTCCCCGGCGGTCGGGGCCGCGGGCGCTGCCGGGACGAGGGCCCAGGCGAGACCGAGCAGGCCGACGCCCACCAGCACGACCGCCGGCATCAGCACGGTGACGGGCACCTGCGGGAGCAGGGTGCGCTCCACGACCGGTGCGGCCGTGGGCTCCGGTGCTTCCACGGCCTTGCGGACCGGAGCGAAGGACGAGGCGACGACGTCGCCGGTGGCGGAGGGCAGGGTCACCGTCACGGTGGCCCGCTCCGCGGTGACCTCCGCCGGGACGGCCAGCTCGACCAGCACCTGCCGCTCCAGGAGGGCAGCCTGCTCGTCGAACGTCGCGGTCAGGGCGGCGCTGTCGGCCTCGACGACCGACCCACGTCCCGCCTCCGCGATGTCCTCCATGACCAGCGCGCCCCCGGATCCACGCTCCAGGGACACCACGTCGAGGTGGACACCGGAGTCCGCCACCGCCGCGATCGCCTCCGTCGGCGGGACGCCGCTGGTGTCGGTCCCGTCGGAGAGCACCAGGGTGGAGCGCTGGCCGTCGGTGCCGGCCAGGTCGACGGCGGCGCTGAGGCCCTCGTACAGCGCGGTGCCCCGCGACAGCGTCAGGCCGTCCACGACGTCTCGGGCGGCGTCCCGGTCGGTGCTGGGCTCCAGCGCGACCTCGACCTCGCCGGCGAAGGTGACGACGCCGACGAAGACGTCGTCCGGGATGCTGTCCAGGTAGGAGCGCGCGGCCTCCTGGGCCGCGGCGAACCGTTCGCCGGCCATCGAGTCGCTGACGTCGATCGCGAGCACGCTCGTGCGGCGTACGCCCTCGCCACGACGAGCCTGGTCGGCCGGCGAGGCCGAGGCGTCCGCGGCGACGCCGTCCACGCTCGCCACGGTCCCGGCCAGGTCCGCCTTGGTGCCCGCGGGCAGCGAGACCAGGACCTTGAGGGTGCCGGGACCCGGCTCGACGTAGCTGACCACACCCTCGGTGGGTGCGGTCAGCTCGGAGGCTGCGGCAGGGCCGGCGAGGAGGACCGCCAACGCCGTCAGCAGCGCGGTCGTCAGTGCGGTCGGCAGGATCGGTCGGGAGGAGGCGCGTCGGTGCCGGCACGTCAGACCCGGTCGCTGTAGAAGAGCATCGGGTCGACGGTCACGTTCGCGTGCGCCATCTTCTCCAGGAAGGTGGGACGCAGACCCGTCGCGCGGAGCGTGCCGAGCGTCCGGCCGTTCGCGTCGAAGCCGGCGCTGCCGTCGAAGAGGAAGATGTCCTGGAGGGTGATGACGTCGCCCTCCATCCGCTCCACCTCGGTCAGGTGGGTGATCCGGCGGGTGCCGTCCTTGAACCGGGTCTGGTGCACCACGAGGTCCACCGCGGAGGCGACCTGCTCGCGGATGGCGCGGATCGGGAGGTCCATCCCGGCCATCAGCACCATGGTCTCCATCCGGGACAGGGTGTCGCGGGGGCCGTTGGAGTGCAGGCTGCAGATCGAGCCGTCGTGCCCGGTGTTCATGGCCTGGAGCATGTCCAGCGCCGAGGAGTCGCGGACCTCGCCGACGATGATCCGGTCGGGGCGCATCCGCAGGCTGTTGCGGACCAGGTCGCGGATGGTGACCGCGCCCTTGCCCTCGATGTTGGCCGGGCGCGACTCGAGGCGGACCACGTGGTCCTGCTTGAGCTGGAGCTCGGCGGCGTCCTCGATGGTGACGATCCGCTCGTCGTGGGGGATGAAGGTGGACAGCACGTTCAGCGTGGTCGTCTTCCCGGCACCGGTGCTGCCCGAGACGATGATGTTGAGGCGGCCGCGCACGCAGGCGTCCAGGAAGTCGGCGGTCTGCGGGGTGAGCGAGCCGAAGCGGATCAGGTCGTCCACCCGCAACGGGTCCGCGGCGAACTTGCGGATCGTCAGCGCGGAACCGTCGATCGACAGGGGCGGCACGATGGCGTTGACGCGGCTGCCGTCGGGCAGACGCGCGTCGACCATCGGGCTGGACTCGTCGACGCGGCGGCCGATCCGGGACACGATCTTGTCGATGGTGCGCCGCAGGTGGTCCTCGTCGTCGAAGGCCGCGTCGGCCGCGATCAGGCGGCCGGACTTCTCCAGCCAGACCGAGTCCGGTCCGTTGACCATGACCTCGGAGACGTCGGGGTCGCGCAGGTACGGCTCGATCGGGCCGTAGCCCAGGATGTCGTCGGTGATGTCCTGGGTGACCCGCTGCCGGTCGGAGGCGCTGACCGGGCGCTCCTGGGTGGACAGCAGGTCCGCGAGGACGCTGCGGACGCGGGTGTCGAGCTCGGACTGGTCGAGGTCGGCGTCGTAGAGGTGCGGCCCGAGCTGCTGGAGCAGCTCGGCGTGCACCCGGGACTTCAGCTCCTCGACCGGGTCGCCCTGACCGGCCCGCGCACGGCGCTGCTGGAGCCCGCCGCCCGTGCTGGCCGCGGCAGGCGGGGAGGCGGGGGCCGAGGGAGGTGCGGCCGGGCTGCGTGGCGAGGTCGGCCGCCGTGCCTGCGGTCGCTGCGGGGGTGGTGCGGCGCTGCTGCTGGTCCGGGTCGGTGGTGCCCGTCCCGCGCGCGGCGGCGAGCCTGTCGGCGAGGGTGCTCATGCCCGTCACCTCCGCCGGCGGAAGCGTCGGCCGCCGGTGTGACCGGTCGGGGATTCCTCGGTGACGACTGCCGCGTCGGCGGCGTCCGGCGGGAGCATCCCGCCGCCTGCGCCGGCGATCGTCCTGCTCAGCTCACGCAGGGCGTTGCTGGACGGGTGGTCCGGGCGGGAGGTGACGACGGGGGAGCCGCTGTTGGTCGCCGCTGCCACGTCCAGGGAGGTCGCGATCCGCGTCTCCGCGGGCATCCCGAGGATGGCCTCGACCCTGTCCACCCCGATCCCCACCGCGTCGTCGGCGCGGTTCAGGAGCAGGTGCCGGTGGCCGGGTGCGACGTCGAGCAGGTCCATCGTCTCGAGCGCGACCTTGACGTTCTTCAGGGTCGGCACGTCCAGGGTCGCGACCAGGACGCACTCGTCGGTCTCCTCCAGGGCGGTGAGGGTGGCGTCGTCGAAGGCCGGGGCGGTGTCGACCACGACGTGGTCGAAGCTCTCGCGCAGCGTGCGCAGGACGCGGGAGACCAGCGCCGGGGTGATCCGCTCCTTGGTGTCGGGGTGGGCCGGCGCGGCCAGCACCATCAAGGAGTCGGCGTGCCGGGTCAGCAGCCCGTCGAGGTGCGCGGCGTCGAGGGTCGACTCCGCGCCGATGGCCTGCTCGATGGTGTGGGTGGGGAAGAGCTGCAGGGTGATCGCCACGTCGCCGAAACCGAGGTCGAGGTCGACCAGGCACACCCGACGCGCACCACGGTCGGACAGGGCGAGGGCGAGGTTGACCGCCACCGTGGTCTTGCCCACACCACCCTTGGGGGAGAACACCGTCGTGACGGTGCCCGCCCGGGTGGCGCCGCCCGGGCCGCGCAGGGCGGTGTGCAGCTCGTAGGCACGGCGTACGGCCTCGGTCACGGCCCCGTCGTCGTGGGTCTCCACCACGTCGCGGATCCCGGCCCGCATCGCCTGGCTGAGCAGGGGGGCGTCGATCACCTCCCGGACCAGCACGATGCTGACCGTCGGGGCGGCGACCCGCAGCCGCTGGCACACCTCGGTCACCAGGGCGAGCGGCACCCCGGGTCCGAGGAGGGCGACGTACTCGTCGGGATGGCGTGCGAGCCAGGCGTCCATCCGCTCGACGGCGTCGACGGCCTGCGTGGCTGCAGGCAGCATCTTGAGCAGCTCGTTGACGCACGTGGCGTCGGGTTCGACCAGCACGGGCATCAGGTCACGGTCCTGGGGTCGGTGGCGGATGGGGTGGACAGGGTTGCGGGGTGATCGTGAGGAGCGCGGTCACTCGAAGAGGTTGGTCGCACCGACCCCCCCGGTGTCCGCGAGGTCGCCCTTGGCGGGCAGCAGGGCGAAGGAGAGGGTGCCGGCGTTCTGCGCGAAGAGGACCTTCTCGGCCTCCGTCTGGTCGACGGCCAGGGTCAGCAGCGTGTTGGGCAGCGGCTCCACACCGGCGCCCTCCTCGGCGCTCCCGGTGGTGCCGGCGGCGGCCTGCACCTGGGTCGTGGACCCGGCGCCGATCACGGTCACGCGCGGCAGCAGCATCCGGGTGTAGGCCGGCGAGCCGTCCTCGGGGGTGGCCGAGAGGTAGATCGCGACCTCCGAGCCGGGACGGGTGAAGTCACCGACGCGGCCCTGGTCGGTCAGGCTGACCGCGATCGCCACCTTGCCCTCGGGCACCGGCAGGGTCGAGGTCGACTCGACCTCGTCGGCGGCCCCGAACTTGACCGGCAGCAGCTGCTCCCCGGGGTAGACGGTGGTCAGCGCCACCTGGCCGGCGAAGACCTCGTCGTCGGCGCCCGCGCCCTCGAGCACCTCCTCGACGGTGACGTCCTCGAGGACCACCTTGCCGGCGGCGAGTGCGTCGGCCACGGACTCGCCCCGCTCGATCTGCTGGGCGGCGCTGAGCACCTCCACGGTCTGGAACTGCGCCACGGCGCGGCTCTCCGCGCCCTGGGCGTAGAGGAAGACGAGGGTCGCGCCGAGCGTGGCGACCACGACCGCCGCGACCAGCAGGATCTTGCGTCGTGCCATGGTTCCCTCCCGTCGCGTGGCGTGCGCCACCCGATCGGGGGGCGAGGCCAGGCGCTGCGTGCGGCTCGCGGGACGATCCCGCGGCGTGACGAAATCGTGGCACGCGCGCTCGCGCTTCGTGGGCGATTGGCGAAAGGGGCTGCAACCGCCGACGCGCACCGACCTGCGTCACGAGCGCCTCAGGCGTCGTAGAGGCCCTCGATGGCGTCGCGGTGACGGCGCAGCACGACCGAGCGGCGCAGCTTCAGGCTCGGGGTGAGCTCGCCGTCCTCCTCGGTCCAGTCCCGCGGCAGGACCCGGAAGCGCTTGATCGACTCGGCCTTCGAGACGGCGAGGTTCGCCTCGTCCACCCCGGCCTGCACCTCGGCCAGCAGGGCCGGGTGGGTGGTCAGCCGGACCGGGTCGCGGGGGGCGCCGTGCCGCTCGGCCCACAGCGCCACCGCGTCCGGGTCGAGGGTGACGAGCGCCCCGACGTACGGACGGCCGTCCCCGACGACGAGGCACTGGCTGACCAGGGCGTGCGCGCGCACCTTGTCCTCGAGCACGGCGGGGGCGACGCTCTTGCCGCCCGCGGTGACGAAGATCTCACGTTGACGCCCGGTGACCCGGACGAACCCCTCGTCGTCGACCTCGCCGACGTCGCCGGTGTGCAGCCAGCCGTCGGGGGTCAGCACCTCGGCGGTGAGCCCGGGCAGGTCGTGGTAGCCCCGGAAGACCTGCGGGCCGCGGACGAGCAGCTCGCCCTCGTCGGAGATCCGGACGCCCGTGCCGGGCAGCGGCCGGCCGACGGTGCCGATCCGGGTGGCGCCGGGCTGGTTGACCGTCACGGCGCCGGCGGTCTCGGTCAGTCCGTAGCCCTCCAGGACGCTGATCCCGATGCCGCGGTAGAAGTGGCCGAGCCGCTCGCCCAGCGGCGCTCCGCCGCACACGGCGTGCCGGCACCGTCCGCCGAGGGCCTCGTGCAGGCGGGTGCGCAGGAGCCGCTGGTACGCCGCGTGCCGCAGGCGGAGCCGGGTCGGCACCCGGCCGCGGTCGCGGGCACGGGACCAGGCGATGGCGGTGTCGGTGGCCCGCTCGAAGACCCGGCCGCGGCCGTCGGCGGCGGCGTGCAGCGAGACGGTGTTGAACAGCTGCTCCAGGACCCGCGGCACGGCGAGCACGAAGGTCGGCCGCACCTGCTGGAGGTCGTCGGTGAGGCGCCGCAGGTCGGAGCCGTGGGCGATCCGGACCCGGGCCCGCACGCACGCCACCTGCACCGAGCGCGCCAGGACGTGGGCCAGGGGGAGGAACAGCAGCGTCGACGGGCCGTCGTCCACCGTGTCGTCCGCGGGGGAGTGCCCGGCGTCCCCGGCGGCGGGGTCGGCCGTGGGCTCCGTGGCGCGGTAGAGCTCGGGCAGCCCGTCGAGGCAGGCCTGCGCGCCGGCCATCAGGTGGCCGTGGGTGAGCTCGCAGCCGCGCGGCCGGCCGGTGGTCCCGGAGGTGAACAGCAGCGTCGCCAGGTCGTCGGGGCGTACCGCGTCCCGACGTGCGGTCACGGCCTCCTCGGCCGGGGCGTCCGGCCCGGTCCCGGCGGCGACCAGCGTCTCCAGGCCGCCGTCGTCGAGCACCCAGGTGTGCCGTGGAGGCGTCGCTGCAGCAGCGTCCCGGAGCCGGGCGGCCACGGCGGCGTCGCCGACCACGGCGGCCACGACGGGGGCGTCGGCGAGGACCCGGGCCAGCTGGTCGACCGCGACGGAGTCGTAGAGGGGCACGCTGACCGCCCCGACCCACCACAGGGCGTAGTCGACGACCGTCCACTCCCACCTGGTGCGCGCGACCAGCAGCACCCGGTCGCCGGCCTCGACACCGAGGGCGAGCAGGCCACGGGCGACGGCGGCGACCTCGTCGCGCAGGGCCACGGTGGAGACCTGCTCCCACCCGCCGCCGGGGCCGGTCGCGTCCGGTGCGTCGCAGCAGGGCGACCGCGGACGGCGCCTGCTCGGCGTTGGTGAGCAGGTCGTCGGTGAGGCTCCCGGTGCGCGGTGTCGGCGTCGCCCGGGGCGTGGAGTACTCCCGCACTGCTCCTCCTCGCTGGTCCGGCACCGGTCCCGCGCCAGCCGCAGGCTACTGCGCGGCGGACCGGCGGACGCCAGCCGGTCGAGGGCCCGGGCCGTCCGGTAGTCTCGCCGATCGTCCGGCACCAGGTCGCCCCCGACCGTGATCGTGTGCGCGTGCAGCAGCGGAAGGGTGTGACCATGGCCGAGCAGACCACCTCGTCCCTCGTCGTCGACGCCACCCCTGCTGCGGTGATGGACGTCATCGCCGACTTCGAGTCCTACCCCGCCTGGGCCACCGGGATGAAGCGGGCCGAGGTCGTCGACCGGGTCGCGTCCGGCCCCGCCGCCGGTCGGGCGGAGCGCGTCTTCTTCGTCCTCGACGTCTCGCCCGTCAAGGACGAGTACACGCTGGCCTACACCTGGGACGGCGACCGGCAGGTCTCCTGGAGCCTGGTCGAGGGCAAGATGCTGCGCTCGCTCGACGGTGCCTACGTGCTGCGCGAGGTGCCCGGCGGCACCGAGGTCACCTACCGCCTGGCCCTCGACGTGTCGATCCCGCTGATCGGGATGCTGAAGCGCAAGGGCGAGAAGATCCTCATCGACACCGCGCTGAAGGGTCTGAAGAAGCGCGTCGAGCAGCTGGCCTGAGCGCCGGCAGCCCAGGGACAGGACGAAGGTCGATCGTGCGCGTCGTGCTGTTCACCGGCAAGGGTGGCGTGGGCAAGTCCACCGTCGCCGCCGGGACGGCCGCGCTCGCGGCGGCCCGCGGCAGCCGTACCCTCGTGCTCTCCACCGACGCCGCGCACTCCCTCGGGGACGCCTTCGGGGTGACGGTGGGGTCGGAGCCGACGCCGGTCGCGCCCCACCTGCACGTGCAGCAGGTCGACGCCCAGCAGGGGTTCGAGGAGTCCTGGACGGTCCTCCAGCGCTACCTGCTGGAGGTGCTGCACGTCGCCGGGCTCGACCCCGTCACCGCCGAGGAGCTCACCGTCGTCCCCGGCGCCGAGGAGGTCCTGGCCCTGCTCGAGCTGCGCCGCCAGGTGCTCTCGGGGGAGTGGGACGCCGTGGTCGTCGACTGCGCGCCGACCGCCGAGACGCTGCGCCTGCTCGCGCTGCCGGAGGCGCTCGGCTGGTACCTGAGCCGGGTGCTGCCCGCCGACCGCCGCGTCGCACGCGCCCTCGCGCCGCTGCTGGGCCGGGTCGGCGGCCTGCCCACCCCCGACGCGGAGGTGACCGGTGCGGCCCAGCGCCTCCAGCGGGAGCTGGCCGAGGTGCGTGCGCTGCTCACCGGTCCCGAGGCGTCCGTACGCCTGGTGCTGACGCCCGAGGCCGTCGTCCTGGCCGAGGCACGCCGCTCCTGGACCACGCTGTCGCTGTTCGGCTACCGCGTCGACGGGGTCGTGGCCAACCGGGTCTTCCCCGCCGGTCCCGGAGACTCCTGGCGGGAGGGGTGGGTGCGGGCCCAGGGGGCCGTGCTGGCCGAGGTGGAGGCCTCCTTCGCCGGTCTCCCGGTGTGGCGTGCGGGGTACGCGCCGGTCGAGCCGCTCGGCGTGGCCGCCCTGCGCGACCTGGCCTTCAACGTGTATGGCGGACGCGACCCGGTCGCCGCGGTCACCGCACCCGCGCCCTTCCGGGTCGAGCGGCACAGCGGAGGAGCCACCCTGCGTCTGGCGCTGCCGCTGGCCGACCAGGACGAGGTCGACCTCGCCCGCAGCGGCGACGACCTCGTCGTCACCGTCGGCTCCTACCGCCGGGTGCTCGCGCTGCCCGCGGTCCTGGCCCGGATGCGGGTACGCGGGGCGGGCGTGGAGGACGGCGTCCTGCGGGTGCGCTTCGCGACGGCCGGTGCCGGTGCCGGCGACGGCGACGGCGACGGCGCGGTCGAGGGTGCCGGTGCGGGCGACGTCGCGACGAGGGCGGCCGCACGATGAGCGCCGGCGAGCAGGAGGAGGTCGGGTCCGTGGGGGAGGAGGCCGCCCGGCTCTTCGAGGCGTTCTCGGAGGCCCTGGCCGCCGGCCAGGCGGAGCAGCCTCCCGGGCCGGACGACGGTGCGGGGCGGGCCCGATGGGGTGGTGACGGGCTCGCGGCGCTGGCCGCCGACGCGATCGGCGCCCTGCGGGACGCCGACGCGCACGTCGCGACCGGTGGCGAGGACTGCCGCATCTGCCCGGTCTGCCGCGCCATCCACGCGGTCCGGGAGACCACGCCCGAGGTCCGGGCGCACCTGGTGACCGCCGCGCGCTCGCTGCTGGCCGCGGGAACGGCCCTGGTGGACCACCTCGACCAGCCCCCGGACTCCTCGGCCCCGTCCCCGTCAGACACCTCGGCGCCGCCCCCGCCGGCGCGGGCCGGACGCCCGGCCCGCCCGTCCGGGGCCCGTGTGGAGCGGATCGACCTGGATCACGGGGGCCGGTCCGAGCAGCACGACGAGCAGCACGACGAGCAGCACGACGAGCAGCACGACGAGCAGCACGACGAGCACGGGGCCCCCGGGCCCCAGGAGGAGCAGCGGTGAGCCTGACCTGCGGCATCGACGTCGGCGGGACCAAGATCGCGGGCGCGGTGGTCGACGAGGACGGGACCGTCCTGGAGCGCCGTCGCGTCGAGTCCCCCGCCGAGGACCCCGAGGCCATCGAGGACGCCATCGTCGGCCTGGTCGCCGACCTCGGGACCCGGCACGAGCTGGTGGGGGTCGGGGTCGGCGCCGCCGGCTACATCGACCCCGGCAGGTCGATCGTCATGTTCGCGCCCAACATCGCCTGGCGTGACCGCGCCCTGCGCGAGGACCTGCAGGAGCGCACCCACCTGCCCGTGGTCGTCGAGAACGACGCCAACGCGGCGGCCTGGGGCGAGTTCGCCTTCGGCGCGGGCAGGGGCTTCGAGGACCTGCTCCTGGTCACCGTCGGCACCGGCGTGGGCGGAGGGATCGTCGTCGGCGGCGAGCTCTACCGCGGCGGGTCCGGCGTGGCCGCGGAGATCGGTCACGTGCGGGTGGTGCCCGACGGGCTGCCGTGCGGCTGCGGGCGGCGCGGCTGCCTGGAGCAGTACGCCTCCGGCCGCGCGCTGCTGCGCCAGACCCGGGAGGCCGCGGCCACCGACCCCGGGGCCGCCGTCCTGGTCGCCGCAGCAGGCGGCGACGCCGCGGCGATCACCGGCCTCGCCATCACCGCCGCCGCCCGCGACGGCGACCCCTTCGCCCTGCGCTGCCTGGCCGGGCTGGGCCGGTGGCTCGGGGAGGGCATCGCGTCCATCTGCGCGGTGCTCGACCCCGGCGTGGTCGTGGTCGGCGGGGGCGTGAGCGAGGCCGGGGACCTGCTGCTCGACCCGACGCGGGCGGCCTTCGCCGACCAGGTGATCGGGACCGGTTACCGCCCGCTGCCGCAGATCGTGCGGGCCACCCTGGGCAACGGTGCCGGCGTCATCGGTGCGGCCGACCTGGCCCGGCGCTGAGGCGGGTGAACCGGGACGGGGGCCCGGACGCGGGCCTGGTCGTCGGGGTCGACGTCGGCGGCTCCAAGGTGCTCGGCGTCGAGGTCGACGGCCACGGACGCACCCTGCGTACCGCGCGGACCGTGACCCCGGGGCGCACCGCCAGCCCGCTCGAGATCGAGGACGCCCTCACCCGCGTGGTGGACGAGGTCGCCGGCGGGCGCCCGGTGGCCGCGATCGGGGTCTCGGCGGCGGCGCTGGTGGGTCCCGACGGCGTGGTCCGGTTCGCCACCCACCTGCCCTGGCGGGAGCAGCCGGTCCTCGCCCAGCTCGAGCACCGATGGCAGGTCCCGGTGGCGCTGGAGAACGACGCCAGCTGCGCCCTGCTGGCCGAGCAGGCCCACGGTGCCGCCCGGGGCGTGGACGACGTCGTGATGATCACGATCGGTACCGGCATCGGCGGCGCGATCAGCATCGGCGGCCGCCTGGTCCGCGGACAGCAGGGCATGGCGGGGGAGCTCGGGCACCAGCAGGTCGTGCCGCAGGGACTGCCGTGCGAGTGCGGGCTGCGGGGCTGCTGGGAGCAGTACTCCAGCGGCAACGCACTGGTCCGTCTGGTGGCCGACACCCGTCCGGACCTGACGACGGGCCCCGACATCACCGCCGCCGCCCGCGCGGGGGACGGGGCGGCCCTGCGGGCCTTCGCCGCGGTGGGGGAGTGGCTCGGCGTCGGCACCGCCTCGCTCGTCGCCGTGCTCGACCCCTCCCTCGTGGTGGTCGGCGGAGGGGTCTCCGAGGCCGGCGACCTCCTCCTGGGCCCCGCCCGGACCGCGATGCGTCGGGCGCTCTACGCCGGCGACCACCGTGTGGTGCCGCCGATGGTCCAGGCCGCGACGGGCCCTCACGCCGGCGCCGTCGGCGCCGCCTGGCTCGCCTCCGCCCTCCTCCACCCCCACTGACCCCCGGTGCTCGAGGGTCGAGCGCCATCCCGGTGGTCGAGGAGCGAGCGAAGCGACCCCGGTGGTCGAGGAGCGAGCGAAGCGAGCGTCACGAGACCACCACCCGACAGCCGAACAGCAACCGCAACCCCGGTGGTCGAGGAGCGAGCGAAGCGAGCGTCACGAGACCATCACCCGACAGCCGAACAACAACCGCACCCCGGTGGTCGAGGAGCGAGCGAAGCGAGCGTCACGAGACCATCACCCGACAGCCAAACAACAACCGCACCCCGGTGGTCGAGGAGCGAGCGAAGCGAGCGTCACGAGACCATCACCCGGCAGCCGAACAGCAACCGCACCCCCCACCGGTGGTCGAGGAGCGAGCGCCAGCGAGCGTCACGAGACCCATCCGCCCCTGTTACCGAACCTTTGATCGAATGTGGCCCTCGCGGTTGTGCAGAACCCCCCCTGACCTGTGGAAACAGCACAGGACTGTCGGCGGTGACTGCTTGGATTGATCCATGGCCACCGACGAGGACACCACCACCAGGCACCCCGTGCCCACCGGTGTCCGCGACCTGTCGGCCGGCGTCACCGCCCTCGCCGAACGGCCCGTTGTTCGCGCTCGACGCGGCAGTCACGCGCGAGACCATCCGCGAGCTCGCCGTCCTCGAAGGCCAAGCTCACCTCCCTGAAGTACGCCGTCCTCGCCCACGCCGACCAGGTGAAGGTCGGCTCCGAGACCGGGTGCACCTCGACCGCGGTCTGGGCCGCCAACGCCACCCGCACCCGCAAGAACGTGGTCGCCGGGCAGGTACGCCTCGCGACCTCGCTCGAGTCGCGGTGGCACCGGGTCCGCGACGCCCTCGCCGCGGGTGCGGTGAACGCCGACCAGGCCCGCGTGATCACGACCGCGTTGGAGGACCTCCCCGACGACCTCGACGCGCTCCTTGCTGGCGCAGGCTGAGGAGGCGCTGGTGGGGTACGCCGCCGACTTCGACCCCGTCGCCCTGGCCCGCCTCGCCGCACACATCCTGACCCTGATCGCACCCCAGGTCGGCGAAGAGATCGACCGCAAACGCCTCGAGGACCAAGAAGCGCAAGGCCGCGCAGAAGCGGCGCCTCACGCTGGCCTTCGACGCCCACGGGGTCGCGCACGGGCGGTTCACCATCCCCGAGGCCCAGGGAAGGATGCTGCAGAAGCTGCTCCTCGCCTTCGCTGCCCCCGGCCACGTCAACTGCACCCCCGACCCACCCTGACGCCGCTGAGCAGCGAGGCGGGGAAGCGGACCTGGGTGAAGGGCCGCCCGTCGGCGGTGAAGATGGGGGAGGCGTTCTGCGAGCTGATCGAGACCTACCCCCGCGACACCGCACCCAAGCTCGGCCGGATCGACGGCACGTTCCTGGTCACCTTCCCCCTGGACTCCATGCTGACCGGGCTGGGGACCGCGACCCTCGACGACGGCACCCCCATCTCCGCCGCCCAAGCGACCCGGTTGGCGTGCGAGGCGCGGATCATCCCCGTCGTCCTCGGTGGGAAGGGCGAGGTGCTGCACCAAGGCAGGGCCCGGCGGGGCTACACCGCAGCCCAGACCTACGCGATGCACGCCCGCGACCAGGGCTGCACCGCCCGGGGGTGTGACTGGCCGCCGGGGTTGTGCCACGCCCACCACGACATCCCCTACTCCCAGGGCGGGAACACCGACATCGACGACGGTCGCCTGTTGTGTCCGCACCACCACGCCCGGGCCCATGACCCGGCGTATGCGATGACGGTCCACGCCGACAACAAGGTCACCTTCCACCGGCGCCCCTGAACCCACCCTCTGCTCACAGGTGACACGCCGGGTCTCGTGACGCTCGCTGGCGCTCGCTCCTCGACCACCGGGGCTGGCGCTCGCTCGTCGACCCCGGGGTCGCGGCCGCCTCGACGACCACCGGGGTTGTCGTCGTTGGTCGAGGTGCGAGGGCCGCCAGGCCCGAGCCACGAGACCACCGCCCGTGGGTGCGGGCCGGGTCTCGTGACGCTCGCTGGCGCTCGCTCCTCGACCACCGGGGTCGCGGCCGCCTCGTCGACCACCGGGGCTGTCGTCGTTGGTCGAGGTGCGAGGGCCGCCAGGCCCGAGCCTCGAGACCACCACCCGTGGGTGCGGGCCGGGTCTCGTGACGCTCGCTGGCGCTCGCTCCTCGACCACCGGGGGTGCCGGCCGCCTACTCGACCACCGGGGGTTGCGGCCGCCTCGTCGACCACCGGGGTCTGTCGTCGTGGGTCGAGGTGCGAGGGCCGCCAGGCCCGAGCCACGAGACCACCACCCTGGGTGCGGGCCCGGTCTCGTGACGCTCGCTGGCGCTCGCTCCTCGACCACCGGCGCCGCTGGCGCTCGCTCCTCGACCACCGGCGCCGCTGGCGCTCGCTCCTCGACCACCGGCGCCGCTGCGCTCGCTTCTCGACCACCGGCGCGCTGCGGTCGGTCCTCGACGACCGGCGCCGTTGCGCTCGCTCCTCGACCTCCGGGGTGGTGGCCGTGTGGACGACCGCCGGGGCGTTCGTCAGACGCGGGCGCCGTCGTCGTAGGGGTCGCGCGGCTCGCGGGGCATCTTCCAGACCAGGTAGACGAAGCCGCCGATGAAGGCGGCGACCAGGGCGAGGGCGACCACGGTAGGCAGTGCCAGGCCCAGCAGGAGGAAGACCAGGAGCAGGGCCGGTGCGCCGATCACGCCGGCCCAGGCCGCGCGCCGGTCGGCGGTGGTGGGAGGCAGCGGCGGAGCGGGCGGGGGGACGTACGGGGCGTCGGGCGCCTTCGCGAGGTCGGCGTCCGGGTCACCGGGGTGGATCTCCGGGTCGCGGCCCTCGCCGGCGCGCGGCGCCGGGCGGTCGAACGGCTGGAACAGCCGGCGCAGGCGCTCGGGGTCGGGGTCCGCAGGACCGCCTCCGGACGGCCGCGGGCCGGGCTCGTCGATCGCGGCGCGTTCCCCGAAGTTCGCCACGATCGAGGCCCAGGCCGCGTCGTCGTCCCCAGGACGCCCGGCCGGGACCGGGCGGTCGCCACCAGTGCCGACGTCGTCGCTCGTGCCGTCGCTCGCGTCGCCGTCGGGACCCGTCGACGAGGTCTCCGCAGGACCCCCGACGGGGTCGTTCGCGTCGACCGGCTCCTCCGGAGCCGGCCCGGGGTCCCTCACGCCGCCAGCCACAGTGGCGAGGCTACGCGACACCGGGGCACCCCGCCTCCGTGTCCCCGTCCCGCGTCCCGGTCCCGGCCCCGTCCCGCGCGCGCCCCGCGCCCGCGGCACACCGGTGCCCGCGAGTGCCCCGAGGCACTAGGGTGTGGCCGCTGGACGCCGGGCCGGGCCGACGCCGAGCAGACGAGGAGAGGTGTCGCTTGTTCTACTGGTTCCTGAAGTGGATCGCCATCGGCCCGCTGCTCCGCGTGGTCTTCCGGCCGCAGTCCCACGGCCTCGAGCACGTGCCCACGGAGGGTGCCGCGATCCTGGCCAGCAACCACCTGTCGTACGCCGACTGGCTCTTCATGCCCAACGCGGTGCCGCGGCGGGTCAGCTTCGTGGCCAAGGCGGAGTACTTCACCGGCCACGGGATCAAGGGCTGGCTGCAGCGCACCTTCTTCTCCGGCTCCGGGCAGATCCCGATCGACCGGGCCGGCCGTGACGCGGCCGAGGGCGCGATGCTCTCCGCCAAGGCCGTGCTCGAGCGCGGCGAGCTCTTCGGCATCTACCCCGAGGGCACCCGCTCCCACGACGGTCGGCTCTACCGCGGCAAGACCGGCGTCGCGCGCCTGGCGCTGGAGGCCGGCGTGCCCGTGGTCCCGGTCGCCGTGGTCGGCACCGACACCGTCGCGCCCCCCGGCAAGAAGTTCGGCTCGATCACCCGCCCGGTCGTCCGCTTCGGCGCCCCGCTCGACTTCTCCCGCTACGCCGGCATGGAGGACGACCGCTACATCCTCCGCTCGATCACCGACGAGATCATGTACGAGATCATGCGCCTGTCCGGGCAGGAGTACGTGGACCAGTACGCCGCCCGCGCCAAGGAGCTCGCCAAGGAGCAGACCCGGAGCCGGGACCGCTCCGGCGACGGGTCCGCGCAGCGCAAGGCGTCCTGAGGCCGATGCCCGCCACCCGGGCCGCCGCCGGAGCCGTCGCGGTCGAGGACCGGCTGTTCCGCGCGCTCGCCGGCCTGCGCGTGGTGGTGCTGCTGAACGCCTGGGGCGTGGGCCTCTACACCCTCGACCAGACGGCGCGACCCGCGGGCGTGGTGGCGTGCCTGGCCCTGATGACGGTGTGGACGGGCGTGGCCACCTGGGGGTACGCCTCCGCGGCGCGGCGCACCCGTACGTTGCTCGGCCTCGACCTGGCGGTGGCCCTGGCGGCCCTGCTGGCCGGGCCGTGGGTCAAGGGCCCGGACCTGGTGGCGACCGTGCCCGGGTTCTGGATCATGGCGGTGCTGCTGGCCTGGGCCGTCCGGCTGCGCGCGGGGGGCGGGCTGGTCGCCGGGGTGGTGCTGGCCGGGGTGGACCTCGCGTTGCGGAACGACTGGACGCTGACCGTCTACGGCAACGCGTTCCTGCTGGTCCTCGGGGGACCGGTGGTCGGCTACCTGACCGGCTCGCTGCAGCAGATGGCCGAGGAGCGGGACCGGGCGGAGCGGGTCGCGGCCACGGCCGCGGAGCGGGCGCGGCTGGCGCGCGCGGTGCACGACGGGACCCTGCAGGTGCTGGCCCTGGTGCAGCGCCGGGCCGGGGAGCTGGGCCCGCACGCCGCCGACCTCGGCCGGCTCGCCGGCGAGCAGGAGCGCGGGCTGCGCCGCCTGATCCAGGCGCAGGACGCGGTGGCCGCCGGGACGTCGACGGCCGAGGGCACGCCGGGTCCGTACGGGCCGGACGGTGCCCCCGTCGTGGCCGGGGACCCGGTCGACGTCGCCACGCTGCTGGCCTCGCTCGGGGCGCGGACCGGCGTCGAGGTGGTGCTGCCCGGCGGGGCGGTCCCGGCCCCGACCGTGACGGCGCACGAGCTCGTGGCGGCCGTGGTGGCCTGCCTCGACAACGTGGCCCGGCACGTCGGGGAGGACGCGCGGGCCTGGGTGCTGCTCGAGGACCTCGGCGACGAGGTCGCGGTGTCGGTGCGCGACGAGGGTCCCGGCATCCCGGCGGGCCGCCTCGACGAGGCCGCGGCGCAGGGCCGGCTCGGCGTGCGTGAGTCGGTGTGCGGCAGGGTGTCCGACCTGGGGGGCACCGCCACCCTGGACACCGGCCGCCACGGCACGACGTGGCGCCTCGCCGTACCCCGGGAGCAGCCGTGACGATCCACACCACCCACCCGTTCGCCGCCGACCCCGACCCCGTACGCCGGCTGCGCGGTCGCCTGGCCTCCGGCGTCACCCTGCTGACCAGCGGCGCCGGCGCCGACCGGGCGGGCCTGACCCTCAGCTCGCTGGTCGTCGCCCACGGCGAGCCGGCCCGGGTCCTCGCCCTGGTCGACCCCGACTCCGACCTCGCCGACACCGTGAGCGAGGTCGGCACGGCGGTGCTCCAGCTGCTCGGGTGGGACGATCGCGACCTCGCGGAGGCCTTCGCCGGCACGGCCCCCGCGCCCGGTGGGCTGTTCCGCCAGGCCACGTTCGAGGACACCGGCTGGGGGCCGCGCCTGACCGGTGGCCGCACCTGGGCCGGGCTGCGCCTGGAGGACGCCCGCGAGGTCGGGTGGTCCCGCCAGCTCCAGCTGGTGGTCGAGGAGGTCGTGGCCCCGGACGACGGGCCGGCGCCGCTGCTGCACCACCGCGGCCGCTACCGCCGCCTGGAGGGCGGCACGCCGTGACCGGGCCCGGGAGCGAGGCCGGCGGGGAGCCCGCGCAGGCGCTGCGGGTGATGGTCGTCGACGACCACCCGATGTGGCGCGACGCCGTCGAGCGCGACCTCGCCGCGGCCGGGTTCAGCGTCGTCGCGGTCGCGGCGACCGGTGCCGAGGCGGTCGCCCGCTTCCCGGCGGCCCGTCCGCAGGTGGTCGTGCTCGACCTGCAGATCCCGCCGCCGTCGGGGGTCGAGGTCACCGCCCGGGTGCTGGCGCACGACCCGTCGGCGCGGGTGCTGATCCTGTCGGCCTCCGGGGAGCAGGACGACGTGCTCGCCGCGGTCAAGGCCGGCGCCACCGGCTACCTGGTCAAGTCGGCCTCGCGGGAGGAGCTCGTCGACGCCGTACGCCGGGTCGCCCGCGGCGAGGCGGTCTTCACCGCCGGGCTGGCGGGACTGGTGCTGGGGGAGTACCGGCGCCTGGCCGAGCCCGCGGCGGGCCCCGAGCGCCCGCAGCTGACCGAGCGGGAGACCGAGGTGCTGCGGATGGTGGCCACCGGGCTGTCGGCGCGCCAGATCGCGGACCGGCTGGTGCTCTCGCACCGCACGGTCCAGAACCACGTGCAGAACACGCTGCGCAAGCTCCAGCTGCACAACCGCGTCGAGCTGACCCGCTGGGCCATCGAGCAGGGCCTGGACGGCGAGCAGGACGACCCGCGTGGCTGAGACGCGCGGCCCGTCCGCCCGGGGCGGCTCGTCCGCCCGGGCCGGCCCTGCCGGACGGGGTCCGCCTGCGCCGGGCCGGTGCGCACGAGGCGGTGCTCCTGCGTGACCTGGAGCGGGCCGCCAACCTGGTGGCGCTGGCGCACGTGTTCCCGCCGGCGGACCACGCCTTCCCGGACGCGGCGGTCGAGCGGCGCTGGGTGTCCGCGCTGCGCGAGCCGGCGGTCGTCGTGTGGGTCGCCGAGCAGGCCGGCGCGGTGCCGGTGGGGTTCGTGGCGCACGACGACACCTGGGTGCGTCAGCTGGCGGTGCGGCCCGGGTCCTGGGGCGCCGGGATCGGCGCGGCGCTGCTGGCCCGCGCGGTCGAGGGCGTCCGCGCCCGCGGCGGCCGGCCCCGGTTGTGGTGCCTGCGGCGCAACGAGCGCGCCCTGGCGCTGTACGCGCGCCGCGGGTGGCGGGCCACCGGCGTGGAGCGCGCGGGCGTCCACGCCCCGTACCCCGTCGAGGTCGAGCTGGTCCTGGCAGGATCCGGGACGTGACCACGCTGCTCGAGGTCGCCGACCGGCTCTACGGCCTCCCGCTGGGCGACTTCACCCCCACCCGTGACGCGCGGGCGCGCGAGCTGCGCGCCGAGGACCGCGCGCTCGCGGCCGCGGTGAAGGCGCTGCGCAAGCCGGCCACCGCGGCGTGGGTGGTCAACCAGCTCGTCCGCGGCGAGACCGAGCAGGTCGACCAGCTCCTCGCCGTCGGCGAGGCCCTGCGCGAGGCGCAGCGATCGATGTCGGCCGACGAGCTGCGGGCGCTGACCCGGCAGCGGCGCCAGGTGACCGCGGCGGTCGTCACCCGGGCGCGTGCGGTGGCCCGGGGCCTGGGGCTGAGGGTGACCGAGGCGGTGGCCGACCAGGTCGAGGCCACCCTCACCGCGGCCATGGTCGACGCCGACTGCGCGACCGCGGTCCGCAGCGGCCTGCTGGTGGCCCCGCTGGCCTCGACCGGCGTGGGGTCGACCGACGTCACCGCCGCGCTCGCGGCTCCCGAGGCGCTCGGCTTCGCCGCCTCCGCGCGGGACGACGAGCCCGACGGGTCCGACGGGTCCGGACCCGCCGCGGGTGCGGACGGCCGCCACGGGCTGCACGTCGTGCCGGACCCCGACGCCCACCTGAAGGCGGTCGCGGCCGCGGACGAGGCGCTGGCCGCGGCGGAGGAGCAGCTCGTCGCCGCCACCGAGGAGCAGGCGACCGCCCGGGCGGAGGTCGAGCAGCTCGAGGCCCGCGGCCTGCAGCTGCAGTCCGAGCTCGAGGAGCTGCGCCGGCGGCTGGCCGAGACCGAGACCGCCGCCGAGGAGGTCGAGGACGACCTCGCCGACGCCGAGGAGGCCGCCGAGGAGGCCGGGCGCACGGCGGACGCCGCTGCCGCGGACCGGGACGCGGCCCGCGCCGTGCGGGACGCGCTCGACGCGGACTGAGCCCGGCCGGGTCAGCCGGGCAGCACCAGCGAGAGCGGCACCCGCAGCCCCGCGCAGCAGGCCGGGTCGGTGGTGCCGACCCGGCCTGGCGGCACGACCTCGGGCAGCACGTCGTCGCGCACGTCGGGAGCGAGGACCGGGCCCCCTGCCGACGGCGCGGACGACGCCGGGGCTGCCGGGGCCGCCGGGGCTCCCGGGGCGAGCCCGACGTGCTCGAGCCCCCGGGTGGCCCGCGCGACGAGGTACGAGCCGAGGCTGCCGGCGGCGTACCGGCCCTCGAGGACGCCGGCCCAGGTGCGCCGGTCGTCCGCCGCCACCGCGCCCAGCAGGGCCGTGACGTCCCCCGCGAGCAGCAACGGGCGGGGCGCGCCGAGGGTCTCGGCGTCCCAGAGGGCGGCGCCGGTGGGGGAGTCGACCACCACGACCTCGTCCACCGGACCGGGGTCCTCGCGCCGACGGTGCGCAGCGCGGCGTCCCAGAGGGCCTGGGGGCGGGTGGGGTCGTCGAGCCCGAGGAGCAGCGCGCCGACGTCCCACACCAGCCTGGTCATCCCCCGCGGACCACGGCCAGGATGCGGCGGTCGACCCAGGAGAGGTCGTCGGCGACGCGCATCTCGTAGTTCTCGGTGCCCACCCAGGTCGGCACGTCCGGGTGCCCGGCCGCGGTGGCGTGGGCCTCCAGCTCGGCGCGGACGGCGTCGTCGACCGGCACCTTCTCCTCCTCGGTCGAGGCGGTGAGGTAGAGCGTGTTCAGGTCCAGCAGCCGCGCCAGCTCGGTCACCGGGGTCGCGTGGTCGTCGACGCGCAGGTCGACGTCGACGTCGTCGCCCCCGGCGTACCCCGCCCCGTCGCGGACCACCAGCAGCGCCGCGGACTGGCGCCCCCGCTTGTCGCCGCCGGCCTCGTCGGCGGCGCGCAGCGCGTCGAGCAGCCGCTGCCCGAGGGGGGCGGTGGGGTCGGAGGCGAGCCAGGCCGTCTCGAGCGCGTCGACGACCTCGGGCCCGGCGAGGCAGTTGCCCTGCACGGCGTACCCGTCGCCGGTGCGACCCCCCGCCCACGGGATGCAGTCGTGGCCGGTGTGGGAGGCCGCGCCACCGTCGACGTCGACGAGACCGACCTGGCGGGCGTCGCGCCCCGGGTCCTCCTCGAGCAGCCGCTCGAGGGCGACCGGTGCGGTCGCGCCGTCGTCGAGGTGCGACAGGGCCAGGCCCTTGTAGGCGACGTTGGCGTCGGCCTGGGTGGCCAGCGCGCCGACGTCGGCGACCGCGGCCGGGACCACGGCACCGACGGCGAGGAACTTGGAGGCGACGGCGACGCCCCAGGACTCGCCGTCCTCGGAGCGGGCCACGATGGAGAAGGTCATGCGCCCGACCCTAGGCGCCGGCGCCCGCCCGCTCCGCGGGACCTCTCCGCGACGTGGGCCGGGTCGCAGTAGGGTCGCCCCGACTCAGCCCGCTGCACCCAGGAGGACCGTCATGCGCGTCGGAGTGCTCACCGGGGGCGGCGACTGCCCCGGCCTGAACGCGGTCATCCGCGCCGTCGTGCGCCGCGGGGTGCGCGACCACGGGTTCACCTTCGTCGGCTTCCGCGACGGCTGGCGGGGGCCGCTCGAGGGCGTGACGATGGAGCTCGGGATCGAGCAGTGCCGCGGCATCCTGCCCCGCGGCGGCACCATCCTCGGCTCCTCGCGCACCAACCCCTTCGCGGTGGAGAACGGGGTCCAGCGGATCGAGGAGAACCTCGCCGCGGCCGGCGTCGACGCCCTGGTCGCGATCGGCGGCGAGGACACCCTGGGCGTGGCCACCACGCTGGCCGAGGCCGGGGTCAAGGTCGTCGGGGTGCCCAAGACCATCGACAACGACCTGTCCGGCACCGACTTCACGTTCGGCTTCGACACCGCGGTCAACATCGCGACCGACGCGATCGACCGGCTGCACACCACCGCCGAGAGCCACCACCGGGTCCTCGTGGTGGAGGTGATGGGCCGGCACGCCGGCTGGATCGCGCTGCACGCGGGCCTCGCGGGCGGGGCCAGCGCCGTGCTGATCCCCGAGCAGCCCTTCGACATCGACGCGGTGTGCGCCCACGTCGCGACCCGCTTCGAGAGCGAGTACGCCCCGATCGTCGTGGTCTCCGAGGGAGCCGTGCCGGTCGAGGGCGGCGACATGACCCTGTCGTCGGGGGAGAAGGACGCCTTCGGCCACGTCCGCCTCGGCGGCATCGGCGACCGCCTCGCCTCCGAGATCGAGCACCGCACCGGCAAGGAGGCGCGCGCGGTCGTGCTCGGCCACGTGCAGCGCGGCGGCACGCCCACCGCCTTCGACCGCTGGCTGGCCACACGGTTCGGCCTCCAGGCCGCCGACGCGGTCGCCGACGGCGACTTCGGCACGATGATGGCGCTGCGAGGCACCCGGATCGAGCGCGTCCCGCTGCGCGAGGGCACCGCCGAGCTCAAGCTGGTCAGCCCGGCGGAGTACGCCGAGGCGCAGGTCTTCTTCGGGTGACCGCCCCGCGGGACGCCCTGCGTACCGCCGTGGCGTCGGCACCCGTCGTACGGCGTCCCGGGCGTCGGTCGGCGCCTCGGGTGCCCTAGCCTGCTCGCCCCGGCCGGTGCGGCCGGGACGACGCAACCGGTGCTGCCCGATGCTGACCGGTGCTGCCCGACGCTGCCCGACGCTGCCCGACGCCCGAGGAGGACGCCGTGACCCTGCTGCTCTCGCGGGCCCTCTCGCAGGCTCGGGCGGGCCCGCACGTGGGTGCTGCCGGGCCTGATCATCACGGTGGTCTTCGCGACCAGCTGGCCGTTGATGGCCCTGGCCGAGCCGAGCAGCAACCCGATCACCGCGCCCGAGAACTACTGGTGGTACTTCGTGGTCACCGCGGCCACCGTCGGGTACGGCGACCACTTCCCGGTCTCCGCGGCCGGGCACGTGGTCGGCGCCTACGTCATCGTCGGCGGGATCGTCACCCTCACCACCTTGTTCACCCGGGTCTCGGTGGCCCTGGACCACGCGAAGGGACGACGCATGAAGGGTCTGGCGGAGACCGAGGTGTCCGACCACCTGGTGATCCTGGGGTACGCCCCCGGTCGCACGGAGCGGCTGGTCGAGGAGTACACCGCCGAGGGACGTACCGAGGTCGTGCTGGCGGCGTGGGAGGACGTGTCGGAGAACCCGATGCCCGAGCGCGACGAGGTGGTGTTCGTGCGCGGCGACCTCACCGACGAGGAGGTGCTGCGACGGGCCGGGGTGCACCTGGCCGGCCGGGTCCTGGTCGACGCCCGCGACGACAACGAGGCGCTCGCGCTGACCGTGGCGGTGGTGCACGTCAACCCCGAGGTGCACGTCGTGGTGACGCTCCGTGACATGTCCGCGGCCCGCAACCTCTCCTACGTCGACCCCGACGTCAGCTGCGTGCAGTGGCACTCCCCGCGCCTGGTGACCGAGGAGCTCGAGGACCCCGGCATCTCGCAGGTCTACGCCGACCTGATGACCTACGGCGGGCGCAACACCTACAGCGCCCCGGTGCCGACGGAGCTGGGCGACGTGCCGTTCGGACGGGTGCAGGAGCGGCTGGGGCGCACGCACTCCGCCACCGTGATCGCGGTCCGCCGCGCCGGGGTGCTCCTCGACCCGCGCTGGGAGACGCCGCTGTCGGACGGGGCGACGTTCTACTACGTCGCGGAACGTCGGCTGACCGCGGACGAGATCGTCGACGCCGTCGGCTGACCCGACGTCCCGGGGCCCGGACCTGCCCGGTCGGGCGGCTCACGCGTGGCCCGCGCGTTGCTAGCCTGCTGGATCGGGCCGGGTCGCCCGGGACGAGGGGTACGGACGTGCGCGTGACGGAGCTGTGGCGGTTCCCGGTGAAGTCCCTGCAGGGGGAACGGCTCGGCGAGGCGACGCTGGGCGCCCTCGGCATCGAGGGGGACCGCACGCACGCGATCTTCGACCTCGCGACCGGGTTCGGGCTGACGGCCCGCAGGGTCCCCGCGATGCTGTTCGCCTCGGCGCGTACGACGCCCGGCGGCGTGCGGATCGTCCTGCCCGACGGCACGGTCGCCGCCGACGACGCCGCCCTGTCGGCGTGGCTCGGGCGCCCGGTCGCGCTGCGGACCTGCGAGGCGGTCGGGGAGCGGACCTACGAGAACCCCGACGACCTGGAGACCGAGGCCGCGGCGTCCTGGGGCGCCTTCACCGGGGCCCGTGGCGCCTTCCACGACAGCCCGGGTGCCACGGTCACGGTGCTGTCCACCGCCAGCATGGACGGCGAGCCCGCACGCAGGTTCCGCGCCAACGTGGTCGTCGACGAGCCCGGCGAGGACGACCTGGTCGGACGGTCGGTGCGCCTCGGTGCGGCCACGCTGGCGGTCACCTCCCCGGTCCCGCGGTGCGTGATGGTCACCCGCGCCCAGCCCGACGGCGTCGAGGTGGATCGCGAGGTGCTGCGCCGCATCCACCGCGAGCGCGGCGGCACCCTGGCGGTCGGCGGCTCGGTCACCGTCCCCGGCACCGTCCGCGTCGGCGACGAGCTCACGACGGAGCCACCCCTCGCCTGAGCGCAGCCGGGTCAGCCCGCCAGGTGGCCCCAGTCCGGGGCCAGGTCGGTCCACGGCCCGGTCGCGGCGACCTCCCCGTCGACCAGCACCACGACCCGGTCGGCCTGGCTGAGCGCCGCCCACTTCGAGGTCGACCCGAGCACGGCGGTCCCGCGAGCGCGCAGGGCGGCCCACAGCTCGACCTCGGTGGTGGCGTCCAGGGCGCTCGAGACGTCGTCGGCGAGCAGCAGCTCGGTCTCGGCCGCCAGCGCCCGCGCCAGCGCCAGGCGCTGGACCTGCCCACCGGACAGGCGTACGCCGCGGTGGCCGACCACGGCCTCCGGGCCGCCGGCCTCGTCGAGGTCCCGGCCCAGCCGGGCGTCGTCGACCGCGGGATGCATCGTGCGGTCGGCGTGGTCCAGGACGACGTTGTCGGCGAAGGTGCCCGAGAGCACCCGGGGCACCTGGGCGACGTGGGCGACCTGACCGGGACGCAGGAAGGTCTCGGCGTCCTCCACCTCGTGGCCGTTCCACCGGATGCTGCCGGTGTGCTCGACCAGGCCCGCGAGGGCCGACAGCAGGCTGGACTTGCCCGATCCGACCTGGCCCAGCAGCAGCACCAGCTCGCCCGGGCCGATGTGCAGGTCCACCCCGGAGACGCCGATCGTGCCGTCGTCGTGGATCGCCCCGAGGTCGCTGACCCGCAGCTCGCGCAGGTGCACCGCGGCGTCTGCCGGCGCCGGCGCCGGCGCCGCGCCGGAGACGAGGTCGATCCCGGGGGGCACCACCATCATCTCGTCGCCGCCGGCCAGGCGGGAGGTGGCCCGGGCCCAGGCGCGCACGCCCGGTGCCTCGGTGATCACCGCACCGGCGACCCGCCCGAACCAGTCGAAGCCGGTGACCGCACCGGCCACGAGCAGCGCCGTGGCGAGGTCCCACCCGCCGAGCAGCAGCACGGCCCAGGCGGCGACCACCCCGGACTGCACCATCACCACCGGCACGCCGGCCAGCAGCGCCTGGACCCGGTGCTCCTTGACCGCGGCGTCGACCCGGCCACCGTCGACGCGCAGCAGGTGGGCGTGCACGGCCGGGGTGGCGGCGGCGAGCTTGACCGTGCGCGCCGACTCCAGGGCGGAGACCAGCGAGCGCCCGAAGTCGGCGCGCGAGGTCGACGCGGCCGCGGCGGACCGCCCGGCCACGGGCGACCCGAGCGCGGAGGCGGCCGCGGAGACCCCCATCACCGTCGCCAGCACCCCGCCGGCGAGCAGGCTGCCGCTCAGCAGCGCGGTGACCACGACGACGCCCAGCCCGTTGAGCACGTCGACCCACCGGTCCGCGTAGCGCGCCAGCCGGTCGGCGTCCATCGCCCGGGCCACGGCCTCACCGGGCGGGGTACGGCGCAGCCGGTGCTGGCGGGTCTGCGCGACCAGCACGGACTGACGCACCCGCAGCATCACCGCGATCCACCAGCGCGGGTAGCGCCGGATGGCCGAGGCCAGCAGCAGCGGGGCCGCCATCAGCGAGGCGACCACGGCGACGGCGAGCGCGACCGTGGTGGCGCCGGTGTCGCGGTCCTCCTGCAGGCCCTGCACCAGCTGGCCCCACGCCAGGCCGGTCAGCGCGCCGTACGCACCGACCAGCGACACCACCAGGAACAGGCCGGCCGGGACGAGCCCCCACCAGGGGTGGATCGACAGGGCGCGCACCACCGTGCGGGACAGGCTCGGACCGTCGCCGGGGTCGCGCAGCGGCGGCGGGGGACCGGTACGCCGGACGCCGCCGATCGCCGTCGCCCGGCCCGGCTCGGCTGGCCCCGCTGCCTCCGGCTCGTCGGCGGCTCGTCGGTGAGCCCGTCGGTGAGCCCGTCGGCCGGCGCGTCGCCGGTCTGCCCGGGCGCGGGGTGGGTCGGGGTGGCGGCGGCCCGCATCAGCCGGCGCAGCGGACCGTCCTGGCCGGCCAGGACCGTGCGCGGTCCCTGCTGCACCACCCGGCCGGACTCCAGCACGACCACGTGGTCGGCGCGCTGGATCGTCGCCAGCCGGTGCGCCACCAGCAGCCCGGTACGCCCGGCCAGCAGCCGGTCGGCGGCGCGCACGACCTGGGCCTCGGTGTGGGGGTCCATCCGGGCGGTGGCCTCGTCGAGGACCACCACGCTGACGTCGCGGACCAGGAGCCGGGCGAAGGCGACCAGCTGCTCCTCGCCGGCCGACAGGGTCGTGCCGCCCGGGCCCAGGGGGGTGTCCAGGCCGGCCGGGAGCCCGGCCACCCAGTCCTCGAGCCCGAGCTCGGCGACGGCGGCCTCGACGCGGGCGCGGGGGACCGCACCGAAGAGCGCGACGTTCTCGGCGAGCGTGCCGGCCAGGATCTCGGTGCGCTGGCTGACCACCCCGACCGCGCGGCGCAGGTGCTGGAGGTCGACGTCGAGGACGTCGCGGCCGCCGAGCAGGACCGTGCCCGGGGGCGGGTCGGCGGCGCGGGACACCAGCGAGACCAGGGTCGACTTGCCCGACCCGGTGCGGCCGACCAGGGCGCAGGTGCGCCCGGCGGGCAGCCGCAGGCCGACGTCGGAGAGGACCGGGCCCCCGGCGCCGGGGTAGGAGTAGCCCAGCCCGCGCAGCTCGAGGTCGAGCGGACCGGTGGGCAGGTCCTGCCCGCCGGTCGGCTCCTCGGGCGAGGCCAGGAGCTGGCGCAGCCGGATGACCGCGCCGAGCCCGGCCTGGAGGTCGGGCAGGTGCCGGGCCAGCTGGTCGATCTGGCCGACGAAGGTGGAGGTGACCAGGAACAGGGTGACCAGCTCGGCCACCGAGAGGCGGTCGGCGGAGGCCAGCGCGACCCCGGCCACGGCGATCCCGGCCAGCAGGGCGTGCAGCAGCACGCCGGTGCGCCGCGTCATCTGGGTCTCCAGCCGCAGCACGTCGTCGAAGCGGCGGTGCACCAGCGCGGTCAGCTCGGCGGAGCGGCGCATCAGGAACGGCTGGCCGAGGCTGGTGCGCAGGTCGTCGCGCCCGGCGATGCCCTCCTCCATCACCGCGGCGTGGTCGGTCCAGGCCATCTCCTCGAGCACCTTGCGGCGGGCGACCTCGCTGAGCAGCGGGCGTACGAGGGCCAGTGCGGCCCCGGTGAAGAGGGGGAACAGGATCCAGGCCGGCCACCAGGTCAGCCCGGCCACCACCCACATCGGCACGGTGACCAGCGCCGTGCGCAGGGCGTCCCACGCCGACTGGCGCAGCAGCGAGCCGACCTCGTAGGTGTCGTCGTCGACCCGGTCGAGGACCTCGCCGACCGCCTGGTCCGAGAGCACCTCCAGCGGTTGGAGCAGGGCCGCGGCGAGCAGGTCGGCGCGCAGCCGCCCCTCGGCGCGGTCGGCCACCGCCGCCCAGACGGTGCGTCCGACGGTGTCCAGCAGCGCCCCGCCGACCAGGCACAGCGCGAGGGCACCCACCAGCAGGCCGGAGGGCTGCTCGGCGACCTGGCCCGCGACGACGGTGCCGAGCGCCTGGCCGAGGGCGGCGAGGGCGGCGACGCCGACGGCGAGCACGCTCGCCGGACCCCGCAGCCGGGCCAGGTCCAGTCGTCGTTCGGGCCGGTCGACCGCGGTCGCCGTGGCGTGCTCGGCGCGCAGGTCGGGGGCGTCGCGGGTGGTGGTCATGGCGTAGCAGGACGCTACGTCATCGCACCGACGCTCCTCACCTGCTTTTCGGTCGTCGCGCCGCCGGTGCCGCACACGGTGCCGCACACGGTGCCGCAGACGGTGCCGCCGGCCACCCCGTACCGACGTCCACCGCGGGGATCGTGGTCGGGGAGCGGGCCCGCACCCGCGTACCCTGGCGGTGTGAGCAGCTTCCCCGACCTCGCGAGCCTGCACGCCCTCGGTGCGGCCCAGCAGCCGACCTACCCCGACGCGGAGGCCGTCGACGCCGCCGTCGCGCGGCTGCGCCGGATGCCCCCGCTGGTGTTCGCGGGGGAGTGCGACGACCTGACCGCCAAGATGGCCGCGGTCAGCCGTGGCGAGGCGTTCCTGCTCCAGGGCGGCGACTGCGCCGAGACCTTCGAGGGCGTCACGGCCGAGAACGTCCGCAACAAGCTGCGGGTGCTGCTGCAGATGGCCGTGGTGCTCACCTACGCCGGCTCCGTGCCGGTGGTCAAGCTCGGCCGGCTCGCCGGGCAGTACGCGAAGCCGCGCTCCTCCGACCTCGAGACCCGGGAGGTCGACGGCGAGCAGGTCACGCTGCCGGCCTACCGCGGCGACGCGGTGAACGGCTTCGACTTCACGAGGGCCTCCCGGATCCCGGACCCCCAGCGCCTGCTCGACGTCTACAACGCCTCGGCCGCCACGCTGAACCTGGTCCGCGCCTTCGTCACCGGCGGGTACGCCGACCTGCGCCAGGTCCACGAGTGGAACACCGACTTCGTGCGCACCTCGGCCGCCGGGCAGCGCTACGAGCAGGTCGCGGCCGAGATCGACCGGGCGATGTCCTTCATGCGCGCCATCGGGGCCGACCCCGAGGAGCTGCGCCGGGTGGACTTCCACTCCAGCCACGAGGCGCTGCTGCTGGAGTACGAGCACGCGATGACGCGGATCGACTCGCGCACCGACCAGCCGTACAACGTCTCGGGCCACTTCGTGTGGATCGGGGAGCGCACCCGCCAGCTCGACGGCGCGCACGTGGAGTACTTCCGCCACATCCGCAACCCGATCGGCTGCAAGCTCGGGCCGAGCGCGACCGCCGACGACGCGCTGGACCTCGCCGCCAAGCTGAACCCGGACAACACCCCGGGGCGCCTCACCTTCATCACCCGGTTCGGGGCCTCGAAGATCCGCGACGGGCTGCCCCCGCTGGTGGAGAAGGTCACCGCCGAGGGCGTGAACGTCGCCTGGGTCTGCGACCCGATGCACGGCAACACCTTCGAGTCCAGCACCGGCTACAAGACCCGCCGCTTCGACGACGTGGTCGCCGAGGTGCAGGGCTTCTTCGACGTGCACCGCTCGCTCGGCACCTGGCCCGGCGGCATCCTGGTCGAGATGACCGGCGACGACGTGACCGAGTGCATCGGTGGCGGCGAGGAGATCGACGAGGCCGGGCTGGCCCACCGCTACGAGTCGGTGGTCGACCCGCGCCTGAACCGCGTGCAGTCGCTCGAGATGGCGTTCGTGGTCGCGGAGATGCTGCGCCAGGCATGAGCGACGCCTCTGCCGCCTCCTCGGACGGCCGCCCGGTCGACCTGCGCTCGGACACCGTGACCCGCCCGACCCGGGCGATGCGCACGGCCATGGCCGAGGCGGAGGTCGGCGACGACGTGTACGGCGAGGACCCCACCGTCCTCGCCCTCGAGGAGCGGGTCGCGGACCTGTTCGGGCACGAGGCGGCGCTGTTCGTGCCGACCGGGTCGATGGGCAACGTGCTCGCGGTGCGGGCGCTGGTGCCGGTGGGTCGCGAGCTGCTCTGCGAGTCGTCCTCGCACGTCGTGCGCGCCGAGCTCGGCGCGCACGCGGCGTACTCCGGGCTGACCACCCGGACCTGGACCCACCCCCGCGGCCTGGTCGACCTCGCCGCCGTCCGGGACCTCTACGCCCCCGACCTGGGACCGTACTTCGTGCCGACCGCTGCGGTCGCGGTCGAGAACACCCACAACTTCGCCGGCGGCACCGTCAACCCGCTCGACGCCCTGAGGGACCTGCGCGAGTGGGCCACCGGGGTCGGGGTGGCCGTGCACCTCGACGGCGCCCGGATCTGGAACGCCCACGTGGCGACGGGCACGCCGCTGCGCGAGTACGGCGCGGTGGTCGACACCCTGAGCGTCTGCCTGTCCAAGGGTCTCGGCGCCCCGGTCGGCTCGGTGCTGGTCGGCAGCCGCGCGGTCGCCGACGAGGCGCGGGTCTGGCGCAAGCGGATGGGCGGCGGGATGCGGCAGGTCGGCATCCTGGCCGCCGCCGGGCTGCACGCCCTCGACCACCACGTCGACCGGCTGGCCGAGGACCACGAGCACGCCCGGCTGCTGGCCGAGGCCGTCGGTGTGGACCCCGCCACGGTGGACACCAACATCGTCGTCGTGCCCCGCAGCGACGCCGCGGAGCTCGTCCTGGCCGCACGGGAGCAGGGCGTGCTGGTCTCGGCCGTCGGCCCCACCACGGTCCGCCTGGTCACCCACCTCGACGTCTCCCGCGCGCAGGTCGAGCGCGCGGCCGCGGTCCTGGGGCGCCTCACCGCCCCCTGACGCCGAGATGACGCTCGCAGCGTGTCGAGGTGACGGTTGCGGTGGGGTGCGGGGTCTCGTGACGCTCGCTGGCGCTCGCTCCTCGACCACCGGGGGTCGCTGGCGCTCGCTCCTCGACCACCGGGGTCGCTGGCGCCGAGGTGACGCTCGCAGCGTGTCGAGGTGACGGTTGGGGTGGGGTGCGGGGTCTCGTGACGCTCGCTGGCGCTCGCTCCTCGACCACCGGGGTCGCTGGCGCTCGCTCCTCGACCACCGGCGCGCGCTGGCGCCGAGGTGACGCTCGCAGCGTGTCGAGGTGACGGTCGGGGTGGGGTGCGGGGTCTCGTGACGCTCGCTGGCGCTCGCTCCTCGACCACCGGGGAGCTCGCTGGCGCTCGCTCCTCGACCACCGGGGTCGCTGGCGCTCGCTCCTCGACCGCGGGGGCTCGCGCCCGGTGCGCCTCCCGGCCGACGGCGCGCGGCACCCCTAGCCTCGTCGGTGTGATGGTCCTGCTCTGGCTCGTGCCCCCGGTCGTGGTGACGGTGCTGACGATGCTGTGGGTCGGCTGGCTGGGCCGCGAGGGCCGTGGCGAGGTCGACCGCGAGACCGCCGTGCGCCGGATGGGGGAGGCGCTGTCCTCGCCGCGCCGCACCCCGGGGTACGCCGTGGCGCCGCCGGAGGCCGACCGCAGCACCGGCGTCGCCGTCCGCCCGTCGCGCCGCGCCTCCTGACCCGTACCTCCGACCCGCGCCTGCCCGCCGGGCCGGGTTGGGCGGGATGAGACAGTGGGGCCGTGAACCAGCGCCTGATCGCCGCCCTCGTCGCGGCGCCGCTGGTCGTCCTGCTCGTCCTGGTCGCCGCCCTGGTGCCGCTGCCGTTCGCGACCTACGAACCCGGTGACACCTTCGACGTGCTCGCCGAGGACGGCGGGTCCGAGATCATCCAGGTCGACGGCGCGAAGGTCTACCGCGACGACGGCCAGCTGCGGATGACGACCGTGCTGGTCTCGGTCCCCGGGCAGCGCAAGAGCCTCCTCGACGTCCTGGGCACCTGGTGGGACGACGACGACGCGGTCTACCCCTACGACGCGGTCTACGGCGAGGAGGACACCGCCGAGGAGAGCGACATCGAGGGCCAGGTCGAGATGATCTCCTCCCAGGACACCGCGACGGCGGTCGCGCTGCGCGAGCTGGGCTACGACGTGCCCACGCGGATCCAGGTCAGCTACGTCGACGACGGCACGCCCGCGGACGGGGTGCTGAAGGCGCGCGACGTCGTGCTCCAGGCGGCGGGGGAGCCCGTACGCACCGGGGACGACGTCGTGGAGGCGGTGCAGGCCACCCCCACCGGTGACCCGCTCAGCCTCACCGTGGAGCGCGGCGACCGCCAGCGGCGGGTGAGCCTGACCCCCGAGCAGGTCGACGGCGAGCAGCGGATCGGGGTCCGGATCGGCCTCGGCTTCGAGCTCCCCGTCGACGTCCAGGTCAACATCCCGCCCGCCATCGGCGGCCCCAGCGCCGGGCTGATGTTCGCGCTGGCCATCTACGACACCCTGACCCCGGGCTCGCTGACCGACGGCCGCTCGATCGCCGGCACCGGCACCATCGGTCCCGACGGAGCCGTCGGCCCGATCGGCGGCATCGCCCAGAAGGTCGCCGGCGCCCGCGCCGACGACGTGGGGCTCTTCCTGGTGCCCCCGGCGAACTGCGAGGACGCCCTCGCCGCCGACAACGGCACGATGCGGCTCGCCCGTGCCGACACCTTCGAGGCCGGTCTGGCGGCGGTCCAGGACTGGACCGCCGACCCCGACGCCGACCTCCCCTCCTGCGAGGACGCCGCGTGACCGACGACGCCCCCACCGACCAGCCTGCCGACACCACCGCCGGCCCGCCCGCCCCCGGCGAGCTGGAGGCCGACGTCGACCCGGCGCTGGCCTCGGCCGTGCTGGAGATCGAGCAGCACGTCGCCGCCGCCGGATGGGACCAGTCGGCCCGGTTGTACGCGCTGGTCGAGACCGCCCGCCTGGTCGACGGCGAGCCCGAGCTGGCCGCCGCGATGGGCCTCGACGAGGCGGCCGCCGCCGGCTCGCTGACCCCCGTCGAGCAGGAGGACCTGCGCGCCGACCTCCCCCTGGAGCAGCAGCTGGAGCAGATCGGCTGGCCCGAGGGCGTGGCCGGCTGCGCCGCGGTCGTGGAGCGCTTCGTCCTGCCGCCCGGGGTCGACGACGAGCTCCCCGACGACCCGGCCGCGCAGGCCGAGTTCGCCCGGACGCACCCGGACCGCCAGGAGCTGCGGATGGTGGCCGGGGCGACCCGCCACGGGGCGACGTACTGCGTGCTCCGCTTCCGCTCCCACGACGACGACGCCGCGGTCGTCGGAGGCACCGACCTGGTCCCGGGGCTGCTCGCGCTCGTGCGCGAGACCCTGGCCGACGACGACGCCGCGGACCTGACCGGCGGCCGGTCAGGGTGAGGCGGGCATCATGAGAACCAGGGACCACACCGGTCACGCCGCAGCCCTACCCACAGCCCCACACGCGGCTCGACCCACAGCCCGACACACAGCCCGACCCCCAGATCACCCCACCGGCACCCGGCACCGCCCCACGGCGCCTCCCCACCTCGTGCCGCAGCCTGCAAGGAGTACACCCACGTGAGCGAGCTCTTCGACGACGAGGACCCGCGCCGGACCGTCCCCCCGCCGCCCGGGCCGTCCCGCCGCGCGAAGGCGCTGCTGGTCACCGTCGGCATCCTGGTGGTGCTCTTCTTCGTGCTGACCGCGTTCGCGGCGCTCTACACCGACCGGCTGTGGTTCTCCTCGGTCGGCTACACCGAGGTGTTCACCACCCTGCTGTGGACCCGGGTCGCCCTCTTCGCGGTCTTCGGCGTGCTGATGGCGGTGGTCGTCGGGGTGAACATGGCCCTGGCGTTCCGCTTCCGCCCGACGACGCGGATCGCGACGCCGGACCAGAACAACCTCGAGCGCTACCGCCAGACCATCGCTCCCGTACGCCGGCTGCTGCTGGTCGGCGTCGCCTCGGTGATCGGCATCTTCGCCGGCACCTCCGCCCTGGGGCAGTGGCGCGAGTACCTGCTGTGGCGCAACGGCACCGAGTTCGGCAGCACCGACGCCTACTTCGACCGCGACATCGGGTTCTTCGTCTTCGACCTGCCGTGGTTCCACTTCGTGACCGACTTCGTGATGGCGCTGATGGTGGTCTCCGCGCTGGCCGCCGGGCTCGTGCACTACCTGTACGGCGGGATCCGCCTCCAGGCCAAGCGCGACAAGGTCTCCGGCGCGGCCCAGGTGCACCTGTCGGTGCTGCTCGGGGTCTTCGTGCTGGCCAAGGCGGGCGACTACTTCCTGGACCGCTACGACCTGGTCCTGCAGGACGGCACCCTGTTCACCGGGATGCACAACACCGACTTCAACGCCGTGCTGCCGGCCCGCAACATCCTGGCCGGCATCGCGCTGGTCTGCGCGCTGCTGTTCTTCGTCAACGTGTGGCGCCGCACCTGGCAGCTGCCGGCCGTCGGCCTCGCGCTGCTCGTGCTGTCCTCGATCCTGATGGGCATGATCTGGCCCGCCGTGGTGCAGCAGTTCCAGGTCAAGCCGACCGAGGCCGACCAGGAGGCGCCGTTCATCGCCGCCAACATCGACGCCACCCGCCAGGCCTACGACCTGGAGGACGTCGAGCCGCAGGAGTACACCTCCGCGGCGGCGGTGAACGCCGCGGCCGCCCAGGGCGTCGCCGGGTCCATCGCGTCCGTGCCGCTGGTCGACCCGCAGCTGGTGCGCCGCACCTTCGAGCAGCGCCAGCAGGCTCGCAACTACTACTCGGTGGCGCCCGTCCTCGACGTGGACCGCTACATCATCGACGGCGTCGACCGGGCCCTCGTGCTCGGCGCGCGCGAGCTCGACCAGACCGGGATCCCCGAGGCCGACCAGAACTGGTCGAACCTGCACACCGTCTACACCCACGGCGACGGCATCATCGCCGCGTACGCCAACCAGCGGCCCAAGAACAACAGCGCCGAGCAGACGGTGGCCGACCGACGCAGACGGCGCGACGTCGAGCAGCGACACGACCGACGGCGCCGTGTGGGCCGAGGGCATCGAGAGCACCCAGGACGACCTGACCGAGCTCAGCGACGGCTACGAGAGCCGGATCTACTTCGGCGAGCAGTCCCCGTCGTACTCCATCGTCGGGAAGGCCGAGGAGGACGACGAGGACGTCGAGCTGGGCCTGGCCGGCACCACCGCCGACCAGACCACGACCTACGACGGCGAGGGTGGCGTCGAGGTCGGCGGGTTGTTCCACCAGCTGCTGTACGCGGTGAAGTTCGGTGAGCCGAACTTCCTGCTGTCCGGCCGGGTCAACGAGAACTCCATGCTGCTCTACGACCGCTCGCCCAGCGAGCGCGTCCAGAAGGTCGCTCCCTGGCTGACCCTGGACAGCGACGCGTACCCCGCGATCGTGGACGACCGGGTGCTGTGGATCGTGGACGGCTACACCACGACCGACCAGTTCCCCAACGCCCAGCGCGAGTCGTTCGACACCATGACCGACGACTCGCTCCAGGACGCCGCGCCCGGGTTCCAGACGGTGCCGACCGACGAGATCAACTACATGCGCCAGGCCGTGAAGGCCACCGTCGACGCCTACGACGGCACGGTGACGCTCTACGCCTGGGACGAGGAGGACCCGATCCTGCAGGCGTGGCGCTCGATCTTCCCCGACAGCGTCCAGCCGAAGTCGGCGATCTCCGACGAGCTGCTCGCGCACCTGCGCTACCCCGAGGACCTGTTCAAGGTCCAGCGCTACCAGTACGCCCGCTACCACGTCACCGACCCGGTCGACTTCTACCAGGGCAACAACCGCTGGGCGGTGCCGGACGACCCGAACGTCGACGGCGCGCTCCAGCCGCCCTACCGCCTGTTCACCGGGCTCCCCGTCGCCGAGGGCGAGGAGGTCGAGGGCGCGGAGGAGACCGACCCGAACGCCGCGGTGGCCGAGCAGACCTGGTCGTTGACCTCGACGTTCGTGCCGTTCGAGCGCGAGGTGCTCGCCTCCTTCGTGTCGGTGAACTCCGACGCGACCTCGGAGGAGTTCGGACAGATGTCGGTGCTCGAGCTCCAGGACCCGAACACCCCGGGACCGGGCGTCATCGCCAACGAGTTCAGCCAGGACCCCGAGGTCGTCTCCAGCCTGCTGCCGTACCGCGGCACGGGCGCCGCGGAGCCCAGCTTCGGCAACCTGCTGACGCTGCCGGTGCAGGACGGCCTGATCTACATCGAGCCGATCTACGCCCAGCGCTCGGCGTCGGAGTCGGCGTACCCGATCCTGCAGTTCGTCACCGTCTCGTACGGCGGCGAGGTCGGCATCGACAACACGCTCACCGGCGCCCTCGCCAACGCCTTCGGGGTCGACGACATCGGCTCCACCGAGGAGGACCCGGGCACCGGGACCGGCGGGGGCGGCGGCCAGGGAGGCGGCGGCAACGGCGGAGGGGGCGGCGGCCAGACCGACCCGGGCACGGTGGACGAGCAGATCCTCGACACCCTGCGCGAGGCCCAGCAGGCCTTCGACGACGCCGACACCGCGCTCCAGGACGGCGACACCGTCGAGTACGCCCGTCTGGTCCAGGAGGCCCAGCAGCTGATCTCGGACGCCACCGCCCTGGCCGACTCCCGCGACGAGGCGGCCACGACCGAGGAGTGAGCCCGATGGTCGGGGGGCGGGACACCCGGTGGTCGAGGAGCGAGCGACAGCGAGCGTCTCGAGACCGGGCCCACCGGTGGTACAGAGCCTGACACCCGGTGGTCGAGGAGCGAGCGAAGCGAGCGTCTCGAGACCGGGCCCACCGGTGGTACAGAGCGGGACACCCGGTGGTCGAGGAGCGAGCGAAGCGAGCATCTCGAGACCGGGCCCACCGGTGGTCCAGAGCGGGACACCCGGTGGTCGAGGAGCGAGCGAAGCGAGCGTCTCGAGACCAGATCCCGCCCGTCCACCGGTGCAGCCCGACACATGACGCAGACCACAGCCACTCGATTTGGCCGCCGGGCTCCCCGTCCCGTAATGTCTGATTCACCGACGCGGGGTGGAGCAGCTCGGTAGCTCGCTGGGCTCATAACCCAGAGGTCGCAGGTTCAAATCCTGCCCCCGCTACACAACTCAGGCTCGGTTCCCCTCGGGGAACCGGGCCTGAAGGCTTTTCAACCTGGCTCGATCATCGAGAGTCAGCCGCGTGTGGCCAAGCCCGTGGCCCGACGCGTTGGCCGGTCGAGGCTGAGCCCCGCCTCTGACGGCGACGTCGCTACGACAGAGCCATTGAGCACCCTCATCACCGCCGCCCTGCCGGCCACCGCCCGACCCGCCTGCTCGTTCACCACCACCACGACCTCGACTGGTGAGCTGCACCGGGTCCCGCCACTCGGCCGGCTTGCCGTGGGCCTGGCCGGCGTGATCCTCACGGCGAGTCCCGGTTCCCTTGCCTGCGCCGTCAGGATCTTCCGACACATGCGACCACGGTCGACCCCGGCACCCCGGAGCGCGCCGGCCAGCTGGTCAGCGACGGGCCCTTCCTGCTCACCCGCAACCCGATGTACGTCGCCATGGCCGGCGTCCTCGTGGCCGATGCAGTGGCCGCTCGACGCCGACCCTGCTCCCGGCAGCAGGCGTCGGTCTCCTCCATCGACACGTCACAGACCGGAGCCGAGGAACGAGCGACGGCCGGCAGGTCCGGTGCGGAACGGGCCGGTACGTTGCCGCCACGCCCCGGTGGCTGAACCCCCGATCGTTCCCCGGCAGGAAGCGGTCTGCATGACATGCCGCTCCGGACGCGCCCGCGATGCCGCCGAGACCTGCCCCCACCGACGTCGCCGCGCACGTCGCATCCGCCGGACTCGACCTGGGACCCATGGACGCGGGCAGAGGATCGAGCTCACCAGCAACGGCTCCCAGGTCTCTGGAGACCCGGCCGACCTCCGCTCGGAGCCGGGCCGGAAGGTCGTTCTGACGCTGCGGTGACCGACGTCGAGGATCGACCTGTCCCTGTACGTCAGTCGAGCGAGGCGATCAGCTTCTCGATGCGTCCGCGGATCTCGTCGCGGATCGGTCGGACGGCTTCGATGCCTTGGCCGGCCGGGTCGTCGAGGACCCAGTCCTCGTAGCGCTTGCCGGGGAAGTAGGGGCACTCGTCGCCGCAGCCCATGGTGATCACGACATCGGACGCCTGCACGGCCTCGGTGGTGAGCACCTTCGGCTGGTGCCCCGAGATGTCGATGCCCTCCTCGGCCATGGCGGCCACCGCGACAGGGTTGATCTCGCTGCCCGGCTTCGATCCGGCGGACAGGACCTCGATGCGGTCGCCGGCGAGGTGCTGGAGGTAGCCGGCGGCCATCTGGGATCGGCCCGCGTTGTGGACGCAGACGAACAGGACGGTGGGCTCGGAGTCAGTCATGGTGTGGTTCCTTCGATCGGTTCGGACGTCGAGCTGGCGCAACAGCGTGGTGACGCGGTCCTGGATGTCGTCGCGGAAGTCGCGGACCTCCTCGAGGGTGCCCTCGGCGGGTCGGCGACGATCCGGTCCTCGTGGTGCTTGCCGGGGGCCCTCTCGTCGTACGCGTCGGTGCTCATGCGTCGCTCCCTTCGGGTGTGCGGGCAAGCGTGGTGGCGGGGTAGAGCACCCGGACCAGGATGGCCGCGAGCCCGGCGCCGACGAGCTGCATCAGCACGAACAGCGGCACGGAGGCGGGCTCGATGCCGGCGAAGGTGTCGGAGAACATCCGCGCGACCGTCACCGCCGGGTTCGCGAAGGAGGTGGAGGAGGTGAACCAGTACGCCGCGGTGATGTAGCCGCCCACCGCGAACGCGATGGTCTCGTTGCGGCCGGAGCGGATGCCGCCGAACACGACCAGCACCAGGCCGAGCGTCGCGACGACCTCGCCGATCCACAGACCGGTGCCGGAACGCTCGTGGGTGGAGATCGAGACGGCGTCGAGGTCGAACATCAGGTTCGCCACGATCGCCCCCACGCTGCCGCCGACGACCTGGGCGATCGAGAACAGTCCGGCATGGCGCCACGAGATTGCCCCGAACGCCGCCTCGACCCAGGTCACCACCGGATTGAACGCCGCGGAGACCGGCTGCAGCGTCAGGATCAACGCGACCAGCACCGCACCGGTGACCAGGCTGTTGACCAACAGCTGCAGCCCGACGTCCTCGGTGAGGTTGGTCGCCATGATCCCGGAGCCGACGACGGTGGCCACCAGGAACGCGGTGCCGATCAGCTCGGCGGCGACCTTTCGGGTCAGGACACTCACGGGCCGCCGCCGATGAGCGCCGCGAGGTTGGTCAGCGCCTCGGTCCTCACCGAGTAGTAGACCCACGTACCCCGCTTGGCCCGGACAAGCAGGCCTGCCTCGTGCAGGACCTTGAGGTGGTGGCTGATCGTCGGCTGGGACAGGTCGAAGGCGTCGTTGAGGTCGCACACGCACGCCTCGCCCCCCGCGTGCGCTGCGACGAGGGACAGCAACCGTAATCGGACCGGGTCGGCCAGGGCCTTGAGCAGCGGCGCGATGCGCTCGGCCTGCTCGACGGACAGGGGAGTGGACGACATCAGGGGCGAGCAGCAGGCCACCGTCTCGACGGGGGTGAGCGCCAGCAAAGACTTAGACACACATCTATGTTGACGCACATCGATGTCTGTGGCAACCTCGTACATCGACAATGATCTATATCTAGGAGCAAGGCATGCCTCGCATCCAGCTCGCTCTCAACGTCGACGACCTCGAGGAGTCGATCGCCTTCTACTCCACGCTCTTCAACCTCACGCCCGCGAAGACCAGGCCTGGTTACGCCAACTTCGCCATCGCCGAACCGCCGCTCAAGCTCGTCCTCATCGAGAATCCCGGCCAGGGTGGCAGCATCAACCACCTCGGCGTCGAGGTCGCCGACACCGACACCGTCGACGCCGAGCAGAGCCGTCTGCACGAGGCCGGCTTCGCCTCCGTCGATGAGCGCGGCACCACCTGCTGCTACGCCACGCAGGACAAGTTCTGGGTGGAGAACGCCCCCGACGGTGAGCGTTGGGAGGTCTACACCGTCCTGGAGGGCTCCGAGACCTTCGCGGCCCCGGGGAACGGCGATGCGACCTGCTGCGGCACCGAGACGCTCGCACTCAGCCCGACCGCGGCGTCCTGCTGCTGATGCCACGGGAGCTCCAGTCGCGTCCCTGCCGAGGTGGTCGGCGTCCGTTGGGGCTGCGTCACGACGTGTTCGGCGGCGGCCCGCTCGGACCCGATCGGCTCTGCTCCTCGGGACCGCCGCCGCCCCTGTCAGCCACCCCCTGGGCCAGCCACCCCGAACACCTGCCGGCGACTCGATGGGCGATCCGCGTGGCGACGTCTCCGGCTGCTCGACAGACGTCATGGTCGCCCGCACCGGGGCGGGCGCTCATGCCAGGACAGGGGCCGCCTCCGCGCTGATCGAGGCGGGTGCGGCGATCCGCGCCCGTGCGATGGCGGAGAAGGCAGCCGCCATGAGGATCCAGACGGTCACGACCACGACCGTGAGCGTGCTTGCCGCCATGTCGCCGGCGACGGCGAGCACCACCGCGGCGGGGACCCAGCCAGGGGTCACGCCCGACCGCCACAGGCCGATCGTGAGGACGATCAGGCCGCCGAAGGTGCAGAGAAGGAAGATCGCGGTCATCGCCACGGCCACGGGGCTGCCGGGCAAGGACTGCGCCGCAGCCAGGCCGGCTGCTCCGTCCGCGTGGCGCGCGACCTGCAGCTCGGCGCTGCTGGTCGCCAACACCCCGCTCCATCCGACGAGGCCCGCGGCCACCAGGCTGCTGCCGATCATGGCTGCGCGTCGACGACGGGGCTGGAGGAGGCGGTACATGCCTGCCACGGCCGGGATGAAGAGCAGGATCGTCAGCAGGGTGAGGACGTGCGCGACCTGGGTGCGTTCCGCGGCGTCGGCGAGGATCGCGAGTCGATCGGCGGGGTCGAGCGGCGTCCGCGGCCACACCAGAGCCGTCACGAGGCCGACGATCGGCGCGGCGACGAGCGCGGAGGCTTGGGCGCGCCGCACGGTGGTGTGGTCGGTGAGGATCGTCATCGTGGTGCTCCTGAGCGCAGAAGGGACGTCGGATGCCACGACGCTATGACCGTGCCCGGGCATCGTTCGTCCATCCCTGAGCCACGTTGCTGCCCTGCCGGGTCGAGAGGCCGCGGCGCCGGTCTGCAACCTGAGGTGGGTCGGCTCCGTCCTGGGGTGCAGGACAGGGGGCTGACGGTGCAATAGCGTCCGAGGCATGTCTCTGCGATGGCTGGAGGGGCGGAGCCTCGCGCTGTGGGACGTCTCGGCCGCAGCGTTGCTCACGGCGTTCACGCAGTACGAGGTGTGGACCAACGACGGTGTCGCCTCGCCGCTGGCGGGTCAGGCTGCCTGCTTCGCGGCGGCGACGCTGAGCCTCGCAGCGCGACGTGGAGCTCCGCTCGCCGCGCTGGCACTCTGCGCCGGTGCTCTGGCCGTCCAGACGGCGGCACTCGGTGAGGCGCCCGTGGCCGGCGGCTTCCTGGCGGTCCTGGTCCTGACCTATTCCGTCGCCGCTCACTCCCGGTTCCTGGCTGCGGCGATCGGCCTGCTCGTCCTGTGCGGCGCCCTCCTCGTGGAGCTTGCCACGCACAGCGAGGCGAGGTCGATCGCCGATGCGGTGGGGAACCTCGGCGTCTTCGCACTCGTGTGGGGAGCAGGGCGTGTGGTCCGGCAGCTCCGGCAGCGCGGTGCCTGGTGGGAACGCCGAGCCGACGACATGGAGCGGAGCCGGGAGGAACGCGTGACCGCCGCGATCGCCGAGGAGCGGCAGCGCATCGCCCGCGAGCTGCACGACGTCGTGGCGCACAGCGTCAGCGTGATGGTGCTGCACGCAGGAGCAGCGCGACAGTACGTCGCCCTGGATCCCGCTCGCGCCACCGAGCCGTTGCTGCTGGTCGAGGACGTGGGCCGCCAGGCCCTGGAGGAGCTGCAGAGGCTGCTGCGGGTGCTGCGCGACAGCGACGAGGAGTCGACCTCGATCGTGGGACTGGCCGACGTGGACCAGCTCGTCGAGCACGTCCGCCGTGCGGACGTCCCGGTACGTCTCGACGTGCGGGGCACCCCCCAGCCACTGGCCCCGGGGCTCGATCTCACGGCGTACCGGATCCTGCAGGAGGCGCTCACCAACGTGGTGAAGCACGCCCCGCAGGCACGCGCGGCGGTGAGCATCGGGTACGGCGAGCGGGAGCTGGTGCTCTCGGTCCTCGACGACGGCTCCCGCAAGGGCCGCAGCGCACCCGCCGCCGGTGGCAACGGGTTGGTCGGGATGCGCGAGCGGGTGCAGCTGTACGGCGGAAGCCTCGACGTCGGTCCGCGCGAGGCCGGGGGGTTCGCCGTTCGAGCCCGCATTCCTCTCGACCACTCCCGGACGCCGTGATGGCAGCACCCACCCGCGTGCTCGTGGCGGACGACCAGACGCTGGTGCGCGCCGGGATCCGCCTCATCCTCGAGGCGCACAGCGACCTCGAGGTGGTCGGCGAGGCCAGCGACGGCGTCGAGGCCGTTCAGCTGACCCGCGAGCAGCACCCCGACGTGGTCCTGATGGACATCCAGATGCCCCGCCTGGACGGGATCGCCGCCATCGCCCGCATCTGCGCCTCCCTCAGCGATCCGCCACACATCCTCGTCCTGACCACCTTCGACCACGACGACCACCTCTACGACGCCGCGCGCGCCGGTGCGACCGGCTTCCTGCTCAAGACGGCACCGCCCGAACAGCTGGTGGCCGCCGTCCGCGCCACCGCCACCGGTGAGACGTTGCTGGCGCCGTCCCTCACCCGTCGTCTGCTGGACGAGTTCACCCGCCGCCCCCCGGGGGGCGGGGTCCCCCAGGAAGTGTCGACCCTCACCGATCGCGAGCGGGAGGTGCTCGTCCTCGTGGCCCGCGGCCTGTCGAACATGGAGATCGCGCGTGAGCTGGTCGTCAGCGAAGGGACGGTCAAGAGCCACCTCAACCGGGTGCTCGCCAAGCTCGGCGTGCGCGACCGGGTCCAGGCAGTCGTGCTGGCCTACGAGTCGGGCCTGGTGCGACCGGGTGACGCCTGAGGCGGGCCCGCCGTCGACCACGCGCGCGGCCCCGTGGCGTCCGACCCGTCCCCCCGGGCGGTCGACCCGGGCCGTACGTCCGTGTCCGCCCGCACCGGTCCTCGCTCGACCTGCCCCGGAGGAGTCAGCCCACCGGGACCTGGCTGCGGTGCCCTGAGGCCGAGCCGCGCCCGGACGCGGCCACGACCGCCATCGTGAGGCCCGCGGCGGCCGCGGTGGCGGCGAGGACGGCGGGATACCCCAGCTGCGGTGCGGCGAACGTGAGCACGTACGGCACGGCGAGGCCGGCGTAGGCGAAGCTGTAGAAGATCGAGACCACCGCACCGAGCTCGCCGGGGGCCGCGGTCTCCTCGATCTCGCGCAGACCCGTGCTCAGGCACAACCCGTACCCGGCGCCGAGCAGGGCGGCAGCGGCGGCCGCGGCCAGCAGGCCCGGGCGGGCCGTCGCGTACGACGAGGTCAGGCAGCCGAGGGCGACCACGGTCAGCGCCACCGCTGCGGCCCCCCTCCCGTCGCCGTGACGTGCCGTCGCGGCGGTGTGGAGCCGCCGACCCGCCGACTGCGCGCCGTACCCGGCGGCCAGGGCCAGCGCGGCCAGCAGGCCCGGGAACGCTCGTTGCAGGCCTGGTACGGCGCCGACGGCGTGCGCCGGCAGCGTCGTGAACGCGAGCGTCACGCTCCCGAACACCCAGGGGGCCAGCGGCAGCGTGACGCGACGGAACCGGGCCGCGCGCGCCGAGACCGGCCACAGCGGCGGGGTCGCAGCCAGGACGTCACGGCTCCGGGTCTCGTGGGCGCGCGGGAGCAGCACGAGCGCCAGCGCGGTGAGCGCCAGGTGGACCAGGTACGGCAGCAGGACAGGTGCGGGAGCCCACTGCGCCAGCAGCCCGGCCACCAGCGGCCCCACCCCGAACCCGGCGGTGAGGGAGAGACCCGCACGCCGGGCCCCCGCACCGGGTCCGGCCCCCGCGGAGAGCTCCTTGAGCCACGCGGTCCCGACGGTGAACACCACGCCGGACACCACGCCGGTGAGCAGCCTGCCGGCGTAGAGCCACCCCACGCCCCACTGCCCGCCGGCCAGCACCGCAGTCGCCAGGAGGGAGAGGACGGCGAACGCGATCATCGGGCTGCGCCGCCCGATCCGGTCGCTCACCCGTCCGCCCACCAGCAGCCCCGGGACGAGTCCCAGCGCGTAGGTGCCGAACACCGCGGTGGCCTGGGTGTCGGTGAGGCTGAGGGTGTCCCGGTAGACACCGAGCAGCGGGACGAACTGGTTCGCGCCGTAGCCCACGGTGAACATCGTCAGCGCAGGCCAGCGCCACTCCCCGGGATGCGACATCAGAGGCTCGGGCGGGCGCTGGTGAGCTCCCTCAGCGCCGCGGTGGTGCGGGCACCTGACAAGGTCACTCGCCCGTCTCCTTCGTCGCCCGGGCACAGGACGAGGACGGTGTCCCCGGCCGCGGCCCACCTGGACCAGTCTCGGTCGGCATGCTCGTCCAGGACCTCCGGGATGGTCCTGCGGTGAGGTGCCGGTCAGTGCGGCGACCCTCTCATGACGGACCTGGGGCTGGGTCACCCCGTCCAGGGGCGGCGAGGCTCCGGCGGTCAGGGCGCCCGTCGGACCCGGCCGGGCACCGCAGGTCGCTGCTCGGCCCTGGGGTCGGCGGTCGGTGGTGGCGGACGGAGCCCGTCACGGCCAGGATGGGCGGCATGCCGACACGCCCGCGCGCCGTCCCGTCCGTCCCCGCGACCTCGGTGTCCTGGACGACCTGCGCGCTGCTGGTCCTCGTGATGGTCCTGACCCTCCCGGCGGCTCCTGCGCCGGCGGCTCCCGCGCCGGCGGCGACCGCGCCTGCGGCGACCGCGCCTGCCGCGACCGCCCGGGAGCACTGCGCCGGGCGCGACCGCGTCGCCGTCCCGCGGGCGGTGGAGCAGAAGACCGCGTGCCTCGACGACCTCACCACGTCCGCGACCGTGGCCAGCGGCCACACCGATCCCTCGGACTGGGCCGGGCTGCACGCGCCGGGCACGCGCAACCCGACCGGCGTGCCGGGGATCCAGGTCGACGGCCACTTCCGCGACACCTCCTCCTTCAACACCCGCAACGGGTGGAGCAGCGACGCGCAGTTCGTGATGCGCTTCCCCGACGAGTGGAACGGGCGGGTCGTGGTCAGCGGCGCACCGGGCACCCGCACGCAGTACTCGGGCGACTTCCTGTTCAGCGACTGGCTGCTGGCCCGGGGCTACGCGTACGCGATGACCGACAAGGGCAACAGCGGCGCGAACTTCTACCGTGACGGCCGCCGGCCCGGTGACGCGATCGGGGAGTGGAACCGCCGCGTCACCCAGCTGACCCGGGCGACCCGCGTGGTGGCCGACCAGGTCTACCGGCGCGAGCCGCGGCGTACGTACCTGATCGGGATCTCCAACGGCGGCTACCTGGTGCGGTGGCAGCTGGAGAACAGGCCGGGGCTCTACGACGGCGGGGTCGACTGGGAGGGGACGCTCTACCGCGAGGCGCCTCCCACCCTGCTGTCCTACCTGCCGGACGCGCTGCGCCACTACCCCGCGTACGCGGCCACGGGCAGCGAGGCGGCCCACCGGGCGATGCTCCGGGCCGGCTTCCAGCGAGGTTCGGAGTACACCTGGGACTACCACTACGCGGTCTACTGGGACCTCACGCAGCGGCTCTACCGCGAGGAGCTCGACCCGCGGTGGGACGGGGACCAGGAGGCGGGGACGCCGTTCTGCCAGAGCGGCACGCCCCGGTGCGACGCCGACTACGACTACGCGGACCGGCGGCCCGCCCGGCGCGCGCTCGACCGGGTCGGCCTCACCGGCGACGTCCGGCGGCCGATGCTGACGCTCCACGGCACCCACGACGCGCTGCTGCCCATCCGCACGGACTCCGACGTGTACGCCCGGATGGTCGATCGCGCCGGGTCGGGCTCGCCGGGCGGCACCGGGGACCTGCACCGCTACTACCGCGTCCGCGGCGGTACGCACGTCGACGGCCTGCGCGCCGAGTACGGCGACCGGGTCCGCCCGCTGCTGCCCTGCGCGCGCACCGCGTTCGTGCGGATGGTGGCGTGGGTGGAGGCCGACCGGCGCCCGCCCGGCGACGCGACGCTGGGCCGGCTGCAGGACCGGGGCCGCGAGCTGAACCGCTGTTCGTTGGGCGGCTGAACCGCCTCAGCGCGGCGACGCGGGGGACGTCGGCGCGACCTCGTGCGCCGGGTCGGCTCGTCCCGGGTGCGTGCCGAACAGGGAGTCGGGGAAGCCGGCGGCGCGCAGCGACTGACCCATGGTGTCCTCGAGGAGCTGCACGACCCGCGTCGAGGTGGCGTCCCCGCCGTACTCGGCGTGCGCCCGTCGGAAGATCTGCCCGACGTGCCCCGCGATCTCCAGGGGCACGCCGTGGGTGCGGCCGAGCTGGTCGGCCAGCCCGAGGTCCTTGCAGGCGAGGTCGAGACTGAACCGGAAGTCGTAGCTGCCGCTGAGCACGAGCTGCGTCTCCACCTCCAGCGACCAGCTGTTGCCGGAGCTGTGCCGGATGCCCTCGTAGGCCCGACCGAGGTCGATCCCGGCCATCCGGGCGAGCATCAGGGCCTCGCCCGCGGCCCACTGGTTGACGAAGGCGAGCATGTTGGTGACCACCTTCAGGGTGCTCGCCTGACCCAGCCCGCCGACGTGGAGCACCGGGTCGGTCATCGCCTCCAGCAGACCGCGGTGCTCCTCCAGGCACGCGGCGTCACCGCCGACCAGCGCGGTGATGGCGCCTACCTCCGCGGTGTGGACCCCCCCGGTGACGGGACACTCCAAGGTCCGCACGCCGCGCTCGGCGGCCAGGGCGGCGAGGCGTCGGACCTCGTCGGCGTCGTTGGTGGACATGTCGATCCAGGTGCCCCCGGCGCGCAGCGCGGCCAGCACCCCGTCCTCGCCGGTCAGGCAGGAGGCCACCGCACCAGGTGTCGGGAGGCAGGTGATGACGCAGTCGCTGCCCGCGGCGGCCTCCCGGGGTGTCCCCGCCCAGGTGGCACCCGCGCGCACCAGGTCGCGGGCGTTGGCGGGGTCGAGATCGGTGACGGTCACCGGGTAGCCCGCGCGCAGCAGGCTGCCGGCGAGGAGCCGACCGAGGTTGCCCACCCCGACGAACCCGACCGTGGTCGGGACGGCGCCCGCGGGTGCGGTGGCGGGGGAGGCGGGGTCGGTCGCGGCGTGGGTCATCTCGGAGCTCCTGGTTCGGGGGTGGTGGGCGACGTCCGGGTCGGGGTCGAGCGCCCTGCTACTCGTGCGGCGCGACCGGAGGAGCCAGGACGCGGCGGACCAGGGGCTCGAAGAACGCCAGCGGCTCCCAGTCGTAGTCGGGGTCGAAGGAGAGCTGGTCGTAGTGGGCGCAGAAGTCCACGGTGGCCTGGTAGTAGGGGTGGTCGCGCCACCTGTCGCGCTCGTCGGGGTCGAGGCCGAGGTGGTGGTGGTAGTACTTCCCCTGGAAGACACCGTGGTGCTTGACGACCCAGTAGTTCTTCTCGCTGACGTAGGGCCGCAGCATGGCGGCGGCGACCTCGGAGTGGTTGGCCGGTGCGAGGTGGTCGCCGATGTCGTGCAGCAGGGCGCACACGACGGTCTCGTCGTCCTCGCCGGCACGGTGGGCGCGGGTGGCGGCCTGCAGGCAGTGCTCCAGACGGGTGATCTGGTAGCCGGCCGAGTCGTCCAGGGTCCGCAGCCAGCCCAGCACCCGGTCGGGGAAGCGCGCCAGCTCGTCGGCCTCCAGGCGTCCGAGCAGCGCGTAGTCGGCTGCGGTCCCGTCTGCCATCCGGGTGAACCCGACGACCTCGCTCATGCCGCACCGCCGGTCGCCGGCAGCGGCTGGTGCTCGCCCAGCAGCACGCGCCGGCGCCCCATCAGGTCGTCGTACTCCATGTAGACGTCCTGCAGGTGGCGGGCGCCGCTGCTCGGGTCGTAGGGGAGCCGACCGTGGAGCACGCGGTGCCCGTGGACGGTGAGGAGGTCGCCCGTGCGCGCCTTGAACGCGTGCTTGTAGACGTCGCTGTCGATCATCAGGCCCAGCGTGCGGTAGGCCTCGTAGAACGGTTCCACGTCCGCGAACGGCACCTCCAGCGGCAGTGCGAGCTGGTTGGAGTAGCGGAAGGTCTGGACCCGGCCGTCAGGGTCGAGCCGCACCATCGGCGCCTCCGCGCAGGTGTCCTCCCCGGAGCTGAACAGCTGGTACCGGACGGGCACGCGGCACAGGGTCTCGAACGCCCGGGGGTCGTCGCGGCGCAGGTCGGCGAGGACCGCCCAGCCGTCGGTCAGGGTGCTCTCGCCCCCGTCGGCGTCGTTGACGAGGAAGTGCAGCAGCTGGATGCTCGGGGGCCACTGGTAGCTGGGCATGTCGGTGTGCGGCTTGAGCTCGAGCGGGGTGTGGGCGACGTTGTAGCCGTCCGGGTCGTGCCGGACGTTGTGGACGCGCTCGAACGCGGTCTCGCGCACGTGACCCAGGGACTCCGCGAAGCGCTCCACCTCGCCGGGGACGCTCGGGGTGCCACGTACCAGCGCGGCTCCGTGGTCACGCACCGCGGTGAGGTAGGCGACCTGTCCCGCGCTCGTGGACACCACGTCCTCGTGCTCGAACGACGGGACTCCGTCGATGTCCGCCCGCCAGAGGGTCGGCTCGTGGCGCCGCGCGGACCGCGCGCGGTCGGAGTAGTCGTGCCGCCGCAACCACGCAGGGCTGAAGACCGACTCGTGGCCGTCGTGCCACGTCACGCGGAGCAGCCTGGCGCCGCTCGGCCCGTCCCACACCGCGCTGGTCGGGGCGATGTCCGCGGGGATGTGCGCGGTGTAGAGGCGACGCTCGGCGGTGTGGGGCACGCGGCACGACGCGCACCAGCAGTTGTCGCGCAACCAGACGTGGTGGAACGACATCTCCGTGCCGTCGACGGTGACGGTGACGTAGCGCTCACGTACCTCGACGCGGTGCGAACCGGTGTCCGGGTGGACAGAGGTGCTCATGGGATCCTCCTCGACTCGACGGGTGTCTCTACCGACCGTGCCGCGCGGCCGACGCCGCCGGTAGGTCGAGTCTGCGGACGCGGTGAGCCCCTGTCGAACGTTTCTTCATGGCCCTGAGGGGTTGATTTCGTGTGGCTCGCGGGTCAAGGTCGGCGATGACCTCCTCGATCCCTCCGCTGCTCGGGCTGCACGCGTTCGAGGCGGCCGCCAGGCACCACAGCTTCGTCGCCGCCGGCGCCGAGCTGCACCTCTCGCCGTCCGCCGTCAGCCAGCGGATCCGCGCGCTCGAGGCGCACCTCGGCTACGCCCTGTTCGAGCGCCTGCCGCGCAGCGTGCGCCTGACCGAGCTGGGGCGGGCGTACCTGCCCAGCGTGCGCGACACCTTCGACGACCTCGCCGCCGCGACCGTCGGCCTGTTCGGGTCCCGGGACCGCACCCAGCTGACGCTCCGGGTCCCGATCTCCTACGCCGTGACGTGGCTCGTCCCACGACTCCCGACCTTCTGGGACGCCTTCGGACACATCGACCTGCGTGTCCTCAGCGCGATCTGGACCGATGCCCTGCCACCGGACGAGGTCGATCTCGAGATCCGCCAGGGGAGCCGCTCCTGGCCGGGCTTCCACGCCACGAAGCTGCACGACGACACCGCGGTCGCGGTCTGCGGCCCGCAGCTGCTGGCGCGCCACGGCCCGGTCACCTGCCTGGACGACCTGCGCGGGCTGCCCCGTGTCCAGGTGCTCGGGTTCGACGACCTCGCGCACCGGTTCCTCGACCAGGACAGCACCGACCGGCCCGCGCTGAGCCGGGCCATGGTCGTCGACACGTCGGTCGCGGCGCTCGAGATGGTCGCCGCCGGGGGCTTGTGGGCGATCGTGCCCGAGCGCTTCGCGCGACCGGCCGTCCGTGAGGGCCGCGTGTCGCTCGTGCTCGACCGGGCGGTGCCGATGCGTCAGTCGCACTACCTGCTGCGTCGTCGCGAGTCCTCCCGGCTCACCACCGACGCGGCCATGTTCGTGAGGTGGATCCGTGAGCAGGACCTCCTCGACCCCGGTCTGGCGGTGGGAACGCCGCCCGAGGGGTGACCTGGTCGCAGGTCGACCCGCGCCCGACCGCGGCCGCCACGGGCAGACGCCGCGCGATGCCGTGACCCCGGACACACCTGCTCGTTCTCCTCGCAACCGCCCACCCCGAGGAGCACCCACGCCCATGCGTCCACAGTCCCGCCGCCGCCGCCTGATCGCAGCCTCCGCCACCAGCGCCCTGGCGCTCACCGTCCTGGGGGCGAACCTGACGAGCGCCCCCGCGGGCGCCGCGCCTCCCGAGGCCGACGTCGTCCAGCTGGTCACCGTCGACACGCCCACGCGCGCCGACAAGGAGCTGCTGCAGACCCTCGGCCTCGACCTCACCGAGCACGCCGGTCACGACTACGTCGAGGTGGTGCTCCACGACGCTGCGGACGTGGCGAGGCTGGCCGACGCCGGCCTGGGCTACGACGTGCGGATCCCCGACCTGGCGCTCCGCTCGGCGCAGAACAACCAGGTGAACGCCGAGTACGCCGCCGCCACCGCCGAGTCTCCGCTGCCCTCGGGCCGCGACACCTACCGCACCCTGGCCGACTACACCAGCGACATCCGCGCGCTCGCGGAACGGCGCCCGGACATCGCCAAGGTGATCACCCTGCCGCACCCGTCGCTGGACGGGCGCGCCGTGCGCGGCATCGAGATCGGCCGCGACGTGCAGAAGGCCGAGGACGGTCGCCCCACGTTCGTCCTGCTCGGCGTGCACCACGCGCGGGAGTGGCCCTCCGGCGAGCTGGCGATGGAGTTCGCCGTGGACCTGGTCGACAGCTACGGCACCGACGAGCGGATCACCCGCCTGGTCGACAAGTCCCGGGTCGTGGTGGTGCCGGTCGTCAACGTCGACGGCTTCGCGCTCTCCCGCACCGACGGGGCCGCGCTCGACCTGCGCGAGGCCGACGGCGGCGGCACGGTGTCGATCCTCGGCACCCCCGGCAACGCCTACAAGCGCAAGAACTGTCGCGTCGTCGACGGCCAGGACCCTGTCGACGGCACCTGCCGCGTCACCAGCGCGACGAGTCCCGGCGGCTTCGGCATCGGCACCGACCTGAACCGCAACTACGGCGGCTTCTGGGGCGGCCCGGGCGCCTCGGACATGCAGGCCGACCCGACGTACCGCGGTTCCGGCCCGTTCTCCGAGCCCGAGATCCAGAACGTCCGCGAGCTGGTCAGCGGCCGTCAGGTCACCACGCTGATCTCGAACCACACCTTCTCCAACCTGGTGCTGCGGCCCAACGGCGTCCACCCCGACACCATCGGTCCCGACGGCACCCCGGTCGGGGACGCCCCGGACGAGGCGGGGCTGAAGTCCCTGGGTGCGGCGATGACCGACGCCAACGGCTACCGCAACATCCACGGCTGGGAGCTGTACGACACCACCGGCACCACCGAGGACTGGTCCTACAACGCCACCGGCGGGTACGGCTACACCTTCGAGATCGGTGCCGACGAGTTCCACCCGCCCTTCCCGGACGTCGTCGACGAGTACGTCGGCGCGGGGGAGCACGCCGGCGAGGGCAACCGCGAGGCGTACCTGCTGGCGCTGGAGAACACCGTCGACACGGCCACCCACGCGGTGCTCAAGGGCCGGGCGCCGGCGGGTGCGACCCTGCGGCTGCGCAAGCAGTTCGCGACGCCGACCTGGGAGGGCTCCTACCGAGACGCGCTGGACACCTCGATGAAGGTCGGACGCAAGGGTCGCTACACCTGGCACGTCAACCAGTCCACCCGTCCGGTCGTGGCCGACAAGCTGGTGCAGATCACCGAGGACCAGCCGGTGCGCAGCCAGACCTACCAGGGCGGCCCCACGGCCCCCGGTGACGCCGTCGACCACCCCTTCACCGTCACCGAGAGGGAGATCGACGTGCTCCAGGTCGACCTCGACTGGCCGACGCCGGACGACTTCGACCTCGAGGTCTACCGCAAGGAGGCCGACGGGTCGCTGACCCAGGTCGGCTCCTCGGGCAACTTCATCACCGAGAAGGAGCGGGTCGAGATCGCTGCCCCGGCCCCGGGCGAGTACGTGCTGCGAGTGGTCAACTTCGCCTCCACGGCGCCGACCTACACCCTCTCGGCGACGCTGTTCGACTCGGCGCTCGTCTCCTCCGAGGAGGTGCCGGGCCTGATCGAGAGCTGGACCCTCACCTGCGCGGTGGACGGGAGGGTCCGGCAGCGTGAGTCGGTCGTGATCGACCGCGGTGAGCAGGCCAAGATCGACCTCCGGGGCTGCAGGCGGTAGGCCCCTGGGGACACAGGTACGGCCGGGGCCGTCGGCGGGCAGCGAGCCCGCCGGCGGCCCCACCCCGGTCCGGTGCACGGGGCTGACCGCGCGACGCCCTGCACCCCGGGGCCAGGAAGGCTCAGCCGTCCAGGACGAGCACCGGGACCTCGTCGTCGCGGAGGTCCGCCGGGGCGCGCAGCATGTCGCCCAGGACGGCGGCCGCGACCGGTGGCGAGAAGTGGAAGCCCTGCCCGGTGACGCACCCCTGTCGTCGCAGCGTGAGCATCTCCTGGGGGCGCTCGATGCCCTCGGCGACGGTCTCGAGCTGGAGGCTCTGACCCAGCCGGAGGATGGTGCTCACCAGCGCGGTGTCACCGCCGGAGGAGAGCCGCTCGATGAAGCTGCGGTCGATCTTCAGCACGTCCACCGGGAACCGGTGCAGGTAGCTGAGGGAGGAGTACCCGGTCCCGAAGTCGTCGATGGCCAGTCGCACTCCCAGGTCGTGCAACGCCGTCAGGGCGTTCAGCGAGTCGTCCCCGTTGCCGATCAGGACGCTCTCGGTCATCTCCAGGGTGAGTCGGTCCGCGGCCAGGCCGGTCTCCGTGAGGACCTGGAGGACCTGGCCGGGGAACTCGGCGTGGAGCAGCTGCCGTGGGGACACGTTGACCGAGACCTTCAGGGGGGTGGCCGACACGTGCTCCTGCTGCCACCGCACGGTCTGCTCGCACGCCTCCCGCAGGACCATCATGCCGATGTCCCGGATCAGACCGGTCGTCTCCGCTGCGGGGATGAAGTCGAGCGGTGGCACCAGACCACGGACGGGGTGCTGCCAGCGCACCAGGGCCTCGACCCCGGTGATCTCGCCCGACCGGAGCGAGATCATGGGTTGGTAGTGCACGACGAACTGCTTCTCGTCGACGGCCACGCGCAGGTCGCTCTCCAGGCGCACCCGCTCCACCAGGCCGGCGTGCATCTCGGGGTGGAACAGGGCGAAGCCCCCCGCACCGGCGGCCTTGGCCTGGTACATCGCGAGATCGGCGTCGCGCAGCACCTGCTCGGAGGTGTGCACCTCCCCCTCCACGCGCGCGATGCCGACGCTGGCCGCGATGTGGACCCGCTCGTCCTGGAGGACGAAGGGCAGCTGCAGCGCCGCGTTGATGCGGCGGGCGACCTGGATCTCCTCGCCGGGGAGAGCGTCCTCGAGGAGGACGGCGAACTCGTCGCCGCCGAACCGCGCCACCGTGTCCCCCCCGCGGACCACGGAGCGCAGGCGCTCGGCGACCATGACCAGCAGGTCGTCACCCGTGCTGTGCCCGAGCGTGTCGTTGACGGACTTGAAGCCGTCGAGGTCCAGGAAGAGGACGGCCACCGCGGCCTCGGTGGACGCGCGGCGGATCAGGGCGTGCTCCAGGCGGTCCTTGAAGAGCGCTCGGTTGGGCAGACCGGTGAGGGAGTCCGAGAAGGCCATCCCCGTCAGCTGCTCCTCGAGCAGCGTGCGGTCGGTGACGTCCCGCGAGTTCAGGACGAGGGCGCCCAGGTGGGGGTTGTCCAGCAGGTTGGTGATGGTGACCTCGATCCGGCACTCGCGGCCGTCGCGGTGCCGCCAGGTGGTCAGCACCGTGTGGATGCGCAGGTCCTCGGCGGCGGCGTGGTCGAGGGCCTGCTGCAGGAAGGCCGACTCGGTCGGCCCCATCAGCGTGAAGAGGGACGTGCCCTCCACCTCGTCGGCCGGGTAGCCGAGGATGCGCTGGATCGAGGGGCTCTGGTAGCTCACCACACCTCGACGGTCGACCATCGTCACGACGTCGGAGCTGTGCTGCACGAGCGAGACGAACCGCTCCCGGCTGCCGGCGAGCTCGGCGGTCCGGTGCTCGGACGCGGTCCTCGAGCGTGCGGGTCAGGATCTGGTTCTCCAGGAGCGTGAGGATCTGGCGCCCCACGAGCAGGACCATGATGCCGGTCCGGATCCAGGACACCACGAGCTCGGTCTGCCCGGTGCGCAGGATCTCGAAGCTGGACGTGACCAGGGCCGCCACCACGGCGGCGTACGGCAGCAGGCTGCCCAGGGGCAGGTTCCCCTCCTCCTCCGGCACGTCCTCCTCGGCCGCAGGCGCTCGGTGCAACGAGGCCGCGAGGATCAGGCTGAACCCGGCGAACCAGCCGAGGTCGATGACGCTGCCGGAGCTGTAGGTCCCCATCGTGGTCTCGTAGGTGAATCCCGAGTCGGCGACGGCGAAGGCCAGCAGGCCGCTCCCGACCAGCGGGAGGGAGACCGGCAGCCGGCGCGTGGTCCGGCGCGAGCGCAACCACGTGGTGAGGACCATGGTGATCAGCACGACGTCGCCGACCGGGTAGGCCAGCGAGATGACCACGGTCAGGTCCTCGGAACCCGCCTCGAAGACATGCTTCAGCACCAGGACCCAGCTGCACAGCAGCAGGGAGGCAGCCACCATCAGGCCGTCCAGGATGGTGCGGATCTTGCCGGCCGTGCTCTGGGCCGCGAGCGGGAGGGCGAGCAGTGCCGCTGCCGCGAGCGGGGGCAGGCCGAGGTACCCCATGTCGGAGGGGGACGGGAACGGCACTTCCATGCCCAGCACGGACTCGAACCAGGTCCAGACCGCCTGCCCCAGGGACCACGACACCATGGCGGCGGCGAGCAGCATCCAGAACCGTCGGTCCGACCCGGTGTGCCGGAGGCCGCGGTAGAACGCCCCCACCCCGGCAGCCAGCGCGACGACGAGGAGCCCCACGTTCGAGAGCAGCTGGGCGGTGGCTGCGTCCTCGCGCACGCTCAGCAGGGTGCCGGCCCACACCAGTCCGGTGAGCGCGACCGCCGCGACGGCCTTCCAGGGAGTGGAGGCGAACCTCTCGAGGTGGGACATGACCGCAGTATCGGCACGTGACCAGGACGATCTGAGCGCGAAGGCAATAGTGCGAAAAGGGGCACGGGCCCGGGCTGGAGACCCTACGGTCCTCACGTCGTGCCGAGTGGTTCGGCCGGCGCGGGCCCCGATCTCCTGGAGGAGCGACCATGACGATGCTGGACACGGGCGCATGGGTGGACGTCCCGGCGATGTGGCCGGCCAGCCTGCACCCCCGGCACCTGGCCACCCTGGACCTGCCCACGCCGTACCTGCTGGGGGACACGCAGCTGGTCCGTGACCGCCTGCGCGCCTTCGCCTCCGCGCTGCCCGGGGTGACGCCGTTCTACGCGATCAAGTGCAACTCCGACCCCACGGTCCTGCGGGCGGTCGCCTCCGAGGGCGCGGGCTTCGAGATCGCCTCGCTCGGCGAGCTCGCGATGCTGCAGGCGGTCGGGGTCGATCCTCGAGACGTGCTGTACAGCAACACCGTGAAGCCGGCGGCGCACGTGCGCGGTGCCTTCGAGGCCGGGGTGTGGAGGTTCGCCGTCGACTCCGAGGGGGAGCTCGACAAGATCGCGCGGTGCGCCCCCGGCAGCGCCGTCTACGTCCGGGTCAGGGTCGACGACTCCGGCAGCATCTTCCCGTTGTCCCGCAAGTTCGGCGCGGAGTCGCACCACGCGCGGGCGCTGCTGCAGCAGGCCAAGCACCTCGGGCTCCAGCCCTACGGCGTGACGTTCCACGTGGGTTCGCAGTGCTCGGCCACGTCGGCCTGGGTCCAGGCGTTGTCCTCGGTCGGCCGGCTCATGCGCCAGCTGGCCCAGGACCAGATCATGCTGGAGATGGTGAACATCGGTGGGGGCTTCCCCGCGCGGTACGGCGAGCCGGTGCCGTCCATCGAGGAGATCGGCGCCGTGATCGGGCGCTCCGTCGAGCAGCTGCTGCCGTACCGCCCGGTGCTCCTGGCCGCCGAGCCGGGTCGTCACATCGTCGCCGAGACGGCCGTCATGGTCGCGGAGGTGCTCGGCCGCGAGGTGCGCGCGGGGGAGGACTGGCTCTACCTCGACGTCGGTGCCTACAACGGCCTGATGGAGACCCAGCAGACGGTCGGCCAGTGGCGGTTCCCGCTCTGGTCCTCCCGTGCGGACCACGGGGCGGTGGAGCAGGTGCCGTTCACGGTGACCGGGCCGAGCTGTGACAGCTCCGACACCATGTTCTTCGGGGCGCTGCTGCCGGTCACCATGGGCGAGGGGGACCGGATCTACGTGGCCTCCGCCGGCGCGTACACCCTGAGCTACGCCTCGCACTTCAACGGGTTCCCCCCGCCGGCGACCCACTTCGTGGGGTGAGAGCGGTGGCCGGTCCCGCCGGTCGGACGGCGACGGGGACCGACCGTCGACTGCGCGCGCTGATGGCGGCGGGCCTGGTGGACTCCTTCTTCCTCTCCCTGGCCTGGACGGTCCTGGTGCTCGAGGTGACCCGGACCCACGGGCTGGCCGCAGCCGGCGCGTGCAGCACCGCGATGCTGCTCGGGGTGGCGCTCTCCGCACCGACCGCCACCTGGCTGGCGCGCCGTCTCGACGGCCGGCGTCTGCTGCGGGCCTCGGGCTCCGCCGAGGCCGCGCTGCGCCTCGGCGTCTTCGCGCTCCTGGCCACCGGGGCGTCGGTCTGGCTGCTCTGCGCCTGCATCGCGGTGATGAACGTCCTCGCCTGGACGGGGTACGCCGGGATGCGCGCCGAGGTCGCCGCCGTGACGACGGGCGCCGGCGGCCTCACCTGGTACGGCACGGTCGTCGCGGCGGTCGAGGCGGTGGGGATCGCGGCCGGCGCCCTCCTGCCGACGGGGGCGTCGGGTCGTCCCTCGGGCACGGTGCTGGTGGTGGTCACGGTCGTCTACGCCGCCGCGCTGATCCCCACGCTGGTCGTGGCGGGCGGGTCACGGGTGCCCCGGGCGACCCGGGCCCCGCGGCGCGGGGACCCGGGCAACCGGCCGAGCACCCGGACGAGCAACCGGCTGGGAGGACGGCCGAGCGTGGTCACGGTCCAGGGTGCGCTCCTGATGCTCCTGGCGTCGGGACCGACCCTGCTCGCCGTGGCGCTGGCCGCCGAGCTGCACGGACGGGCAGCGGTCGGCCTCGCCGCGATCGCCTTCACCGTCGGCTCGCTCCTGGCGCCGGCGACCGCCAGCCGCCTGGAGCGGCACGGGCTGAACGGGCCCACCTGGTGGGTGGTGCTGGCGTTCTGCATGGTCGGAGGGTGGACGCTCGCACCGGTGTCGATCGCCTGGCTCTGCTTCGCCCAGGTCCTCGCCGGCCTGTGCATGACGACGCTCGAGGGGCTCCTGGACACCGCGGCCTCGCAGCGCGACCCCGAGGCGGTGACCGCGGCACTGGCCCGGTCGACGGCCGCCCGGGCGCTCGGATCCGCCGGGAGCACCGCACTGCTGCCCCTCGCCGTGGCGCTCGGCGGCCTGTCGCTGTCCAGCGCGACCCTCGGCGTCGGTCTCGTGCTGCTCGCCGTCGCCACCCGGGTCCTGCCGCGAGGCCCCGGGGTCGCGGGCTGGGGCGACGCGCGTCCCGCCCCGGACCCGGGGGACCACGCCCCGGCCGTCGCCACCCCCGCTGCCGGAGCACCGCGCGGTTGACGACGGAGGTGGCGCCGGACCCGGCCGGTCCGGATGCGTCGCCGCCTACCCGTCGACGGGGCCCGCGGACCTCTCGCGCGAGCCGAGCGCCAGGCCGGTCACGGCCGCGAGGACACCCGCGCCGAGGAACGTCGGAGCCGTACCGACGCCCTCGAGCAGCAGCCCGGCTACCGGTGGGCCGACCGCGCCGCCGGCGGCGAGGGCGAGGATGGCCACGGTGAACGCGCGGGTCGCGTCGCGGGGGCGGATCCGGGCGGTCCAGAAGGAGAGCACGGCGCTGAAGGTCATCACGGCGGCGCCCTGCAGCGCGGCGGAGACCAGGACCGTCGCCGTCGTCACCGGCAGGGCGAGGAGCGCGAGGCTGGCCCCGGAGGCGGCGAAGATCAGCAGCAACGTGCGCCGCAGCCCGAGCCGCTGCTCGAGACCGCCGGACAGCAGCCCCAGCAGGCCCGCCGTGCCGTAGGCGACGAACAGCACCGGGGCGGCCAACGAGGCCGGGACCAGCTCCGTGCCGCCGGCAGCCGCGACCTGGTCGCCGGCGAACGCGAGGTAGACCGCGGCGGTGAGCCCGAACGACGCCGCCGCCAGGACCGGCCGACCGGTCCCGGCCAGCAGCGGGGGAGGGACCGCGGCCCGTCCGGGTGCCGGGCCGCGGCCCGCCGGCACGCGGAGCAGCGTCAGCAGCGCCGCGACCAGGCCGACCGCGGCGAAGACCACCCACGCCGCGCGCCAGGACAGTCCCGCCTCCAGCCCCAGGGCGGCCAGCACGCCGGCCAGCAGGATGCCCACCGTGGTGCCGGTGCTGACGACCGACAGGGTGCGAGGGCGGTCCCGCTCGGCGAGGTGCGTGGTGGCCGCGTCGTTGAACGGGCTCCAGCACAGGCCCGGGCTCGCCCCGGCCACGACGAGTCCGACGGCCAGCGCGGGCACGTCGGGGGCGGCCGCGACGAGCAGCAGCCCGGCGGCCGCGAGCAGCGTGCCGAGCAGGACCGGCGCGCGGGGGCCGAGCCGCGCGGTCAGCAGGGGGGCGACCAGGGCGCTGAGGAGGAAGGAGGTGAACACCGCCCCCCCGAGGAGCCCGGCGAGCGCGGAGCCCAGCCCGAAGTCCTCGCGCAGCTGCGGCAGGAACAGCCCGAAGCCCATCCGGGCGGGGCCGTAGGTGACGGCGGTGACCACGAAACCGGCGAGCGCCAGGTCGCGGGCGGGCCTCGGGGTGCGCCGGGCCGGCGGGGACGTCGTCCGGCCGCGGGGTCCCGCCACCACACGCACCCCCTCCGCCGACCCCTGCTGGTCGCGACCACCCTAGGTCCGCCGCGCGGGCCGCGGCACGTCGGCCGGTCCGACGCTCATCGCACCGCGGCGTCCTGCAACGGGTGCGGCGCAGGCTCCCGGTCCGCGCCGGTCCCGTCCCGGCCGTCGGGCCCCCCGTCGTCGCGACCACCCCTCGGCAGCAGCCGGTCCAGCCAGGAGGGCAGCCACCAGTTGGCGTCCCCGAGCAGCGTCATCGTCGCGGGCACCAGCACCAGGCGCACCACGGTCGCGTCGAGGAGCACCGCGGTCGCCAGACCGAGGCCGAGCATCTTCAGGACGGGGTCGTCGCCGAACCCGAAGCCGACGAAGACCGAGACCATGATCGCCGCACCGCACGAGATCGTCCGCGCGGTGACCCCGAGCCCTCGCACCACCGCGTAGCCGTTGTCGCCGGTGCGCAGGTACTCCTCGCGCACCCGCGAGAGCAGGAAGACCTCGTAGTCCATGGAGAGCCCGAACAGGATCGCGAACATGAACAGCGGGATGAACGAGATGATCGGCACGGTCGACTCCAGCCCGATCAGGCCCGCCGCCCAGCCCCACTGGAAGACCATCACCAGGACGCCGTAGGAGGCAGCGACGCTCAACAGGTTCAGCACCGCCGCCTTCAGGGGCACCAGGACCGAGCGGAACAGCACCATGAGCAGGAGGTACGACAGCGCCACGACCGCGACGAGGAAGACCGGCAGCCGCTCCTCGACCCGCTGGCTGAGGTCGGACATGGCCGCGGTGTAGCCGCCGACGTGCGCGGTCGCCGGACTGCCGGTGAGCGCGGCGGGCAGCACCTCGCCCCGCACCCGGTCGAGCGTGCGGGCCGTCGCGGCGTCCTGCGGTGTGGTCGTCGGCTGCGCGAGCACGACGGCGACGTCGGACGTCGCGCCCACGGGTGCGGCGCTCGCCGTCGCGATGCCCGGGTCGGCGGCCAGCGCGGTCACCAGCCGCGGCACCACCGACCGGTCCCGTGCGAGGTCGACGGCGATCACCATCGGCCCGGTGGCGCCGGGCCCGAAACCCTCCGCCACCAGGTCGTAGGCCCGCTTCTCGGTGCGCGACTCCGGGTAGCTGCCCTGGTCGGGCAGGCCCAGCCGCATGGCGAGGACGGGCGCGGCGAGGGCCAGGAGCAGCATCGTGCCGGCGACGGCGTACGCCGCGGCGTGGCGGGAGACGTGGGCGCCCCACCGCGACCACCGCAGCACCGCGGGGTCGGCGCCGGCTGCGTCGTGCGTGCTGCGTCGGCGCCGGCGCGGCGACCGTCGCGATCGGAGGCGGTCGCCGGCCAGCCCGAGGAGCGCCGGCAGCAGGGTGGTGGCCGCGAGCACCATGACCAGCACCACGACCGAGATCGCGACCCCGGCGGAGGCGATGAACGGGAGCCCGGCGAAGGCCAGCCCGAGGATGGCCACGACCACGGTGCCGCCGGCGAACACGACGGCCTGCCCCGCCGTCGCCAGGGCGCGGCCCACCGACTCCGCGACGGGCAGGCCCGCGGCGAGGTTCTCCCGGTGCCGCGACAGCAGGAACAGCGCGTAGTCGATGCCCACGCCCAGTCCGACCATGGCCGCCATCACCGGCGCCCAGGCCGGGACGTCGAGCAGGAGTCCGAGCAGCGGGATCGCGCTGGCCCCCACGAGCAGCCCGAAGAGGGCCACGACGAGCGGCAGCCCGGCGGCGAGCAGGGACCCGAAGGCCACCACCAGGATCACCGCCGCCACCACCAGGCCGGCCACCTCACCCACGTTCGCAGGCGGCTGCTCGAAGCTGAAGTAGAGGTCGCCGCCGGCCTCGAGCCGCAACGACGACGAGGCGGTCGCGTCGGCGAGGACGGTCTTCAGCGCCTCCAGGTCGGCGACGGCGAGCTCGCCGATGTCGGGGTACTGCACGCGCAGCAGCGCCACCCGGCTGTCCGGGGACAGGTCCTCGGTCGTGCCCAGCACCGTCGGCAGGCCCCGGACGGCCGCCCCCAGCCGGTCCAGGTCGGTCCGGGACCGCCCTGGGTCCGCGAAGCCTGCGCCGCCCTCGGCCGGTTGCGCCACGACGTACGCGGTGAGCCCGGCGGCGCCGCTGTCGGCGCCCGCCAGCAGGTCCGCGGCGGCCTGGGAGTCGGTCCCGGGCGCGGTCATCGAGTCGTCCAGCTGCGCGCCGAGGCCGACCGAGGTGGCGACGACCAGGACGGACAGGAGCGCCCAGGCGCCGAGAGCGCCCCAGGGGCGCACGGCCGACCAGCGGCCCCAGCGGTACAGCATCCGTGACATGGCTCGTCTCCTCGCTCGGTGGCCGGGCCTCTCCGCCCGGTGGCTCCACGCTCGCGGGGCGCCGGCCGGGGCACATCGGTCCCGAGGCCGGTCCCCTCTCGGCCGTCGGGAGGGGTGGGGACTCGTTCTTCTGGCCGGTCCCCGGGACCCCACGGATCCCTAGGCTGGGCGGGTGATCACCGACGCCCTGCACTCGCTGCGGGCCGAGCCCCGCGCCGCGGACGCTCCCGGCCGGGTGTGGCGCGACTGGGTGCTGGTCGGTGCGCTCGTGGTGGCGGGCCTGCTCGAGGGGGCGTTCCGCGACGACGTCGCGTGGCGACCCGTGGTGACGGTCGTGGCGGTCGGGCTCGTGCCGGTGCTGCTGTGGCGTCGTACCCACCCGTTGACCTGCGTCGTGGTGGTCTTCGGCGCCGCGACGGTGCTGGGACTGGCCAGCCTGCTGGGCGGGCCACCGGGACTGGGTCTCACCACGATGGTCTACGTCCTGGTGCTCGTCTACGCGCTCGTCCGCTGGGGGTCGGGGGGCGAGGTGGTGACCGGGCTCGCGGTGGTCCTGGTCGCTGCGGTGGTGGGCACGGTCGCCGACTACACCGGGCTGGTCGAGGTCGTCGGCGGGTTCGCCGTCCTCGCGGCCGCGACCGCCGGGGGAGCGGCGTCCCGCTACCGCGCCGAGAGCTGGCGTCGGGCGATGGAGCAGGTACGCAGCCAGGAACGGGTCGGTCTGGCTCGCGAGCTGCACGACACCGTCGCCCACCACGTCTCGGCCATCGCGGTGCAGGCCCAGGCCGGCCGGACGCTGGCCGGGTCCCGGCCCGAGGCCGCGCTGGAGGCGCTGACGGTCATCGAGGGGGAGGCGTCGCGGACGCTGGCGGAGATGCGGGCCACGGTCCGGGTGCTGCGCGACGGGGCGCCGGCGGAGCGCGGCCTGCTTCCCCGCACCGCCGACCTGGCGCTCCTGGCGCGTCGGGGGCCGTCGCCGGTCGTCGAGGTGGAGCTGCCCGAGGACCTGGCCGGCCTCCCGTCGCAGGTCGACGCGGCGACGTACCGGCTGGCGCAGGAGTCGGTGACCAACGCCCTGCGGCACGCGCGCGACGTCTCGCGGGTGCTGGTCCGGGTCGACCGGGACGCGGGGACGCTGCGACTGCGGGTCAGCGACGACGGCCGGACGGGCCCGGCGCGGACGCCGGACCGCGGCTTCGGCCTGCTGGGGATGGCCGAACGCGTGCAGCTGCTCGGGGGCACGCTGCGAGCCGGGCCGGCGCCCGGGGGCGGCTGGGTGGTCGAGGCCACGTTGCCGACGGTGGAGGGCCGATGACCGTGCGGGTGCTGGTGGCCGACGACCAGGACCTCGTACGCACCGGCCTGGCGATGATCCTGGACGCCCAGCCGGGCATCGAGGTCGTCGGCCAGGCCGCCGACGGCCGCGCCGCGGTCGAGCTGGCGCGCCGGCTCCGGCCCGACGTGTGCCTGGTCGACATCCGGATGCCCGGGCTGGACGGCATCGAGGTGACCGGGCTCCTGGCTGGGCCGGACGTCCCGGACCCGATGGCGGTGGTGGTGATCACGACCTTCGACCTCGACGAGTACGTGCACGGCGCGCTCCGGGCCGGGGCCCGAGGCTTCCTGCTCAAGGACGCCGGGCCGGAGCTGCTCGTCCAGGCCGTGCACGCCGCCGCCGTGGGCGACGCGCTGATCGCGCCGAGCATCACGCGTCGGTTGCTGTCCGCCCTGGCCGCGAGGCACCCGCCGGCGCGGGGCGCCCTCCCGGTCGTCGCGCTGACCGACCGGGAGGAGCAGGTGGCGCTGCTCGTCGCCCGCGGACTCACGAACGCCGAGATCGCCGCCACGTTGTTCATCGGCGTGACCACGGTCAAGACCCACGTCGCGAGCCTGCTCACCAAGCTCGGCGCCCGCAACAGGGTCGAGGTCGCGATGTGGGCCTACGAGACGGGCCGGGCGGGGGACTGACCCGCGGGTCGGCGTCAGGTCGAGCCGCTCCGGGGACCGGCCCTCCGGCACGGTCGGCTCAGGCCGCCGGGAGGATGTTCTGGTTCAGGTGGAACAGGTTGGCCGGGTCGTAGGTCCGCTTCACCGCCGCGAGCCGGTCGTAGCCGGGTCCGTAGTTGTCGCGGATCCGGCCCTGGTCGTCGGCAGCCATGAAGTTGATGTAGCCGCCGGAGCTCGCGTGCGGCTCGAGCGCTGCGTGGTAGTCGCGCACCCAGGCGGTGTTGGCGGCGTTGTCGGCCGGGTCGGGCCACATGCCGGCGATCACCGGCGCGAAGTTGGCGCCCCGGTGGGCGAACGCGGTCGCGTCGGCCGCGACGTCCTGCACGGCGCCGTCGATCGGGTAGAGGTGCATCGTCGACTCCACGGCCGGGACCCGCGGTCCGTGCCGCAGGTGGGCCGCGATGACGTCGTCGGTCAGCTCGGGCTGGAAGGCCGCCTTCCAGTAGTGCTGGAGACCCGGGGGCAGCAGGCCGTCGAAGGCGCTGTTCAGCGCCGGGTAGGGCATCCGTCCGACGTGCTGCGCGACCGGCTCGCCGACCGCGCGCAGGTCCCCGAGCAGCCTCTCGCCCTCCTCGTCGCTGCCGTTGAAGCACGCCACCACCAGCGCGAAGGGCTGGCCCACCCGGTCCTCGGGGACGAAGGGCAGCGGTGGGGCGATCTGGAACGCCGGGAAGGCGGACATCGCGCGCGGCGCCGCGGCGATCCAGTCGCGGTAGGTCGTGAGCAGCTCCTCCGCGGCGTCGAGCTCGAAGAACATCGGGCCGCCGTAGACGGTGTCGACCGGGTGCAGGTCGAACTCGAGCTCGACGACCACGCCGAAGTTGCCGCCGCCGCCCCGCAGCGCCCAGAACAGGTCGGGGTGCTCCTGGGCGCTCGCGGTGACGAAGGTGCCGTCGGCGAGGACCACGTCGACCGAGCGCAGGTTGTCGATGGAGAGGCCGTGCGCGCGGGCCAGGTGCCCGATGCCGCCACCGAGGGTCAGCCCGGCCACCCCGGTGGTCGAGATGATCCCGCCGGTGGTGGCCAGGCCGAACGCGTGGGCTGCGTGGTCGAAGTCGCCCCACGTGCACCCGCCCTGGACCCGCCCCACCCGCGCGACGGGATCGATCCGGATCCCCTTCATCGCACCGAGGTCGAGCACGATGCCGTCGTCGACGGTCCCGAACCCGGGCACGCTGTGCGACCCGCCCCGCACCGCCAGGTCCAGCCCGCTCTCCCGGGCGGCGAGGACGGCTGTCTGGACGTCGGCGACGTCGACGGCGTGGACGACGGCCAACGGGCGTCGGTCGATCATGCCGTTGTACACCGCCCGCGCCTGGTCGTAGTCGGGCGACGTGGAGATGCTCACGGCCCCCCTGGTCGCGTCGAGGATGGTCAGTGCTGGCGTGCCGGTCATGACTGCTCCCTGCGTCGGTCGTGCGGGCACCCGGGTCGGGTGGGGTTGCCTTCGTTGCGTGGTGGGTTGCTCGGATCAGCTGAAGAGGCTCACCGCGTGGTCGTGGAAGTCGCGCATCGGGGACACCGGGCCGACCTCCAGGAACACGGCACCGTCCGCCGAGGTGGCGGTGTGCCCGGCGGGCCAGTGGTAGACCTCGCCCGCTGCGGCCGTCTCGACCGTGCCGTCGGCGTGCTCGAGGCGGAGCGAGCCCTCCAGCACGATGCCCCAGTGGGGGCTCGGGCAGCGGTCGCCGGGGAGTCCTCGGAGGACCGGCCCGAAGTCGGTGCCGGCCGGGACCCGGGCGTGCCGGACGGCCATCTCCCCGAGCTCGAGGTAGCGGGTCTCCAGGTCGCCCTGGGCGACTTCGACGGGCATCTGGGCGATGGGTGTGGCCATGACGGTGTCTCCTTCTGAGGGACTGGTGCTGACCTCCCTCACGCTAGGCAGCCCAGGCGCTCCCCGCCTGACCTGATCTGACCCGGCTGGTCGGCGGCGGACGGGTCAGATCTGACTACGGGGTCGTCCTCCGGCCGCGGCTAGAGTCGTCAGGTGGCTCCTCCCGGTCCGTCGCCGAGGTCGCTGCCGGCGCGCGACGGTGCGCCCTTCGTGGGCCGCCGGGCCGAGATCGGCCGGCTGGAGGTGGTCTGGGCCGCCGTGGAGGACCACCGCCGCCAGCTGGTCTTCGTGGGCGGCGAGCCGGGGGTGGGCAAGACCCGGCTGGTGGCCGAGGCCGCGGCCGCCCTGCGCGAGCACGGCGCCGCGGTGCTCTGGGGCGCCTGCCGCCAGGACCTGGACGTGCCCTACCGGCCGTTCGTGCTGCTCCTCGAGCAGGCGCTGGACCTGGCGCCCGCGGAGGCCCTGCGCGCCATCCCGCCGGAGGCGGCGGCCCCGCTGCTGCGCCTGACCTCCGCCGCGGCGCCGCACTGGCCGGGGGCGGCCCCCCTCGGGCCCGGCGAGGGCGACTCGCGCCCGGTCCTGTTCGACGCGGTGCTGCGCGTCCTGCTGGCGCTGGCCGAGCAGGGACCGCTCGTGCTGGTCCTGGAGGACCTGCACTGGGCACCCGAGCCGACCCTCGCTCTCCTCGCCCACGTGGCCGAGTCCACCGCGGGTGAGCAGCTGCTGGTGCTGGCCACCCGGCGTACGACCGCCCCCGACCGTACCGACGCCGTCACCTACGCCCTCGCCGACCTGCACCGCCTCGACGGCGTGGGACGCATCGACCTGGTCGGGCTCACCACCGAGGACGTGGCGGAGTACCTGGCCCGGCAGCCGGGCGTGTCCTGGGCCTCGGCCCGCGCGGCGGCCCCGGTGCTGCGGGACCAGACCGGGGGCAACCCGTTCTTCCTGCAGGAGTACTGGCACGACCTGGCGACCAGGGGAGGTCTGGCGGCGCTGCGCACCTCCACCACGCAGGCGCCGCGGTCGGTCCAGGACGCCCTGGAGCGGCGGCTGACGTCCTTCGCACCCGACCACGCCCGGGTCCTGGAGCTGGCCGCCGTCGCCGGCGACCTCGTGGATCCCACGGTGCTCCTCCGGGCCTCCCACCTCGACCAGGACACGGTCCTCGCAGGCATCGACTTCGCCGCCCGGGCCGGCCTCCTCGTCGCCGACGACGGGGCGTACCGCTTCGCGCACGCGCTGGCCCGGCAGGCGGTGCTGGACCGGTTGTCCTCCACCGCCCGCGCGGCCGCCCACGCGCGGGTGGCCGGGGTCCTCGAGAGCCGGCTCGACGAGGACGACCCGGACCTGGTGGCCCGGCTGGCCCACCACTACGTCCAGGCCCGCGCGCTCGGGCACGCCGAGAAGGCGGTCCGCTACCTCGTGCTCACCGCCGAGCAGGCGGTGCGCAGCATCGCCCCCGGCGAGGCGGCCACGTTGTACGAGCGAGCCGCGCGGCTGCACGTGGACGCGGGTCCGCCGCGGGTCGAGCTGCTCCTCGCCGCAGCGCACTGCCACATGCACGCGGGCGACTTCGCCACCGCCCGCCGTCGGTACGCGGAGCTGGCCGTGGGCGGGGACCCGCGGACCCGGCTCGCGGCGGCGATCGGTCACGAGGACGCCTCGTCCCGGCCCGGGGTGAACGGTCAGACCTCGCTGGCGCTGCTCTCCGAGGCCCTGGCGGGCGCACGCCTCGAGGAGGGCGACCCGCTGCACGTGCGCGCCCTGGCCAGCATGGGGCGGGCCTCGGCGTTCACCGGGGACACCCTGCGGGCCCGCGGGTGGGGGGAGCAGGCGCTGGCGCTGGCACGGACCGACGGGGACCCCGGGCTCGTCGCCCACGCGCTCGGACGCACCCTGTGGCAGGGGATGGCGCCCCGGCGAGCGCCGGAGCTGCTGGCCCGGGCGGCCGAGCTGCACCGGATCGGCTCGAGCCTCGGTGACGACGACCACCGGGGTCCGGCCGCCTTCTACCGGTCCGTCTTCGCCTACATCGTCGGGGACGAGGGTGAGTGGACCACGGCGCAGCGCGACCTGACCGAGCTCGCTCTCTCCCGCGGGCAGCCCTTCTTCCGCTACGTCGCGGGGTGCTCCCGCTACGCGCACCGGTACTCGGTGGGGGACTACCCCGCGGCCGAGCGGATCGTGGCCTGGCTCGAGCAGTTCAACACCGAGTTCGGCGGCGCCACCGAGGGCTCGTGGGGCGTGCAGCAGTTCATGCTCCGTCGGGTCACCGGGGGGCTGGACCCGGTGCGCCCGTTCCTCACCGGGGAGGAACGCCCCGACGACCACTGGCCGCCGGGACTGCTGGCGCTGTACACCGAGCTGGAGATGTGGGAGCCGGCGGCCCGCCTGCTGGCGCACCTGAGCGAGCGGGTCCCCGACTACCGGTCGGGCGCGCTGTGGGGCGGGGTGCTGGCCTTCATGACCGAGGCCGCGGTCCGGCTCGAGGACACCACGACGGCGACGCTGCTGCGGCCGCTGCTGGCCGACCATGTCGGGGCGAACCTGATGGCCGGTCAGTTCGTGGGCGTCTTCGGAAGCGCCGAACGGCGGATGGCTGAGCTGGACTCGGTGCTGGGTGACCCTGGTGCCGACCAGCGCTTCGAGCGGGCGCTCGCGATGGACCGGCGGATGGGCGCGGTGACCCACCAGGCGGAGACCCTGGCTGCGTGGAGCCGGCACCGCGTCCGTGGGACGGGGACGTCGCCCGGGCCGTCGGCCGCCGCCCTGGCCGACGAGGCGGGAGCGCTGGCGCGTCGGGTCGGCCACCGTGCCGTGCTGCGAGACCTCGACGCGGTCGCGGCGCCCGACGTGGAGCACCCGGTGCTGCCGTGCGGCCTGACCGAGCGGGAGGTCGACGTGCTGCGCCTGGTCGCCGAGGGACTGTCGAACCGGGAGGTCGGCGAACGGCTGTTCCTGAGCGCGAACACCGCGGCGAACCACGTGCGCAGCATCCTGACCAAGACCGGCGCCCCCAACCGCACCGGTGCCGCCATCTTCGCCACCGAGCACGGCCTGCTGCACGCTGGCGGGGGGACCTGACCCCCGGGCAGCAGTCGTCACAGGGGGGCGAAGGAGCCGTCCGGGGAGACGGTGCCGGAGAGCTCCACGACGACGTCGGCCGGAAGACCCGCGCGGACCGCGGCCGTCCGGATCGCCTCGACGTCGTCGGCCTCGTACAGGCAGAACGTCTTGCGCTTGTCGGCGGACAGGAACGAGGACAGCCAGCGCACGCCGGCGTCCTCGTTGATCTCGTTGACGGTCACGGCGGTGGCCGCGGAGACGTCCAGCTGCTCCACGAACCGTCGCTCGACCATGAAGACCGGCATCGGACCTACCTCTCTCGCATCAGACGTCGCTGGGGACCGCGACCTCGCCGTCCTCCTCCATGAGGCGTTGCAGCACCTCGTCCGGCAGCCACGTCCGGTGCGGGAAGTCCTTGCCCCACGAGTTCAGGATCGGCACCGCACCCAGCGCGTCCGCGCGGTCGTTGCTCAGCACCGCGTGCACGTCGTCGACCGACCGGGCCCAGCGGAACGCCGTCAGGCCGTCCTGGCGGTCGGGCAGGTAGCCCGCGCGGACCGTGTGGTCGTCGTCGGTGTGGGCGTCCTGCCAGTCGACGTGCCCGGACTGGCACAGGATCTCGGCGGCCGCGCGCACCGACGTGCCGTCCACGTCCCCGGGGTTGGTCTCCGGCCACTCGTCGATCTCCTTGGCGCGGTCCCACAGCCACCGGGCCGTGTACAGCTCGTTGTTGAGCAGCGACATGCAGCGCGACCAGCCGAAGCCGACGCAGGCGCCCTCCCGGCCCTGGTCGTAGAACGTCCACCAGCCCTCGGGGTCGGGGGAGTCGCCCGGCTCCAGGCACACGCAGTGCCCGCCGCGGACCCTGGTCAACGTGTCCGGACCGCCACGGGCGAGCCAGTGCTCACCGGTCGCGTCGTCCCGCTCGGGGGAGGAGAACTCCTCGTACCAGTTGACGCCGATCACCACCGGCGTCGGGTCCGCCCGGATCGCGGACGCCGTGAGCGGGTAGGAGTCCAGGTGGTCCCAGTCGTCGGGCAGGTAGCGCCCGAGGCGGGGGTCGGCGGGCTCGTCACCCCTGGGCCGGTAGCGCATCAGGTGCCTCCTGGGGACAGCCGGGATCGCTCCACACCGTCCTACACCCGTCCTGGGACGCGGCGCAACGCCGACCGCACCGGAATGCCACCGCTCAGGTCCACGAGGTCAGGCCGCTCGCCGGGACGACGACCCTCCGGGCCTGACCCGCCCGCCGGCGGCGCGCGTCGCGTGCGCCGCCGGAGGGGGCGTCACAGCTGGATGCTCCGGGTGAGCGCGCCGTCCACGACCAGGTTCGTGCCGCTGATCCGACGGGCCGCGGTGCTGGCCAGGAAGACCACCGGTGCGGCGACCTCCTCCGGCGTGCCCATCTGCCCGGTCGGGTTGAGCTCCAGGGCGGTCCGGTACAGGTCCGGGTCGCCGGTCTCGATGCTCGACCAGACGCCTCCCTCGAAGTAGGTGTTGCCGGGCGAGACGGAGTTGGCCCGCACGCCCCGGCCGGCCAGCTGGACCGCCAGCCCGTGGACGTAGCCGATGATGGCGGTCTTGGCCGTGCCGTACGGGCCGGAGGCGAAGTCCGACTCGCGCCCCGAGACGCTGGACACGGCGATGATCGAGGCCGTGTCGCTGGCCTCGAGGTGCGGCAGGGCGGCGCGCACGAGCCGGACGGTGTGCATCACGTCGACGTTGAGGCTGGCCTGCCAGCTCTCCTCGGTGTCGGGGATGGCCAGGGCGCTGACGTTGGCCACGACCGTGTCCAGGCCGCCGAACGCCGCGGCCGACTCCTCGACCCAGGCCGCGAGCGCCGCGGCGTCCCCGACGTCGACGCTCGAGCCCACCGCCGTGCCGCGCTCCGAGAGCGTGTCCTGCGCAGCGCGGACCTCGCCCGCGTCCCGGGCGCAGAACGCCACGTGGGCGCCCTCGTCGAGGAACGCCTCGACGATCGCGCGGCCGATGCCGCGGGTGCCGCCGGTGACCAGGACACGGGTGCCTTCGAGGTGCAGGTCCATCAGGGGCCTTTCGTCGTGGGATCAGGGGTGGGGATCAGGGCGGCGGGGGCGGTGGGGGCGGCGCGGCCGGGCGGGGGGGTGCTCAGAGCGGGCCGAGGGCCCGCGCCCGGGCGCGCAGGTCCGCGTGCAGGCCGTCGAACGCGGTCGCGGGCGGCAGCAGGTCCTTGGCCGCCTTGACCACGACGCTGTAGTTGGCGTCGACGACGTTGGCCACGGGCACCTGGGTGATCTGGGAGCACAGCTGGTAGGCGTCCATCAGGTGCAGCCCGCAGAGCTGGGAGACCCACCGCACGAGCTCGGCGTTGGCGATCCGCCACGCGTCCTCCATCGGCCGGCTCGACCCGATCGTCATCCACTGGGTGTCGGTCTCGATCCGCGGCCAGCCGGGGGCTCCGCCCTTGATCAGCTCGACGATCAGGGTGGTGGTCATCGCGCCCTCGACCGCGGTGCCGCAGCCCTCTCCCTCCCCCTGGCGGTAGTGGCCGTCGCCGACCGAGAACATGGCACCCTCGACGTTCACGCCGAGGAAGACGGTCGCACCGACCCGCATCTCCGGGGTGTCCATGTTGCCGCCGAAGCGGTCGGGGACCAGCGACGAGCGGACCTCCCCGCCGGCCGGCGCCACCCCGACGGTGCCGAGCATCGGCTCGACGGGCAGCTCGACGCGGTGGTCGCTGTGCCGCGCCGCGAACGCGACCGTGTTGCGGTCCCGGTCCAGCTCGTAGATCCAGGTGGTGTCGGGCAGCGGGTCCTGCAGGGTGACCACGCGGTCGGTGCCGGTCATCCCGCCGAAGAACGGGATGGCCGCCGAGGCGGCCCAGTCCCGGGCCGGCTCGAGCGCGACCAGGTGCAGCGCGAGGGTGTCGCCGGGCTCGGCGCCCTCGACGTAGAACGGGCCGGACTGCGGGTTGACCAGGTTCAGGTCGACCTTGGCGCTGGACAGGTCGTCGACGCTGCGGAGCGCGCCGCCGAACGCGTCGTCGGACCACACGCGCAGCACGGCACCGGGCGCGACCCGCATCACCGGTGCCGCGCCGCCGAAGGTGTAGGTGTACTGCTCGCGGGAGGGCACGTACTCGATCACGTCCATGGCCCGGAAAGGTACCGCAGGCTCGGGCGCCGAGGACAGGTCGACAGACGGTCTCACCCCGCCCCGGGGAACCCGAAGACCTCGCGCTCGGCCACCCACACCAGGGCGATCTCCTCCAGGTGCACCCGCCAGGTGCCGCCGTCGACGACCTGCCGGACCTCGCCCAGCAGCCGGCCCCACTCGGCCAGCGCCGCACCGGCCGTCTCCTCCTGGTGCTCCAGGTCGACCGGCACCCGGGCCGACCCCTCCAGGGCGCAGCCCTCGCTGGGCGCGTCGTGGAACCCGAACCGCTCCCCGCCCAGGAGCGGGTCGGCGAAGCGGTCGAGGTCGTGGCGCGCGAGCACCAGCGCGACCCGCTCCCGCTCGGCTGCGGAGAGCGGGGCGTCCCGCTCGAGGGAGTAGTACAGGCTGACGCTCATCGTGGCCTCCGGTGTCGGGGTGGTGCGAGGGTCGCCGGGACGGGCCAGGGCGAGCACCGGAGGTCCTCACCCAACCACGGCCGCACGCGTGCGCGGGAGGAGCGCCGGTGCCTACGATGACCCGATGCCCACCCCGCGCGACCGCGACCCCGAGGGACGCCCCCGCCAGGCCCGGCCCCGCGACGCGCTCGGGCGGCCGCTGGCCTACGGCGAGGTCGGGGTGGAGCCGGTGTCGGAGGAGCCGCTGCCGCCGTACGAGACGGTGGCCTACGCCCGTGAGCTGCTCGACGCCGGGCGCCCCTTCTCCGCCCACGAGGTCCTGGAGGCGCGGTGGAAGGACGGCCCCGACGAGGAGCGCCCGCTGTGGCAGGGCCTGGCGCAGCTGTGCGTGGGCGTCACGCACCTGGCCCGGGGCAACACCGCCGGAGGGCTACGGCTGCTGGCGCGCGGGGGAGCCGCGGTGGAGGGGTACGCCGCGGGCGGCGGGCCGACGTACGGCCTGGACCTCGCGGCGGTGCTGACCTGCGCCCAGGAGCACGCGGACACCGGGGGGACGGACCCCACCCCACCGCCGAGGTGACGCTCGCACCCCCTCGAGGTGACGCTCGCCGACGCTCGAGGGGCACGCAGGGGTGAGGAAGAAGGTGTGGGTGCGGACGACCCCTGCCAGAGCGTCCGCACCCACGATCGGGGGCCCCTCAGTCCGTGGTCGGACCTCGGGGAGGCTGGCGGAGCTGGCGGCCGAGCTCGCCGCCGACCCGCCCGCCGAAGGGGCGGCCGTGGTCGGCGTGCTCGGCGCGCGAGAACACCAGCACGTGGTCGCCCACCTCGAGGCGGGCGCCGGCGCGCAGCACGACCCGGTCGTCGAGCTGGGCGCCGTGCACGCGGGCCCGGCCTGCGAGCGTCGTGACGACGTACTCGTCGTCGTCGCTGTGGCGCACGACCACCTGGCGCTCGGCCAGCCCGGACAGGACCACGTCGCACGACGGGTCGGAACCGATGACCGTGGTCTCCTGGAGCCAGAAGATCGACTGGCGCTCACCGGCGACCACGTCGGCCTTGAACAGCACCAGGCGCGGGCTGCCGCCCGTGCCGTGGGTGCGGCCGCCGCCGATGTGGGGGTTGCGCTGGAAGGTCGGTGCGATCGGCCAGACCGGGAGCGGGGGGACCAGGTCGGTGCTGGGCAGCACCGGCGCGCCGGCGCGGGCCCGCGACCGCGCGGAGGTGAGCGCGCCGCGCAGGCTGCCGACGCGGATGCGTCGCGAGCCGGTGGCGCGGCGCTGCCACCACGGGGCCTTGACCGCCCCGAGGGAGACCAGGTGCTCACCGCCGGAGACGACCTTGACCACCATGCCGTACCGCGCGAGGGTCTCGGCGGCGGTACGGATCGCCGGCGCGTCGGCGCGACCGGCGAAGGCGCCGGGCTCGTCGACCTCGAGCTCGAGGCGGTTCCCGCTGCCCCGGAGGTGGCCGCGCACGGCGCTGCCGTCCTCCCGGCCGATCTCGAAGCGCAGGTCCGCGCCGACGACGAGGGTCATGGTGCTCAGGCCTGCCCGGTGGCCTGGGTGGTGCCCCGGCCGGGCGCGACCGGGTCCCCGGAGTCGCTGGTGGTGATGGTGAGGGTGCCGTCGAGCTTCCAGGTGGCGCGGGGGGCGTTCGACCCGGTGTCGCGGGGCACCTCGACGCTCATGTTCTCGAAGCGGTAGTGGATCGCGGCCTCGCGACCGGTCAGGAAGGTCCACATGCGGGCACCGAGGTCGGTCCAGTCGACGACCTCCTCGTGGCCACCGTCCAGGGACTGGCTGCTGACTGACATGGTGAGCTCCTCAAGCAGGGGTAAACCTTGACATCTTGTCGAGGTGGTTAGGATTAAAGCATGGACGACGTGTCAAGGCCTGTGCAAGGCCTCCCCAGGGGTGTGCTGACCGCCGCCCCCGCCCAGGCGGACCTGAGCATCGGGGACCTCGCCGCCGCGACGGGCGTGGGCGCGGCCACGCTGCGGGCGTGGGAACGACGGCACGGCTTCCCCGTGCCGCACCGGCTGCCGAGCGGGCACCGCCGGTACGCCGAGTCCCAGGTGACGGCCGTGCTCGACGTCGTCCGCCGCCAGCAGGAGGGGGCACGCCTGGAGGCGGCGATCGCCGGTGCGCTGGTCGACGGTCACGGTCGTGAGGGCCGCCGACCGTCGGTGCCCGGGGAGCGCTCGGTCTTCGCGGCCCTGCGGCGGCGACACCCCCAGCTGACGCCGAACCGGCTCGGCAAGCCGATGCTGCTGGCCCTCTCCTGGGCGATCGAGGACGAGTTCTGCTCCCGCGCGCTCGCCCCGCACCTGTTCGGGTCCTTCCAGCACGACTCGTACTTCCGCGCGGCCCGGCGCCGGTGGGACGACCTCGCGATCGGGGCCCGCACCGCGGCGGTCTTCGCGGACTTCAGCAGCGGCGAGGACGTGGTGTCGCTGACCGGTCCGGCCCGGGTGCACCTGGACGCCGGCTCGCCCCTGCTGCGCGAGTGGGCGCTGGTGTGCGACGACGACGACCTCCCGGCAGTGCTCACCGCCTGGGAGCTGCCGGGCCAGCAGCACGTGAAGGAGTCGGACCGGTTGTTCGACGCGGTCTGGACCGTCGACCGTCGCGCCGCCCGGGACGCCGCGCGCGCCTGCACGCGGGCGGCGTACGACGCCGGCGCGGCCTGGGCCCCGGACCTGCTCGACCGGCTGGCCCCCGAGCCGCGCGCGGTCCAGGTCGACGCCGCGACGCAGACGGCGCTGTTCAACCGGGTGCTGGCCTACGTCGACCGCCAGGTGCGCCGCTGAGCCTCGCACCGCTGTCCGACGCGCCCGTGCGGGTGGCGTCGACCCGCGGCGCCTAGCGCGGGGCCGGGACGACCCGGTCGGACTCCAGCCGGTCGAAGAGGGCCAGGAAGCAGTCCAGCGTGGACCGGTAGCCGGCGAACCCGGCGGTCCGGCTGCGAGCCAGGTCGGTCAGGCACTCCATCTCACGTCCGAGGTCGGCGTCGGTGTGCCACCAGGACGCGACGCGGTCCAGGTCTGCCTCGCGCAGCCCCTCGCGCTCGGCGACCTCACGCCACCGCGGGGCGGCGCCGGTCATCTGCTCCTCGAGGGGCCGCGGGCTCCCGGCGTACCCCTCGGGCCGGACGCCGAGGCGCGCGGCGAGGAGCGGCCAGAGCCAGCGCCACCGGAAGACGTCGCCGTTGGCGGTGTTGAAGGCGGTGTCGGCGGCGGCCGGCACCGTGGCGGCCCAGACCATCTGCTCGGCGAGCAGCCCGGCGTCGGTCATGTCGGTGAGGCCGTCCCACTGGGTCTGCGAACCGGGGAAGACGAACGGGCTGCCCGTCTCGCGGCACAGGGTGGCGTACGCGGCGAGCGTCTGTCCCATGTTCATCGCGTTGCCGAGCGCCGCGCCGATCACGGTGTGGGCGCGGTGCACGCTCCAGGTGAAGCCGTCGCGGGCGGCCGCCTCGAGGAGGCGGTCCTCCTGCTCGTAGTAGAAGTTCGGGTACGGCAGCCGCTCCTCGTCCTCGCGGAACGGGGTGTCGGGGGTCTCGCCCTGGCCGTAGGCCTCGAACGGGCCGAGGTAGTGCTTGAGGCCGGTCATCAGCGCGACGTGCCGGACGCTGCCACCCGGGGACAGGGCCGCCAGCAGGTCGCGGACCATGCCGCCGTTGACCCGGATGTTCTCCTCCTCGGTGTCCTGGCGGGCCCAGGCGGTGAGGAAGACGTGGGTGGGGCGGTGTCCGGCGAGCACGTCGCGCAGGGCGGCGGCGTCGGTCAGGTCGGCCTGGAGGGCCGTGACGCCGGGGCGGTCTGCGGGAGCACGTCGGGACAGGCCGAGGACGGGCCAGCCCTGCTGCAGGAGGTGGTCGGTCAGGGCGCTGCCGGCGATGCCGGTGACGCCCACGACCAGGGCGGTGGGGGAGGCGGTCACGCGCCCACGCTAGGACGTCGGGGTGCGCGGCTCTCCCGCGCCGTGCCCCGGGCCGTCCGGGACCGCCCGGCCGGCAGCCGCCGGGCCGGCAGCCGCGGGGGCGGCGGGCGACGCGGTGGTGGGCGCCGGGGCGGGCCGGTGCCGGACGAGCCTGGTCAGCACGACACCGACGACCATCGCGGCGATGACGACGAACGAGCTGAGGCTGAGCTGGCTCGCCCCGGACAGGCCGTGCCCGAGGTTGCACCCGCCGGCGATGAAGCCGCCGGCGCCGATCAGCACCCCGCCGAGGCCCAGCTGGGCCAGACGCCGTCCGGTCTCGCCGCGCACCCACCAGCCGCCGGCGGTGCGTGCCGCCACGGTGCTGCCGAGGACCAGGGCGACCAGGAACGCGAGGAGCCAGGGGTTGCTGCTCCCACTGGCCACCCCCGCCACCGCGCCCACGCTGCTCACGCCGAAGGAGGACCCACCCGCGGCCGCCAGCGCCCAGGCGGCGGTGACCGCGGCACCCAGGGCGAGGCCGAGCGCCGGCCAGTCCCACTGCCAGGGGTGCTGCGGGGCGTCGACCACGCGCCGCGTGCTCCGGACGACCAGCAGCACCACCACGAGGACCCCCAGCGCGACCGGGAGCCGGGGGAGGTCCAGCACCCCGGGCAGGGTGGCGCCCTCGCCGCCGGCCAGCACGGTCGGTCCCGGCACCACGACACGGCTGGCCAGCAGCTCACCGACCGCCCAGCCGGCGAGCCCCACCGTGGCGCCGAGCATGCCGGAGCCGAGCTTGTAGAACAGCCCGGACAGGCAGGACGACGCCACGACCATCCCGACCCCGATCACCAGCCCGCCGACCACGTTGGCGACCGGTCGCAGGGCCAGGCCCTGGTTGAGACCCTCCGTGCCCGGCAGCAGCGCGAGGACGGCGAAGCCGACGGCCGCGACCGCCACGCCGACGGCCCAGGCCCGGGCCAGCCGGGGGAGCCCGTCCTGGGCCGAGGCGATGGCGCTGTGGAAGCACAGCTGCCCGCGCTGCAGGACGTAGCCCAGGAGCAGGCCGGCGAGCGCACCGGTGAGGACGGCGATCAGCACGGTCGAGGTCACGGCCCCAGGATAGGAGTGCCCGGAAGGGTGCCGACCGTGTCCCGACTCGGTCGTGGGCCGGTACCGCGCTACCCTGGACCCGTCGCGCCACCACCTGCGTCCCCGACGCAGCGACCGGTGCGCGACTGGTGCCTTCCCGACAGGGACGGTCCCGGCTCCTCAGCCCCACGCCCGAGCGGGCCCCGGCCCGCTCGTCCGGCACCGCACGCCCGCCGTGCGCCCGGGCGGTCCGGTCGCGCTGGCCGGAGGAGCACGTCCACCCGGTCGCGCCGGAGCGCCGACCGTGGGCCCGCAGCGAGGGCCCAGCGTCGTCGAGGAGGAGTCCGTGGCCCGAGGCCAACGCTCGAACGGGTCGCGCCGACCCCAGCGCAACGGCCGCGTGCGGCACCTGGACAACGACGGGATCATCCCGGTCCTGGCCCGGGCGGTGCGCGAGGTCGAGACGGCGGTGCAGCGCGGCTCCGCGCTGGCCGGGGTCCGCCCGCGGTTCCAGGCCATCGCCCTGCTCGTGCGCGACGAGCGGTCCCGGGTCAAGGCCGACACGTCGGCCACGGAGGCGTACCGCTCCGAGCAGCTCAAGCGCCTCGACGGCGTGGCCACGATCCTCGCCCAGACCGCCGCGCGGCAGCCGTCGCTCTTCACGCTGCTCGACGAGGACGCCGAGATCACCTCCGAGACCAAGGCGCTGCGCCGCGAGATGCTCCAGGCCGGTGGCGTCGAGCTGCCCGAGCCCGAGCCCGCGCCCGAGCCGGAGTCCGGCGGCACCCACACCGACCGGCAGGTGGTGCCCACCTCCGTGATGGCGCGCCAGCTGGCCAACCCGTTCCTCAAGCCCGACTTCTCGGTCGTCCGGCGTTCGCAGAGCAGCACGCACCGGCTCAGCGGCTGGGAGCTCCTCGGCCCGCTGTTCCGGTCCTTCGAGAACGCCGAGAGCGGTGCCTCGGCCTGCATGCGGCTGCCCGAGGACGTCTCCCGGACCGTCGTCGGCAGCGACCGCCGCGGCCAGGAGCTGATGCTGCACCAGGCGGAGGTCGTCGCGGCGGCCGGCCAGGGGCACCGCACCTTCCTGCTGGCCGACGAGCCCGGGCTGGGCAAGACCGCGCAGGCGCTGCTGGCCGCGCAGGCGGCCAAGGCCTTCCCGCTGCTGGTCGTGGTGCCGAACGTCGTGAAGACCAACTGGGCCGCCGAGGCCGCGCGCTGGGTCCCGCGGCACGCCGCGACGGTCGTGCACGGCGACGGGCGCGACATCGACGGCTTCGCCGACATCGTGGTGGTCAACTACGAGGTCCTCGACCGTCACGTCGGGTGGATGGCCGAGCACGGGTTCCGGGGCATGGTCGTCGACGAGGCCCACTTCATCAAGAACCGGTCCTCGCAGCGCTCGCAGCACGTGCTGCGGCTCTCCGCGCGGATCCGGGCGCGGGTCGGGAACCCGCTGCTGATGGCCCTGACCGGGACCCCGCTGATCAACGACATCGAGGACTTCCGGGCGATCTGGCAGTTCCTGGGCTGGATCGACGACAAGGCGCCCCTGCCCGGGCTGATGGACTCGCTGGAGGAGATCGGCCAGACCCCGGCCGACCTGGGGTTCTACCCCGCCGCCCGGCAGCGGGTGGTGGACATGGGCATCGTGCGCCGGCGCAAGGTCGACGTGGCCGCCGACATCCCCGCGCGTCGCGTCGCCGACCTGACGGTGGAGCTGGAGGACGAGGCGGGCCGTTCGATCAGGAAGGCCGAGCGGGAGCTCGCGCGCCGCCTGGTCGAGCGCTACGACACCGCGCTGGCCACCCGTACCTCCGGGAGCACCGTGGTCGGCATCGACCACGAGCTCGTCCGGCGCGTCGCGACGTGGGAGCGCGAGGACTCGACCTCGAAGACCGGCGAGAACGTGTTCGGCATGATGCGCCGCATCGGGCAGGCCAAGGCCGGGCTGGCCGCGGACTACGCCGCCCAGCTGGCGCGCAGCACCGGCAAGGTCGTCTTCTTCGCCAAGCACGTCGACGTCATGGACACCGCCGAGGAGCTCTTCGCGAGCCGGGGCGTGGGCTACACCTCGATCCGGGGCGACCAGACGCGCGCGGCCCGGGAGAAGGCGATCACCTCGTTCAACGCCGACCCGGACGTCGAGGTCGTGGTCTGCTCGCTGACCGCCGCCGGGGTGGGGCTGAACCTCCAGGTCGCCTCCAACCTGGTCCTGGCCGAGCTGTCCTGGACCGACGCCGAGCAGACGCAGGCCATCGACCGGGTGCACCGGATCGGGCAGACCCTGCCGGTCACCGCCTGGCGGGTGATCGCGGCGCAGACCATCGACGCGCGGATCGCCGAGCTGATCGACAGCAAGGCCGGGCTGGCCGCACGCGCGCTCGACGGCGCCGGCGAGGACGCCTCCTCGACCGCGGACGTGCAGCTCGAGGCCCTGGTCACGCTGCTCACCGACGCCCTGCGCAAGCGCCGCTGAGCCGAGATGACGCTCCCGCACTGCCCAGATGACGCTCACGGCGCCTCCAGATGACGACTGCGGCGCCCGGTGGTGACGACCGGGTCCCGGCCCCGATGGGTGCGCGGACGGCGGCGGTGCTGGTGTTCGGCAGCTCCGCGGCGGTGCTGGTGGTCGAGCTGGTCGCGCTGCGGCTGCTCGCGCCGTACCTCGGCCTGACGCTCGAGACCAGCACGCTGGTCATCGGCGTCGCGCTGACCGCGATCGCGCTCGGCTCCTGGCTCGGCGGCCGCGCAGCCGACGCGACGGACCCGCGGCGGCTGCTCGGCCCCGCGCTCGGGGTGTCCGGCGCGGTGGTGGCGCTGACCCCGGCCACCGTCCGCTCGGCGGCCGAGGTGGCGCCGAGCGGGTTCGTCCTGGTCGCGCTGGCCACCATCCTGGTCCCGGGGGCGCTGCTCTCGGCGGTGACGCCGATCGTCACCACGCTGCGCCTGACCACGCTGGAGCAGACCGGCACGGTGGTCGGCCGGTTGTCCGGGATCGGGACGGGTGGCGCGATCGCGGGCACCGTGCTGACCGGCTTCGTGCTCATCTCGCGGGTGCCGGTCGGCGTGATCATGGTGGGTCTCGGCGTGCTGCTGCTCGCCGCGGCGCTCCTGGTGGACCTGCGGGTGCGGGGGTGGGCGGGGTGGAGCCGCGGGGCGCGCGTCGCGGCCGTCGCGGCCGTCGGTGTCGGTGGCCTGGGCGTCGCGGTCGCGCCCGGCGGCTGCGACGTCGAGACGACCTACCACTGCGCGCGCGTCGTGGAGGACCCCCAGGAGCCCGGCTCCCGCACCCTGGTGCTCGACGGGCTGCGGCACTCCTACGTCGACCTGGCCGACCCGACCCGGCTGGAGTTCGAGTACGTGCGGGCGCTCGCCGCCGTCGCGGACGCCTCCTTCCCTGCCGGCGCACCGATCGCGGCCCAGCACCTCGGTGCCGGCGGCGCGACCCTGCCGCGCTACCTGGCCGCCGACCGCCCCGGCACCCGCAGCGTCGTCTCGGAGATCGACGGCGGCGTCGTCCGGGTCGACCGCGAGCGGCTGGGCCTGGTGACCGGTCCGGACCTGGAGGTCCGCGTGGAGGACGCCCGGCTCGGTCTGGGCGAGGTCGCCGACGACACGCGGGACCTGGTCGTCGGTGACGCCTTCGGTGGCGTGAGCGTGCCCTGGCACCTCGCCACCGCGGAGATGATGGGCGAGGTCGACCGGGTGCTCGACGACGAGGGCGTGTACGCCGCCAACCTCATCGACCACGCGCCGCTGTCCTTCGCCCGCGCCGAGGTGGCCACCCTCGCCGCGGTGTTCGAGCACGTCGCGCTCCTCGGCCCCGACGACGTGCTGGACTCCTCCGGCGGCGGCAACATGGTCGTGGTCGCCTCCGACGCCCCGCTCGCGCTCGCCGAGGTGGCGGCCGGGCTGGACGAGCGCGGCACCCGGTGGGGCGTGCTGGGCGGGGAGGACCTCGCGACCTGGGTCGGGGACGCCGACGTGCTCACCGACGACTTCGCCCCCGTGGACCAGCTGCTCACGCCGTACGGCGCCTGACGCGGAGCCGCCGGTCGCCTCGCACGCCCACCGGGACGTGGGCCACGTGCGTACGAGCAGGATCAGGCGTCGGCGACGCGGCGCAGGACCCGCGCGGGGTTGCCGACCGCGACGACACCGGCGGGCAGGTCGCGGGTGACGACCGAGCCGGCGCCGACCACGGTGTCGGCGCCGATGGTGACGCCGGGGCACACGACCACGCCGCCGCCCAGCCACACGTTGTCACCGAGGGTGATGGGCGCGGCGGCCTCCCACTTGGCCCGCCGCAGGTCGGCGTCGATCGGGTGGGTGGGCGTCAGCAGCTGGACGTTCGGCCCGATCTGGACGTCGTCGCCGATCGTGATCGTGGCGACGTCGAGCGCGACCAGGCCGAAGTTGGCGAAGCAGCGGGCGCCGACGTGGAGGTTGGTGCCGTAGTCGACCTGCAGCGGCGGGCGCAGCTCGGACCCCTCGCCGAGCGAGCCCAGGAGATCGGCGAGGAGGGTGCGGCGCAACGGGCCCTGCCGCGCGGTGGTGGCGTTGTAGGCGCCCACCAGGTCGAGCGCCCGACGGCTCGCCTCGGCGATCTCGGGGTCGTCCGCGAGGTACAGCTCACCGGCGCGCATCCGCTCGGTCATCGTCCGGTCGTCGCCCTCGTCCGGGCGGGGGGTGCTCGTCACCCGGGGCAGCCTAGGCGCCGGCGGGCGCGGCTCAGGGCTGCACGGTCCCGTGCCGCGCGTCGTAGGTGTCGCCGGTCAGCGTGACCTTGGCGAAGGAGAGCAGGGAGGCGACCTTGCCGCCGGGGGTGTCCCAGTACTCCGCGCGGTCGACGTCGACCCGGATGAGCACGGCGTCGGGGTCCTCCGGGCCGCCGGGCAGCCACGCCTCGGCGAAGCTGTTCCACAGCTCCCGCAGCTTGGCGGTGTCGTCGACGACGTAGCCCCTGCCGGTCAGCGCGACCCAGGTGTCGCGCGAGGAGAACGTGAGCGCGACCGAGGCGTCGTGGGCCAGGGCGCGGGTGTGCGCGGTGTCGCGGGCGCTGATGAACCACATCTCCGCGTCGGGCTCCACCTCCTGGCGCGACATCGGGATGCTGCGAGGGCCCTCGGTGCCGAAGGTGGTGAACATCGCGATCGGCATGTCGGCCATCAGCGACACCAGGTGGGCGCGCTCCTGGTCCGGGCCGGAGTCGTGGTCGGCGGTCGTCTGCTCGGGGGAGGTCATGGCTCCACCCTGCGCCCACCCCGGTCGCGCTGCCCACCCTCTGCCGGGGTGGTCGGCCCGGGCCTGGCAGGGTCGTCCCGTGACCGAGCAGCGCGAGGCGTACTTCCGACGGACCGGCGCGAGCACCCTCGTCGCCACCGAGCACACCGGTGGGGCCTGGTCGACGACCGAGCAGCACGTGAGCCCGTTGTGCGGTCTGCTGGTGCACGTCGTGGAGCGCGACCTGCCGCGCCCGGACCTCGTGCTGGCCCGGGTGAGCGTCGACATCCTGGGCGTCGTCCCGGTGGCCGAGATGGAGGTCACGGCGCGGGTGGTCCGGGCCGGGCGCACGATCGAGCTCGCCGAGGTCGAGGCGTCGTACGCCGGGCGCGCCGTGGTGCGGGCCCGCGTGTGGCGCCTGGCGCCGTCCGGCACCGAGGACGTCGCCGGGCACCACGCCGTCCCGATGCCGCCGCGGGCGTCCTGCGAGCCCTGGGGGATGGCCGCGGTGTGGCCGGGGGGCTACATCTCCTCGATCGAGGTGCGTCGCGCCGACGGTGCGGGGCCCGGCCGGGCGCAGGCGTGGGTGACCTCGTCGCTGGCCCTGGTCGCCGACGAGGAGGTCTCCGACCTGGCCGCCTGGACGGGCCTGCTGGACACCGCCAACGGGGTCGCCGTGCGCGCGGCCCCGGGAGCCTGGGCCTACCCCAACCTCGACCTCACCTACCACCTGCACCGCACGCCGCAGGGGGCGTGGGTCGGCCTGGACACCACGGTGACCTGGGGTGCCCAGGGCGTCGGCGTCACCTCGACGGTGCTGCACGACGACCACGGCCCCGTCGGCACCGCCGCCCAGGTGCTCACGCTGCGGCGGGGCGTGGGCGGCTGAGGGGTTGCTGGGTCGGGCGGGCGGCGTCCGGGGCGGGCGCTCCGGGCGTCGGAAGTCCCCGGCCGGCCGGGGACTTCTGAACTTGTCGGGCACTGCAAAGGCCGACATGTTCGAAACCTGCCCGTCGAGCACCGGGTCCGCGCCCGCCTGCCGGCGACGCGCGCGCCCTGCCCCGACCGCCCGACGGCCGACCTGCTGCCCGGCAGGCGGGGTCAGGCGTCGCGACCGGCGCCGCGGGCGGGGACGACCGGCAGGAAGTCGGGCTCGGCGAACCCCGCGTCGGCACAGGCCGCGGCGACCTCCGCCCGGACCGCGGGGAGCAGCGCGGTGTCGACCAGGGCCACGACGGACCCGCCGAAGCCGCCGCCGGTCATCCGCGCGCCGAGCGCCCCGGCGCCGACCGCCGCGCCGACGACGAGGTCGACCTCGGGCACCGAGTTCTCGAAGTCGTCGCGCATCGAGGCGTGCGAGGCCGTCAGCACCGCGCCGACCTCGCGCAGCCTGCCCGCCCCGACGAGGTCGACGACCTGCAGCACCCGGGCGTTCTCGGTGACCACGTGCCGGGCCCGCCGCTGCGCCTCGGGGTCGTCGGCCAGCTCCGTCAGCCGGGCGAGCGCGCCGTCCACGTCGAGGTCGTCGGTCAGCTCGCGCAGGGTGGCGACCCCGAGGCGGACGGCTGCCCGCTCGCAGGCGTCGCGCCGGGAGCCGTACGCCCCGTCTGTCAGCGCGTGCGCTGCCCGGGTGTCGACGACCAGCAGCTCGAGGCCGGCGGCGGCGAGGTCGCACGGGACCGGCCGGGCGGTCTCGGCGCGGGCGTCGATGAAGGTCAGGTGGTCGGCCACGGAGGCCAACGAGGCGGTCTGGTCGAGCAGCCCGGTCGGGGCGCCGACGTAGTCGTTCTCGGCGCGCTGCACGACCCGCGCGAGCTCGGGCACCGGCACGTCGACGTCGGCCAGCCCGGTCAGGGCCAGGGCGACCGCGCACTCCAGGGAGTGCGAGGACGACAGGCCGGCGCCCAGCGGCACGTCGCTGTCGATCTCCAGGTCGGCGCCGGGCACCGCCACCCCGGCCTCGGCCAGCGACCAGGCCACCCCGGCGACGTACGCGCCCCAGCCGCGGACGTCGCCGGGCCGCCCGGGCAGGACCACCTCGAGGTCGTCGGCGGCCCCGGTCGACCGCGCGCGCAGGAGGCCGTCGTCACGGCGGCGGGCGACCACCGTCGTGCGGCGCGGGCAGCGCGCAGGGCAGCGCGAAGCCGCCGTTGTAGTCGGTGTGGTCCCCGATCAGGTTCACCCGCCCGGGGGCCGACCAGGTGCCGGCAGCGGTCACGCGTCCTCCGTCGGGAGCCGGCCGGAGCGCACCTCGTCGAGCAGGTCCGCCACCGAGCCCGCGACGTGCGTGGGGCGGTAGGGGAACAGGTCCACCTGGTCGGGCGCCGTCGAGCCGGAGGTGACCAGGATCGTGCGCAGGCCGGCCTCGAGACCGGCCTTCACGTCGGTGTCCATCCGGTCGCCGACCATCACGGTCGTCTCCGAGTGCGCCTCGAGCCGGTTCAGCGCCGAGCGCATCATCAGCGGGTTGGGCTTGCCGACGAAGTACGGCTCCCGCCCGGTCGCGGCCTGGATCAGCGCCGCGACCGAGCCCGTGGCCGGCAGCAGGCCCTGCTGGGAGGGGCCGCTGACGTCGGGGTTGGTCGCGATGAAGCGGGCCCCGGCCGAGACCAGCCGGATCGCCCGGGTGATCGCCTCGAAGGAGTACGTGCGGGTCTCGCCGAGCACCACGTAGTCCGGGTCGCGGTCGGTCATCACGTAGCCGATGTCGTGCAGGGCGGTGGTCAGCCCGGCCTCGCCGACGACGTACGCCGTGCCGCACGGGCGCTGCTCGGCGAGGAACTGGGCGGTGGCCAGCGCCGAGGTCCAGATCGCCTTCTCGGGCACGTCGATGCCGCTGCCGAGCAGACGGGCGCGCAGGTCGCGCGGGGTGTAGATCGAGTTGTTGGTCAGCACCAGGTAGTCGTGCCCCGACTCCTTCAGGGCGGAGATGAACTCGGGCGCACCGGCGATCGCGTGCTCCTCGTGGACCAGGACGCCGTCCATGTCGGTCAGCCAGGTCTCGATCGGACGTCCGGCGGGGGGCTGGGTCGTCGTCGACCCGCTGTCGCTGCTCATGGGACCGATCCTGCCGCACCCGCGGCCGTCCGTGCGCGCGGGCGCGTCCGCGCCACCGCGACCAGCTCCCGCACCGGCCCGGCCGGGGGACGGGTCGGCCCGGACCAGACCGCCCGGAACGAGCGCCGCAGGTCGAGCCCGTCGACGGCCACCTCGACCAGCTGGCCGGCGTCGAGCTCACGGCGGGCGACCCGGCGGCTCAGGAAGGCCGGCGCGCCCCCGGCCGCCACGGCCTCGCGCACCGCCGCCGCGGTGGTCAGCTCCACCTGGCCCGGTGCGAGCACCAGCCCGTGGGCGGCCAGGGCGGCCTCGACCACCTCGCGGGTGCCCGAACCGGCCTCGCGCCCGGTGGTGCGGAGACCGGCGACGTCCTCGGGGGACAGCGGGGTCGACCGGCGCGCCAGCGCCGAGCCGGCCACCGTCACCAGCACCAGCTCGTCGGCGGCGACGGGCACCGAGGGCAGCCCCGGCGGCGCGGAGAGGCCCTCGACGAAGCCCAGGTGCGCCTCGCCGGAACGCAGCGCCTCGACCACCCGGGTGCTGTTGGTCGCGGTCAGGCTCACCACCGTGGGGCGGCGCGCCTCCGCCTCCTGGCGCTGGCGCAGCTGCACCAGCCAGCGGGGGAGGAGGCTCTCCGCGATGGTCATGCTCGACCAGACGGCGAGGTCGCGGTCCCGGTCGGAGCGGAGCCCGCCGAGCGCGTGGTCGATCTCCTCGGCGAGGTCCAGCAGGCGTCCGGCCCACTCGACGACGACCCGGCCCTCGTCGGTCGGCTCCGAGCCCCGGCTGCCGCGCCGCAGCAGCCGCAGGCCGGTCTGCGCCTCGACCCCGCGCAGCCGCTCCGAGGCCGACTGCTGGCTGACGCCGGAGGCGCGGGCCGCGGCCCCGATGCTGCCCAGGCGGGCGGCGTCGACCAGCAGCCGCAGGGCGGCCAGGTCGGGGACGCGGGACAGGTCGGCGGTCACCGGGCCCAGCGTACGGCCCGCACAGGCCGCGCCTGTGGCTCGACCCGGGCCCCGGGTGCGCTCGGTGGGTCGGGGTGGCGTACCGCATGCTCCTCCCATGACCACCGCGACCCGGCGCGACGCACCACGGCTCCTCGGGCCGAACTGGTTCACCCCCGTGATGGGCACCGGGATCGTCGCGACCGCCGCGTCCACGCTGCCGCTGCGCCCGGCGTGGCTGGCTCCCGTGGCCACCGGGGTGTGGGTGGTGGCCGCCGCGGTGCTGCTGGCGGTCGTCGTCGTCACGGCGGTGCAGCACGCGCGGTGGCAGGGCGTCCTGCGCCGCCACCTCGACGACCCGGTCCTGGTGCACTCCTTCGGCGCCGTCGCGATGGCCCTGCTCACCGTCGGTGCCGGCGCGGTGTCGGTGGGCGCGACCCTGCTCGGCACCACCGCCGCGGTGGCGGCCGGCGCGGTGCTGCTGGTCGTGGGGACCGTGCTCGGGGTCGTCACCGCCATCGGGGTCCCGCGGCTGGTGCGCGCCCGGGGCGGCTACGAGGTGGGGGACGCCGACGCCACCTGGCTGCTGCCGGTCGTGCCGCCGCTGGTCAGCGCGGCCGTGGTGCCGCTGCTGTCCCCGTACCTGCCCGCGGGGTGGCCCCGCCTGGCCGTGCTCGGCCTGTGCGTCGCGCTGCTGCTGGTGGGCGTGCTCGCCGGGTCGGCGATGCTGGTGCCCGTGGCGCTGCGCCTGCGCCGGCTGGGCCGGGCGCCGGCCGAGGACCTCCCACCGGCGTGGGTCCTGATCGGTCTGCTCGGCCAGGCGGTGACCGCGGTGCACACGATCGGGGACGGCGCGGTCACCGAGCTGGGCGACGGGTGGGCGTGGCTGGGCCCGGCGTTCGGGCTGCCCGTGGTCGGCGTGGCCCTGCTCGTGCTGGCGGCGCTGGCGTTCTGGACCGTGCGGGCGCGGCTGCGCCCGGACGGCCTGCCCTTCGCGATGACCTGGTGGTCCTTCGTCTTCCCCACCGGGACGGTGGTCACCGGCCTGTCGGCGGTGTCCGCCTCGACCGGGCTGCTGCTCACCGCCGAGCTGGCCTCCGGGCTGTACGTCGCGCTGGTCGCCGTCTGGCTGCTCGTCGCCGCGCTCACGGTGCGCGGTCTGGTGGACCGGTCCCTGGTGCCCCGCTCCGACCCGGCACCGGTCCGGGCGTAGGGGCCGTCCGCTGGGACTACCGGCGTGCCAGCTCCGCGACGACCGAGAAGACCTGACCGTCGTCACGCGGCGTGCCGCCGCAGGCGTAGGCCGGGTCCGGCCGCCCGCACCGGGCCCGGGAGGAGCCGTTGGTCAGCGACACCGCCACGTCGTCGACCCGCCGCGACACGGGCACGGCGACCGCGCCGACGCCCTCGGCGTCGAGACGCACGCGGCGCAGCGCCGCCTCCCCGTCCCGGCGCACGACCACCCAGGCCACCGGACGGCTCGCGCGTCGCGGGCCGTCGACGACGACGCGCAGCGTCCACCGCCCCGGCTCCAGACGCTCGTCGGCGTCGCCGGCCCGCAGCCGCACCGCCGCCGAGGCCAGGTGGTCGACCTCGACCCGGGCCCGCACGGGCGCCTGCCGCGCCACGCGCGCGGTGACGGCCGGTCGCGGCGCGGGCCACGCGGCTCCCTCGGCGTACTCCTGCTCGCGGGCCAGGTTCGCGGCGGCGAACCGGCCCAGCGTGAGCGGCAGGCGGGACCCGGGCCCGGGCAGCCCGGTGCGCTGGCGCAGGACGGCGCGCAGCGCCCGCACCGAGGAGTCGTCACCGGCGTCGACGGCGGCGCGGTCCCACACCTCGCGCACCACGTCGACCCCCAGACGCTCCGCGAGGTGCTCCCAGAACACCCAGGCGCCGTAGTGGGCGTAGCCGCTGGGGTCGAAGAGGTCCAGGGGCACCCCGGGGCGTCGGAGCGGGCCGTAGCGCAGGTAGCGACGGTTGTCGTCGGCGCCGTCGGCGAACCGCTCCTCCATCCAGGTCGCCGTCGACTCGAGCAGCCAGCCGTCCTCCTCGGCGTCGTAGGCCATCTGCACGGCGTGGAAGAGCTCGTGCGCCGCGGTCACCTCGAGGCTGACCCGGGGGGCGGCCCCGAACTGGTCGCGGGCGAAGTCGTCGTCGAGGACGCAGTACGCCGCCGCGGTCCCGGCCCGGCGGGCACCGGGCAGGTCCTCGGGGGCGCAGTAGCCGAAGAGCCCGCGGGCCCCGACGTCGGCGAGGTAGACGTCGAGCCGGGCGTCCCCGCCGCGGCGGGCGTCGGCGAGGGGAGCGCGGTAGCCGAGCTCGTCGACCTGGAGCGCGAGGACGTCGTCGACCACCTCGAGGGTGCCGCGCGCCCAGGACGCCTCCGTCGGGGCGTCCTGGCCGGTGCGCACCCAGTGCACGCACAGGCGGTCGGTGCAGCGGCGGGTGGCGGGCTCGTCGTACCCGTCGCCGCGCCGGTCCGCCGCGCCCTGGGTGGGGCGGGCCAGCAGCGCGCGGGCCGCGTCGGCGGCGCCCGGGTCGTCGAGGCGGGGCAGGGCGCGGTGCAGCACGCGCAGGGCCGTCCCGGGGTCACCACCACGGCCGGCGAGGGCGCTCCGGGCGTCGTCGAGCGCGCGCTGCGCCCACGGGGCGGTCTCGGTGGCGCCGCTGGAGCGCAGCGGGCCGTCGGGTCCGCCGGCGCTCGCCGGGGCGACCGTCGCCGTGGTCGCCAGGGCGACGGAGACCACGAGCAGCAGGGTCGGGAGCAGCCCGCCCGCACGCCGTGCGGAGGGACGGTTCGAGCAGGGACGGTGCGAGGAGGAGCGCATGACACCCGGGGGAAGTCGGGGACGGGGAGCCCCCGAGGCTGCCGTACGGGCCTGGCTCGCCGGCGGAGGCGCGCGGGTGCGCGAGTACGCGGGTGCGCGCCTGCCGGTCAGCCGGCCCCGGAGATCTTCTCGATCAGGGCCGTGGTCGAGATGGCGGGGGTGCGGGGCAGGTAGACGACCTCGCAGACGTCCTCGAACTCGTCGAAGCGTCCCGCCCAGTCGTCCCCCATCACGAGCACGTCGGCGGAGTGCGCCGTGATGTAGTCCCGCTTCAGCTCGAGGCTCTCCTCGACGAAGACCTCGTCGACCGGCTTGAGGGCGGCGACGATGGCCAGCCGCTCGGCCTGGCTGAAGACCGGTGCGCGGCCCTTCTTGCGCAGGTTGAGCGCGTCGGCGGAGACCCCGACGACGAGCCGGTCACCCAGCGCGGCCGCCCGCTCGATGACCCGCAGGTGCCCGACGTGGAAGACGTCGAAGGTGCCGAAGGTGATCACGGTCCGGGCGCGAGCACCGGCCCCGGCTGGCTGGGAGGTGGGCTCGGGCATGGGCGGGATTCTCGCAGACCGCGGACCAGGGGCCGTGCTCCTCCGGGCGCGTGGCGCCCGCTGGGCGGCCTCGGCAAGGATGAGGACCATGAGCCTGACCACGACCGAGCCCGCAGCCGTGGGCGACGGACCGCCCGACGACCCGGGGGTCGCCCCGGCCGACGTCGAGCGTGCCGCCGCGCTGCGCCGGATGCGCCTGGTGGCGCTCTCGCTGCTGGTGCTGGCCGCCGTCGTCTTCGTGCTGACCCGCGACCGCGACGGCGTGCTGGGCTTCGTCAACGCCGGTGCGGAGGCCTCGATGGTCGGCGCGATCGCGGACTGGTTCGCCGTGACCGCGCTCTTCCGGCACCCGCTGGGCCTGCCGATCCCGCACACCGCCCTGATCCCGCGCCGCAAGGACGACCTCGGCCGCGGGCTGCAGGACTTCGTGGGCGAGAACTTCCTCCAGGAGGACGTCATCCGCGAGCGCCTGGCCGGCGCCGAGGTGGGACGCCGGGTCGGCACCTGGCTCGCCGACCCCGCGCACGCGCGCACCGTGGTCGACGAGGCCTCCGAGGTCGCCGCGATCGCGCTGGGCAAGGTGCGCGACGAGCACATCTCCAGCCTCGTCCACGACGCCCTGGTGCCGCGGTTCCGCGAGGAGCCGATCTCGCCGCTGCTGGGCGGCCTGCTCGGGGAGGTCCTCTCGGACCGGGTGCACGTCGGTCTGGTCGACCTGGCCATCGGCGAGCTGCACGACTGGCTGGTGGAGAATCCCGAGACGGTCTCCGAGGTGCTGGGGGAGCGGGCCCCGTGGTGGGCGCCGACGAGCGTCAACGAGCGGGTGATCGGGCGGATCCACGTCGAGATGATCAAGTGGGTCGCCGACATCCGCGACGACCCGACGCACCGCGCGCGCTACGCCCTGGACCAGATGCTGGCCCGCCTCGCCGACGACCTGCTGCGGCCGGGCAGCGACACCGCGGCGCGTGCCGAGGCCCTCAAGGACCGGCTGCTGGACCACCCCGCGGTGATCTCGACCGCGATCTCGTTGTGGGACGCGCTGCGCCGCGCCCTGACCGGGTCGCTGGCCGACCCGGACGGGGCCGTGCGCCGGCGCCTGCTCACCGAGGTGGAGCGGTTCTCGGCCCGGCTGGACGCCGAACCGGCGCTGCGCGAGCGCGTGGACACCCTCGTCGCGGACGCCGTGGTGTTCGGGGTGAAGCGGTACGGCGCCGAGGCCACGAGCATCATCACGCAGACCATCGAGCGCTGGGACGGCGACGAGGCCGCCCGCCGCATCGAGCTGCACGTGGGTCGCGACCTGCAGTTCATCCGGATCAACGGCACCATCGTCGGGGGCCTGGTGGGCGTCGTCATCCACGCGCTGGGCATCCTGGTCCCATGACCGGGACCAGCGCAGTCGACCCGTACGACGTCCCGATCCGCGACGAGGTGATCCGGCTCGGCCAGTTCCTCAAGCTGGCCAACCTCGTCGACAGCGGTGCGGAGGCCAAGCCGGTCGTGGCCGAGGGCCGGGTGAGCGTCAACGGCGAGGTCGACACCCGCCGCGGTCGCCAGCTCGTCGTGGGCGACGTCGTGGCGCTGCACCACGAGCCCGGGGGAGCGGTCGCGGCGGCGGCGCGGGTGGCGGACGCGGCGACCTTCGACGACGGGCTGCCCTGGTAGGTCCTGCACCACGGCCCGCTCCGGGACGGTCGAGGTGTGAGGGGGGAGACCTCGTCGTCGGTTCACCGCTGCTGGCCCTCCCGGCCGTCGCCCTCAGCGCCAGGCCCGCGGCCGCAGCACCGGACCAGAAGACCTGCGCCGGCGCCCAGGTCACGCTCCAGGCCGAGCGCGACGACCACCGTCGCGCCACCGCGGGCACCGACACCTACCGGCTGCGCGCGAAGAACCTGCGCGCCGGCGACGCCTGCACCGTGCGGGCCTCGCTCCGCGCTGACCCGTCCCCGGGCGCCCGGACGACCGACGACCCGCCACCCCACGTGGGGTGGCGGGTCGTCGCGCGTGCTGTGGTCGGGGGTTGGTCAGGAGACCGCGACGAGGTCGACCACGAAGATCAGCGTCTCGCCGGGCTTGATGACGCCGCCCGCGCCACGGTCGCCGTACCCGAGGTGCGGCGGGATGACGAGCTGGCGGCGACCGCCCACCTTCATGCCCTGCACGCCCTGGTCCCACCCGGCGATGACCTGGCCGGCGCCGAGCTTGAAGCGCAGCGGGTCGCCGCGGTTCCACGAGGCGTCGAACTCCTCGCCGGTGGAGTGGGCCACACCCACGTAGTGCACCGTCGCGGTCTGGCCGGCCGCTGCCTCGGCACCGTCCCCCTCGGTCAGGTCGGTGACCTGGAGGTCGGCGGGCGCGTCGTAGTCGGGGAAGTCGATCTCGGGCTTGCTCATGGAGACCACCCTAGAGGCCGGGACGGGTGGGGCGGGCCCTGCGGGCCTGCCGGCCGTGCGATCGCCGGCACCCGTCCCGCCGGCACCCGCCTCAGGACTGGCGTACGTAGCTGTCGAGCTGGTCGCGCTCGAACTGCAGCTGGTCGATCTTGTGCTTGACCACGTCGCCGATCGACACGATGCCCACCAGGCGACCGTCGTCGAGGACCGGGACGTGGCGCATCCGCCGCTCGGTCATCGTCAGCATCACCTCGTCGAGCGGGGTGGCGGGCGTGCAGGTCTCGACGACCGTGGTCATGATCGCGCCGACGGTGTTGTCGACGACCGTGCCGTCGGCGTGGAGGCGGCGCACGACGTCGCGCTCGCTGACGATGCCGTCGAGGCGGACGCCGTCGCTGCTGACGACCAGCGCGCCGACGTTGTGCTCGGAGAGCAGGCGGAGCAGCTCGCGGACGCCGGCGTCCGGGGAGACGGTGACCACGGGGGCGTCGTGCTTGTGGTGGAGCAGGTCGGCGATGCGCATGGCCAGACCGTACTCATGCCGCACCGCCCTGACCAGGGTCGAACGGCCGCTCCTCGACCGGAACGGCCGCTCCCCGACCCGGCCCGGGCCGGACCGGTCAGGCTCAGGAGTCGGGGTCGGGGCGACGGCGTCCCCGCAGCTCCGAGACCGAGCCGCCGCCGTGCGCGGGCCAGTCGGCGTCGCCGGCGTGGTCGTCGGGCAGCGAGCCGAGGAAGGACAGGGCGGCGTCGTGGAGGTGGCCGTTGCTGGCCACCGCGTTGCCGCCGAACGGTCCGTCGGTGCCGTCGAGGGAGCTGAAGCGGCCGCCGGCCTCCCGGACGATGACGTCCAGCGCGGCCATGTCGTACACCTCGAGCTCGGGCTCCGCGGCGAGGTCGACCGCGCCCTCGGCCAGCAGCACGTAGGACCAGAAGTCGCCGTACGCGCGGGTGCGCCAGACCCGGCGCGTCAGCGCCACCATGTCCTCGAGCCGGCCGCGCTCGTCCCAGCCGCTCAGCGAGGAGTAGGACAGCGAGGCGTCCTCGAGACGGCGCACGTCGGAGACCTGGCAACGGGTCGCCTTGAGCAGCGAGCGGCCGGTCCAGGCGCCGTTGCCCGAGGAGGCCCACCAGCGCTTCTGCAGCTGCGGGGCGGAGACGACGCCGAGCACGACCTCGTCCTCCACCACCAGCGAGATCAGCGTCGCCCAGACCGGGACCCCGCGCACGAAGTTCTTGGTGCCGTCGATCGGGTCGACGATCCAGCGTCGCGCGCCGCTGCCGGTGCTGCCCTGCTCCTCGCCGGTGACGGCGTCGCGGGAGCGCACCCGGGACAGGGTGCGTCGGATGCCCTCCTCCACGGCCTGGTCGGCGTCGGTGACCGGCGTGAGGTCGGGCTTGCTCATGACGTGCAGGTCGAGGGCCTTGAAGCGCGCGGTGGTCAGCGAGTCCGCGTCGTCGGCGAGCACGTGGGCGAGCCGGAGGTCGTCGGTGTAGTCGGTGGCCACGGGGGCAGGCTAGCCGTCGGGCCCCCCGGGGTCAGTACGCCGGCACGCTGCGGGCCGCGAGCAGCCGACGGAAGGACGAGACCCGCTCGGCGTCGACCTCCGCGCGCTCGACCGCGTCGTCCAGTCCGCACTCCGGGGTGTCGTCGCCGTGGGTGCACCCACGTGGGCAGGAGCCGGTCTCGGCGGCGAGGTCGGGGAAGGCCCCGATCAGCGTCTCCGGCCGCACGTGCGCCAGCCCGAAGCTGCGGATGCCGGGGGTGTCGACGATCCAGCCGCCCCCGTCCCCGTCCCGGTCCGGGAGCCCGAGCATCACCGCCGAGGTGGAGGTGTGCCGACCCCGTCCGGTGACGGTGTTGACGCCGCCGGTCTCCCGGTCGGCGTCCGGGACGAGGGCGTTGACCAGGGTGGACTTGCCGACGCCGCTGTGGCCCAGCAGCACGCTGGTGCGCCCCGCGAGGTGGCGTCGCAGCTCCTCGAGGTCGCCGTCGCGCTGGGTGACCACCCACGGCACGTGCAGGGCCCGGTAGGTCGACAGGAACTCCTCCGGGCCGGCCAGGTCGGCCTTGGTCAGGCACAGCAGCGGCGTCATCCCGGAGTCGTACGCCGCCACGAGGGCCCGGTCCACGAGGCCCTGGCGCGGCTCGGGGTCGGCCAGGGCGGTGACCACGACGAGCTGGTCGGCGTTGGACACGATCACCCGTTCGACCGGGTCGTCGTCGTCGGCGGTGCGGCGCAGGACGGTGCTGCGACCGGTGACCTCGACCACGCGCGCCAGCGCGCCCTCGTCGCCGGACACGTCGCCGACGACCCGCACCCGGTCGCCGACGACCACGCCCTTGCGCCCCAGCGGGCGGGCCTTGACGGCGTACACGGGAACCCCGGCGACGAGCAGCGAGTACCGCCCGCGGTCGACGGTGACGACCACGCCGTCGGCGGCGTCGTCGTACGAGGGCCGCTCCTTGGTGCGTGGCCGGGTGCGGCGCCGCGGCCGCTCGTAGTGCTCCTGGTCCTGGTCGGTGTAGCGACCCCGGCGACCGGTCACCGGGGTCCTCCCGCGCGGGGCGACCTCACAGCAGGCCGGACCAGAACCCGGCGAAGTCGGGGAACGTCTTGCCGGTCGTCGCGACGTCCTCGACCAGGACGCCGTCGACCGCTGCCCCCACGATCACGCCGGCGTGGGCCATCCGGTGGTCGGCGTAGGTGTGCCAGGTGCCGCCGTGGAGGGTCGCCGGGCGCAGGGACAGCCCGTCGTGCCGCTCCTCGACCTCGGCGCCCAGCGCCCCGAGCTCGGTGGCCAGCGCGCTGATCCGGTCGGTCTCGTGCGCGCGGATGTGCGCGATGCCGCGCAGGTGCGACGGGGAGGTGGCCACCGCGCACAGCGCCGCCACGGCCGGGGCGAGCTCGCCGACGTCGTGCAGGTCGAGGTCGACGCCCTGCAGCCCGGAGTGCGCGCCGGTCACCGGCTCGGGACCGGTCACCCGCAGACCCTCGTCGACGCGCTCGACCGTGCAGCCCATCGCGGCCAGGATGTCGCGCAGCGCGTCCCCGGCCTGGTCGGTCGTGGTGGGCCAGCCGCGGACCACCACCGAGCCACCCGACACCGCAGCGAGCGCCAGGAACGGCGCGGCGTTCGAGAGGTCCGGCTCGATCTGGCGGTCGACCGCGGCGACCGGGCCGGGGGAGACCCGCCACCGGTCGGCGTCGCCGTCGTCGACGTCCACGCCGTGCTCGCGCAGCATCGCCACCGTCATCTCCACGTGGGGCAGCGACGGCACCGGCTTCCCCTCGTGGACGAGGTCGACGCCACGGTCGTAGCGGGCCCCGGCCAGCAGCAGCGCGGAGACGAACTGCGACGAGCCGGACGCGTCCAGGACCACGCGGCCGCCGCGCACGCCGCCGTGCCCCCGCACGACGAACGGCAGTCCGCCACGACCACCGTCGTCCACGTCCACGCCGAGGGTGCGCAGCGCACCCAGCACCTGACCGACGGGTCGGTTGCGCATGTGGGGGTCGCCGTCGAAGGCGACGGTGCCGCGCGACAGCCCGGCCACCGGCGGGACGAACCGCATGACGGTGCCGGCCAGCCCGCAGTCGACCTCGGTGTCGCCGCCGAACGTGGCGGGGCTGACCACCCAGTCGTCGCCGGTGGTGTCGACCGGCGACCCCAGGCCGGTCAGGGCGGCGGCCATCAGCAGCGTGTCGCGCGAGCGCAGCGCCCGTCGGACGACCGAGGGGCGCTCCGCGACGGAGGCCAGCACCAGGGCACGGTTGGTCAGCGACTTGCTGCCGGGCAGGGACACCGTCGCACGCACCGGCCCGCGGGCCCGGGGCGCCGGCCAGGGGTCGGCCGGGGGGACCGGGCGCGCGGGCGTCGGCATGGCGGCGCTCAGGTGAGGTTGGCCTTCGCGAGCCGTGCCTCGAGCTTGGCGGTGCTGGCCAGGTGGCCGGCCTCGCGGCGCGCGTCGGTGGCGACCCGCTTGGCGCGCCACGACACGCCCGGGCGGCCCTCGGTGTCGTTGGCGGCGATGATCAGCCCGCCGAGGACGGCGACGTTCTTGACGAAGTGCTGGCGCTGCTCCTTGGCCTTCTCGGGGTCGTCGGAGAAGTCCCAGAACCGGTGACCGGCCAGGGTGGTGGGCACCAGCGAGCCCGCGAGCACCAGCGAGCAGGCGCGCGGGGCCCGGTTCGTCGCCAGGCCGAGGGCGGCGACGATCTGCACGCCGGCGTTGATCCGGACCAGGGTGGCGGTGTCCTCCGGGATCGGCGCCTGCGGCGCGGCCTTCTTGCCGAGACCGATCATCTGGTCGGCGACGGGCTTGGCGCGGGCGACGGCGGCGGAGGTGTTGCGCAGGGCGTCGGCCGCTCCGACGACGAACATCGCGGCGATCATGGGGCGGGCGAGGGTACGGCTCAAGGACATGGGCACCTTCCTACCGGATCGCGGCACCGGACGCCTCGCCCGGGCGGATGGTGGGACGCCCACGGGTGCCGGACCGACGTCGGAGCGCGCCGCTAGGGTCGCCCCATGTGCGGTCGCTACGCCTCCAGCCGACGGCCCGAGGACCTGCTCGAGGAGTTCGACGTCGTCGACGACCGGGTCCCGGCCCCGCTCGAGCCCGACTACAACGTCGCCCCGACCAAGGACGTCTACGCCGTGCTGGAGCGCGCCCGCAAGGACGCCGACGAGCCGGGCCCGTCGGCGGACCGCCAGCTGAGGGTGCTGCGGTGGGGCCTGGTGCCCTCGTGGGCCAAGGACCCCTCGATCGGCAGCCGGATGATCAACGCACGCCGCGAGACCGTCGCGGAGAAGCCGGCCTTCCGCCGCGCGCTGGCCGCCCGCCGCTGCCTGCTGCCCGCCGACGGCTACTACGAGTGGTACCCCACCTCGCAGACGACGAGGTCCGGCAAACCGCTCAAGCAGCCGTTCTACGTCCGCCCGCGTGACGGTGGCGTGCTGGCCATGGCGGGGCTGTACGAGATCTGGCGCGACCCCGACCGCGCCGACGACGACCCGGACCGGTTCCGCTGGACCTGCACCGTGATCACCACGGCGGCCGAGGACGACCTCGGGCACCTCCACGACCGGATGCCGATGATGGTCGGTCCCGACCGGTGGGCCGAGTGGCTCGACCCCGCGGCCCCCCGCGCGAGCGTGCTGGACCTGCTCGAGCCGGCAGCCCCGGGGCGGTTGGAGGCGTACCCCGTCTCCCCGGCGGTCGGCAACGTGCGCAACAACGGCGTCGCGCTCACCGAGCCGCTGCCGCTCGAGGACGTGCTGGCGTGAGCACCGAGATGCTGGTCGACACCGTCCACGGCGAGGGTCGCCTGGTCACCGACCGCGCGGTCCGTCCGTGGGCGACCCTGCTGCTCAACCACGGCGCCGGCGCCGGCATCGAGAGCCGCGACCTGGCCGCGTTGGCCCGGCACCTGCCCCGGCACGGCGTCACCGTCGTGCGCTTCGAGCAGCCCTGGCGCCGGGCCGGCCGCCGGGTGGCCACCGCCCCGCCCACGCTCGACGCGGCCCTGATGACCGCCTACGACCGGTTGCGCATCCGGACCCCGCTCGTGGTCGGCGGCCGCTCGGCCGGCGCCCGCAGCGCCGCCCGGCTGGCCCGACGGATGGGTGCCACCGGGTGCCTGGCCCTGTCGTTCCCGCTCCACCCGCCCGGGCGGCCGGAGAAGTCCCGCGTCGAGGAGCTGCGCGGCGTCGGCCTGCCGACCCTGGTGGTGCAGGGCGAGCGCGACGACATGGGCCGGCCCGAGGAGCTGCCCGACCTGCCCGGGCTGGACGTGGTGGTGGTGCCCGACGCCGACCACGGCCTCGTGGTGCACAAGCGCGGGCCGATCACCGAGGAGCAGGTCACCGGGCTGGTCGTCGGTGCCACCCTGGAGTGGCTGACGCGCGAGGTCGTCGCCGCTGCGCGGTGACCCCGACCACCTGTCGGGGTGTGCCCTGGGAACAACGGGGGCGGCGGGTCTGTTCTGCCTCCGTGATCGCGATGCTGCTGCCGCCAGACGGGCGTGCCGAGCCGAGGCTAGGCTGGGGAACGATGACTGACACCGCCCCCTCCTCGTTGATCGAGCCCGACGCGCCCTCCACCGTCGACCCGGCCGACATCGACGTCACCACCGAGTCCGAGGGTGACCGCGCCGCGCGCTTCGAGCGCGACGCCCTGCCCTTCCTGGACCAGCTCTACGGCGCCGCGATGCGGATGACGCGCAACCCCTCCGACGCCGAGGACCTCGTCCAGGAGACCTTCGCGAAGGCCTACTCGGCCTTCCACCAGTTCCGCCCGGGCACGAACCTGAAGGCGTGGCTGTACCGGATCCTGACGAACACCTTCATCAACACCTACCGCAAGAAGCAGCGCGAGCCCCAGCAGTCGATGGCCGAGGACGTCGAGGACTGGCAGCTGGCCCGCGCCGAGAGCCACAGCTCGGTCGGGCTGAAGTCGGCCGAGACCGAGGCCCTCGAGCACCTGCCCGACTCCGAGGTCAAGGACGCCCTGCAGCGGCTGCCCGAGGAGTTCCGGCTGGCGGTCTACCTCGCCGACGTCGAGGGGTTCGCCTACAAGGAGATCGCGGAGATCATGGGCACCCCGATCGGCACCGTGATGTCCCGGTTGCACCGCGGCCGCCGGCAGCTGCGCGACATGCTCTCCGACTACGCCCGTGGAGGTGGCAAGCGATGACCGAGCAGGAGCACGCCCACGGCGGCGACCTGGAGGCGGGGCTGGAGGACCAGGACTGCGCCGAGTACCTCGAGCGCATCGTCTACTTCCTGGACAACGAGCTCGACGCCGCCGACTGTGCCGCCGTCCGGGTCCACCTGGACACCTGCAACCCGTGCCTCGAGCGCTACGACCTGCAGCGCACCGTCAAGGCCGTGGTCGCCCGGTCCTGCGCCGAGCCGGCACCGGACGCGCTGCGCGAGCGCGTACGCGTGTCGATCCGTCAGGTGCAGGTCCGCCTCAGCGAGGGCTGAGGCCCGTCACGGGCCACAGACGCAGACGAGCCCCCTGCCGGAAGGCGGGGGGCTCGTGTGCGCGGTGAGCGCTCAGGTGTTGGGGCGCTTGCCGTGGTTGGCTGCCTTCTTGCGGCGTGAGCGACGCTTGCGGCCGGTCTTGCCCATGGTGTCCTCCTCGGATCGCGAACGGCTGATCCTCCCAGACCCCGGCGCGCACCGCTAATCGGGTGCCTCCGGACGCCCCCCGGGTGCTCCTGGGCGCCTGCGACGACTCAGCGCAGCCGACCCAGGAACCGCTCGGCGTCGACCACGACGCGGGTGACCTCCCCGGCGCCGACCACGGCCGCCGGCCGGTCCCCGGCCAGGGCGCGGGCGCCGACGGTGAGGCGGTGCAGCCGCCCGTCGACGTGTGCCACGGCGGCGGTGACCTCGAGCCGCTGGCCGACCGGGCTGGCCGCCAGGTGCTCGAGCACCACCCGGGTGCCGACGCTGGTGCCGCCGGGCGGCAGCGCCGGCTCGAGCGCGGCGCAGGTCGCCGCCTCGCACCACGCCAGCAACCGGGGGGTGGCCAGCACGGGCAGGCTGCCCGACCCCAGGGCGGCCGCGGTGTCGTCCTCGGTCACGGTGAAGCGCAGCACCGCCGTCAGCAGCGGGGCGTCGGGCCGGGCGGGATCGGTCACGTGAGCTCCAGGGCGTAGGCGATCAGGGGCACGTCGGGCAGGGGAGCCCAGTCGCGGTCGGGGCGGCGCGTGAAGCCGAGGCGCTCGTAGAGCCGGTGGGCCGCCTGCATGGCGGGCATGCTGCTGAGCACGACCGTGGCGGCGCCCTCGGCCCGGAACCGCTCGACCACCGCCACGGTCAGGGCCCGGCCCACCCCGCGCCCCTGGGCCGCGGGGTCGACGGCCAGCATCCGGAGCTCGCCCTCGCCGTCCCCGGCCAGCTCGCGCCACCGCGAGCCGGGCGGGCAGACCGTGACGTTGCCGACCAGCCGACCGGTCGTGTCGACGGCGACCCAGACCTCGGCCTCCCGGTCGCGCAGGCGCGCGTCCGCCAGGCGCAGGGCGTACGGGTCGTCGGGCCCGAGGAACGGGGCGTACGCCGCGACCGTCATCGCCCCGACCAGGGCGTGCTCGCCCTCGCGCACCCGGCGTACCTGCACCCTCAGATCCCGAAGGTGGCGCGGGGGTAGGCCGCCTCGACGTCGGTGATGACGTTGACCAGGTAGGGCACGCCGGAGGCGAAGGCGCGGTCGAGCGCGGGCCCGATCTGCCGGGGGTCCGTCACGGTCTCCCCGGCGCCGCCGAGGGCCTTCACGACGCCGTCGTAGGCCGTGCGGGGCGCCAGGTCGGCGATCACGTCGTAGCCGTAGAGCATCTGCATCGGTCCCTTCTCCAGCCCCCAGGCGGAGTTGTTGCCCATCACCATGACCACGGGCAGGTCGTGGCGCACCAGCGTGTCGACGTCCATCAGCGAGAAGCCGGCGGCCCCGTCGCCGAGCAGCAGCACGACCTGGGCCGACGGCCGGGCCAGGCGTGCGGCGATCGCGGCGCCGAGGCCGGCGCCCAGGCAGCCGTACGGGCCCGGGTCCAGCCACCCGCCGGGACGCTTCGGCTCGACGTACTTGCCGGCGAACGAGACGAAGTCGCCGCCGTCGCCGATCACGACCGCGTCCTCGGCCAGGCGTGGCACCAGCTCGCCGTAGATCCGGGCCGGGTGGATCGGGTCGGCCTCGGCGGAGAGCAGCACCGAGTCGCGCTCCACGGCCTGGGCCACGGTGCCCTGGAGCTCCTCCACCCAGGTGCTCCAGTCGGGTCGGCGACCGTGCTCGAGCGCGGTCAGCAGGCCGTCGAGGACGGTGGTCAGGTCACCCGCGACGGAGTCGGCGAGGTCGGCGTGGGCGGAGACCTGGCCGGGGGAGTCGGCGACGTGGACGACGCGGGCGGGGGTGGCGCCGTCCTTGCCCCCGAACACGCCGTAGCCGAGCCGGAAGTCCAGGGGGGTGCCCACGACCACGACCAGGTCGGCGCCGCCGAGCGCGGCGCTGCGGGCCTTGGTCACCAGCAGCGGGTGGCCGCCGGGCACGACGCCGCGGCCCATGCCGTTGGTGATCGCGGGGAGCCCGGCCTGCTCCACCAGGCGCAGGGCCGCGACCTCGGCGCCGTCGGCCCAGACGTCGGTGCCGAGCACCAGGACCGGCCGGCGCGCCTGCGCGAGCAGCAGGGCGACCCGGCCCACGGCCTCGCCGTCCGGCTCGATCGGGGCCGGGCGGGCGCCGGTGGGGCGGGGGCCCTCGGCGGTGTCGAAGAACTGGTCCATCGGCACGTCGACGAAGACCGGGCCGCGGTGGGACGAGCCGGCCTGTCCGAAGGCGTCCTCCATGCCCCCGAGCACCTCGCCCGCGGTGTGCAGGGTGCGGGCCTGCTTGGAGATCGAGGCCAGGATCGGCGGCTGGTCCAGCTCCTGGAGGCTGCCGCTGCCCCATCGGTTGGCCGGGGCGCGACCGCCGACGACGACCATGGGCGAGCCGGCGAACTGGGCCTGGGCGATCGCGCTGACGCCGTTGGTCACACCGGGTCCGGCGGTGAGCACCGCCAGGCCGGGGGTCCGGGTCAGCTTCCCGGTGGCCTCCGCCGCGAAGGCGGCGGTCTGCTCGTGCCGGACGTCCAGCAGCCGCATCGGCGGGTCCGCGGTGACCGCCCCGTCGTACATCGGGAAGACGTGCGCGCCCGAGAGGGTGAACAGGGTCTCGACCCCGTGGGCCCGGGCTGCGGCGACCGCGAGCTGCCCGGCGTGACCGGCGAGGATGCCGCGGTCCGGGCCGTCCTCCGCGGGTGTGTCGGAGGGGGTGGTCGGGCCGGACGTCGTCGTCATGCCCGCAGGCTACCCAGGCCGCGCCGGGCCGGAGGGCTCAGCCGCTGGTGGCCGCCGCCGGGACGGCGAGGGTGCACGGGTTGGTGTGGCGCAGGGCTTCGACGAGGAGCAGCAGCAGGTCGGAGCGCACCGCGGGCGGCTCCGGGGCCAGGACGAGCTGGAGGTGCAGCGCGCGGAGGAAGGCCTGCAGGTTGCCTGCGGCGAGGTACGGGTCCGCGGGCCCGTCGACGCCGGCCCGGAGGGTGCTGGTGTGCTCGACGAGGCGGGGCACCCAGCCCTCGAGGTGCTCGACCGTGACGAGGTCGCGTCGCAGCACGGCCAGCACGGCCGAGGCCAGCCGGTCGGGCTCCCCGGCCAGCAGCAGCTCGTCGGGGGAGGTGCTCGGGCGCACGACGCGGTCGGCCAGCACCTCGAGGACGACCTCGAGCTCCTCACGACCCAGGTGCGGCGACCCGGCGAGGGCGCCCAGGGCGTCGGCTCCGTGGGCCACCGCGTGCGCCCAGCCGCGTCCCGCGACCCGACCCCGGACGTCCTGCTCGGCCAGGAACCAGGTGGCCAGGCGGTCGCCCCACTCGAGGACCTTCCCGCTCGGCACGCGCAGCACCCGGGTGTCGCGCTCCAGGCACTCCGCGAGGGCGAGCGCGGAGGAGCTGCGCCGGAAGACCGAGTCGGTGCCCTGCTCGCCGACGCCGGGCCGCAACCCGGTGGCCAGGCCGTCGCCGAGCCCGACGAGCAGGTCGTCGTAGACGCCGCGACCGATCCAGGTGGCCAGCACCGGCAGCGCCAGGTCGTCGCGCAGCACCGGGTCGGGGTCCCCCAGCGCGCGGGTGAGGTCGGCGGTGACGTCGGCCAACGGGCGGTCGGTCGGGACGGCGAAGTCGGCGTCCACGATCTGGGTCAGCTGCGCCGGTGTCATGACGTCAGTGTGCCAAAGGACCGACGGTCGACACGCCCGGGCGAGGCCGCACCGGCGCCGGTGCGACCGACCTCACGTGCCCGCCCGTGGACCGGTCGGACCCGCTCCGGCGGCGGGGGTCCAGCAGCCTCCTAGGCTGCCCTCGTGCCGACCCTCCTCGAGCTCGTGCGCAGCCACACCGACCTCGACGACGACGACGTGTCCTGGCTGCAGCTGCTGCAGGCCGACTGGCAGATCGTGGCCGACCTGTCCTTCGCCGACCTGGTGCTGTGGCTGCCCGACCGCGCGGGCCACGGCTTCTGGGCCGGCGCCCAGATGCGTCCCACGACCGGGCCGACCGCCTACGTCGACGACGTCGTGGGGACCTTCGTGCCCGCCGGGCGGCGTCCGCTGCTCGAGGAGGCGTACGCCAGCGGCCGGCTGGTGCGCGAGGGCGACCCCGAGTGGCGCGACGACGTCCCGGTGCGGGTCGAGTCGATCCCGGTGGTCCGGGCCGGCCACGTGATCGCGGTGATCACCCGCAACACCAACCTGCACGGCGTGCGCACCCCCAGCCGGCTCGAGCTGACCTACCTGCAGACGGCAGACGACCTGAGCCAGATGATCGCCGCGGGTCACTTCCCGGTGCCCGGGGCGCGCAGCGACCACGCCGACTCCCCGCGGGTCGGCGACGGCTTCCTGCGCGTCGACGCCTCCGGGCTGGTCACCTACGCCAGCCCGAACGCGCTGTCGTTGTACCGGCGGCTGGGCCTGTCCGGCGACCTCACCGGTCTCGACCTGGCCGACCTGACCCGCCGGCTCGTGCCGCCGCGACGTCGTCCCGACGAGGAGACGCTCAGCGCGGTCCTGGCCGGGCGGGCGCACCGCGACACCGAGCTGGCGGCCGAGGAGGTCGCCCTGATCGTGCGGTCGGTGCCGCTGCGCCCGGCGGGGGAGCGGATCGGGGCGCTGATCCTGGTGCGCGACGTCACCGAGCTGCGCCGCCGTGACCGTGAGCTGGTCACCAAGGACGCGACGATCCGCGAGATCCACCACCGGGTGAAGAACAACCTGCAGACCGTGGCCGCCCTGCTCCGCCTCCAGGCGCGCCGGATGGACTCCCCGGCCGGCCGGGCCGCGCTCCAGGAGGCCGTACGTCGGGTGGGCACGATCGCGGTGGTGCACGAGATGCTCAGCCAGGCCGTGGAGGAGGACGTCGACTTCGACGCCGTGGCCGACCGCCTGGCCGGGATGGTCGTGGAGGTCAGCGTCGCCGGGGTCCCGGTGCGGGTGCGGCGCCAGGGTTCCTTCGGGTGGCTGCCCTCGGAGACCGCCACGACCCTGGCCATGGTGCTGACCGAGGTGCTCCAGAACGCCGTCGAGCACGGGTACGGCGCGGCCGGGTCCGCGGCGACCGGGTCCGCGGCGACCGGGTCCGCGGCGACCGGGAACGTGGAGGTCAGGGTGCGCCGCGGCGCCGGACGCCTGCGGCTCGAGGTCGCCGACGACGGTCGTGGGCTGCCCCCCGGGTTCGACCTGGAGACCTCGACCGGGCTGGGCCTGTCGATCGTGCGGACCCTGGTCGAGTCCGAGCTCGGGGGTCGCCTCGCCCTCGGGGCGTCGCCGCACGGGGGCGGGGCGGTCGCGGACATCGACGTCCCCCTCGCCTAGGGCGAGAGGGACGCCAGGGGTGCCCCGGAGGGCGCAGGAGCGTGGCTCAGGCGGTGCGGACGCGGGCCCGGGCGTTGCGGCGCTTCAGCGCGCGACGCTCGTCCTCGCTCAGACCGCCCCAGACCCCGTGGTCCTGGCCGGCCTCGAGGGCCCAGGTGAGGCACTGCTCGCGGACCTCGCAGCGGCGGCACACCTGCTTGGCCTCCTCGATCTGGAGGATCGCGGGACCGGTGTTGCCGATCGGGAAGAACAGCTCAGGGTCCTCGTCGAGGCAGGCAGAACGGTGGCGCCAATCCATGGCAGGGGTTCTCTCTCTCCTTACATGCGTGCAGACAGGGGTGCTCAGGCCTGCGGGCGCGCGTGACCCCACCAATGTGAAGGTGTTCACGAGCGCGCCCTCAAGACTCCCAACAGAACGGGCCCGACACAAGCACCCGCGAGGTTCGGTGGGTCACAACCGCGATGTTCGGGACGTCCGACCCAGGCGCGGCGCTGCGGCGTCCCCCTGGTCGCGGCCGGCCGCGCCGGTCGCCGCCCCGCCCCGGCCCGGGGTCTCCTAGGCTCGGGCCCGTGGCCAGCCGACCGTCCCCCGACCCGTCCCAGGTTCCCGGTGCCGGTGCCGGCGACGGCCCGGCGCCGCCGCCCCTGGTCGTCGCCGCGTCGCTGGTCGCGCTGCAGGGGGTCGCCCTGGTCGCGCTCGGCGGGTTCCAGCTGGCCAGCCTGACCCGCGAGCGCTTCACCCTCGGTGTCGGGGTGGGGCTGTTCTTCCTCGCCTTCGCGGTCCTGCTGCTCGCGGCGGCCCGGGGGGTGCTGCGGGGGGAGACCTGGGGACGCGGCCCGGTCCTGCTTGCCCAGCTGATCCAGCTCGGCCTGGCGTGGACGAACCGTGAGGAGCTGCCGGTGCTGCTGACCGGCGCGCTGGTGGTCACCGCGGTCGTCGCCGTGCTGGGCATGGTGCACCCGGCCTCGGTGGAGCGGCTGGCCCGCGAACCCTGAGCGGCCACCGTCCCGGCCCGGCCGAGGGCTCGGGCGGCGCCTCGAGCGCGGCGTGCAGGTCGGCGAGCGTGCGGGACAGCAGCCGGGACACGTGCATCTGCGACAGCCCCACCTCGGCAGCGATCTGGGACTGGGTCAGCCCGGCGAAGAACCGCAGCAGCAGGATCCGCTTCTCGCGGGCGGGCAGGGCCTCCAGCAGCGGGCGTACGGACTCACGCACCTCGACCTGGGCCAGCGCGTCGTCCTGCGCGGTGAGGCCGGCCGGCGCGCCGAGGCCGCCGCCCTCCCCGCTGCCCTCCCCGGTGGTCAGCGGTGCCGCGGCGTAGGCCGCGACCGACCCCAGGCCCTCGAGCACGTCCTCCAGGCTGCATCCCAGGGCGGAGGCGATCTCGGAGGCGGTCGGGGGCCGGCCCAGCTGCTGGGCGAGCGCGTCGGAGCCGGCCGTGGCCCGCGCGCGCAGCTCCTGCACCCGGCGTGGCACCCGCGCGGCCCACCCCCGGTCGCGGAACCAGCGCCGGATCTCGCCGACGATGGTGGGCGTGGCGAAGCTGCCGAACTCCAGGCCCCGACCGGCGTCGAAACGGTCGATGGCCAGCAGCAGCCCGATCAGGCCCACCTGCACGAGGTCCTCCAGGGGCTCGCCGCGGTCGGCGAAGCGGCGGGCGCAGTGCACGACGAGCGGGCGGTGCAGGTGCACCAGGGCCTCGCGGGCGGCGGCCCGGCCCTCCCCACCGGCCGCGACGCGAGCGAGGAGGTCGTGGCTGCGTGCCGCCCGCAGCACGGCCTGGTCGGCCTGGTCGTCGGGGTCGGGCACGGCGCTCCTTCGTCCGGGTACGGGGCGCCGCGAACCTAGCCAGCAGCAGGCCCGCCCCGCGGCCGTCGGAACAGGCCTGGGGGTGACGGTGCGGGAACCGTCGCGGTGGACGCGAGGGGGCGTCGTGAGGGACGGACCCGGGCGCGGCCCTACACCAGCGAGCGGGCGCGGTACCACTCCCGGTAGGAGCTGATGGAGGACCCGGCCTCACCGAGGGCGACCGCCAGCTCGGAGAGCAGCGGCTCGGAGCCGCTCGCCCGCCCGTCCTCGGCGCGGTCCTCCAGGTCCCGGGCCAGGGCGGCGACCACCGCGAGCCCCAGGTTCGACGCGGTGCCGCGGAGCTGGTGGGCGCACGCGCCCAGGCGTTGCCCGTCGTCCTCGGCGACGGCGCGGGCGAGCACGGCCACGACCTCGGCGCGGCGACGCAGGAAGTTGTCGATCGCCCGGTCCAGGAAGTCGTGGGGCGGGCCGAGCTCGAGCAGGTCGGCCAGGCGCGCGCCGTCGAGGTGCGGGTCGTCGGGGTGGGGGTCGTCGGGGGCGGGGGCGTCGGGGGCGGGGGGCCCGGACCCGCCCGGCTCCGGGTGACCCCGGGGCGCGGGGGTGGCCGGCGGGGCGACCCAGCGCGCGAGTGCGGTGGTCAGCGCCGCGGCCGAGACGGGCTTGGTGAGGTAGTCGTCCATCCCCGCGGCCAGGCACTTCTCGCGCTCGCCGGTGACGGCGGCGGCGGTCATCGCGATGATCGGGAGCCGGCGCCCGTCCTCGGTCGCCACCTGGGCCTCCCGGAGCGCCCGGGTGGTCGCGTACCCGTCCAGCCGCGGCATCTGCACGTCCATCAGCACCGCGTCGTAGACGCCCGTGGCGAGGACGGCGAGCGCCTGCTCCCCGTCGTCGGCGGTGTCCACGGCGTACCCCAGGGCCTCCAGGAAGCCGCGCGCGACCATCTGGTTGATCAGGTTGTCCTCGACCACCAGCACCCGGCCCTCCCCGGTGGGGGCCGGCGCCGCTGCCTGGTCCGCCCGCGTGCCGGTGTCCCCGGCCAGCGCGGCGAGCAGGGCGTCGCGCAGCGTCGAGGAGGGGACGGGCTTGGTCAGGCTGGTGGTGATGCCGGCCTCGGCCAGCGTCTCGGGTGGTGGGGTCAGCGCCGAGGTGAGCAGCAGCAGCGGGAGGTCGGGCGGGTGACCCGCAGCGCGCACGGCGGTGGCCACGTCGAGGCCGTCGTGCCCGGGCATGTTCAGGTCGAGCAGCACCGCGTCGAAGGGCCGGCCCTCGGCCCGGGCCCTGCGCAGAGCGGCCATCGCGGTGGCCGACCCCGAGGCCTCGGTCGCCTGCACGCCCCACCAGCCGAGCTGCTCGACCAGGATGGTCCGGTTGCGGGGGGTGTCGTCGACGACGAGGACCCGGGTGCCGCCGAGGACCGTCCGCGCACGGGCGGACGTCACGTCCTGGGTGCCGCCGGTGGCGGGGTCGAGACGCGCGGTGAACCAGAACGTGCTCCCGACGCCGGGCAGGCTGTCGACGCCGATCTCCCCGCCGAAGGCAGCCACGATCTCGGTGCAGATCGCCAGGCCGAGACCGGTGCCCCCGAAGGTGCGGGTCGTCGAGGTGTCGCCCTGGCTGAAGGGGGCGAAGATCACGCGCCGCTGGTCCTCGGTGATGCCGACCCCGGTGTCGCGGACCTCGACCCGCAGCAGGGTGCCACCGGTCTCCTCGTCCGAGCCCGGAGGATCGGCGCGTGGCGGTGGCGGTGGCGGTGGCCCGGATCGACACCGACCCCTCCGCGGTGAACTTGACCGCGTTGGACCCGAGGTTCAGCAGCACCTGCTTGAACCGGGTCGGGTCGCCGGAGAGGACCTCGGGCACCTCCGGGCCGCAGGAGACCTCGAGGTCGACCCCACGCGCACGCGCGCTCGCGGCGAGGACGCCCCCGACCTCGGCGAGGACCTCGCGCACCTCGAAGTCGACGTGCTCCACCTCGAGGTGCCCGGCCTCGATCTTGGAGAAGTCGAGGATGTCGCTGATCAGGTCCAGCAGCGAGCGGCTGGAGACGGCGATCCCGGAGACGAGGTGCCGCTGGCGGTCCGAGAGCGGCGTGACCCCGAGCAGCTCGTTGAGGCCCACGATGCCGTTGAGCGGGGTCCGGATCTCGTGGCTCATCGTGGCCAGGAAGTCCGACTTGTGCTGCGAGGCGGTGATCGCGCGGTCCCGTGCGTCGGCGAGCAGGCGGCGGGCCCGGTCCCGCTCGGCGACCCGGGAGATCAGCAGGGCGGACTGCTCGGCCATCTGCTCGATGAGCGCGTGGCGGTGGAGCGGGGGCAGCGACGTGAGGGTGAGCACCGCGACCACGTCGCCGTCCAGCAGGACCGGGAACGCGATGGTCAGCCGCTCCACGTCGTCCCACACGGGCCCGCCGCTGCGCAGGCACCGCAGGGCGGTCTCCAGCTCCCTCGCAGCCACGTCACCCGCGTCGGCGTCGGAGGCCGGGTGCTCCTCCGCCAGGTGCGGGACGAGGCCGTCGCCACCGGGGCCGGGCACGAAGGCCCGGGCCCGGTCCCAGTCGTCGTGCAGCACGACCAGGTCGCGCGCCAGCAGCAGCACCTCGTCGAGCGTGCCGGCGTCGTTGGCCGCGGAGGCGACGGCGTGCATCAGGGAGTTCTGCGTCGCCAGGTCCTGGAGCCGGTCCTCGGCGGCGCGGGATCGGGTGACGTCCTGGTAGGTGCCGATCACCTCGGCGAGCCGTCCCGAGGCGTCCCGGGTGCCCTCGGCGCGGAGCCGGACCCACATCCACCCGTGCCGGCCCAGCTGGCGCAGCTCCACGTCGATGACGTCGCCGGTGCCGGTCAGCACGGCGTCCAGGTGCTCCTCGAGGCGCAGGTGGTCCTCCGGGTGGGTCATCTCGAGCAGCCGCGAGCGCTGCCCGCCGAGCAGGGCCGCGAGGTGGTCGCCGTAGAGCTCGACGAGGCCCGCCGAGGACGTGGTCCGTCCCGTGAGCGGGTGCCAGGTGAAGCTGCCGCTGCGGGCGATCTGCTCCGCGCGCACGAGGCTCGTCTGGCTGGCCCGGCGCTCCTCCAGCAGCTGCCGGTGGTGGTGGTTGTCGGTCAGCCGCAGCACCACCGAGGTGACCCGGCCGTCCTGCCGCAGGTTGGTCTGCCGCAGGCGCACCCACCGCGGCGACCCGTCCCCCCGCACCAGGAGGCTGTCGACCTCGTCCTCGAGGTCGATCCCCTCGGCGGCACGGACCAGGTGCTCGGCCGACTGGACCTGGCCGTCCTCGTCCAGGAAGTCGCGGATGTCCCGCCCTGCCAGGTCCTCGGCGCCCAGGAGGGCGCAGGCGCTCGGGTTGGCGTACCGGATGCGGCCACCCAGGTCGACGTCGAGGAGGGCGTCGGCGGAGGCATGGACGATGCGGCGGTAGTGACCGTCGTCGACCACGCTCGCACCCCTCCCGGGCCTCCGGCCCGTCCACCGGACCGCTCGACACGCAGGATAGTGCGCCTCGCGACCGGTGGTGCGGACTTCCGCGGACGCGCCGGAGCGCTCACCCGGCCGGGACGCCGAGGTGCACCGGACGCCGGCCCAGCGAGCCGGTGACCTCGAAGGCGCGGAACGGCGCACCGAACCCCCAGGTGCCCTCGGCGCGCAGACGCCCGTCGTGGTCCCCGGGCCCGTCCACGTCGATCGTCATCTGCAGCCGGTTGCCGTCGTAGGTCCACCGGCTCCGCCCGCTGACGGCGACGTCCCGGGCCAGGCGGGCCTCCTCCAGGTGCACCACGGCGTGGTCGCCGAAGGAGTCGTAGTCGAAGTCGAAGCGACCTCCGCGCAACCCGGTCCCGTCGGCGACGGCGCCGGGGATGCGGAAGCTTCGCAGCCAGGCGTCGAGCACCGTGCGGACCGCCACGGTCGTCACCCGACGGTCGCGGCGACCGGACTCGTCCCGACGCAGCGTGGCGGCCTGGGCGGCCCGGGACGCGGTCCGGGGGAGCTCGGCGACAGCCGCAGCCACGAACGACGGCGTGCGCGCGCAGTCCGTGTCGCCGGTGCGCAGGGTGCGCAGGAAGCGCTGCGCGACCGTCCGCGCGCAGTCCGACCAGGCCCCGGGCGTGTGGGGCGAACCCGTGACGGTCAGCACCTCCGCCTGCGGGAACACGGTCCGGATCTTCCTGGTGGCCTGGCGCGGGACGTTGCCGTCGAGGTCGCCCGCCAGCTGTAGCACCGGGAAGCCCTCCGCGGTCGCGCCCCGCGGCACGGCCGGCGTGAACCGGTCAGGGGCCGGCCAGTGCAGGCAGAGGTCCGGTGGGAAGAGATGGGTGATCGCGCTCTTGGAGAACGGGTCGAACTGCGAGGACGGTCGGGCCGCGAGCGCCTCCTCGAACTTCGCCTGCCGCACCGGCACGGGGTCGCTGCGCCGCCACACGGTGTCCTGGTCGTTGCAGAAGGCAGCCGCGTTGGCCCCGAAGGAGAAGATCGCCGGGTCGCCCTCGGGTCCTGGCCAGAGGAAGGTCTCGGCAGCCAGCCGCAGCAGGGGTCGCGGGTCGTCGCGGAACAGTGCGGCTGCCGCGGCGGGGATCTCGCCAGGGTTGTGGGTCCCGCCGAAGACGATCGCGGCGAGCATCACCTCGTCGACCCGCACCCGGCGACGTTCACCGTCGAGCCCTCGGGCGAAGCCCACGACCGGGTCCCGACGTACGGAGCGGGCCAGCCGGGGCAGGGCCTGCGCGGCGTCCGGCCGGGCCTGCGCGCAGGCCCGGACCCGGCCGCAGCCGAGCCGGACCATCCGCTGCATCGTGGGCCCGACCCCAAGACCCCACAGGTACGCGTGCTGCCGGTCGCCCACAGGAACGCCAGCGTCGAGGAAGACGGCGCGGACCCGCTCGGGGAAGCGGACGGCGTAGGCCTGCGCGTCCACCGCACCGTAGGACGGACCGTAGTAGCTCACCTTCGGGTAGCCCAGTGCGCGCCGGACGTCCTCCACGTCCAGGGCGACGTCGCCACTGCCGTACCGGTCGGCGTCCTCGCCGAGCAGCTGTCCGCACTCGCCGACCGAGGCGAGGAAGTCCTCGCGCCCGGTGACGCCGTCCTGCAGGCCGGGGCAGTCCAGGGGGGCGGAGGTGCCGGTGCCGCGGTTGTCGACCAGCAGCAGGTCACGCCGCTCCAGCAGCGGGTCCATCACGAACTGGAAGAAGGAGCGGTCCGCGGTGGTGGCAACGCCTGGCCCGCCGGCATTGACCACGATGGCGTCGTGCGCGCCCTCGCCGGCCCCGCGGTGAGGGAACACCTGGAAGCCGACCGGGATCGACCGACCGCTCGGGTCGGCCCGGTCGATCGGCACGCGGATCGACCCGCACAACCAGGCGGGGTCGTCCTCGCACGGGTCGAGCGCCGTCCTCGGTGTGGTCGACAACATCGACACGTCGGCCGGGCTCCCGCCCGCTGCGGCGCGCGAGGACCCGCTCGGGTCACCGAGCCCCGGCCCCGGCGTGGTCCACCCGTCCGGGTCGGGTGGTGCGGCGGCGGAGGTCAGCACCGGGGTGCCGGTCGCGACCAGGGCTGCCGTGATCGCGGCCGCCCAACCGATGCGGTGCGGTGTCATGGCGTCCCCCTGGCGCGCGGCGCAGCGGTCGGCGCGCGGGCACGGGACCCGGGGTGGCGCTGCGCGGTGGTGCCTCCGTCCTACCGGGGCGGCCCGCGCCGTCGTACCCCTCGGGTCCGATCTGGAATAGCCTGTTGACAACCGGCCCACTCGGGGGGAGAGCGCCGTGGACCTGGACATCGCGTTGATCCCGGCGCTGCTCGCCGTGGCCGAGGAGGGCCACTACGGTCGCGCGGGCGCCCGGCTGCACCTGACGGCCTCGGCGCTGACCAAGCGGGTGCAGCGTCTCGAGCGCCAGGTCGGCGTCCCGCTGCTCGAGCGGGGCCCTGCGGGCGTGCTGGGGCTCACCGCGGCCGGCGAGCGGTTCGTGGTCCTGGCGGAGCCGCTGCTGGCCCAGGCCGTCGCCGCGCGCGCCGCGGCCCGGGGGGCCGGCGCGGCGTACCTGATCCGGGTCGGGTTCCCCGCCGAGACCAACTTCCACCTGCGGATCGACCTCGCGGGCCTGGTGCGCGACCTGCGCCGGAGCTACCCCGAGGTCCGGGTGCGGTGCCTCGGGGTGCCGTTCCGACACCTCACCACCAGCCTGACCGAGCGCCGCATCGACGTGCTCTGCACGATCGCGCCGGTGCAGGACGGTGCCGTGGAGTCGTTCCCGTTGCCGGTGACCAGTGCCCGGATCGGCGTCGTCGGGGCACGTCACGACCTGGCCGGGGCCGGGAGCCTGGACGTCACGACGTTCGCGGAGCAGCCCTTCCTCTACAACCCGACCGCGCCGCCGGAGTGGATGCGGCCGTTCTGGCTCGGTGACCTGCGCCCGGCGAGCGAGGCCCGGCTGGTGCCCATCCCCGCGCAGGACCAGCTCGCGGTCCTGCGGCACACGGTGCAGGGGCACGGGGTGATCAGCACCCTCGCGACGCTGGCCCCGTCGCTGGGACCGCACCTGCGGGCGGTGGTCCTCACCGGCGCGCCGCCGGTCGTCTTCCACGTCGCCCGGCGCCGTCACGACGTACGGGGCGCGGTGCGGGCCCTCGTCGCCGCCTTCCGGGCCATGGCTCCGCGAGAGCTCGTCTGAGCCAGGCGCACGACGGCGCCCCGCGGCCCCGTCGTCGGGGGCCGGGGGGCGCCGTGGTCGGAGCCGGTCCTGCGTCAGGCCTTCTTGGTCTCCCAGAAGATCTCGGCGATCTCGTCGATCTTGGCCAGCAGCTGGTCGGCGACGTCGGCGTCCAGGGCGCCCTTGGCGCCGGAGGCGCCGGCGAGCTTGGTGGCCTCGTTCGTCAGCTGGTGCAGCTGGGGGTACTTCTCGAAGTGCGGGGGCTTGAAGTAGTCGGTCCACAGCACCCACAGGTGGTGCTTGACCAGCTCGGCACGCTGCTCCTTGATGAGGATGGCGCGGGTGCGGAAGTCGGGGTCGTCGTTGTCGGCGACCTTGGCGATGATGCCCTTGATCGACTCGGCCTCGATGCGGGCCTGGGCGGGGTCGTACACGCCGCAGGGCAGGTCGCAGTGGGCCGAGACCTCGATGGTGGGGGCGAAGAGCTTGGCGAGCATGCGGGTCCTCTCAGGGGTACGTCAGGTGGTCCGTGCCCTGCGAGACTACTGCGCGTGGCAGGCGTCGGGGGCAGGGCACAGGACTCCGAAACTAGGGGTGCGGGCGCCCCGGGTCACCACGCCCCTTGGGGTGTGGCCCGGGTGCGGGGGCGGTCGATGGCGCCCGCCCTCCTGCCGGGGGACCGGCTGCTGGTCCGCTACGGGGCCACCCCCGGTCCGGGCGACGTCGTGGTCGCGCGGCTCGGCGACGGCACCGTCGCGGTCAAGCGCGCCACGGAGCGGCGTACGACCAGGGCGGGCGGCTCCGGCTGGTGGCTGCTCAGCGACGACCCGGAGGTCGGGGTGGACTCGCGGCACCGCGGACCGGTGCCCGAGCGCGAGGTGCTCGGCGTCGTGCGGGCCCGGCTGTGGCCGCGGCCCCGCCGGGTGCGGCCCCCGTCCGCCGCGAAGGCCGTCCCGCGGGGGTGAGGAGGCCCGCAGGGCCCGCCCGCCCTGTGCCAGACTCACCGACCGTGACCGACACCCCCTCCTCGCACCCCTTCGCCGGCGACCCCGTCTTCGACCTGCACGTCGGCGGCAAGCTCGAGACGGTCGCCAGGGTCCCGGTGACCGGGCCCGAGGAGCTGTCGATGGCCTACACCCCGGGCGTGGCGCTGGTGTGCGAGGCCATCGCGGCCGACCCGTCGATGACGCAGCACTACACGTGGGTCCCGAACACGGTGGCCATCGTCAGCGACGGCACCGCCGTCCTCGGGCTGGGCGACATCGGCCCGGCCGCGGCGATGCCGGTCATGGAGGGCAAGGCCGTCCTGTTCAAGCAGTTCGGCGGCGTGGACGGCGTGCCGATCTGTCTCGACACCACCGACGTCGACGAGATCGTCGCCACCGTCGAGCGGCTCGCCCCCAGCTTCGGGGGCATCAACCTCGAGGACATCTCCGCCCCGCGCTGCTTCGAGATCGAGGACCGGCTCAAGGCCAGCCTCGACATCCCGGTCTTCCACGACGACCAGCACGGCACCGCCGTGGTCGCGCTGGCCGCGCTCACGAACGCGCTGAGGCTGACGCACCGCACCTTCTCCTCGACGCGCGTGGTGATCTCCGGGGCCGGCGCCGCCGGCGTCGCGGTCGCCAAGATCCTGATCGAGGCCGGCATCACCGACCTCGTGGTCACCGACCGCAAGGGCGTGCTCACCTCGCAGCGCGACGACCTGACGCCGGTGAAGAAGGCCCTGGCCGAGATGACCGCCGACCGCACCGGGCGTACCGGCACGCTGGCCCAGGCGCTCGTCGGTGCGGACGCCTACATCGGCGTCTCCGGTGGGACGGTGCCGGAGGAGGACGTGGCCGCGATGGCCTCGGACTCCATCATCTTCGGCCTGGCCAACCCCACCCCCGAGGTGCACCCCGAGGTGGCCCGCCGCCACGCCCGCGTGGTCGCCACCGGTCGCTCGGACTTCCCGAACCAGATCAACAACGTGCTGGCCTTCCCCGGGATCTTCCGGGGCGCGTTCGACGTGGGGGCCACCGCGATCACCGAGAGCATGAAGCTGGCCGCAGCCCGGGCGCTGGCCGAGCTGGTCGGTGACGACCTGTCCGAGGACCTGGTCATCCCCTCCCCGTTCGACCCGCGGGTCGGCCCCGCGGTGGCGCAGGCGGTGGCGCAGGCCGCGCGCGCCGAGGGCGTCGCGCGCCGCTGACCCAGCGCCGTGCGGGACGCCCTGGTCACCGGCGGGGGTCCCGGGAGCGGGTCGAACGGTAGTAGGTTCGCGGCCATGTTCGCCGTCTACGCCGAGTCCTTCTCTCCCGACGACCCGCTGTCCGGCCTCGTGCTGGGCGACCGGCCCGAGCCCGAGGTCCCCGAGGGGTGGACCACGATCACCGTCAAGGCAGCGTCGCTGAACCACCACGACCTGTTCTCCCTGCGCGGGGTCGGGCTGAAGCAGGAGCAGCTGCCGATGATCCTCGGCACCGACGCCGCCGGGATCGACGAGGACGGCAACGAGGTCGTCGTGCACGGCGTGGTCAGTGACCCGTCCTGGCGCGGGGACGAGACCTTCGACCCGCGTCGTTCGCTGCTCAGCGAGCGCCACCAGGGTGCGATGGCCGAGCGGGTCGCCGTGCCGCGGGCCAACGTGGTGCCCAAGCCGGCCTCGCTGTCGTTCGCCGAAGCGGCGTGCCTGCCCACCGCCTGGCTGACCGCCTACCGGATGCTGTTCACCCGCGGCGGGCTCCGCGCGGGGGAGACGGTCCTGGTGCAGGGCGCCGGCGGTGGGGTGGCCACCGCCGCGATCACGCTGGCGCGCGCGGCCGGCCTGCGCGTGCTGGCCACCAGCCGCGACGAGAACAAGCGCGCCCGAGCCTTGGAGATCGGCGCGCACGAGACGTTCGAGTCCGGGGCCCGGCTGCCGGTCAAGGTCGACGCGGTGATCGAGACGGTCGGCCGGGCGACCTGGTCGCACTCCATCCGGTCGTTGCGCCCGGGTGGTCGCCTGATCACCTCCGGCACCACCTCGGGCCCGAAGCTCGACGACGCCGAGCTGACCCGGATCTTCTTCCTGCAGCTCAGCGTGATCGGTTCGACGATGGGCACCCGCGAGGAGCTGGCGGCCCTGGTCGCCATGCTCGACGCCACCGGCACCCGCCCGCTGATCGACCGCGAGCTGCCGATGGACCAGGCCCGGGACGGGTTCGCGGCGATGCTCGAGGGCGACCTGTTCGGCAAGGTGGTCCTCACCCGGTGAGGACCCACCTGCTCACCGGGGCCGGCTCGGGCATCGGCCGCCTCGTGGCCGAGCGCCTGCTGGCCCGGGGCGAGACGGTGCTGGCGGTGGCCCGCTCGGACCGGCGCGCGGCCGAGATGGCCGCCGACCTGCCCGGGCTCACCACGCTCGTGGCCGATCTCGCCGAGACCGGCAGCGTCGAGGCGCTGGGGGAGCAGCTGCCCGGGCGCCTCGACTCGGTCGTGCACGCCGCCGGCGTCGTCGAGCTCGGTGCGGTCGCCGACCTGACCGCCTCGGCGTGGACCGAGCAGCTCACGGTGAACCTGGTGGCCCCGGCCGTGGTCACCCGGGTCGCGCTCCCGGCGCTGCGGGCGGCCCGGGGCACGGTCGTCCTGCTGAACTCCGGCGCCGGGCTGCGCGCCAACCCGCAGTGGGCGGCGTACGCCGCGTCGAAGCACGGCCTGCGCGCACTGGCCGACAGCCTGCGCGCGGAGGAGCCGGACGTGCGGGTCACCTCGGTGTTCCCGGGCCGCACCGCGACCGCCATGCAGGAGGCGGTGCACGAGCAGGAGGGCACGGCGTACGACCCTGCCGCCTGGATCCAGCCCTCGACCGTCGCCGACCTGGTGCTGCACGTGCTCGACCTGCCCCGCGACGCCGAGGTCCCCGAGCTCGTGGTCAAGCCGGTCTGAGCGCGGGCCGGTGTAACGCGAGGCGCCGGCGGCGACAAGGACGGGTGTGGACGACGACGACGTGGCCGGCATCGGCCGGGACCCGGTGCTCCTGGAGGAGTTCTACCGGGAGCACGTGGAGGCGGTGCAGCGCTTCGTGGCGCGACGGGTGGGGGACCCGCACACGGCGGCGGACCTCACGGCACAGGTCTTCCTGGCGGTGATCGAGTCTGCGTCGGGTTACGATCCGCGCCGCGGTGCCCCGCGCGCCTGGCTCTACGGGATCTCCAGGAACGTCGTCGCCGGCGAGCACCGGCGGGCCCGGCGCCAACGCGAGTCCGCCGTGCGGTGGGGGTCGCGCCGTCTGCTCGAGCCCGACGCCCTCGAGCGTGCTGCCGAGCGGCTCGACGCGGAGCGGGAGGCTCGTGAGCTCCTGGCCGGGTTCTCGGTGCTGCCCGACGGGGTGCGCGCGGTGGTCGAGCTGGTCGCTGTCGACGGCCTCGAAGTCGCCGAGGCCGCCCACGCCCTCGGCATCAGCGTCGGCAACGCCCGCGTCCGTCTGCACCGGGGCCGCCGCCGCCTGGCCGCGACCGTGTCCGACCCGACCCGCCCGACCGTGGAGGCAGCACGATGAGGACCACCCTGGACAGCTTCGAGAGCCGGCTGCTCGGCGACCTGCGCGCGGAGGTCTCGGACCGCGCCGCCGCGGGCAAGACGGGCCGCCCCGAGCACCCGGCACCCCGACGGACGCGGTGGCGTCCCGCCGCCGCGTCGGCCGCTGCTGCGGCCGTGGTCGCCACGGTCCTCGCCGTGCCCGCCCTGCTGGGGCCCAGCCCTGCGTACGCCGTGGGGGACGGTCCCGGGGGCACGATCGAGGTCGAGATCGACCGGCTCGAGGACGCCGACGGGTTGGAGCGGGCGCTCGAGGACCGCGGTGTCCGCGCCGACGTGCAGTACCTCGGCGCCGACCTCCGGTGCCAGGACGACCGCTACCGGGACGCCCCCTCCGCGCCGGGTTCCCGCACGCGGTTCGCGGTGGGTGACGGGTTGCGGGTCGTTCTCGACCGCCGCGACGTGGCCGACGGCGGGACCGTGGTCATCGCCGCGTCGACGACCTCGCCCGTCGGTGCGGGCCCGGGCGACGTGGAGACCGGGAGCGGCATCCACGGTGAGGTCGGGATCGCCCGTGGACCGGTGGCGCCGTGCGAGCCGCAACCGCTCGCGCCGACCCCCTGACGTCGGCCTCGACCGTCACCTCGGCACGGTGCGGGTGTCACTCGGCACGGTGCGGGTGTCATCTCGGCTGGTGCCGGGAGTTCCAGCCCAGGGCCCCGACCAGCACCATCCGCAGCTGGGTGCGTGCCGACCCGATCAGGCGTTCCTGCTCCTCGGGCTCGTCCTGGGCGTGGAGCACGGCGACGGCCGTGGCGACCAGGGCCGTGACGAAGAGGTTCGAGAGGATCCGCAGGTCCTCGGTGGTCCACCGGTCCGTGCCGGGCAGGCGCCGCAGGTCGCTGGCCAGCTCGCGCTCGAAGAGCTCGATGCCGCGGGTGATCGCCTCGCGCACCGCCGGCGGCCCGGCCTCGCGCTCGCGGGCGATGAAGGCGAAGTGGGCCTGCTGGGCGTGCACGTGCGCGACCAGGACGTCGATCGAGCTGTCGATCAGGTCGTCGTAGGCGGGGTCGCGCAGACGCACGTCGCGCAGCATCGAGCGCAGGGACTCGAAGGACTCCTCCACCAGCGCCAGCCCGAGCTCCTCGATCGACTCGAAGTGGCGGTAGAAGCCGGTGGGCACGATGCCCACCTCCTTGGCCACCTGGCGCAGCGAGAGCGCCACCAGGCTGCTGCCCTCGCACAGCGCCAGGGCGGCGTCCAGGATCTGGCGACGGGTGTGCTCCTTGCGCTCGGCGCGCGTCTCAGGACGCGCGCCCGGGCTCCCGGCCGTCGACACCATGGCCGCCACCCTACGGTGCGTGCGCGGCGTCACGCCGGTGGTGGTTGACGTCTGGGACGGGCCCGACCATATTGTCGAGTGCACACTCGTACACTCAACAGGAGGCGCGATGAGTCCCACGACGACAGCCACGCCGACCGGCCGGGGAGGCCGCCCGTTGCCCGGTCTGGCCCAGCGCGTCCTGCGCTCACGGACGCTCGCCGCCCTGGCCCAGCCGCACGGCGTCGACCGCTACCTCGAGCTGGTCGACCCGATGTGGGCCGCGCACGAGGTGCGCGCCCGGATCGTCGAGGTGCACCGCGAGGTGGACGTGCCCGGCCACCCGCCGGTCGCGACCCTGACCCTCCAGCCCACCTCGACCTGGCAGGGCCACCGCGCCGGTCAGCACGTCCAGCTCGGCGTCGAGGTCGACGGCGCCCGGCGTACGACACGGGTCTTCACCGTCTCCAGCCCGGAGTCGCGCCCCGGCGACCGGTTCACCGTCACCGTGCGGGCCAACCCCGACGGGGTGGTCTCGCGCCACCTGACCGGGCGGGCCGCGCTCGGCTCCACGGTCCACCTCTCGCAGGCGCAGGGCGACTTCGTGCTGCCGGACCGCGTCCCCGAGCACGTGCTGCTGATCTCGGGCGGCTCCGGGATCACCCCGGTGATGTCGATGCTGCGCTCCCTGCAGCGCCGCACGCACCGGGGTCGTGTGACGTTCCTGCACTACGCGCAGAGCCCCCGGCACCAGATCTTCGCCGAGGAGCTCGCCGCCGTGGCGGCCTCGGGCCACGGCACCGAGCTCCACCTGCTGCACCCCGAGCTCGGCGACCCGGCGCTGTCCCCGGCGTGGCTGGAGCGGCTCGTGCCCGGCTACCGCGAGGTGCCGACCTGGGCGTGCGGTCCGGCGCCGCTGATCGAGGCGGTGCGCGGGGCGTACGACGGCTCCGAGGCCCTGCACGTCGAGTACTTCAAGGCCCCCCGCACCGGCGGCGGCGAGGCCGGCGGCGAGGTCACCTTCACCAGGTCCGGCCGGACCGCGCCCAACACCGGCGAGAGCCTGCTCGCCCAGGCCGAGGCGCTGGGCCTGCGCCCGGAGCACGGGTGCCGGATGGGGATCTGCTTCTCCTGCGTGAGCCGCAAGGCGGAGGGCACGGTGCGCGACGTCGTCAGCGGCGCCGAGTCCTCCCTGCCCGACGAGGACGTCCGCGTCTGCGTCTCCGCCCCCGTCGGCGACTGCACCGTCGACCTCTGACCACTCCTGCCCGCGCACCCCGTCCACGAGAGGACGCACACCATGACCATGACCATGACTCACCCGCAGCCCACCGCCGAGGAGGCCGCCGGGACCAGGCGGCTGACCGCCGAGCAGCTCGAGCGCCTCGGCGAGGAGATGGACGCGATCCGTCAGCGCGTCCTGGCCGACCTCGGTGAGGAGGACGCCGCCTACATCCGCAAGGTCGTCAGGGCCCAGCGCGGCTTCGAGATCGCCGGGCGCGCGCTGTTCTACCTGCCGCCCGCGTGGCCGCTGGCGGTGGCGTCGCTGAGCATCTCCAAGATCCTCGACAACATGGAGATCGGCCACAACGTCATGCACGGCCAGTACGACTGGATGGGCGACCCCGCGCTGAGCTCACGGATGTACGAGTGGGACAACGTCTGCCCGAGCGAGCAGTGGAAGAGCTCGCACAACTTCATCCACCACACCTACACCAACATCGTGGGCAAGGACCGCGACATCGGGTACGGCGTGCTGCGGATGGACGAGGACCAGCCGTGGCACCCGTACTACCTCGGCAACCCGCTGTACGCGGTGCTGCTGATGGTGTTCTTCGAGTGGGGCGTGGCCCTGCACGACCTCGAGGTGGAGAACCTGGTCTCGGGACGGCGCAGCCTCGACGACAACAAGCCGCTCTACCCGGGCCTGCTGCGCAAGATGCGCCGCCAGGCCGTGAAGGACTACCTGCTCTTCCCGGCGCTGACCGGCCCGCTCTTCCCGCTGACCTTCGCCGGCAACGTCGTGGCCAACCTGGTCCGCAACGTGTGGGCGTTCAACATCATCTTCTGCGGGCACTTCCCGGCCGGGGTGGCGACCTTCAGCATCGAGGAGTGCGAGGACGAGACCCGGGGACACTGGTACTACCGCCAGCTCCTCGGCTCGGCCAACATCACCGGCGGCCGGGTCTTCCACCTGCTCACCGGGAACCTGTCCCACCAGATCGAGCACCACCTCTTCCCCGACCTGCCCGCTCGCCGCTACCCGCAGATCGCGGAGGAGGTCCGCGAGATCTGCGAGCGCTACGACCTCGACTACAACGCCGGGCCCCTGGGCAAGCAGCTGTGGAGCGTGGCCCGCAAGATCTGCCGCCTGGCGCTCCCCGACCGCAGGAAGGACGCGCAGGACGAGGTCGTCGACACCGTCCAGGTCGTGACCGAACCCACGGTGGCGGCCTGAGCGGTCTGGCGGGAGACTGGGACCATGCAGGACCACCTCAGCAAGGGCGAGATCGCCAAGGACGCCCTCCAGTCGGGCGCCGAGGCCGCGGCCGGCGCCGTCGGTCAGGTCGCCGGGATCATCACCGGTGCCGTCAGGGACGTGGCGACCACCATGGGCGGTCTGGCGACCGACCTGTTCGAGATCCGCGACGCGGCCCGCCGGGCGACCCGGGAGCACGGCGAGGACTGATCCCGGGCGCGTCCCGGTTCAGGATCGACCGAACCGGAGCCGGAACGCCTCGAGGCGTACGGAGCCGAGCGGGCGGGCGTCCGCCAGCCAGGAGAGCGGTCCGTCCGGACCGAGGTCCCACCGGGCCCGCCCCGGACCGAGCCGCGCGCTCCCGCGGACCGGGGCCACCCGGGGGCCGCCGGTCTCGGGCAGCGCCGGCTGGTCGGTGCTGAACCGGAGCGGCACCCGCGGGCCGCCCCGACCCCGGGCGGTGACCGCGGTGGCGGCCGCGGTCACGCCGGCGACCTCCGCGGACCAGGTGCCCCCGGTGGGGGAGCCGGGGGCGGAGAACGTGGCCAGCCCCTTCGGGATCGCCCACAGCGCCCGGCCCCCGTCACGCGAGGCGGGGGAGTCCACCCAGATGTCGGTGACCTCGACCCGGAGCGCCGCACCCCGGCGGACCGGTCGGGCGACCAGCAGCTCGCGGTAGGTCAGCGTCCCGGGGTCGGTGTAGTCGACCCAGGCCGCGCCCCACAGACCGCGGGGGCGTGCGCCGCCCGCCCCGGCGACGGTGCGGGGGAGCCAGAACAGGGTGACCCACATGCCTCCGTGCAGGTGCCAGGGCGGGTCGGGGTACGCCGGCCCGCCCGCCCCGGGCGGCACCGGCTCAGTCCTCGGGGTCGTCGAGGCGGGCGAGCCAGGTCGCGAACCGCTCCACCGCAGCCTCGTGCTCGGGATGGGTGTCGGTGAACTCCTGGAGCCGCTCGCCGAGCCAGGCCAGGGTGACCTCCTCGTCGCCCCGGCGTCGCTGCAGCTCCTCGATGCCGCGGTCGGTGAAGTACATCCGTGCTGGCTCCTCGACGTCGGGTCACTGGGTCTCGTCACGGCGGTCGCGGTCTCGCAAGGCTCGGCCGTGCGCCTGCTCGACCGGCCTTCCTACCTGACCGGCGGCTCCGCCGCGGTCAGGAGAAGGCCCGGGCGAGCAGGTCCTTCTGCTCGTCCTGGTGCCGCTTCGCGGTGCCGACCGACGGCGAGGAGGACGCGACCCGGGTGACCGCCTCCACCTCTGCGTCGACCTCGGGCCACACGTTGAGCTGGTAGTGCGGCCACGGGCCCATGTTCAACGGCTCGTCCTGCACCCACCGCACCTTCTTCAGGTGCGGGTAGCGGGCGATCTCGGCCTTGATGTCGTCGATCGGGCGGGGGTACAGCTGCTCGATCCGGCCGATGGCGAACCGCTGGCCCTGCTCGTGCTTGGCACGCTCGACGTGGAGGTCCCAGGCCACCCGGCCCGAGCACATCAGCAGGGTGTCCACCTCGGCCTGGTCGGCGGTGGCGTCGCCGATGAACGGGCGGAAGGTGCCCTCGGTGAAGTCCTCGGGCTGCGAGGCCGCCTCCTTGCGGCGCAGCATCGACTTCGGCGTGAAGACGATCATCGGCCGGTGCCGCTCGCCCAGGGAGTGGCTGCGCAGCAGGTGGAAGTACGACGCCGGGGTCGAGGGCTGCGCGACGACGAAGGCGTTGTCGGCGGCCATCGTGAGGAACCGCTCGATCCGGGCGGAGGAGTGGTCCGGGCCCTGGCCCTCGTAGCCGTGGGGCAGCAGCAGGACCACGCCGGACTGCTGGTTCCACTTGGTCTCGCCGGCGGCGATGAACTCGTCGATCACGGTCTGCGCGCCGCCGACGAAGTCGCCGAACTGCGCCTCCCACAGCACCAGCGCCTCGGGGCGTGCCACGGAGTAGCCGTACTCGAAGCCCAGCGCGGCGTACTCGGAGAGCAGCGAGTCGTAGACGAAGAACTTGGCCTGGTCCTCCGTCAGGGCCGACAGCGGGGTCCACTCGTCGGCGTTGCGACGGTCGATGATCGTGGCGAACCGGCTGGCGAAGGTCCCGCGGCGCGAGTCCTGGCCGGCGAGCCGGACCGGGCGACCGTCCATCAGCAGCGAGCCGAAGGCCAGGATCTCCCCGGCGCCCCAGTCGATCGGGCCGCTGGTGATCGCCTGCGCGCGACGCTGCAGCTGCGGCATCACCTTGGGGTGCACGGTGAAACCCTCCGGCGGGGAGACGTAGGCGTCCGAGATCCGCTTCAGGGTCTCCAGCGAGACCGCCGAGCGGGCCTCCCCGGCCGGCTTGTCGGGGTACTCCGGGACGGTGGTCCACTCGTCCGGCTGGCTGCTGGCGTCGCGGACCTCGGTGAAGACGCGCTCCAGCTGCTGCTGGTAGTCGCGCAGGACCTGCTCGGCCTCCTCGATCGTGATGTCGCCGCGCCCGATCAGGGACTCGGTGTACAGCTTGCGCACCGAGCGCTTCTGCTCGATCAGGTCGTACATCAGCGGCTGGGTGTACGACGGGTCGTCACCCTCGTTGTGACCGCGCCGGCGGTAGCAGACCAGGTCGATCACGACGTCCTTGTTGAACGCCTGGCGGTACTCGAAGGCCAGCTGCGCCACCCGGATGCAGGCCTCGGGGTCGTCGCCGTTGACGTGGAAGATCGGCGCCTGGACCATCCGCGCCACGTCGGTGCAGTACAGCGAGGAGCGCGAGGAGCCCGGTGACGTGGTGAAGCCGACCTGGTTGTTCACCACCAGGTGGACCGTCCCGCCGGTGCGGTAGCCGCGCAGCTGCGACAGGTTGAGGGTCTCCGCCACGACGCCCTGCCCGGCGAAGGCCGCGTCGCCGTGGACCAGCAGCGGCAGCACCGGGTAGTCCGCGCCGCGGTCCAGGACGTCCTGCTTGGCCCGGGCGATCCCCTCGAGCACCGGGTCGACCGCCTCGAGGTGGGAGGGGTTCGCGGCGACCGAGACCTTCACGTGGTGGCCGCGGTCGGACTCGAAGACCCCGTCGGCGCCGAGGTGGTACTTGACGTCCCCGGAGCCCTGGACCGTGCGCGGGTCGATGTTGCCCTCGAACTCGCGGAAGATCTGGGAGTACTTCTTGCCCACGATGTTGGCCAGGATGTTCAGCCGACCGCGGTGCGCCATGCCGATGGCGACCTCGTCCAGGCCGGCCGCGGCCGCGGCCTCGCAGATCTCGTGGAGGACCGGGACGGTCGTCTCGCCCCCCTCGAGGCTGAACCGCTTCTGGCCGACGAACTTGGTCTGCAGGAACGTCTCGAACGCCTCGGCCTGGTTCAGCTTGAGCAGGATCCGCAGCTGCTCCTCGCGGGGCGGCTTGGTGTGCGGGCGCTCGACCCGCTCCTGGATCCACTGGCGCTGCTCGGGATCCATGATGTGCATGTACTCGATGCCGGTGGTGCGGCAGTAGGAGTCACGCAGGATGCCCAGCACGCTGCGCAGCTTCATGAACGGCCGGGCGCTGCCGCCGAAGGCCCCGGTGGCGAACTCCCGGTCGAGGTCCCACAGGGTCAGCCCGTGGGTCTCGATCTCGAGGTCGGGGTGCGTGCGCTGGCGGTACTCCAGCGGGTCGGTGTCGGCCATCATGTGACCGCGCACCCGGTAGGCGTGGATCAGCTCGAGGATCCGGGCCTGCTTGGAGATCTCGTCGTCGTGCGACGTGGAGATGTCGTTGCTCCACCGGATCGGCTCGTAGGGGATCCGCAGGGACCGGAAGATGTCGTCGTAGAAGCCGTCCTCGCCCAGCATCAGCTGGTGCAGGCGGCGCAGGAACTCGCCGGACTGGGCGCCCTGGATGACGCGGTGGTCGTAGGTCGAGGTCAGCGTCATGACCTTGCTGATGCCGTTGCGGGCGATCGCGTCGGCCGACGCGCCCTGCCACTCGGCGGGGTAGTCCATCGCACCGACGCCGAAGATCGCGGCCTGGCCGGGCATCAGGCGGGGGACCGGGTGGTTGGTGCCGAGACCGCCGACGTTGGTCAGGCTGACCGTCGTGCCCGAGTAGTCCTCCATCGTCAGCTTGTTGTCCCGCGCCTTGCGGACGATCTCCTCGTAGGCGGTCCAGAAGGCCGCGAAGTCCATCGTCTCGCCGTGCTTGATCGAGGGCACGACCAGCTGACGCGTGCCGTCGGGCTTCTGCTGGTCGACGGCCAGACCGAGGTTGACGTGGGGCGGCGTCACCAGGTTGGGCTTGCCGTCGACCTCGGCGTACGAGCTGTTCATCGCCGGCATCTCACCCAGCGCCCGCACGATCGCGTAGCCGATGAGGTGCGTGAACGAGACCTTCCCGCCGCGCGCGCGGGCGAGGTGGTTGTTGATCACGGTCCGGTTGTCCCACAGCAGCTTGACCGGGACCGTGCGCACCGAGGTGGCCGTCGGCACGGTCAGCGAGGCGTCCATGTTCTTCACCGTCGCCGCAGGGATCCCGCGCAGCACGGTGTAGGTCGGCTCGGCCGGCGTGGCGGCCGGTTCGTCCCCGCCCGCCTTCGCGCTCGTCCTGGGGGCCGGCTTCGCCGCGGGCTTGGCCGCGGGCTCGGCGGCGGACTTGGCGGCGGGCTTGGCGGCGGGCTTGGCGGCGGGCTTGGCGGCGGGCTTGGCGGCGGGCTTGGCGGCGGGCTTGGCGGCGGGCTCGGCGGCGGGCTTCGCTGCAGGCTCGGCTGCCGTCGTGGCCGGCGCGCTCGTCGCGGCCGGGGCCCCGGCGGGCTTCGCGGGGGACGCCGCGCTGCCCGCGGTCCCGTTCGACGTCGACGTCGACGCCGGGCCCGTCGGAGAAGAACGAGCGCCACTCGTCGTCGAGGCTGGAGGGGTCGGTGTCGAACCGCTCTCGCATCTCCTCCACGAGCCACTCGTTGGCACCGAAGTCGGAGGTGGACGGTTGGGGGGTGGAGCTGCCAGACGACTGCGGCACGACTTGCTTCGCCTCTTCCAGTGAGCGCGCGGTGTGATGATCGCGACCCAGGCTAGTCCCCCGACCGGCCAAATGCGCGGGGGTGGCTGTGGCGTCGGGCACGCTGGACCCGGAAACGCCTGCCACCCCGGCCACGAGGACCGTCCATGACGCTGCGACACCCCGGACCGCGGACCCGCGACGGCGTGTCGGCCCGGTCCCGGGCCGCCGCGGTCCTGCTCGCCGGCGTCGTCCTGCTCGCCGGTTGCAGCACCGCCGGGACGGCGGACCCCGCAGAGCCGGTGCCGTCGGAGGCCGCCCCGGCGGACGCCCGTACGACCACCAGGCTCGGTCGCGTCACCGGCGACCTGGACCGGGCGCGTCGCGGCGGCGCCCGGGACGCCGTGGGCCGGGTCGTCGACCGCTGGTTCGCCGCCGCCTACCTCGGCCGGGGCGGGGGCCTGCGCAGCGCCGGCGACGCCTTCCCGGGCTTCACCCGCGCCGCCGCCGCCCAGGCGCGCGAGGACCGGGCGCTGACCACCAACGCGGCACTCGCGCCGCGGGTCGACGACGTGGCCCAGCGCCGCGGTGAGGTGGTGGTGGACCTGCTCGCCACCGGCGGCCGGGCGCGGGCGGCGACGGCCCGGTTCGTGCTGGTGATGACCCTGACCGGCGAGGCCGAGCGGGTCGAGCGGGTCGCGGGCCGGCTCTACCTGACGCCGGGCCCGTCCGGCTGGCAGGTCATCGGCTACGACGTGGACCGGGGGACGCAGCGGTGACGCGGGTGCGCCGGGTCGGGGTGCTGGGGGTCGTCCTGGCCCTGGCGGCGCTCGTCGTCCCGGCGTCCACGGTGGCACCCACCGAGGCGGCCCTGGTCAGGGTCCGCGCGGCCGAGGGCGTCGCCCTCCGGGACGACGTGGTGTGGATCCTGGCGGTGGGCTCCGACGCCCGGCCCGGTGAGGACATGCTGCGCGCTCGCGGGGACGCGCTGCAGCTGGTCGGGATGCGCCCCGCCACGGGGGCGGCCACGGCCATCGGCATCCCGCGCGACTCCTACGTCCAGATCCCGGGGGTCGGGCCGGAGCGGGTGAACGCGGCGCTGACCTTCGGCGGCCCGCAGCTGCTGGGCGAGACCGTGGGCGACCTGGTCGGGATCCGGCCCGACTACGTGATGGTCACCCGCTTCCCCTTCTTCGAGGACCTGGTCGACGGCATCGGGGGCGTGACGGTGGCCAACCCGCGGCCGTTCGCCGACCCGTACCTCAAGCAGGACGGCTTCCCGGCCGGCCGGATCCGGCTGGGCGGCTACGACGCGATGGCCTTCGCCCGGATCCGCAAGGGCCTGCCCGGGGGCGACTTCGACCGCTCGGCCAACCAGCAGCGCGTGCTGCGGGGGATCGCCGCGCAGGTGCGGGCCCGCGCCGACGAGCCGGGGTTCGTGGAGCGGGGGGTGCTCGACGTCCTGCGGCACCTCGACACCGGCGGTGTGCCGCCCTCCGAGCTCTTCGCCCTCGCCCGGGCGGTGGCCGCGGTGCGCCAGGACCGGATCACCACCTGCGTGGTCGACGGGCGGATCGGGTACGCCGGCGCGGCCAGCGTGGTCTTCCCCGACGTGGCGCAGGCGCGCCGCTACGGCGACGACGCGCGCGACGACGCCACGATCGGCCGGTGCTGACCCGGCGGGTGCCGCTCCGGGCTGAGTGCGACGTCACACCACCCGCCCACCCTGGGGATGGTGCGCACCGCTCGACCGGGTCCCAGGGTCGAAGGATGAGCGACGACACGTCAGCAGAAGCACGTCAGGGCCTCCTCGGAGGCCTCACCGGCAAGGCCAAGGAGGTCGCCGGGGCCGTCACCGGCAAGGACGACCTCGTCGAGGAGGGACAGCTGCAGCAGGCCGAGGCCCAGCGCCGCAAGCAGGCCGTGGCCGACGACGCGGTGGCCGACGCCAAGCGCCAGGAGGCCACCCGCGAGATGCGTGAGACGAGCCGCGAGACCGCCGAGGAGCAGGGCGCAGCCCGGGCCCGCGCCGAGCGGGAGGAGTCCGCCGCCGAGCAGCAGGCCGCGCGCGAGCGCGCCGAGGCCGAGCGAGAGGCCGCCCAGCGCGAGCAGCGTGGCCGCGAGAGCGCCGAGCAGCAGGCCGAGCAGGTCGCCGAGACCCGCCTGCGCGAGGCCGAGGCCACCGAGGAGAGGGCTGAGGCCACCGAGGACCAGGCCGCGCGCGAGCAGGCCCGGCTCGACCGCGAGGCCGCAGACGCCGAGAAGCAGGCCGCGCAGCTGCGCGGCCAGACCGAGAAGTGAGGACCACCATGTTGAAGAAGATCGTCGCCCTGCCCTACGAGATCGCCCGGCTCCCGCTGGCCGCCGTCGACCAGCGCCTCGCGGCCCGTCTCGACGAGGCGTCCGCGCCGCGCGTGGCCCTCGACCGCACCCTCGGCTCCGCCGACAAGGTCGCCGGCACCGTGCTCCGCAACCGCGACCTGGTCGAGCGCGGTACCGAGCGGCTCGAGCGGGGCGAGAAGCTCGCCACCGCCGCTCGGCTCGAGTCCGAGGCGCAGGCCAAGCGCGACCAGGCCCGCGAGAAGGCCGCCGCCGGTCGGCGCGAGGCCGCCGCGCAGCGCAAGGCAGCGCAGGACAAGGCCGCCGCGGGCCTCCAGGAGGCCGACGTCACCGAGGTCAAGGCCAAGCGGGAGGCCCGGGAGGACGCCGAGGAGAAGGCGGCGAAGAAGAAGGCGGCCGCCGACAAGCGGGCCGCGACCCGGGCGCGCACCGCCGAGGAGGAGCGCACGAGGACCGCCGCCGCGGCCGAGGAGAAGAAGAAGGCCGCCCAGCGCGAGGCGAAGGCCGAGATCGACGACGCCACCGCGTCGAAGAAGGCCGCCGACGGCGCCCGCGCCGACGCCGCGCGGCTGAGCGACCTCACCGAGGCCAAGAAGGAGCAGCGCACGGCCGACTGACCCCGGTCCCGCGAGCCGGACGGCCCGGGACGTCGTGCGACGGCGAGGACACCTGTCCTCGGGATCGGACGACGTCCCGGGCCTTCGTGCGTCCGCTGCCTGCTGGTACCCCCGGTAGGATTCGAACCTACGCTTCCGCCTCCGGAGGGCGGCGCTCTATCCCCTGAGCTACGGGGGCTCGGTGGGGCGTGTCGAACCCTACAGGCGCCCGTCGGGCGGGGTGAAACCGGTTCGGGGTCCGCCCACGGGCGCCGATAGGCTGCCCGGGTGAACCCCGAGCAGCTCTCCACCGCGATCGTCGCCGCCCTGACGTCGCTCGCCGACGCAGGGACGCTCTCCCTGCCCGACGGCGTCCCCACCGCGGTGACGGTGGAGCGGCCCCGCCAGAAGGGGCACGGCGACTACGCGACCAACGTCGCCATGCAGCTGGGCAAGAAGGCCGGCATGGCACCGCGCGACCTCGCCACCGCCCTGGCCGCCGAGCTCGAGCGCGCCGACGGCGTCGCCGAGGTCGAGGTCGCCGGACCCGGCTTCCTCAACATCACCGTCGAGGCCGGCGCCCAGGGCGCGGTCGCGGCCCAGGTCGTGGCGGCCGGCGCGGCGTACGGCTCCTCCGCCGACGTTCGCAGGCGAGAAGGTCAACCTGGAGTTCGTCTCCGCCAACCCCACCGGGCCGCTGCACATCGGCGGGGTCCGGTGGGCGGCGGTCGGCGACGCGCTGGGGCGGATCTTCACCGCCACCGGCGCCGAGGTCACCCGTGAGTACTACTTCAACGACCACGGCGCCCAGATCGACCGCTTCAGCCGCTCGCTGCTGGCCAGCGCCCGCAGCGAGGCGGTCCCGGAGGACGGCTACGGCGGCCAGTACATCCACGACATCGCGGCGGCGGTGCTCGCGCAGCGCCCCGGGGCGCTGGACGCCCCGGACGCCGAGGCGCTGGAGACGTTCCGGGCGGTGGGCGTCGAGATGATGTTCGCCGAGATCAAGAAGAGCCTGCACGACTTCGGCGTCGACTTCGACGTCTACTTCCACGAGGACGAGCTGCACAAGAGCGGCGCGGTCACGCGCGCCGTGGAGCGGCTCACCGCGCTGGGCAACACCTACGAGTCCGACGGCGCCCTCTGGCTGGCCACCGAGAAGTTCGGTGACGACAAGGACCGGGTGGTCATCAAGTCCGACGGGGAGGGCGCCTACCTCTCCGGCGACCTCGCCTACTACCTCGACAAGCGCGAGCGTGGCTTCGACCGCTGCTTCATCATGCTCGGCGCCGACCACCACGGGTACGTCGGCCGGATGCGGGCCATGTGCGCCGCCTTCGGCGACACCCCGGGGGTCAACCTCGAGGTCCTGATCGGGCAGATGGTCAACCTCCTCCGCGACGGCCAGCCGCTGCGGATGAGCAAGCGGGCCGGCACCGTGGTGACCATCGACGACCTCGTGGAGGCGATCGGCGTCGACGCCGCGCGCTACGCCCTGGCGCGCTACAGCTCGGACTCGACCATCGACCTGGACCTCGACCTGTGGTCGAAGCAGTCCAGCGACAACCCCGTCTTCTACGTGCAGTACGCCCACGCCCGCGTCGCCTCGATCCTGCGCAACGGCGCCGACCTCGGCGTGCACCCGGCGGGGGAGGACTTCGACCCCTCCCTGCTGAGCCACGAGAAGGAGGGCGAGCTGCTCCGCGCGCTCGCCGAGCTGCCCCGTGTGGTGGCCAGCGCCGCCGAGCTGCGCGAGCCGCACCGGGTCGCCCGCTACCTCGAGGACCTCGCCGGCTCCTACCACCGCTTCTACGACGGCTGCCGCGTGCTGCCGATGGGCGACGAGGAGCCGGGCGACCTGCACCGCGCGCGGCTGCTGCTGGTCGCCGCCACCCGGACGGTCCTGGCCAACGGGCTCGCGCTGCTCGGCGTCTCGGCCCCGGAGCGGATGTGAGCACCACCCACGAGGCCGGCTGGGCGCACGCCTCGGGCGCGCTGCGCGGCCCGTCCTGGCTGCGCCAGCCCACCGACCCCAACGAGCTGGTGCCGCAGCTGTGGTCGCGTACCGCGCACAAGCGCGGCGACGACCTGGTCGTGGGCGGGGTGGCGCTGGCCGACCTCGCCGCGGAGCACATGACCCCCGCCTACGTGCTGGACGAGGAGGACTTCCGGGCACGCGCCGTGGCGTTCCGCGACGCCTTCGCCGGCTGGCAGGTCTACTACGCCGCCAAGGCGTTCGTCTGCACCGGCGTGGCCCGCTGGATCGCGGAGGACGGCCTGTACCTCGACGCCTGCTCGCCCGGCGAGCTGACCGTGGCGCTGCGCGGGGGAGTGGACCCGGCGCGCATCGAGTACCACGGCAACAACAAGTCCGTGCCCGAGCTGCGCCGCGTCGTGGCCGCCGGGGTCGGCAAGGTCGTCGTCGACTCGATGACCGAGATCGAGCGCCTCGCCGCCGTCGCGCGCGACCTCGACGTGGTGCAGCCGGTCCTGGTGCGGGTGACCGCGGGGGTCGAGGCCCACACCCACGAGTACATCGCCACCGCCCACGAGGACCAGAAGTTCGGGCTGTCGATCACCTCCGGCGACGCCTTCGAGGCCGTACGCCGGGTGCTGGCCGCCCCCGGCCTCGAGCTGCGCGGGCTGCACTCCCACATCGGCAGCCAGATCTTCGACGCCTCCGGCTTCGAGGTGGCCGCGCGCCGGGTGCTCGCGCTGCACGCGCGGATCGCGGCCGAGCTCGGTGCGGAGCTGCCCGAGATGGACCTCGGCGGCGGGTTCGGGATCGCGTACACGACCCAGGACGACCCCGCCGAGCCGGCCGACCTGGCCGCGGCGATGCGGGCCATCGTCGAGCACGAGTGCCGGGCGCTGGGCGTCGCGGTCCCGCAGCTCTCGATCGAGCCGGGCCGCGCCATCGCCGGGCCGTCGGTCTGCACCGTCTACACCGTCGGCACCGTCAAGCCGGTCCGCCTGGACGGCGGCGCCGTGCGCACCTACGTCTCGGTCGACGGCGGGATGAGCGACAACATCCGCACCGCGCTCTACGACGCCGACTACTCCTGCACCATGGCCGACCGCCGGTCCGAGGCGGAGCCGGTGCTGGCGCGGGTCGTGGGCAAGCACTGCGAGGCCGGTGACGTCGTGGTCAAGGACGAGTTCCTGCCCGGCGACGTGCGTCCCGGCGACCTGCTCGCGGTGCCCGGCACCGGGGCGTACTGCCGCTCGATGGCCTCGAACTACAACCACGCGCTGCGCCCGCCGGTGATCGCGGTGCGGGACGGGGTCGCGCGCGTGCTCGTGCGGCGGGAGACTGAGGACGACCTGTTGGCGACCGACGTGGGAGATCAGGAGTGAGCGTGGTGACCACAGGCGACCAGCGGCCCCTGCGGGTGGCGGTGCTGGGCTGCGGCTCGGTGGGCTCCCAGGTGGTGCGGCTGCTCCAGGAGCAGTCCGGCGACCTGGCGGCCCGCATCGGCGCGCCGATCGAGCTGGCCGGCGTCGCCGTGCGCCGGCTCGACGCCCCGCGCGAGGTGGACGTGCCCGCGGGCCTGCTGACCACCGACGCGACCGGGCTCGTGGCCCGCGACGACGTCGACCTGGTCGTGGAGGTGATCGGCGGCATCGAGCCGGCGCGCACGCTGATCCTCTCCGCGCTCGAGCACGGCTGCTCGGTGGTGACGGCCAACAAGGCGCTGCTGGCCGAGGACGGCCCCACCCTCTTCGAGGCCGCCGAGAAGGTCGGCCGGGACCTCTACTACGAGGCCGCCGTGGCCGGCGCGATCCCGATCCTGCGGCCGCTGCGCGAGTCGCTGGCCGGCGACCGCGTCACCCGGGTGATCGGCATCGTCAACGGCACCACCAACTTCATCCTGGACAAGATGGACACCGCGGGCACCGGCTTCGCCGAGGCGCTCGAGGAGGCCCAGGACCTGGGGTACGCCGAGGCCGACCCCACCGCCGACGTGGAGGGCTTCGACGCCGCCGCGAAGGCCGCCATCCTGGCCTCGCTCGCCTTCCACTCCCGGGTGACGGCCGCGGACGTCCACCGCGAGGGCATCACCGACGTGACCGCGGCCGACATGGCCTCGGCCCGCGCCATGGGGGCGGTCGTCAAGCTGCTGGCCATCGCCGAGCTGCGCCCGCCGGCCGTGCCCGGCGGCGACGAGACCGTGGCGGTGCGCGTGCACCCCGCGATGATCCCGCGCAGCCACCCGCTCGCGTCGGTGCGCGAGGCCTACAACGCGGTCTTCGTGGAGTCCGAGGCCGCCGGCCAGCTGATGTTCTACGGCCCCGGCGCCGGCGGCGCCCCGACGGCGTCGGCCGTGCTCGGCGACCTGGTCACCGTGGCCCGCAACCAGCGTGCCTCCACGCGCGGGATGGTCGAGTCGGCCTACGCCGACCGGGCGGTGCTGCCGATGGGGGAGACCGTCACCCGCTACCACGTCGCGATCGACGTCGACGACCGGGCGGGCGTGCTGGCCGCGGTGGCCGCCGCCTTCGCCGAGCACGACGTCTCCCTGCGCACCGTGCGCCAGGAGGGCCGCGGCGACGACGCCCAGCTCGTGGTGGTCTCGCACGAGGCCACGGACGCCGCGCTCGCGGCCACGGTCGCGCACCTGCAGGGCATGGAGATGGTGCGCGAGGTCAGCTCGGTCATGCGCGTCGAGGGGGAGTCCGAGTGACCACCGACCAGACCACCGACCAGACCACCGAGAGGCGCGCACCCGGGGCGGTGCGCCAGTGGCGCGGCGTCATCGAGGAGTACCGCGACCTGCTCGACCTGCCGGACCTGCCCGACGGCATCCCCGCGGTCACCCTGCGCGAGGGCGGGACGCCCCTGGTCACCTCGGAGTGGCTCTCCGGCCTGACCGGCGCCGACGTCTGGCTCAAGGTCGAGGGCGACAACCCCACCGGCTCCTTCAAGGACCGGGGGATGACCGCGGCCATCTCCGTCGCCCGCTCCGAGGGCGCCCGCGCCGTGGTCTGCGCCTCCACCGGCAACACCTCGGCCTCGATGGCCGCCTACGCCGCCAAGGCCGGCCTCCAGCCGCTGGTGCTGGTGCCCGAGGGCAAGATCGCGGCCGGGAAGATGGCGCAGGCGATCCTGCACGGCGCGCAGGTGATCATGGTGCGCGGGAACTTCGACGACTGCCTCACGATGGCGCGCCGGATGGCCGACGACTACCCGGTCGCCCTGGTGAACTCCGTCAACCCGGTGCGGCTCCAGGGACAGAAGACCGCCGCCTTCGAGATCGTCGACTTCCTCGGCGACGCTCCCGACCACCACGTCCTGCCGGTCGGCAACGCCGGCAACGTCTCGGCCTACTGGATGGGCTACACGCAGTACGCCGACCTCGGCCACGCGACCCGCCGACCCGTCATGCACGGCTTCCAGGCCGCCGGCGCCGCACCGCTGGTGCACGGCGCCCCGGTGGCGCACCCGGAGACCAAGGCGACCGCGATCCGGATCGGCAACCCCGCCTCCTGGCACCTCGCGATGGCCGCCCGCGAGGAGTCCGGAGGTCGCTTCACCGCGGTGACCGACGACCAGATCCTCGCCGCCCAGCGCCAGCTGGCCCGTCGTGACGGCGTCTTCGTCGAGCCGGCCTCGGCCGCGGGCGTCGCAGGCATCCTCCAGGACCTCGAGGAGGGCCGCGGCTACGACGGGACCGTCGTGGTCACCGTGACCGGCCACGGGCTCAAGGACACGGTGACCGCGCTGGAGGGTGTCGGCCCGCTGGTCGACACCGTGGTCGACGCCGACCCGGCCGCCGCCGCCGCCGCGGCCGGGCTCGACCGGCCCGACCCGCGCGCCGGCGCCTGAGCGGGGCGGGGGCGTGACGACGTACGTCGACGGGCCGGTGCGGGTGAGCGTGCCGGCGACCTCGGCCAACCTGGGCCCCGGTTTCGACTCCCTCGGTCTCGCCCTCGCCCACCGCGACCACCTCGAGGCGGTCGCGCTCGGCCCGGCGGGTGCGGGTGGTGCGTCGGTCGAGGTGGTGGTGCACGGCGAGGGGGCGGACAGCCTGCCCCGGGGCCGGGACCACCTGGTGGTCCGGGCCATGGAGGCGGCCTTCGCCGCCCTGGGCGTCCCGGCCCCGGACCTGCGGCTGACCTGCCGCAACGTCATCCCGCAGGCGCGGGGGATGGGATCGTCCTCGGCCGCGATCGTCGGCGGCCTCGGGCTGGCCCGCGCGATGGTGCCGGACGGCACCCGCCGCCTCGGCGACGACGCCCTGCTCGCGATGGCCGCCCGGATCGAGGGCCACCCCGACAACGTGGCGCCGGCCCTGCTGGGCGGCTTCGTGGTCTCCGGGCACGACGACGGCGTCTGGTGGGCCGTGCCGGCGCCGGTCGACCCGCGCGTGCGGACGGTGGTCCTGGTGCCGCCCGACCCCGTCTCGACCGAGCTCGCACGCGGTCTGCTGCCGAGCACCGTGCCGCTCGCCGAGGCCGCCGCGGACGCGGGCCGCACCGCCCTGCTCGTCGCGGCGCTCGGGGGCAGCGTCGAGCAGCTGTGGCGCGCCACCCGCGACCACCTGCACCAGGAGCACCGTCGTCCGGCGATGCCGGCCACGCTGGCCGTGGTCGACCGGTTGCGCGCCCGGGGCGTCGCGGCGGCCGTGTCCGGCGCCGGTCCCACCGTGGTCGCCCTGGTCGCGAGCGAGGCCGACGCCGCGTCGGTGCTCGCCGACGCACCCGCCGGCTGGGCGTCCTGGGCGCTGGCCGTCGACCCGCGCGGGCTGGTCGTCGAGGGCTGAGGCGCCCGCCTGGTGCTAGGTTGACGTCGTCGCCGATCTCGGCGACGTGCCGGTGGGTCTTCGCCCCCGGCGCTGACCTCGTCCGTCCGCCGTCGTGCCGGGCAGTCCGCTGCCCGACGCGGTGCGCAGAGCGCTGACGAGTGACCACCGACCTGGCACCGACCGCCCGGCAGGGCAAGGACCTCACGTGACCGAGACCGACACCAGCGCCCCGACCACCGACGCTCCGGCGACGCGCAAGCGCTCCGCGGGGTTGAGCACCATGCTGATCGCGGACCTGAAGTCCATGGCGGGCGGGATGGGCATCGCCGGCGCCGGCTCCATGAAGAAGGCCCAGCTCGTCGACGCGATCAAGGCGGCGCAGGCGGGCGGCCCCCCTGCCGCGCGGCCCGCCGCGGAGCAGCCCGCCCAGCAGCAGCCCCCGAGGGAGCGGCCCTCGAGTGCGGAGCAGGCCGCGAGTGCGGAGCAGCCGGTGGAGCAGCCCGCGACGACGAAGCCCGAGGTGAGGCGGCGTACGCGTGGCCAGGCCCGCAGGGCCGAGCAGGCCCCGCCCGAGCAGGTGCAGCCCGAGAGCCGGGACGAGCAGGACCGGACGGACGACCAGGCACGTCAGGACCAGGACCGTGCCCCGCGCCAGGACGAGCGCGACCGTGCCGAGAAGCAGGACAAGCAGCAGCAGGACAGGGCCCAGCAGGACAAGCAGCAGCAGGACAAGGCCCAGCAGGACAAGCAGCAGCAGGACAGGACAAGGCCCAGCAGGACAAGGCCCAGCAGGACAAGCAGCAGCAGAACAGGTCCCAGCAGAACAAGCAGGACCAGCCGCGGAAGCAGCAGGGCGGTCAGCAGGGCGGTCAGCAGGGGAAGCAGGATCAGAACCGTCAGGAGCAGGGCAAGGGCAACCAGCCCCGCCAGAGCAGCGGTCAGCAGGGGAACCAGAACGGCGGTCAGCAGGGCGGTCAGCAGGGCGGACAGCAGGGCGGACAGCAGGGCGGACAGCAGGGCGGACAGCAGGGCGGCTCGAGCAGCAACCCGAACGCGAACCAGCAGGACGACCAGGACTGGGACGACGACGAGGCCGGAGGGCGGGGCCGCAACCGCCGCCGTCGCGGACGCGACCGCAACCGGCCCGTCGTGCAGGCGACGACCGGCCAGCGCGGCGAGCCCGACACGACGGTCCTCGAGGACGACGTGCTGGTGCCCGCGGCCGGCATCCTCGACGTGCTGGACAACTACGCGTTCGTCCGGACCACCGGCTACCTGGCCGGGACCGAGGACGTCTACCTCTCCCTGTCGATGGTGCGCCGCCACGGTCTGCGCCGCGGTGACGCCGTGGTCGGCGAGGTGCGCCAGCCCCGCGAGGGCGAGCGCAAGGAGAAGTTCAACCCGATGGTGCGGGTCGAGAGCATCAACGGCCTCGATCCCGACGCGGCGCGCGAGCGCCCCGACTTCGCCGACCTGACACCCGTCCACCCCTCCGAGCGCCTGCGCCTGGAGACCGGGCCGGGCAACACCGTGGGCCGGGTGCTCGACCTCGTGGCGCCGCTGGGCAAGGGCCAGCGCGGTCTGCTCGTCGCCCCGCCGCAGTCCGGGCGGACCACCCTGCTGCGGGCGATCGCCGACGCGGTGACGCAGAACAACCCGGAGTGCCACCTGATGGTGGTGCTGGTCGACGAGCGTCCCGAGGAGGTCACCGACTTCCAGCGGGCCGTCAAGGGGGAGGTCATCGCCTCCACCTTCGACCGCCCCGCCACCGACCACGTGGCCCTGGCGGAGCTGGCCGTGGAGCGGGCCAAGCGGCTGGTCGAGCTGGGCCACGACGTGGTGATGCTGGTCGACGGGCTGACCCGGCTCGGGCGGGCCTACAACGCCGCCGGACCCGGCAGCGGCCGGGTGCTGGCGGGCGGCGTCGACGCCGCGGCGCTGTTCCCGCCGAAGAGGTTCTTCGCCGCTGCGCGCAACGTGGAGGACGGCGGGTCGCTGACCATCCTGGCGACCGCGTCCGTGGGGACCGGGTCGGCGACCGACGAGGTGCTCTTCGAGGAGCTCGGCGGGACCGCCAACCTCGAGCTGCACCTGCGCCGCGACCTCGCCGAGCGGCACCTCACGCCGGCCGTCGACCCGCTCCGCTCCCGCACGCGGCGCGAGGACGAGCTGATGGGGGAGCAGGAGCTGGCCGTGCTCGGCGCGCTCCGCGGCCTGCTGGGGCAGCACGAGGCCCCCCGCGCCCTGGAGCTGCTGGTGGAGCGGGTGCAGGCGACGCAGACGAACATCGAGCTGCTCACCGCGGTCCAGCGCAGCGGCTCCCTCGGCCGGTCGACGACCCGGGCGGGTGCGGGCAAGTGACGACATCCCGCGACGCGAGCCGTTAGGATCGAGCAGGCCCGCTGGGCCTGCGAACCGGGGGGGTAGCAACTGTGGCACGCATCGTGGTGGCCGACGACGACATCGACATCCGGGAGCTGGTGGAGTTCAAGCTCTCGACCATGGGACACGAGATCGTCGCAGTCTCCGACGGGGGCGCCGCGGTCGAGGCGTGCCAGGCGCAGCGCCCCGACCTCGCCGTCTTCGACGTGATGATGCCCGGCGTGTCCGGCCTCGACGCGATCCGGCGCATCCGTGCCGACCCCACGCTCGCCGACCTGCCGGTCATCCTGCTCACGGCCCGCGCCCAGGAGTCCGACGTCGAGTCCGGGTTCGATTCCGGCGCCGACGACTACATCACCAAGCCCTTCAGCCCGCGTGAGCTCGCCGCGCGCGTCGAGGCGCTGCTGAACAGCCGGGCCCAGGCCGGCTGACCCGGACGAGCGCGGCACCGCGGTCCACCACCGGGCCAGGAATGGGTGGTGCGGGCGCGCTGTTCTATCATCGTCGACCGGTCCGGTTCACGCCTCGCGCACCCTGCGCGCAGCGACCCGGCGCCAGAAGGAGAAGGCCATGAAGAAGGACATCCACCCGCAGTACACCGAGACCGCGGTGACCTGCACCTGCGGCTCCACGTTCACCACCCGCAGCACGTCCGCGTCCGGCACGCTGCGCTCCGACGTCTGCTCGCAGTGCCACCCGTTCTACACCGGCAAGCAGAAGATCCTCGACACCGGCGGCCGCGTCGCCCGGTTCGAGGCGCGCTACGCCAAGGCCGCCAAGAAGTAGCGACCTCCGAGCGCCGGTCCCCTGCTGCGAGCGGGGGACCGGCGCTCGTCATTTCACCGCAGGGGCCCCGCGGCCCACCAGCAGCACCACGCTCCCAGGCAGGAGGTCGGCGTCGTCGTGTTCGAGGCAGTCGACGGCATGCTCGCCGAGCACGCCGACCTCGAGGTCCGGCTCGGCGAGCCCGAGACGCACGCCGACGCCCGCCTGGCCAAGCGGCTCAACCAGCGGTACGCCGCGCTGTCGCGGGTGGTCGAGACCTGGCGCGAGTGGACCAGGACGGGGGAGGACCTCGAGGCCGCCCGGGAGCTCGCCGGCGAGGACGAGTCCTTCGCCCAGGAGGCCGTCCTGCTGGCGTCCGCCCGGGAGGAGCTCGCCGAGCGGCTGCGCCGCCTGCTGGTCCCGCGCGACCCGGCGGACGACAAGGACGCCCTGCTGGAGCTGAAGTCCGGCGAGGGCGGCGAGGAGTCCGCGCTCTTCGCGGCCGACCTGCTGCGGATGTACACCCGCTACGCCGAGCGCCACGGCTGGAAGGTCGAGGTCCTCGATGCCGCGGAGTCCGACCTCGGGGGGTTCAAGTCGGTGACCGTCGCGGTCAAGGCGACCGGCACGCCCGAGCCGGGCGACGCCCCGTTCGCGCGTCTGAAGTTCGAGGCCGGCGTGCACCGCGTCCAGCGGGTGCCGGTCACCGAGTCCCAGGGCCGGGTGCACACCTCGGCCGCCGGGGTCCTGGTGCTGCCCGAGGCCGAGCCGGTCGACGTCGAGGTGTCCGACAACGACCTGCGCATCGACGTCTACCGCAGCTCCGGGCCGGGTGGGCAGAGCGTGAACACCACCGACTCGGCGGTGCGGATCACGCACGTGCCGACCGGGATCGTCGCCTCCTGCCAGAACGAGAAGAGCCAGCTGCAGAACCGGGAGCAGGCCATGCGGATCCTGCGCTCCCGGCTGCTCGCGGCCGCCCAGGAGGCCGCGGACGCCGAGGCCAGCGACGCGCGGCGCAGCCAGATCCGGACCGTCGACCGGTCCGAGCGCATCCGGACCTACAACTTCCCCGAGAACCGGGTCTCGGACCACCGCACCGGGTACAAGGCGCACAACCTCGACCAGCTCCTCGACGGCGACCTCGCCCCGCTGCTGGACTCCTGCGCCGAGGCGGACCTCGCCACGCGCCTGGCCGCCCTGGAGGACTGAGGTGACCCCCCGGCGCGACCTGCTGGCCGGCGCGTCCCGCCGGCTGGACCAGGCGGGGGTGGCGAGCGCGCGGACCGACGCCGAGCTGCTGCTGGCCCACGTCCTCGGTCGCCCCCGGGGCGCGCTGGTCCTCCTCGACGAGGTGGCCGACGCCGACGTGGAGGCCTTCGAGGTGCTGCTGGCCCGTCGGGCGGGGCGCGAGCCGCTGCAGCACCTCACCGGCAGCGCGTGGTTCCGCACCGTGGAGCTGGCCGTGGGGCCGGGGGTGTTCGTGCCCCGCCCCGAGACCGAGCTGCTCGCCGGCTGGGCGCTGGAGCACCTCGCCGACCTGCCCGGGCCGGTCGTGGTCGACCTGGGCACCGGGAGCGGCGCGATCGCCGCGGCCCTGGCCGCCGAGGCTCCGCACGCCCGGGTGCACGCCGTCGAGCTCGACGAGCAGGCGTACGCCTGGGCCGCGCGCAACCTGTCCGGCACGGGCGTCGACCTGCGCCACGGTGACCTGGCCACCGCCTTCGACGACCTCGCGGGCCAGGTCGACGTCGTGGTGAGCAACCCGCCGTACGTGCCGCTGGAGGCGTGGGAGTCGGTCGCACCCGAGGCGCGGGACCACGACCCCCACCTCGCGCTCTTCTCCGGTGACGACGGGCTCGACGCCATCCGCGTGCTCGCGGTGCGGGCGCAGGTCCTGCTGCGACGCGGCGGCGTGCTCGGGGTCGAGCACGCCGACGTGCAGGGCGACGCCGTGCCGGGCGTGCTGGCCGGTGCAGGAGGCTGGACCGAGGTGGTCGACCACCGTGACCTCGCCGGTCGTGCGCGGTTCACCACGGCCCGCCTGGCACGATGAGGCACGCCGAGCACCGTTCGTGACGAGAAGGAGGACCGTGTGACCCGCGACCCGCAGGCCGACGAGGCCCCCCACGACCCGGTGGACGGCCCCGACGACCACGTCGACGAGGGCCTCGCCGGCGACCACCACGAGGGTCTCGACAAGGACTCCGACGACCTCGACGACGACCTCGACGACGACCTCGACGTCGACGGGTCGGTCGAGGACGTCACCGGCGAGCTGTGGCCGACCGTCACCGAGGAGCAGCGCGAGGAGGCCGTGGCCGCCGCGACGTCCGCGCTGCAGCGCGGACGGCTGGCCGTCATCCCGACCGACACCGTCTACGGCCTGGCCGCCGACGCCTTCGACGCCGACGCCGTGGCCGACCTGCTCGACGCCAAGGGCCGGGGTCGCGAGATGCCGCCACCGGTGCTGATCAGCTCGGCGGCGACCATCGACGCCCTGGTGGTGGCGCTGCCGGGGTACGCCCGTTCCCTCGTGGAGGCGTTCTGGCCGGGCCCGCTGACCCTCGTCGCCCGCCAGCAGCCCTCGCTGCAGTGGGACCTCGGGGAGGCCAAGGGCACGGTCGCGGTCCGGATGCCGGACCACCCGGTGGCCCTGGCCGTCCTGGAGCGCACCGGCCCGCTGGCGGTGAGCTCGGCGAACCTGACCGGGCGGCCGGCGGCCACCGACGCCGGGCAGGCCCTCGACATGCTGGGCGACGAGGTCGCGGTCGTGGTCGACGACGGCCCGTCGCCCGGGGGCGAGGCGTCCACCATCGTCGACGTCACCGGGACCCAGGGCCGGGTGCTGCGGCTCGGTGCCCTGTCGCTGGAGCAGCTGAACGCGGTGCTCGAGCCGCTCGGGGCCTCCCTGGTGCTCGAGGGGAGCTGACCCGGACCCGTGCGCGAGTACCTCCTGGTGTTCCTGGTCGCCGCCGCCGTCACCTACCTGCTGACGGTCGTGGCGCGGGAGATCGCGATCCGGACCGGGGCGGTGGCGCAGGTGCGCGACCGGGACGTGCACGCGGTGCCGGTCCCCTACCTCGGGGGCCTGGCGATGCTCGGCGGGCTGGTGGCGGCCTACCTCGTGGCGCGCCAGCTGCCGTTCCTGTCCCTGAGCAGCCCCTTCGTCTTCGAGGACGCCGGGGTGGTCCTCGTCGCGGGCGCGCTGGTGTGCGCGGTGGGGGTCCTCGACGACATCGTCGACATCGACGCCCTGACCAAGCTCGGTGGCCAGGTCCTCGCCGTGGCCCTGCTGATCGGCTCCGGTCTGCAGTTCCGCTTCTTCCCCCTGCCCGACGGCACGTTGTTCTCCCTCGACCAGGCCCAGGGGGCGCTGCTCACCGCCGTCGTGGTCGTCGCCACGGTGAACGCGGTGAACTTCGTCGACGGCCTCGACGGGCTCGCCGCCGGGGTGGTCGGCATCGGCGCCCTGGCCTTCTTCGTCTACAGCTACACCCTCGCCGACCGCGCGAACCTCCCGCTGGCCACCACGGGCGCCCTGCTCTCGGCCGCCCTCGCCGGGGCCTGCGTGGGCTTCCTGCCGCACAACTGGCACCCGGCGCGGCTGTTCATGGGCGACAGCGGATCCATGCTGATCGGGCTGGTGCTGTCCTCGACCGCGCTGACGCTCACGACGCAGTTCACCGGCACCGCCCTGACCGGCACCACCTCGACCAGCCTGCTGGCGACGTTCCTCCCGGTGCTGCTGCCGGTCCTCATCCTGGTGGTGCCGATGGCCGACCTGGTGCTCGCGGTGCTGCGCCGCACCCGCCAGGGACGCTCGCCCTTCGCCCCGGACAAGAAGCACCTGCACCACCGGCTGCTCGAGATCGGTCACTCCCAGCGCCGTGCCGTGCTGATCATGTGGCTCTGGGCGGCGCTGGTGGCCTTCGGCACCGTCCTGGCCAGCCTGTACGTCGGGTGGCGGATGTGGTCGGCACTCGGGGTGATGGCGGTCCTGGTGCTCCTGCTGACCTTCGTGGTGCCGCAGCTGCACCGCCGGCACCTCGGCATGGAGGGCGGCCCCGAGCCGGGGGAGACGCCGCTGCCCCCGGCCGACGCGGAGTCCGCACCGACTTTGTGATAGTTTTCACGAGCCCTGCTGAACCGCGACAGGACGGCCGCCGATGAAGACGACCGACAGACCCGCCCGGTCCGCGGACCGCCGAGCCGTGCCCGTCTCCGGCACCCGTCTGCTCGTCCGCTCGGCTGCGGCGACGGCCGCGCTCGGCCTCCTGGGCGCCGCGGTCGCGGTGCTGCTGGACGGCCGCTCCGCGGCGCTCGGTGTCGTCGCCGGCGCGGCCCTGGCGCTGGCCGTGCTGGCGGGCGGGAGCCTCGCCCTCGACGGCGTCGCTCGGGTGCTCCCGGCCGCGTCGCTGCTGGTCGCGCTGCTGACCTTCACCCTCCAGGTCGTGCTCGTCCTGGTCGCGCTCGTGGCCCTGGAGCGCTCCGGGCTGCTCGCGACGACCCTGGACCGCGAGTGGCTCGGGGGATCGCTGATCGGGGCCACCCTGATCTGGTTGGCGGTGCAGCTGCGCCTGCACACCACCACCCGGGTCCCGGTCTTCGACCTGCCGCCCGCCGGCCCGCCCCGGGCCGACGAGGGGGGTCACTGATGACCTCCCACGACTGCTATGGTCCGGAACGCAATGAGTCAGCAGGACCCGCCGTCCGGCACCCCGGAACGTGGTCCCCAGGGCGATCCGTGGCACGCATTCGGCTACGTGGTCTCCGGGGTCGCGGTCTACGGGCTCGTGGGATGGGGGGCCGACCAGTGGCTCGGGACCAGCTTCCTCGTGGCGATCGGCATCCTCTTCGGAGCCGTGCTCGGGATCTACCTGACCATCTCCCGCTTCGACTCGCTGTCCCGATCCCCTCGGGCCACCGAGCAGCCGGGGGAGCACGACCAGCAGACCGACCAGCCCGACCCGACGTAGTAGGAGTCCACCGGTGAGTCTTGCCGCCGCGTCCGCCGTGCGTGCGACCGAGGAGTTCATCCCTCCCGGCCCCCGCGAGTTCGACCTGCCCGCCGTGTTCTCCGTGGCCGGGGTCGGCGTGACCAAGCCCATGCTCCTGCTCGTGCTCGCCGCGGTCCTGGTGTTCGGCTTCTTCTTCGTCGCCATCCGGCAGCGCGCGATGGTCCCCGGCCGCCTGCAGTACATGGGTGAGGCCGGCTACTCCCTGGTCCGCAACTCGATCAGCCGCGACATCATCGGCCAGCACGACTTCGCGCGCTACACGCCGTACCTCTTCACGCTGTTCTTCTTCCTGCTGGTCAACAACTGGTTCGGCTCGCTGCCGGGGATCAACTTCCCCACGTTCTCCAAGGCGAGCATGGCCTACGGCCTGGCCGCGCTGAGCTGGCTGATCTACAACGGCGCCGGCATCGCCCGCCACGGGCTGCTGGGCTACCTCAAGCTCCAGTGCGTCCCGCCGAACATCTCCGGCCCGATCCTGGCGCTGCTGATCCCGCTGGAGTTCTTCTCCAACCTGATCGTGCGGCCGGTCACGCTGGCCCTGCGTCTGTTCGCGAACATGTTCGCGGGCCACCTGCTGATCATCCTGTTCGCGGTCGGCGGCGAGTACCTCCTGGTCGAGGGCAGCCTGCTGCTCAAGCCGGTCGGCATCCTCGCCTGGGTCCTCTTCATCCTGATCTCCTTCCTGGAGCTGCTGGTGCAGTTCCTTCAGGCGTACGTCTTCGTGCTCCTGAACGCCATGTACATCTCCGGTGCCGTCGCAGACGAGCACTGAGAGCAGAGAAAAAGAAACCGAAAGGAACAGAAGCCATGGACGGCTCCCTGAACATGATCGGCTACGGCCTCGCCGCGGTCGGCCCCGGCATCGGCATCGGCCTGATCTTCGCCGCCTACATCAACGGCGTCGCGCGTCAGCCCGAGGCGCAGAGCCGCCTGCAGTCGATCGCGATCCTCGGCTTCGCGCTCGCCGAGGCGCTGGCGATCATCGGTATCGCCCTCGCGTTCGTCCTCTGACCGGGCTCCACCGCACGTCACACGAGAAGGACCAGTCATGACGCTGAATCCCATGGTGTCGGAGGAGGGGCCCAGCCCGCTCGCCGTCGCACCGGTGGAGATCGCCCTCTCACTCGTCGTCTTCGGCATCCTCTTCCTCCTGGTGAGGAAGTTCGTGGTGCCGAGCTTCGAGTCGACCTTCGCCGCACGCACGAAGGCCATCGAGGGCGGTCTCGCCTCGGCCGAGACGAAGCAGGCCGAGGCCGACGCCAAGCTCGCCGAGCTCGAGAAGCGGCTCGCCGACGCCCGGCAGGAGGCCTCGCGCATCCGCGAGGAGGCCCGCGAGCAGGGCGCCCAGATCGTCGCCGAGATGCGCGACCAGGGTCAGGCGGAGTCGACGCGCATCATCGAGCACGGCAAGGCCCAGATCGAGGCCGAGCGGCAGCAGGCCGTCACCCAGCTCCGTGCTGAGGTCGGCTCGCTGGCCACCAGTCTCGCGGGTCGTATCGTGGGGGAGAGCCTGGAGGACGACGACCGCGCCAACCGCGTGGTCGACCGCTTCCTGGCCGACCTGGAGACCGACACCACGACCGGGAGCGGGGTCAGCTGATGCAGTTCCGCGGTGCCTCGGCCGACAGCGTCGCCGAGCTCGTCGACCAGCTCGCCGAGCAGGTCCGGGGTGAGCCCGGGCGTGCGGCGACGATGGCCGACGACCTGGTCACGGTCGCAGCGACCCTGCGTCGCGAGGGCGCGCTCCGGCGCTTCTTCACCGACGCCTCGCTGCCCGCGGAAGCCAGGACCGGTCTGGCCACGGAGATCTTCTCGAGCTCCGTGGACCCCCAGAGCCTGGAGCTGGTCACGGCGGGCACCGCCCGTCGGTGGGTCTCCGCCGGAGACCTGCCGGGCGCCTTCGAGGACCTCGCGGTGATCGCGGCGGTCCGCTCGGCCGGTGACGAGACCGAACGGCTGGCCGACGAGCTCTTCGCGGTGAGCCAGGCGGTCAAGCAGCAGCACGACCTGCGCGACGCGCTCTCGGACCCCGTCCGCGACGTGGCGGCCAAGGAGACGCTCGTCCGCGACGTCCTCGGCTCGCGCTTCCTGGAGGCGACGGTCCGCCTGGTCGTCCAGGCGGTCACCAGCAACTACCGCACCGTCACCGCGGCCCTGGAGGAGTACCAGAAGGTGGCCGCCCGGGTGCACGGCGAGGGCGTGGCGACCGTCCGGGTCGCCAAGGCGCTCACCGACGACGAGGCGCGGCGCCTCGAGCAGGCCCTGCAGCGCCAGTACGACCGGCCGGTCCACCTCAACCAGGTGGTCGACCCCGGCGTGATCGGCGGCGTGCGCGTGGAGATCGGCGACGACGTCATCGACGGCACCGTCTCCTCCCGCATCGCCGACGCCCGCCGCCGCCTCGCCGGCTGACGCCGGCCCACGACCCCACCGACTGACGAAGACGAAGAGAGAAGGCACCACCATGACGGAGCTCTCCATCCGGCCGGAGGAGATCCGCGACGCGCTGGCCAAGTACGTCGCCGACTACCAGCCCGACGCCTCGAGCCGCGAGGAGGTCGGCACCGTGGCCTCGGCCGGTGACGGCATCGCCCGGGTCGCCGGTCTGCCCTCGGCGATGGCCAACGAGCTGCTCGAGTTCGAGGACGGCACCCGCGGTCTCGCCCTGAACCTCGACACCCGCGAGATCGGTGTGGTCATCCTCGGTGACTTCGACGGCATCGAGGAGGGTCAGACGGTGCGGCGCACCGGCGAGATCCTCTCCGTGCCGGTCGGCGACGCCTACCTCGGTCGCGTGGTGGACCCGCTCGGCGACGCGATCGACGGGCTCGGCGACATCGAGTCCTCCGAGCGCCGTCCGCTGGAGCTCCAGGCGCCCACCGTCGTGCAGCGCAAGTCGGTCCACGAGCCGATGGCGACCGGGATCAAGGCCATCGACGCCCTGACCCCGATCGGTCGCGGCCAGCGTCAGCTCATCATCGGTGACCGCGCGACCGGCAAGACGACGATCGCGATCGACACGATCATCAACCAGAAGCGCAACTGGGACTCCGGCGACCCCGACAAGCAGGTCCGCTGCATCTACGTCGCCATCGGCCAGAAGGGCTCGACCATCGCCTCCGTGCGGGGTGCCCTCGAGGAGGCCGGTGCGCTGGAGTACACCACCATCGTCGCGGCCCCGGCCTCGGACTCGGCCGGCTTCAAGTACCTCGCGCCCTACACCGGCTCGGCCATCGGCCAGCAGTGGATGTACGAGGGCAAGCACGTCCTCATCGTGTTCGACGACCTCACCAAGCAGGCCGAGGCCTACCGTGCGGTGTCGCTGCTGCTGCGCCGTCCGCCGGGCCGCGAGGCGTACCCCGGCGACGTCTTCTACCTGCACAGCCGTCTGCTCGAGCGGTGCGCGAAGCTCTCCGACGACCTCGGCGCGGGCTCGATGACCGGTCTGCCGATCATCGAGACCAAGGCCAACGACGTCTCGGCGTTCATCCCGACCAACGTCATCTCGATCACCGACGGCCAGATCTTCCTGCAGTCGGACCTGTTCGCGGCCAACCAGCGCCCGGCGATCGACGTGGGCGTCTCGGTCTCGCGCGTCGGTGGCGCGGCGATGACCAAGGCGATGAAGGCCGTCACCGGCTCGCTCAAGGTCGACCTGGCGCAGTTCCGCGCGATGGAGGCGTTCGCGATGTTCGCCTCCGACCTCGACGCGGCCTCGCGCCAGCAGCTGGACCGCGGGCAGCGCCTGATGGCGCTGCTCAAGCAGCCGGCCTACTCGCCCTACCCGATCGACCACATGACGGTCTCGCTGTGGCTGGGCACCTCCGGGCGCCTGGACCGCGTGCCGGTCGGCGACGTGCTCCGCTTCGAGCAGGAGTTCATCGACTACCTCGGCCGCTCGCACGAGGGCATCCTCGCGGGCATCCGCGAGAGCCTGAAGTTCGAGGACGAGGACGGTCTCGTCTCTGCCTACGACTCCTTCCTGGACCAGTTCGAGACCTCGGACGGCGGGTCGTTGAAGGCCGGTCGCGAGGATCACGAGGCCCTGGGTGACGAGGACGTCGAGCAGGAGCAGATCGTCAAGCAGAAGCGGGGCTGACGGATGGCTGTGTCCCTGCGCGAGTACCGCGCGCGGATCAAGTCGACGGAGTCGATGAAGAAGATCACGCGCGCGATGGAGCTCATCGCCGCGTCGCGCATCATCAAGGCCCAGCAGCGCGCGCAGGCGGCGGCGCCGTACGCCCGGGAGCTCACCCGGGCGGTCTCGGCGGTCGCCACCTTCTCCAACGTCGACCACCCGCTGACCCACGAGCAGGAGGACCCCAAGCGGGCAGCCGTGCTCGTGGTCACCAGCGACCGCGGACTGGCCGGCGCCTACTCCTCCAGCGTGCTGAAGGAGGCCGAGCGCCTCGCCGAGAAGCTGCGCGGCGAGGGCAAGGAGATCGACTGGTACCTCACCGGCCGCAAGGGGGAGGCGTACTTCAAGTTCCGTCGGCGCCCCGTGGTGCAGGCGTGGACCGGTTTCTCCGACCAGCCGACCTACGACGTGGCGGCCGAGATCGGCACCGCGCTGATCGACTCCTTCCTCAAGGAGCAGGGCGAGGAGGGCGACGTGGACGAGGTCCACGTGGTCTACACCCGCTTCCGCTCCATGCTGACCCAGGAGCCGACCGACATCCGGATGCTGCCGCTGGAGGTCGTGGAGGGCGAGGAGTCGCCCGCCGACGGCGAGGTGCTGCCGCTCTACGAGTTCGAGCCCTCGGCCGAGGCGGTGCTCGACGGCCTGCTGCCGCAGTACGTCCAGAGCCGGATCTTCTTCTGCCTGCTCCAGGCCGCGGCCTCCGAGCTCGCCGCCCGTCAGAAGGCGATGAAGTCGGCCACCGACAACGCCGACGAGCTGATCAAGAAGTACAAGCGCATCGCGAACCAGGCCCGCCAGGCCGGGATCACCCAAGAAATCAGCGAGATCGTCGGTGGCGTCAACGCGCTCGCCGACTCACAAGCCGGGAGTGAGTGAGAGACCATGACTGCCACCATCGATGAGACCACCGAGACCTCGAACGAGGGCACGGTCGGCCGGATCGCCCGGGTCATCGGCCCCGTGGTCGACGTGGAGTTCCCCGTCGACCAGATGCCCGACATCTACAACCTGCTCGAGACGAAGCTGACCCTGGGCGGCACCGAGCGCACCCTGTCGCTCGAGGTGTCCCTGCACATCGGCGACGGCATGGTCCGTGCCGTGTCGCTGCAGCCCACCGACGGCCTCGTGCGCGGCGCCCAGGTGACCGACACCGGCGGGCCGATCACGGTCCCCGTCGGCGACGGCACCCTCGGCAAGGTGTTCAACACCCTCGGCGAGTGCCTGAACCTCGAGGAGGGCCAGCAGCTCGAGGTCACCGAGCGGTGGGGCATCCACCGCAAGGCACCGGCCTTCGACCAGCTCGAGTCCAAGACCGAGATGTTCGAGACCGGCATCAAGGTCATCGACCTGCTGACCCCCTACGTCCTGGGCGGCAAGATCGGCCTGTTCGGCGGTGCCGGCGTGGGCAAGACCGTGCTCATCCAGGAGATGATCGCCCGCGTGGCCACCAACCACGGTGGCGTGTCGGTGTTCGCCGGGGTCGGCGAGCGCACCCGCGAGGGCAACGACCTGATGGTCGAGATGGAGGAGGCCGGGGTGCTCGGGCAGACCGCCCTGGTGTTCGGCCAGATGGACGAGCCGCCGGGCACGCGCCTGCGGGTCGCCCTGTCCGCGCTGACGATGGCGGAGTACTTCCGCGACGTGCAGCAGCAGGACGTGCTGCTCTTCATCGACAACATCTTCCGGTTCACCCAGGCCGGGTCCGAGGTCTCCACGCTGCTCGGCCGGATGCCCTCCGCCGTGGGCTACCAGCCCAACCTGGCCGACGAGATGGGTGTGCTCCAGGAGCGCATCACCTCGACGCGCGGTCACTCGATCACCTCGATGCAGGCGATCTACGTGCCCGCCGACGACTACACCGACCCGGCGCCGGCCACGACGTTCGCCCACCTGGACGCGACCACCGAGCTGTCCCGCGAGATCGCCTCGCTCGGCATCTACCCGGCCGTGGACCCGCTGACGTCGACCTCGCGGATCCTCGACCCGCAGTACATCGGCCAGGAGCACTACGACTGCGCGATCCGGATCAAGCAGATCCTGCAGCGCAACAAGGAGCTCCAGGACATCATCGCCATCCTGGGCGTCGACGAGCTGTCCGAGGAGGACAAGGTGATCGTCTCGCGGGCGCGCCGCATCCAGCGGTTCCTCTCGCAGAACACCTACGTCGCCAAGCAGTTCACCGGCATCGAGGGCTCGACGGTCCCGGTCAAGGACACCATCGAGGCGTTCAACAAGATCGCCGACGGTGACTACGACCACGTGGCCGAGCAGGCCTTCTTCATGTGCGGCGGTCTCGACGACGTCGAGGCGCGGTGGGCCGACATCCAGAAGAACCTCTGATGGCCGAGCACCTCCAGGTCGAGCTCGTCGCCGCGGACCGCACCGTGTGGTCGGGGCGGGCCGAGATGATCATCGCCCGCACGGTCGAGGGCGACGTGGGCGTGCTGCGCGGCCACGCGCCGATGCTGGCGCTGCTCACCGACGCGGTCGTCGAGATCACCGACGACGAGGGCAACGTGACCGTCGCCGTGGTCGACGGCGGGTTCCTCTCCGTCGCCGGTGACCGGGTCTCGGTGCTCTCCGAGCGTGCGGTGCTGTCGGAGGAGATCAACGTCGACGAGGTCCGCGCCGAGCTGGACACCGCGCAGGACGTCGGCAACGTCGACGAGTCCGAGCGCCGCATCCGTCGGGCCGAGGCCCGGCTCCGCGCGGTCGAGAAGGCCTCCTGACCGAAGGCACCCACCACGCCCGACGGGCGGGATCCCCGACCGGGGTCCCGCCCGTCGTGCGTCCCGGGTGAGGTCCGCACCGGACCACCCCGCGGGGGCGGGTTAGGGTGGCGGCTCCGGGGCCGGGTGGGTCGTGCCCCGCGGACGGGACGAGGAGGTCCGGCGGGTGCCCTGGTGGCAGTGGGTCATCGACGTCGCCGGAGTGCTGTCCCTGCTCGTGGTGCTCTACGGGCTGGCGCTGGTGCTGCGACGTCGCTGGATCGCCCGCCGCGGCGGCACCTTCGAGGTCTCCCACCGCCTGCACCAGGGACGTCCGGACCGTGGCTGGGTGCTCGGGATGGGCCGCTACACCGACGACCACCTGGAGTGGTGGCGGGTGTTCTCGGTCTCGCCCCGCCCGCGGACCAGCTGGCGCCGCGGCGAGCTGGTCTACGACGGGCGGCGCGAGCCCCAGGGGCCGGAGCGGCACACGCTCTACCCCGACCACCTGGTGATCTGCTGCCAGGCGCGCCACGAGCAGGTCGAGCTCGCGATGAGCCCGGCCTCCCTGACCGGGTTCCAGTCCTGGTTGGAGGCGCGCCGACCGGGCACCGACTGGTCGCGGTGAGCCGGCCGCACCTGGTGCTCGTGCACGGCTCGCGCCTCAGCAGCACCCAGTGGACGCCCCTGGTGCCGCTGCTCGAGCCGTACGCCGACCTCACCCTCGTCGACCTCCCCGGCCACGGCGCCCGCGCGGGGGAGGCCTTCACGATGCAGCGCTGCGTGGAGGTCGTGCAGGAGGCGGTCCGGGCCGCGGCCACCCGTCCCGGCCCGGCCCCTGTCGTGGTGGGCCACTCGCTCGGGGGGTACGTCGCGACGGCGCACGCCGCGCAGCACGCCGCCGACCTCGGCGGCCTGGTGCTGGCCGGGTGCACCGCGGTCCCGGTCGGTCCGGGGGCCTGGGCCTACCGGGCCGTCGCCGCCCTGACCGACCGACTCGGCGAGCAGCGGATGACCCGGATCAACCTGCGGGTGCTGCGGCGGGCGTACCCGCCCGAGGTCATCGAGCCGGTGATCGCCGGCGGGTTCTACTTCGCCCCGACCCCGGACGCCTGGCGGGCGGTGATGACGCACTGCCGCCCGGAGATGCTGACCGACGTGCGCTGCCCGGTGACCTTCCTGAACGGTCAGTGGGACCAGTTCCGGGTGGGGGTCCGCCGCTACGTGCAGGCCTGCCCGCACGCCCGGGTGCGGGTGGTCCCGCGGGCCACCCACCTGGCCCCGCTCGACCAGCCGGCCGCGTTCGCCGGGCTGGTGCTCGAGGCCGCGGGCCTCAGCCTCGCTCGCCCCCCGGCACCCAGGCGACGTCGCCCTGGTGGCGGTTGGCGTGCCGGGCCAGGATGAAGAGCAGGTCCGAGAGCCGGTTGAGGTAGGTCAGCGTGCGCTTGTTCATGGCCTCGGCGTGCTCGGCCCACGCGGCCCAGCCGGCCCTCTCCGCGCGCCGCACCACGGTGCGCGCGACGTGCAGGTGGGCGGCGGGGACCGTGCCGCCGTTGAGCACGAACGAGCGCAGGGCCTCCAGCGGCTCGTTGTAGTGGTCGCACCAGGCCTCGAGCCGGTCGACGTAGTCCTGCTCGATGCGCAGCGGCGGGTACTCCGGGTCGGCCACGACCGGGGTGCACAGGTCGGCGCCCACGTCGAAGAGGTCGTTCTGCACCCGGGTCAGCAGGGCGGCCACGTCGTCGTCGAGCCCGCCGTGGGCCAGGACGACCCCGATCGCGGCGTTGGCCTCGTCCACGTCGGCGTACGCGTGCAGCCGCAGGTCGTTCTTCGTCGTCAGGCTCATGTCGCCCAACCGGGTCTCGCCCGCGTCGCCGGTCCGGGTGTAGATGCGCGTGAGGTTGACCATGGTCGGAGCCTAGGACACGACGCCGACCACCCTCGCGGTCCGGGGCCGACCGGTCGACCGGCACAGTAGGGACATGCGTGAGTCCCGTGCCTACCCGTTGCTGCTCGCCCTTCCCGGCCTGGTGCTGGCGGCGGCCGGTCTCTTCCACCCGACCGGCCTCAGCTACGAGACCGCCCAGCGGTGGTACCTCCTGCACCTGCCGGGCCTGCTGGTCTTCCCGCTGGTCGGGTGGGCGCTGGCCGAGCTGGTGGGCGGGCGGCGCGACGCGGTCGCCTGGGTGGTGCGGGTCACGGCCTACGTCTACGCCACCTTCTACACCGCCCTCGACGTCGTCAGCGGGATCGGTGCCGGCTACGTCACCCGCCAGCTCGGGCCGGACGTGGCCCGCCCCGAGGCCGTGTCGCTGATGTTCCGCCTCGGCACGCCCCTGGGCGAGGTCGGGTCCTGGGCCCTGCTGGCCTGCGTCGCGGTGCTGCTGGCTGACCGGCTGCGCCACCTGGGCAGCGCCGGCCTGGTCGGCGTGGTGCTGCTGCCGGGGGCCTGGCTCGTCCACACCGAGCACATCTTCTCCCCGCTCGGCGTGCTCGGGATGGTGCTGCTGGGGCTCGGCAGCGCGGCGCTGGCGGTCGCCGCCCGCCGTACGGGTGTGATAGCCCACACGACGCACGGGTGACTGACCGGTAACCGGCGCCCTACTCTGCGAAGCATGACCCAGCCCGAGCCGGATCCCCAGATCGTCGCGCCGACGCGTCCGGAGAAGGACCGCCCGTGGGTGATGCGGACCTATGCCGGCCACTCGACCGCGGCGGCCTCGAACGCGCTCTACCGGACCAACCTGGCCAAGGGCCAGACCGGCCTCTCGGTCGCCTTCGACCTGCCGACGCAGACCGGGTACGACCCCGACTCCCCGCTCAGCCGCGGCGAGGTCGGCAAGGTCGGCGTCCCGGTCCCGCACCTCGGCGAGATGCGACGGCTCTTCGAGGACATCCCGATCACGCAGATGAACACCTCGATGACCATCAACGCCACGGCCATGTGGCTGCTGGCGCTCTACCAGGTCGCCGCGGAGGAGCAGAACCCCGACCTGGACCCGACCGAGGTCGCCCACCAGCTGGCCGGCACGACCCAGAACGACATCATCAAGGAGTACCTCTCCCGCGGGACCTACGTCTTCGGGCCCGAGCACTCGCTGCGCCTGATCGCCGACGTGGTCGCCTACACCGTCCACGAGATCCCGCAGTGGAACCCGATCAACATCTGCAGCTACCACCTGCAGGAGGCCGGGGCGACGCCGACGCAGGAGCTGGCGTACGCGCTGTGCACCGCGATCGCGGTCCTCGACCAGGTGCGGGACTCCGGCCAGGTCTCGGAGGCCGACTTCGGGCGGGTGGTCGGGCGGATCTCCTTCTTCGTCAACGCCGGGGTGCGCTTCGTGGAGGAGATGTGCAAGATGCGTGCCTTCGTGCAGCTGTGGGACGAGATCACCCGCGAGCGGTACGGCGTGACCGACCCGAAGATGCGCCGGTTCCGCTACGGCGTCCAGGTCAACTCGCTGGGCCTGACCGAGGCCCAGCCCGAGAACAACGTGCAGCGCATCGTGCTGGAGATGCTCGGGGTGACGCTGTCCAAGGACGCGCGGGCGCGCGCGGTGCAGCTGCCGGCCTGGAACGAGGCCCTCGGCCTGCCGCGGCCGTGGGACCAGCAGTGGTCGCTGCGCCTGCAGCAGGTCCTGGCCTTCGAGTCCGACCTGCTCGAGCACGAGGACCTCTTCGAGGGCAGCCTGGTCGTCGAGGCCAAGGTCGCCGAGCTCGCCGACGGCGCCCGGGCCGAGATGCGGCGCGTCGAGGAGCTGGGCGGCGCGATCGCCGCCGTCGAGTCGGGCTACATGAAGCAGGCCCTGGTGGCCGCGCACGCCGCCCGCCGGGCGCGGATCGAGGGCGGTGAGGAGAAGATCGTCGGCGTCAACGTCTTCACCACCACCGAGCCGAGCCCGCTGACCGCCGACCTCGACGGGGCGATCCAGGCCGCCGACCCCGAGGCCGAGCAGGCCGCGCTGGACAGCGTGGCGCGGTGGAAGGCCGACCGTGACGAGGACGCCGTGGCGGCGGCCCTGGCCCGGCTCGCGGCGGACGCGCAGACCGACGTCAACCTGATGCACGCCACCCTGGCCGCGGCGCGGGCGGGCGCGACGACGGGGGAGTGGGCCGGGACCCTGCGCGAGGTGTTCGGGGAGTTCCGGGCGCCGACCGGCGTCGGGGGAGCGGTGCACGTCACCCACACCGGCACCGCCCTCGCCGAGGTGCGCGAGCGCGTGCGGGAGACCGGGGTCGAGGTGGGCGGCCGACTGCGGCTGCTGGTCGGCAAGCCCGGGCTGGACGGCCACTCGAACGGTGCCGAGCAGATCGCGGTGCGAGCGCGCGACGCCGGCTTCGAGGTGATCTACCAGGGGATCCGGCTGACCCCGGCGGAGATCGTGGCCGCCGCGGTGGCCGAGGACGTGCACTGCGTGGGCCTGTCGATCCTCTCCGGCTCGCACATGTCGCTGGTGCCCGACGTGATCGCGGGCCTGACCGCAGCGGGGCTCGACGACGTCCCCGTCGTGGTCGGCGGCATCATCCCGGACTCCGACGCCCGGGCGCTGCTCGGCTCCGGGGTGGCCGCGGTCTACACGCCCAAGGACTTCGGGATGACCGAGATCATGGACGGGATCGTCGACGTCATCCGGGCCGCGAACGGCCTCGGCGCCACCGTAGGGGTCTGAGCGACGCCGGTCCCGCGTGATCTGTCTCAAGTTGAGGTAAGGCTGCCCTCACCTCCTGCTACGGTGGGAGGCATGGGCAAGCAGAGCACGGTGGCCTCGGTGAAGGCCCCGAAGCCGCCGAAGTCGACGTGCTGCGTGTCGAAGAAGCGGTGCGGGAGCTGCCCGATCCGGATGCTCAAGGAGGGCACGCTCCCCGAGGGCTACGGCGTGCGGAAGCGGACCCTGGTCAAGGTCGACCCGGACGCGCCGGACATCGTGCGCCCGAACAAGAAGTCCAAGAAGGACAAGAAGGACAAGAAGGGCAAGGACCGCACGAAGGCGGCGAAGAAGTCCGCCAAGCGGGCCGCCCGCCTCGAACAGGCCGCCTGAGGCGCTGATCGGGGTCACACTGTCCCCGTGCGCGTGGTGGTGGTCGGTGCCGGGGTCGTCGGGCTGAGCTGCGCCGTGCGGCTGCTCGAGGCGGGGCACCGGGTCGACGTGCTGGCGCGGGACCTCCCGCGGGAGACGACGTCGGCGGTCGCGGCCGCCATCTGGTACCCCTACCGGGCGGAGCCGCGGGAGCGGGTCGGGGCGTGGGGGAGCCGGACGTACGACGCGCTCGCCGCGCTGGCCGCCGAGGGCGTGCCCGGCGTGGTGGTCCGCCGGACCACCGAGGTGGTCGCCGGCACCGACGAGGCACCCTGGTGGGCCTCCTCGGTGCCCTCGCTGCGCCGCGTGCCCGCGCCGACGGGGTACGCCGCCGCGTGGGAGCTCGACGCCCCCGTGGTGGAGATGCCGGTCTACCTGACGTGGCTCGCCGACCGGGTCGAGGAGCTCGGCGGCACGCTCACCCGGCACGTGCTGTCCGCGCTGCCGGCCGGTGGTGACGCGGTCGTGGACGCCTCCGGGCTGGGGGCGCGGCTGCTGGGCGCGGACCCCTCGGTGGTCCCGGTGCGCGGTCAGGTGGTCCGCCTCGCCCAGTGGGGCCTGCAGCGCGCCTGGCTCGACGGCGACGGCCCGACGTACCTCGTGCCGCGCGCGCACGACGTGGTCGTCGGCGGCACCGCCGAGGACGGTGACTGGAGCCGCACGCCGTCGCCGCGGGTCGCCGCGGAGGTCCTGGCCCGCGCTGCGCGCCTCGTGCCGGAGGTGGCCACCGCGCGGGTGCTGTCCCACGGGGTCGGGCTGCGTCCGGTGCGGCCGTCGGTCCGCCTCGAGCGCGACGCCGACGACCCCCGGGTCGTGCACTGCTACGGCCACGGCGGCTCCGGCGTCACCCTGAGCTGGGGGTGCGCGGAGGAGGTGGCGGCGCTGGTCGGTCCGGCCACCTGACGCCGAGCCCGAGCCCGAGCCCGAGCCCGGAGACCAGGTCAGGTGGCGTCGAGCGGGACGACCGAGACGACGGCGGCCGGGTCGACGGCGCCGTACACGTGCGGGAAGGTCTCCGCACCCCCGGGCACCGCGGGCTCCTCGACCACCGGGGCGGTCAGCTGGTCGGTGTCGATCTCCAGCAGCACCAGCGGCTCGGTCACCTCGGCGTAGTAGCGGCGGCGCACGCCCTGCCACTGGTCGGCCCGTGCTGCGTGGACGAACCCCTCCTCGGCGAGGGTCCGGCCGAGGGTCGAGGTGGTGTAGCTGCCGGAGTCCTGGGCCGCGCGCCAGTCCGCGGCCGTGGCGACGTGGAAGATCCGCACGCCGTGCCTCAGAACAGCCGGGTGGTCGGGTCGTCGAGGCCGCGCAGCGCGTCGTAGTCGACGACGCGGCAGGCGATGCCGCGGTCGGTGGCCAGCACGCGGGCCTGCGGCTTGATCTCCTGGGCGGCGAAGATGCCGCGCACCGGGGCGAGCAGCGGGTCCCGGTTGAGCAGCTCCAGGTACCGGGTGAGCTGCTCCACGCCGTCGATGTCCCCGCGGCGCTTGATCTCCACCGCGACCGACGCACCGCCGGCGTCGCGGCACATCAGGTCCACCGGCCCGATCGCCGTCGGGAACTCCCGGCGTACCAGCGTCAGGCCGTCGTCGAGCGTCGTCGGGTGCTCGGCCAGCAGGGCCTGGAGGTGCTTCTCCACCCCGTCCTTGACCAGGCCCGGGTCGACTCCCAGGTCGTGGGTGGAGTCGTGGAGGACCTCGGTGAGCAGGATCCGCAGCGTGTCGTCGGTCTTGGGGCTGCTCACCACCCACTCCAGCGTGCCGTCGTCGGTCGTCTGCTCGCGCAGCGTGCACGGCGGGGACATCCAGTTCAGCGGCTTGTACGACCCGCCGTCGGCGTGGACGAGCACCGACCCGTCGGCCTTGATCATCAGCACGCGGGTGGCCGGCGGCAGGTGCGCGGTCAGCCGTCCGGCGTAGTCCACCTGGCAGGTCGCGACGACGAGTCTCACGGGGCGGCAATCTACGGCACGCGCCGGTCCGGGGCGCTGCGCGGAGCCGACTCGCGCAAACCCTTGCCTCACGGGCGGGTGGGGGTGTTGAGTTCGGCCACATGACCCCACTCCTGACGCCGATGGCGGAAGCGACCAGCACCGGTTGGCTCGCCGACATCGAGTCCGCGATCAACTCCGGGTTCGACCCGGTCGCCTCCGCGGTGGGGTCGGTGGTCTTCTACGCCGTCCCGATCGGCGGGACGTCCTTCCCGCTGATCGTGATGTGGCTGGTCGTGGCCGCGGCGGTGTTCACCATCTACTTCCGCGGCATCCAGTTCCGCAAGCTCGGCCTGTCGCTGGCCCTGATCCGGGGCAAGTACTCGCGGCACACCGACCCCGGCGAGATCACGCACTTCCAGGCGCTGTCCTCCGCGGTCTCCGGCACGGTCGGGCTCGGCAACATCGCCGGCGTCGGCGCCGCGGTCACCCTCGGTGGCCCCGGTGCGACGTTCTGGATGATCCTGGCCGGCCTGCTGGGCATGTGCACCAAGTTCGTCGAGTGCACGCTGGGCGTGAAGTACCGCGAGGTGCACGCCGACGGATCGGTGACCGGCGGACCCTTCCGCTACCTCCCGATCGCCTTCGAGCGGTTCGGCCCGGTCGTCGCGAAGTCGTTCACCGCGATCTTCGCCGTCGCCCTCCTGCTCTTCGGGGCCGTGGGCGGCAACATGTTCCAGGCCAACCAGACCTTCGCGCAGGCCCAGGAGGTCACCGGCGGCGCCGACGGCTTCCTCGGCTCGGACGGCTCGGCGCTGATCTTCGGCATCGTGATGGCGCTCCTGGTCGGGGCGGTGATCCTGGGCGGCGTGCAGTCCATCGGGCGGGTCACCTCGGGCCTGGTCCCCGTGATGGCCCTGATCTACCTGGGGGCGTGCGCGCTGGTCATCCTCGGCAACATCGGCAACATCGGTCCCGCCTTCGGCACCATCATCAGCGGCGCGTTCAACCCGCAGGGCGTGGCCGGGGGCGCGGTCGGGGTGCTGATCATCGGCTTCCAGCGCGCCGCCTTCTCCAACGAGGCCGGCGTCGGCTCCGCCCCGATCGCGCACTCCGCGGTCAAGACCCGCCACCCGGTCAGCGAGGGCTTCGTCGCGCTGCTCGAGCCCTTCATCGACACCGTGGTGATCTGCACGATGACCGCGCTGACCATCGTCATCGCCGACACCGCGTACTACTCCGAGCAGCGCGAGATCGTCTCCGGTGGCGGCCCCACCCCGGACGGCGTCCTGGTCACCTCGGACGCCTTCGAGTCCTTCCTGCCGCAGTTCCCGGTGGTGCTGGCCGTGGCCGTGGCGCTGTTCGCGTTCTCCACCCTGATCACGTGGAGCTACTACACGATGAAGGCCTGGACGTCCCTGGTCGGGCGGAGCCCGGCCAAGGAGCTGGGCTTCAAGATCGTCTTCTGCCTCTTCACCGTGATCGGCACCGTCATCTCCTTCGGCTCGGTCGTCGACTTCGCCGACGCGATGCTCTTCGTCTGCGCGATCTTCAACCTGCTGGCCTGCTACCTGCTGCTGCCGGTGGTCCGGCGCGAGATGCGTGGGTTCCTCGACGGGCTGCGGTCCGGGGAGATCGCACCGGTCCCGAAGGACGAGCGGACCAACCCGGCCTCGACCCTGCCGATCGTGGGCGACGAGTGAGGCACCTCACGTAGCAGCCCGGCGCCGGGCACGGGTGCGCATGGCACGATGCCCGGCATGACCAGCGCCCCTGTGACCGCGACCACCTCCGCCGATCCGTCCCAGGACCCCTCGGCCCCCGGCCGCACGTTCCGCACCGTGGGCGTGATCGGCCTGGGCACGATGGGCGCCGGGATCGTCGAGGTGTTCGCCCGGCACGGCTTCGACGTGATCGGCGTCGACGTGGACGCCGAGGGGGTGGACCGGGGGCGGCAGCACCTCGAGCACTCCACCGGGCGCGCGGTCAGCCGGGGCAAGCTGGGCGAGGACGAGCAGGCCGAGCTCCTGGGCCGGGTCCGCTACGCCACCGACATCGCCGACCTGGCCGGGGCCGACCTGGTGGTCGAGGCCGTGGTGGAGTCGCTCGAGGTGAAGAAGGGCATCTTCCGCGCGCTGGAGCAGGTCGTCGCGCCAGGCGCCGTGCTGGCCACCAACACCTCCTCGCTGTCGGTGACCGAGATCTCGACCTCGAACGCCCACCCCGGCCGGGTCATCGGCATCCACTTCTTCAACCCCGCGCCGGTCCAGGGCCTGGTCGAGGTGGTGCGCACGGTGGTCACCGAGCCGGCCGTGCTCGAGGACGTCACCGCCCTGGTCCGCTCCCTGGGCAAGAACCCCGTCGTGTGCGGCGACAAGGCCGGCTTCATCGCCAACACCCTGCTCTTCGGCTACCTCAACCACGCGGTGTCGATGTTCGAGCAGCGGTACGCCTCCCGCGAGGACATCGACGCCGCGATGCGCTTCGGCTGCGGCTACCCGATGGGTCCGTTGGCGCTGGTCGACCTGATCGGCCTCGACACGACGTACGAGATCCTGGAGACGATGTACCGCCAGGGCCGCGACCGGCTCCACGCGCCCACGCCGATCCTCAAGCAGATGGTGATGGCCGGGATGCTGGGCCGCAAGAGCGGTCGCGGGTTCTACACCTACGAGGCTCCGGACAGCCCGAGGACGGTCCGCGACGACATGACCCCGGCTGCCGAGGACCTGCCCGAGCTGCGTCACCACGTGCGTACCGTCGGCGTGGTCGGCACCGGCACGATGGCCACCGGGATCGTCGAGGTCTTCGCCAGGGGCGGGTACGACGTGGTCTACGTCGGCCGCTCCGCCGCGAAGGTCGACGCCGTGCGCGCCGGGGTCGAGCGGTCGCTGGACAAGGCGGTCCAGCGCGGCAAGGTCGAGGAGTCGGTCAAGGTCGAGGTGCTGGGCCGGCTCCGCGGCACGACCTCGCTCGACGACCTCGGCCAGGTCGACCTCGTGGTCGAGGCGATCGCGGAGGACCTCGCGGTGAAGACCACGCTCTTCGAGAACCTCGACGAGATCTGCAAGCAGGGCGCGATCCTGGCCACCACGACGTCGTCGCTGCCCGTCATCGCCTGCGCCCGCGCCACCACGCGCCCCCAGGACGTCGTCGGCATGCACTTCTTCAACCCGGCCGCGGTGATGAGGCTGGTCGAGGTCGTCTCGACCGTGGCCACCTCGCCCGACGTCACCGAGACCACCCAGGCGCTGGTCGGCAGGCTGGGCAAGGTGGCGGTGTCCTGCGGCGACCGTGCGGGGTTCGTCGTCAACGCGCTGCTGTTCCCCTACCTCAACGACGCCGTGCGGATGCTCGAGGCGCACTACGCCTCCGCCGACGACATCGACACCGCGATGAAGCAGGGCTGCGCCCTGCCGATGGGGCCGTTCGAGCTGCTCGACGTCGTCGGCAACGACGTCTCGCTGGCCATCCAGCGCGAGCTCTACCTGGAGTTCCGCGAGCCCGGGTTCGCCCCCGCCCCGCTGCTCGAGCAGCTGGTGACCGCCGGCTACCTCGGCCGCAAGACCCAGCGCGGGTTCCGCGACTACTCGCCGCGCTGAGCGGCGCCCCCGGGGGGCGGCCGGGCGCGGACGCGCCGTGCGCGTGGCGCGGGTCCGTACGATAGGCACATGGAGCTCGTGCTGATCCTGCTGCTGCTCGCCGGTGCCGTCGCCCTCGTGGTGCGCTCCTCCAACAAGGCCAAGGTCCGGGAGCTGGAGCGCAAGCAGACCGAGCTCGAGCCGGTCCGCAAGCTGGTCGACGAGGACGTCACCGCGCTGGGCACCGAGCTGCAGGACCTCGACCTCGACATGACCGGTCGCGACCTCGACCCGGGCGCCAACGCCGACTACCAGCGCGCGCTCGACGCCTACGAGGCCGCCAAGAGCGCGGCCGACCGGATCACCGAGCCCGACCAGGTCAAGCACGTCACCGAGATCCTGGAGGACGGCCGCTACGCGATGGCGTGCGTACGGGCCCGGGTGGAGGGGCGCGCGCTGCCGACCCGCCGCCAGCCCTGCTTCTTCGACCCGCGCCACGGCCCCTCGGACCGCGACGTCCTCTGGGCGCCCGCCGGTGGTGCGCCGCGCGACGTCCCGGCCTGCGCCCTGGACGCCGAGCGCGTCGAGGCCGGGGCGGAGCCCGACTCCCGCAAGGTGCTCGTCGGCACCGAGCGCCGCCCCTACTACGAGGCCGGCGGCGCGTTCCAGCCCTACGCCGCCGGGTACTTCGGGATGGGCGCGATGAACTTCATGTTCGCCGGGATGCTCTTCGGTGGCGCCTTCGGCGGCTTCGGCGGGGACTACGGCGGGGACTACGGCGGCGACGTCGGCGGTGGCGACGGCGGCGGGGACGTCGGCGGTGGCGACGGCGGCGGGTTCGACTTCGGGGACTTCGGCTTCTAGCCGGGGCGTCGTGCTGACGGGTCTGCTGGCCGCGGTCGCGCTGCTCGCCGGGCTGGCAGGTCCGGCGGGTGCCGCCACGGTGCCGCTGCCGGACCCGGTCGCCGACCTGGACTACCAGCTCGGCGGGGTGCGGGACGTCCCGGACCGGGTCGGGACGGTGGTGCGCGATCGCACCGCTGCCCCCGCGGGCGGCTACGACGTCTGCTACGTCAACGCCTTCCAGACCCAGCCCGGCGCGAAGCGGTCCTGGCGCCAGCGGTGGGGGCTGGTGCTGAAGGACGACGGCGTCCCGGTCGTGGACGGAGCATGGGGGGAGTGGCTGCTCGACCTGCGTACCCCGGCCAAGCGCCAGCGCCTGGCCCAGGTGGTCGGGGACTGGGTCGCCGGTTGCGCGGCCGACGGCTTCGACGCCGTCGAGCTGGACAACCTCGACTCCTACACCCGCAGCCACGGGCTGCTGGACCGCGGCGACGCGCTGGCGTACGCCCGGTTGCTGGTGGACCGCGGGCACGACGCCGGCCTGGCCGTGGCGCAGAAGAACCTCGCCGGCTACGACGGCACCGGTCTCGGCTTCGACCTGGTCGTGGCCGAGGAGTGCGGCCGCTACGACGAGTGCGGCGCCTACACCGACGACTTCGGCACGGCGGTGCTGGCGGTGGAGTACCGCCGGGACGACTTCCGCCGCACCTGTCGCGAGGTGGGGGAGCAGGTCCCGGTGGTGCTGCGCGACCGCGGCGTCACGCCGGGAGGCGTACGCCGGTTCTGCTGAGCCGGGTCAGTCGTCGGCCGGGTCGTCGGTCGGGTCGTCGGCCGGGTCGTCGGTCGGGTCGTCGGCCGAGCGGCGGGCCCGGTAGGCCGCCACGGCGTTGCGGTTGCCGCAGGCCGTCGAGCAGAAGCGGCGCGACCGGTTGCGGGAGAGGTCGAGGACGACCCCCTGGCAGGTGCTGTCGGCGCAGACGCCGAGCCGGCTCATCTCCTCGGCGCGGACCACGTCGACCATGGCCATGGCCGTCTCGGCGAGGATCCGGGTGACCAGGTGGGTGTCGGAGTCGACGCAGTGCAGGTGCCAGTCGTAGCCCTCGTGACGCACCAGCTGGGGCAGCGCCCGCGTCTCGGCGAGCATCGCGTTGACCAGCAGGACGGCCTCGTCGCGCTCGGCGACCAGCAGCGCGCGCAACCGGGGCCGCAGCGCGCGCACCTCGGCCAGCTCGGCCAGGTCGGCGTCGTGACGGCCGCTGTAGCCCAGGTCGTCGTAGAGGGCGGTGAGGTCGGCGACGGTCTCCAGGGAGTCAGGCTCCAGCGCGGTGTTGGCCAGCAGCACCGCCGCGTGGAGGGCCACCTCAGTGTCATGGGCGAAGACCATGTTGACAGGTTACCGCACGCGACCGTAGCGTCATGTCCCATGACGACGATGACTCATGACGCAGCACCGGGGGTGCGCGGCTCCCGCACCTCGAGCGGGCTGATGATCGCCCTGGTCTCGGCGCTGGCCTTCGGCCTCTCCGGCGCCGTGGGTCGTGGGCTGCTGGACGCCGGGTGGAGCTCGGGCGCGGTGACCCTGGTGCGGGTCGGTCTCGGCGCCGCGCTGGTGCTCCCGCTCGGGCTGCGCGCGCTGCACGGCCGCTGGCACCTGCTGCGCCGCAGCGCCGGCACCGTCATCGCCTACGGCGTGCTCGGCGTCGCCGGTGCCCAGTTCTGCTACTTCTCGGCCATCCAGTACCTGCAGGTGGGCCCGGCCCTGATGATCGAGTACACCGGCCCGGCGGCCGTGGTGGTCTGGATGTGGCTGCGCCACGGCCAGCGGCCCTCGCGGCTGACCCTCCTCGGCGCCGTCGTCGCGGGCCTCGGCCTGGTCCTCGTCCTGGACGTCCTGTCGGGCGCCGACGTGAGCCTGGTCGGCGTGCTCTGGGGGTTGGGGGCGATGGTCGGCCTCGCGGCCTACTTCGTGATCTCGGGCTCCCACGACAACGGCCTGCCCCCGTTGAGCCTGGCCGCGGGCGGCCTCGTCGTCGGCGGGGTGCTGCTGGGCGTGCTGGGTCTGGTCGGCCTGCTGCCGATGACGGGCACGACCGCGGACGCGGTCTACGACGGCCGGGCGGTCTCCTGGTGGGTCCCGCTGCTGGTGCTCGGCGTCTTCAGCGCCGCGGTCGCCTACGTCACCGGCATCGAGGCCAGCCGCCGGCTCGGGTCCCGGCTCGCCTCGTTCGTGGGCCTGACGGAGGTGCTGGCCGCGGTCGTGTTCGCCTGGTTGCTGCTCGACGAGCTGCCCGGCGCGCTCCAGCTCGCCGGCGGCGTCCTCGTCCTGGCCGGCGTGGTGGTGGTCAAGCTCGGCGAGCGGGGGATCGCGGCCGTGGTGGACCGCCCGGAGCCGACGCCGGCCTGACCGGAGCAGGACGCGCCGCGACCGTCACCTGGGCCGGTCGCGACCGTCACCTCGGCGGTGCGGGAGCGTCACCTCGGCGGTGCGGGAGCGTCGTCTCGGCGGTGCGGGAGCGTCGTCCCGGCGGTCAGCGGCCGTCCTGGCGGGGCTGGACGACCTCGCGCAGGACCAGCATCACCGCGGCGGCGACCGGGATCGCCAGCAGCGCGCCGACCACCCCCAGCAGCGTCGCCCCGACCAGGGCGGCGATCACGGCCACCGCCCCGGGGATGTCCACCGAGCGCGACATCACGCGCGGGTACACGATGTAGTTCTCGATCTGCTGGTAGACCAGGAAGAACACCACGCAGGCCACGCCGGTGCGCACGTCGGTGGCGAAGCCGATCGCGCTGACCACCACGGCACCCAGCGTGGCGCCGATCATCGGGATGACGTCGAGCAGGGCGACCACGAACGCCAGCGCGACGGCGTACTCCCCGAGACCGACGACCAGCAGGAACACCAGCGACACCACGCCGGCGGTCACCGCGACGACGAACGCGCCCCCGACGTAGCCGCCGATGTCGGCCACCATCCGGTCGCCCAGCCGGCTGAAGCGGTCGCGTCGCGAGGCGGGCACCAGGTCGTAGAGCGCCCGCTTGGTGCGGTGCAGGGACGCCAGGAAGTACAGCGTCAGGACCAGGACGATGAAGACGTTGAACAGCGAGCTGAGCACCCGCAGCCCGAACCCCAGCACGCCCCCGAAGACCGGGCCGATGAACTCGCCGTCGGCGATGTAGTCCTGGACGTTGCCGAGGACGTCGTACTCCTCGTCCATCGCCTGGATGCGGGGGTTGCCCTGGAGCTGCTCGAGCCACTCCGGGGCGTTGGTGGTGATGGCGACGACCTGGTCGGTGATGACCGGCACGATGGCCAGCACGAACAGGGTCAGGACGCCGACCACGCCGACGGTCACGACCAGGACCGCGGCGCCCCGGCGCACGGTGCGCCGCTCCAGCCACTCCACCATGGGGTTCAGGCCCGCCGCGAGGAACAGCGAGACGACGATCAGCACCAGCACCGACTGGATGCTGTAGAGGGCGAACCCGAGGAGCAGGGCGGCGAGCAGGCCCAGTCCGCCGACCAGGCCGAGGTAGAACGGGGAGTGCCGTTCGAAGGGGCGGCCGGGCTCGCCGAGGTGCGCGGCCCGCGCGGCCTGGGTGAGGCCGTCGACGAGGTCGGTGACGTGGTCCGCGGCCTGCTCGGCGCGGTTCGCCGAGCCCTCGAACCGCTCGGCGGAGGCCTCGACCCGCTCCGCGGGGGACGCCACCGGGGCGTGCGGAGGGACGGGGGACCCGCCCGCGGCGCCCGCGCGGGACGCGGCGGGCGGGTCCTGGGTCACGCGCCCGTCTTGCTTCCGGGCGCCGGCTCGGCAGGACGGGCCGGCTCGGCGGCCGCGGGCTCGTCGTCGTCGGAGAAGCCGGAGATCACGTCGCGCAGCGAGGCCAGCTGGGCGGTGATGGCGTCGCGGCGCTTGCTGAGCCGGCCGACCTCCATCTTCAGCGTCTCGACCTGTCGCTCCAGGTCGGCGTCACCGGCGGCACGCACGGTGTCGGCCTGGCTGCGGGCCGCGGCCACGACCTGCTCGGCCTCGCGCCGGGCCCGGTTGAGCAACGCCTCGGCCTCCTTCTGGGAGGCGGCGCGGTGCTCGGTGGTCTGACGGGTGACCTGCGTGGCGCGCTCCTCGGCGGTGTTGGCGCGCTGCTCGGCCTCCTCGACCAGCCGACGGGTCTCGCTGGTCGCGCTGTTGTGGTGGTCGGTCGCCTCGCGGGCCAGGCGCTCCTTCTCGACCGCCAGCGAGCGGCGGGCCTCCTGGACCTCGCGGTCGGCGCCGGCCCGGGCCTGCTCGGCCTCGCGGGTCGCGGCGGTGCGCAGCTCCCCGGCCTCCTGCCGGGCGGCCAGACGCACCTGGTCGGCCTCCCGCTTCGCGGCGGCCACCAGGTCGGCGGCCTCGGCGCGGGCCAGGCTGCGCTCCTGCTCGACGTCGGCGGTCATCCGGGACCGGGTCTCGTCGAGCTCGGTGAGCTGCACGCTCCGCATGTCCTCGGCCTCGCGGGCGGCCTCGGCCCGGATCGCCTCGCCGTTGCGCGCGGCCTGCTCGCGGATGTCCTGGGCGTCCTTGAGGGCCTGCTCGCGGATGTCGTCGGCCTCCTCCTCGGCCAGGCGGAGCAGGGCGCTGGCCCGACCGCCGAGGCCGGAGTACGACGGGGCGCGCTGCTCGGCGAGCTCCTCGCGGGCGGCCTCGAGCTCGGCCTGCAGCGAGCCGACCCGCCTCTCGGCCTGGGCCAGCTCCCCGACGGCCTTGGTGTGCTCGGTGACGAGCCGACCGACCTGCAGGTCGACCTCGTTCTTGTCGTAACCACCGCGGCGCACGGCCGGGAAGGTCGGCCGGGGCGGCGCGACGGCGCGCCCCGCGGGCGCACCGGTGCGCGGGGCGGCGGCAGCGGGTGCGGCCGGCTGCGCGGAGCCCGCCGAGGCCGGGGTGGGCGTCGGGTCGGAGGTGGGCCCGGCGGGAGGTCGAGGGGTCCGGACCGCCGGGATCCGCTGCGTCGACTCGGCGTCGGAGGAGCTGCCGGGGTTTCCGCGACCCTCCGTGGTGCCCTGGTCGAGGTCGGGCTCCTGGTCGAAGATGGACAGTCCCTGGTCGCTCATGTGGCAGCACCTCTAGATCAGCGTCGTGGCACGGGCCGGCCCGCCCGTGAGACCCATGATGCTGGATCGGACCTGACCGCGCAGCCCGGACGGCCCGCGACACGCCCGGGGGAAAGGTCACACCGACCGGGCCCGGGCGCGCCCGGTCGTCCCGACCTGCGAGGACGTCGGCCGGGACGGGCCGGCGACCGCCGCGGACCCGGCCGGCACCGTCTTGCCAGGCGGACCGGGGCCCTCCCCGTACCCCGCTAGACCCCGCGGAACCGGTTGATCGCCTCGAGGTGCTGCGCGCGCAGCTCGTGGTCACGCACGCCGAGGCCCTCCTCGGGGGCCAGGCAGAGCACGCCGACCTTGCCCTGGTGCAGGTTGTGGTGCACGTCGAGGGCGGCCTGGCCGACGTCCTCCAGCGCGTAGGTGCGCGAGAGCGTGGGGTGGATCATCCCCTTCGCGATCAGCCGGTTGGCCTCGTAGGACTCGCGGTAGTTGGCGAAGTGGCTCGAGATGATCCGCTTCAGGTTCATCCACAGGTAGCGGTTGTCGTACTCGTGCATGTAGCCCGAGGTCGAGGCGCAGGTGGTGATGGTGCCGCCCTTGCGGGTGACGTAGACGCTGGCGCCGAAGGTCTCGCGTCCGGGGTGCTCGAAGACGATGTCGATGTCCTCGCCACCGGTCAGCTCGCGGATCTTGGCGCCCAGGCGCTTCCACTCCCGCGGGTCCTGGGTGTGGGGGTCCTTCCAGAACGTGAAGCCCTCCTCGGAGCGGTCGATGACCAGCTCGGCTCCCATGCTGCGGCAGATGGCGGCCTTCTCCGGGCTGGACACCACGCAGACCGGGGTCGCCCCGCCGTTGAGGGCGTACTGCGTGGCGAACCCGCCCAGGCCGCCCGAGGCGCCCCAGATCAGGACGTTGTCGCCCTGCTTCATGTCGCCGCCGTTGCGCGAGACCAGCTGCCGGTAGGCGGTCGAGTTCACCAGGCCGGGGGAGGCGGCCTCCTCCCAGGTCAGGTGGGCGGGCTTGGGCATCAGCTGGTTGGCCTTGACCAGGGCCACCTCGGCGAGCCCGCCGAAGTTGGTCTCGAAGCCCCAGATCCGCTGCTCGGGGTCGAGCATCGTGTCGTTGTGGCCGTCGGGGGACTCCAGCTCGACCGAGAGGCAGTGCGCGACGACCTCGCGACCCGGCTTCCACAGGTGCACGCCGGGGCCGACGGCCAGCACGACGCCGGACAGGTCGGAGCCGACCACGTGGTACGGCAGGTCGTGACGCTTCGAGAGGGGGGAGAGCCGGCCGTACCGCTCCAGGAAGCCGAAGGTCGAGACGGGCTCGAAGATCGAGGTCCACACGGTGTTGTAGTTGATCGCCGAGGCCATCACCGCCACCAGCGCCTCGCCGGGACCGAGCTCGGGCAGCGGCACGTCGTCGAGGTGGAGCGAGCGCCGAGGGTCCTTCTCCTTCGCCGTGAGGCCCTCGAACATGTCCACCTCGTCCTTGTGGACGGTGACGCCCCGGTAGGACTCGGGCATGGTCAGGCTGGCGAAGTCGGCGCTGGCGGTGTCACCGGCGGCGATCGCGTCGAGGATGTTCTGCACGGCGTCTCCTTGGCAGGGCGGGTGGGTCGGGGCGAAGATACCCACGAGTAACCTGTCGGCGGCACCCGATGTGCGGTACGTCTCACGGACCCGGCCCGCTCCGATCCTGGCCCCGGCAGGTTGGCGGCACGTCGGTCGGGACGTCGCCGCGGGCCTGCCGGGTCCCTACGCTGGGCCGATGGACAGCACCCCCGCCACGACGTCGACGACGACGGCCCGGCCGGCTCGCACCGCCCTGCTCGGTGCGGTGTTCCTGATGGCGACGTCCGCGGTCGGGCCCGGGTTCATCACCCAGACCGCGACCTACACGGTCGCCCTCGGCGCGGCGTTCGCCTGCGCGATCGCGATCTCGCTGCTGGTCGACGTCGCGGTCCAGATGAACGTGTGGCGGGTGATCGGGGTCAGCGGGAGGCGTGCCCAGGAGCTCGGGAACGACGTGCTGCCGGGCGTCGGGTGGGTGCTGGCCCTGCTGGTGGTCTCCGGGGGCCTGGTCTTCAACATCGGCAACGTGGCGGGCAGCGGGCTCGGCACGCAGGCCATGCTCGGCCTCGAGCCGCGGGTGGGCGGGGCGCTGTCCGCGGCGCTCGCGGTCGCGATCTTCCTGTCGCACCGCGCGGGGGTGGCCCTGGACCGCGTCGTGGTGGGGCTGGGACTGCTGATGATCGTGGCCACCGGCGCCGTCGCGGTCACCTCCGCGCCACCGGTCGGTGAGGTGCTGCGCCAGACCGTCGCCCCGGACACCTTCGACGTCGTGGCGGTGACCACGATCATCGGCGGCACCGTCGGCGGCTACATCACCTACGCCGGCGCCCACCGGCTGCTCGCCTCGGGGCGTACGGGCCCCGAGCACGCCGGGGCCGTGGCGCGCAGCTCGGTGGTCAGCATCCTGGTCACCGGCGTGATGCGGGTGCTGCTCTTCCTGGCCATCCTCGGCGTGGTCGCGAGCGGCGCGGAGCTCTCGACCGACGACCCCGCCGGGTCCGCCTTCCAGGCCGCGGCGGGGGAGGCCGGCCTGCGGGTCTTCGGGGTGGTGCTGTGGGCCGCGGCGCTGACGTCGGTCATCGGTGCGGCCTACACCTCGGTCTCCTTCCTCACCTCCGAGCGCACCTCGGAACGGCGCCGCTCCGCGATGACGGTGGCCTTCATCGTGCTCAGTGCGGGCGTGTTCCTGGCCGTCGAGCAGGCGCCGACGACCCTGCTGGTCTTCGCGGGCACCTTCAACGGGCTGATCCTGCCGCTCGGCTTCGGCGTCCTGCTGTACGTGGCCTGGCGCCGCCGGGACCTGCTGCAGGGCTACCGCTACCCGCGCTGGCTGCTGGCCGTCGGCGTCCTGGCCTGGCTGCTGACCCTCTACCTCGGCTACCAGGCCCTGCTGGCCCTGGGGGACCTGTGAGCGGCGCGGGGGAGGCGGTCCGCGTCGACCTGAACGCCGACGTGGGCGAGGGCTTCGGGCGGTGGGTCCTGGGCGACGACGAGGCCGTGCTCGCCCTGGTCAGCAGCGCGAACGTCGCCTGCGGGTTCCACGCCGGGGACCCCGTCACCCTGCGCCGCTGCTGCGAGGTCGCCGCGGCCCGGGGCGTCGTGGTGGGGGCGCAGGTGGGCTACCGGGACCTGGCCGGCTTCGGGCGCCGCTTCCTCGACGTCGAGCCCGCCGAGCTGACCGCCGAGGTCGTCTACCAGGTCGGTGCGCTCGAGGCGCTGGCCCGCGTGGCCGGCACCCGGGTGGCCTACGTCAAGCCGCACGGCGCGCTCTACCACGCCACCGTGCACCACGCGGCGCAGGCCCGTGCGGTGGTCGAGGCGGTGGCGGCGTACGACCGGTCCCTGCCGCTGCTGGGCCTGCCGGGCTCGCTGCTGCTCGCCGAGGCCGAGCGGGTCGGCCTGCGCACGGTGCGCGAGGCGTTCGCCGACCGCGGCTACACGCCCGAGGGCACCCTGGTGCCGCGCACGCAGCCCGGGGCGCTGCTCGAGGACCCCGACGAGGTGGCGGCCCGGGTGGTCCGGATGGTGCGCGAGCGCGAGGTGGTGGCCGTCGACGGGTCGGTGGTCACCGTGGAGGCGGAGTCGGTCTGCCTGCACGGCGACAGCCCGGGGGCCGTGGCCATGGCGCGCGCGGTCCGGGCCGCCCTCGCCGAGGCCGGCGTGGGAGTGCAGGCGTTCGCATGAGGGTCCGGTCGTACGGCGACCGCGCCGTCCTCGTCGAGCTGGGCTCCACCGAGGAGGTCGTGGCCTGGGCGGAGGGTCTCACCGCGCTGCTGGAGGGGCCCGGCGACGCCGGCCTGGTGGAGCAGGCGGTGCCCGCGGCGCGCAGCGTCCTCGTGGTGGCTCGCGACGGCGTCCCCGTCCTCGACCTGCGACGACTGGTCGAGCGGGTCGAGCCCCGGACCGGCACCGCGGCCGACGGCGGTCTCGTCGAGGTGCCGACCGTCTACGACGGGGAGGACCTCGCCGAGGTCGCCTCGCTGACCGGGCTCACCGAGGACGGGGTCGTCGCCGCGCACACCGGCCAGACCTGGCGGGTCGGCTTCGCGGGGTTCGCGCCGGGCTTCGGCTACCTGCTCGGCGAGGACGAACGGCTGCACGTGCCGCGCCGCGACGAGCCGCGCACCCGGGTCCCGGCCGGCTCGGTCGGCCTCGCCGGCGCGTACTCCGGGATCTACCCGACGGCCTCGCCCGGCGGCTGGCAGCTGCTCGGTCGGACCGACCTCGTGCTGTGGGACGTCGAGCGGGACCCGCCCGCCCTGCTCCGCCCCGGGGTGCGGGTCCGCTTCGTCGACGCCGGTCGCGGCGGTGGCCGATGAGGGCCCTGCGGGTGCGGGCGACCGGTCCGCTGGCCCTGGTCGAGGACCTCGGCCGGCCCGGGCTCGCCGGGGTGGGCGTCGGTCGCTCGGGGGCCGCCGACCGGGGCGCGCTGCGCCTGGCGAACCGGCTGCTCGGCAACCCCGAGGGCGCCGCTGCGATCGAGGTCCTGCTCGGGGGCCTCGAGGTCGAGGTGCTCGCCGCCGTGGACGTCGCGGTGACCGGGGCTCCGGCGCCGGTGCTGCTCGACGACCGCCCCGTCGGCTCGCACGCCCGGACCCGGGTGCCGGCGGGGTCCCGCCTGCGGCTCGGGGTGCCCGAGACCGGCCTGCGCTCCTACCTCGCGGTGCGCGGCGGTCTGGAGGTCCCTGCCGTGCTCGGCTCGGCCAGCCACGACGTGCTCGCCGACCTCGGCCGGGCACCGCTCGCGCCGGGCGACCTGCTCGCCGTGGGGGAGCCCGGCGGCCCGGTGCCCCCGACGGACGCGGCCCCGCCCCGGTCGCCGGACGGGCCGGACGTGGTGCTGCGGGCCGTCCTGGGGCCGCACGAGGACCGGGTGCTCGACCCCTCGCCCCTGACCACCGGGTGGTGGGAGGTGGGCGGGCGCAGCAACCGGGTCGGTGCGCGGCTCCGACGGGCCGGGCCGGGGCCGGGGCTGGTCCCCGTCGACGACGAGCAGCTGCCCAGCGAGGGGACCTGGCGCGGTGCGCTGCAGGTCCCGCCCGGCGGGGAGCCGGTGCTGTTCCTGGCCGACCACCCCGTCACCGGCGGCTACCCGGTGGTGGCCGTCGTCGTCGACGCCGACGTCGACCGCGCCGCGCAGCTGCGCCCCGGGCAGCGGGTCCGCCTGCGCTGGGTCACCGCCTGAGGCCACCGCGTGGGCCACCGCGTGGGGCCACCGCGTGGGGCTGTCGGTCCCGTGAGGCTCCGGTCGCGGTCCCGTCGGGCGCGGGCTCGCAGGCGCGTCCTTCCCGGTGTCCGGCCCCCGGACCGGCAGGGTGGCGCCATGACCGCACCGCCGGGCCCGGCACCCGCCGTCGACCTGCGGGGGCTGCGGCAGACCTTCGCGACCCGCGCCGGCGAGGTCGTCGCCGTCGACCACCTCGACCTCCGGGTGGAGGTCGGCGAGGTGGTGGCGCTGCTCGGCCCCAACGGCGCCGGCAAGACCACCGCCCTCGACGTCGTGCTCGGCCTGACCCGGCCCGCCGGGGGCACGGCCCGGGTGCTCGGCCTGCCGCCCCGCGAGGCGGTGCGGCAGGGCCGGGTGGCGGCGGTCCTGCAGACCGGCGGGCTGCTGGCCGACCTGACCGTGGGGGAGACCCTGCGCTACGTCGCCGCCACCTACCCGTGCCCGCGCGGGCGCGTGGCCGAGGTGGTCGAGCACGCCGGCCTCCACGACCTGGTCCGCCGTCGGGTCAGCCGCTGCTCCGGCGGGGAGCAGCAGCGGCTGCGCTTCGCCCTGGCGCTGCTGCCCGACCCCGAGCTGCTCGTCCTCGACGAGCCCACCGCCGGGATGGACGTGATGGCCCGTCGCTCGTTCTGGCGCGCGATGCACGAGCAGGCCAGCCGGGGGCGGACGGTCGTCTTCGCCACGCACCACCTCGAGGAGGCAGATGCCTTCGCGGAGCGGCTCGTGCTGGTCGCGCGGGGACGCGTGGTCGCCGACGGCCCCACCCACGAGGTGCGGGCACGCGCCCTCGGCCGTGTCGTGTCCGCCGCGGTCCCCGACACCGCGGCCGCCCGTCGTCGTCTCGCCGGCCTCGGCGAGGTGAGTGCCGACGACCACCGCGTACGCGTCCGCACGGGTGACTCCGACGCCGTGGCCCGCGCGCTGCTCAACGAGCTCGGAGCCCACGACCTGGAGGTGGTCGGTGGGTCGCTGGAGGACGCCTTCCTCCAGCTGACCGCCGACCCGGCGGACCCGGCGGACCCGCCGGACCCGGCGGGGGAGGCCCGATGACCACGATGCTGCGCCTGGAGCTGCTCCGCCTCCTGCGCGACCCCGTGACGATGTTCTTCACCGCCGTCCTCCCGGCGTTCTTCTTCGTCGTCTTCGGGGCCTCGCAGGACTTCGCCGACCTCGACGTCGGCAACGGGAACGTGGCCATGAGCGTGATGATCGCGATGGCGGCGTACGGCGCGGTCAGCGCGACGATCGGCATCGGGGGAGCCGCGGCGGTCGAGCGGTCCCAGGGGTGGGGCCGCCAGCTCGGCCTCACGCCGCTGGCGGACCGGACGCACGTCGCCGTCAAGGTGGTCCTGGCGGTCCTGGTGGCCTGCGTCCCGATCACGCTGGTCTACACGATCGGCGCGCTGAGCGGCGCCGAGGGCACCGCGGCCACCTGGGTCGTCAGCGCGGTGGTGCTGGTCCTCGGCGCCGCGGTGTTCTCCCTGTACGGCCTCTGCTTCGGCCTGGCCTTCCGCTCCGAGGCGGCCGTGGCGGGTGCCGGGGGCTCGGTGGTGGTGCTGGGCTTCCTCGGCAACGTCTTCGTCCCCCTCTCGGGGGTCATGCTGGAGGTGGCGAGGTGGACGCCGCTCTACGGCTACGCCGCCCTGGCCCGCTTCCCCCTCACCGAGGGCACGCTCTACGCCACCGACGGCAGCACGTCCACCGAGCCGTGGTGGGTCCCGCTCGTGAACGTCGTCGGGTGGTGGGTGGTGCTGGCGGTGCTGGCGACCTGGCTGGTCCGGCGCGGCCGGGCCCGACCGTGACCTGACCGGCGCGCCCGCCGTGGTTCGCCGCGGGCCGCCGCGGTGAGCGGGCGGGGGTCAGCCCCGGGCCGGCTCCACCAGCTCCACCAGGATGCCGCCGGCGTCCTTGGGGTGGATGAAGTTGACCCGCGAGTCCGACGTGCCGCGGCGCGGGGCGTCGTAGAGCAGCCGGACGCCGCGGTCGCGCAGCACCTCGCTGACGACGTCGAGGTCCTCGACGCGGTACGCGACCTGCTGCACGCCGGGGCCGTTGCGGTCGAGGAACTTCGCGATCGTCGAGGTCGGGGAGAGCGGGGCGAGCAGCTGCAGGCGCTGGTCGGAGTCGCCGACCGCCACCATGGCCTCCCGCACGCCCTGCTCCTCGTTGACCTCCTCGTGCACGGTGTGCATCCCGAACGTGGTGGCGTAGAACTCCTTGGCCGCGTCGAGGTCGGCCACGGCGATGCCGACGTGGTCGATCGCGGTGAACAGGTGCTGGGGGAGCTCGACGGGTGCGGTCATGGCGCCCATCAAGGCACGCGCCCCGGGGTGCCGCAAGGCCGGACGCCCCGGCCCCGGTGTGACGCTCGCCTCACCGGACCGCGACCGCCGGCCCTCGATGTCGCCGGTGACCGCTGGGTAGCATCGAGACGACCCCGCTCCACCGACCACCGGCCCGTCGTTCCGACGCGGGCCCACCGCAGGAGGCCCCCATGTCCGGATCCGTCATCGTCGCCGGCGCACGCACGCCGATCGGTCGCCTGCTGGGCGGCCTGAAGACCCAGTCCGCGGCCGACCTCGGCGGCGTGGCCATCAAGGGCGCCCTGGAGAAGGCCGGCGTCACCGGCGACCAGGTCGACTACCTGATCATGGGCCAGGTGATCCTGGCCGGGGCCGGCCAGAACCCGGCCCGTACGGCCGGGATCGCCGCCGGCCTGCCGCTGTCGATGCCCTCGATCACGGTCAACAAGGTGTGCCTGTCCGGGTTGAACGCGATCGCGACCGCCGACCAGATGATCCGCGCCGGCGAGGCCGACGTGATCGTGGCCGGGGGCATGGAGTCGATGACGACCTCCCCGCACCTGCTGCCGAAGTCCCGCGAGGGCTTCAAGTACGGCGACACCGCGCTGGTCGACTCGATGGCCTACGACGCGCTCTACGACCAGACCACCCAGCAGGCGATGGGCGCGCTCACCGAGCAGTGCAACGCGGCCGGGTCCCGGCTGAGCCGCGAGGAGCAGGACGAGTTCGCCGCGGCCTCGCACCAGAAGGCCGCCGCGGCCTGGAAGAACGGGCTCTTCGACGACGAGGTCGTGCCGGTCTCGATCCCGCAGCGCAAGGGCGACGCGGTCGTGGTCAGCCAGGACGAGGGCGTGCGCGGCGACACCTCGGCGGAGTCGCTGGGGAACCTGCGCCCGGCCTTCGCCAAGGACGGCACGATCACCGCCGGCAGCGCCTCGCAGATCTCCGACGGCGCCTGCGCCGTGGTCGTGATGAGCAAGGCCAAGGCCGAGGAGCTGGGCCTGGAGTGGCTGGCCGAGATCGGTGCCCACGGCATGGTCGCCGGTCCCGACTCCACCCTGCAGCTGCAGCCGGCCAACGCCACCGCCAAGGCCTGCGCGAAGGAGGGCATCAGCCCCGCCGACCTCGACCTGGTCGAGTTCAACGAGGCCTTCGCCGCCGTCGGGATCGACTCGGCGCGGGCGCTGGAGATCGACCCGGACAAGGTGAACGTCAACGGCGGCGCCATCGCGCTGGGACACCCCGTCGGGATGTCCGGGGCCCGGCTCGTGCTGCACCTCGCGCTCGAGCTCAAGCGTCGCGGTGGCGGCACCGGCGCTGCCGCCCTCTGCGGCGGTGGCGGCCAGGGCGACGCCCTGATCGTCAAGGTGCCCGCTGCCTGAGCCGGCCGGGTCCGGCGGCGGTCCCGGCCGTCGCCGCGCACCCGACGTCGCCGGGCTGGTCGCCGGCGCCCGTACGGGCGACCAGCGCTGCGTGGCGCGGCTGGTGTCGCTGGTCGAGGACGCCTCGCCCCTGCTGCGTGAGGTGATGGCCGCCCTGGCTCCGCTGACCGGCCACGCGCACGTCGTCGGGCTGACCGGCCCGCCGGGCGTGGGCAAGTCGACGACGACCAACGCGCTCGTCGGCCGGCTCCGTGCCGGGGGACGACGGGTCGGGGTCCTGGCGGTCGACCCGTCCTCGCCGTTCTCCGGCGGCGCCCTGCTGGGTGACCGGGTGCGGATGGGCGAGCACGCCCTCGACGAGGGCGTCTACATCCGGTCGATGGCCTCCCGGGGTCACCTGGGCGGTCTGGCCTGGAGCACGCCCCAGGCGCTGCGGGTGCTCGACGCCGCCGGCTGCGACGTCGTGCTCGTCGAGACCGTCGGGGTGGGCCAGAGCGAGGTCGAGGTCGCCGGGCTCGCCGACACCACGGTGGTGCTGCTGGCCCCGGGGATGGGCGACGGGGTGCAGGCCGCCAAGGCGGGCATCCTGGAGGTGGGCGACGTCTACGTCGTCAACAAGGCCGACCGCGACGGCGCCGACCGGGTCCGCCGCGACCTGGAGGCCGCCCTCGGTCTCGCCGACCGCGACCCCGCCCGCTGGCGCCCGCCGGTGCTGGCCACCGTCGCCTCCCGCGACGAGGGGATCGACGCGGTCGTCGCCGCGCTCGACGAGCACCGGGAGGTCTCGGAGCGCACCGGGCAGGCGGTACGACGCCGGGTGCGCCGGGCCCGCGAGGAGGTCGAGGCGCTGGCCCTGACCATGCTGCGCGAGCGCTGGGAGGCGGAGTCCGGGCGGGGCGCACCGGGGGAGGACCTGGACCGGCTCGCCGCCGGGGTCGCGGCCGGGAGGCAGGACCCGTACGCCGCGGCCGACGACCTGCTCGCCGCCTGGGCCGCCGCCGCGGGCCCCGCCGTCGCGACCTGACGCGCGCCTCCCACGCCCGCGGGTCCCTGGCTGCTAGGAAGGTCGTCGAGCCGTGCCCACCGGGGGCCGCGACGTGGAGGATGGCGCGATGAAGAAGCTCGGGCTGGTCCTGCTGGTGCTCTTCCTCGGCTTCTGGCTGCTCAACGACCCGCGCGGGATGGCCGACTCGTCCTCCAGCGCCGTCGGCGCGGTCTGGGGGCTGACCGAGCAGGTCTTCACCTCCGCGATGGACTTCTTCGCCGAGGTGGCGTAGCCCCGGTGGGTCTGCTCACCTCGGTCACCGACCCCGGGATCGGTCGGCACCTGCTCCGCGAGGAGGGGGAGGTGATCGTCGACGAGGTCCGCCGGCACTGGGTGGCCTACGTCCGACCCGGCGTCGAGGCCGCCGTCGCGGCGGTCCTGCTCGTGACGGTGCCGTTCGTGCTGATCGACCTGGCCGGGATCGTGCTGGTGGTCGCGCTGCTGGTCCTGCTGCACGCCGCCTGGCTCGCGCTGGGCCACGCCCGGGACCGGTTCGTCATCACCAACATGCGCGTCTTCCGGGTCCACGGCGTGCTCGCGCAGCACCTCGCGACGATGCCGTTGGCGCGGATCCTCGACATCAGCGTCGTCAAGCCCCTGCACGGCCGGGTGCTCGGCTTCGGACACTTCGTCTTCGAGTCCGCGGCCCAGGAGCAGGGTCTGCGCGACATCCGCTACGTCGGCGACCCCGACGCGCGCGACCTGGCCATCCAGCGCGTCGTGCAGCGCTCGGGCCTGCGCGGTCGGACGGTCAACTGAGGTGAACCTGCCCTTCGACCCGATCGACGAGGCGGCGCGGCAGTGGGACCGGCGCTGGGAGGGTCGGCCCGCCATGCACGCGGTCACCTCGTTGATGCGCGCCCAGCAGCTGGTGCTGGGCAGGCTGGACGCGCTGCTGCGCCCGCACGGGCTGACCTTCGCGCGGTACGAGGCGCTGGTGCTGCTGGTCTTCTCCTCCCGCGGCTCGCTGCCGCTGGGCAAGATGGGGGAGCGGCTGCAGGTGCACCCCACCTCGGTGACCTCGATCGTGCGCCGGCTCGAGGACGCGGGGCTGCTGGTGCGCCGCCCGCACCCCGAGGACCGGCGCGCGGTGCTGGCGGAGATCACCGACGAGGGTCGGGCGGTGGTGGAGCGGGCCACGGCGGAGCTCGTCGAGGGCGACTTCGGGCTGGAGGCGCTCGACGCCGGGGCCCTCGCCGACCTCTCCGCGCTCCTCCGCCCGGTCCGCGCCGCGGCCGGCGACTTCTGAGCCCCACCCCGCGCTGTAACGCTGTGTTACTTCCTCTGGTGCGGCGTCACGACACCGCATCAGATGAAGTAACACAGCGTTACAGCCGGCGTGGGGGTACGCGACGGTGCCCGTCTCCGGGCCGGGACCGGCACTCCCTAGGATCGGGGGCATGACGCAGCAGCCGTTCAGCCGTCCCGGGGCCATCGACCTCTCCGCCCTCAAGCGCCCCGCGCCGACCGCACCCGCCGGTGCCGGTGCCGCAGGTGGCGCTGGAGCGAGCGGCGCCCCGGCGGGCGGGGGGCGCGCGTCGGCGTACGCCGTCGACGTCGACGAGGAGAGCTTCCAGGCCACCGTCGAGGCGTCGATGACCGCGCCGGTGCTGCTGGTGTTCTACAGCCCCAGCCAGTCGCCGGAGAGCGTGACGATGGCCGACGACGTCGCGGCCGCGGTCGACGACTACGACGGCCGCTTCCTGGCCGGGCTGGTCGACATCGACGCCTCGCCGCAGATCGCCCAGGCCATGCAGATCCCCCAGGTGCCGCTGCTGCTGGTGATCCTCGAGGGCCGCCCGGCCACCCAGCCGATCCCGGGCCTGCTGGGCCTCGAGGAGCTGCGCACGCTGCTCCAGCAGCTCGGCCAGCAGCTGACCACGCAGGGCATCACCGGCCGCCACCAGCCGCGCGCCGGCGGGGCCGCACCGGCCGACCTGGTCGGCGAGGAGGACGGCGACGCGGTCGACCCGCGCTTCGCCCCGGCCGAGGACGCCCTGATGGCCGGTGACGCCGCCCTCGCGGTGGCGGAGTACCAGAAGCTGGTCGACGCCAACCCGGCCGACACCGAGGCCGCCGCCGGCCTCGCCCGCGCCCGGATCCTCCAGCGCACCGACGGGGTCGACCTCAACCAGGCCCGGGCCGCGGCGGCCGCCGCGCCCGACGACGTCGCCGCGCAGACCCTGGTCGCGGACCTGGACCTCGCCGGTGGTCATGTCGAGGACGCCTTCGCCCGCCTCGTCGAGCTCGTGCGCCGCAGCGCCGGGGCCGAGCGCGACGCCGCCCGCGACCACCTCGTCGGCCTCTTCGCGGCCGTCGGCAACGCCGACCCGCGGGTGATGAAGGGCCGTCAGGCGCTGGCCTCGGCGCTCTTCTGAGGCCGGCGGCGGGAGAGGTGCCGCCGGTGGGCGGGCCCGCGTACCTGCTGCGCGGTCTCGCGCTGTGGCGCACCCGGCCGCGGCTGATGCTGCTGGGCGTGGTGCCGGCGCTGCTGGTGCTGCTCGTGCTGCTGGGGGCGCTGGCCGCGCTGCTGTGGCGCGTGACCGACCTCGCCGCCTGGGCCACCCCGTTCGCCGACGACTGGGCCGACCCCTGGCAGCCGCTGGTGCGTCTGCTGCTGGCCGTGGTCGTCGTCGTGGGCGCCGTGCTGCTGTCGACCGTCGTGTTCACCGGCCTGACCCTCGCGGTGGGGGACCCGTTCTACGAACGGATCTGGGCCGCGGTCGAGGAGCAGCTGGGCGACGCCCCGGGTGGCAATGGCCCGCCGTGGTGGCGCTCGGCGCGCGACGGCCTGGTGCTGGCCGCCTCGGGCCTCCTGGTCGGCCTGCTGCTGCTCGTCGTCGGGCTGGTCCCGGTCGTCGGCACCCTGACCGCGCTGCTCGTCGGCCTCGCGCTCGGGGGCCGGCTGCTCGCGGCCGAGCTGCTGGCCCGGCCGCTCGAGGCCCGCGGGCTGGACCGGCACGCGCGCCGTGAGCTGCTGCGCCGGCGGCGGACGACGGTGTGGGGGTTCGGCCTCGTCACCCAGGCCTGCTTCCTGGTGCCGCTGGGGGCGGTGGTGGTGATGCCCGCCGCGGTCGCCGGCGCCACGATGCTCGCCCGCGACCTGCTCGCCCCGCCGCCCCCACGGCCCCCACCGCCCGGGCACCCCACCGCCGAGATGACGCTCCCACCCGGCCCGGATGACGCTCGTGACGCGTCGACATGACGCTCACGACGCGTCGAGGCACCCCGGGCCGGGTCAGGCGCCGGGTCAGGCGCCGGGTCAGGCGCGGGGTCAGGCGCCGGGCCGGCCCGACTCGGTGTAGCGACCGCCCGGCTGGTCCAGCGCCCCCAGCGCGGCCTCCACCCGGCGTGCGGTGAAGTCGGCGCAGCGCTCTCGCACCTCGGCCAGGTCGCAGAACCGCGCCGAGGCGATCTCGCGGGTCTCGCGGACGATCTCGTCGGTCAGGGACGCGGGGTGCGTGCCGCCGTCGAAGACCAGGCACAGCGCGTCGTCCCAGCCGCTCCAGGCGGGCAGCCAGTCGGTCAGCAGCAGGCGGCCCGGCTCGAGGGTGAGCGCGAGCTCCTCCTCCACCTCGCGGGCCACCGCGACCTGCGGGGACTCGCCGACCTCGACGACCCCGCCGGGCAGGTCCCAGTCCCGCTTGTAGGTGAGCTGGCACAGCAGCACCCGGCCGGCGTGGTCGCGGATCAGCATCTGGCTGATGGCGCGCTTGCGGGGGAGGAAGGAGTTCAGCAGCGCGCGGAACCCGCCCGGCTCCTCCACCGGGGTGTCGGTGGCCAGGCGCGCGTAGACCACCTGGTCGCCCCCGACGCCGCGGCGTACGCCCTCGCGCTGCAGGCCCGACCAGGTCGCGACCCGGTGCGCGGCGGTGTCGTCGGCCGGCACGACCGCCTCGACCCGGTCGTGGTCGACGAGGGCCGTGCGCACCTCGCCCGACACCGCGGCCACCGCCCGCTGCCAGTCGTCGGCGGCGAGCCCGGCGTCCCACGAGACACGTGCCACGCCGTCCTCGACGGTGCTCAGGCGGGGCCGGGGGTCCACCCGCTCAGCCTAGGACGCGACCGGTGGTGCTGGTCGCGGCCGGGGCGGGCGCGGCAGGGGTCGCGGGCTCCGGACGGTGCCGGAACCACAGCGTCGCCAGCGGCGGCACGGTGATGTCGGCGTACGCCGGCTGACCCTGGTGGTCGCCCGCGACGGCGGTGACCGAGCCGAGGTTGCCCACGCCGGAGCCGGAGTACGCCTCCGAGTCGGTGTTCAGCACCTCCTCCCACGTGCCGGCCGCGGGCAGCCCGAGCCGGAAGTCGCCGTGGGGGGTTCCGGCGAAGTTGGTCACGCAGACCAGGTCCGGCACGGTCTCGTCCTCGGGCGCACGCCGCACGAAGGAGTACACGCTGCGCCCGGCGTCGTTGGCGTCGATCCAGCTGAAGCCGGAGCCGTCGTCGTCGCGCACCCACGCCGCCGGGGACTCCCGGTAGACGGTGTTCATGTCCCGCACCAGGCCGTGCAGCCCGCGGTGCTCGGGGTGCTCCAGGAGCCACCAGTCGAGCTCGCGCGACTCCGCCCACTCGGCCTCCTGGCCGAACTCCTGGCCCATGAAGAGCAGCTGCTTGCCCGGGTGCGCCCACATGAACGCGTAGTAGGCACGCAGGGTGGCCAGCTGCTGCCACCGGTCGCCCGGCATCTTGCGCAGCAGCGAGCCCTTGCCGTGCACGACCTCGTCGTGCGAGAGCGGCAGCACGAAGTTCTCGGTCCAGGCGTAGACGATGGAGAACGTCAGCTCGCCGTGGTGGTAGGACCGGTGCACCGGCTCGCGGGCCAGGTAGTCGAGCGTGTCGTGCATCCAGCCCATGTTCCACTTCAGGCCGAAGCCCAGTCCGCCCTCGGAGGTGGGCGCGGTGACGCCGGGCCAGGAGGTCGACTCCTCGGCGATGGTCACGATCCCGGGCACCCGGCGGTAGGCCGTGGCGTTCATCTCCTGCAGGAACTGGACGGCCTCGAGGTTCTCCCGCCCGCCGTCGACGTTGGGGGTCCACTCGCCGGCCTGGCGGCCGTAGTCGAGGTACAGCATCGAGGCGACGCCGTCGACGCGCAGCCCGTCGGCGTGGAACTCCTCGAGCCAGTAGATGGCGTTGGCGTAGAGGAAGTTGCGGACCTCGCGGCGGCCGAAGTTGAAGATGTGGGAGCCCCACTCCTGGTGCCACCCGCGCTGCGGGTTCGGGTCCTCGTAGAGCGGGGTGCCGTCGAAGCGGGCCAGCGCCCACTCGTCGGTCGCGAAGTGACCGGGCACCCAGTCGAGGATGACGCCGATCCCGGCCTGGTGCAGCCGGTCGACCAGGCGCCGGAAGCCGTCGGGGTCGCCGTACCGGGAGTCCGGCGCGAAGTAGGACGTGACGTGGTAGCCCCAGGACCCGCCGAACGGGTGCTGCATCACCGGCATCAGCTCGACGTGGGTGAAGCCGAGGTCGGCGAGGTACGGCACCAGGTCGTCGGCCAGCTGGTCGTAGGACCAGTAGGTCGAGTCGGGGTGCCGCTTCCACGAGCCGAGGTGCATCTCGTAGGTGGCCATCGGCTCGACGACCGGGCGGCGCTCCGCGCGCGCGGTCATCCACTCCTGGTCGCCCCAGGTGTGGGTGGACTCGAAGACGACCGAGGACGTGCGCGGCGCGACCTCGGCCGCCGAGGCCATCGGGTCGGCCTTCTCCCGCCACTCGTCGTCGGGGCCGAGCAGCTGGAACTTGTACGACGTGCCGGTGCCGAGCCCGGGCACGAAGAGCTCCCAGACGCCCGAGGTGCCGAGGTGGCGCATCGGGTGCTCGCGCCCGTCCCAGGAGTTGAAGTCGCCACGCAGGCGCACGGCCTTGGCCGAGGGCGCCCAGACCGCGAACGAGGTGCCGCTGACCGCCGCGCCGCCGGGCACGTCGTAGTGGTGCACGTGCGCGCCCAGGACGGTCCACAGCTGCTCGTGGCGGCCCTCGTTGACCAGGTGCAGGTCCATCTCGCCCAGCGTGGGCAGGAAGCGGTACGGGTCGTCGACCACGACGGTGTCGTCGCCGTAGGTGACCGCCACCCGGTAGTCGGGCACCTCGGCCACCGGCAGCACGCCGACCCAGACCCCTTCGTGCTCGTGGTCCAGCGGGGTCTCGGTGCCGTCGTGGCGCACCACGACCGAGGTCGCGAGCGGGCGCAGGACCCGGACGGTGACGCCCCCGTCGTGCGGGTGCGCCCCGAGGATCGAGTGGGGGTCGCCGTGCCGGCCCAGGACGAGCTGGTCCAGCAGGTCGACGGGGACGGGTGCGGGGGAGGCGGTGGTGCTCATCGTGCTCCGATCCGAGCCACGGCGGCGAGCGGGATGGAGACCCAGGTGGGGCGGTTGCGGGTCTCGTAGACGCACTCGTACACGGCCTTGTCGGCGGTGTACGCCGTCAGCAGCACGCGTTGGCTCTCGGTCAGGTCCCCGCCGGCGTACGCCGTGAGGAAGTGGTTGCGGTTGCGGTGGGCCCACTCGTCGGCCCGGACGGCCAGCTGGGCGCTGACCTCCGGGTCGGTCTCCGCCCGGGTGCGCTCGACGACGTGCGGGGCGTAGTCGAAGGAGCGCAGCATGCCGGCGACGTCGCGCCACCGGGAGTCGGGCAGCACGCGTTCGGCGAGGGACTTCGCCGGCTCGCCCTCGAAGTCGACGATCTTCCAGCCCTCGGTCGTGCGCAGGGTCTGCCCGAGGTGGAGGTCGCCGTGGACGCGCTGCACGTCCAGCTCCCCGAGCCCGGCGACCTCGGCGAAGACCTCGCGCAGCGCGGCCTCGTGGGCGGCCAGCTCCGGCACGACCGGGAGCGCGTCGTCCAGGCGCGCGGCCATCGTCGTGGCCAGCTCCCGGGCGTCGGTGGAGCCGGTCTCGAAGCCCTCGCGCATCGCCTCGTGCACGACTGCCAGGGCCTGGCCGAGCCGGGTGGCCTCCCCGGCGAAGTCGCCGCCGACCTCGTGGGCGTGCAGGTCGCCCTCGGCGAAGAGGTTGCGCACGCTGGCCAGCGCCAGGTCGAAGCCGTCGGTGGCGGTGCGCAGGAACTCCTGGAGCATCGCGAGGTGGAGCGGCTCCCCGGTGCCCTCGGGGTCGTCGAGCTGGACCCACCCGTAGAGCGCGGCGACCTGCTCGCTGCCGGCCCGGGTCAGCGCGGCGTGGATCTCGATGTCGGGGTTCGCACCGGGGGTGACCTTGCGGAACACCTTGAGCACCGCGTCCTCCCCGAAGCGCACCGAGCTGTTGGACTGCTCGCCGGTGAACAGCGACGCCGCGGTCTCGGGGTCCAGCTCGTGACCGGGCAGCCGGTGGAAGCTGAGCCCGGTCGCCGGGTCCCCGACGGCCTCCTCGGTGCGGCTGGCGATGAAGCTGCGCAGCCAGCAGGCCATCGCCTCCCGGTCGTGCAGCGCGTCGTAGGCGTGCACCCAGCCGTGGTCGGGGTCCTCCCACCAGCCGATGAAGGCGTGGTCGAGGCGGTGCTCGGGGTGGGTGTAGCAGCTCAGCGGGACCTGGTACGTCTCCACCTCGCCGCCGACGGGCCCGTCGGAGTAGGCGACGTCCACGAGGTGCAGGACCACCCGCGGGCCGCCGTCGAGCGCGCCGGGGACGGTGCCGACGCGGCGTACGCCCCGGACCTCCAGCGCGCGGCCCTTCCCCCCGAACCAGCGGGTCCGGCCGAGGTAGGTCTCGAACGCCGCGGCGTCGAGGTGGGCGGGGATCGCGGACGCAGTCACAGCAGCTGTCCCTCCTCGTGGGTCTCCGGCGCGGTGAGCCGGAACCAGTAGAACCCGTAGCCGCCCAGGGTGAGCAGGTACGGCAGCTCACCGATCGCGGGGAAGGGGACGCCGCCGAGCATCTCCACCGGCACCATGCCCTCGAAGCGGCGCAGGTCGAGCTCGACGGGCTGCGGGAAGCGGGAGAGGTTGTTGACGCACAGCACGATGTCGTCGCCGCCCTCCTCGGTGTGGTGCTCGCGCACGTAGGACAGCACCGTGGAGTTCGAGCCGCCGAGGTCGGCGAAGGTGCCCAGCCCGAAGGCGTGGTGGCCGCGGCGGGCGTGGATGAGGCGCCGGGTCCAGTGCAGCAGCGAGGAGGTGTTCTCCAGCTGGGCCTCGACGTTGACGCTCTGGTAGCCGTAGACCGGGTCCTGGACCGCCGGCAGGGCCAGCTTGCCCGGGGTGGCCTGGGAGAACCCGGCGTTGCGGTCCGGGGTCCACTGCATCGGGGTGCGCACCCCGTCGCGGTCGCCGAGCCAGATGTTGTCGCCCATCCCGATCTCGTCGCCGTAGTAGAGCACCGGGGACCCCGGCAGGGAGAGCAGCAGCGCGGTGAACAGCTCGATCTGGTTGACGTCGTTGTCCAGCAGCGGGGCCAGGCGTCGGCGGATGCCGATGTTGGCCTTCATCCGCGGGTCCTTGGCGTACTCGTTCCACATGTAGTCGCGGTCGTCGTCGGTGACCATCTCGAGGGTCAGCTCGTCGTGGTTGCGCAGGAAGATGCCCCACTGGCAGCCGTGCGGGATCGGCGGCGTCTGGGCCAGGATCTCCGAGATCGGGAACCGGGACTCGCGGCGCACCGCCATGAAGATGCGGGGCATCACCGGGAAGTGGAAGCACATGTGGCACTCGTCGCCGCCGGACTCGTGGTCGCCGAAGTAGTCCACGACGTCGGCCGGCCACTGGTTGGCCTCGGCCAGCAGGACCCGACCGGGGTACTCGGCGTCGACGTAGCGGCGCACCTTGCGCAGGAACTCGTGGGTCTCGGGCAGGTTCTCGCCGTTGGTGCCCGGACGCTCGTAGAGGTAGGGGACGGCGTCGAGGCGGAACCCGTCCAGCCCCATGTCGAACCAGAACGACAGCGCCTCGATGATCGCGTCGTGCACGGCCGGGTTGTCGAAGTTCAGGTCCGGCTGGTGGCTGAAGAACCGGTGCCAGAAGTACTGCTGGCGGACCGGGTCCCAGGTCCAGTTCGACGGCTCGGTGTCGACGAAGATGACCCGGGCGTCCTGGTACAGCTCGTCGGTGTCGGACCAGACGTAGAAGTCGCCGAACGGGCCGTCGGGGTCCGAGCGGCTGGCCTGGAACCACGCGTGCTGGTCGCTGGTGTGGTTCATGACGAAGTCGATGATCACGCGGATGCCGCGGGCGTGCGCCTCGTCGAGGAGGTGGTGGAAGTCGTCGACCGTGCCGCACTCGGGGAGGATGTTCTGGTAGTCGGCGACGTCGTAGCCCCCGTCGCGCAGCGGCGAGGTCATGAACGGTGGCAGCCAGATGCAGTCGACGCCGAGCCACTCGAGGTAGTCCAGCTTCTCGATCAGACCCTTGAAGTCGCCGACGCCGTCACCGTTGGAGTCGCGGAACGAGCGGACCAGCACCTCGTAGAACACCGCGGTCTTGAACCACTCGGGGCTGGTGTCCCCGCTGGTCCCCTCCGGGATGGTGCTCTCCTCGTGCTCCGGGTCGACGCGGTCCGGGTCGTGCTCGTGCTCTGCGGGTGCCAGGTCGGCACTGGTCACGGGGTGCTCCTCAGCGTCAGGACGTGGGCGGGCTCGTGGTGCGGGTCCAGCCGTACGTAGTTGTGCTGGCCCCAGTGGAACTCCTCGCCGGTGATCTCGTCGCGCACCGTCAGGTTGTCGTGCCAGTCCAGGCCGAGCGCGGGGAGGTCGAGGTGGACGGTGGTCTCGCGCGTCGAGTGGGGGTCGAGGTTGACCACCGCGAGGACCGTGTCGGTCGTGCCGTCGTCGAGCCGGGCCTGCTTGGAGAAGACCAGGACCTGCTCGTCGTCGCTGCCGTGGATGACGACGTTGCGCAGCTGCTGCAGCGCGGGGTGGTCGCGCCGGACCTGGTTGAGCCGGGTGAGGTACGGCGCGAGGGTGCGCCCCTCGGCGGCGGCGCCCTCCCAGTCGCGCACGCGCACCTGGAACTTCTCGGTGTCCAGGTACTCCTCGCTGCCGGGGCGGACGGCGACGTGCTCGAACAGCTCGTAACCGGCGTACACGCCCCAGCTGGGGGAGCCCAGCGCCGCGATCACGGCGCGGATCTTGAACGCGGGCGGACCGCCGTACTGCAGGTAGGAGTGCAGGATGTCGGGGGTGTTGACGAAGAAGTTGGGCCGCATCAGGTGGTCGGACTCGGTGGCGACCTCGGTGAGGTACGCCTCGATCTCCCACCGGGCGGTGCGCCAGGTGAAGTAGGTGTAGCTCTGGTGGAACCCGACCGAGCCGAGGCCGTGCATCATCGCCGGGCGGGTGAACGCCTCGGAGAGGAACAGCACGTCAGGGTCGGTGCGGCGGATCTCCTTGAGCAGCCACTCCCAGAACGCCAGCGGCTTGGTGTGCGGGTTGTCGACCCGGAACACCCGCACGCCGTGGCTCATCCAGTGCCGCACCACGCGCAGCACCTCGCGGCAGATGCCGGCGGGGTCGTTGTCGAAGTTGACCGGGTAGATGTCCTGGTACTTCTTCGGCGGGTTCTCGGCGTAGGCGATGGTGCCGTCGGCGCGGGTGGTGAAGAACTCGGGGTGCTCGGTCACCCAGGGGTGGTCGGGCGCCGCCTGCAGGGCGAGGTCGAGGGCGACCTCGATGTCGAGCTCCCGGGCGCGGGCCACGAAGGCGTCGAAGTCCTCGAGGGTGCCCAGGTCGGGGTGGACGGCGTCGTGCCCACCGTCCTTGGACCCGATGGCCCAGGGCGAGCCCGGGTCGTCCGGTCCGGGGGTCAGGGTGTTGTTGGGCCCCTTGCGGTTCACCTCGCCGATCGGGTGGATCGGGGGCAGGTAGAGGATGTCGAAGCCCATCTCCGCGACCGCCGGGAGCCGCTCCGCGGCGGTGCGGAAGGTGCCGGTGACGACCGTGCCGGTGACCTCGTCGACGTACGCGCCCTCGGAACGGGGGAAGAACTCGTACCAGCTGCCGAACAGGGCCCGGGAGCGGTCGGCGAAGGCGCGGAACGGGCCCTCGACGGTGACCAGCTCACGCAACGGGTGGGCGTGGAGCACCGCCCAGAGGTCCGCGGCCTGCAGCTGAGCCAGGCGGGCCTCATCGGGACGAGAGGTGTCGGTGGTCGCCTCGAGCGCCGCCTCGAGCAGGCTGCGCTCGGCCGGCGTGGCGGAGCTGGCCGTCTCCGCGAGCTGCCGCTCGACCAGCAGCCGCGCCTCGGCGAACATCAGCTCGACGTCGAGACCGGCCGGCACCTTGATCCCGGCGGCGTGGTCCCAGGTGTCCCAGGGGTCGGCCCAGGCGTGCACCTCGAAGGTCCAGGCGCCCTCCTGGTCGGGGGTCACCCACGCCTCGAAGCGGTCCGGCGGGTCCGCCAGCTTCACCATCCGCACCGGCGCCCGGCGTACGCCGTCGGGCCCGGTCAGCACGACCTCGGCCGCCAGGCTGTCGTGACCTTCGCGGAAGACCGTCGCCCGAACCGGGAACGGTTCACCGTTCGTCGCCTTCGCAGGCTGCCGCCCCAGGTCGACGACGGGCATCACGTCCATGACAGGGATACGACCGACCATTGCGCAACCCTTGCGGCTCGGCCCGGGCACCGCAAGCCGGACCCCTCGCCCCCAGGGGTGGGGCCCCCGCCGCACGGGCGTGGCGCCGCCCCGGCGCCCGAGGAGCGAGGCCGCCCCGGGCGAGGTCGCCCGGTGGTCGAGGGGCGAGGTCGCCGGTGGTCGAGGAGCGAGCGCAGCGAGCGTCACGAGACCAGCGGTAGACGCCCGGTAGGAGCGCGCAGCGAGGAGACGGCGTCAGCCCGGTGGTCGAGGAGCGAGCGCAGCGAGCGTCACGAGACCAGGCCCCGGTGGTCGGTCGCCGGTGGTCGAGGAGCCGCAGCGAGCGTCACGAGACCAGGCCCGGTGGTCGAGGAGCGGGTCGCCGGTGGTGAGGAGCGAGCGCAGCGAGCGTCACGAGACCAGGCCCCGGTGGCGGGTCGTCACCGTCACCGCCGCCGTCAGGTTCCGCCGGTACGCCGTCGGCTCGCCAGCGCTCGTAGCGCCTCGGCGTCACCGCGGATCAGCGCTTCGCGCTTGGCCCTGCTCCAGTTCTGGACCTGCTTCTCGAACTGGAAGGCGTCACGGACGCACGCGGTCTCGCAGGCCCAGACCAGCACGACCGGTCGTCGGCGACGTGTGTAGGACGCCCCCTGCCCGTCCTGGTGCTGTGCCAGCCGTCGTTCGAGGTTCGTGGTGCTACCGACGTAGTAGGAGCCGTCCCGGCAGCGGAGGAGGTAGACCCAGGCCATGCCTCAGCGTGTCGTCGGCACGGGGCCGGCGCGGGCGAGGGTCGACGCGCTGTGCGGACGGTGACCCGCAGGCGGGGCTGTGGACGGGCCTGGTCTCGTGACGCTCGCTGGCGCTCGCTCCTCGACCACCGGCGGAGTTGGGCTCGCTCCTCGACCACCGGGGACGGGTCTCGTGACGCTCGCTGGCGCTCGCTCCTCGACCGCCGGGGCTGGGTCTCGTGACGCTCGCTGGCGCTCGCTCCTCGACCACCGGGGCTGGGTCTCGTGACGCTCGCTGGCGCTCGCTCCTCGACCACCGGGGCGGGTCTCGTGACGCTCGCTGGCGCTCGCTCCTCGACCACCGGGGCCGGGTCTCGTGACGCTCGCTGGCGCTCGCTCCTCGACCACCGGAGCGGGTGCCGGGGCGGGTGGGCCCGCCCCGGCACCTTCGTCAGCGGGTGAAGGCCTGCAGCTCGCTGGCGTGGACGATGGTGCCGCGGTCGGACGCCGTCTTGCAGTCGGTGTCGTTGAGCGGGTCGTCGTCCTGCTCGCCGGCGTAGCCCTCGTACCCGGTGCACTGGTTCTCCAGCGTCACCAGCCGCAGCGCGGAGGCCTCGACCGGGTCGACGCGGAAGGACCGCATGATCAGGTCGGGGGCCACCGGACGGGGCTCGCGGCTGGGGAACGCGTCGGCCGAGCTCTCGTAGACCCGCTGCCAGGTGGCGTCCGTACCGCCGCAGCCGCTGGTGCAGGCCTCGATGGCGAACTGGCGCAGCGCGGTGAACCGGGAGCCCGAGTCCGGGTCCTCGTCGACCTGGGCGACCGGGATGTCGCCGCCGCCGGTGGTGGCCGGGGTCAGCATCGCGCTGACCTGGACCCGTCGGACGGTCTGCTGTCCACCGGCCAGGTCGACGGCCACCGTCGGGTTGGTCTCGTCCACGTTGCCGTCGGTCACGCCGGCCCAGTTGGTGGCTTCGGTGCCGTCGATGAGGAAGTCCGGGTTGCGGGAGCCCTCGGTGGCGGAGATGACCGACGCGCCGGCCGCGGAGGCCGCCAGGTTGGTCCGGCGGCCCAGGTCACGGACGAGCCGCTGACCGGGACGGACCCGGACGTTGAACCGGGTGAACCCGCCCTTCTCGGAGACGAAGAGCAGCTGGTGCCGCCCCGGGACGAGCGAGACCGCGCTGCCGAGGCCGCCCTTGCGGGTGTCGGCCACCGGGGTGGCCCGCGCCTCGTACTCCCCGACGTAGAGGTCGCCGGGCAGGCCCGAGCGGACGACCAGGCGGCCGTTGTCGGACTGCGGGGAGGCGAAGCTCGGGACGGTGTCACCGCTGTCGGCGTTCGGCACCGAGGCGTCCACGCCCATGCCGCGGGCGGCGAAGGCGTCCCACATGACCTTGACGTCCTGGCCGCCGAACCGCATCTGGTCCGCGGCGAGCATGGCGTCGCGGGCGTCCAGCATGGTGGTCGCGCCCTGCTGGAGCAGGAAGGAGTCGAACATCAGCTGGACCCAGCGCCGGTTGCCGGGGCACGCGGCAGGCGGGACGGAGTAGTCCGGGGTGGCCTGGGCGCAGAGCAGCTGGCGTCCGGAGTTCTCGTAGTCGTAGCGCCCCCCGCGCGAGTCGAGCCGCTTCACCAGGGCCTGGCGGACGTCCCACTGGGTGCCGTTCCAGATCTCACCATCGGCGTGGACCTCGTCACCGGTGGTGTCGAAGCCGTACTCGCCGTAGGTGAGCGGGTTGTCGTCGATGGCGTAGTCGCGGATCGCGACGTCCTCGTTGCCGGTGGCGTAGACGCCGACGGCCCAGACGTTGCCGCCGTTGTCGTAGCCGTGGCTGAACTGGTACTCCGCGGCCACCAGGTCGCTCCAGGACTCGCCCATGGCCGCGCCCTGCTCGGAGGTCAGGCCCTCGTCGGGACCGGCGACCATCCGGTTGCTGATCGCGTGGGTGTACTCGTGGCCGACGATGCCCATGTCCAGGCCCCCGTCGGTGCACGGGGCGTAGAAGGCGCCGGCGATGGGCTGGAAGAGGTACTGGTTGGTGATGCCGGGGATGCCGTCCTGCAGCGTGATCTGGTTGGCGTTGTCCCGACCGAGGAAGCTCGGCTGACCACCGGTGATCGCGCCCGCCTGGGCGTTGCCGATCTCCTGGTCGCCCTCGACGCCGCGACGACCCTGGTTGTCCAGCTGCATGTTGTAGTTGCCCTCGTCGAAGCCGAGGTAGTACGAGTAGTCGTGCATCCGGTTGTGGAGCGAGAACAGGTTCGTGACCGAGGCGAGGATGTCGTTGCCGCCGGGCACGAGGTTCGCGGGGTTGCACCGCTCGTTGTTCCAGGCGTCGGTGAACTCGTCGGTGTACTCCTGGGTCGGCGAGACCGGGGCCTGCGACGTGGCGCCCGGGGTCAGCGGGCTGGTCCACGACTCCCGGGTGCTGGCGTTGTTGCCGAAGGTGGTGAACGACGGCTGCTGCGAGCTGGTCAGGTAGTCCCAGGGACCGGGGGCCTGCACGTTGCGGAGCCGGCCGGTGGGCAGGGTGCACCCCTCGGCGGGCGTGCCGTCGGCGTTCTCGGTGAACCAGCAGCCGATGATGTCGTTGGTGGGGCTGGCCTGCGGGTCGTTGTCGTCGGGGTTGGCGGTGAAGAAGCGCCAGCGCGGGTCGCCCTCGAGCGTGTTGCCACCGCCGCCGTCGGGCTGGGCGGTGTCGCTGCTGATCACGTTCAGGGCGTAGTCGCCCGGCGGCAGGAAGGGCACGGTCGGGTCGTCGAAGGGGCAGACCTGGGCGGAGTAGACCCCGGCCGGGATCGAGTCGGCCGCGTAGGTCGCGAACTCCGGGCTGGTGCCGAGGTCCCCGGAGACGAGGAGGTCACCCGCGGGGTCGAAGATCTTCACCACGGCGTCGTTGGCGGTGTTGGCCAGCGCGGCGCCGGCCGCGAGCTGCTTGGTCTGGTCGTCGGTCAGCTCGAACTCGTGCACGGGGCCGCACTCGGTGGCGGTGATCGCGCCCTGGAAGGGGTAGCTGTCGTTGTTGTTCTCGACCTGGTTCTGCCGGTGCAGGACCTTCCCGGAGACGGCGTCGACCATGACCGTGTAGGCCGCGGACGCCCCGCCGGCGACGTTGACCACGTTCGCCTCGATCACGGGACGGATCGTCCCGTTCGCCAGGGCCAGGGCCCGTACCCGCGCCTGCTGCTCCTGGGCGAAGCCGGGCACGTTCAGCCGGGTCCAGCCGTCGCGCTCGCCGGTGGTGACCTGACCGGCCTGCACGGCGGGGATCCGGGCGCCGACGCTGGTCGCCGCCCTCAACCACCCGGCGAGCGGGGTGAGCACCGCGCGCGGGGCGGCACCGGGGTCGCGGACCAGGGAGGAGGAGACGTACTCGATCTGGCCGTTGGCCACGCCGACGGTGACCATGCTGCCGATCGCGGGGGAGAGGCGGCCGAAGCGCTGGCGGAACAGCACGGCGCGGGCCGGGCTGCCGGCGAGCTCCTGCGCCGAGACCAGCTCCAGGTTGGCCTCGGACATGTCGGCCGCGGTCAGGCCGAAGACGGCCGCGTTGGCGCTCAGCCAGCGACGCGCGGCGGTGGCGGGGGCGCCGCTGGCGGCGCCCAGGGAGCCGTCGGTGGGCAGCAACGAGGTCGGGGTCCCGAAGGCGTTCCACCGCACGTCACCGGCACCGAGGGCCGCAGCGGCGGATCGCTGCGCGGCCGACGGCGCCACGGACCCCCGCAGGTCGACGTCGGCCAGGCCGTCGACGGCGTCGCCGGGGGTGACGAGCGGAACGGGCGTCGGGCCCGGGTCCGCGGCGGTCGCGAGGGCGCCGGGTGCGGCGCCGGCGGGGAGCTGGGCGAGGCCGGGCAGCAGGGCTGCGGTGAGCGCGGCGGTGGCGAGGGCGGTGCGGCGACCACGCCTGGAGGTCCGAGGTGTCATGCAGCCCCCAACGCCGGCTGCGGGGGGCGGTTACGGCGCAGGACGCGATTCCGGGCGGAATTTATTCCCCGGCGCGTTTGGATCGTTCCAGGACGCGATAGCGTCGCGCTGTGCGCGCCTTCCGACGGTTCACCGTCCGCCCCGTCCTGCCGCCCGCCCTCGACGCGCTCGGGGAGCTCGCGGCCAACCTGCGCTGGTCCTGGCACCCCGCGACGCAGGACCTCTTCGCCGAGGTCGACGCCGAGCGGTGGGAGTCCACCGGCCACGACCCCGTACGTCTGCTCGGCGCCGTGGGCCGCGCCCGGTTCGACGAGCTCGCTGCCGACGAGGGGTTCACCTCCCGCCTGGCGGCCCTGCGTGACGACCTGCAGGCCTACCTCACCGAGGACCGCTGGTACCAGCGCACCCAGGTCCACGGCACCGACGGCGGCCCCGGCGGCGGGCCGCGTGCGATCGCGTACTTCTCCCCGGAGTTCGGCATCAGCGCCGTCCTGCCCCAGTACTCCGGCGGGCTCGGCATCCTCGCGGGGGACCACCTCAAGGCCGCCTCCGACCTCGGCGTCCCCATCATCGGGGTGGGGCTGCTCTACCGGCGGGGCTACTTCACGCAGTCGCTGGACCGCGACGGCTGGCAGCAGGAGAGCTACCCCGTCCTGGACCCCGACGGACTCCCGGTCACCTTGCTGCGCGAGGAGGACGGCACCCCGGCGCAGGTCGCCATCGCGATGCCCGACGGCCCCGACCTGCTGGCCCGGGTCTGGGTGGCCCGGGTCGGGCGGGTGCCGCTGCTGGCGCTGGACACCGACGTCGAGGCCAACCCCGAGTCCTACCGCGAGGTCACCGACCGGCTGTACGGCGGCACCAGCGAGCACCGGCTGCGCCAGGAGCTGCTGCTGGGCGTCGGCGGCGTGCGCGCGCTGCGCGCCTTCGCCCGGATCACCGGGCACCCCGCCCCCGAGGTCTTCCACACCAACGAGGGCCACGCCGGCTTCCTCGGCCTGGAGCGGATCCGCGAGCTGACCGTCGCCGAGGACGGTCCGCGCCTCGACGTGGACACCGCCCTGGAGATCGGACGCGCCTCGACGGTCTTCACCACCCACACCCCGGTCCCGGCCGGCATCGACCGCTTCCCGCGCTCGCTGGTCGAGCAGTACTTCGGCGAGGGCGGCGCCGTCCCCGGGGTCCCGGTGGACCGCGTGCTGGCCCTCGGCGCGGAGGACTACGCCGGCGGCGAGGCGGGCGTGTTCAACATGGCGGTCATGGGCTTCCGGCTCTCCCAGCGCGCCAACGGCGTCTCCCTGCTGCACGGCGAGGTCAGCCGCGGCATGTTCAACGGCCTGTGGCCGGCCTTCGACGAGGCCGAGGTGCCGATCGGGTCGATCACCAACGGCGTGCACGCGCCCACCTGGACCGCGCGCGAGATCGTCGAGCTGGCCGTCGCCCGCGGTGCGGACCCCCGCTCGGACGACACCGACGCCTTCTGGGCGGCCGTCGACGCGGTGCCCGACACCGAGATGTGGGCGGTCAAGCGCGTCCTGCGCGAGCGGCTGGTGCACGAGGCGCGGCGGCGCACCCGGGCCTCCTGGGCCCAGCGCGGAGCATCCCCGGCCGAGCTCGGCTGGGTCGACGACGTGCTCGACCCCGACGTGCTGACCATCGGGTTCGCGCGGCGCGTGCCGTCCTACAAGCGGCTGACGCTGATGCTGCGCGACCCCGAGCGCCTCAAGCGCCTGCTGCTCCACCCCGAGCGTCCGGTCCAGCTGGTGATCGCCGGGAAGTCGCACCCCGCCGACGACGGCGGCAAGCGGCTCATCCAGCAGCTGGTCCGCTTCGCCGACGACCCCGAGGTCCGCCACCGCATCGTGTTCCTGCCCGACTACGACATCGCGATGGCCCAGCCGCTGTACCCGGGATGCGACGTCTGGCTGAACAACCCGCTGCGCCCGTACGAGGCCTGCGGGACCTCCGGCATGAAGGCGGCCCTGAACGGCGGGCTGAACCTCTCGATCCTCGACGGCTGGTGGGACGAGTGGTACGACGGCGGCAACGGGTGGGCGATCCCGTCCGCCGACGGCGTCGAGGACGCCGACCGCCGCGACGACCTCGAGGCGCACGCGCTCTACGACCTCGTCGAGCACGAGGTCGCGCCCCGGTTCTACGACCTCGACGCCGACGGCGTGCCGCCGCGCTGGATCGCGATGCTGCGCCACACGCTGAAGTCGCTGGGTCCCAAGGTGCTGGCCACCCGGATGGTGCGCGACTACGTGCGCCAGCTCTACACCCCGGCCGCCGCCACGGGGCGTCGTCTCCACGACGACCACGCCGGCGCGGCAGCGCTGGCCTCCTGGAAGCGGCACGTCCTGGCCGGCTGGTCCGGCGTGGCGGTGGAGCACGTGGAGAGCGACGGCGTCAGCGACCTGGTCCAGGTCGGTGACCGGCTGGGCGTACGCGCGTTCGTCGCGCTCGGTGCGCTCGCCCCGGACGACGTCGCGGTCCAGCTCGTGCACGGCGCTCCCGACGACACCGACCGGCTGCGCGAGGCCGAGGTGGTCCCGCTCGCGCTCGTGGAGTCCTACGACGGGGGCCGCCACCGCTTCGAGGCCACCGTGCCGCTCGTCCGGGCCGGTGGGTTCGGCTACACCGTCCGCGTGGTGCCGCACCACGAGATGCTGGCCTCCGACGCCGAGCTCGGCGTGGTGTCCCTTCCCGCGAGCGGGACCTCGCGTGCCTGAGGACGCGTCCCGGCGCGTCCTCAGGCACGCGGGGCGGGTCCGCCGGACCCGCCGTGCCCTCCGTGCCCGACGGCTCCCGTCGACCCCGGGGGCCTGACCCGTGGTCGCCAGCCGCACCGCGCGGGAGAAGAAGGCCGCCGCGCAGGCGGGTCCGCTCGCCCGGGTCCGGATCGACCTCGGGGAGGAGGACCGGTTCCTCTACAAGATCACCTGCTCGGAGTGCACCGCGCGCGGGCACCGCAGCTGGTCGGCCTACCGGCCCGGCGAGGACAACGGCTTCATGGCGGCGATGGACCGCTGGATCTTCCACCTGCGCGAGAAGCACCCCGAGGCGGAGGCACCGTGCCTGGAGTTCCTCCCCGACGCCGAGCGCCGGCTGCACGAGCGGCGCGAGCCCGGAGGCTAGGCCGGGACTCGGGTTGACCGGGCCTGGCTGACCGGGACGCGCGTGGTCTGATGACGGGGTGGACCGCACCCTCGACGTCGACTACCTCGTGATCGGAGCCGGGGCGACCGGCCTGGCCTTCACCGACGCGCTGATCGACCACGCCGACGTCCGTGTCGCCGTGGTCGACCGGCGCGCCGGGCTCGGCGGGCACTGGCGCGAGGCGTACCCGTTCGTCCGCCTGCACCAGGCGTCCTCCTTCTACGGGGTCGCCTCGACGGTCCTGGGTGGCGGCCGGGTGCAGCACGACGGCCCCGAGGCGGGCCTGTACGAGCGGGCCGACCGGGCGGCGATCCTGGCGTACTACGAGGACGTCGTGGCGGAGCGGATGACCGGCCCCGGCCGCGTCGACCTGCTCCTGGGGTGCGACGTCGAGGGCCGCCGCGTGGTCGACCGGACGACCGGTGAGCGGTGGGATGTCCCGGCACGCTGCCGGGTGGTCGATGCGCGCTACCTCGCGCCCGAGGTGCCCGCGGAGACGCCGCCGCGCTTCCACGTGGCCAAGGGCGCGCACGTGGTCCCGGTCAACGACCTGGAGCGGGTGGAGGGCGTCGGCCAGCACGTCGTGGTCGGCTCCGGCAAGACCGCGACCGACGCGGTCGTCCGGCTGCTCGCGCGCGGCACCGACCCCGCGTCGATCTCCTGGGTCCGGCCCCGTGAGCCCTGGATGCTCAACCGGGCGGTCGTCCAGCCCGACCCCGTGGTCTACCTGGGGATGGTCGCCGAGATGATGCGGCTCGCCTCGACGGCCGGGTCGCTGCCGGAGCTCTTCCTCGACCTGGAGACCGCGGGCATCATGCTGCGCATCGACCCGACCGTCGTGCCGGGCATGGCCAAGGCGCCCACCCTGGGCACCTGGGAGCTCGACGAGCTGCGCCGCGTCGAGGACGTCGTACGGCTCGGGCGCGTCACCGCAGCCCTCCCGGGACGGCTCGAGCTGGAGGGCGGCACGGTCGACCTGGCGCCCGACGCGGTCGTGGTGAACTGCGCGGCCGACGGGCTGAAGAACCGGCCGCTGCTCCCGATCTGGGGCGAGCGGGCGATCACGCTGCAGCCCGTGCGCGCGGGCTTCCCGTGCTTCGGGGCCGCGCTGGTCGGCTACGTCGAGGCCACCCGCGACGACGACGGGGAGAAGAACCGGCTCTGCCCGCCGTCCTCGCTCGGCAACACCCTCGAGGACTGGGCGCGGATGAACGTCACCGGCACGCGCAGCGCCGCCGCGTTCGGCACCGCGCCCGACGTCGTGGAGTGGGCCCACCGGGTGGCGCTCAACCCGGCGCGGGTGCCTCCGGAGCACCCGGGGTCGGCCGCACTGGACGAGGCTCGCGCCGGTCTCGCCGAGCACGGGCCGGGCGGGGTGGCCCGGCTGGCCGAGCTGGCCGGACCGGGCTGAGCCTCAGACCCCGGTCTGGCGCAGCACCACCACGCTGCGCCCGGCCAGGGTCAGCTCCTGGCCGGCCAGGACGGCCTCGCCGACCACGTGGTCGGGGTCGGTGGACAGCGCCACCGCACCCTGGCGCACCCAGTCGTTGTCGGGCAGGGACAGCAGCGCCGCCCTCGGGCCGGCGTTGAACCACATCAGGAACGAGGCGACCACCTGCTGCTCGCCGCGCGGACCGGGGGAGCGCAGGGGGGTGCCCGAGACGAACATGCCGACCACGTGCAGACCGTCGTCGTGCCAGTCGTCGGTGGTCATCTCCCGTCCGGTCGGGTGCAGCCAGACCAGGTCCTTGGGGCCGCCGGTCATCGTCGGCCGCCCCTCGAACCAGTGCCGCTGCCGCAGCGCCGGCTCCGAGCGGCGCAGTGCGAGCGCCGCACGGGTCAGGCGGTGCAGGTCCTGCCAGAAGGCCTCGGGCCGCCAGTCGACCCACGACATCTCGTTGTCCTGGCAGTAGGCGTTGTTGTTGCCGCGCTGGGTGCGGCCGCGCTCGTCGCCGGCCACGATCATCGGCACCCCGGCGCTGAGGCAGAGCGTCGCCATCAGGTTGGCCGCCTGCCGACGGCGCAGCGACACCACGCCCCGGTCGTCGGTCTCGCCCTCGACCCCGTGGTTCCACGACCGGTTGCCGTCGGTGCCGTCGCGGTTGTCCTCGCCGTTGGCCTCGTTGTGCTTGTGGTCGTAGGTGAGCAGGTCGCGCAGGGTGAAGCCGTCGTGCGCGGTCACCATGTTGACCGAGTTGTACGGGGAGCGCCCGTCGTCCGCGTAGAGGTCGGAGGACCCCGCCAGCCGGGTCGCCACCGACCTGATCCCGTCGCCGTGCCCGCGCCAGAAGTCGCGGACCTGGTCGCGGTACTGGTCGTTCCACTCCACCCACGGTGGCGGGAACCCCCCCACCTGGTAGCCCTCGCCCGAGGCGTCCCAGGGCTCTGCGACGAGCTTGACGTGCCGCAGGATCGGGTCCTGGCCGATCGCGGTCATCAGCGGCGCGGCCATGTCCACCCGTCGGTCGACCCGGCACAGCGCCGGCAGGAGGTCGAAGCGGAACCCGTCGACGTGCATCTCGGTGACCCAGTAGCGCAGCGAGTCCAGGATCAGCCGCAGGGCGAACGGGTGGCCGGCGTCGACGGTGTTCCCGCAGCCGGTCACGTCCCAGTACGGGTCGACCTCCTCGGGGCGCGGGGCCGCGGCCGGAGGCTCCTCCGTGGCCGGTGCCGGGGGCGCGACCTCGGGACCGTCGTCCGCGGGCGGGGGAGCGGTGGTCACCGAGACCGGCGGCGGGACCGTGGCCGGAGGGGCGCACTCAGGGCGGGTGTAGACGCTGTCGTCCAGCCCGCGCAGGGACAGGGTCGGCCCCAGCGGCCCGGCCTCGGCGGTGTGGTTGTAGACCACGTCGAGGATGACCTCCAGCCCCGCCGCGTGCAGCGCCCGGACCATCTCCTTGAACTCGGTGACCTGGCCGCCACGGTCGCCGGAGGCGGCGTAGGCGCCGTGCGGGGCCAGGAAGCCCAGGGTGTTGTAGCCCCAGTAGTTGGTGAGGCCGCGTTCGGCCAGGAACGGCTCGCTGACGAACTGCTGCACCGGGAGCAGCTCGACCGCGGTGACGCCGAGGTCGCGCAGGTAGTCGGTGACCGCGGGGTGCGCGAGGCCGGCGTAGGTCCCCCGCAGCTCCTCCGGCAGGTCGGGGTGCGCCGCGGTCAGGCCCTTGACGTGCGCCTCGTAGAGGACGGTGTCGCGCCAGCGCCGCCGCAGCGGGCGGTCGCCGCGCCAGTCGAAGGAGCCCTCGGTCTCGTCGACGACCACGGCGTGCGGCACCACGGGCGCGGAGTCGACCGTGCTCGGCCGGGAGGGGTCGTCCACGTCGTGGGCGTAGATGCCGGGGCCCGACCCGAGGTCGCCGCTGACCGCCCGGGCGAACGGGTCCACGAGCAGCTGCTGCTCGTTGAACCGGAACCCCTGGGCGGGGTCCCACGGCCCGCGCGCGCGGAACCCGTACCGGGTGCCGGGGGCGACCCGGGGCAGGGCCCCGTGCCAGATCCCCAGGGACTGCTCGGTGAGCAGGTGGCGGGTCTCGGTGAAGGCGCCGTCGTCCCCGTCGTCCTCGAGCACGCACACCCAGACCGCCTCGGCCCGGGGGGCGTGCACCGCGAAGTTGGTGGACGTGGGCGACCACGTCGCGCCGAGCGGCCAGTTGCGGCCCGGCCAGACGGGGCTTCGCTCGCCGAGGCGGCTCCAGGTGGGGGTCACGGGCCGGATCATCCCACCCCGTGCGGCTCCCCGGCGACGCTCGTGTGCCGCTGGTCACCTCCCCGGGTCCACGGTGCCCTAGGCTCGGCGACCATCGGACCGCGCACGACGACGCAGGAGGCACGCACGCATGGGTGAGCTGGTACGTCTCGAGATCGCCGACGGGGTCGGCACGATCCGGCTGGACCGGCCGAAGATGAACGCGATCAGCGTCCAGGTCCAGGACGAGCTGACCCAGGTCGCCCGCGAGGCCGCCGAGCGGGACGACGTCGCGGCCGTGGTGGTCTACGGCGGCGAGCGCGTCTTCGCCGCCGGCAACGACGTCAAGGAGATGGCCGCCATGTCGCACGTCGACATGGTCAAGCGCTCCCGGCCGCTGCAGGACGCCGTGACCGCGGTCGCCGCCATCCCGAAGCCGGTGGTCGCCGCGGTGACCGGGTACGCGCTCGGCGGGGGCTGCGAGCTCGCCCTGGCCGCGGACGTCCGCTTCGCCGCCGAGGACGCCGTGCTCGGCCAGCCCGAGGTGCTGCTCGGCATCATCCCCGGCGCCGGCGGCACCCAGCGGCTCTCGCGGCTCGTCGGCCCGAGCCGGGCCAAGGACATCATCTTCACCGGCCGCTTCGTCAAGGCCGACGAGGCACTGGCGATCGGCATGGTCGACCGGGTGGTGCCGGCCGCCGAGGTCTACGACCAGGCCGTCGCCTGGGCACGGCAGTTCGTCGGTGCGGCGACCTACGCCCTGCGCGCTGCGAAGGAGTCCGTGGACGCAGGGCTCGAGGTCGACCTGGCCACCGGGCTGGAGATCGAGCGCCAGCAGTTCGCGGCCCTGTTCGCCACGCACGACCGGGAGGCCGGCATGCGATCCTTCGTCGACCAGGGCCCGGGGAAGGCCGTCTTCGAGGGCCGCTGACCCGCGACGTGGGTCCGAGCAGCCAGCAGCACCGCACCGCAGCAGGAGCACCAGCCATGGGGAATTCGAGGAGCACCGGATGAGCGAGCAGACGCAGGGCGACCAGGACCGCAGCGCGGGCGGGGACGCGAAGGCGGACCCGGGTGGCGACGTCAGGACGGGCCACGACGCGGAGCAGGACGCGACGCCGTCCCGCAAGGAGAAGCGGGCGGCCGCGAAGCAGGCCAAGGCCGACCAGGCGTCGAAGGCCGACAAGCCGGACCGGGACCGCAAGGGCCAGGCCAAGAAGGCCGCCGCGGTGGTGGGGGACGGGGCGAACCGGATCCGGACCCTCATCGCCCGCATCGTGTGGGCCGTCGCCGTCGTGCTGGCGCTCGTGCTGGCCCTCGGTGCGCTGCTGATCACCCTCGACGCGAACCGGCAGAACGAGGCGGTGTCGTTCCTGCTGGAGGCGGCCGACGCCGTCGACCTCGGCATCTTCTCGCGCACCGACGGGATCAAGGAGTTCACCCAGAGCAACGCCGACGTCAAGAACGCGCTCTTCAACTGGGGTCTCGGCGCCGTCGCGTGGCTGGTCATCGGCAAGGTCCTGGACAAGATCATCCGGCCCTGAGGCCGTGTGAGTCACTGCACAGGAGATCGCCAGCCACAAGGATGTGACGCGGCGGTAACCTCGGTGGTGGAGTCGACGCACCCGCGTCACCGATCACACAGGAGGGGCCTTCCCGGCCAACACCTATGAACATTGTCGTTTGTGTGAAGCACGTCCCCGACGCCACCGCCGACCGGCGCTTCGAGTCCGACAACACCGTCGACCGCGTCGGTGTGGACGGCCTGCTGTCCGAGCTCGACGAGTACGCCGTCGAGCAGGCGCTGCAGCTCAAGGAGAAGTCCGAGGACCCGTCGTCCACCACCGTCACCGCGCTGTGCGTGGGTCCGGAGAAGGCCGTCGACGCCGTGCGCAAGGCCCTGCAGATGGGTTGCGACCAGGGCATCCACGTCTCCGACGAGGCCGTCGCAGGCTCGGACTACATCGCCACCTCCCTGGTGCTCGCGAAGGCCGTCGAGAAGGCCGGCGAGGACGCACCCGTCGACCTCGTCATGTGCGGCATGGCCTCCACCGACGCCTCGGGCAGCGTGGTGCCCGCCATGCTCGCCGAGCGGATGGGCCTGCCGCAGGTCACGCTCGCCTCGGTCGTCGAGACGCAGGGAGACCAGGTCCGCGTCAAGCGCGACGGCGACACCTCGACCGAGGTCATCGGCGCGACCATGCCGCTGGTGCTCTCGGTGACCGACCAGACCGGTGAGGCCCGCTACCCCTCGTTCAAGGGGATCATGGCGGCCAAGAAGAAGCCGATGCAGACCTGGTCGCTCGCCGACATCGGGGTCGACCCGTCGCTGGTCGGGCTGTCGGTCGCGTGGAGCGAGGTGCAGGACACCACTGCGCGCCCGCCGCGGTCGCAGGGCGAGATCGTCAAGGACGAGGACGGCTCCGGCGCTCCCGCGCTGGCCGGCTTCCTCGCCTCCAAGAAGTTCATCTGAGCAGCGGAAGCCGAGGAGAGATCTGATGTCCGAAGTCCTGGTGCTCGTCGACCACGTCGAGGGAGCCGTCCGCAAGCCCACCTACGAGCTGCTGGCCATCGCCAAGCGACTGGGGGAGCCGTCCGCGGTCTTCATCGGTCCCGCCGACACGGCGCAGGCGGCGGTCGAGAAGCTCACCGCGTACGGCGCCGAGAAGATCTACGTCGTCGACGACAGCGAGGTGCGCGGCTACCTGGTGGCCCCCAAGGCCGAGGTCCTGCAGCAGCTGGTGCAGCAGGCCTCGCCGGCCGCGGTGCTCATCCCCTCCACCTCGGAGGGCAAGGAGATCGGTGCCCGTCTGGCGATCAAGACGGAGTCGGGCCTGATCACCGATGCCGTCGACGTGCAGTCCGAGGACGGCGTCCCGGTCACCACCCAGAGCGTCTTCGCCGGGAGCTGGACCACCCAGTCCAAGGTGACGCAGGGCACGCCGATCATCACCGTGAAGCCCAACTCGGCCGCCCCCGAGGAGACCGCCGGCGCCGGCACGGTCGAGAACGTCACCCCGACGATCTCCGACGCCGCGAAGCTGGCCCAGGTGGTCGCCTCCCAGCCGCGCCAGGCCTCGGGTCGTCCCGAGCTGACCGAGGCCGCGATCGTGGTCTCGGGCGGGCGTGGCACCGGTGGCGACTTCGCCCCGATCGAGGGCCTCGCCGACGCGCTCGGCGCCGCCGTCGGTGCCTCCCGCGCGGCGGTCGACTCGGGCTGGATGCCGCACAGCTTCCAGGTCGGCCAGACCGGCAAGACCGTCTCGCCGCAGCTCTACGTCGCCAACGGCATCTCCGGGGCGATCCAGCACCGCGCCGGCATGCAGACGTCGAAGACCATCGTGGCGGTCAACAAGGACGAGGAGGCGCCGATCTTCGAGCTCGTCGACTTCGGCGTGGTGGGCGACCTGCACGCCGTCCTCCCGGCCGCCACCGAGGAGATCACCAGGCGCAAGGGCTGAGCCCCGCCCCCCCGCACGGACCGTCGGCCCGCCACCCCTCCCGGGTGGCGGGCCGACGTGCGTCGTATGACCCCGGTCACAGGCTCTCTGGCAGGATCGTGGCGGCACCCCGACCCCGCACCCGACCCGGAGGACACGTCTCCCTCATGAGCGAGCCCCACATCCACACCAGCCCCCTGCCGGCCGTCGAGATCCCCGACGTCGCGCTGACGTCGTACTGCTTCGAGCACGCCGCCGACCGCGCCGACCAGGCCGCCCTCGTCGACGGGCCGACCGGGCGCACGCTCACCTACGGCCAGCTGCACGAGCAGGTGCGCCGCTTCGCCGGGGGCCTGGCCGCGCGCGGCTTCGGGCCCGGCGACACCCTGGCCCTGCTGTCGCCGAACATCCCCGAGTACGCCGTGGTGTTCCACGGGGTGGCCCTGGCCGGGGGCGCCATCACCACCATCAACCCGACGTACACCGCGAAGGAGATGGCGCACCAGATCCGGGACGCGAAGCCGCGGTTCATGGTGACCATCGCGATGTTCCTGGAGACCGCCCAGCAGGCCTCGGCCGACACCACCGTCGAGGAGGTCTTCGTGCTCGGCGGCACCGAGGACGGCGACCTGCGGGGCGCCCACGACGCCGCCGAGCTGTTCGGGGAGCCCCTGGCCGAGCAGGTCCCGGTCGGTCGCGACGACGTCGTGGCGCTGCCGTACTCCTCCGGGACGACCGGGCTGTCGAAGGGCGTGATGCTGACCCACGGCAACCTGGTGTCGAACATCGCCCAGGTCATCGATGCGGGCAAGCTCTCCGCCGACGAGTCGTTCGTGGCCGTCCTGCCGTTCTTCCACATCTACGGCATGCAGGTGCTGATGAACGCCGGCCTGCGGTCCGGGGCGACGGTGATCACGATGCCGCGCTTCGACCTCGAGATGTACCTCCGGCTCAACGCCGAGCACGGCTGCACCCGCGCCTACGTCGCCCCGCCGATCGTGGTCGCGCTCGCCAAGCACCCGATGGTCGACCAGTACGACCTCGGGTCGATGGGGTACATCATGTCCGGGGCCGCCCCGCTCTCGGCCGAGACCGGCGAGCTCGCCGCGTCCCGCCTGGGCTGCGAGGTCGTCCAGGGGTACGGGATGACCGAGATGTCCCCGGTCTCCCACATGACCGTCCCCGGCGACTACCGGCCCGGGTCGGTGGGTGTCACGGTGCCGGGCACCGAGTGCATGATCGTCGACCCCGCCTCGGGCGACAGCCTCGGGATCGACGCCGAGGGCGAGCTGTGGGTCCGCGGGCCGCAGGTGATGAAGGGCTACCTGGGGCGTCCCGAGGACTCCGACGCCACCCGGGACGCGCAGGGCTGGCTGCACACCGGTGACATCGCTCGCGTCGACGACGCCGGGCACGTCTACATCGTCGACCGTCTCAAGGAGCTCATCAAGTACAAGGGCTTCCAGGTCCCGCCGGCCGAGCTCGAGTCGGTGCTGCTGACCCACGACGAGATCACCGACGCCGCCGTCATCGGCAAGCCCGACGAGGAGGCCGGCGAGATCCCGGTCGGCTTCGTGGTGCTCCAGGAGGGCTCGACGCTCAGCGCCGACGAGGTCAAGGCGTACGTCGCCGCGGAGGTCGCCACCTACAAGCGCCTGGGCGACGTGGTCGTCGTCGACGAGATCCCCAAGTCCGCCTCCGGCAAGATCCTGCGCAGGGTGCTGCGCGACCGGGCTCCCGCCTGACCCGCGCCCCGCCGACCCACGCACGACGGGCCCCGACCGGAGATCCGGTCGGGGCCCGCTGCGGTGCGGTGGGGTGGCTCAGCGGCGGAAGCCTCCGCCGAAGTGCCACCGCTCGTCGACCAGACCCACCTTCTCCGCGCGCACCACCCGGCGGCCGTCGGGACGGGTGCGCAGGACGACCTTGCGGTCGACGACGTTGTTGGTGGTGTCGGACTCGACCAGGGCGTCGTTGGGGTTGGCACTGACCCGCACGTAGTACGTGCCGTCGTCCAGCCTCCTGATCCCGCCGAACGCCTGGCCCGAGCGGTACTGGGCGTAGGTGTCGCCGGAGCCGGCCGAGAGGACCTCGCGCACCGACAGCGACCCACGGCTGCCGCAGGCCGTGGAGAGGTCGGTGTAGTCGGGGCGCCAGTCGGCGCCCTCGACGGTGTAGTCGACCGCGTCGGTGTTGGCCAGGCAGAACGAGACCTTGCCCGAGTCGCGCACGACCTCCCGCTGCTCGTCGAGCAGCTGGTAGCGCGCGAAGTCCTCGAAGTGCCAGTGCTTGTGGTTCTCCGCGTGCCAGTAGAAGCCGCTGTCCTCCACGGACTGGTAGGCGACCTGCTCGCCGTCGGTGTCGAAGAAGTACTGGTAGGCAGCCATCACGTCCTCGTCGGCGGTGCGGAACCCGTCGACGACCAGCGGGCTGTTCCCGGCGTTCCACACGTTGGCGCCGAACCGCATCAGCCTGCCGCTGCTGTTCAGGCCGATCTCGAACGCGGGCAGCGAGCGCAGGTCGGGCATCGGGGTGCCCTCGGGCAGGTCCGCCGCGGTGCGGGGGGCCGGTTCGGCCGCGGCCGGTCGGGGCGACACGCCCGAGGCGTCCGAGCCGGGGGAGCGGGCAGGCGGCTGCTGCGCCCGCTGGCCTGCCTGCCCGCCGGGGTTGCGGTCCCGGACCTTGCGGACCGTGAGCGGCACCTCGACCGTCGACTCCGCGGGGTCGAGCCCCCAGGCGGTCAGGTACCGGTCCCCCACGGCGACGGTGGCGGTGTAGGAGCCCTGGCGGAGCCCGGTGTCCACGAACGTCCAGAGGCGGGTGGCGTACCCGTCCTGCACGCCCTGGACCGACCCCAGCGTGTAAGGGTTGTACGGGCAGCCCCACGGGTAGGCGTTGCGGGCCGCGCCGTCCGGCTGGATGCGCTCCGAGTCGCCGTTCAGGCAGGTGTCGACGGCCGCGGTCCGGCCGACGGGGTCGCCCGCGGCGTCGGTGAAGGACACCTCGAGGAAGCCGGGCAGCCCGGAGAAGTCCTGCTGGAGGTCGCTGCCGAAGCTCCCGGACTCCTCGCCGAGGGTCCAGGTCGTGGTGATCGGCCCGTCGTAGGGGTCGGTGGCCGGCCGGTTGCTGCGCACCTCGAGGTCACCTGCTCCCGCGAGCACCCGCATCTGGAGGTTGAGGTAGGCGGTCCCGCCCCGGCTCCTCGCCGTGAGCCGCGCCGGGGCCATCAGCGCGAGCGGGCCGTCGTAGGTGGTGGCGTGCCCGGCGCCCCCCGGGTCCTCGTGCCCGGGGTCGGCCACGGCCGACCCGGTGGCGCCGAGGGTGCCGGCGGCGAGCGCGGCGGAGAGGACGGCGGCGGCAGCGAGCCGGTGCGGTGAGGTCACGAGGTTCCCCTTCGTACTGCGGTGCGGACCACCCTGGTCCGACCCTGATACGCCTCACCCTGACGGATGGTTGCCTCCAGCGCCCGTATTTTCCTGTCACGGTCTGGTACCGACGTGTCAGGTCGTCGGTCGACAGCCGGTCGACAGCCGGTCGGTGGCTGGTGGGTGGTCGGCTCGCGGCCACGCCCTAGGGTCGTCCCCATGGTCGCGGACAGGGGTGTGGGCGTGGTGGCGGGCTCCGGGGCGGACGACGCCGTGGCCGTCGTCGAGGCGCAGGCGGGACGGGCGCGGACTGCCTCCTGGGACCTCGCGCTGGCCACCCGGGCCCGCAAGGACGACGCGCTGCGGGCGATGGCCGCAGCCCTGGTCGGCGCGGAGGGCGACGTGCTGGCCGCCAACGCCGAGGACGTCGCGGCTGCGGAACGGGCCGGCACCGAGCCGTCCGTCGTGGACCGCCTGCGCCTGGACCCCGCCCGGCTCGGGGACATGGCCGCCGGCCTGCGTGACGTGGCCGACCTCCCCGACCCGGTCGGCGAGGTCGTCCGCGGCTCCACCCTGGCCAACGGGCTCGAGCTGCGCCAGGTGCGCGTGCCCCTGGGCGTGGTCGCGGTGGTCTACGAGGCGCGACCCAACGTGACCGCGGACGCCGCGGGCATCTGCTTGAAGTCCGGCAACGCCGTCCTGCTGCGCGGCAGCTCCTCGGCTGCGAGGACGAACGCCGCCGTCGTCGACGCGCTGCGCTCCGCGGTCGCCGGGACCGGACTGCCGGCCGACGCTCTGCAGCTGGTCGACAGCAGCAGCCGGGACAGCGTGCAGGCCCTGATGCGGGCGCGGGGCCTGGTCGACGTCCTCGTGCCGCGCGGGGGAGCCGGCCTCATCCGCAGCGTCGTGGAGGGCTCCACGGTGCCCGTGATCGAGACCGGTGTCGGCAACTGCCACGTCTACGTCGACGCCTCCGCCGACCTCGACCAGGCGCTCGCGGTGGTGCTCAACGCCAAGACCCAGCGCACCAGCGTCTGCAACGCCGCCGAGTCGCTGCTCGTGCACGCCGCCGTCGCCGCGGAGTTCGTGCCGCGGGTGGTACGGGCGCTCCAGGAGGCCGGGGTGACCGTGCACGGCGACCCCGCGTTCGCGGCGTACGACGGGGTGGTCGCGGCCACCGACGACGACCACGCCCGGGAGTACCTCTCCCTGGACGTCAGCGCCGCCGTGGTGCCCGACCTCGAGGCCGCGATCGCCCACGTGCGGCGGTTCTCCAGCGGCCACTCCGAGGCCATCCTGACCCGGGACCAGGGCGCGGCGCGGAGGTTCGTGGCCGCCGTCGACTCGGCGGTCGTGCTGGTGAACGCCTCGACCCGGTTCACCGACGGCGCCGAGCTCGGGTTCGGCGCCGAGATCGGCATCAGCACCCAGAAGCTGCACGCGCGTGGTCCGATGGGGCTGCCCGAGATGACCTCCACGAAGTACGTCGTCACCGGCGACGGCCACGTGCGCTGAGCCCGGGACGCGTCGATGGAGCTGCTGTGGACCACCTTCGGGGTCTCCGTCCTCTCGGCGTTCTTCCCGGTGGTCAACATCGAGGCCTACCTCGGCGTCATCGCCTCGCAGGTCGGCGCGAGCCGCGCCCTGCCGCTGGCGGTCGTCGCCGCCTCCGGCCAGGCCCTGGGCAAGATCGTCTGGTACGAGGCCGCCCGGCGGGGGACCGAGAGCCGATGGATGGCCAAGCGCCTGGAGAAGCCGGCGGTGCGGGCGCGCTACGACAGCTGGACCGCCCGCGCCGAGGGGCGACCGCTGCTGGTGGTCGGCGTGCTCTTCGCGGCGGCGCTGGTCGGGCTGCCGCCGCTGCTGGTCGCCGCCCCGCTGGCCGGCGCGCTGCGCATGAACCGGTTCGTCTTCCTGGTCACCATCATGGCCGGGCGCTCGGTGCAGTTCTTCGTGATCCTCCGGGGCATCGGCCACCTGCTCGGCTGACGGGGACCGGTACGCTGCGGGCATGTCGCAGAGCCTCGTCCTCCCCCTGGTCCTCCGTGCCGCCGAGGAGGGCGCCCACAGCGGCCCCAACCCCTGGCTGATCGGCGGGATCGTGCTGCTGCTGTTCCTCGGGATGCTGATCGGCCTGGCGTCCTTCGGCGGGGGCCGCGAGCACAGCTGAGCACGATGACCCCTGCGACCGACGTCGGACCCGGCCGGCGCCGTCGCGTCGGCGTCATGGGCGGCACCTTCGACCCGATCCACCACGGGCACCTCGTCGCGGCCTCGGAGGTCCAGTCGTCCTACGACCTCGACGAGGTCGTGTTCGTGCCGACCGGGCAGCCCTGGCAGAAGTCCGACCGCGAGGTCTCGCCGGCCGAGCACCGGTACCTGATGACGGTCATCGCCACGGCGGCGAACCCCCGGTTCTGGGTGTCCCGGGTCGACGTCGACCGGGGCGGCCCGACGTACACCGTGGACACGCTGCTCGACCTGCGGGCCGCCATGCCCGAGGCCGAGCTCTACTTCATCACCGGGGCGGACGCGCTCGCCGGCATCTTCGGCTGGCGCGGGCACGAGCAGCTCTTCGACCTCGCGCACTTCGTCGGCTGCACCCGCCCCGGCTACGAGATGGACGACGTCGCGCTCGCCGCGATCCCGTCGGACCGGGTGGCCATGCTCGAGATCCCCGCCCTGGCCATCTCCTCCAGCGACTGCCGTGACCGCCAGCGCGCGGGCCAGCCCGTCTGGTACCTCGTGCCCGACGGTGTGGTGCAGTACATCACCAAGCACGGGCTCTACCCCGACCCCGCGCGCAGCAGCCCACCCACCCTCACCGCCACCTCCGGAGACAGATGACCGCCACCGACCACGCCGTCGAGCTGACCCACGTCGCCGCCCGCGCCGCGGGCGACAAGCTCGCCCACCAGATCGTCGCCTTCGACGTCAGCGACCAGCTCGCGATCACCGACGTCTTCGTCATCGCCAGCGCCCCGAGCGACCGCCAGGTCAAGGCCGTCGTCGACGAGGTGCAGGCCAAGCTCCGCGAGGCAGGCGCCAAGCCGCTGCGCCGCGAGGGCGAGCGCCAGGGCCGTTGGGTGCTGCTCGACTACGGCGAGATCGTCGTCCACGTCCAGCACGAGGAGGAGCGCGAGTTCTACGCCCTCGAGCGGCTCTGGCGCGACTGCCCCCTGATCGAGCTGCCCGGCGACGTCGACGGCGGGGCCCGGTGAGCGAGCCCCGCTCGCTCGTCCTGCTCCGCCACGGCCGCACCGCACACAACGCCGCCGGCCGCATCCAGGGCCAGGTCGACGTCGACCTCGACGACACCGGTCACGACCAGGCCGCCCGGGCGGCCGTGGCGGTCGCCGCCCTCGCCCCGGACGTGCTCTGGTGCTCCGACCTCACCCGCACCCGCTCCACCGCGGCCTACCTGGCCAAGGAGAGCGGGCTCGAGCCGACGTACGACGCCCGGCTCCGCGAGTTCTCCCTCGGGGAGCGTGAGGGCCTGACGCACGCCGAGTTCGCCGAGGCCGCGCCCGCGGAGTTCGCCCGGTTCCGGCTGGGCGACTTCGACGCCGTCACCGGGGGAGAGGCCACCGCCGCGGTCGCCTCCCGGATGAGCGACGTGCTGGGGGAGCTGCTCGGGGCCACCCCGGCCGGCGGCACCGCGGTCGCCGTCTCGCACGGCGCCGCCATCCGTACGGCGGTCACCGCGCTGCTCGGCTGGCCCCTCACCGCGCTCGCGGCCCTGCACGGCCTCGACAACTGCGGCTGGGTCGTCCTCGACGAGCACAAGGTCGACCCGGACGGTCCCGGCACGCTGCGGCTGCGCGCCTACAACCGCACCGCCGCCCCCTGACCCCCGCGGGACCGCGGAGGTCGAGGAGGGAGCGCAGCGACCGTCTCGAGACCCGGTGCCGGTGGGTGATGGTCTCGTGACGCTCGCTGGCGCTCGCTCCTCGACCACCGGGGCTGGGTCGCTCCTCGACCCCGCTGGCGCTCGCTCCTCGACCACCGGGGGCTGGCGCTCGCTCCTCGACCGACCGGGGGCCGGGGCTCGCTCCTCGACCGCCGGGGGCTGGGGCTCGCTCCTCGACCAGTGGCACCGGCGACCCCCTGATTCGCGTCGCAGGAGGGGTGCTTGTAATATCTCCGACGTCGCCGGCACGGCGGCAGACCTGGGGCTGTGGCGCAGCTGGTAGCGCATCTGCATGGCATGCAGAGGGTCAGGGGTTCGAGTCCCCTCAGCTCCACCAGGTCCACGACGAGGCGGTCACCCGGAACGGGTGGCCGCCTCGTGTCGTCGGTAGGCAGCCCGGGGGTCGGCCCGGGCTCCGCGCGGGTGGGCGCGCCGTGCCCACGGGAGACAAACAAAGCCGCTGCGGGGGCTGCGTTGCTATCGTGGAGCCCTGGCCCGGCGCACAGAAGAGGGTTCGTCATCATGAAGCAAGCGCCGGTCGATCCGGAGCGCGACGCGCGCCGGGTCGCTGAGGTCGAACGGTATCGGCTCACCGAGTTCGCGGGCCGCAAGGAGCTGGTCGGTCTCGCGGACCTCGCCGCCCGGGTGTGCGGGGTGAGCCACGCCATGATCACCTTCATCGACGACACCCACCTACGGATGCTGGCGACGTCGGGGTTCGAGGCCTTCGACGTGCCTCGGTCTGAGTCGATCTGCAACTCGGTGCTCTACGAGGCCGAGCAGTTCGCCGCGACGGACCTCCTCGCCGACGACTCCTACGACGACAGCCTGGCCGCGCGGTCGGGCCTGGCTCGCTTCTACGCGACGCAGAAGCTGGTGCTGCCGGACTCGGGTGAGCCGATCGGTTCCCTGTGCGTCTTCGATCCGTCCCCGCACGCGCTCTCCGCCGAGGAACGTCAGGCACTGCAGGACCTGGCGGCCCGGGTCGTGGACATCATCGAGCTCGAGCTGCGGACGCGCATGCTGTCACGTGCTGTCCTGGAGCTGGAACGCAGCAACGAGGCGTTGACGGCGTTCGCCGGTCAGATCAGTCACGACCTGACCAACCCGTTGGCGGCCGTCGCCGGGAACCTCGAGATCCTCGGGGAGCTGGTCGAGTCCACCGAACCGGACGTCGGCAGGATCCGCGACGTCGTGGGCCGCTCCGAACGCAGCGTGAGCCGCATGGCGGGCCTGCTCAAGAGCGTGCTCACCTACGCCACCCTCTCCGGGACGCTGTCCCCCGAACGCGTCGACGTCGCCATGCTGGTGGCCGACGTCCGTGACGATCTCGCGGCCGGCAGGGAAGCCGTCGACCTGCAGCTGGGGGTCCTGGAGGACGTCACCGCGGACCCGGACTCGCTGCGGATCGTGGTGCTGAACCTGCTGTCGAACGCCCTGAAGCACGCAGGCGGCACCGCGCGACGCGTCGAGGTCGACGCGGTCGTCGTCGCGGACCCGTCGCCGACCTGGCGCCTCCGGGTGGCGGATCACGGCAAGGGTCTCGACGCGCGCTACCGCGAGCGTGTCTTCGACGAGCTGGTCCGCGTCGACCGGACCGTCGGGGGATCCGGCCTCGGCCTGGCCACGTGCCGACGGGTCGTGGAGAGTCATGGTGGTCGCATCTGGCTCGACGAGACACCCGGCGGCGGCACCACGGCGTGGGTCGAGATCCCGGTCGAGCACGCCTGAGACGGCACGGCGGGCACCCCGTGTAGAGGTCCCCGACCGGCGCCGGGAGCCACGTCGGGAGCGGGTCAGCCCGCCCGACCGCCCACCGGGGCGAGCTCGGCGAGGTCGACCGACGCCATCTGCTGCTGGTACTCCCCGACGGTCCCGGGCCAGTTCGTGGTGATCCTCGCGCCCTCGCGGTACCAGCTGTCGCAGCCCGCCCACACGCTGCCGGCCAGCCGCTGCTGGACGCCGGTGTCCCAGGCGGCCGCCACCTCGGGGCGCACGTCGAGCAGTGCCAGGTCGCCGTCCGCGCGGCGCCGACCCACCTCGGCGACGACCTCGGCGACGTAGCCGGCCTGCGCCTCCATCATCGCGATGATCGAGCTCCCGCCCAGGTTCGTGTTCGGGCCGTAGATGCAGAACAGGTGCGGGAAGCCGGGCACGCTGACCCCGCGGTGCGCCCAGGCGCCGCCGGCCCAGGTGTCGTGGTGCAGCCGCCGGCCGCCGACGCCGACCACCTCGATCCCGGCCAGGAACGACGTCGCGGCGAACCCGGTGCCCCAGATCAGCACGTCGACCTCGTGCAGGGTCCCGTCGGCGGTGCGCACCCCGCCCGGCTCGACCCGCTGCACCGCCTCGGTCACCACCTCGACGTGGTCGCGGTCCAGGGCGGGGTACCAGTCGTTGGAGAACAGCAGCCGCTTGCAGCCGATCGGGTAGTCCGGGACCAGCCGGCGGCGCAGCCCGGGGTCGCGGACCTGGCGTCGCAGCTGCGCGCGCCACAGCAGCCGGAGCGCGGCCAGGGTCGGGCGCGAGGCCACGGCATGACCTCCCAGGGCCGAGTTGAGCCGCTCCGAGAACCAGAAGACCGCGTCCCGCTCCAGGGCCAGGGTGCGCGGTCGCTGCTCGAACGCGCGACGGTAGCGGGGGCCGTACTCCTGGTCGGGCTTGGGCACGACGTAGGGCGCGGAGCGCTGGAAGACGGTCATCGAGGCGACGTCCTCGACGATGCCCGGCACGAGCTGGACGGCGCTGGCGCCGGTGCCCACGACCGCCACGCGACGACCGGTCAGCTCCACGTCGTGGCGCCAGTGCGCGGAGTGGAACGTCGGGCCGGCGAAGTCCCCGACGCCCTCGAGCCGGGGGACCACCGGGTTCGACAGCTGGCCGACCGCCGAGACGACCACGTCGGCGGTGAAGGTGCGCCCGGCGCGGGTGCGCACGCTCCACGTCGCGGTCTCCTCGTCGAGCAGCACCTGGGCCACGTCCTGCCCGGGCACGACCAGGTCGAGCAGGCCCTCGCGCTCCGCGGCGCCGCGGAGGTAGGCCAGGATCTCGGGCTGGCGGGAGTAGCGCCGGCCCCAGCCCGGGTTGGGCGCCCAGGACCAGGAGTAGAGCGGCGACGGCACGTCGCAGGCCGCGCCCGGGTAGGTGTTGTCCCGCCAGACGCCCCCGGCGCCGTCCGCGCGCTCGAGCACGACGACGTCCTCGACCCCGGCCTCCCGCAGCGCCCGCGCCGCCCCCAGCCCACCGAACCCTGCTCCCACGACGACGGCACGCACGGCCCGCAGTCTGGGCCCGTGGCACCGGCGCCGTCCAGCGCCCGGCCGCGGTCGCGTCGCCGGGCGTTCACCGGCGCGCCCGGGCGAGCCCCTCGCGCTGTCGGCGACAGCGGCCTAGGTTGACCTACGTCCACGCACCGCCACGGCCCGGCCGCCCGGGCAGAGGAGACCAGATGACCCCCGCCCAGCCCACGCCGCGCACCCTGCTCCCCCTGACCGCGACCGGTGGTGACACCCGGCGCCACGGCTCCCGCAGCCTGGCGACCTGCCACTACCGCTGTGGCAGCGCCTGCGACCAGCCGGTCCCGAACACCACCGACCACGGCCACGTGCGGGACGAGATCGCCAAGGTCGTGGGTCGGCGCCGGGTGCTGCAGGGCGCCGCGGCCCTGGGCGTCGCGGGTGCCGCCGGCTCCCTGGGCGGCCTGGTGGCCAGCCCGGTCGCCGCGGCCGAGGGCGACCCGGCCTCGCGCGCGGCCGCGGCTGCGCGCACCACCGGCAACCTCGGCACCACGCCCTTCCGGCCGGTCGCGCCCAACCGGGTGGACGCGGTGCGCAACGCCCCCGGCTTCACCCACGACGTGATCGTGCGCTGGGGCGACCCGATCCTCCCCGGGGCGCCGAAGTTCGACGCGCGCGCGCAGACGCCCGAGGCCGCGCAGCAGCAGTTCGGCTACAACTGCGACTACGTCGGGCTGATCCCGACCACGCGCGACAAGGCGCTGCTCGTGGTCAACCACGAGTACACCAACGAGGAGCTGATGTTCCCCGCCGGCACCTACACCGCCGAGCAGGTCAAGCGGCTCTCGATGCTGAACCACGGCATGTCGGTCGTCACGCTGAAGCGCGGACTGGTCCGAGGGTCGTGGCGCCAGGTCAAGAACCTCCGGCGCGCGCCCCAGAACCGCCGGATCCACATCGACACCCCCTTCCGCATCGACGGCCCCGCGGCCGGTGACGCCCGGCTCAGGACCACCGCGGACCCCACGGGCCGCCTGGCGCGGGGCACCCTGAACAACTGCTCGGGCGGGATGACCCCGTGGGGCACCGTGCTGTCGGGGGAGGAGAACTTCAACCAGTACTTCGACGGCACCCGGCCACGAGACGCCGGGTACGCCCGGTACGGCATCACCGGCGGCGCCGGTCGTGGCTGGAGCAGCGTCGACCCGCGCTTCAGCCTGGACGAGGAGCCGAACGAGCCGCACCGCTTCGGGTGGATCGTCGAGGTCGACCCGACCGACCCCACCTCGACCCCCCGCAAGCACACGATGCTGGGCCGCTTCAAGCACGAGGGCGCCAACGTCGTCATCTCGCGCGACGGCCGCGCGGTGGCGCACATGGGCGACGACGAGCGCGGGGACTACCTCTACAAGTTCGTCTCGGCCGGCACCTACATGCCGGGCTCCGGGCGCCGGGCCAGGCGCAACAACCTCCGGCTGCTCACGACCGGCACGCTGTACGTCGCGCAGCTCACCGGCGACGGCCTCGAGGACGGCGTCTCCGACGGAACGGGCAGGTGGATCCCGCTGTGCTCCGACACCGAGTCCTTCGTCGACGGGATGAGCGTGGCCGACGTCCTGATCCTCACCCGGCTGGCCGCCGACCGCGCCGGGGACAGCGGCGAGGCGCCGACCCGGATGGACCGGCCCGAGGACGTCGAGCACAACCCCGTCAACGGCAAGGTGTACGCCGCGCTGACCAACAACGTCGACCGGGGCACCCGCTTCCCGGTGGACGAGGCCAACCCGGTCGCCGGCAACCGCAACGGCTACGTGCTGGAGATGACCCCCGACGACGGGGACCACGCCGGGACGACCTTCACCTGGGACCTGTTCCTGATCTGCGGTGACCCGTCGGCCGCCCAGACCTACTACGGCGGCTACCCCAAGGACCAGGTCAGCCCGATCAGCTGCCCCGACAACGTCGCCTTCGACAAGCAGGGGAACCTGTGGATCTCGACCGACGGCAACGCGCTGGGCTCCAACGACGGCGTGTTCCGGGTTCCGGTCGCGGGCCCGGAGCGGGGCAAGGTGAAGCAGTTCCTCTCGGTGCCCCGGGGTGCCGAGGCCTGCGGCCCCCTGCTCGCCGACGGCGACCGGTCGCTGTTCTTCGCGGTGCAGCACCCCGGTGAGGACGACGGGTCGACCTTCGACGACCCCTGGAGCACCTGGCCGCACACGAACGCCTACCCGCGGCCCTCGGTCTGCGTGGCCTTCAAGGACCGCTGACCCGGCACCAGCACCGCCGCGGCGGCGGGACGATCAGGCGATGGTCATCCCGCCGTCGACGGCGAGGGTCTGCCCGGTGACGTAGCCGCCGGCGGCCGAGGCCAGGAACACCACGGCGGCGGCGAGCTCGACCGGGTCGCCCTTGCGGCCGGCCGGGATCCGCTCCTGCTGCTTGTCCAGGTAGCCGTCGGGGTACTGGTCGGTCATCTCGGAGGTGAAGAACCCCGGCGCGACCGCGTTCACCCGGATGCCCTTGCGCCCGGTCCACTGCTGCGCGAGGTCGCGGGTCAGCCCGATCAGGCCCGCCTTGGACGCGGCGTACGCCGCCTGGGGCAGCGCCGCGGTCGTCAGCCCGAGCACCGAGGAGATGTTGACGATGCTCGAGCCCGGCTGCATCACCCGGGCGCAGGACTGCGCCATCCAGTAGCAGCCGTGGAGGTTGACGTCGATGACGCCGCGGAACTGCTCGGGGGTCTCGCGGGTCGCCGGGACGGCGGTCCCGATGCCGGCGTTGTTGACCAGGACGTCGACCCGACCGAGCTGCTCCATCGCCGCGTCCACCATGGCCTGGCACGAGGCCGGGTCGGAGACGTCGGTGGTCACCGTGACGGCCCGTCGTCCGGCCGCCTCGACCAGCGCGGCGGTGTCCCGGAGCCGGTCGGTGCGCCGCGCCCCGAGCACCACGTCGGCGCCGGCCTCGGCCAGCGCCTGCGCGAAGGCCACGCCGAGCCCGCTCGAGGCGCCGGTCACCAGCGCGACCTTGCCGTCGAGCCGGAAGAGGTCGTTGACCGTCGGGGGCGTCTGCTGGTCGTCCTGGGTCTGCGTCATGCCCCGGAGCCTAGGCGAGTCCCGCCCCCGCGCGGGTGGACCACGAACGCGGTCACCGGGTGCGCGACCCGCAGGCCCGGACCGGGCTCGGCGCCCTGCTGCAGGCGCGCCACCACCGCGCTCCGCTGCTCGACGCTCAGCACCGCCTGCACCGTGAAGTCGAGCAGGGCCGGGTCGTCCTCGGCGCTGCCGTCGAGGTCGACGACCGCGGCGAGGTGCTCGCTCGCCACGTCCGCCGGCAGCCGGGCCAGGGCGGCCGCGACGGCGTCGCTCCACGGCTGCGGCCCGCCGGCCGCGGGCGGGGCGAGATCGGCCACCAGCGCGTTCAGCGTGCCCAGGGGGGCGTGCAGCACCAGCAGCTCACCGCCGGGAGCGAGCAGCCCCAGCGCGCGGCCCAGCGCCGCGACGAGGTCGGGCACGTAGTACAGCGAGTGCACGAAGAGGACCACGTCGAACGCCTCGTCCGGCCCCGTCACCAGGTCGTCGAACGTGCCGACGTGGCCGCGCACGGCCAGCCCGGCGTGATGGAGCCCCTCCAGGCCGGCCACGAACGAGGCGACGCCGGGGGAGTGGGGGTCCACCCCGGTCCAGGACCGCGTCGCGCCGGGGGCCGCCTCGGCGCACGCCCGCGCGGCCAGGGCCCGGTCCACCGTGCCGTCGCCGCAGCCCACCGAGAGCACGTCGAGGCGGGCCGCGCCGGACCGGCGTGCCAGCCGGCCACCGAGCCAGTCCACGATCATCGACCGCTGGTCGGAGCGGGCCTCGAACAGGGCGTGCCCCCGCGCGTAGGTGTCCGGATCGGGCGTCACGCGTGTCTCCTCGGGCTGTGCTGCCGGGCAGGTGGCCGCGTCGTCGTAGGCTGCACACGCAACCACGGTCGTCCTGCCCGGAGCACACCCGCCCCGTCCGTGGTCCGCCCCGCGGGCTCACACGGCCCGACCGGCACGACCCGACCAAGGAGCACCCGGTGACGTCCTCGCAGGGCACCGCAGACCGCAGCCTGGCCCACTGGAGCGAGGCCGGTCGCGCCGAGATGGAGGCCTTCTACGTGCTGGCCACCGCCGACTACCGCCGCCTGGCCGAGGCCGCCGACTGGCCGGCGCTGCTGGCCGGGCGCCGCAGCATCCTCGACGTCGCCTGCGGCAGCGGGAAGTTCCCGGTCGCGCTGACGACGTACGCCGGGCTCGCGCCCGCACCGACGATCGCCTACGACCTGCTCGACCCGTCGGCGTTCTCCGTCGCCGAGGCCCGAGCCCGGCTCGCGCCGCCGTTCGCGGCCGCCGACGAGCACGTCGTGACGCTCCAGGACCTGCCGGCGGGGCTGACCTACGACGTGGTGTGGGCCACCCACGCGCTGTACGCCGTGCCGCCCGCCGAGCTCGGCCTCGCCGCCGAGCGCTTCGTCGGCGCGATCGCCCCGGGGGGCCTCGGCTTCGTCGCCCAGGCCACCTCGGCCGGGCACTACGTGGCCTTCTACGAGGCCTACCGCGCCGGGATGCCGGGCGGGGCGGACCTCGCGCCGTACACGAGCGCCGAGCAGGTCCGCGACGCGCTCCTGGGTGCGGGCGCGGACGTGCGGGAGGAGCGGATCCGCTACACCAGCGGCACCTCCGACCGCGGCGTCGCCGAGGGGTTCCTGCAGCGCTGCCTCTTCGACGACACCCTGAGCCTGGAGGAGATGGAGGCCGCCCCGGTGCTGGGCGACCACCTCGCCGCCTGCCGGGGCACCGACGGGACCTACACCTTCGAGCACGAGGCGGCACTGCTGTGGCTGTGAACGACCGGGTCAACGACAAGCTCCCCGAGGCCAACCGCGCCGGCGGGATCGAGGCCGCCTGGGACGGTGACGACCAGCAGTGGTGGGACTGGTACGTCACGCTCGCGGCCAACCCCGAGGCGGCCGGCCCGCTGGTCGACGGCCCCGGCCTGCCCGCCGTCGACCCGGCCTCCGACGCCGAGGTCGAGGCGCTGCTCGCCACGCCGTACGACGTCGCGCCCGCGGCCGTCGAGGCCTTCGCGGCGGACGCGTTCGTCAAGCTGCCCGGCGTCCTGCCCCCGGCCGTCGTGCGCCGCCTGGCCGACCGGCTCCAGGAGCTGCTGGTCGCCCAGCACGGCACCGACACCGCCGGCCGGTTCCTGGCGCTGGAGCAGATGTGGCTGCACGACGACCTGATGCGCCTGGTCGCGCTCTCGCCCCGGATCGGCGGGATCGCCGCGACCCTGCTCGGTGAGGACGGCGTGCGGATCTACCACGACAACGCGCTGTCCAAGGAGCCCGGCTGCGGCCGCACCCCCTGGCACCACGACGACGAGCACTTCCCGCTCGACTCGCTGAAGGTCGTCACGGCCTGGATGCCGGTCTCCGCGATCCCCGCCCCGATGGGGCCGCTGTCCTTCGCCCACGGCACGCAGCTGCGCGAGGTGCTGGCGGGGCTGGAGTTCGACAAGGTCGGCACGACCTACGACGTGGCCGTCTCGCAGCGCTTCGGCACCTCGGGCGTGCAGGTCACCGAGACGCCGTACGCCGTGGGGGAGGTCAGCTTCCACTCCTCGCTGTGCTTCCACACCGCCGGGCCGAACCGGACCACCCAGCCGCGCCGGGCGCTGGCCACGACGTACTTCGCCGACGGCGCCCGGGTGGTCGACGCCCCCACGATGATCAGCGGCACCTGGCAGGAGTTCCTGCCCGACACCGAGCCGGGGGCGGTGGCGCACAGCCGGCTCAACCCGGTGGTCGGCCGCGGCTGAGACCCGGCCCGGCCTGCGCTGGGCCCGGCCGGGCCCGGCTCGGGCCGGGGCGGGGGAGCGCACGCGCTACAGTGGGCCGGTGCCCACCCGCGAGCTGCTCCTCCGCCAGCCGCGCTGATCCCTCCCCGGATCGCGCGGCCACCCCTCCTGCGTGAGGGGTTTTTTCATGCCTGCAGCAGCCCGACCCGAAGGACCCCGTGATGACCCAGACCACCCCGTCCGAGACCGCGTCGGGCGACGCCGAGACCTACGACGCCGTCGCGCTGCAGGACAAGTGGCGCCCGGTCTGGGACGCGGCCGAGCCGTTCACCGCCGACGACGACAGCCCGCGCGAGAAGCGGTACGCGCTGACGATGTTCCCCTACCCCTCGGGCGACCTGCACATGGGCCACGCGGAGGTGTTCGCGCTGCACGACGTCGTCGCGCGCTACTGGCGCTTCCGCGGCTACGAGGTGATGAACCCGATCGGCTGGGACTCCTTCGGCCTGCCGGCGGAGAACGCCGCGATCCGCAACGACGAGCACCCCTCCACCTACACCTACGCCAACATCGAGACGCAGGCCGCCTCGATGCGCCACTACGGCCTGGCCTTCGACTGGAGCCGGCGGCTGCACACCTCCGACCCGGAGTACTACCGGTGGACGCAGTGGCTGTTCACCAGGTTCCGTGAGCGCGGCCTGGCGTACCGCAAGAACAGCGCGGTCAACTGGTGCCCCCAGGACCAGACCGTGCTGGCCAACGAGCAGGTCGTGGACGGCGCCTGCGAGCGGTGCGGCGCCGAGGTCACCAAGCGCGAGCTGACCCAGTGGTACTTCCGGATCACCGACTACGCCGAGGAGCTGCTCGGGGAGCTGGACGGGCTCGAGGCGACCTGGCCGACCCGCGTGGTCACCGCCCAGCGGAACTGGATCGGCCGCTCCGAGGGCGCCCACGTCTCGTTCGTCGTCGAGGGGCGTGCCGAGCCGCTGCGCGTCTACACCACACGACCCGACACCGTCTTCGGCGCGACCTTCATGGTGGTCGCCGCGGACGCGCCCCTGGCCGCCGAGCTGTGCACCGACGAGCAGCAGGGCGAGCTGGCGGCGTACCGCGACCAGGTGCAGCGTGCGAGCGACATCGAGCGCCTGGCCACCGACCGCCCGAAGACCGGCGTGTTCCTGGGCGTGCACGCCACCAACCCCGTCACCGGTGCGCAGGTCCCGGTGTGGGCCTCCGACTACGTGCTGGCCGACTACGGCACCGGCGCGATCATGGCCGTCCCGGGGCAGGACCAGCGGGACTGGGAGTTCGCGTCCCGCTTCGGGCTGCCGGTGGTCCGGACCGTGCAGCCGCCGGCCGACTTCGAGGGGGAGGCGTTCACCGGCGACGGTCCCGCGATCAACTCCGCCAACGACGAGATCGACCTGGACGGGATGGGCGTGGCCGAGGCGAAGGCCGTCGTCATCCCGTGGCTGGAGGCGAAGGGCCTGGGCCAGGGCACCGTCAACTACCGGCTGCGCGACTGGCTGCTGTCGCGCCAGCGCTACTGGGGCGTGCCGATCCCGGTCGTGCACTGCCCCGCGTGCGGCGAGGTGGACGTCCCCGAGGACCAGCTGCCCGTGGAGCTGCCCGCGCTGCGGGGGGCCGACCTGAAGCCGCAGGGCGTCTCGCCGCTGGCCGCGGCCGAGGACTGGGTGAACGTCGACTGCCCCTCGTGCGGTGGCCCCGCGAAGCGCGACAGCGACACGATGGACACCTTCGTCGACTCGTCGTGGTACTTCCTGCGCTACTGCTCGCCGCACTACACCGAGGGTCCCTTCGACCCGGCGGTGACGAACGCCTGGATGAACGTCGACCTGTACATCGGCGGCGTCGAGCACGCGGTGCTGCACCTGCTGTACGCGCGCTTCTTCACCAAGGTGCTGCGCGACATGGGCCTGCTCGAGGTCGGCGAGCCGTTCGGTGCGCAGCTGAACCAGGGCTTCGTGATCAACCAGGGCAAGAAGATGAGCAAGTCCCTGGGCAACGGGGTGAACCTCGGCGCGCAGCTGGACGAGTTCGGCGTCGACGCGGTGCGGCTGACCCTGGTCTTCGCCGGCCCGCCCGAGGACGACATCGACTGGTCCGAGATGAGCCCGTCCGGCTCGCTTGCGCTTCCTGCAGCGCGCCTGGCGCCTGGCCGGCGACGTCACCAGCGCGCCCGGTGCGGACCCCGCCGGCGGCGACGGCCCGCTGCGCTCGGTCACCCACCGCACCGTCGAGGAGGTGCAGCGCCTGGTCGAGGGCCACAAGTTCAACGTGGTGGTCGCCCGCACGATGGAGCTGGTCAACGCCACGCGCAAGGCCATCGACAGCGGCGCCGGTCCGGGCGACCCGGCGGTGCGCGAGGCCGCCGAGACCGTCGCGCAGCTGCTGAGCCTGGTCGCGCCGTACGTCGCCGAGGAGATGTGGGAGCGGCTGGGCCACCAGCCCTGCGTCGCGCAGTCGGCCTGGCTGGTGGTCGACCCGGCGCTGCTGGTGCAGGAGTCGGTGACCGCGGTCGTGCAGGTCCAGGGCAAGGTCCGCGGCCGGCTGGAGGTCAGCCCGGGCGTCAGCGCCGACGACCTGGAGGCGGCCGCGCTGGCCGACGAGGGCGTGCAGCGCGCGATCGAGGGCCGTCCGGTCCGCAAGGTCGTCGTGCGGGCGCCCAAGCTCGTCAACATCGTGCTCTGAGCCCGGGCGGGTCGGGACCGGCGTACGCCCTCGGCGCGCGCCGGCAGTAGCGTGCGCGCATGCCGATCGCCCGGGTCGCCGTCGTCACGGACTCCACCGCGAGCCTGCCCGACGACGTGGTCGAGGCGTACCGGATCGCGGTCGTGCCGCTGCAGGTCGTGATCGGTCAGCAGGCGCACCTGGAGGGCTCGCCCGACGCGACGCCCGGCCGGGTCGCCCGCGCGCTGCGCGAGCACGTCGCCGTGAGCACGTCCCGCCCGGCTCCGGCCCGGATGCTCGAGGCCTACCAGGCAGCCGCCGACGCGGGGGCCGAGGCCGTGGTCTCGGTGCACCTGTCGGGGCAGATGAGCGGCACGGTGGAGGCAGCACAGCTGGCCCGGCGAGAGTCGCCGGTGCCGGTGACGGTCGTGGACACCCGCCAGGTCGGGTTCGGGACGGGGTACGCCGCGGTGAGCGCCGCGGAGGCCCTCGCGGCCGGCGCCACCGTGGAGGAGGCCGCCGGCGCGGCACGGGCGCGGGCGGCGGCGTGCTCCGCGCTGTTCTACGTCGACACCCTGGAGTACCTGCGCCGCGGCGGCCGCGTCGGCGCCGCCACCGCGCTGCTCGGCGGGGCGCTGGCCGTCAAGCCGCTGCTCACGATCGAGGACGGGGTCGTCGGCAGCCTCGAGCGGGTACGGACGGCGACCCGCGCCCTCGCGCGGCTGGAGGAGCTGGCCCTCGAGCGGGCCGGGTCGGGCCCGGTCGACGTGGGCGTGGCGCACCTGGCCAGCCCGGAGCGCGCCGCGGCCCTCACCGCCACCCTCACCGACCGCCTGGCAGAGCAGCTGGGCGGCCGCGACGTCTGGTGCGCCGAGCTCGGCGCGGTCCTCGGCGCCCACGTCGGGCCGGGCACGATCGCGGTGTGCGTGGCGCCGCGCAGCTGAACGGCCGGACCGACCGGGGGTCCACCCGCCACCGCCGGGACCCGGAGCGTCCACAGGCGGGCCCGGGCGGCCGCTCCTCCACCGCGGGGCCGCGGCCGGCCGCGTCCCGGTGAGGTTGCTCCATAGCGTCGCGCCCATGCGCCCGCCCACCGACTCCGCGCCCGGCCCCTACGAGGTCCTGCAACGCCGCAGGGACGCCCTGCGCACGGCCCAGGACGACGACACGGACCCGTCCACGGACCCGTCCACGATGACAGCTCCGGGCGACCCTCTCGTGCTGCCGGTGCCGGGGCGGCACATCTCGCGCCGCGCCGGCCAGGAGCCGCGGGCGGTGGCGGGTCGTGCCGTGGCCGGAGCCGTCGCGGGCGTCGTGCCCGCGCCGTTGCGGGGCCGCGTCGGGCTCGGTGGTGCCCAGCTCGCGGTGCTGGTGCTCGTGGTCGCGGTGTCGCTCTGCCTCACCGCCTGGTGGGTGCTGCGCGCCGACGCCCGTACCGTCGAGGCCCCGGCCCCGGCAGCGGGGCTCGAGCCGACCGCGGACCTGGTGGCGCTGGAGCCGGCGGCGGCGGACACGTCGACCGGGCCCGCGGGCAGTGGGGCGGCGGGGACCGAGGAGGTCGCCGGAGCCGCCGGGGCGGGGGGCCCGGCGGGCGCGACGGCCGAGGGGGAGGTGATCGTCGACGTCGCCGGCGAGGTGCGTCGACCCGGGGTCGTCACGCTGCCCGCCGGGGCGCGGGTGGTGGACGCCCTGGAGCGGGCCGGTGGGGTCCGGCCCGGCGTGGACCTCTCCGGGCTCAACCTGGCCCGCATCCTCCTCGACGGCGAGCAGGTGCTCGTGGGGTCCGCGCCGGCGTCCGCGGCGATAGGACCTGCCGGACCTGCCGCGCCCGCCGCGCCCGCCGCGCCCGCTGCGCCCGCCGCGCCCGCTGCGCCCGCCGCTCCGGGGACCCCTGGCGGACTGGTCGACCTGAACACCGCCGACGTGGTCGCGCTCGAGGCGTTGCCCGAGGTCGGCCCGGTGACCGCGGCTGCGATCGTCGCCTGGCGGGAGGAGAACGGCGGGTTCACCGCGGTGGAGGAGCTGCTCGAGGTCGACGGCATCGGCGAGGTCACCCTGGCTCAGATCGCCCCGCACGCGACGGTCTGACCCGCGGTGCGGGTACCAGCCCCCGAGGAGCGACCCCGCCGCACCGACCTCCGACTGGTCGTCGTCGGGGCGGCCGCCTGGGCAGGGGCGTTGCTCGCCCGCGCGTACGGCGGTCCGACCGTGGTCCTGCCCGCGGTGCTCGGGCTGCTGGTCGTGGGCGTGGTGGTCGCGGGCGGGGCAAGGCGCCGGACCCGGTCGCGCCGCACGACGCCGACGACGGTGCCGGCGCTCGTGACGCTGCTGGGGGTGCTGCTCGCCCTCGGTGCCGGGGCGGCAGCGACGATGTTGCGGGCCGAGGGGGTGGCACGCAGCCCGGTCACCGCGCTCGCCGAGGAGGGGGCCGCGGTCACCCTCGCCGGGCGCGTGGTGACCGACCCGCGCACGGTCCACGGGCGGTTCGCGGACCTGGTCGCCGTGCGCCTGGAGGTCCGGGACGTCACGGGCCGCGGCGAGCGGTTCCTGCTGTCGTCGCCCGTGCTGGTCCTGGGCGGCCCGGAGTGGGGATCGGTGGAGCTCGGCTCCCAGGTCAGGACCGCGGGCCGTCTCGGCGCCGCAGACGACCCCGACCTGGCCGCGCTCCTGCTCGGCGCCCGGGCCCCGGAGGTGGTGGCGCCGCCCGGGCCGGCGTGGCGCACGGCCACCCGCCTGCGGACCAGCATCCGTACCGCGGTCGACCACCGCCCCCCGGAGCAGGCCGCGCTGGTCCCGGCGCTGGTGGACGGTGACGACGGCGGGCTGGACCCCGACCTCGAGGCGGACTTCGCCACCACGGGCCTGACCCACCTCACGGCCGTGTCCGGCACCAACCTGACGCTCGTCGTCGGGTCCCTGCTGGTGCTCGCGCGCTGGGCCGGGGTGCGCGGGCGGTGGCTGATGCTCGTCGGCGCCTGCGGCGTGGCCGGGTTCGTCCTGCTGGCCCGCACCGAGCCCAGCGTGCTCCGGGCCGCCGCGATGGGCACCGTCGGACTGCTGGCCTTCGGGCTCGACGGCCGGGACCGGGCGCTGCGCGCACTCGGGCTGGCGGTGCTCGTCCTGGTGCTGCTCCAGCCGCACCTCGCCGCCGCGGCGGGCTTCGCCCTGTCCGTGCTGGCCACGGCCGGCATCGTCCTGCTCGGTCCGGGGATGCGTGACGCCCTGGCCGGGTGGCTGCCCCGGGTCCTGGCGGAGGCGGTCTCGGTGCCGCTGGCCGCGCAGCTGGCCTGCACGCCGGTGGTGGCCGCGATCTCCGGCCAGGTGAGCCTGGTCGCGGTCGGTGCCAACCTCCTGGTGGGTCCGGTGGTCGGGCCGGCCACCGTGCTCGGGCTGCTCGCCGGACTGGTCGGGCTGCCCGGCGGCCCCGCCGGGGCGGCGGCGCGCGGTCCCGGCACCCTGGCAGCCTGGTGCGTCGGCTGGATCGTGCTGGTGGCCAGGCGCGGGGCCGACCTGCCGCTGCCGGCGCTCAGCTGGGGGACCGGCGTCCTCGCGCTGACCGTGCTGACCGTGCTGACGGTGCTCGTGGCGCTGGTCGCGCCGTGCGTGCTCCGGCGTCGCTCGCTGGCCGTGCTCGTCGTCGTGCTCCTGGTGGTCGTGGTGGGGGCGCGGGTGCCGCTCCCGGGCGGTTCCTGGCCGCCGCCGGGCTGGGTGGCGGTGATGTGCGACGTCGGCCAGGGGGACGCGATCGTGCTGAGGGCGGGCCCGGGCAGCGCGGTCGTCGTCGACGCCGGCCCCGAGCCGGAGCTGGTCGACGGGTGCCTGGACCGGCTCGGGGTCACCGCCGTCCCGCTGGTGGTGCTGACGCACTTCCACGCCGACCACGTCGACGGCCTGCCCGGGGTCCTCGAGGACCGGGCCGTGGGTCAGGTGCTCGCCACCCGGGTGCTGGACCCGCCCTCGGGCGCCGCGCAGGTCGCCGACGACCTGGCGGCGGCCGGCGACGCGCCGCCTGCCGCCGCCCCTCCGGGGACGGTCCGGGTCGGGGAGGTCGCGCTGCAGGTGCTCTGGCCCGAGGCCGGGCCGGTCACCGACGGGGCGGGGGACGGGTCCGGCGCCAACGACGCCAGCGTGGTCCTCCTGGCCGAGGTGGGGGGCGTACGCCTGCTCCTGACCGGCGACGTGGAGCCGGCCGGTCAGGCCCGGATCGCCGCAGGCCTGGGGGACGTGGACCTCGACGTCGACGTGCTCAAGGTGCCCCACCACGGCAGCTCCTACCAGGACCTCGACTGGCTCACCGGGCTCGACGCGGAGGCCGCCCTGGTCCCCGTCGGTGCCGACAACGACTACGGCCACCCCGCGCCGGACGTCCTGTCGGCGCTGGCTGCGGCCGGTGCCGAGGTCCACCGCACCGACGAGGAGGGCGACCTCGCCGTGGTCCCCGGTGCCGGCGGCGACCCGGTGCGGGTCCTGGGCCGGTAGGCCGGCGGCCCGGGCCGGCGCCCGGCCGGCTCGGACGCCGAGGAGGTGCCAGGGCGGTGTCGGGGCGGTGTCGGGGCGGTGTGGAAGGCTGCTCGCATGTCACCTGCGGACGTCCTGGGTCGGGTGCTGCTGGTGACCGGCAAGGAGGAGTACCTCGCCGAGCGCGTCGTGGGGCGGGTGCGCGGGGTGGTCCGCGCGCACGACGCCGAGGCGGAGCTCGCCGACACCGACGCCTCGTCGTTGAGCCTGGCGACGCTCGGCGAGCTGGCCGCACCGTCGCTGTTCTCCACCGTCCGCTGCGTCGTCGTGCGCGGGCTGCAGGACCTGCCCGAGGAGTCCGCGGCGGGACTGCTCGCCTACGCAGCGGCCCCGGCGGAGGACGTCGCGCTCGTCCTGGTCCACGGGGGCGGCCCGAAGGGCTCCGGGCTGCTGGCGAAGCTGCGCAAGGTGGGCACGGTCACCGAGGAGAGGACGGGCGAGGTCAAGGCCTCCGAGCTGGCGGCCTTCGTCGCCGGCGAGGTGCGCGCCCACGGGGCGACCCTCGACCGCGACGGCGCCCAGGCCCTGGTGCAGGCGGTCGGCCACGACCTGCGTGGCCTCGCCGCGGCCGCCTCCCAGCTCGCTTCCGACTTCGGGCGGGCCCGTATCACCGAGGAGGTGGTGGGCCGCTACTTCGGCGGGCGCGCGGAGGCGAAGTCCTTCGCCGTGGCCGACGCCGCCTTCGCGGGGCGCCGTCAGGCCGCGCTGGAGGAGCTGCGCTGGGCGCTGGACAACGGGACCGCACCGGTCCTGGTCACCTCGGCCTTCGCCGGGAGCGTCCGGGGGCTGGCCCGCTACAAGGGGGCTCCGCGCGGGATGCGGGAGGCCGACCTGGCCCGCGAGATCGGCGTCCCGCCGTGGAAGGTCCGCCAGGTGCGTGACCAGTCGCGATCCTGGCCCGACGACGCGCTCGCTGCCGCACTGCGGGCGGTGGCGCGTGCCGACGCCGACGTGAAGGGTGCCGCGAGCGACGCGGCGTACACCCTGGAGCGACTGGTGCTCACGGTCGCGGCGCTGCGCGACGCACGCTGACCTGCCGGCCCGCGGCGGCGCGACCTCGTGGGGCTGTCGTCGTGCGGCGGACGTGCACCGACAGGCAGAACCTGCCGCGCCCACCGGGCCCCGCCCGTCGTCCCAGGTCGACGACGCGCAGCGCCGCGGGCACCGGCCTGGTGCCTGTCGGTGTACGTGACACTCCGGGGTCGTCCTCGTCCCGAGGACGACGACGACCCGCCGGGGAACCCCGGCGGGTCGTGACGTCAGGCTCGGCCGCCCAGGCGGCGCCGGCTCAGAGAGAGGCGGTGCGCTTGCCGATGGCCGACTTGCGGTTCGCAGCCTGGTTCTTGTGGATGACGCCCTTGGAGACGGCCTTGTCGAGCTTGCGGGTCGCGGCCTGACCGAGGGTCACCGCGGTGGCGTCGCCGGAGTCGGCGGCCTCGCGGAACTTGCGGATGGCGGTCTTCAGGTCGCTCTTGACCGCCTTGTTGCGCTGGTGACGCTTCTCGTTCTGCTTGATGCGCTTGATCTGGGACTTGATGTTCGCCACTGCTACGCCTTCGTCGTCGGGTGTGCTGCCGGTCGGTGCCTGGTGCGTCTGGTGCGTGGCCGCGCGAGCGCGCCACTGCGACAGGCAAGGCTAGCAGCGGGCCCGGGGGCGCCCAAATCAGGCGCCGGGCCGCCGGCGTCCACCGGTGCCGTCGGTCCCCAGCCTACGGGCCGCGCCACTCTCGGCGCGCGCCGACTCCCGGCCGTGATGCCGATCACCGCCACCCCCGCCGCTCGCAGAGCCAGGTCCAGCAGACCTCGGCCTGCCACCGCTGGGACTCCCGCACGTGGGGGGAGGTGGTCGGCACGGGCAGGGTCGCGGAGTGCAGGAACATGCCGGTGACCAGGGCGAGCAACGCGTCGACGTCCCCCGGCCGGACGTCGCGGGTCAGGGGGGTCGTCGCGAGCACCTGCTCCACGTCCAGACCGTCACCGCGGGGCCCGATCATCAGCAGCACGGTGTCGACCCAGGCGGCGCCGACGGCGGGCCAGCTCCAGTCGCAGACCAGGGTCCGGCCGTCGGCGGCCAGCAGCAGGTTGTCGTCGCGGGTCTCGGTGTGGACCACGGTCGAGCCCGCGGTGGCCGCGCCGAAGCCCGCGGCGAGCCGGGCGGCCTGCTCCCGGCGCTCGGCCAGCAGCGGGAACGCGACCGCCGCCACCCGCGGGACCTGCCAGCAGCCCGGGGCGTCGGCCAGGTCGTCGGCGAGTGCGGCGGCCCGCAGCCCGGCGGGGACCGGGGTCAGCGCGCCGGCCGCCTGCTCGAGGGCGTCGACGCAGCGGCCCAGGTCGGCGGGGGTCCAGGGTCGGCGGGGCGCGCGGGCCTCGACGTGCTCGAGCCCGAGCACCACCCACTCGTCGTCCTCGTGCACCCACTGCAGCCGGGGCGCCGGAACCGTGTCCGGCAGCGCGGCCAGCGTCCGAGCCTCGGCCCGGTAGGAGCCCGCGAACGCCTGCTGCGCCTGCACCGACGCCGCCTTGACGAAGTGTCGGCTGCCGTCGGCGCAGACCACGGAGGAGGCGAACGCGGGGGTGAAGCCTCCGCCCTGGGAGACGGCGTCGACGACGGGTGAGCCGCAGCGCTGCTCCACCAGACGCCGCAGGTGGACCGGCAGGAAGCGCCACTCCAGGCGCCGGGCGGTGCGCCCGTGCGGGACCAGCGACGGGATCGAGGACGGCGGCAGCACCAGCCCATCGTCGCCGAGCTGACCCTCCCGAGCGGCCGAGGTGACGCTCGCGGCGCGTCGAGGTGACGCTCGCGACGCCCTCAGCCGGGCACCTCGGCCTCGGTCTCGTAGCGCCGCACCGCGGTGATCAGGCCGTCCGCCACGTCGAGCACGACCCAGGTCATGGCCGGCTCGGTGGTCGGGACGCCGGCCGGCGCGTCGGCCACCCGCCACCGCGCGAGCGCACGGACCACCACCCGGTCCCCGTCGGCCACGAGGTCGTGCTGCGGCTCCAACGAGATCCCGGACCGCTCCAGCCAGGCCCGCATCACCTCGGTCCCGCGGGCCTCCCCGCGCGGTCCTCGGACCGCGACGTCGGGCGAGCAGAGCACCAGCGCACGGCGTACGGCGCCTGCCTCCACGGCCTCGAGCCAGGCCGCGACGACCCGGGCGGGGTCCTGCTCGGGCACCGAGCCGAGCGCGCGCACCAGGTCGACGACCACCGCGACCCGTTCGGGGTTGGGGCGCGGCACGCGGTAGCGCCGGGCGTACCGCTCCTCGGCCTCGGCAACGAGCGCCGGGTCCTCGCTGACCCGGGCGGTGCCCTCGAGCGAGGCCCACCAGCGGCCGTCCACCGAGCCGATCGCCACCGGGACGCCGTCGTCCCCGCCGGCGCGCACGTTGCGGGCCTTGACCGAGCCGCGGGAGGTGACCGCCCAGGCACGCCTGGCGTCAGCGTCCAGCACGACGCCCATCGGCGTGACGTGCAGACCGCCGTCGGGACGCGGCGTGGTCACGGTGCAGAGGTGACGCTCGCGCCAGAACGAGAGGTACGCCGGGTCGCCCAGGCGGGCGAGCGGGCGCGGCAGGGCGACGTGCGGGGCGGGGTGCGGGGCGGGGGGCTGGTCGCTCACGTCGCCAGTCTGCCGCGCCCGACGACCGCCAGGGGCCGCGCGGGTGCCCGTACGGGAGCCCGCGGGTGACGGTGACCGTCACCTCGCCTGCGCGCGAGCGTCACCTGGGCGGGGTGGGAGGGTCATCTGGGCGGGGTGGGAGGGTCATCTCGGCGGGTTCGGTCCCGGGCAGGGGGCCGTGGGACACTGGCACCGACCGCCGCCCCGCCACAGAAATGACGACGTGCCCAAGATTCCCGCTGCTCCGCAGCCCGGCAGCACCGACCCGGCGATCATCCGGAACTTCTGCATCATCGCGCACATCGACCACGGCAAGTCGACGTTGGCCGACCGGATGCTGCAGCTGACCGGGGTGGTCGACGCCCGCGCCGCGCGCGCGCAGTACCTCGACCGGATGGACATCGAGCGTGAGCGCGGCATCACGATCAAGAGCCAGGCCGTGCGGATGCCCTGGACGGTGCCCGTGGACAACGACGAGCTCGCGGAGCCGGGCACCTACCTGCTCAACATGATCGACACCCCCGGGCACGTCGACTTCACCTACGAGGTGTCGCGCTCGCTGGCCGCGTGCGAGGCCGCGATCCTGCTCGTCGACGCCGCCCAGGGCATCGAGGCGCAGACGCTGGCCAACCTGTACCTGGCGATGGGCGCGGACCTCCACATCATCCCGGTGCTGAACAAGATCGACCTGCCCAGCGCCGACCCCGACAAGTACGCCGCCGAGCTCGCCGGGCTGGTCGGCTGCGACCCCTCGGAGGTGCTGCGGGTCTCGGCGAAGACCGGGGTGGGGGTCGAGTCGGTGCTGAACGAGATCGTCAAGCAGACCCCGCCACCGGTCGGCGACCCCGGGGCCCCGGCGCGGGCGCTGATCTTCGACTCCGTGTACGACACCTACCGCGGCGTGATCACCTACGTACGCGTGATCGACGGCAGCCTGACCCACCGCGACCGGATCAAGATGATGTCGACCGGCGCCACCCACGAGATGCTCGAGGTCGGGGTGATCAGCCCGGAGCCGGACCCGGCCAAGGAGCTCGGCGTCGGCGAGGTCGGCTACCTGATCACCGGGGTCAAGGACGTGCGGCAGTCCCGGGTCGGGGACACCGTCACCAGCCAGCACGGCGGCGCGACCGAGATGCTGGGCGGCTACGCCGACCCCAACCCGATGGTCTTCGCCGGGCTGTACCCCATCGACGGCGACCAGTACCCCGACCTGCGCGAGGCGCTGGAGAAGCTGCAGCTCAACGACGCCTCGTTGACCTACGAGCCGGAGACCTCCGGCGCCCTCGGGTTCGGCTTCCGGTGCGGGTTCCTGGGCCTGCTGCACATGGAGATCACCCGGGACCGCCTGGAGCGCGAGTCGGGCCTCGAGCTGATCTCGACCGCGCCCAGCGTGAGCTACGAGGTCACGATGGAGGACGGCTCGGTGCACACCGTGACCAACCCCAGCGAGTACCCCGAGGGCAAGATCGCCGAGGTCCGCGAGCCGGTCGTCGACGCGACGCTGCTCGCGCCCTCGGACTACATCGGCGTGATCATGGAGCTCTGCCAGACCAAGCGCGGCACGCTCAAGGGGATGGACTACCTCTCCGAGGACCGCGTCGAGATGCGCTACGCGCTGCCCCTCGCCGAGATCGTCTTCGACTTCTTCGACCTGCTGAAGTCGCGCACCAAGGGCTACGCCTCGCTCGACTACAACCTCGCCGGCGAGCAGGCCGCCGACCTGGTCAAGGTCGACATCCTGCTCCAGGGCGAGCCGGTGGACGCGTTCTCGGCGATCGTGCACCGCGACGGCGCGTACGCGTACGGGGTCTCGATGGCCGGCAAGCTCAAGGACCTGATCCCGCGCCAGCAGTTCGAGGTGCCGATCCAGGCCGCGATCGGGGCGCGGGTGATCGCCCGCGAGAACATCCGGGCGATCCGCAAGGACGTCCTCTCCAAGTGCTACGGCGGTGACATCACCCGCAAGCGCAAGCTGCTGGAGAAGCAGAAGGAGGGCAAGAAGCGGATGAAGATGGTCGGCCGCGTCGAGGTGCCGCAGGAGGCCTTCGTGGCCGCTCTGACCAACGACGGTGCCGGCTCGAGCGGGGAGAAGGGCAAGAAGTAGGTCCTCTCGCCCGGGCCGGGTCGAGCACTCCTGCTCATGACGCGGCCCCGCGCGGGGCGCAGGGTGAGGGCATGGCAGGAAGCGCCTCCCCGGTCCGGCCGGTCCTCGCCGTGGCGTCGACGGTGTCGGCGGCCGCAGCCGGGATGCTGACGGTGCTGGTGCAGCACGGCCTCACCAGGGAGTACGGCGACGTCACCGCCTCGGTGCCTGTAGCGGTCCTCGACGGCCCGGCCACGACGCCGGTCGCAGCAGGTCTGCTGGCCGTGCTCCTGCTGGCCCTGCCGACGGTCCTGTCCGCACACCCGCGGTGGGTGCGCGTGGCGGCCGCGGCCGTGCCCCTGCTCACGGTCGTCGGGGTCCTCGCCGCGACCCCGGTGGCCCTGGCCGGGAAGCTCGACGCGCAGTACGGAGCCGCCCCGCGCTGTGTCGTGGACGCGGATGCCGGCACGGTGCCGTCGCCGGGGTCGCGGGCCGCCCGCCGGTCCCAGCGCACCCTCGACTCCGTCCCGCACCGGGTGCTGTTCCACGGTGGGGGCGGGAGCGGGGTGGGCGGCTGCGACCGCGGGTTCGTCGTACCCCCGGGGCTCGACGTCGTCGCGCGCTACCGCCACGACCTGGAGGCCGCGGGGTGGCGGGTGGTCCCGACGGCGGACGACGGGCTCCGCGCCGAGCGCGGGCGCCGGGGGCTCGAGGTCGTGGTGTGCGCGAGGGAGGGGCGGATCTGGGCGGGCCGGCGGCTGCTGGATCCCGACCTGGGGTGCGGCGATGACGCTGGGCGCTCGGGTTCTGTCGGAAGTCCCCGGTCGGCCGGGGACTTCTGAACGTGTCGGCCTTTGCACGGGCCGACAAGCTGAAGACTCGCCCGTCAAGTACCGCGAAGTCCCCGGTCGGCCGGGGACTTTTCGGCCTTCGCACGGGCCGACAAGTTGAAGACTCGCCCGTCAAGTACCGCGAAGTCCCCGGTCGGCCGGGGACTTCCCGCGTCCCACGCGTCTCGCGCCCCACGCGACCCGCGCGGCTCAGCCGGGCGGGGTGCGGCAGGTCGCCGTGACGCGCCCGCGGCTCAGGGTGGCGCCGAGGCCCATCAGCCAGCAGGTCGGGCAGCCGCGCCAGGCGACCACGCCCGGCACGAGCAGCAGCAGCGCCAGCGGCTGCCCGCCGGCCAGCGCGAACCCGGTGACGACGAGCACCAGGCCGAGCACCCCGCGCAGGACGTGCTCGACGAGCGAGCCGCTGGCGAACATCGCCGGGACCGGGTCCGTGTCGTCGACGGGGGGTACGCCGCGGGCCGGCGGCGGGCCGGGCGCGCGCAGCGGTGCTGGTCATGCCCCCACGCTAGCCGGGCGCCGGGTGCCGGGGCAGGGGGCACGGGAGGGCCACCAGGGCGCCGAGCGCGACCAGCCGGTCGTCCGAGCCGTCGGGCCCGGTGAGCATGACCCCCACCGGCATCCCGTCGGCCGGTGACGTCCCCGCCGGCACCGACAGGGCGGGGACCCCGGCCAGGTTGGCCACCACCGTCCAGCAGTCGGTGTACGGCGCCAGCATCGGGTCGGCGACCGAGGCGTTGGGCGGGCCGGCCGGCGCGAAGAGCGGCGCGGTGGTCGGCAGGGTCGGGGAGAGCAGCACGTCGTGGTCGGTCAGGGCCGCGGCGACCTGTGCGCGCAGCCGCTGGCGCACCTCGGCCGCCTCGACCAGCACGGCCGGGCGGTGCTCTGCCAGCGACCTGCCGAGCCGCAGCCGGCGCACCACCTCCGGGCCGCACCCGCCCCTGGCCAGCCACGGGGCGAGGGCACGGGCCGCCGCCGCCGAGGTCAGGTCGAGGTACGCCTCCAGCGCGCGCGGCGCGTCGGGGACGGCGGCCGGCTCGACGACGGCGCCGAGGGCGCGGAGCCGGTCCGCGGACTCGTGGAGTCGCGCCAGCACGCCCGGCTGGTTGGTGGCGTCGGCCAGCTCGGTGACCAGTCCGACCCGCAGGCCCGCCACGCCCGGGTCGGGGTGGGCGTGGGGACCGGACCGCGGGGTGCGCCCGGTCATCGTGGCCAGGGCGGCTGCGAGCACGCCCGCGTCCGCGGCGATCGGTCCGACCCGGTCGCAGCTGGCGTCGAAGGGCACCACGCCGCCGGTGGGCACCAGCCGCGAGGAGGGCGCCAGACCCAGCACCCCGCACTGGGCGGCGGGTTCCCGTACCGAGCCGCCCGTGTCGGTGCCGACCGCGAAGTCGGCCAGACCGGCCGCGACGGCCGCCGCGCACCCGCCGCTGCTCCCGCCCGGGCTCCGGCGGTGGTCGAAGGGGTTGCGCGTCGCGCCGTGCACCGAGGTCGCCGTCGAGGCCCCCATCGCCAGCTCGTCCATGTTGGCGCGTCCCAGCAGCACGGCGCCGGCCGCGCGCAGCCGGACCACGACCGGGGCGTCGTACACCGCGGGCACCCCGGTGTGGGCCCGGCTGCCGCAGGCGGTGACCTGACCCGCCACGTCGATGTTGTCCTTGACCACGAAGACCAGCCCGGCCAGGGGCCGTGGAGGGGTCCCGTCCGCGGCCTCCGCGTCCAGGGCCCGGGCGTGCCGCAGCGCTCCCTCGGCGTCGACCAGGACCAGGCTGCGCAGCGCACCGTCCAGGGCCTCGACGAGTCGCAGGCGCGTCAGGACGGCGTCCTCGACGCGCCCGCGCGGGCTTCGCAGGCTCACGGCGACCAGCGTCCCAGGGACGCTCAGGCGTGGGCGAACCGGCCCAGCACCCGGTCGGCGCGGACGCCGTCGAGGTGCGCGGCGAAGATCCGCTGGTAGCCGAGCTCCTCGCGGGTCCGGGCCGGGGGCAGGCCCGGCAGCGACACCGTCTCCCAGTCCGCGTCGGGCACCATCGCGGCGGCGCGCCGCGCCATCACCTCGGTGGTGCCCGACCCGTCGCCGAACTGCTCCTTGCGCCGCCAGAGGATCTCCTCGGGCAACCAGCCGGCGAACGCCTCGCGCAGCAGGGCCTTCTCCTGGGCCTGGGGCTGGCCGTCCTCGCCCAGCAGCTTCCACTCCACCGGCACCCGCTGGGCCACCTCGAGGACCTCGCGGGCCAGGAACGGCACCCGCGCCTCCAGCCCGAACGCCATGCTGACCCGGTCGGCGCGCTGGAGGTTGAGGTGGTGCAGCACCGCGATGCCGTCGACGAGCGCCTCGGCCAGCGCGTCGGCCGAGAGGTCGCGCAGGTGGTGGTAGCCCGCGAACAGCTCGTCGGCGCCCTCCCCGGTCAGGACCACCTTCACGTGCTGCGCGGCGAGCTCGGAGAGCAGGTAGTTCGGCACCGCCGAACGGATCAGCGACGGCTCGTAGCTCTCCGTGGAGCGGACCACGGCGGGCAGCACCGCGACCACCTCGTCGTCGGTGTAGACGCGCTCGTGGTGGGTGAGCCCGAGGTGCCGGGCCACGACCCGGGCCGCGGCCAGGTCGGCGCTGCCCTCGGTGCCGGCCGCGAAGGAGCGCAGGACCGCACCCGGCCCCGCCTCGCGGGCCATCACCGCCGCCACGATGCTGGAGTCGAGCCCGCCGGAGAGGAAGACGCCGAGCGGGACGTCGGCCATCATCCGCTCCCGCACGGCCACGACGACCGCCTCGCGCACCGCGGCCAGCGCCTCGTCCCGGTCGGTGTACGGCGCGCGCACGCCGGCGCCGCCGCCCAGCGGGTCGTGGCGCAGGTCCACGACGGGGCGCAGCCCGTCCCGCGGGGTCCAGACGTGCCCGGGCGGGAACTCCTCGACGTGCGGCCGCAGCTCGGGTGCGAACGCGGCCAGCTCGGAGGCGACCACCACCCGGTCGTCCACGTCGGCCCAGTAGAGCGGCTTGATGCCCAGGGGGTCGCGGCCGAGCACCACGCCGCCGTCGGGGTGGGCGACGCAGAAGGCGTACATCCCGAACAGCCGGTGGGCCGCGTCCGCGCCGGCCTCGGCGACCAGGTGCAGCACGACCTCGGAGTCCGAGCGCGTGCGGAACGGGCCGTCGAGCTCCGCGCGGAGCAGGTCGTGGTTGTACACCTCGCCGTTGGCGACCACCCACCAGCCGTCGCGGTGGTCCCGGGGACCGTCGTGGTCGGGCCCGATCCCGCCGGTCATCGGCTGCGCCCCGCCGGCCAGGTCGACGATGGCCAGGCGGGTGTGACCCAGCCAGGTCGGTCCGACCTGCTCCGAGCCGGTGCCGTCGGGACCGCGGTGGCGCAGCGGACCGATCATCGCCTCACCGAGCCGTCGGGACTCGCGCAGGCGGTCCGGGGTGGGGCGGCGGTCGTGGACGGCGGCGATTCCGCACATGCGGGGCTCCTGGGTCGGCGGGCTGCGTCACGCGGGCTGCCTGGTGCGTGGTGCGCCCATCGTGGTCCGCCCACGTTACGGCTAGCGTCCTGCGGCGTGACCGGATCCCCGCACGAGCTGCCCGCGGGGGTGCACGCGATGGCGTCGCGGGGTCCGGGCTGGGCCAGGTGGGTCGACCAGCTGCCCCGACGCCGTGCCGAGGTGATGGCGGAGTGGGGGTTGCAGGCCGACGGCGGCGCCGCCCACGGCTCCTGCTCGTGGGTCCTGCCGGTGCGCGACCCCGACGGTCGCCCCGGGGCGCTCAAGCTCACCTTCGACGGCGACGAGGAGTCGGCGCACGAGCACCTCGCGCTGCGGCAGTGGGACGGCCAGGGGGCCGTACGCCTGCTGCGTGCCGACCCGCGCCGCCGCGCCCTGCTGCTCGAGCGGCTCTCGACGCGGGACCTGTCCGACGAGTGGGACCTCGCCGCGTGCGAGACGGTCGCGGGGCTGTACGCCCGCCTGCACCGGCCCGCGCTGCCGCAGCTGGCGTCGCTCACGACGTACGTCGGCCGCTGGACCGAGGCGCTGGCGGCCCTCCCGCGGGACGCCCCGCTCCCGCACCGCCTCGTCGAGCAGGCCGTCTCGCTCGGGCGGTCCTTCGCCGACGACCCGGCCAGCACCGGGACGACGATCCACGCCGACCTGCACTACGGCAACGTCCTGGCCGCGCCCGACCGGCAGTCCGACGAGTGGGTCGCGATCGACCCGAAGCCGGTCGACGGCGACCCGCACTACGAGGTCGCGCCGCTGCTGTGGAACCGGTTCGAGGAGCTGGCCGGGGACGTGCGGGGCGGGGTGCGGCGGCGGTTCCACGCGACCATCGACGCCGCCGGGCTCGACGAGGACCGCGCCCGGGACTGGGCGGTGGTCCGGATGGTGCTGAACGCCGCCTGGGAGCTCGACGACGCCCGCACCGCGCGCCGCGCCCCGGACGCCGACCTGCTGACACGCTGCGTCAGCGTGGCCAAGGCCGTCCAGGAGTAGCGACGGGGGGCGGCGACGGGTCGTACGACCTACCCGGCCCGCGCCCCGCGCCCGTCAGCGCCGTGCCGACCGGTCGGCCTCCAGGGCCGCCCCGACGATGCCCGCCTTGTTGCGCAGGGTGGCCGGCACGATCTCGGTGTCGATCTCGAGCAGGGGGAGGAACTCGTCGGCCTTCTTGCTGATCCCGCCGCCGACGACGAAGAGGTCGGGGGAGAAGAGCCGCTCGAGGTGACGGTAGAAGCGGGTCAGCCGCTCGGCCCACGCGGCCATGGTCAGCTCCTCGCGCTCCCGGGCGGAGTTCGCCGCCCGCTGCTCGGCCACGTGGCCGTCGAGCTCGAGGTGGCCGAGCTCGGAGCTCGGGACGAGCTGCCCGTCGTGGACCAGCGCGGAGCCGATCCCGGTGCCGAGGGTCGTGACCAGGACGAGCCCCCGGCGCCCGCGGGCCGCGCCGTAGGTCGCCTCGGCCAGGCCCGCCGCGTCCGCGTCGTTCAGCACGTGCACCGCGCGTCCGAGCGTGCGGGTGAAGAGGGCGTCCGCGTCGGTGCCGATCCAGGCCGCGTCGATGTTGGCCGCGGAGCCGACCACGCCGTGGCGCACGATGCCGGGCATGGTGACCCCGACCGGCGCGTCGGAGGCGGGGAAGGAGGACACCACCCGGGCCAGGGCGTCGGCCACGGACTGCGGGGTCGCCGGGTGCGGGGTCCGCTCCCGCACCCGCTCGGCGGCGAAGTCCCCGGCCGCCAGGTCGACCGGGGCCGCCTTCATCCCGGTCCCGCCGATGTCCACGCCGAGGGGGAGCCGGGCCAGGGCGGCCCGGTCGGGCTGCTCGGACGCGTCGCTGCTGGTCATGGCAGCAACCCTGTCAGATCAGGCGGTGCCCAGCGAGAGGGCGTAGTCCCCGGCCTCGTCGGTCCAGAACGCGCTGGGGCGCAACCCCGCGACCTCGAGCTCGGCGTCGACCCGGTCCCGGCGGAACTTGGCCGAGATCTCGGTACGCACCTCCTCGCCCTCGGCGAAGTCGACGTCGAGGTCCAGCGCCGCGAGGCGTACCCGCTGCGCGCGCCTCGAGCGCAGCCGCATCTCGATCCACTCGTCCTCGGCGTTCCACACCGCGAGGTGCTCGAAGGAGTCGACGTCGAAGTCGGCGCCCAGCGACGCGTTCATCACCCGCAGCACGTTGAGGTCGAAGTCGGCGGTGACCCCGGCGGCGTCGTCGTACGCCGCGACCAGCCGGGCGGGGTCCTTGACCAGGTCGGTGCCGAGCAGCAGCGCGTCACCCGGCGTCATCGTGGCCGCGACGGCGGCGAGGAACGCCGCGCGCTGGTCGGGCTCGAAGTTGCCGACCGTGCCGCCCAGGAAGGCCACCAGCCGGGGCCCCTCGGTGGGCAGCAGGTGCAGGTGGCGCTCGAAGTCGGCGACCACGCCGTGCACCTCGACACCCGGGTACGCCGCCACGAGCCCGGGCATCGCCCACTCGACCGCGTCCGCGCTGACGTCGACGGCGACGTAGCGCTCCAGCGAGCCGACGTCGCGCAGCGCCCCCAGCAGCAGGTGGGTCTTCTCCGACGAGCCGGAGCCGAGCTCGACGAGCGTGCGGGCCTTGGTCAGGTCGGCGATCTCGGCCGCGCGGGTCTGCAGGATCTCGCGCTCCGCCCGGGTCGGGTAGTACTCCGGGAGCCGGGTGATCTCCTCGAACAGCTCGCTGCCGCGGCCGTCGTAGAAGTACTTCGGTGCGAGGACCTTGGGCGAGGCGGTCAACCCGCGCCGGACGTCCTCGCGCATGGTCGCGGCGAGGTCCTCGGGGGTCAGGTGTCGGTCGATCGTGGGCACGGCCACTCCTTCGTGGTTCTTGCGTGGGGTGGTGCTGCATTGGGGAGGTGGTGCGGGACGGGGCGGGCAGGGTCAGAGGGGGGACAGGTGCAGGCCGTCGTCGTCCACGAGCAGGACGTGGTCGTCGGGCACCTCGCACCACCCAGGGTCGTCGTCGTGCGGCTCGGAGGCCACCAGGACCCCGGCCCGGGTGGTCCGGGTCCACATCGGCTCGCCCCGGACCACGCCGGCGATGCTGGCGCCGTCGCCGGCCAGCGTGGTCAGTCGCCCGCCGCCGTGGTCGAGCAGGTCGCGGGTGGCCCCGGCCAGCCCCTCGGCCAGCGGCGCGCCGTCGAGCCAGCGGGCCACGGCCAGCCCCAGGAGCAGCGCGGAGTCGACGCCGACGCGGGACTCGGGCACGTCCGCGGCCCGGGCGCCCAGCGCGGCGCGGGCGGCCTCCCAGTCACCGAGGCGGCCGTTGTGGCTGAGCAGCCACGGCCCGTGCGTGAAGGGGGCGGCCGCCCCCTCGTCCGGTGCGGTGCCGGGCGTCGCGGAGCGTACGGCGGCGATCACCGAGGCCGCGGTGACGGTCGGCGCGAGGGAGGCGAAGGAGGCGTCGGTCCAGATCGGCTGGGCGCGGCGGTAGCGCACCGGCTCGGGCCGGTCCGGCACCCACCAGCCGACCCCGAACCCGTCGACGTTGACCGTGCCGTGCCGTTGGCGCCGCGGTGCCCAGGACTGGGTGTAGAGGCCGTGCGGGGGTCCCGCCACGAGGTCGTGCAGGGTGCGCGGCTCTCCGCGCCAGGCCAGGTGCCGGCACATCTCGTCGGCCTCAGGCGTCGCGTGCGGTGCGGAAGCCGGAGAAGACCTGGCGCCGGATCGGGTGGTCCCAGTTGCGGAAGGTGGTCCGGACCGCCTGGGGGTCGGTGGCCCAGCACCCGCCGCGCAGCACGCGGTAGGCGTCGTCGAAGAACACCTCGGAGTACTCGGGGTAGGGGAACGGGCGGAACCCGGGGTAGCCGGTGAACACCGTCGAGGTCCACTCCCACACGTCGCCCACCATCTGCAGCGCACCGTACGCGGAGGCGCCCGCGGGGTAGGAGCCGGCGGCCGTCGGCCGGAAGCGGGTCTGGCCCAGGTTGGCCCGCTGCTCGTCGGGGGCCGCGTCCCCCCACGGGAACCGGCGCTTGGTGCCGGTCACCGGGTCCCACGAGGCCGCCTTCTCCCACTCGGCCTCCGTCGGCAGCCGGCGCCCGGCCCAGCGGGCGTACGCCTCGGCCTCGTGGAAGCAGACGTGCTGCACGGCCTCGGCGCCCGGCAGCTCCTCCACCCGGGCGAAGCGCCGCCGCAGCCAGGTCCCGGCGTCGCGGAACCAGAACGCCGGCGCACGCTTGCCGCTCTCGCAGCGCCACCGCCACCCCGCGGTGCTCCACAGCCGGGGGTCGTCGTAGCCACCGGCCTCGACGAAGGCGAGGTACGCGGCGTTGGTGACCGGGGTCGTGTCGATGGCGAAGGCGGCCACCTCGACGGTGTGCGCGGGCCGCTCGTTGTCCAGCGACCAGGGGTCGTCGGAGGTGCCCTGGACGAACGGTCCCGCCGGGACCAGGACCTCGGCGCCGACGATCGGGCCCGCCGGTGCGGGGAGGTCGTCGGTGGCCGGCAGCACCGGGGCGCCGCGTCGCAGCTGGTGGGTGGCCAGCATCGTCTCGTCGTGCTGGTGCTCGTGCTGGATGACCATCCCGAAGACGAACCCGTGGTCGCGCAGGGGGTCCGGCCGGTCCTCGCGGGCGGTGACGCGGGTGGTCCCCAGCGCGTCGAGCACCTTGCGCCGCACCAGGGCCAGGTAGTCCCCGGCCTCGTCGGGGCGCAGCAGCGGGAGGCTGGGCCGGGTGTCGCGGGGGTGCTCGAAGGCGTCGTAGAGGTCGTCGATGTCCGGTCGCATCGCCGCGGCCCCGTGGGTCTCCCGCAGCAGCCACAGCTCCTCGTAGTTGCCGACGTGCGCGAGGTCCCACACCAGCGGCGACATCAGCCGCGAGTGCTGGGCCAGCAGCTCGCCCTCGTCCAGGACCGCGGTGGTCAGCCCGGCGCTGCGTTCCCGCACCCGCTCGAGCTCGTCGGCGACGTGCTGGCGCAGCGCGTGCTCGTCGAGGGTCCGGACGTCGGTCCCGGGAGGGGTCTGGTCCACGGTCATGCGAGCTCCAGGGGGTCGTCGGCCGGGCAGCGGCCCGACGCGGTGTAGGTGTCGCGGAAGGCGGCGACCAGCGCGACCAGCGCGGGGTCCTCGCCGAGGCGGGTCAGGGCGGCCAGGGCGGCGTCGAGGCACGCCAGGGCCGCGGTGCCGAGCCCGGGGGCGGACAGGCCGTCGCGGGCGGCGGCGGTCCAGTCGTCGAGGCCGGCGCAGGCCTCCGTGGCGGCGGCCGAGGCGGCCGGGTCGTCGAGGAGGGCGGCCAGGACGGCGGTGGGGACCACCCACCAGCGCCAGGGCTGGGTGTCGAGGTAGCGCACCTCGAACCACCCGCGTGGGCGCACGGGCGGGAAGAGCGTGGTCAGGTGCAGCGCCAGGTCGTCCTCGGCGGGCGGCTCCTCGTCGACGAGCCAGTCGCGCAGCGTCCAGCCGGGGGCGGCCGACCAGTCGTCGTCGGCGCGACGGCGCAGCATCACCGAGGCGTCGAGGGCGTAGTCGGTCCAGGCCTGCACCGGGTCCTCGCCGCGGGGGACGCAGGTGCGGGCGGTGTCCAGGCCCTGCCAGACCTGCTGGCGGCCCGAGCGCCACCCGGTGTCGCCGTGGGCGCCGACGGGGGAGTTGGCGAAGGCGGCGACCATCACCGGCCCGACGTCGTGCAGCAGCTGCCAGCGGCGGCGTGCGTCGGCGTCGTCCCGCCCGACGTCGAGGTTGACCTGGCAGGCGGCGGTGGTGGTCATCATCGCCGGGCCCAGGGCCGCGGACGCGCCACCGGCACGGGCGAAGTGCTGCTCCATCGCGTCGTAGCGCGGGTGCTCGAGCTGACGCCGGGGGACGCGGTACGGGTCGAGCGCGGTGTCCAGCAGTCGGAGGCCGGCTGCGGCGAGGGCCGCCCGGACGTGCCCGGCGTCCTCCTCGAGCGCCGACCAGCAGGCGCTGGTGCCCCGGTACGGCAGGGAGCTGAGCTCGACCTGCCCGCCGGGTTCGAAGGTGAGGCGGCTGCCCCGGGGCGGTGGACCCGCCGCGGCGAGGACCTCGCGGAGGTGGGGGAGCGGGACCGGGGCGGTGGGGTCGTCGGGGTGGACGACGATCCACTCGAGCTCGGTGCCCACCAGTCCCGGGGGGCCGGTCTTGAAGCAGACCCGCTCGACGTAGCCGGCGACCGCGTCACGGTCGCGCAGCAGGGGGCGGGTGTCGATTCCCATCGTCACGCCGGGCAGCCAAGCACACGACCGGTGACGCGCGACCCACCCGCAGGGACGCACAGCGCCACCGGCCGCGGCCAGGGTGCGAGGATCCCGCCATGGTCACCGGCGAGGCACTGGTCCGCTCCGTCAGCGTCGGCCGGCCGCGGGAGGCCGCCTGGGCCGGCATCGGGCGCACCGCCATCGACAAGCAGCAGGTCGCCGGGCGCGTGGGGGTGGGACCGCTGGGGCTCGACGGCGACGAGGTGGCCGACACCCGCCACCACGGCGGGCCGGACAAGGCGGTCTACGCCTTCGCCCGGGAGGACCTCGACCGCTGGGCCGGGCTGCTGGGCACCGCGCTCCCCGACGGGCACTTCGGGGAGAACCTCACCACCACCGGCATCGACGTCAACGAGGCCGAGATGGGCGAGCGCTGGCGGATCGGGGGGCCGGAGGGTGCGGTGCTGGAGGTGGCCACGGTCCGCACGCCCTGCAACGACTTCAAGACCTGGATGGGACGCACCGGCCACGACAGCCGCGCCTGGGTCCGCCGCTTCGCCGAGGAGGGCCGCCCCGGGCCGTACCTGCGGGTCGTCGTGCCGGGCACCGTGGCCGCCGGCGACCCCCTGGAGGTCGTCCACCGGCCCGGCCACGGGGTCACCGTCTCGACGTTCTTCCGGGCCCTGCACGGCCACCCCGAGCTGCTGCCGGACCTGCTGGCGGTCCCGGGGCTCCCGGCGCAGGCCAGGGAGCGCGCGGAGGCTTTCGTCCGGGGCCCGGCGGGTGCGGCTACCGGTGCGTAACCGTGTGAACTAGGTTACGGACCAGTCCCAGCGGGACCAGGATCCCTCGTCCGTCCTGCATCCGTCCGGCCGCCGCCAGGAGAGCCATGCCCCTCTCGATCGACACCAGCTTCCTCGACCACCTCCCGCAGAACGTGGCCGTCCAGTTCCTCGACCGGGTGCGGTCCTCCGGTCCGGCCGAGGCGTTCCGCTTCCCCCGCGGCGACTCCTGGGAGTCGGTCACCTGGGACGAGGCCGGTCGACGGGTGCGCAGCCTGGCAGCGGGCCTGGTCGCGCTGGGCGTGACCAACGAGCAGCGGGTGGGCATCGCGTCCAACACCCGGTACGAGTGGGTGCTGGCCGACCTGGCCGTGATGTGCGCCGGTGGGGCGACCACCACGGTCTACCCCAGCACGAACGCCGAGGACACCGCCTACATCCTCGGCGACTCCGACTCGCACGTGGTGTTCGCCGAGGACGCCGAGCAGCTGGCCAAGCTGCGCGAGCGTCGCGACGAGCTGCCGACGGTGCGCACGGTCGTCGCGTTCACCGACCACGAGGGGACCGACGACGACTGGGTGATCAGCATGGACGCCCTGGCCGCCCTCGGGGACGAGCGGCTGGCCGCCGACCCGGGGCTGATCGACGAGATCGCGGCCGGCATCCAGCCCGACCAGCTGGCCACCCTGATCTACACCTCCGGGACCACCGGCAAGCCCAAGGGCGTGCGCCTCAAGCACCGCTCGTGGGTCTACGAGGGCGAGGCCATCAAGGCCCAGGGCATCCTCGACGACACCGACCTGCAGTTCCTGTGGCTGCCGATGGCGCACTCCTTCGGCAAGGTGCTGCTGTCCACCCAGATGGCGTGCGGGTTCGCGACCGCCATCGACGGCCGGGTCGACCGGATCGTGGACAACCTGGGCGTGGTGAAGCCGACCTTCATGGGCGCAGCACCCCGCATCTTCGAGAAGGCCCACGGCCGGATCGTCACGATGACCGCCTCCGAGGGCGGGGCGAAGAAGAAGATCTTCGACCAGGCCTTCAAGGTCGGCCTCGAGGTCGACCGCCGCAAGCGCGAGGGCGAGAGCATCCCGCTGCCGCTCAAGGCGCAGCACGCCGTCTTCGACAAGCTGGTCTTCAGCAAGGTCCGGGAGCGCTTCGGCGGCCGGGTCCGGTTCTTCATCTCCGGCTCGGCCGCGCTGAACAGCGAGATCGCCGGCTGGTTCCACGCCGCCGGCATCCTGATCCTCGAGGGCTACGGCCTGACGGAGAACGCCGCCGGCGCCGCGGTCGGCCACCCCTCCGACTACAAGATCGGCACCGTGGGGCACGCGATGCCGGGCAGCGAGATCCGGATCGGCGAGGGCGACGAGGTGCAGGTCCGGGGGCCCCACGTGATGGACGGCTACCACAACCTGCCCGAGGAGACCGCGGCCACGCTGACCAGCGACGGGTGGCTGCGCACCGGCGACAAGGGAAGCCTCGACGCCGACGGCTACCTGACCATCACCGGCCGGATCAAGGACCTCTTCAAGACCTCCGGGGGCAAGTACATCGCCCCCTCCGCGATCGAGTCGAAGTTCAAGGCGCTGTGCCCCTACACCAGCCAGTTCGTGGTCTTCGGCGACGAGCGCAACTTCGTGGTGGCGCTGATCACCCTCGACCCCGACGCGATGGCCGGCTGGGCGGAGGAGAACCAGATGAGCGGCAGCTCCTACACCGAGATCGTCTCCTCCGAGAAGGTGCACGCGATGGTCGGCGACTACGTCGAGCAGCTCAACGCGCGGCTCAACCGCTGGGAGACCATCAAGAAGTGGGAGATCCTCGACCACGACCTCTCGATCGAGTCCGGTGAGCTGACGCCGTCCATGAAGGTCAAGCGCAACGTCGTCGAGGACAACCACCAGCAGCTGATCTCCTCCTTCTACACCAGCTGAGCCCCCTCCGCCCCGATCCGCCCCTGCGCAGGGGCGGGCCGGGCGGGGTGGGAGGATCCGGGCGTGCCGTCCACGCTGCCCGAGGGCGACCCCGCCCCGGCCGACGGGTCGCTGCCGGCCGAGGCCCTGGCCGAGCTGGGCCGCCGCCCGTTCGGCCTCTACCTGCACGTGCCGTTCTGCACCGTGCGGTGCGGCTACTGCGACTTCAACACCTACACCGCCGACGAGCTGGGCCCCCCGCAGCACCCGGGGGCCTCCCGGGCGACCTACGCCGAGGCGGCCGTGACGGAGGTACGCCGGGCGCGCGCCGTGCTGGGCGACCTCGACGTCCCGGTCTCCACCGTGTTCGTCGGCGGCGGGACCCCCACCCTGCTCGAGCCGGCCGACCTCGGCCGGGTGGTCGACGCCGTCCGGGACTGCTTCGGGCTGGTCCCGGGCGCGGAGGTGACCACCGAGTCCAACCCCGACAGCGTCACCCCGGAGCGGCTGGCGGCGCTGCGCGAGGCCGGCTTCGACCGGATCTCCTTCGGCATGCAGTCCTCGGTGCCGCACGTGCTGCGGACCCTGGACCGCACGCACGACCCCGCACGGGTGCCGCAGGTCGTGGCCTGGGCGCGCGAGGCCGGGATCACCCAGGTCAGCCTCGACCTGATCTACGGCACGCCGGGGGAGTCCGCCGCCGACTGGGCCACCACCCTCGACGCGGCGCTGGCCTGCGAGCCCGACCACGTGTCGGCCTACTCCCTGATCGTGGAGGACGGCACCGCCCTGGCCCGTCGTGTCCGGCGCGGGGAGCTGCCGGCGCCCGACGAGGACGACCTCGCCGAGAAGTACGTGGTGGCCGACGCGCGCCTGCGCGCCGCCGGGCTCGGGTGGTACGAGGTGTCCAACTGGGCCCGCGGCGAGCCGACCGACCAGGACCGCCGGTGCCGGCACAACATGGGCTACTGGACCGGTGGCGACTGGTGGGGCGTCGGGCCGGGCGCGCACTCGCACGTGGGCGGGGTCCGCTGGTGGAACGTCAAGCACCCGGCGGCGTACGCCGCGCGGCTCGCGGCCGGGACCAGCCCCGCCCAGGGGCGCGAGGTGCTCGACGCCGAGGGCCGGCGGGTGGAGCGGGTCATGCTCGAGCTGCGCCTGCGCGACGGGCTGCCGCTCGACGTGCTGGACGACCACGGGCGCGCCGCCGTCCCCGACCTCGTCGAGCGGGGGCTCCTGCTGGTGCTCGGCCCACGGATCGTGCTCACCGACCGGGCGCGCCTGCTCGCCGACGGCGTCGTGCGCGACCTGCTGCCCTGAGCGGGTCCCTCACCTGGTCCCCGACCGGTCCCCGACCCGGGCGCCTGCCCGACCCGCGTGGTCGCTCAGCTGACCATCCGGATGGTCAGCGGGTAGCGGTAGTCCTCCCCGTCGGAGGCCTTGACGGCGCCGATGATCGTGAACACCAGCCAGAACCCGGCGGCGGCCACGACCACGGGGAGGACGAGCAGGAGGCCGAGCCCGAAGGTCACCAGGACCAGGAGGACGGCCACCAGTCCGCCGGCGATCCCGTAGACGAGCATCGAGAGCTGGAAGTTCAGCGACTCGACGGCCTGGCGCCGGACCCAGGGGGAGTCGGAGCGCACCAGCATCACCAGCAGCGGGCCGAGGAAGGCCAGCGCGACGAACGCCGCCACCAGCGCGCTCCAGTGCGCGGCGCCGCCCCAGGTCCGGTCCGCCGGGCTGAGCTGCCCCCCGGGCGTCCAGCCCTGGGGCTGCTGTCCGTAGGGCTGCTGCGGGGGATACGGGGGCTGCTGGTCCATGCGCGTCTCCTGACGGGTCACGACTCCGGGTCGGTGACGAAGTCGATGAGCTCCTCGACCCTACCGAGCAGGGCGGGTTCGCAGTCGGCGAAGGTCGAGACGCGTCCGAGGATGCGCTGCCAGGCGCGGGCGATGTCGGCCTGCTCGGCGTGCGGCCAGCCCAGCGCCGCGCAGATGCCGCGCTTCCACTCCACCGAGCGGGGGATCTCCGGCCAGGCCTCCAGACCGACGCGCTGCGGCTTCACGGCCGCCCACACGTCGACGAACGGGTGCCCGACGACCAGGACGTGCGCGCCGAGCGGGGAGGCGGCGACCTCCGCGGCCACCCGGCTCTCCTTCGACCCGGGCACGAGGTGGTCGACCAGGACACCGACCCGGCGGCCGGGGCCGGGACCGAAGTCGCGCAGCTGGGCGGGCAGGTCGTCGACGCCGTGCAGCATCTCGACCACGACGCCCTCCAGGCGCAGGTCCTCGCCCCAGACCTTCTCGACCAGCTCCGCGTCGTGCTTGCCCTCCACGAAGATCCGGCTGGCCCGGGCCACCCGGGCCCGGGCGCCGGCCACCGCGACCGAGCCCGACGCCGTACGCGTGGGCGCGGCCGGGGCGCGCACCCGCACCGGCGCGGACAGCACGACCGGACGCCCCTCGAGCAGGAACCCGGCGCCGAGGGGGAAGGTGCGGCGCGTGCCGCGGCGGTCCTCGAGGGTCAGCACGTGCAGGTCGCGGTCCACCGAGACGACCGCGCCGCAGAAGTCGGTGGTGACCTCCTCGACCACGGTGCCGAGGTCGGCGGTGGCGGGCTGGGCCCGACCACGGCGGGGCGCGCGCCAGTCGCCGGAGAGGACGTCGGACCCGTAGCGATCGCTCACCCCGGACACGCTAGGCGGCGCCGCCGCCACCGACGGGGACGCGCGCCGGGGGCTCGCCCGAGCAGGCCGGGTCAGGCGTCGGTGCGGTCGTCCTCGTCGCCGGAGGTGTCGTTCTCGCCGCCGGGGCCGTCGGGCTCCGAGCGCTCCACCGGCTTGCCGCTCTCGAGCAGCCCGTCGACGCGCTCGCCGGCCTCGAGCCCCTCGGCCAGCGGGTTCTCCTCGCCCGGCACGAGGTCCTCGGGCAGCTGGTCGTCACTGATCCCGATGTCGGGCCCGGCGGTGTCGTGGTCGTCGGAGGCGTCGCTCATGGCGCGACGCTAGTGGGTGGGACGGTGACGTCAACCACCCCGGGGACCGGCGCGCCGACGGTCAGGCCAGGGGCAGACGGCGACCGCCGCGGGGCAGCGCCGCGTACCCCCGCTCGACGGCGTCCCCGACCAGGTGCCGCGGGAAGGGCCACTCGCCGCGCTCCAGGGCCTCCTGCGGCCCGAGCCCGGCCGCGGCGAGGTCGCGCACCTGCTGGGCGAGCAGCCCGAGCTCGTTGCGCTGCTGCTCGACGTGGTCGCGGTCGACCGGGCGCCCGTGACCGGGGACGACCAGGGTCGCCGGGGTGAGCAGGTCGAGGACGACGTCGAGGCTCGAGGGCCAGGCCAGCGGGTGGCAGTCCGGCCCGAGGCCGGGCACGGCGAGACCCCCCACCGAGCGGTCCCCCTCCTGCGCGGACTCCTCGACGAGGTCGCCGGCCACGACGACGTCGACGTCACCGACCCGCACCACGAGGTCGCCGCCGGTGTGGCCGGCGCCGGGGTGGACCAGCTCGACCACGCGGTCGCCGAGGTCGAGCACGGTCACCGCGGAGAAGAGGTGGTCGGGGGGCACGAGGGTCGTCGCGGCCAGCTCGGCGGCGTGCGTCTCGGCGGGGTCGGCAGCCATCCGGCGCCGGGCGTCCTCGCCCCACCGGGCCAGCTCGGCGGCCGCGGTCTCGTGGGCGTGGACCGGCACCCCGGGCCACCGCTCGCGGAAGGCGGCGGTGCCGAAGGCGTGGTCGAAGTGCCAGTGGGTGGTCACCACCGCGACGACCTCCCCCGGGAGCCCGGCGACCGCCTCGGCGAGAGGCGCCGCGGCCGCCGTCGAGCCGGAGGTGTCCACCACGACGAGGCCGCCGGCGCCGCCGACGACGGAGACGTTGACGTCGCACCACGGCTGGGGGGCGACCCAGACGCGGTCGGCGACCTCGGTGAACGGCACGGACCCACCCTAGGGCCGGGCCCTCGCGGGCCCGGCCCCGCGAGGGCGGTGGATCGGGTCCCACGCGCTAGGATTGGCACTCACGAACGGGGAGTGCCAGGCGCGGGAGGAGGACCGGGATGCAGGAGGAACGCAGGCTCGCCGTGCTGCGCGCCATCGTCGAGGACTACGTGTCCACCGAGGAACCGGTCGGGTCCAAGGCGCTCGTCGAGCGGCACCGCCTCGGGGTGTCCCCGGCCACGGTGCGCAACGACATGGCCGTGCTGGAGGACGAGGGCTACATCGCCCAGCCCCACACCAGCGCCGGTCGGGTGCCCACCGACAAGGGCTACCGCCTGTTCGTCGACCGGCTCACGACCGTCAAGCCGATGACCGCGGCCGAGAAGCGTGCGATCGCGACCTTCCTCGACGGCGCCGTGGACCTCGACGACGTCGTGGGCCGCTCGGTGCGCCTGCTCTCCCAGCTGACCCGCCAGGTCGCCGTCGTGCAGTACCCCGTGCTCTCCCGCTCCACCGTGCGCCACGTCGAGCTGGTCGCCCTCGCCCCGACGCGGCTGCTCGTCGTGCTGATCCTGTCCACCGGACGGGTCGAGCAGCGGGTCGTCGAGGTGGCCGAGCCGATGGAGGAGGAGGACCTCGCCGACCTGCGCCGCCGGGTGAACCGGGCCGCGGTGGGCGAGCTCATCGCGACCGCGGCGCAGGCGCTGCGCGACCTCGCCGGCCCACCCCCCGGACCGGCGGAGGACCCGGCCACCGCCGGGCCCGACGACGCCACCCGCGCCACCAGCGCCGCCAGCAGCCCGGTCGTGGAGGCCCTGCTCGAGGCGATGAGCGACCACCGCTCCGACGAGCGGGTCGCGGTCGGCGGGGCGGCCAACCTCGCGCGCCACGTGCACAGCTCCGACTCCGCCGTCCGGCCGCTGCTCGAGGCGCTGGAGGAGCACGTCGTGCTGCTCAAGCTGCTCGGGGAGGCCGGTGCCGACGGCGCGGTCACCGTGCGGATCGGGCACGAGGGTCCGTACGAGCAGCTGTCCTCGACCAGCGTCGTGGCCACCGGGTACGGCCCGCGCGACGACGTCCTCGCCACGCTCGGCGTCGTGGGTCCGACCCGGATGGACTACCCCGGCACGATGGCCGCGGTCCGCGCGGTGGCCCGCTACGTCACCCGCATCCTCGACGAGGCCTGACCAGGCCCGCTCCGCTGCGGCCCCGGCCGCGCCCGTACTCCCGACCTGCCCCCACCCCCACGGACCGAAGGACGATGATCCCAGCGTGAGCCAGGACCTCTACGCGATGCTCGGCGTCGAGCGCGACGCCGACAGCGACACCCTGAAGAAGGCCTACCGCCGCCTGGCGCGGCAGCTGCACCCCGACGTGAACCCCGACCCGGCCACGCAGGACCGGTTCAAGGAGGTCTCGGCGGCCTACGAGGTGCTCTCCGACCCGCAGAAGCGGGCGGCCTACGACCGCGGCGGCGACCCCTTCGCCGGCGCCGGTGCCGGCGGGTTCGGGCAGGGTGCGGGCTTCTCCTTCACCGACATCATGGACGCCTTCTTCGGCGGTCAGGGCGGTCAGGGCGGCGCCGGCGGCGGCCGTGGGCCCCGCCCGCGCAGCCGCCGCGGCCAGGACGCGCTGATCCGGCTGGAGATCGGGCTCGCCGAGGCCGCCTTCGGCGTGACCCGCGACCTGAAGGTCGACACCGCTGTCCTCTGCACGACGTGCGAGGGCGCCGGCGCCGCGCCCGGAACGCAGCCGGTGGCCTGCGAGACCTGCCGCGGCGCGGGCGAGGTCGCCCAGGTGCAGCGGTCCTTCCTCGGCGAGGTGCGCACGCTGCGGCCCTGCCCGGCCTGCCGCGGCTTCGGCTCGCTCATCCCGGAGCCCTGCCGCAGCTGCGCCGGCGACGGCCGGGTCCGCTCGCGCCGGTCGCTGACGGTCAAGATCCCGCCCGGCGTCGACATCGGCACCCGGGTCCAGCTCACCGAGCAGGGCGAGATCGGACCCGGCGGCGGGCCCGCCGGGGACCTCTACGTGGAGATCAACGTGGCCGCGCACCCGGTCTTCACCCGGCACGGCGACGACCTCCACTGCGTGGTCACGGTGCCGATGGCGGCGGCCGCGCTGGGCACCACGCTGACCCTGCCCACCCTGGAGGCCGACGTCGTCGACCGGCCCGAGGAGGAGGGCCCCCTGGTCGACCCGGGGCTGTCGACCTCCCACGACCTGGAGATCGACCCCGGCACCCAGTCGGGCGCCGAGCAGGTCCTGCGCGGTCGCGGCGTGCCCGGCCTGCGCGGCGGTCGCGGCGACCTGGTGGTCAGCATCACCGTCGAGACCCCGACCCGGCTCGACGCGCGGCAGACCGAGCTGCTCGAGGAGCTGGCCGCGATCCGCGGCGAGCAGCGCCCCGACGGGCAGGTCAAGCCGCGCCAGTCCTCGGTCTTCGGGCGCCTCCGCGACGCCTTCCACCACTAGGACGCGACGCGTGAGCCTCCCGGTGCACCTCGTGCCCACCCTGGTCGGCAGCGGGGTGGGCGCCACCGTCGTGGTGGAGGGCGACGAGGCCCACCACGCGGTGGCCGTACGCAGGCTGCGGGTCGGCGAGCGGGTCGTGCTGACCGACGGCGCGGGGGCCCGCGTGGTGGTCGAGGTCACCGAGACCGGCAAGCGGTCCTTCGCCGCCGTCGTGGTCGAGCGCGAGGACCTGGACCGGCCCCGGCCCGAGCTGGTGGTGGTCCAGGCGCTGCCGAAGGGCGACCGGGGCGAGCTGGCCGTCGAGGTGCTGACCGAGGTCGGCGTGGGCCGGGTCGTGCCCTGGGCCGCCGAGCGCAGCGTCGCCGTCTGGCGCGGGGAGCGGGCCGCGAAGTCGCTGGCCCGCTGGCGGGCCACCGCCCGCGAGGCGGCCAAGCAGGCCCGCCGGCCGTGGCACCCCGAGGTCGACGAGCTGGCCCGCACCGAGCGGGTCGTCGAGCTGGTCGCGGCTGCCGACCTGGCCGTGGTGCTGCACGAGGACGCCACCGAGGCGCTGGCCGACCTGGCCGTGCCGGCCACGGGCACCGTGGTGGTCGTGGTGGGACCCGAGGGCGGGCTGACCGAGGCCGAGGTGGCGGCCCTGGTCGCGGCCGGCGCCCGGTCGGTGCGGCTGGGCGCGGAGGTGCTGCGGACCTCGACCGCCGGGGTGGTGGCGTGCGCGGCCCTGCTGGCCCGCACCCCCCGCTGGCAGCCCAGTTGACGCTCCCGCACGGCCCAGATGACGCTCCCGCACGGCCCAGATGACGCTCCCGGCGTGCCGAGGTGACCCTCGCAGCGTCTCGGGCTCACTCCACCCGGATGGTCTTGGTGTCCTCGGTCGGCCCGGCGCCCTCGCCGCCGGAGGGGTCGGAGGTCATCGCCACGAAGGTGTACGTCCCCGGCTGGAGCTTCGAGACGTCCACCTCGGCCGACCACGGGTAGAGCCGGTCGAGGTACCCGTCGGCGGTGGCGAACCCGTCCAGCACGACCTGGTCCCCGCTGCGCACCTCCCAGGGCACGGTGCCCTCGAAGGAGCTGGCCACCCCGGTCGCGGTGAACGTGTCGCCGACGACGGTGGCCTCCTCCGGCATCGTCACGTTCACCAGCCCCAGCGTCCGCAGCTGCGGGGCGGCAGCCACGCCCCGCGCGGTCGGGACGCCGAACAGGGACGTGGCCCCGCCACCGTCCTCGGCGTACGCACGCAGCGGCTGGCGCTCCTGGGCGACGCCCTGCAGCGTGTAGACGACCTGCTGCACCGCCAACCGGGCCTGGGCCGAGGTCATCCCGTCGGGGCGCTCGGTCCACGACGCGTCCTCGAGGACGACCTCGAAGCCGTCGGCGCCCTGGCGCACGTCGGCGAACGAGCCGGTCGGCAGGAGGCTGTCGTAGTCAGGGTCCAGCGTGCTGCCCCCGGTCAGCAGCTCACCGGCCGCGACCAGCGGGTCGCTGGCCTCGACCGAGCGGAACTCGCGGAACAGCCGCTGGCCCTGCGGGGTCTCCCCGACCACGTAGACCGGCACGGTCGTGGTCGAGGTGGGCTCCTCGGTCTCCTCCACCTCCTCGGTCTCCACCTCCGACGGGGACGCCTCGTCGGACGCCTCGACGTCGTCGGAGGGTGTCGCCGAGGCCTCGTCGGACGAGACGGACCCGGGGTCCTCCGCGCTGTCGGCCGCGTCGTCGCCGCACCCGGCGAGCACCGCGAGGGACAGCCCCCCGGCGAGCCCGAGGGCGACCGCGCGGTGACGGCGGTGACGGCGACGAGGGGCAGCAGGGAGGAACAACATGCGCCCCATCATCCTCTTCCGCCCCAGCGGTACGGCGCCCCGGTGCCGCGTGTCGGCGGTCGGCGGCCCGGTGCTCGGGGGTGCCTCCGCGCGTGCGGTGGTGGGTCGGCGTGCGGGCGTGGCAGCATCACGGCGTCCGGCGAGACGCGCCCGGCCAGGAGGAGGACCCCGTGGACGACTGCCTGTTCTGCTCGATCGTGGCCGGTGACGTACCGGCCGAGGTGGTGCACGTGACCGAGCGCACGGTCGCCTTCCGCGACATCACCCCCCAGGCGCCGACGCACGTCCTGGTCGTGCCGCGCGAGCACCACCGTGACGCTGCCGCCCTGGCGTCCGCGGACCCGGTCACCAGCGCCGAGCTGCTCACCACCGCGGCTGCCGTGGCCGCCGCCGAGGGGCACGGAGACGCGTACCGCCTGGTCTTCAACACCGGCGCCGGGGCAGGTCAGACGGTCTTCCACACCCACCTGCACGTGATCGCCGGCCGCGACCTGGCCTGGCCCCCCGGCTGACCCGCCCGTTGTGGCGAGCGTCCACTCGGGCGGCGTTGAGCGTCCACTCGGCCGGTGATGACTGTCATCTCGGCGGTGCGGGAGCGTCATCTCGGCCGTGCGGGAGCGTCATCTCGGCTAGCCGGGCGCGACGGCCTGGAGGAGTCGCACCACGTACATCAGCACCGGGAACGCGAAGACCGCCAGCAGCACCCAGGCGGTGACCCGGTGCTTGGTCTTGGTGGCGTCCAGACGGCCGGCGAAGTCCAGCAGCGCGCCGTCCGGGACGTGGTGGGTCAGGCCCATCCGCTGCGCGTCGAGGGGCAGGTGCTGCCCGGTGAACCACGCCGGCGGGGTGTCGTCGTCGGGGTCGAAGTCGGTGTCGAACGGGTCGCGGGGGAGCTCGTCGTCGGCCTGGCCGCTGCTGCCCGTCATGCGCCCACCGTACGGCCACCGGTGGCGGGGGCGGGGGCGAGCGCCCCCGGCGTAGGATCGTCCCGCGGTCGGCGTCGGCGATCCGGGGCCCGGCTGCACCCCCTCCCTCCCGTGCCACAGGAAAGGTCGCCCACCCGGGCCTCCATGACAGACAGCGTGCCCGTCCAGCCCACCAAGCACACCGTGGTGGTCCCCAGCAGCATCGACATGGTCACCCTCCTCGGGCCCGGTGACGAGCACCTCGCGATGATCGAGCGCAGCTTCGAGGCCCAGGTGCACGTGCGCGGGAACCGGATCAGCCTGACCGGCGACCCGGCCGAGATGGCCCTGGCCGAGCGCCTCCTCGACGAGCTGGTCACGATCATCCGCACCGGCCAGGGCGTGACGACCGAGATCGTCGAGCGGGTGACCACGATGCTGCGCGCCGAGACCACCGAGCGGCCCGCCGACGTCCTGTCGCTGAACATCCTGTCCAACCGCGGACGCTCCATCCGGCCCAAGACGGTCAACCAGAAGCGGTACGTCGACGCGATCGACGAGCACACCATCACCTTCGGCATCGGACCCGCCGGCACCGGCAAGACCTACCTGGCGATGGCCAAGGCCGTGCAGGCGCTGCAGGCCAAGGCGGTCACCCGGATCATCCTCACCCGCCCCGCGGTGGAGGCGGGGGAGCGGCTGGGCTACCTGCCCGGGACGCTCAGCGAGAAGATCGACCCGTACCTGCGCCCGCTCTACGACGCGCTGCACGACATGATCGACCCCGAGACGATCCCGAAGCTGCTGGCCGCCGGGACGATCGAGGTGGCGCCCCTGGCGTACATGAGGGGCCGCACGCTCAACGACGCCTTCATCATCCTCGACGAGGCCCAGAACACCTCGCCGGAGCAGATGAAGATGTTCCTGACCCGGCTCGGGTTCGGCTCCAAGATCGTGGTCACCGGCGACGTCACCCAGGTCGACCTGCCCAAGGGCACCAGGTCGGGCCTGCGCGTGGTGGAGGAGATCCTCGACGGCGTCGACGACCTGTCCTTCCACCGGCTGGGCAGCGCGGACGTCGTCCGGCACCGCCTGGTCGGCCGGATCGTCGCGGCCTACGACCAGCACGACGCGGACCGTGAGGCCGGCCAGGTGCGCGACCACGGCGTGCACGTCCCGCGCCCCGTCCACGGCGACCGGTCCTGAGCGGGTGGGGACGATGAGCATCGAGATCCTCGACGAGTCCGGGCACGGCCTGGACGCCGCCCACCTCGCGCGGCTGTGCCGGTTCGTGATGGACCGGATGCGGGTGCACCCGCAGGCCGAGCTGTGCCTGAAGGCCGTCGACCGCGACACCATCGCCGAGCTGAACGAGCGGTGGATGGAGAAGACGGGGCCGACCGACGTGCTGGCCTTCCCGATGGACGAGCTGCGCCCCGGCATGGTGGACGAGGAGCCGGAGGAGGGCGTGCTGGGCGACCTGGTGCTGTGCCCCGAGATCGCCGCCACCCAGGGCGAGGAGGCCGGTCACGGCGCGCTGGCCGAGATCGAGCTGCTGACGACCCACGGGATCCTGCACCTGCTCGGCTACGACCACGCCGAGCCCGACGAGCACCGCGAGATGTTCGGGCTCCAGGACGAGATCCTCGGCGCCTGGCGCGCCACGCCCGCGAGTCCCGCGCAGGACGGCGCGTGAGCCCCGACGTCTGGCCGTTCGTGGCCGCGGCCGTCCTGGTCGCGGCCGCCGGGGTGCTCAGCGCCGTCGACGCCGCGCTGGCCCAGTTCTCCCGGGCCCGCGCCCAGGAGCTGGTGGGGGAGGGCCGGACGGGGGCCAGGCGGCTGCTCGTCCTGCTCGACGACCCGCCCCGCTACCTCAACACCGCCCTGCTGCTGCGCCTGGCCGCCGAGATCACCGCCATCGTGCTGGTCGCCCTCGAGCTCAGCCAGGCCCTGGACCGACGCTGGGGCCTGACCGTGGTGGTGTCCACGGTGCTGATGCTGACGGTCTCCTTCGTGGTGATCGGCGCGGCGCCGCGCACCCTGGGCCGTCAGCACTCCGAGACCATCGCGATCTGGTGCGCGGCCCCCCTCGCCGCGGCCACCCGGGTGCTGGGGCCGCTGCCGCGCCTGCTGATCCTGGTCGGGAACGCGATCACCCCCGGCAAGGGCTTCAAGGAGGGCCCCTTCGCCTCGGAGACCGAGCTGCGCGAGATGGTCGACATGGCCGAGGCGTCGTCGCTGATCGAGTCCGAGGAGCGGCGGATGATCCACTCCGTCTTCGAGCTCGGCGACACCACCGCACGCGAGGTGATGGTGCCGCGCAACGACGTGGTCTACGTCGAGCGCCACAAGAACCTGCGCCAGACGCTGTCGTTGTTCCTGCGCAGCGGCTACTCGCGCGTCCCGGTGGTCGGGGAGAACCTCGACGAGGTGGTCGGGTTCGCCTACCTCAAGGACATCGTGCGCCGCGACTTCGAGGCGCCCGACGCCGAGTTCACGGAGCGGATCGACGCCCTGATGCGACCGGTGCACTGGGTGCCGGAGTCCAAGCCGGTCGACGACCTGCTGCGCGAGATGCAGGCCGACCGCACCCACGTCGCGATCGTGGTCGACGAGTACGGCGGGACCGCCGGGCTGATCACCATCGAGGACGTGCTGGAGGAGATCGTCGGCGAGATCACCGACGAGTACGACGAGGAGCAGCTGGACCTCGAGGTGCTGGTGGAGGGCCGCGAGGTCCGGGTGTCGTCCCGCTGGCCGGTCGACGACCTCGCCGAGGTCTTCGGCTTCGAGGTCGAGGAGGAGGACGTGGACAGCGTCGGCGGGCTGATGGCCAAGCACCTGGGCCGGGTCCCGATCCCCGGGTCCCACGTGGAGGCGCACGGGCTGCGCTTCGACGCCGAGGACGCGACGGGGCGTCGCAACAAGGTGAGCACCGTACGCATCCGGCTCCTCTCCCCGGACCCCGGAGCCCCCGCACCGACCGACACCGACCAGACGATGGCGAGCACCCGTGACTGACCCGACCGACCTGGGCCCGGCGCCCGGCACCCTGAGCCCCGAGGACGCCAAGCTGGTGACCCTGGCGCGCGCCACCCGCGCCCGTACGGGTGCCGCCGAGGGCGCGGCGGTGCGCGACTCCGACGGACGCACCTACGCCGCCGCGACGGTCGACCTGCCGTCGCTGCGCGTCTCGGCGCTCGGCGTGTGCGTGGCGATGGCCGTCGCCTCGGGCTCCGCGGGCCTCGAGGCCGCGGTCGTCCTGGGCGGGTCGGGTCTCGCGGCCGCCGACCTGGACGTGGTCCGCGACTTCGGTGGCACCGGTGTGCCCGTGCACGCCGGCGACGCCCGCGGCACCCTGACCGGGTCCGCCACCAGCTGAGCAGACCGCGGCGGTGCGGCTCGGCCGGCGCACGGGTGCGTGCCCGGCTCGCTGAGGAGTAGGTTGGCTGGGCATGGCAGTCGACGACGCCACGGACCAGCGGACCCGGTCGGGGTGGCCCGCCCACCGCGACGGGGTCGACCGGCTGCGCGCCTCCTACGCCGCGCTGGCTCCCGCCGCACCGGTCCGTCTGGCCAAGGCCACCTCGAACCTGTTCCGCGTGCGGGATCGGACCACGGCCCCCGGACTGGACGTCACGGGGCTGCGCGGCGTGATCGAGGTCGACGCCGGCGCGCGGACCGCGCAGGTCCAGGGCATGTGCACCTACGAGGACCTGGTGGCCGCGACGCTGGCGCACGGCCTGGTCCCGTCGGTGGTGCCGCAGCTGCGGACCATCACCCTCGGTGGCGCCGTGGCCGGGCTGGGCGTCGAGTCCACCAGCTTCCGCCACGGGCTGCCGCACGAGTCCGTCCGTGAGCTGGAGGTGCTCACCGGGGACGGCCGGCTCGTGACGACCCGGCCCGGCGACGCGCTCTTCGACGCCTTCCCCGGCTCCTACGGCTCCCTCGGGTACGCCACCCGGCTCGAGCTGTCCCTGGAGGAGGTGCCGTCGTACGTCGCGCTGCGCCACGTCCGCTTCCACGACGCCGCGTCGCTCGCGCGGGCCGTGGCGGGCGTGGTGGCCACCGGTCGCCACGACGACGAGCGCGTCGACGGGATGGACGGCGTCTGCTTCGCGCCCGACGAGCTCTACCTGGTGCTGGCGCGTCGGACCGGCCGCAAGCCCGTCGACGGCGTCCCGCTCTCGGACTACACGGGCCGGTGGGTGTACTACCGGTCGATCCGGCGGCGGACCACCGACCTGCTCACCGTCGAGGACTACCTGTGGCGGTGGGACACCGACTGGTTCTGGTGCTCGCGCGCGCTCGGCGTGCAGCATCCCGTGGTCCGCAGGCTGTGGCCGCGCCGGTGGCGCCGCTCGGACGTCTACCACCGGTTGGTCGGTCTCGACCAGCGGCACGGACTCGTCGACCGGCTCGACCGCCGCTCCGGGCGCCCCCGCCGGGAGCGGGTCGTGCAGGACGTCGAGGTGCCGCTGGAGCGGCTCGCGGACTTCCTGGCCTGGTTCGAGCGGCGCGTGGGGATGCGACCGGTGTGGCTGTGCCCGGTGGTGGCGCGGCGGGAGTGGCCCACCTTCTCGCTGGTGCCCGGTGAGACCTACGTCAACGTGGGGTTCTGGGGCACCGTCCCCGTCGGTCCGGACGCCCCCGACGCCCCGACCAACCGGGCGGTGGAGGCCTACCTGGACCGGATCGGCGGGCACAAGTCGCTCTACTCCGAGGCGTTCTACGACCGTCCCACGTTCGACGCGCTCTACGGCGGCGCGACCCTGGCGGCCGTCTCCGCGACGACCGACCCGGAGGGCCGCCTGACGACCCTCTACGACAAGGCGGTGGGCGGCAGATGAGCCCGACCCCGATCGGCGACGCCGTCGCCGGGCTGATGCGCGACGGCCTGCAGGTGCGGTTCGAGGCCTACGACGGCAGCAGCGCGGGCCCGGCCGACGCCGCGGTCACCCTGCGGCTGCGCACCCCGCGCGGACTCGCGTACCTGGTGACGGCTCCGGGCGACCTCGGCCTGGCCCGGGCCTACGTGGCCGGCGACCTCGAGCTGGAGGGTGCCCACCCCGGCGACCCGTACGACGCGATGACGTCCCTGATGAACCACACGGCCTTCCGCAGGCCCTCGGCCAGGGAGGTCGTCGACCTGGTCCGGGGCCTGGGGCTGTCGACCCTGCTGCCGCCACCGCCGCCGCCCCAGGAGCACCTGCCACGGTGGCGGCGGGTGCGGGAGGGGCTGCGGCACTCCGGGACCAGGGACGCCGACGCGGTCGCGCACCACTACGACGTGTCCAACGCGTTCTACGAGTGGGTGCTCGGGCCCTCGATGACCTACACCTGCGCGGTCTACCCCGACGTCCACGCCGGTCTCGAGCAGGCGCAGGCAGAGAAGTACGACCTGGTCTGTCGCAAGCTCGGTCTGCGTCCCGGGATGCGGCTGCTCGACGTCGGGTGCGGCTGGGGCGGGATGGTGCGCCACGCCGCCCGGCACCACGGCGTGCGGGCGCTCGGGGTGACCTTGTCCCGCGAGCAGGCCGGCTGGGCCGAGGAGGCGATCGGGAGGGAGCGGCTGGGCGACCTGGCCGAGGTGCGCCACGGCGACTACCGCGAGGTGCGGGAGGCGGACTTCGACGCGATCAGCTCGATCGGTCTCACCGAGCACATCGGGATCCGGCAGTACCCGGCGTACTTCTCGTTCCTGCGCGACCGTCTGCGACCTGGGGGCCGCCTGCTGAACCACTGCATCACCCGCCCCCACAACCGGCCGGAGGAGGTCGGTGCGTTCATCGACCGCTACGTCTTCCCCGACGGCGAGCTGACCGGGTCCGGCACGATCATCGGCGCGATGCAGGACGTCGGGCTCGAGGTCGCGCACGAGGAGAACCTGCGCCACCACTACGCGATGACGCTCCGTGACTGGGGTGCGAACCTGGTGGAGCACTGGGACGACGCGGTCGCCGAGGTCGGGCTCGGCACGGCTCGCGTCTGGGGGCTGTACATGGCGGGCTCCCGGATCGCCTTCGAGCGCAACGAGATCCAGCTGCACCAGGTGCTCTGCTCGCGGACCACCGACGCCGGCGTCGACGGGATGCCGTTGCGGCCCACCTGGTGAGGCGCGAGGCCCGCCGCGCGATGATGGCGCGATGAGCACCCGGCCCGGCCTCCACACCGCGACCGTCGTGGCGCGCGAGCAGCTCTCCCCGCACCTGGTGCGGCTCCGCCTCGGCGGGGACGGGCTGCAGGGTCTCGCCTCGACCGGCGTGCCCGACGAGTGGGTCTCCCTGGTCGTCCCCGGGCAGTTCCAGAGCCGCTACTACACGGTCCGGTCCTGGGACGGTTCCGAGCTGGTGCTCGACGTCGTGGTCCACGACGAGGGACTGGTCACGGAGTGGGTCGCCCGTGACTGCACCGGCGAGGAGGTCGTGGTCTCGGACGCGCACGGCTCCTTCGACCCGCCCGCCGGGGCCGGGTGGGTGCTGCTGGTCGGCGACCTGACCGCGCTGCCGGCGATGGCGCGGATCTGCGAGAGCACCGTGCTGCCGGTGCAGATGTGGGCGGAGGTGCCGGACGACCCGCGCCTGCTCGCCGACTACCTGCCTGCGGGGGCCACGGGCGTGACCTGGGTGCCGACGCCCGGCGACGGCACCAGCGCGCTGGCCGCGGTGGTCGAGGGCATCGCGTGGCCCGACGGGCCGGGCTACTTCTGGATGGCGGGGGAGTCCTCGCAGATGCGGGCGATCCGCAAGCAGCTGATGCGCGAGAAGCGCCTGTCGACCCACGAGTACGACGTGATGGGCTACTGGCGCGCGCACGCCCGCCGGCAGCCGCGCAGCGTGGACCCGGGACCCATCTGGCGCGCCGGCAAGGCGGCAGGCAAGACTGACGAGCAGATCTGGGCCGACTTCGACGCGGCGCAGCAGCGACAGCAGCAGGACGAGGCGAACGATGGCTGACCTTCCCCCACCCTCACCGCCCCCGGCGACGCTGATGTCGCACGAGTGGGCCGAGGGTCACCGCAGCGGTTTCGCCTCCTTCGTCGGCCGGCCCAACGCCGGCAAGTCCACGCTGACCAACGCGCTGGTCGGCACGAAGGTGGCCATCACCTCCGACAAGCCGCAGACCACCCGCAGCGTCGTGCGCGGCATCGTGCACCGCGACGACGCGCAGCTGGTGCTGGTCGACACCCCCGGGCTGCACCGGCCGCGCACGCTGCTGGGGGAGCGGCTCAACGACCTGGTGCGCACCACCTGGGCCGAGGTCGACGTGGTCGCGGTGTGCTTCCCCGCCGACGAGAAGGTGGGCCCCGGCGACCGCTTCATCGTGACCGAGCTCGCCAAGGTCCGCCGCACGGTCAAGGTCGCGGTGGCCACCAAGACCGACCTGGCCACGCCCGAGCAGATCGGGCAGCACCTGATGGACATCGAGCGGCTCGGTCGGGAGACCGACACCGACTGGGCCGAGATCGTGCCCGTCTCGGCCGTCGCGGGCGACCAGGTGAAGCTGCTCGAGGACCTGCTCGTGGCGCAGATGCCCGAGGGCCCGCCGCTCTACCCGGACGGGGAGCTGACCGACACCCCCGACGAGACGCTGGTCGGGGAGCTGGTCCGCGAGGCCGCGCTGGACGGGGTCCGCGACGAGCTGCCCCACTCGATCGCCGTGGTGGTCGAGGAGATGGTGCCCCGCGAGGGCCGCCCCGCCGACCGCCCGCTGCTCGACGTGCACGCGAACCTCTTCGTCGAGCGCGACTCCCAGAAGGGCATCGTGATCGGCCGCAAGGGCGCCCGCCTCCAGGAGGTCGGCACCAACGCCCGTCAGCAGATCGAGGCCCTGCTCGGCACCCCGGTCCACCTCGACCTGCGCGTCAAGGTCGCCAAGGACTGGCAGCGCGACCCGCGCCAGCTGCGCCGGCTCGGCTTCTAGCCGGCGGCGGTGGGTCAGTCCGGCGCCCAGCAGCGGCCGTACGTCTGCCCCGCCGCCCACTGCTCGGCGTCGGGCCACTCGTAGCCCCACTCGAACTCGGCCGGATCGGCGGCCGCGGCCCGGCCGGCGTCCTCGCAGGGCACCTGACCGGCCTCGCGGGCGGCGGCCTCCCCGGGGTAGTCGCCGTCCGGCAGGTCCACGACCTCGACCGCGCGCCAGCCGTGGTCGCGCGCACAGACGACCCGTTCGAAGTCCTCGGCGTCGGGGGCCGCGGTGCCGCACATGCCGTAGCGGGCGGCGCCCTCGGTGGTCCCCAGCACCCCGGCCAGGTCGGGCTCGAGCTCGGCCAGCTCCTCGTCGGCGCCCACCGCGATCACGTCGCAGCGGAACCACTCCGCGCCCCGGTCGCTCTGCGCGACGGTGGGGGTGAACCAGACCGTGCGCAGCATGCCGAGGCGACGGTCCTCCTCGGTGCCACCGAGGAAGCCGCCCAGGCGCGCCTCGCACTGCTCCTCGGGCTGGGCGCGGACGCGGGCGGCGTCGACGGCGAGCAGGTGGCCGTCCACGACGGTCTCGAGCCGGCCCACCGCGAAGGTCTGCGCCGTGTGCGGGCGGTCGCACGCGGTCGTCGGCGTCCTCGTCGTCGGTGCGAGCGCCTCGGCGTACGAGAGCGCGAAGCACGCGTCCTGCGCCGGGGGGGTCACCTCCCGGGCCCGGGGCGGAGGGGTCGCCGAGGCCGCGGGGGTCGACGACGGCGCCGGGGGGGAGGGCTCCGGCGGGGAGCCGGTGCCGCCCGTGCAGGCCGTCGCCAGCAGCACGGCCGGCGCCAGCGTCGCGGCGACGCGCGCGCGTCGCATCAGTCGGGCGTCCTGGCCCAGCAGATGGAGCGGCGGTTGCCGGCGGCCCACTCCGCCTCGTGGAAGTAGGTGTAGGCGTACTCGTAGTCGATCGGGTAGTTCAGCCACGCCCCGACCGAGTCGGAGCAGAAGTCCCGGGTGGTGACCTCGACGACGCGGTCACCCGGGTAGGGCTCCTCCTCCTCGCCGACCTTGATCGTCGTCACCGCGCGCCACTGGTGCGGCTCGGTGCAGGGCACCTTGGGCGAGCCGGCCACCGCGTCGCCCTCGGAGCAGACCATCCACCGGTCGTCGGGGCGGCCGAGCAGCAGGCCCTTGGCGGTCCGGGGCAGGGGGACGTACGCCGCGCTCTCGGCGCCGCCGCCGACCACGTCGCAGCGGTACCAGCGGGCGCCCTCGGCCCAGGCCTCCTCGCTGGGCCGGAACCACGCCCAGCTGACGACGGTGCGCATGGCCAGCGACTCGTCGGCGCCCAGGAACGCCTCGAACTTCGTCGCGCAGGTCCGGTAGGCGTAGTCGCTGACCTCGGGCGCGTCGTAGGCCGCGGCGTCGAGCGCGTCGGGCATCTCGCCGATCGCGTAGGTCTCGGCGGTGTGCGCCTCCGCGCAGGGCACCGTCTCGGTCGCGTTGCTGGACGCCGCGACGTCCTCGGGGGTCAGCACCCGGCAGGCGCCGAGCTCCGGGGTCTCGACCGCGTCGACCTGGTCCGGGTCGGCGTTCTCGCCCTGGGGCTCGCTCGCGCCGCACCCGGAGGCCACCAGCACGAGCGGGACGGCCACCCCGGCGAGCGCACGCAGGACAGCAGACCTACGCACACGAACCCCCACACGACGACCGGCCGACGGACAGGTCCCCAGGGTAGGCGATGGGCGGTGCCCGCCCGCGGAGCAGGGCTCGGGACGCTCAGCCGGAGAGCAGCGCGGCCAGCGTGGCCCCGAGCTCGTAGGCCGCCTCCTGGTCGGCCCCGCCCACGTCGCCGAGCACCTCGAGCACGGGGGCGGCCTGCGTCCAGGGCAGGGCCGAGACGATGCCCTCCACGGCGCGCACGGCGCCGGCGGTGTCGTAGCGCCCGTGCACCCACAACCCCCAGGGCTTCCGCCCCCCGGGGGCCGCGCCGGCCGCGGAGCCGTCGTCGGAGAGCGCACCGCCGACCTGCAGGAAGACGGTGTCGAAGAAGTGCTTCAGCGCCCCGCTCATGTAGCCGAAGTTGGCCGGCGTGCCGAGCAGCACCCCGTCGCAGCCGAGCACGTCGTCCGCCGTCGCCTCCAGCGCCGACCGCTCGAGCACCTCGACGCCCTCGATCGCCTCGTCGCGGGTCCCGGCCAGCGCGGCGTCCGCCAGCGTGGCGGTCCCGCGGGTGGGGGAGTGGTGGACGACGAGCAGCCGGGGCACCCGACCGACAGTAGCGCCGGGCCACCGTGGGGCGGACACGCCCGCCAGGGTGCGCCGCGGTCGGTTAGAGTCCTCCCATGTCGTGCGCGCTGCTCCTCCTTGGCCGCCGCAGCGAGGTCTGAAACCGGACCCCCTCGCTGCGGAGGTTCGTGCTGTGCCCGGTGACCACCACCCGCCACACCTCGCGAGGACCCTGATGGACCAGCAGATGAGCACCCGTTCCCACGTCAGCTTCGACACCAACCCGCAGCAGCCCAGCGGGATGCCGCACGAGCGCTACGAGCCCTTCGTACCGGTCGTCCTGGACGACCGCACCTGGCCGACGAGGTCGATCACCCGGGCACCCCGCTGGTGCGCGGTCGACCTCCGCGACGGCAACCAGGCCCTGATCGACCCGATGTCCCCGACGCGCAAGCGCACGATGTTCGACCTGCTGGTGCGGATGGGCTACAAGGAGATCGAGGTCGGCTTCCCCAGCGCCAGCCAGACCGACTTCGACTTCGTCCGCCAGCTCATCGACGAGGGCGCGATCCCCGACGACGTCGTGATCCAGGTCCTCACGCAGGCCCGCGAGGAGCTGATCGAGCGCACCTTCGAGTCGCTGCGCGGTGCGAAGCAGGCGATCGTGCACCTGTACAACTCCACCTCGACGCTGCAGCGCCGCGTGGTGTTCGGGCTGGACCAGGACGGCATCCGCGACATCGCCGTCCAGGGCGCGCGGCTGTGCAAGAAGTACGAGGAGAGCATCCCCGGGACCACGGTCTTCTACGAGTACTCCCCGGAGTCCTACACCGGCACCGAGCTCGAGTTCGCCGTCCGGGTCTGCAACGACGTGCTGGGGGTCTTCGAGCCGACCGCCGAGAAGCCGGTGATCATCAACCTCCCGGCGACGGTCGAGATGACCACGCCCAACCTCTACGCGGACTCCATCGAGTGGATGGACCGCAACCTCGCGCACCGCGAGCACGTCGTGCTGTCGCTGCACCCGCACAACGACCGCGGCACGGCCGTGGCCGCCGCGGAGCTGGGCTACCTGGCCGGGGCGGACCGGATCGAGGGCTGCCTGTTCGGCAACGGCGAGCGCACCGGCAACGTCTGCCTGGTGACCCTCGGCCTCAACCTGTTCACCCAGGGCGTCGACCCGCAGATCGACTTCTCCGACATCGACGACGTGCGACGCACCGTGGAGTACTGCAACCAGCTCCCGGTGGCCGAGCGGCACCCGTACGGCGGTGACCTCGTCTACACCGCCTTCTCCGGCAGCCACCAGGACGCGATCAAGAAGGGCTTCGAGGCCCTCGAGCGGGACGCGGCCGCCGCCGGGCACGACGTCGGCCGGCACCCGTGGGCGGTGCCCTACCTGCCGATCGACCCGAAGGACGTGGGTCGGTCCTACGAGGCCGTGATCCGGGTGAACAGCCAGTCCGGCAAGGGCGGCGTGGCCTACATCCTCAAGACCGAGCACAAGCTGGAGCTGCCCCGCCGCGCCCAGATCGAGTTCAGCCGGACCATCCAGGCCCGTACCGACGCCGAGGGCGGCGAGGTGACGCCGGACGAGATCTGGGCGGCCTTCCGCGCGGAGTACCTCGACCGGACCACCCCGTTGCGGCTCGACTCCGTGCACACGTCCTCGGCGGCCGGCGAGCGCGACGCGCTCACGGTGGGTGTCCTGGTCGACGACGAGCTGCGCCGCCTGGAGGGCACGGGCAACGGCCCGATCGCGGCCTTCGTGTCGGCGCTGAACAGCCTGGAGCACGACTTCGACGTGCGGGTGCTCGACTACCACGAGCACGCCCTGTCGGCCGGCGGTGACGCGATCGCCGCGGCGTACGTCGAGTGCACCGTCGGCGACGAGGTCGTCTGGGGCGTCGGGCTGGACGCCAACATCGTCACCGCGTCCCTGCGGGCGGTGCTGAGCGCGATCAACCGCTCCGCGCGGGCCGGTGCCGCCGGTGCCTGAGGCGGGCCGGACGCCCGTGTCGGAGCGGATCGGGCAGTTCTTCCACGAGGGCGAGGGCAGCCGGGACCGCCTCGAGTTCACCGAGTACGGAGCCGGCGAACGCTGGGTGGTGCTCCTGCACGGGCAGCTGATGCCGCGCCGGATGCACCAGCACCTGGCCCGGGCGCTGGCCGCCGGTGGCCTGCACGTGGTCACCCTCGACCTGCTCGGGCACGGCCGTTCGGACCGGCCGGCGGACCCGTTGGTGTACTCGACGACGGCCTTCGCCGAGCAGGTCGTGGCGCTGCTGGACCACCTGGGTGCCGCGCAGGCGGTCGTCGGCGGCACCTCGCTGGGCGCCAACGTCTCGCTCGAGGTCGCGGTGACGGCCCCCGACCGGGTCCGGGGCCTGCTGCTGGAGATGCCGGTGCTCGACAACGCGCTCGAGGCCGCGATCCTGACCTTCGGCCCGGTGCTGTTCGCGGGACGCTTCCTGCCGATCAGCGTCAGCGCGCTGCGCCGGCTGACCCGTCCCGTCCCCCGGGGGCTGGTGCCGTTCTGGGTCGGCATCGCGCTGGACACCCTCGACCAGCGGCCGGCCCCGATGGCGGCGGTCGTGCACGGCCTGTTCTTCGGCCGGATCGCCCCGGCGCGGCGGATGCGCCGCGCGATCACCACCCCGGCGATGGTGGTCGGGCACCCGGCCGACCCGGTCCACCCGGCGGCCGACGCGCACATGCTGGCGCGGGAGATGCCCGACGCGCGCTTCGTCCGGGCCCGCAGCATCCTCGAGTGGCGCCTCTCCCCGGCCCGGCTCGACGGCCTCGCGCTCGACTTCGTACGCGAGTGCTGGTCCGAGCCGGCCCCCGCGGACGACCCCGCCACCGCCTGAGGCCCACCCCGGTCGGTGGTCGGTGGTCGGTGGTCGGCGGCCGAGGAGCGAGCCCGGACCCCGGTGGTCGAGGAGCGAGCCCGGACCCCGGTGGTCGAGGAGCGAGCTCCAGCGAGCGTCACGAGACCTGGTCGAGCGGTCTCGAGGCTCGGGCCCGGGGGCCCTCGCACCTCGACCACCGGCGGGGCGCGGGGGCCCTCGCACCTCGACCACCGGCGGGGGCGCGGGGGCCCTCGCACCTCGACCACCGGCGGGGGCCCGGGGGCCCTCGCACCCGCCCACCGGTCGCGCCGCCGGTGCGACCCGCCCCGCCTGCGGCCACGGCCACCGGGGCTGGGGGATGATCCAGGGGTGCCGACCTACCGTGACGAGGCCGTCGTCCTGCGCACCCAGAAGCTGGGCGAGGCCGACCGCATCATCACGCTGCTGACCCGCTCCCACGGGCGGGTGCGGGCGGTGGCCAAGGGCGTACGACGCACCTCCTCGCGGTTCGGGTCGCGGCTGGAGCCGTTCACCTACGTCGACCTCCAGCTCTACGAGGGCCGTTCCCTCGACACCATCACCCAGGCCGAGACCCGGGCGGGGTGGTACGCCGAGCTCGGGGTCGACTACGAGCGCTACACCGCCGGGACCGTGATGCTGGAGACCGCCGAGCGGCTGGCCACGGAGGAGCGGGAACCCGCGGTGCAGCAGTTCCGGCTGCTGGTCGGCGCGCTGCACGCGCTGGCGGGGGGCCGGGCCCCCGGGCAGGTCCTGGACTCCTACCAGCTGCGGGCGCTGGCCACGGCGGGCTACGCCCCGACCTTCGACCACTGCGCCCACTGCGGGCTGGTGGGTCCGCACCGGTGGCTGAACCCCTCGATGGGCGGCGCGCTGTGCGCGACCTGCCGGCTGCCGGGCTCGGCGAGCCCCGCGCCGGAGACGATGACGCTGCTGGCCGCCCTGCTCGCGGGGGACTGGCCGACCGTCGAGGCCGCCGACCCGCGGCACGCCAAGCAGGCCGCCGGCCTGGTCGCGGCGTTCGTCGCGTGGCACCTCGAGCGGCAGCTCCGCTCGCTGGAGCACCTCGAGCGCTGACGCCCGTAGGCTGCGCGCCGTGAAGCGTGCCGTCCGTCGTCCGACGCCCCACCCCTCCGGCGCGACCCCGCCGGCGATCCCGCCCGAGCTGGTGCCGCGCCACGTCGCGATCGTGATGGACGGCAACGGGCGCTGGGCCAAGGAGCGGGGCCTGCCGCGCACCCGGGGCCACGAGCAGGGTGAGGCGGCGCTGTTCGACGTCGTCGAGGGCGCGATCGAGATGGGCGTCGAGGCGATCTCGGCCTACGCGTTCTCGACCGAGAACTGGTCGCGCTCGCCCGAGGAGGTCCGGTTCCTGATGGGCTTCAACCGCGACGTGATCCGGCGTCGCCGCGACGAGATGCACGAGCTGGGCGTCCGCGTCCGCTGGGCCGGCCGCGCGCCGCGGCTGTGGCGCTCGGTGGTCAAGGAGCTCCAGGTCGCCGAGGAGCTGACCCGGGACAACGACGTGCTGACCCTGACCATGTGCGTCAACTACGGGGGCCGCTCCGAGATCGCCGACACCGCCCGGGCGATCGCGCGCGAGGTGGCTGCGGGCCGGCTGAACCCGGAGAAGGTCGACGAGAAGACCTTCGCCCGACACATGTACGTCCCCGAGCAGTCCGACGCGGACCTGGTCTGGCGCACGTCGGGGGAGCAGCGGCTGAGCAACTTCATGCTGTGGCAGGCGGCGTACGCCGAGCTCGTCTTCACCGACGTGCTCTGGCCCGACGTGGACCGGCGCGAGCTGTGGAAGGCCGTCGACCTCTACGCCCGCCGCGACCGCAGGTACGGCGGGGCGCGGTAGGACCCGGCCCGGCGGAGCCGTCCGAGCAGCCGACCGACCAGCCTGCCCAGGAGCAGCAGCAGCGGTGCCGCGAGCACGATGACGGGCGTCGCCAGGGCGATCCCGATCAGGTAGAGACCGTCGCCCGCCACCGCCGACCACCAGGCGTACAGCGCGAGGACCGTGGCGGCGGCCGCGACGAGCCAGAGCCCCACCAGGTGCCCTGCTCGCGGTCGCGCGAGGGCCCCGGCGACCACGGCGCCGGTCGCGACGACGGCGAACCAGGCCACGTGCGTGGCATCGCTGGGCTTGCCGTCCTGCTCCGAGGCGAGCGCGAGCCAGGCGAGCACCGGGGCGCAGGTCACGAGCGCGTACGACGTGACGGTCTGCGCCGGGCTGGCGTCGGCAGCCTCTCGAGGTCTCATGCTCCGATCGTGGACCCGGGGCGCGCGGCTGTCGTGAGCACGACTGCTCATCCGGCCGGGCCGGGGTCGTGGCGTCAGATCGCGCCGGCCAGCGGCCACAGCAGCGCCGCCAGGGCGAAGGCGCTGACCCCCAGCGTGGTCTCCATGACCGTCCAGGTCTTGAAGGTGGTCTTCTCGTCCATCCCGAAGAACCGGCTGACCAGCCAGAACCCGGAGTCGTTGACGTGCGAGAGCACGGTCGCGCCGGCGGCGATCGCCACCACCACGAGCGCGGCCTGGAGGTCGCCGAGGTCGGCGGCCTGCGAGGCCACCAGACCGGCGGCGGTGGTCAGGGCGACGGTGGCCGAGCCCTGGGCCACGCGCAGCGCGGTGGCGATCAGGAAGGCCTGGAGCAGCAGCGGGAAGCCCAGGTCCCCCAGCGAGGTGGTCAGGGCCTCGCCGATGCCGCTGGTGCGCAGCACCCCGCCGAACATGCCGCCCGCGCCGGTGATCAGGATGATCGAGCAGATCGGGCCGAGGGCGTCGTCCAGCAGGCCCTGCACCTCCTCCTTCGTGCGGCCACGGCGCCCGATCGTGAGGATCGCGGCCAGCACGGTGAGCAGCAGCGCGACCGGGGTCTGGCCCACCAGCACCAACGCGTCCGTGACCGCCCCCGACCCGACGACGTCGGCCTCGATCAGCGTGGACACGACGGTGTTGGCGCCGATCAGCACCATCGGCAGCAGGAGCAGGCCCAGCACGAGCCCGAACGACGGCGGCGCGACCGTACGGGTGCCGGTCGCCGTGGCCGTGGTGCCCGCGCCGTGGCCGTGCGCGTCGCGCTGCGCGCCGAGCAGCAGGTCGGGCAGGGCGACGTCGACGCGGGCGCCGATCCACCGGGAGAACAGGTAGACCCCGACGTACCAGGAGACCAGGGCGACCGGGAGGCCGACGAGGAGCAGCACGCCGATGTCGGCGCCGAGCAGCGTGCCCGCGGCGACGGGACCGGGGTGCGGCGGGACGAGCGCGTGCATGGCGGCGAAGGCGCCCGCGGCGGGCAGCGCGTAGTAGAGCAACGAGCCGCCGAAGCGGCGCGCGACGGTGAGGACGATCGGCAGGAAGACCACCAGGCCGGCGTCGAAGAAGATCGGGAAGCCGAAGACCAGGGCCGCGACGCCGAGCGCGAACGGGGCGCGCTGCTCCCCGAACCGGGAGATCAGGCTGTCGGCCAGCACCTGGGCGCCCCCGGTGGCCTCCAGCAGCCGCCCGAGCATGACCCCGAAGCCGACCAGCAGCGCCACCGTCCCCAGGGTGCTGGAGAAGCCGCTGACCAGCGCCTCCGGGACGTCGGCCAGCGGGATGCCGGCGGCGATCGCGGTGAGCAGGCTGACCAGGACCAGCGCGAGGAACGCGTGCAGGCGCACCACGATGATCAGCACGAGCAGCAGCGCGACCGCAGCGGCGGCGACGAGCAGCAGGACTCCGGTCCCGTAGGCGGGGGCGAGGGCTTCCATCGGATCTCCTTCGAGGTGGCGGCGTCAGCGGTGCCGGCGGGCACGGACGAGGTCGAGGGCGGCGACGAGGATCTCGGTGAGGTCCGGTGAGACGTCGACCACGGCGCCGTCCTCGTCCTCGCCGAGCGGTTCGAGCGTGTCGAACTGCGAGCGGAGCAGCCCGGTGGGCATGAAGTGCTTCTCGCGCAGCTGCATCCGCGGCTCGAGGACGTCGTAGTCGGCGTGCAGGTGCAGGAAGAACATCGCCTCGACGCCGTCGCCGAGCCGGTCGCGGTAGGCCCGCCTCAGCGCGGAGCAGGTCACCACGCTGCTCGTCGCCTCGTCGGCGTGCCGCCGGGCCACCCGGTTGATCTCGTCGAGCCACGGGGCGCGGTCGGCGTCGGTCAGCGCCTCGCCGGACTCCATCTTCACCACGTTCCGGCGGGGGTGGAGGTCGTCACCCTCGACGAACGTCCACCCGAGCTCCTCGGCCAGGCGTCGGCCCACGGTCGACTTCCCGGTCGCCGAGACACCCATGACCACGACCTGCAACGACGTCATGTCGCCGGACGCTACTCCGGCCCGGGACCTTCGGCCGGCGCCGGACTCAGTCCGCCGCCGCCGCTCCGACGGCTGCCGTGCAGTCTCGGCACAGGCCGAAGATCTCCAGCGTGTGGCTGACCTCGGCGTAGCCGTGCTCCTCGGCGATCGTCCGGGCCCACCGCTCGACCGCAGGACCCTCGACCTCGGCCGCCGCGCCGCACGAGCGGCAGACCAGGTGGTGGTGGTGCGTGGCCGAGCACCGTCGCCAGAGGGCCTCGCCGTCCTCGGTGCGCAGCGCGTCGACGTCGCCGCCCTCCGCCATCCGCTGCAGGGTGCGGTAGACGGTGGCCAGGCCGACCTTCTCCCCGCGCCGGCCGAGCAGCGCGTGGATCTCCTGGGCCGAGCGGAAGTCGGTGAAGGAGTCCAGGGCGCGGGCCACCGCGGTGCGCTGGCGGGTCGGGCGCATCTCCGGGCCGGACTCGCGCTCAGTGCTCGTCATAGTGCGCTCCGTGGGGTGCGTGCCGGTGGCCGTCGTGGACGTAGTCGACGTGGTCGCCGTGCGGCACGGCGAGGTGGCCGCAGTCGGCGCCGTGCACGTGGTCGTCCTCGTCGTGGGCGTGCTCGTGGTCGGTCGGCACCTCGTCCTCGAAGGGCACCCGGGCGCGCTGACGTCGTCGCAGCCACACCCCCAGCGGCCAGGTGAGCACGAAGACGGCCAGGGAGAGCAGCACGATCGTGGCGCCCGGCGCCACGTTGGCGCGGAACGACGCCAGGGCCGCCACGACCAGTCCGCCCAGCGAGGCCAGCACGCCGAGACCCATCGCGGCCACCAGCGTGGTCCGGAACGACCGGGTGACCTGCTGCGCGGTGGCCACGGGCACCACCATCAGCGCGGAGACCAGCAGCAGGCCGACGGTGCGCATCGCCACGGTCACGCTGAGCGCGGCCAGCACCGCGACCAGCAGGTTGTACGCCCGCACGTTCAGCCCGGCCACGCGGGCGAACTCCTGGTCGTGCGAGACCGCGAAGAGCTGCGGCGACAGCCCGACGGCCAGCACCGAGACCACGGTGCCCAGCACCATCGTGACCAGGACGTCGGCGACGGAGATGGTCAGGATCGAGCCGAACAGGTAGGTCTGGAGCGTGCTGGCGCTCTCCTCGCCGAGCCCGGTGATCAGCACCCCGCCCGCCAGGCCGCCGTAGAAGAGCAGGGCGAGCGCGACGTCGCCGTTGGTGTGCCCGCGCTCGCGGATCACCTCGATCAGGGTCGCCCCGAGCACGGCGACGACGACCGCGGTCCAGGTGGGGGAGGTGCTGGTGACCAGCCCGATGGCGACCCCGGTCACGGCGACGTGACCGATCCCGTCGCCCATCAGCGCCAGCCGACGCTGCACGAGGTACGTCCCGATCGCCGGCGCGGCGAGGCCGACGAAGACGGCCGCGATCAGGGCCCGCTGCATGAAGGGCAGCGCGAACAGCTCGGCCGCGGCGGTCATCGACGACCGCCGTGGTCGTGGCGGTCGGGCGTGGTCATCGGCGCGTTCACCGACGGCACGTGGTCGTGGCGGGTGCGGTGCTCGTGCGCGGTGTGGTGGTGCGAGTGCGCCGCACCGAAGTCGGGGTGGTGCACCTCGTGGTCGGCCAGCGGCGGTCCGTCGTAGGCGACCCTGCCGTCGCGCATCACCACGGCCCGGTCGACCAGCGGTGCCAGCGGCCCCAGCTCGTGCGCCACCAGGACGATGGTCGCGCCCCGCCCACGCAGCAGGCGCAGGCTCTCGGCGAGGGCGTGCTGGTTGGGCAGGTCGACCCCGGCGGTGGGCTCGTCGAGGAAGAACAGCTCCGGTCGGCCGGCCAGCGCCCGCGCGATCAGGACCCGCTGCTGCTGCCCGCCGGACAGCGAGGACACGCCCTCCCGGGCGCGGTCGGCCAGCCCGACCACCTCGAGGGCGTCGGCGATCGCGGCCCGGTCCTCGCGCCCCAGCGGGCGGAGCAGCCGGCGGCGGGTCAGCCGGCCCGAGGCCACCACCTCCCAGACCGAGGCCGGGACGCCGGAGCCGGCGCCGCTGCGCTGGGGGACGTACCCGATCCGTTCCCAGGAGACGAACCGTTCCAGCGGTGTCCCGAAGAGCTCGAGGCGACCCGTGGTCAGCGGGCGCAGCCCGGTCAGGGCGCGCACGAGCGTCGACTTGCCGGACCCGTTCGCGCCCATCAGCGCCAGGAAGTCGCCGCTGCCGACCGTGAGGTCGACGTGGCGCAGGACCGGGCGGCCCTCGATCGACACCGCGCCGTCGCGCAGCCGGACCGGCAGGAGCGGGTCGGGGTGCTGCGTCACGAGCAGCCGTTGGCGGCGCGCAGCGCCTCGAGGTTGGACCGCATCAGGGAAATGTAGTCCTCCCCGGCGGTCTCCTCGGTGAGGCCCTCGACCGGGTCGAGCACCGCGGTGCCGACCCCGGCGTCCCGGGCGAGGGTCTCGGTCAGTGCGGGGCTGGCCAGGCGCTCGGAGAAGACCGTGGTGATGCCGTCGGTGGCGATCAGCTCCTGGAGCCGCCCCAGGTCGGCGGGGGTGGGCTCGGCGTCGGGGGAGAGCCCGGCGACCGCCTCCACGTCGAGGCCGTAGCGGTCGAGGTAGCCGAAGGCGTCGTGGCTGACCACGATCGTGTCGCGCTCGCAGGCGGCCAGGCCGGCCTCGATGTCGGCGTCGAGCGACTCGAGGTCGGCCCGCAGGGCCTCGGCTCCCGCGGTGTACTGCTGGGCCCCGTCGGGGTCGAGCTCGGCCATCGACCCGGCCACCGCGTCGCCGGCGTCGGCCATCAGCAGCGGGTCGAGCCAGAAGTGCGGGTCCAGGTCGCCCGGCTCGGTGTGCTCGGCGTGCTCCTCGGCGCTCTCGCCCTCGTGCCCCTCCTCGTCGTGCCCGTCCTCGTCGTGCCCGTCATCCCCGTCCAGTGCCTGGAGCTCGACGACGTCGGCGACGTCCAGGACCGCGCCGGGGGCGTTCTGCGCGACGGCCTCGTCCACGGCGGCCTGGAGCCCGCCCTCGAGGACGACCAGGTCCGCCCCCGCGACGGTGGCGTTGTCGGCGACGGAGAGCTCGAGGTCGTGCGGCTCCTGGCCGGGGGCGGTCAGCGAGGAGACCTCGGCCCGGTCGCCGGCGACGCGGGAGGCGACGTACTCGAGGGGGTAGAAGGAGGCGACGACCTGCGGCGCGCCGCCGTCGCTCGTGCCCGGCGCGGCCTCGGAGAACGCGGCGCAGGAGCTCAGGGTCAGGCTGGCCAGGGCCGCGAGCGCCAGGGCGGAGGGGACGCGGGGACGACGACGCTTCATGACAACGATTCTCACTCGCGGTGAGAACGATTGTCAAAACCAGCGCACCCGGTCGGCCCGTACCGGCGCCGGCCGGACGCGGCCTAGGCTGGGGAGGTGCTCGTCGTCACCCGCTTCCGTGTGCCCGCCGCCGAGGCGCCGGGGTTCCGCGCCGACCTCGACCGGGCCCGGCAGGCGCTCGCGGAGCGGCCCGGCTACCTCGACGGCACGGTGGGCCGCAACGTCGACGACCCCGACCTGTGGGTGCTCACGACGCGGTGGGAGCACGTGGGTGCCTACCGTCGCGCGCTGTCGGCCTACGACGTCAAGCTGCACGCCGTGCCGGTGCTCGGTCGGGCCCTGGACGAGCCGAGCGCCTACGAGGTCGTGGAGCCCGGCACCGTGCTCAACGAGGGGTCCGCGCGGTCGTTAGGCTGAGCGCTTCGCGACCGGCAGCCGGCCGGCCGTGACCCTGCCGAGGAGCTGTTGCCCGTGGCCAAGCCACCGCCGTCCACCGTCGATCTCGTCGTCTCGCTGGCCAAGCGCCGCGGCTTCGTCTTCCCCAGCGGTGAGATCTACGGCGGCACCCGCTCCGCGTGGGACTACGGCCCGCTCGGGGTCGAGCTCAAGGAGAACATCAAGCGCCAGTGGTGGCGCTCGATGGTCCAGATGCGCGACGACATGGTCGGTCTCGACTCCGCGATCATCCTGCCCCGGCGCACCTGGGAGGCCAGCGGCCACGTCGCGACCTTCTCGGACCCGTTGACCGAGTGCCAGTCCTGCCACAAGCGCTTCCGCGCCGACCACCTGCAGGAGGAGTACGCCGAGCGCAAGGGCCTCGACGACCCCGACGACGTCGACCTGACCAAGCTGGCCTGCCCCAACTGCGGCACCCGCGGCGCGTGGACCGAGCCGCGCCAGTTCTCGGGCCTGCTCAAGACCTATCTCGGCGTGGTCGAGGACGAGTCCGGCCTGCACTACCTGCGCCCCGAGACCGCGCAGGGCATCTTCTTGAACTTCGCCAACGTGGTGACCAGCAGCCGGATGAAGCCGCCGTTCGGGATCGCCCAGATCGGCAAGAGCTTCCGCAACGAGATCACCCCGGGCAACTTCATCTTCCGCACCCGCGAGTTCGAGCAGATGGAGATGGAGTTCTTCGTCAAGCCCGGCGAGGACGAGGAGTGGCACCAGTACTGGATCGACCAGCGCACCCAGTGGTACGTCGACCTCGGGATCGACCCGGACAACCTGCGCCACTACGAGCACGCGCAGGAGAAGCTCAGCCACTACTCCAAGCGCACCGTCGACATCGAGTACCGCTTCCGCTTCGCCGGCTCCGAGTGGGGCGAGCTCGAGGGCGTGGCGAACCGCACCGACTTCGACCTCTCCACCCACGCCGAGGCGTCCGGCCAGGACCTGTCGTTCTTCGACCAGGCCGCCGGGGAGCGCTTCACGCCGTACGTCATCGAGCCGGCCGCCGGCCTCTCGCGGAGCCTGATGACCTTCCTGGTCGACGCCTTCCGCGAGGACGAGGCGCCCAACACCAAGGGCGGGGTCGACAAGCGCACCGTGCTCGGCCTCGACCCGCGCCTGTCACCGGTCAAGGTCGCGGTGCTGCCGCTGTCGCGCAACGCCGACCTCACGCCCAAGGCCAAGGACCTGGCCGCGGAGCTGCGGCGGAGCTGGAACGTGGACTTCGACGACTCCGGGGCGATCGGGCGCCGCTACCGCCGCCAGGACGAGATCGGGACGCCGTACTGCGTCACCGTGGACTTCGACACCCTCGAGGACCAGGCCGTCACCGTGCGCGAGCGCGACACGATGAGCCAGGAGCGGATCGGGCTGGACCGGCTCACCGGCTTCTTCGCCGAGCGGCTCGTGGGGTGCTGAGCGTGCACAATGCTCGGATGAACGCGTCCCGCACCCGTGCACGGCGTCGTACCCGCCTCGGCGCCGGCCTCGCAGCCGTCGTGCTCGGGACCACCGGTCTCGCCGCCTGCTCCGGCGGCTCGGAGGAGCCGTCGGAGGCCGCCTCCTCGGGGGACGCCGCGGAGGGCGCCTCGGAGGGCGCCTCGGCGAGCGAGGAGGGGTCGGCGGAGTCGTCCGCGGCCCCGACCGCCGAGCCGTACCTGCCGGTGCCGGAGGGGGTCGAGCTGACGCCCCAGGGCAGCCTGCTCGGCGTCGGCGACGAGGCGACCGTGGCGTACGAGCCGCGCCAGGACCAGGTCGGCGTGCTCGGGGTGACCGTGCGCGAGCTGCGGGAGACGACCTTCGAGGAGTCCTTCGAGGGCTGGCAGCTCGACGCCCGGACCCGCAGCTCCACGCCCTACTTCGTCGAGGTCGCCGTCACCAACGAGGGCCGCACCGACCTCGGCGGCCGACCGGTCCCGCTCTACCTGCTCGACGACGCCAACACCCTCATCGAGTCCTCCACCTTCGAAGGGGACTTCGAGCCGTGCCCGAGCGCGCCGCTGCCCGAGAAGTTCAAGAAGGGCGACACCGCACGCGGCTGCCTGGTCTTCCTGGCGCCCGAGGGCCAGGAGCTGGCCGGTGTCAGCTTCCGGCCCGACCAGGACTTCGACGCCATCACCTGGGCCGGAGACGTCCAGCAGCCGGCCGGCAGCGGCCAGGAGGGCGGGTCCGGCGGGAAGAAGGGCGGCTCCGGCGGGAAGCAGGGCGGCTCCGGCGGGGGCGACGGCTGAGCATGCCGACCCCCACCGCCACCCTCCCCGGACCCCTGAGGCTGGGTGACCTGACCGTCGAGACCCCGGTGGTGCTGGCCCCGATGGCCGGCATCACCAACGCGGCCTACCGACGGCTCTGCGCCGAGCACGGCGCCGGTCTCTACGTCTGCGAGATGATCACCAGTCGAGGCCTGGTCGAGGGCGACCGGCACACGCTGGACATGCTGGCCTTCGACGAGGCCGAGGAGGTCCGCTCGGTCCAGCTCTACGGCACCGACCCGACGTACGTCGCCCGGGCCACCGAGATCCTGTGCGCCGAGCACGGCGTGGCCCACGTCGACCTGAACTTCGGGTGCCCCGTGCCGAAGGTGACCCGCAAGGGCGGCGGCGGGGCGCTGCCGTGGAAGCGCGGCCTGCTGGCCGACATCCTCGAGGGCGCCGTCACGGCGGCGGCCCGGTACGGCGTCCCGGTGACGATGAAGACCCGCCTCGGCCTGGACCGCGACCACCTCACCTACCTCGACGCCGGGCGGATCGCCCAGGAGACCGGTTGCGCGGCCATCGCCCTGCACGGGCGGACCGTGGCGCAGGCCTACTCGGGCCGGGCCGACTGGGACGCCATCGGCGAGCTGGCCTCCAGCGTCGACATCCCGGTGCTGGGCAACGGCGACGTCTGGGAGGCGGCGGACGCGGTCCGGATGGTCGAGCAGACCGGTGCGGCCGGCGTCGTGGTCGGCCGCGGGTGCCTGGGCCGGCCGTGGCTGTTCCGCGACCTCGCCGCCGCCTTCGCCGGCGAGCAGGTCGCGACGCTGCCCAGGCTGGGCGAGGTGGCGGCGATGATGCGTCGCCACGCCGAGCTGCTGTCGCGCCACATGGGGGAGGAGCGCGGCTGCCGCGAGTTCCGCAAGCACGTGTCGTGGTACCTCAAGGGCTTCGCGGTCGGCGGCGACCGGCGCCGCGCGCTCGGGCTGATCGACACCCTGACCGACCTCGACGACCTGCTGGCCGACCTCGACGTCGACGAGCCGTACCCCGTCTCCGAGCTCGGCTCGCCGCGCGGGCGGCAGGGCTCCCCACGAAGTCGGGTCGTGCTCCCCGAGGGCTGGCTGGACGACACCGACGGCCGGTCCACGGTGCTGGTGGAGGCCTCCGACGAGGCCACCGGGGGCTGACGGCCCCGCGAGCCGGTGGTCGGACCAGCGGCCCGGGACATGCCGGCACGCCCCGGGACGAAGGTCACGGAACGATCACGAACGGGTCTCGGAAGGGTGACCGGACCCACGCGCCGCACGGCGGTGCGGATTGCCAGACGCTCGCGGACCGTGTGCTTGACTCCTCAACTGTGCCGCACGGGGCCACCTCGGGTGACCGCGTCCAGCACCTGTCCTGACCTCGATAGCAAAGGATCTGCGCTGTGGCCGAATCCAGCCACAAGCGGGACACCAATGCCCGCCGCCTGCCCCGACCCAGTGTCCTGGCCGGCTCCGTCGCCGCTCTGGCGACCCTCTCCGTCGTGTCGGTCGGGGTGCTCACCTCGTCCCCGGCCGCCTCGGTCCTGATGGCCGACGACCCCGCCGACACCGGCTCCGGCCAGGTCGCCGCCGCGCCCGAGGTGGCGCTCGCGGCCGACCGGGGCCTGGCGCCGCTCTCGCGGTCCGCCGTGCGCGGCACGACGCTGCAGGAGGTGCCGACCGCCCTCGAGCGCGTCACCGCCCCGGCAGCCGTCGACCGTGCCGTCGCCGCCGCGGACGACCAGCAGTGGTCGACCGCGGAGCTCAACCTGTGGGCCGGCCCCGCCGACGCCGCCGAGAACGTCGGTCTGCTCGAGTCCGCGGAGAAGGTGCTCGTCACGGGCCGGACCTTCCTCGGCCGGGACGAGGTCGTCGTGGACGGTGCGTCCCGCTGGGTCACCGCCGGCTACCTGGCCGAGGAGAAGCCCGAGCCGGAGCCCGCCCCCGAGGAGACCGCGGAGGAGGAGTCGTCCTCCGCCTCCGGGAGCGCGGTGGACACCAGCGCCGGGTGCACCAACGGCACGTCGGTGTCCTCCGGTGTCAGCCCCAACATCGTCGCGGTGCACGCCGCGGTCTGCGCGGCCTGGCCCGAGATCAGCACCTACGGCACGTTCCGCAGCGACGGTGAGCACGCCCAGGGTCTGGCGGTCGACATCATGACCTCCGGCCAGACCGGCTACGCCATCGCCGACTACCTGCGCGCCAACGCCGGGTCGCTGGGCATCAACTACATCATCTACTCCCAGCAGATCTGGTCCGGCGACCGTGCGGGCGAGGGCTGGCGGGGCATGGAGGACCGTGGGTCCACCACCGCCAACCACTACGACCACGTGCACGTCACGACCTACTGAGCAGCACCTCGTCCGGGCGCCCGCCCCGGACGGCACCGGCGTCCGTCGGCGCGACTAGTCTCGCGCCGATGGACGCCGACCTGCTCTACGACGAGGACGACCGCGAGCGCGTCGTGGCCGAGCCCCCCAAGCGGGTCGACGCCCCCGTACGCACCGCCTTCGAGCGGGACCGCGCCCGCCTCGTGCACGCCGCGTCCTTCCGTCGCCTGGCTGCCAAGACGCAGGTGGTCGGCCCGCACAGCCACGACTTCGTCCGCAACCGGCTGACCCACAGCCTGGAGGTGGCGCAGGTCGCCCGGGACCTGTCCCGGGCGCTCGGCAGCCTGCCCGACATCGCCGAGACCGCGGCCCTGGCCCACGACCTCGGCCACCCGCCGTTCGGGCACAACGGCGAACGCGTGCTGGCCGAGGTGGCCCACGGTTGCGGCGGGTTCGAGGGCAACGCCCAGACCCTGCGGCTGCTGACCCGGCTGGAGTCCAAGACCGCCGACGCCGAGGGTCGCTCGGTGGGCCTGAACCTGACGCGCGCCACGCTCGACGCCTGCACCAAGTACCCCTGGCGCCACGGTGCCGGGCCCGCGGGCACCCCGACCGGCAAGTTCGGCGTCTACGCCGACGACGAGCCGGTGTTCGCCTGGCTGCGGGGGCCCGACCGCGGGCACCGGCGCTGCCTCGAGGCGCAGGTGATGGATCTCGCCGACGACGTGGCCTACTCCGTGCACGACGTCGAGGACGGGACCGTCGTCGGGCGCGTGGAGCTCGCCGGGCTCGGTCGGGGCGAGGACCGCCGGCAGGTCTGGTCGACGGTGCGGGCGTGGTACCTCCCCGAGGCCGGCGACGACCTCCTCGACGACGTGCTGGCCGGGCTGCGGTCGGTGGGCAGCTGGCCGACGCGGGCCTACGACGGCACCCGCGGCAGCCAGGCGGCCCTGAAGAACCTCACCAGCGACCTGATCGGCCGCTTCTGCGGGGCGGTCCAGGCCGCGACCCGCGCCGCGCAGGAGGGCCCGTTCGTCCGCTACCGCGCCGACCTGGTCGTGCCGGAGCGCACGCGGCTCGAGATCGGGCTGCTCAAGGGCGTCGCTGCGCACTACGTGATGCAGGCCGAGGACCGGGTCCGCGACATGGAGCGCCAGCGGCAGCTGGTCCACGAGCTGGTCGCGGCGCTGCTCGCGCACGCGCCGGCCGGGCTGGACCCGGCGTACGCCGCGGACTGGCGCGCCGCCGGCGACGACCCCGCACGCCTGCGTGCCGTGGTGGACCAGGTCGCCTCGTTCACCGACGCCGGCGCCGTCGACCGCCACCGCACGCTGACCGGCTGACCGGCTGCGGCCTCACCCCACCCGGGACAGCAGGGAGAGGACCCGCTCGGTCAGCAGCGCGGTCGCGGCGTCGTCGTACGCCGGCAGGCTGTCGTCGGTGAAGAGGTGCTTGTCCCCGGGGTAGACGAACAGCTCCGCGTCCTCGACCGCCGCGGTCAGCTCGCGGGCGGACTCGAGGTCCTCGCCGGCGAAGAACGGGTCGGCGTCCATGCCGTGCACCTGCAGCGGGACACCGGCGGGCCAGGTCCCGTCGCCGAGCTCCTCGCGCGGCAGGCAGGCGTGCAGCAGGACCGCGCCCCGCACCGACGGGTCGGTCTGCGCCAGCTGCTGGGCGGGCATCGCACCGAGGGAGAGCCCGACCACCACCAGGTCGGCTGCGCCGAGGTCCGCCGCGGCGCGCACGCCGCGCGCGGCCACCTCGCCGAACCCGACGGACCGGGCGTGGTCGAGGCCCTCGTCCAGGTCGTCGTAGACGTGGCCGCTGTAGAGGTCCGGGGTGTGCACGACGTGGCCGGCCGCGCGGAAGCGGTCGGCGAGGTGCGAGACGCCGGCGGTCAGGCCCAGGGCGTGGTGGAACAGCATGATCTCGGTCATCGGACCAGCATGGACCCCACCGGCGACGACGTCACGGGGTCGCTAGCCTCCTCCGGGTGAGCGAACCGCTGGTCTGGCTGCCCTTCGACCCCTCCGAGCTGGGCGAGGTGCCCGCGGGCCTGCGCTACGAGGTGGTGCCCACCCTGGACGAGGTGCCGGCCTCGGTGGCCGAGGTGGAGCTCGTCGTGACGCCCTACGACCTCGGCGACCAGCTCGGCGAGGCGGTGCGGGGGATGGAGCGGCTGCGGGTCGTGCAGACCCTGACCGCCGGGGTGGACGCGGTGCGCGGCAGCGTGCCCGCGGGCGTCACGCTGTGCAACGGGCGCGGCATCCACGACACCTCGACCGCGGAGCTGGCCTTCCTGCTGGTGCTGGCCGGCCTGCGCGACCTGCCCCGGTTCCTGCGCGCGCAGGACCGCCGGGAGTGGAGCCCGGCCTGGCGCGGCGCGCTGGCCGGCAAGCGGGTCGCCGTGGTGGGCGCCGGGTCCATCGCCTCGGCCCTGCAGCGCCGCCTGGAGGCCTTCGAGGCCGAGGTCACGATGGTGGGTCGCTCGGCGCGCGACGGCGTGCGCGCCACCGACGACCTGCCCGTCCTGCTGCCCGAGCAGGACGTGGTGGTGCTGCTGGTCCCGCTCACCGACGCCACCCGGGGCCTGGTCGACGCCGACTTCCTGGCAGCGCTGCCCGACGGTGCGCTGCTGGTGAACGTGGCCCGCGGCGCGGTGGTCGACACCGACGCCCTGCTCGCCGAGCTCGGCACGGGGCGGCTGCGCGCCGCGCTGGACGTCTTCGAGACCGAGCCCCTGCCCGACGACAGCCCCCTGTGGGACGCCCGCGGGCTGATCCTGACCCCCCACGTCGGCGGGCTGAGCGACGCGATGTGGCCGCGCGCCTACCGCCTGGTCCGCGAGCAGCTCGAGCGCTTCGCCGCCGGCGAGCCGCTGGAGAACGTCATGGACGGCGACTACTGACCGACGCGGCCAGGCGGGCCTTGCGCACGGTGCGTCCGGGTGCCGAACGGCGCGTGGGTTCCGATCGAATCGGCCACACCTCGCTGACCTGGGGTGATGCGGCGCCCGCCGGGGTCCGCCCCGCCTCGCTACGCAGGACGACCGGCGTCGCGGACCGTGCGGTCCGCCGCCGACCCGTTCTCCCCAGGCGGCGGCGCCCGGCCTCCACGCGGGACGGCGCGCCCGTAGACTCCGGGCGTGGCAGGACGGATCCGCGAGGACGACATAGCGACGGTGCGTGAGAAGGCCCGCATCGACGAGGTCGTCTCCTCCTACGTCACCCTGCGCAACGCCGGCGGCGGGTCGATGAAGGGGTTGTGCCCCTTCCACGACGAGAAGTCGCCCTCCTTCAACGTGAACCCCCAACGTCAGTTCTTCCACTGCCTGGCGGGGGAGACCCGGGTCCTCACGTCCCAGGGAGCGCGTGCCATCTCCGAGCTCGCCGGCGGAGAACACCTGGTCCTCGGTGCCTCCGGGCAGTGGACCACCGCGCCGTTCCGCAGCTACGGCGAGCAGCGCCTCCACCGCATCACGCTGACCCGCAACCGTCAGGTCAAGGAGCTCTACGCCACCGACGGCCACCGGTGGTTCGTGCGGTCGGGCAGGCAGCGCACCGGGCGCCGCGAGGTTCTGACCACCGACCTCAAGGCCGACGACCGGTTGGTGGCCGTCTTCCCCAGGTCGCGGATCGGCCGGACGACGCCGTCCCCGTTCGGCATCGCCCACGGATTCTCCTACGGCGACGGCACCAGGTCAGGCACGGGTTCGATGACACTGATCTGCCCGCCGAAGGACCTGGCCATGCTGAAGTGGTTCCCGAACAGCCACACCTCCGCCTCGGGCGAGAACCTGCTCGTCCACCACCTCCCGCGCTTCTTCAAGCAGCTCCCACCGCGGGACGAGTCCGTCTCCTACCTCTACGGCTGGCTCGCCGGCTACGTGGCCGCGGACGGGTGCGTCGCGGAGGACGGCACCGTGATGCTGAACTCCGCGTCCCGAGGCGATCTCGAGTTCGTGAGGGACATCTGCACGCGCCTCGGCATCGACACCTACGGCATCACCACGCAGATGCGTGCAGGTTTCCCCGGGAGGGAACCCTCGGCAGTACATCGGGTGCACTTCGTCGCCGACACCTTGACGGAGCAGTTCTTCCTCCTCGAGCACCACCGCGAGCGCTTTCTCTCCTCGGAGAAGTCGTTCGCCCGGCGCGGGTGGATCGTGCGTTCTGTCGAGCCGACCGACCGGGTCGAGGAAGTCTTCTGTGCGGAGGTCGAGGACGGTCGTGCCTTCGTGCTGGAGGACAACATCCTGACCGGCAACTGCTTCGGGTGCGGCGAGGGCGGCGACGTCCTGTCGTTCCTGATGAAGATCGACGGCCTGTCCTTCGTCGAGGCCATCGAACGGCTGGCGGAGAAGTACGGCGTGCCGCTGCGCCGCGAGGACGGGGACGACGACGACCGGCCCAAGGGGCCCGGGCGCGGGCGGCTCGTCGAGGCGCACAAGGCCGCCCAGGAGTTCTACGCCGAGCAGCTCGGCACCCCGGCCGCCCAGCAGGCGCGCGACTTCCTGATCGGTCGCGGCTTCGACCAGGAGGCCGCCCTGACCTTCGGGGTCGGGTTCTCCCCGCGTGACGGGGAGGCGCTGCTGGCGCACCTGCGCGGGCGGAGCTTCAGCCAGGAGGAGCTCGTGGCCGGCGGTCTGGTGGCCGTGGGTCGCTCGGCGTACGACAAGTTCCGCGGGCGCCTGATGTGGCCGATCCGCGACGCCGGCGGCGACACCATCGGCTTCGGCGCGCGGCGGATCTTCGACGACGACCGGATCGAGGCGAAGTACCTCAACACCGCCGAGACGCAGATCTACAAGAAGAGCCAGGTGCTCTACGGCCTCGACCTCGCGCGTCGCGAGATGGCGCGCTCGTCGCAGGCCGTCGTGGTCGAGGGCTACACCGACGTGATGGCCTGCCACCTCGCCGGCGTCGGCACGGCCGTCGCCACCTGCGGCACCGCCTTCGGCGAGGACCACACCCGGGTGCTGCGCCGGTTCCTGCACGACCACGAGGAGTTCCGCGGCGAGGTGATCTTCACCTTCGACGGCGACGCCGCCGGGCAGAAGGCCGCGCTCAAGGCCTTCGAGGGCGACCAGAACTTCGTCTCCCAGACCTACGTCGCCGTCGAGCCCTCCGGCCTCGATCCGTGCGACCTCCGTGTCCAGCAGGGCGACGCCGCGGTGCGCGAGCTGGTCGCCAAGCGCCTCCCGCTCTACCGCTTCGTGCTGTCCAACGTCGTCGGCAAGTTCGACCTGGACCGCGCCGACGGTCGGGTGGACGCCGTGCGCGAGGGCGCCCGGCTGGTCTCGAGCATCCGCGACCGCTCGAAGGTCGACGCGTTCGCCCGCGAGCTGGCCGGCATGGTCGGCGCCGACCCCGACGACGTGCGCGCCGAGGTGCGCCGCGCCGCCGGACGTCCGGCGCCGGCTCCTCGTGGTGGCCGTTCCGAGCGCGACGGCCGGGGGGACCGCGCCGGCGACCGCGACTCGGCCACGACCGGTGAGCGGCCGGCCCGCAGCACCCTCCCGGACCTGCGCGACCCGCGGTTCGCGATCGAGCGGGAGACCCTCAAGCTCGTCGTGCAGCACCCGATGGCCATCGGTCGCACCACCGCCGACATCGGCGACAACGACTTCACCCACCCGACCTACCGGGGCGTCTGGGCGGCCGTGTCCGCGGCGGGCGGCCCGTCGGCGGCGGCCGGCGACCCGTCGTGGGGCACCCGCGTCCGCGACGCCGCCACCGACCCTGCGGTCTCGTCGGCCATCAGCGCCCTGGGCGTCGAGCCGCTCAAGACGGCCAAGGAGCCGGACGCGCCGTACGTCCTGCTGCACGTCGTGCGGCTGATGGAGCTCACCGCGGCGCGGCGGATCGCCGAGGTGAAGTCGCGGCTGCAGCGCACCAACCCCGTGGAGCAGCCGACGGAGTACAACCGGATGTTCGGTGAGCTGGCCGCGCTCGAGCAGCACCGCCGCCAGCTGCGCGACCGGATGGCCGGGCTGTGAGGGGCGTGCGGCGCCGCGACCCGAGACCGCCGGTCGACGTCGCGCCGGGGGAGCGGGTCCTGGCCTGGACGACCACCGCGGACGGCGGCGTGCTGGCCGGCACGCGCGACGCGGCGTACCTGCCCGGCGGTGTCCGGCTGCCGTGGGAGCAGGTCGAGAGCGCCGACTGGGACGTCGACGAGGAGCGCTTCACGATCGCCGAGGTCGGCACCTGGGGCGAGGTGCGCGCCGTGCACGAGATGGCCGTCCCGGACCCGCGCACGCTCCTGGAGCTGGTGCGCGAGCGGGTGACCGCGAGCATCGTGCTCCAGCGGCACGTCGCGGTGCACGGCAAGCGCGGCGTCCGCGTGATCGGCCGGCGGGCACCGTCCGGCCGCCACCCGATCGTGTGGCTGACGGAGTACGACGCCGGCGTCGAGCCCGACGACCCGGCCGTGGCCCTGGCTGCCGCGGACGCGCTCGCCGCCGCCCGCGGCGAGGTCGGCCAGACCGGGCCCTGACCCGCCCGCCGGTGGGTCCCCGGGGGCGGGGTCCGGGTTTCACGGTGGTCCGAGCGCTTGCTAATGTGTGCGCGCTGCACCCGATCCCCTGTAGCTCAATTGGCAGAGCATTCGGCTGTTAACCGGAGGGTTGTTGGTTCGAGTCCAACCGGGGGAGCAGAGAGAGGGCCTGACCTGCGAGGACGACTCGCGTGGTCAGGCCCTCGTCGCGTGACCGGACCGCTGACGCGTCCCAGACCCACCAGGAGCACGTGTGCGCACGCCCGCGACGACCCAGCCGCCCCGGCTCGACCCGATCCGTCTCGGGGAGCTGGCCCCGGGTGAGGCGAGCGACCTCGTCCGGGACGCCGACCTCGACTCCGTCCGGTTCGCCGACCTCGTGCTCGCCGATCTCACCCTGCCCGGGGCGCTGGTCGCCTCGGCCCGGTTCTCCGACGTCGTCGCGGACGAGACCGACCTCCGCGGGGCGCGGCTGCACGAGGTGGAGCTCGAGCGCGTGAACCTCCCGGTCGTCCGCGCCGCGCGCAGCCAGTGGCGCGACGTGCGGGTCACCGGACGGCTGGGGTCGCTGGAGGCGTACGAGGTGCAGTGGCGGGCGGTCCACTTCGTCGGCTGCAAGCTGTCCTTCGTCAACCTGCGCGGGGCGGAGCTGGTGGACGTCGCGTTCACCGACTGCACGATCGAGGAGCTGGACCTGGGCAGCGCGGTGGTCCGGCGGATGGGGCTCCGGGGGACGCGCATCGGCGCGCTGGACGTCCGGCAGGCCGAGCTGCACGACGTCGACCTCCGGGGCGCGACCTTCGACGGCCTCGACGGGCTCACCAGCCTGGCGGGCGCCACGATCGGGCCCGACCAGCTGATGCTGCTCGCACCCCTCATGGCGGACGGCCTCGGCCTCCGGGTCGAGTAGCGCTCCGGCCTCCGGGACCGTGCCTCCGGGCGGTGCGGCCTCAGGCGCCCCAGCCCATGGGGAACTCCTCGAACGCCGTGGCCAGGGCCACGCCCATCCGCTGCCCGGTGGGGCGGGCCATGCCCTCGAGGAACTCCGCCGGGTCGAAGTGCTCCCACCCGAGTCCGTCGATGTAGGCGCGGTGCGCCTCCAGGGAGGCGACGCCCGCGTCGAAGGTCGCGGTCACGTCCACGCCGTGCCCGGCCCGGGGTGAGCCGTGCGCCCACACCGCACCGACCCCGCCCCAGGGCTCGAGGTCCCCCACGAGCTGCTCGGGGAAGACCCAGCGGTTGCCGGCGTCGCGCACCGCGTCCAACGTCGCCCGACCGACCGCGATGTGGTCGGCCTGGTTGAGGTTGCGCCCGCCCCAGGTCTCCCGCGGGTTGTTGGTCAGCACGACGTCGGGCCGGCGCCGCCGGACCACCTCGGCGATCGCGCGCCGCAGGGGCACGCCGTACTCCAGGACGCCGTCCGGCAGGCCCAGGAACTCGACGTCGTGGACCCCCACCAGCCGGGCCGAGGCGATCTGCTCCTCCTCGCGCACCCGTCGGCACTCGTCGGGGTGCAGCCCGTCGATCCCGGCCTCCCCGGAGGTCACCATGCAGTAGACGACCTCCTTGCCCTGCCCGGTCCAGCGGGCCACGGCCGCAGCCGCCCCGAACTCCATGTCGTCGGGGTGGGCCACCACGCACAGCGCGGTCGTCCACGACTCGTCCAGCGGTTCCAGGGGTGCTGCCGGTTGCTCGGTCATGCCTCCAGAGTGCCACTCGGGGGCCGTGGGGACCCGGGGGGTGACTCGCGCGGCGTCGGTCGGGGGTAGACAGGACGCATGACCTACACGTTGAGCCGCATCATGTCCGCCGCCACCGCCGGGTACGGCGTCTTCGCCCTCGCGCAGCCCGCCCACCTCGGCAAGGCCGTCGAGGCGCCCTCGGCCGAGCTGGGGGCGTGGGAGGTCCTGGCGCGGACCTACGCCGTGCGCGACCTGGCGATCAGCTCGTTCGGCATGTTCGGCCGCTCGGGACGCACCGTGCGCACCGCGATGCGGCTGCGGATCCTCAACGACGTCGGCGACGGGCTGGTCCTCGCCGCCCGCACCACGGACCCCGACGTCCGCCAGAAGGTGCTCGCGGTGACCATGGGCTGGGCGGCGCTCAACACCCTCGCGCTGGTCGTCGACTCCCGACGCGACGACACCGACTGAGGTAGTCGGTCCTCCGCCACCGCCTCGGTAGGTTCGCCACCGCCTCGGGGCGGTAGCTCAGTCGGTCAGAGCAGAGGACTCATAATCCTTGGGTCGTGGGTTCGAGCCCCACCCGCCCCACCACCAGCCGAAGCGCGGGTACTGGGTCCCGCACAACGGTGGTGCACAGAAGTGTCCCGGTTGGACGGCTCCCGATCGCGACGGGCGTCGACCCCGGCAGCGTTCCACGGATCGGCAGGTGTCAACGCCCGTTCGGAGATGCCGGGAAGGACCTCGAGCCGACCTAGCCCTGGGTTGGCGCCGCCATCGGGAGGTGGACTGTCACCCGGGTGCCTCGGCCAGGAGTCGAGTCGACGGAGATGTCGCCGCCATGGTGCTTCACGATCGACGAGGTGACATGGAGACCCAGTCCAGAGCCGGGGATAGCACGGTCGGTGGCTGTTGACGCGCGGAAGAACCGTGAGAACAGGCCGGCCTGCTCCGCGGCGGGTATGCCGATGCCGTCGTCGCTGACCGTCAGCCTCGCCCGGTGGCCCTCGGTGTCGAGGGCACACTCCACCGTCCCCCCGTCGTCGGTGAACTTCACGGCGTTGCTCACCAGGTTCCAGACCACTTGCTCGAGCTGACCCACGTCACCTCGGACGAAGACTGGGCTGTCGGCCAGGTGGAAGTGAGTCGTCAGGCGTCGCCCGTCGATCCACGACTTCATCCCTCCTTCGGCAGATGAGACGACCTCGTTGAGGTCGACCGGGGCCGCGCCGAAGTGTGTCTTGCCGGCCTCGATCGTGGAGGCGGTCAGCAGGTTCTCCACCACGGCCAGGAGCCGAGCGCCGTTGCGGTCCAGCGCCTCGGTCCAGGTCTGTTGCTGCGCATTGAGCGCACCGTTCTCCCCTTCCTTGAGAAGCTCGATGTACCCCAGGATGCTGGCGAGCGGCGTGCGCAGCTCGTGGCTCACGTTGGCCACCAGCTCGTCTTTCAGCCGATCCAGCTCTCGAAGCCTTGCCACGGCTTCTGCTTCCTGAGCCAGCCTCGAGATCAGCAGGTCCGAATGCAGCTTCCGCGTTCGCTCCACCTCTTTGCGCGCGGAGTTGTCCGTAGCGATGGTGGACACGCCCACGACCTTCCCGTCGACGTCCCGGAGCGGTGAGTGCGTCAGCATGACGTCGAGGTAGGTGCCGTCCCCCCTTCGACGCTGCGCCTCGAACGGGGCCACCGCCTCGCCGCGGGCGGCCCGGTCGAAGGAGTGCCGGTCGTCGTCGGAGGTCCCGGGCCCGGCGAGGTGGTCCAGCCTCCTCCCGATCATCGCCGCTGCCGGGCACCCGAAGAGCCGCTCCGCGCCCGGGTTCCAGCTGGCCACCACCCCAGACCGGTCCTGGCTGATGATCGCGTCCTCGGAGGACTCGATGATCGCGGCGAGGCGGAGCGCCGCCTCCACCTCGCGCCGGCGGTCGGTGACGTCCACCTGGATGCCGGCGACCCGGTAGGGCCGGCCGGTGTCGTCGAAGAAGAACCGGCCCTTGGACCAGAGCCAGTGGACGGAGCCGTCGGGCCAGGTCACCCGGAACTCGACGTCGTACTCTCCGCCACCGGACATCGCCACCTGGAAGCACTCGTCGACCCTCTCGCGGTCGATGGCATCGACGTGCGCCAGGAAGGTGTCGTACCCCCACTCGGCGACCGGTTCGCGATAGCCGAAGCAGTGGTCGTGCCGCAAGGAGCGCCGCGCCACGTTCGTCCGCAGGTCCATGTCCCAGTCGCCGATCTCGGCTGCGTCCAGCGCGAAGCCGAGGCGCTGCTCGCTCTCCGCCAGCAACCGGGCTGCCCGGTCCCGCGCCGTGACGTCCTGGATGGTGCCGGTCAGCGCGACGACGTGGCCGTGCTCGTCCCGGCGCGCCACTGCCCTTGCCGTGACATGCACCCTCGTCCCGTCCGGACGGGCCAGGAGCAGGTCGTAGGACTGCGGCTGACCGGTCTCGATCGCCCGATCGACGTGCCGTCTCAACGCCCCCTTGCTGTCGGGCTCGAAGATCGACGCCATCTCGTCGTAGGACGTCGGCGGACCGAGGGCGATGTCGCGCCCGGTGATCTCGTAGACCTGCGGGGACCAGCTGATGGTTCCGCCGACGACGTCGAACGACCAGTCGCCGATCTGCCCGATCCGCTGCGCCTCGTGCAGACGTTCCATGGCGCGTGCGACGTCCCCCTGCTGGCGCTCCTCCGCCGTCATCCGGTCGCGTCCTGGCACGGGAGGCCGGGCGGCAGGTCGGGGGAGCCGCAGCACCCGACGTCGGCTGACCGGTCACGCAGGCCCCGTGGCGGGCAGGGGCTCACCTCTCGCGCGCCTGGTGCGCTCCTCGACACCGACGCGAGCCGTCCTCGAGCAGGCAGGGCCACCTTGGGCCGTGGGGGCGGCAGCGCGGGTCCTGGAGACGGAGGGCCTGCGAGCGGAGGCCGTACCTGCCATGGGCTGGGGCGGTCACGGCGCCCCGGCGGACCCGATCTGGCGCATGCCGGTGAGGGCGACCACCTGAGAGAAGGCACCGCCTGCCGGCATGCATCGGCGATGAGCGTCGGAGAAGCCATGGAACTCCCGGAGTCGACCTCCAGCGTAACCCGGCTCGTCGTCATCGTGCCCGAGGTTCCACGGTCCCGAGGCTCGCGCCCCGCCCGGCGTCGCCCCGAGGCCGTGTGCTGAGGCGTGGTGGGCGGGACAGCCAGGTGAGTGACCGGGGGTGAGGGGAGCGGCGGCCGCGCGAGGTCCGGCGGCCGCCACTCCCGCGGTCACGGCGCCGGCGGCGGGTCCTGGGTCAGGTGGATCCGGTAGCGCGTGGGCTTGTCGCGCTCCTCCACGATCACGAACCGACCCCCGGCGTCCTCGAACTCCCCGGTCCCTCCCGTGATCGCCAGGACCGGCCGTCGGTCGGACCCGCGGCGGAAGGTCACCAGGCCCTGGGCGGTGATCTGACCGCGGTCGGTGAAGACCATGGTGACGAAGCACTGCGCCTCGAAGAGGCGCCGCTCGAACCGCTTGATCTTGCACGTCACCGCGTCGCGCCCGACGCGCTCACCGCCCCGGAACAGCCGCTCGGTGAAGGAGAACGTGTCGCCGGCGCTGGGGCCAGGAGGCCCTCCGTCGGTCTCGCTGTCGTTGATCGTCCGCGGTGTCACCTGGAAGGTCTGCTCGACCTCCCCGGCCGCCACCGGCGCCGTCGGCGCCAGCACGCTGAGCCCCAGTCCCAGCGCGAGCGCGGCCGCCGCTCGTCCCGCACGTCCCATGCCCGTCTCCCCTCGTCGACGTCCCCGAGAGCCGGCGACCCCCCCGGCCGCCCGACCCCACCGGCCTACTCCCGGCCATGGCGACCTGTCCAGGGCCGTTCCACCGTCGGTCTAGACCGGATCGCCCTTCCGCGAGCGGGCGCGATCCGGCCGTCGCAACGAGGTGGGTCACGTGCAGGTGACCTCGCGACGTCGGGGTCGTTGGACGGTCGTGACAAGGCCCCGGACCCTCCCGCGCCTGCTGGTCGCGGTCCCGCTGGCCCTCGTCGCCGGCCTCGTGGGGGTCGTGTCGCTGTCGCTCGTCGGCTGGTCGTTGCAGGTCGACGCCTCGGCGCTCGACCGGGTGGTGGACGACCTGGGGTTGCTGGTCACCGCCGCCGTCGCGGGCGGGGTCACCTGCGCCCTGCTCGCCTGGGTCCTCACCGACCGTGTGCCCGTGCTGCTGGTCGGGGTGCTGATGGGCATGGCGCCGGCCGCCCTCAGCGCGAGCGCGTTCTTCACCGACGCGTACTGACGCGCCGGGCGGCCCGTCGCCGGGGGCTGGGCGCCCGCGCAGAGACGTCGGGAGACGCGAACGCCCCCGCCGGTCCTGGGGGGAGGGGTTGGCGAGGGCGTCCGAGAGACCGGCGTGGCATGGGGTCCGCACCGGTCGGCGGTCAGCCTACGCGGGCCCGCTCCGGCCTCCCCATCCTGGGCTTGGTGACGAAGATCATGGCACCGTGAGCCGCGAGAAGGGCCGTGGCTGGTCCTGGCAGGGTATGTCCATGGCCACGCTGCAACCCTGCCCCTGCGGGAGCGGCGCTCCGTACGGCTCCTGCTGCCGGCGGGCCCACCTCGGGGAGCCGTCAGGGACGGCGGAGGCCCTGATGCGCGCGCGGTACAGCGCCTACGCCCTGGGTCGGGCCGACCACCTGTTCCGCACCTGGCACCCCCGGACCCGCCCCCCGGAGGTGCACGGCGTGCCGGACCTGGCCTGGGAGGGCCTGACCGTCACCAGCACGGACGGGGGCGGTCCCGACGACGACGCGGGGCTGGTCGGGTTCGAGGCCCGGTGGCGCTCGACCACCACGGGGGAGCGGGGCGTGCTGGTGGAGCTCAGCCGGTTCGAGCGCCGGCGGGGCCGGTGGGTCTACGTCGAGCCGGCCGACCCCGCGCGCTGACGCGGGACGGGTGTGCGCTCAGGCGCCGCGACCGGTCGCGGCCTGGAGCCGCTCGATGTGGTCCGAGGCTGCCGCCTTGGTCAGGTCCGCGGGCAGCGTCTCGCCGGCCTCCCGGGCGAGGGTGTCCAGGTAGCTCTTCTGAGCGCCGGTCATCGGCTCGTCGCCGGTGACCCAGTCGTCGGTGTCCTTCTCGGCGTTCGAGGGGGACGGGTTGGCGGCGCCGATGACCTCGCCCTGGTTCGCTTCTGTGTTCGAATCAGTCATGGTGACACCGTACGGCCCGGCACCGACAGCGCCTCACCCCTCGGGGTCGCCACAGGGCGTCAGGCCGTGCTGTGCTCGGGATCCGCGGCCCTCGTCGCGTAGGTCGACTGGTAGAGGGCGAGCTGCTCCCTGCCCCGCCGGAGCGCGCCGTCGGCGGCCGGCACGAGCAGCTCGGCCCCGTCGGTCGTGCCGCTGTCGCCGTGCGCCTCGAGGGCGCGCAGCGACTCGACCGCCACGACGGTGCCCAGGTTCAGCGCGCTGCCCAGCAGCCGGTGGGCGCTGGCGCGCAGCTGGGCTGCGTCGCCCTCGGCGATGAGCCGGCGGAAGGTCTCGGGCGCGGTACGGGAGTTGCGGTCGAAGTTCGCCAGGGCCCGGTCGAGGTACGTCGTGTCCCCCGGGTCGAGGTCCCGCAGCTCGTCGAGGCGCTCCACGTCGAGCCCGGCGATCGGGGGGGTGGGGGGGAGGTGCATGAGGATGGACGCCTCTCCTGCCTGCGGGGGCTCAGGCCTCGTCGGCGATCAGGTAGCGGTCCGTCGCCGGATCGTAGGTGAGCTGGAGGCCGACGGACTCGGTGGACTCGCCCCCGTCCGAGGTGCGATACGTGTAGGTATACCGGACGGTGAGGCCCCCCGGGTCGACTTCGGAGAACTCGGGAGCGTCGACCGAGGAGACCCGGCCCCAGAAACCCGTGTAGCCCGAGATGCCCCCGCTCGCGGCCTGGAAGTCCGGCGTCAGCTGCCGGAACCCGGCCGGGGGGTCGGTGGCCGCGGTCTGCAGGTAGTCGGTGACGAAGGACGTCATCCCCCTCCTCGTCGGTCTCGGGGGCGGCTCCTCGGACGGGCTGGCCGAAGGGGACGGGGAGGCCGACGCGCTGGGGGACCCGGACGGTTCGGTGCCCGGGCCGGCGACCTCCTGCTCGTCAGGCAGGAGCAGGAAGAACACGATCGCGCCCAGCAGCACCACGACCAGCGCTCCCAGCAGCAGCAGCGGACGGCGCGAGCGGCTCCGGCGGCCCTCGAGGTCGCTGCCCGCAGGCGTGAGCGGCGCTCCGACGGCCGTCGCCGGGGACGGGTCGGCCGTGCCGGCGGGGGCAGGAGGTCCAGCGTGCGACGACGTCGCGGCGGCTCCCGGAGCTGCCGCGGCACCGGCGAACGCACCTGCGAGCGGGCGGGCGGCAGGGCCGGTCACCGGGGCCACCGCGCGGGTGCGGTCGGCGTCCGCCGTACCCACGTCGCGGGGCCCTGCCTGCAGGTAGGACGCGACGTGCGCCATGCTCCAGCGTCGGTCGGGGTCGCGCACCATGGTGGCGCCGAGGAGCGGGCCGAGCCACCCGGCGTCCTCGACGGTCGGGGGCTCCTCGTGGACGATCCGGTAGAGGCCGCCCACGATGTTGTCGCCCACGTCGTAGGGCGGGTGCCCGGACAGCAGGTGGAACAGGGTGGCCCCGAGGGACCAGACGTCGCTCGCCGTGGTGGCGGGGGCGCCCGAGGCGACCTCGGGGGCCAGGTACGCGGGGGACCCGCTGACCAGCCCGGTCTGGGTGAGGGTCAGGTCGCCCTGGGCGCGGGCGATCCCGAAGTCGAGGAGCTTGGCCTCGCCGGCCTCCGTGAGCAGGATGTTCGACGGCTTGACGTCGCGGTGCACGACCCCGGCCGCGTGCGCCGTGGCCAGGGCCCCGGCCGCGTCCGCGAGGATCGCTCCGGCGCGGTCGACGTCGAGCGGGCCGTCGTCGCGGACGGTCTGGGACAGGCTGCGGCCCTCGACGTACTCCATCACGAGCCACTGCTCCTCGTGCTCCTCGACGAGGTCGAAGACGGCGACGACGTGACGGTGGTTCAGGCTGGCGGCGATCCGAGCCTCGCGCTCGGCGCGTTTCGCGTCGGCCTCGGGGTCCTCGGCCAGCCCAGGAGCCCGGCCCACCCGCTTGATCGCGACGGCACGACCGAGCAGCTCGTCGCGCCCGAGCCAGACGGCGCCCATGCCGCCGCGCCCGATCTCGCGATCGAGGGTGTACCTGTTCGCGATCACGCCTCGTCCGTCCTCGTTGGTCCTGGTTCCCCGTCGGGCCTCGCCGTGGACCGCCTGCACGTCGGCCGTGGTGCCCCACGACACCCTAGGGGGCGCGCGGCGGGCCGGGGTGTGCGTTCGGGTGGTGGCGCCGGGGTGCGCGAGACTGGCATCCGGCCGCGGGACCCCCTGCCGGCACCGGTGACGAAAGGTAAGGCGTTGTCCGTCGACCCCACCCTGCTCGAGGACCTCGAGTGGCGCGGCCTGATCGCCCACTCCACCGACCGCGAGGCGCTCGGTGCCGCGCTGTCCGGCGGCAGCGTCCGGTTCTACGTGGGCTTCGACCCGACCGCACCCAGCCTGCACATGGGTCACCTCGTCCAGATCCTCACCGCCCGACGCCTCCAGCAGGCCGGGCACCGGCCGTACGCGCTCGTCGGCGGGGCGACCGGGATGATCGGCGACCCGAAGGAGTCCGGTGAGCGGTCCATGAACTCCGCGCAGACCGTGGCGGAGTGGGTGGACTCGGTACGCGGGCAGATCGAGCCCTTCCTCTCCTTCGAGGGCGAGAACGCCGCGACGATGGTGAACAACCTCGACTGGACCTCGGCACTGTCGGTGGTCGACTTCCTGCGGGACATCGGCAAGCACTTCCCGGTGAACCGGATGCTGGCGCGGGACGTCGTCCGCACCCGCCTCGAGAGCGGGATCAGCTACACCGAGTTCAGCTACGTCCTCCTGCAGTCGCTCGACTTCCTCGAGCTGCACCGCCAGCACGGGGTCACCCTGCAGTTCGGTGGGTCCGACCAGTGGGGCAACCTCACCGCCGGTGTCGAGCTGGTCCGGCGGACCGAGCGGGCGCAGGTGCACGCGGTCGCCACCCCGCTGATGACCCGGGCGGACGGCACGAAGTACGGCAAGACCGAGGGCGGCGCGCTGTGGCTCGACCCCGCGATGATGTCGCCGTACGCCTTCCACCAGTTCTGGCTCAACGTGGAGGACGAGAAGGTCGGCGAGCTGCTCCGGGTCTTCACCTTCCTTCCCCGCGCCGACATCGAGGCGCTCGAGGCGCGTCACGCCGAGGCGCCGCACCGCCGGGAGGGCCAGCGCACCCTGGCCGACGAGGTGACCGCGACCGTGCACGGGACCCGCGCGGTGGCGCAGGCGACCGCGGCCGCAGCAGCGCTGTTCGGCACGGGTGACCTCGCCGACCTGGAGGAGGCGACGCTGTCCGCGGCCCTGCGGGGAGCCGGCGCGGTGACGGTGGAGGGAGCGCTGCCGACGGTGGCCGACCTCCTGGTGCAGTCCGGTCTGGTCAAGAGCAAGGGCGAGGCGCGGCGCACCATCGGCGAGGGAGGGGCCTACCTGAACAACGCGAGGGTGGACGACGCCGACGCGGTCCCCGGGCCCGCGGACCTGCTGTGCGGACGCTGGATGGTGCTGCGCCGCGGCAAGAAGAGGTTCGCCGGGGTGGAGGTCGGGGTCGCCGGATGAGCGCGGACGCACGCTGGGTCGCCGGGCTCCAGGAGCAGGCCCGGGGGCGGTTGCCCCAGGAGGTGTACGACTACGTGGCCCAGGGCGCGCGCGAGGGCGTCACGGCCGGTGAGGCCGCGTGGGCCTGGCGCGGGCACCGGCTGCACCCGCACGTGCTGCGCGACGTCACCGACGTCGATCTCAGCGTCCCGGTGCTGGAGGGCCGCTCGGGCGTGCCGTGGGCGGTGGCGCCGATGACGCTGCAGGGGGCGGTGCACCCCGACGGGGAGCTGGCGGTCGCCCGGGCCACCGCCGCCGTCGACGGCCTGATGGTGGTCTCCAGCAACGCGGGGGTCACCGTGGAGGAGGTGGCCGCGACGGGGGTGCGGTGGTGGCTGCAGGCCTACCTGCCCTCCGACCGCACGCTCGCCGTCCCGCTGCTGCAGCGAGCGGTGTCCGCCGGGGCGCAGGCGGTGGTGCTGACGGTCGACACCCCGGTCGTCGCCACGAAGTACGCAGCCGAGCGCGCCGCCGTCGAGCGTCGGCACCCCGACCTGGTGGGCGCCGACCTCGACCTCTCCGTGCCGAACGCCGAGAAGGCGCTCGACCTGGGCCCGCACGACCTGGACTGGCTGAGGGAGCTGACGGGTCTGCCCGTGGTGGTCAAGGGCGTGCTGCGGGCCGACGACGCCGTGCGCTGCGTCCAGGCCGGAGCGTCGGCGGTGTGGGTCAGCAACCACGGGGGACGGCAGCTCGACCGGGCGGTGGCCACGGCTGCGGCGCTGCCGGACGTGGCGGCGGCGGTCGGCAGCCGCGCGCAGGTCTACGTGGACGGGGGAGTGCGCAGCGGCATCGACGTGGTGACCGCCCTGGCCCTCGGTGCCGACGTGGTCTTCCTGGGCCGCCCGGTCATGTGGGCGCTCGTGGACGGTGAGGCCGGTGTGGGGAGGCTGCACCGCGAGCTCGGCGTCCAGACCGTCGAGACGTTGCGGCTCGCCGGCTGCCCCTCCGCGGCGGAGACGCGCGGCATCGCGTCCCCGGCCGGGCTCAAGACGCTCTGACAGCCCGCTGACCTGGGCTGATGCCCGGACAGGGGTCGATGTGGCCCGGGTCACCGGACCCCGAGTTGGCATCTCGGTCAGGCGTCCTCTACTGTTTCATCTGTCGCCAGGGAGCGGCGGGAGACAAGATCCGGTCGGATCGGGTTTCCGGCCCCGAGGTGGCAGTCTTCGCACCAGCAGCACCGGTGCGGCCCGGACATCGTCCAGGTCGCCGGAGCGCGCCGCGGAGGCCAGTGGTCCCAGGACCGAACCAGAGATGGTGAGGCCTGGGTGCGCGTGATGTTTGAGAACTCAACAGTGTGTCTTGTTTAGTCGATGAGAATTAGTTTGTATGCCCAGACTTGGTTTGGGTTTGTTTTTTCGGCAATGATTCTGGTCAAAGCAATTTGGTCAGGGTTTGTTTTTTGTCGGGTTTGGCTTTCAATGGAGAGTTTGATCCTGGCTCAGGACGAACGCTGGCGGCGTGCTTAACACATGCAAGTCGAGCGGTAAGGCTCCTTCGGGGGTACACGAGCGGCGAACGGGTGAGTAACACGTGAGTAATCTGCCCTCCACTTTGGGATAAGCCTCGGAAACGGGGTCTAATACCGGATAGGAGCATTCCACGCATGTGGGGTGTTGGAAAGTTTTTCGGTGGGGGATGTGCTCGCGGCCTATCAGCTTGTTGGTGGGGTAATGGCCTACCAAGGCTTCGACGGGTAGCCGGCCTGAGAGGGTGACCGGCCACACTGGGACTGAGACACGGCCCAGACTCCTACGGGAGGCAGCAGTGGGGAATATTGGACAATGGGCGGAAGCCTGATCCAGCAACGCCGCGTGAGGGATGACGGCCTTCGGGTTGTAAACCTCTTTCACCTCCGACGAAGCGAAAGTGACGGTAGGGGGAGAAGAAGCACCGGCCAACTACGTGCCAGCAGCCGCGGTAATACGTAGGGTGCGAGCGTTGTCCGGAATTATTGGGCGTAAAGGGCTCGTAGGCGGTTTGTCGCGTCGGGAGTGAAAACACCGGGCTTAACTCGGTGCTGGCTTCCGATACGGGCAGACTAGAGGTATTCAGGGGAGAACGGAATTCCTGGTGTAGCGGTGAAATGCGCAGATATCAGGAGGAACACCGGTGGCGAAGGCGGTTCTCTGGGAATTACCTGACGCTGAGGAGCGAAAGTGTGGGGAGCGAACAGGATTAGATACCCTGGTAGTCCACACCGTAAACGTTGGGCGCTAGGTGTGGGACCCGTCCACGGGTTCCGTGCCGCAGCTAACGCATTAAGCGCCCCGCCTGGGGAGTACGGCCGCAAGGCTAAAACTCAAAGGAATTGACGGGGGCCCGCACAAGCGGCGGAGCATGCGGATTAATTCGATGCAACGCGAAGAACCTTACCTGGGTTTGACATACGCCGGAAACACCTAGAGATAGGTGCCCTTTTAGTCGGTGTACAGGTGGTGCATGGCTGTCGTCAGCTCGTGTCGTGAGATGTTGGGTTAAGTCCCGCAACGAGCGCAACCCTTATCCTATGTTGCCAGCAAGCCCTTCGGGGTGTTGGGGACTCATGGGAGACTGCCGGGGTCAACTCGGAGGAAGGTGGGGATGACGTCAAGTCATCATGCCCCTTATGTCCAGGGCTTCACGCATGCTACAATGGCCGGTACAAAGGGCTGCGATGCTGTAAGGCGGAGCGAATCCCAAAAAGCCGGTCTCAGTTCGGATTGGGGTCTGCAACTCGACCCCATGAAGTCGGAGTCGCTAGTAATCGCAGATCAGCAACGCTGCGGTGAATACGTTCCCGGGCCTTGTACACACCGCCCGTCACGTCACGAAAGTCGGCAACACCCGAAGCCGGTGGCCCAACCCCTTGTGGGGGGGAGCCGTCGAAGGTGGGGCTGGCGATTGGGACGAAGTCGTAACAAGGTAGCCGTACCGGAAGGTGCGGCTGGATCACCTCCTTTCTAAGGAGCACGCACGGTGGGTCGGCGAATGTTCGGCCCCGATGTTGCTCACTAGTGGATCTCATCGATGTTCTCTCCGCAGTTTCCTTGCCCTTTCGGGGTGGGGGTGTGGGGGGTGGAGTCAAGACGCACTGTTGGGGTTCTGAGGCATCACGCCTCTGGATCGAAGCTGCTGGTCGGTTCCTCCTTGGTGGGGGGATGCGGGTCGGTTGTCTTCTTGGTGCTTGATTTTTGGATAGTGGACGCGAGCATCAGTTGCCGCGCACAGAAGGTATGTGTGTGTGGTGGTGATGTTTTCATATTGTAGTGTAAGTAATGTTTGTGTCTTTGTTGAATTTGTTGAGTGTTTGTGTTGACAAGCTGCAAAGGGCACATGGTGGATGCCTTGGCATCGAGAGCCGATGAAGGACGTTGGAGCCTGCGATAAGCCCTGGGGAGCTGGCAACCGAGCTGTGATCCGGGGGTGTCCGAATGGGGAAACCTGGCTGGAATCATGTCCAGTCACCTGCACCTGAATGTATAGGGTGTGTGGAGGGAACGCGGGGAAGTGAAACATCTCAGTACCCGTAGGAAGAGAAAACAAGAGTGATTCCGAGAGTAGTGGCGAGCGAAATCGGATGAGGCCAAACCGTGCGCGTGTGATACCTGGCAGGGGTTGCGTGTACGGGGTTGTGGGATAGGTCTTCGCATTGACTGCCATCGTGCGGCGGAGTAAGAAAACACGCATCAAGCCTGAGTCTGTTGGAAAGCAGCGCCGTAGAGGGTGAGAGCCCCGTTGGTGTACGTGTGTGTCTCCGTTGGTCTACTCCCAAGTAGTACGGAACCCCTGAAATTCTGTACGAATCTGGCGGGACCACCCGTTAAGCCTAAATACTTCTCGATGACCGATAGCGGACAAGTACCGTGAGGGAAAGGTGAAAAGTACCCCTGGCGGGGAGTGAAATAGTACCTGAAACCATGTGCCTACAATCCGTCAGAGCCTGGGGTGCAGCTTGCTGTGCCGGTGGGTGATGGCGTGCCTTTTGAAGAATGAGCCTGCGAGTTAGCGTTGTGTGGCGAGGTTAACCCGTGTGGGGTAGCCGTAGCGAAAGCGAGTCCTAATAGGGCGGTTGAGTCGCACGATCTAGACCCGAAGCGAAGTGATCTATCCATGGGCAGGTTGAAGCGCGGGTAAGACCGCGTGGAGGACCGAACCCACTTAGGTTGAAAACTGAGGGGATGACCTGTGGATAGGGGTGAAAGGCCAATCAAACTTCGTGATAGCTGGTTCTCCCCGAAATGCATTTAGGTGCAGCGTTGCGTGTTTCTTGCCGGAGGTAGAGCACTGGATAGCCGATGGGCCCGACCAGGTTACTGACGTTAGCCAAACTCCGAATGCCGGTAAGTGAGAGCGCAGCAGTGAGACTGCGGGCGATAAGGTTCGTAGTCGAGAGGGAAACAGCCCAGACCATCAGCTAAGGCCCCTAAGCGGTGACTAAGTGGAAAAGGATGTGGAGTCGCACTGACAACCAGGAGGTTGGCTTGGAAGCAGCCACCCTTGAAAGAGTGCGTAATAGCTCACTGGTCAAGTGATTCCGCGCCGACAATGTAGCGGGGCTCAAGTCATCCGCCGAAGCTATGGCATTCACATGGACTTTGATGTCCGATCTAGCGGCCCCTTGAGGGTTGTTCAGGTGTGTGGATGGGTAGGGGAGCGTCGTGTCGCGAGTGAAGCGCCGGAGTGATCCAGGTGTGGATGCGACACGAGTGAGAATGCAGGCATGAGTAGCGAATCACGGGTGAGAAACCCGTGCGCCGATTGATCAAGGGTTCCAGGGTCAAGCTAATCTGCCCTGGGTAAGTCGGGACCTAAGGCGAGGCCGACAGGCGTAGTCGATGGACAACGGGTTGATATTCCCGTACCGGCAAAGTAGCGCCCATGACGAGCCCGGTGATGCTAAGTGCCCGAAGCCACGTGATCGTCCACCTTCGGGTGGAAGACGTGTTGGTGGAGCGCACGAACCGATCCGGTAGTAGTCAAGCGATGGGGTGACGCAGGAAGGTAGCCCAACCGTGGCGATGGTTGTCCACGGGTAAGCCCGTAGGGTGTGTCCTAGGGAAATCCGGGATGCTGACTTTATTGTCGTGCCTGAGAGGTGATGCCGAGGCCGTTTGGCTGAAGTGGGTGATCCTATGCTGTCGAGAAAAACCTCTAGCGAGCTACGCGCCGCCCGTACCCCAAACCGACTCAGGTGATCAGGTAGAGAATACCGAGGCGATCGAGCGAACCATGGTTAAGGAACTCGGCAAAATGCCCCCGTAACTTCGGGAGAAGGGGGGCCCTGATCGTGTACCCACTTGCTGGGGAAGCGTGAGGGGCCGCAGAGACCAGGCCCAAGCGACTGTTTACTAAAAACACAGGTCCGTGCGAAGTTGTAAGACGATGTATACGGACTGACTCCTGCCCGGTGCTGGAAGGTTAAGGGGACGGGTTAGCCTCACGGTGAAGCTCAGAACTTAAGCCCCAGTAAACGGCGGTGGTAACTATAACCATCCTAAGGTAGCGAAATTCCTTGTCGGGTAAGTTCCGACCTGCACGAATGGAGTAACGACTTGGGCGCTGTCTCGACCATGGACTCGGCGAAATTGCACTACGAGTAAAGATGCTCGTTACGCGCGGCAGGACGGAAAGACCCCGGGACCTTTACTATAGTTTGGTATTGGTGTTTGGTTCGGCTTGTGTAGGATAGGTGGGAGACTGTGAAGTCCACACGCCAGTGTGGGTGGAGTCAACGTTGAAATACCACTCTGGTCGTACTAGATGTCTAACTTAGGTCCATGATCTGGATCAGGGACAGTGCCTGATGGGTAGTTTAACTGGGGCGGTTGCCTCCTAAAGAGTAACGGAGGCGCTCAAAGGTTCCCTCAGCCTGGTTGGCAATCAGGTGGCGAGTGTAAGTGCACAAGGGAGCTTGACTGTGAGACAGACATGTCGAGCAGGGACGAAAGTCGGAACTAGTGATCCGGCACCACCATGTGGATGGGGTGTCGCTCAACGGATAAAAGGTACCCCGGGGATAACAGGCTGATCTTCCCCAAGAGTCCATATCGACGGGATGGTTTGGCACCTCGATGTCGGCTCGTCGCATCCTGGGGCTGGAGTAGGTCCCAAGGGTTGGGCTGTTCGCCCATTAAAGCGGCACGCGAGCTGGGTTTAGAACGTCGTGAGACAGTTCGGTCCCTATCCGCCGCGCGCGTAGGAAACTTGAGAAAGGCTGTCCCTAGTACGAGAGGACCGGGATGGACGAACCTCTGGTGTGCCAGTTGTACCGCCAGGTGCAGGGCTGGTTGGCTACGTTCGGAAGTGATAACCGCTGAATGCATCTAAGCGGGAAGCACGTTTCAAGATGAGGTTTCCCACCCGTTATGGGGTAAGGCCCCCCACAGACCATGGGGTTGATAGGCCGGAGGTGTACAGCAGCAATGCCTAGCCGACCGGTACTAATAGGCCGAGGGCTTGTCTTCACAAACCCTCAACCAATCCAACAACGACTACGCGTATGAGAAGACCCCCCAAGCAGGGGTTCTTGCGTCCACACAATCCACCCCCCACCACCCAGTCCCCGCACGGCCCATGGCCGAGCGGGGTCACCGGGACAGGGTCGGGAGGGTCATAGAGTTACGGCGGCCATAGCGAGAGGGAAACACCCGGTCCCATCCCGAACCCGGAAGTTAAGCCTCTCAGCGCCGATGGTACTGCAACCGCGAGGCTGTGGGAGACTAGGACGCCGCCGGACAACTTTTGATAAACCCCAGGGGCCATGCATTCGTGCATGGCCCCTGGTGGCATTTCCCCACGCGGTGAGCGCACCGCGGATTCAGCCGAGGAGGTGCAGGGCGACACCTCCTGGTCCACAGCAGCGCTCCGTACGTCGGCGTCCACAACCGTGCGGTGCCTCGTCCGCAGCCGTCGCCCGCTGGGCGCACGCTGGGCGGCAAGGAGGTGCGGGGGATGACGATGGACGAAGCGGAGCTCGTCAACGAGGTGCGCCTGGTCGGACGCGTGTCCGCCCAGCCCGAGCGCAAGGTGCTGCCCAGCGGCGACGAGCTCTGGACGCTCCGGGTGGTGGTGGCCCGGCCGCCCGAGGCCGGGGTGCGCCGCCTGGTGGACGCCCTGGAGTGCGTGGCCTGGGCTGCACGGCCCCGGCGCACGGTCGGCTCGTGGCACGAGGGCGACGTGGTGGAGGTCCGGGGGCGGTTGCGTCGCCGGTTCTACGCCGCGGCAGGGTCGCGCGCGTCGCGGGTCGAGGTCGAGGTGCTGCGCGGTCGGGTCATCCGTCGCGCCACGACCGGAAGAGCACCCCGAGCGCCGGCTTCGGCTGGAACGAGGTCGCCTTGACCGGGAGCACCCGGCCGGAGGTCGCCGCCGCGGCCACCTCCGACATCGACGGTGGGGGCAGGACGAGCGCCACGGCCGAGGGGTCCCGACGGACCTGGCGCAGCGCCGCGCCGACGCGGTGGTGGTACTCCCACCCGTCCGGTGCGACGACCGGCGCCAGGGCCGCGTGCAGCTGCTCGACGACGGTGATCTCGGCGCCGTGAGGGACCACCACGCGGACCCGACGTCGGCCGTCGGCCACCACGACCTCGTCGTGCGCCAGGCGCAGCGGGGCGTCGGGCGGCGCCGGCGACCCCACGGACCTGGTGCGACGGGTGTGGAACCCCGCCGCGGCGAGCGCGTCGACCACGCGGTCCACACCCAGCCCGACGACCACGCGGTGGAGCGCGTGCAGCACAGGGGAGTGGTCGACGGTGTCGACCAGCATGACCAGGGCCCGGCCGTCCGCGTACGGGTTGTCCGGGTCGGCGCCCGTCGCCACCCGCCGGCGCTCCAGGGAGAGGTGGGCCGCCCAGCGGTGGTGCCCGTCGGCGAGGAGGAAGCGACGAGGCGCGACCGCGGCGCAGGTGGCCCCGACCACCGCCGGGTCCGTGACGTGCCAGACCCGGTGCGCGTGGTGTCGGGCGTCGTCCCCCTCGGCCACGGGCGCGCCGTCGACCACGTCCCGCACCAGCGAGCTCAGCGCCCCCGGGCCACCCACGCCGGGCCCCCGGTCGGGGTCGTGGGCAGGACCGCAGTCGGGGTCGCCCAGCGGGAGCAGCAGGATGGGCGCCGGGTCCAGCGCCAGCTCCTCCATCCGCGCGGAGAGCCGGGTGACCCGGACCGGCTCCACCGCCTCGTGCGGCAGCACGGCGGCGCCGGCGCGGTCGGTGTCGGTGAACGCGTCGAGCCCGAGGTCCAGCAGGCCCACCAGGCCCCGGACCCGCCGCCCACCGGTGCGGTACTCGTGCACGTAGAGGCCGGGCGCGTCGTCGAGGACGACCCCGGAGCCGTCGACGAGACGGCCGGACACCGCCCGGTCCGCCTGACCCGGCGGACCCGCGACCCGACCGAGGTCCAGGCGACGGGCCCGGAAGGGGGTCAGGCGCAGGGGACCCCGCAGCGCGGGGTCGAGCGACCCTGCCCGACCCTCCTCGTGCTGCATCACGGCATCGTAGGGTTCCCAGCGCCCCGGTCCGACCACCACCCGCAGGAGCGCTCGTGCTCGCCAGCAGTCCCGCCCCGCTCGAGTCCACCTACGACCTGGCCATGCTGGACCTGGACGGCGTGGTCTACGTCAGCGGCGACGCCGTCCCGGGGGCGCCCGAGCACCTGGCCCGGGCGCGCGCGGCCGGGATGCGGTGCGCCTACGTGACGAACAACGCCTCCCGTCCGCCCGGCACCGTGGTGGCGCACCTGCGTGACCTCGGCATCGAGCTCGCGGACTCCGACGTGGTCACCTCGGCGCAAGCAGCGGCCTCCGTGCTGCGCGCCCAGCACGGCGAGGGCGCCGAGGTCCTCGTCCTGGGCGGCGAGGGCCTCTGGCAGGCCGTCGAGGCCGCCGGGCTGCACGGTCGCGGGGTCGACGACCTGCAGGACGCTGCCGGCCCCGGGCAGCCCGGGGGGCCCGTCGCCCTGGTCACCGGGTACGGCCCCGAGGTGCTCTGGCGGCAGGTGATGCGAGCAGCCGTCCTGCTGCGCGACGGCCTGCCGTGGGTGGCCAGCAACACCGACCTGAGCATCCCCACGTCGTACGGCACCGCGCCCGGCCACGGCGTCCTGGTCGACACGCTGCGCCGGTTCGCCGGGGTGGAGCCGACGGTGGCCGGCAAGCCGGCGCGGCCGCTGCTCGACGAGACGGTCGCGCGGGTCGGCGGCGAGCGGCCGCTGATGGTCGGCGACCGGTTGGACACCGACATCGAGGGCGGCACCGCGGTCGGGGTGGACACGCTGCTCGTGCTGACCGGGGTGACCGGCCTCGCCGAGCTGGTCGCCGCCTCGCCGAGCCAGCGGCCGACGTTCGTCTCCGCCGACCTCGGTGGCCTGCACGAGCCCCACCAGGCCCCCGGCGCACCGCAGGACGACGGCGTGTGGCGCCACCAGGGGTGGGCGGCGCGTACCACCGACGGCCGGCTCGAGGTCGACGGTGACGGGCCGGTCGACGCCTGGTGGCAGGTCGTCGCCTCGGCCGCCTGGTCCCACCTCGACGCGACCGGCGAACCCGTCGCGACCGACGCGCTCCAGGAGCCGTGAGCGCGCCACGCCCGCCGCTAGGCTGACGTCATGGACCCGCAGGAGGCGACCGGCACCGTCGCGGTGCCGCCGAGCACCGGCGTCGCCGGCGTCGACGCGGTGCTCGGCGACCTGGCCGCGGCGTTCTCCCTCCCCGTCGCCGAGCAGGCCCCTGCCGTCGAGCGGGCCCACGACCGGCTGCGGCGGGCGCTCGACGAGCCCGACCCGGCCCGCTGAACAGGGTCCCGGTGCCCCCACGGCGCTTGCGCCTCGACGCCGAGCTGGTCCGACGCGGCCTCGCGCGCAGCCGTGAGCACGCCGCGACCCTGGTGACCGACGGGCGGGTCAAGGTCGGGGGGATGGTGGCCCGCAAGCCGGCCACCGGGGTCACCACCGACGTCGCCCTGGTCGTGGCCGTCGACGACGACCGCCCCGAGTACGTCTCCCGCGGCGGCCACAAGCTCGCCGGGGCGCTGGAGGACCTCGCCGCCCACGGCCTCGGCGCCGACGGGCGACGGGTGCTCGACGCCGGTGCCTCCACCGGGGGCTTCACCGACGTGCTGCTGCGCGCCGGCGCGGCCGAGGTGGTGGCCGTGGACGTCGGGTACGGGCAGCTGGCCTGGCGGCTCCGCCAGGACGAACGCGTCCGGGTGCACGACCGCACGAACGTCCGCGACGTGACCACCGAGCTCGTCGGGGGGCCGGTCGACCTGGTCGTCGGCGACCTCTCCTTCATCTCGCTGCGCCTGCTCCTGCCGCCCCTGGTCGCCGTGACCGCACCGGAGGGGGACCTGCTGCTGATGGTCAAGCCCCAGTTCGAGGTCGGCAAGGACCGGGTCGGCAAGGGCGGGGTGGTCCGCGACCCGCACCTGCGGGCGGAGTCCGTGGTGGCCGTCTGCGCCGTCGCGGCCCGGCTGGGTCGCGGCGTGGTCGGGGTGACGACCAGCAGGTTGCCCGGACCGTCCGGCAACGTCGAGCTCTTCGTGTGGTTGCGCAGCGGTCCGCCCCGGCTGGACGACGAGGCGCTGACCGCCGCCGTCGTGGGCCAGGAGACCCGGGTCGGTGCCGACGCGGCGCCCCCCGGGGTGTCGGAGCCGGGTGAGAGGGTGGGGCAGTGAGCCACACCGAGGACGGCGCGTCCGCCCAGCGACGGGTGCTCCTGCTCGCCCACACCGGGCGCGAGGCCGCGCGACAGGTGGCCCTCGACGCCCTCGAGGCGCTCACCGGCCAGGGCATCGTGGTCCGCCTGCTCGACGACGAGGCCGACGACCTCGGGGTGGCCGCCTCCCGGGCCGGGGTCGAGCTGACCCGGTCGCTGGACGACGCCAGCCGCGACTGCGAGCTGACCCTCGTCGTCGGCGGTGACGGCACGATCCTGCGCGCCGCGGAGATCACCCGCGCCAGCGGCACCCCGATCCTCGGCATCAACCTCGGCCACGTGGGGTTCCTGGCCGAGGCCGAGCACGACGACGTGGCCTCGACGATCGCCGCGATCGCGTCGCGGTCCTACACCACCGAGGACCGGATGACCCTCGACGTGCGCGTGCTGCGCAGCGGCGAGGAGGTCGCCCGCACGTTCGCGGTCAACGAGGCCTCGGTGGAGAAGGCCTCCCGGCAGCGGATGCTGGAGGTCGTCGTCGAGGTCGACGGGCGCCCGCTGTCACGGTTCGGCTGCGACGGCGTCGTGTGCGCCACGCCGACCGGGTCGACGGCCTACAACTTCAGCGCGGGCGGGCCGGTGGTGTGGCCGTCGGTCGAGGCGCTGCTGATGGTGCCGATCAGTGCGCACGCGCTGTTCGCGCGCCCCCTGGTGGCGGCACCCGACTCCCTGCTGGCCGTGGAGGTCCTGGACCGCGCCGAGGGCGCCGGTGTGCTGTGGTGCGACGGCCGCCGCGCGGTCGACCTGCCGCCCGGTGCCCGGATCGAGGTCCGGCGCGGCGACGCGCCCCTGCGCCTGGTGCGGCTGACGGACTCCCCGTTCACCGACCGCCTCGTGGCCAAGTTCGGGCTCCCCGTGGCCGGCTGGCGCGGTGCGGCCGAGCGGCGCTCGCGGCACCTCGAGTCGGTGCCGGTGGGTGAGGGCCCGTGATCGAGGAGATCCGGATCAGCTCCCTGGGCGTCATCGAGTCCTCGAGCCTGGAGCTGGGGCCGGGTCTGACCGTGGTCACCGGCGAGACCGGTGCCGGCAAGACCATGGTGGTGACCGCGCTCGGGCTGCTCCTCGGCGGACGCGCCGACAGCGGGTCGGTCCGCTCGGGTGCCCGCCAGGCGCGCGTCGAGGGCGTGGTGGCGGTCGGGTCCCTGCCTGGTTTCGCCGCCGCGGTGGACGCGGCCGGGGGCGTGGTCGAGGACGACCGGGTCGTGCTGGCCCGCAACGTCGCCGCGGAGGGCCGCTCCCGGGCGTACGTCGGCGGCGCCGGCGTCCCGGTCGCCACGCTGACCGGGCTCGCCCAGCCCCTGGTGGCCGTGCACGGGCAGTCCGACCAGCACCGCCTGCTCCAGCCGCGCACCCAGCGTGAGGCGCTCGACCGGTTCGGCGGCCCCCTGGTCCAGGACCTCCTCGCCGAGCACGCCGCCGGCTGGGGACGGCTCCAGCAGGTCGAGCAGGAGCTGGAGCAGACCGTCGCCTCCGCCCGCGAGCGGGCCCGGGAGGCGGACCTCCTGCGGTTCGGCCTGGCCGAGGTCGAGGCCGTCTCGCCGGAGCCAGGCGAGGACGTCTCCCTGGCGGCCGAGGAGACCCGCCTGGGCAACAGCGACACCCTGCTGACCGCCGCGGCACAGGCCCGCGACGCGCTCTCCAGCGAGCACGGCGGCCCGGACGCGCTGGCCGCGGTCGCCGCAGGCCGCGGCGCCCTCGAGCAGGTGCGCCAGCACGACCGCGACGCCGCGGACCTCGCCGACCGCCTGGCCGAGGTGAGCTACCTGCTCTCCGACGTCGCGGCCGACGTCGCCTCCTACGCCAGCCGCGTCGACGTCGACCCCTCCCGGCTCGCGGCCGTCTCCGAGCGGCGAGCAGCCCTCACCGCGCTGACCCGCAAGTACGGCGAGAGCGTCGAGGAGGTCCTGGGGTGGGCCGAGCAGGCCTCCCGACGACTGCTGGACCTCGACGGCACCGACGAGCGCATCGAGGCCCTGCGCGACGAGCGCGACGCGCTGCGCGACCACGTGGGCGAGGCGGCGGGGCGGCTGTCGGCCGCCCGCTCCGCCGCCGCGGGCCGGCTGGCGTCGATCGTCACCGACGAGCTGGGCGGGCTGGCGATGCCGCACGCCCGGTTCGAGGTGGCCGTGCACCGCACGCCCACCGGGTCCGACGATCCCGGCGGCCTGCCCGTCGGGGACGAGCACCTGCGCGCCGGCGCCCACGGCGTCGACGACGTGGAGCTGCTGCTCGCCGCCAACACCGGCAGCGAGCCGCGGCCGCTGCACAAGGGTGCCTCCGGCGGCGAGCTGTCCCGGGTGATGCTGGCCGTGGAGGTCGCCCTGGCCGGCACCAGCCCGGTGCCCACCTTCGTCTTCGACGAGGTCGACGCCGGCGTCGGCGGCACCGCCGCGGTCGAGATCGGGCGCCGCCTCGCAGCGCTGGCCCGCACCGCCCAGGTGGTGGTGGTGACCCACCTGCCGCAGGTCGCGGCGTACGCCGACCGGCACGTGGTGGTGCGCAAGTCCTCCGACGGCACGGTCACCAGCTCGGGCCTGACCCTGCTCGACGACTCCGGCCGCGAGCGGGAGCTGTCGCGGATGCTGGCCGGCCTCACCGAGTCCGACACCGGGCTCGCCCACGCCCGCGAGCTGCTCGAGGTCGCGCAGCCCGCGCGAGCCCTGCGAACCTGAGCCGTCCCGGTGGGGATAGGATGGAGTCCCGTGAAGGTGCACGGAGCGGAACCGACCAAGCACGTGTTCGTGACCGGGGGTGTCGCGTCGTCCCTCGGGAAGGGGCTGACGGCCTCCAGCCTCGGGCGTCTCCTGCGATCGCGGGGGCTGCGGGTGACGATGCAGAAGCTCGACCCGTACCTCAACGTGGACCCCGGGACGATGAACCCGTTCCAGCACGGCGAGGTGTTCGTGACCAACGACGGCGCCGAGACCGACCTCGACATCGGGCACTACGAGCGCTTCCTGGACACCGACCTCGGTCAGATCGCCAACGTGACCACCGGCCAGGTCTACTCCAGCGTCATCGCCAAGGAGCGCCGCGGCGACTACCTCGGCGACACGGTCCAGGTGATCCCGCACATCACCAACGAGATCAAGGAACGGATCCTGGCGATGGGCGGGCACGCCCCGGCGGGCCAGGAGCCCGCGGAGCCGGTCGACGTCGTGATCACCGAGATCGGCGGCACGGTCGGCGACATCGAGTCGCTGCCCTTCCTCGAGGCCGCGCGCCAGGTCCGCCACGACATCGGGCGCGCCAACTGCTTCTTCCTCCACGTCTCGCTGGTGCCCTACATCGGACCCTCCCGGGAGCTGAAGACCAAGCCGACCCAGCACTCCGTCGCGGCGCTGCGCCAGGTCGGCATCCAGCCCGACGCGGTCGTCTGCCGTTCGGACCGTGAGCTGCCCGACTCCATCAAGCGCAAGATCTCGCTGATGTGCGACGTCGACGAGGACGCCGTGGTGACCGCCGCCGACGCCCCCTCGATCTACGACATCCCCAAGGTGCTGCACCGCGAGGGCCTCGACGCCTACGTCGTACGCCGCCTCGACCTGCCCTTCCGCGACGTCGACTGGACCCTGTGGGACGACCTGCTGCGACGGGTGCACCACCCGCGTGAGGAGATCACCATCGCCCTGGTCGGCAAGTACGTCGACCTCCCCGACGCCTACCTGTCGGTGGCCGAGGCGCTGCGCGCCGGCGGGTTCGCCCACGAGGCCAAGGTCAACCTCGAGTGGGTGCCCTCCGACGACTGCGCCACGCCCGCCGGCGCCGCGCGCCGGCTGCACGAGGTGGACGCCGTCTGCGTCCCGGGCGGGTTCGGCATCCGCGGGATCGAGGGCAAGCTCGGCGCCCTCACCTACGCCCGCACCCACGGCATCCCCACGCTCGGGCTGTGCCTGGGCCTGCAGTGCATGGTCATCGAGTACGCCCGCAGCGTGCTGGGCCTGGAGAAGGCCGGGTCGACCGAGTTCGACCCGGACACCCCGGAGCCGGTGATCGCGACGATGGAGGAGCAGAAGTCCGTCGTCGACGGTGACGGCGACCTCGGCGGCACGATGCGCCTGGGCCTCTACCCGGCCGAGCTGGCCGCCGGGTCGGTCGTGCGGGAGACGTACGGCGCCGAGCGCGTCGAGGAGCGCCACCGGCACCGCTACGAGGTCAACAACGCCTACCGCGACCAGCTGGAGGGCGCCGGGCTGGTGTTCTCCGGGAAGAACCCGGACCTGGACCTGGTCGAGTTCGTCGAGCTGCCCCGCTCCGTGCACCCCTACTACGTCGCGACGCAGGCCCACCCCGAGCTGCGTTCGCGGCCCACCCGGCCGCACCCGCTCTTCGCCGGCCTGGTCGGCGCCGCCATCGAGCGGCAGCGTGAGCTGCGCCTGGCGATCGACGACCGCGGGCTGCGCCGCGAGCCGGACCCGGAGCAGGGGTGAGCGGGCCCGGGCAGGCACCCGGCGACGGGCACCCGCCGCTGACGGACCGTCCCGAGTCCTGGCCGGTGGACTCCACCCGCGACCTGCACCGCGACCACTGGGTGCTCTCGCTGCGCGAGGACCGGATCCGGCGGCCCGAGCACCCCGAGGACGAGCCGTTCCGCCGGCTGGTCCTCGAGCACCCCGGAGCCGTGATCGTGCTCGCGGTCGACGACCAGGACCGGGTCCGGTGCCTGTGGCAGTACCGCCACGCCGCGCACCGGGTCTTCGTCGAGCTGCCTGCGGGCCTGATGGACGAGGGTGACGAGACGCCCGAGCAGGTCGCCCGCCGCGAGCTGCGCGAGGAGACCGGCCTCGAGGCCACCGCGTGGACGCACCTGACGACGACGTGGTCCTCCCCGGGGATCTCCGCGGAGGTGATGCACCACTACCTGGCCACCGGCCTGACCGACGTGGGCCGCGGCGGGTTCGAGCCGGCCCACGAGGAGGCGGAGATGGTGGCCGGCTGGGTGCCGTTCACCGACCTCGTCGAGGCCGTGCTGGACGGCCGGGTCGGCGACGGACCGCTCGTCGTGGCGGTGCTGGCCGCACACGCGCGCGGCCTCGTCGGCGGGCCCGGCTAAGGTCGTCGCGCCCCCGGTCCACAGCGTGGTGGGTCCGGACCTGACGAAGGAGTGAGCACGTTGAAGGTCGGCGTCCCGAAGGAAGTCAAGAACCACGAGTACCGCGTGGCGATCACGCCCATCGGCGTGCACGAGCTCGTCGCCCACGGGCACACCGTGCAGGTGCAGCAGGGCGCGGGGGAGGGCTCGGCGATCCCCGACGCCGAGTACGTCGCTGCCGGCGCCACGATGGTGCCCGACGCCGACGAGGTCTGGGGCGCCGCCGAGCTGCTGCTCAAGGTCAAGGAGCCGGTCGCCGAGGAGTACCACCGCCTGCGCGAGGGGCTCACGCTGTTCACCTACCTCCACCTCGCCGCGGACCGCCCGCTGACCGAGGAGCTGATGGCCCGGCGGGTGACCGCGCTGGCCTACGAGACCGTGCAGCTGCCCTCCGGCTCGCTGCCGCTGCTGTACCCGATGTCGGAGGTCGCCGGCTGCCTGGCACCCCAGGTCGGCGCGCACGCGCTGCTCAAGGCGCAGGGCGGCCGCGGCGTGCTGATGGGCGGCGTCGGCGGGGTGTCCAACGCCAAGGTCGTCGTCATCGGCGCCGGGGTCTCCGGCCAGAACGCCGCCAACATCGCGCTCGGCATGGGCGCGGACGTCACGCTCCTCGACACCGACCTGGACAAGCTGCGGATGTCGTTCTGGCGCTACGGCAACCGGGTCCAGGGCCTGGCCTCCTCCCAGCTGACGGTGGCCCAGCAGGTCATGCAGGCCGACCTGGTGATCGGCGCCGTGCTGATCCCGGGCGCCAAGGCTCCGACGCTGGTCAGCAACGACCTGGTCTCGCAGATGAAGCCCGGTTCGGTGCTCGTCGACATCGCCGTCGACCAGGGCGGCTGCTTCGAGGACACGCGCCCCACCACGCACGACGACCCGACCTTCAGCGTGCACGACTCGACGTTCTACTGCGTGGCGAACATGCCCGGCGCGGTGCCGAGCACCTCCACCTACGCGCTGACCAACGCCACGCTGCCCTACACCGTGGCGCTGGCCAACCGGGGCTGGACCGACGCCTGCCGCACCGACCGCAGCCTGGCGCTGGGTCTGAACACCCACGCCGGCGCGCTGACCAACGGACCCGTCGGCGAGGCCTGGGACATCCCCGCAGTCCCGCTCGACGAGGTCCTGGCCTGAGCGAGGCGGCGGTGGGTGCCGGCGTCACCGCCCCCGGCCCGGCCGCGGTGGCCGTGCGCACCTATCTCGACCACCTCGGTGTCGAGAAGGGTCTGGCGGCCAACACGCTGAGCTCCTACCGCCGCGACCTGCGGCGCTACCTCGCCCACCTCGCCGGTGCCGGCGTCGAGGACCTGGACTCGGTCACCGAGGCCACGGTGACCGAGTTCCTGGCACGGCTGCGGGAGGGTGACGCCGAGCACCCGCCGCTGGCCGCGGCCTCCGCGGCGCGGACGGTCGTCGCGGTGCGCGGGTTCCACCGGTTCGCCCTGGCCGACGGGCTGGCCGCGCACGACCCGGCGGCCGCCGTACGACCCCCGGCGCCGGGCAGGCGGCTGCCGAAGGCGCTGCCGTTGTCGGACGTGGAGGCCATCGTGGAGGCGGCCGGGGCGCCGGGCACGCCCCTGGCGCTGCGCGACCAGGCGCTGCTCGAGCTGCTCTACGGCACCGGCGCCCGGATCTCCGAGGCGGTGGGCCTCGACGTCGACGACGTCCAGGAGGTCGTCGACGCCGCCCCCGGGGAGGGCGCGCTGCTGCTGCGCGGCAAGGGCGGCAAGGAGCGGCTGGTGCCCGTCGGGTCGTACGCCCGCGCGGCGCTGGCCGCCTACCTCGTGCGCGGACGACCCGCCCTGGTCGAGCGGGCCGGGCCGGCGCTGTTCCTCAACGCCCGGGGCGGGCGGCTGTCGCGGCAGTCGGCGTGGGCGGTGCTGGTCAAGGCCGCCGAGCGGGCCGGCGTGACGCGGGAGGTGTCCCCGCACACCCTGCGGCACTCCTTCGCCACGCACCTGCTGGACGGCGGGGCCGACGTCCGCGTCGTGCAGGAGCTGCTGGGGCACGCCTCGGTGACCACCACGCAGGTCTACACCCTGGTCACGGTCGACAACCTGCGCGAGGTCTTCGCCACCGCGCACCCCCGGGCCCGCGGATGAGCGCCGACGCCGACGAGGTCCTCGACCAGGTCGTCACCTGGGCGGCCGGGCGCGGTCTCGAGCTCTACCCGCACCAGGAGGAGGCCGTCATCGAGCTGCTCTCGGGCAGCAACGTCGTGCTGGCCACCCCGACCGGGTCCGGGAAGTCCCTGGTCGCCGTCGGTGCGCTGATGGGGGCGATGGCCGAGGACCGGGTCGGGTTCTACACCGCGCCGATCAAGGCACTGGTCAGCGAGAAGTTCTTCGAGCTGTGCGAGATCTTCGGCGCCGACGACGTCGGCCTGCTCACCGGTGACGCCGCGGTGAACCCTGACGCCCCGATCATCTGCTGCACCGCGGAGGTGCTGGCCAACATCGCGCTGCGGGAGGGCGCGTCGGCCGACGTCGGGCTGGTGGTGATGGACGAGTTCCACTTCTACTCCGAGCCCGATCGCGGCTGGGCCTGGCAGGTGCCGCTGATCGAGCTGCCGCACGCCCAGGTGCTGCTGATGTCGGCGACCCTCGGCGACGTCGCCGACCTCGCCGCGGACCTCGAGCGCCGCAGCGGGCGCCCGACCGCGGTCGTCGACGACGCCGAGCGGCCGGTGCCGCTGACGTTCACCTGGGCCACCACGCACGTGCCCGAGACGCTGGAGGAGCTGGTCGAGACCCACCAGACCCCCGTCTACGTCGTCCACTTCACCCAGGCCGCCGCGGTCGAGCACGCGAGCAACCTGCTCAACGCCTCCTGGCTCACCGCCCGCAGCCCGGAGGCCACGGCGCGGGCAGCGGCCCGCGCCGACCGGTTGGCCGGGTTCCGCTTCGGGGCCGGCTTCGGCAAGACCCTGTCGAAGATGCTGCGCCGCGGGGTCGGGGTCCACCACGCCGGGATGCTGCCGCGCTACCGGCGGCTGGTCGAGCAGCTCGCCCAGGCCGGGCTGCTCGCGGTCATCTGCGGCACCGACACGCTCGGGGTCGGCATCAACGTGCCGATCCGGACCGTCATGTTCACCGGCCTCGCGAAGTACGACGGGCGTCGCCAGCGGGTGCTGCGCACGCGTGAGTTCCTGCAGATCGCCGGGCGGGCCGGCCGCGCCGGGTTCGACACCGCCGGCTCGGTGGTCGTCCAGGCCCCCGAGCACGTCATCGACAACGAGAAGGCCAAGGCCAAGGCCGACGCCAAGAACGCGGCGATGAGCGAGGAGAAGCAGGCCAAGCGCAAGAGCAAGGCCCAGCTGCGCAAACCGCCCGAGGGTGCCGTGGTCTGGTCGGAGCAGACCTTCGAGAAGCTGGTCGCGGGGGTGCCCGAGAAGCTCGTGTCGAGGATGAAGGTCGACAACGCGATGCTCGTCAACGTCCTCTCCCGCGAGGAGGACGCCTTCGTCGTCCTGCGCCGGCTGCTGACCGACAACCACGAGGACCGCCGCACCCAGCTCCGGCTCTGCCGCCGGGCGCTCCGGCTGGCGCGCAGCCTGGTGACCTCGGGCGTGCTGACCCGGCTCGACGAGGTCGACGCGTACGGCCGCCGCTACGTGATGACCGTGGACCTCCCCCTCGACTTCGCCCTGAACCAGCCACTGGCCCACTTCGCGCTCGAGGCCATCGCGATGCTCGACCCCGACGCGGAGCACCACGCCCGCGACGTGGTCTCGGTGGCCGAGGCCGTGCTGGAGGTGCCCCGGCAGATCCTCTTCGCCCAGCAGAACCGGGCCAAGGGAGAGGCCCTGGCCGAGATGAAGGCCGACGGCCTGGAGTACGACGAGCGGATGGCGCTGCTCGACGAGATCAGCTGGCCCCAGCCGCTGCGCGAGGAGCTCGAGACCGCCTACGAGCTCTACCGTGGCGCCCACCCCTGGCTGCCGGAGGACGCGTTGACCCCCGCCTCGGTCGTGCGGGAGATGTGGGAGCAGGGGATGAGCTTCACCGACGTGGTCTCGCGCTACCAGCTGGCGCGGTCCGAGGGTCTGGTGCTGCGCTACCTCACCGACGCCTACCGGTTCCTGCGCCAGACGGTGCCCGAGGGCGCCCGCAGCCCCGAGCTCGAGGACCTCGAGGCGTGGCTGGGCGAGACGGTCCGCCAGACCGACTCCTCCCTGCTCGACGAGTGGGAGGCGATGACCGACCCCGACGCGGTCGCCCGCACCGTCACCGACACCTCGGGGGCGCGCCCGCCGCGCCCGCTGTCGGAGCAGGGCCGCGTCTTCGAGGTCATGGTCCGCAACGCGATGTGGCGACGTGTCGAGCTCGTGGCGCGCGACGACCTCGACGGGCTGATGGCCCTGGAGCGGGCCGCGGCCGACCGCCTCGACCCCGCCCGGGCCGTCGAGATGACCCGCAGCAGGTGGGACGAGGCCATCGAGGCCTACTTCGCCGAGCACGACGAGGTCCGCACCGACGGGGACGCCCGCGGGCCCGACCTGCTCCGGGTCGCGGAGGAGGTCGGGACGCCCGCGGGTGCCGACGACGACGTCGAGGCCCGGCTGTGGCGGGTGACCCAGACCATCCACGACCCCGCGGGCCACCACGACTGGGTCGTCGAGGCCGTCGCCGACCTGGACGCCGGCGACGAGGTGGGCGAGCTGGTGCTCGCCACGACGGCGATGCGCCGGCTGTAGCGCCGCGCCTGCTTCGGTGGTCGAGGTGGGCGGGCCGTCGGGCCCGACGCTCGCGACCTGGTGAGTGTCGGTGGTCGAGGTGGGAGGGCCGCTGGGCCCGACCCTCGAGACCAGGCGGAGGTCTCGTGACGCTCGCTTCGCTCGCTCCTCGACCACCGGGGGCGACGCTCGCTCCTCGACCACCGGGTGGTGAGGGTCGGTGGTCGAGGTGGGAGGGCCGCTGGGCCCGACCCTCGAGACCGGGCGGAGGTCTCGTGACGCTCGCTTCGCTCGCTCCTCGACCACCGGGGGCGACGCTCGCTCCTCGACCACCGGGTGGTGAGGGTCGGTGGTCGAGGTGGGAGGGCCGCTGGGCCCGACCCTCGAGACCGGGCGGAGGTCTCGTGACGCTCGCTTCGCTCGCTCCTCGACCACCGGGTGGTGAGGGTCGTCGTGACGCTCGCTTCGCTCGCTCCTCGACCACCGGGTGGTGAGGGTCTCGTGACGCTCGCTTCGCTCGCTCCTCGACCACCGGGTGGCGACGCTCGCTCCTCGACCACCGGGGGTCAGGCGGAGCGGGACTCCTCGAGGAAGGGGTAGTCGGTGTAGCCCTCGGCGCCCCCGCCGTAGAAGGTGTCGCTGTTCGGCTCGTTGAGCTCCGCGCCCTGCTTCCAGCGCTCGGCCAGGTCGGGGTTGGCGATGTACTCGCGGCCGACGGCGACGAGGTCGCCCAGGCCCTCCTCGAGCACGGCCTCGACGTCGGCGAGCTGGGTGACGTCGGCGAAGCCGGAGTTCAGGACGGTCGGCCCGCCGAAGCGCGTGCGCAGGTCGGTGACCAGCTGGCTGCGGGGGTCGGCCAGGATGCTGAGGTAGGCCAGGCCCAGGTCGGCGATGCCCTCGACCAACGAGGTGTAGGTCGCCTCGACGTCGGCCGGGTCCTCCTCGAGACAGCCCTGGATGTTGTGGGCCGGGGAGATCCGGATACCGACCTTGTCGGCCCCGATCGCCTCGGCGACCGCACGGGTCACCTCGACGGTGAGGCGGGCACGAGCCTCGGGCGAGCCGCCGTACCCGTCGGTGCGGGTGTTGCTGCTCGGGGCGAGGAACTGGTGCAGCAGGTAGCCGTTGGCCGCGTGGACCTCGACCCCGTCCAGGCCGGCCTCGACGGCGCAGCGCGCGGCGTGCACGAACTCCTCGACGATGCCGGGGATCTCGTCGGTCTCCAGGGCGCGCGGCTCCACGTGGGGCACGCTGCCCGAGGCGGTGACCATGTCGCCGGGCGCGGGGATCGCGCTCGGGGCGACGGTCTCCAGGCCCTGCTTGTTGTCGGGGTGCGCGATGCGACCGACGTGCATCAGCTGCACCACGATCCGCCCGCCGCCGTCGTGGACGGCCTGCCCGACCTTGCGCCAGCCCTCGACCTGCTCGGGGGAGTGGATCCCCGGGGTGTTCAGGTAGCCCTGGCCGGTCGCGCTGGGCTGGGTCCCCTCGCTGATGATCAGCCCGGCCCCGGCCCGCTGGCCGTAGTAGGTCACCGCCAGGTCGGAGGGCACCATGCCCTCGTCGGCGCGGTTGCGGGTCAGCGGCGCCATGACGAAGCGCTGGGGGAGGGTCCAGGACCCTGCGGAGACGGACTCGAACGCACGGGACACGTGACGTCCTTTCATCAGGAGATGGGTGAAAGTTCGACGACCTCAGCGCTCACCCGGCCCGGTCCATTCCCGCCCGTAGGGTGAGCCGCATGACGCAGCAGCCCACGGACGACGCCGGACGGCCCACCGAGGAGGCCTTCGAGGTGCGCCACGCGCCCGAGGACCACCGCTACGAGGTGTGGGCGGCCGGGGAGCGGGCCGGGTTCGTGGCCTACGTCCTCGACGGCGACCGTCTGGTGCTGACCCACACCGAGATCGCCGACCGCTTCGAGGGCCAGGGCGTCGGCTCCGAGCTGGTGCGCGGCGTGCTCGACGACGTGCGCCAGGCGGGCCGGGTGCGGGTCGTCGCGCAGTGCCCGTTCGTCGCGGCCTGGCTCGAGCGTCATCCCGACCAGCAGGACCTGCTCGCGGACTGAACCGGACGCGGGCGCCGACACGCGGCGCGCCTGCGCAAAGTCGCTGTGTCGACAAACCATGCTGTCGGGGTACGGCCCACACGGGCGGTCCCAGACGACAGGGGTGCGGCAGATGACCGACGCAGGAACGTTCCCGGGCGGTGGGTCCTACGGCGGCTCGGCCGCCGGTGAGATGCCCCCGATGGTGCGCACCCCGGCGCCTCCGCGCGCCCCGCAGGCGCCGCTGGGCACCAGCGAGCCGCTGCCCTTCGAGCGCCCCGCCCGTCCCGAGCCGCCCGTCGGGGCGGGCCCGCCCGCCGGTGCGGCGGCCGGGGTCGAGATCGGACCGACCGGCCGCCCGATGCCGTTCCTGCCCGAGCCCGGCCCCGTGGCCGCGGGCGGTCGCGCCCGGGTGATCTCGATGTGCAACCAGAAGGGCGGGGTGGGCAAGACCACCACGACCATCAACCTGGGCGCGTCGCTGGCCGAGTACGGCCGCCGGGTGCTGCTGGTCGACTTCGACCCCCAGGGCTCGCTGTCGGTCGGCCTCGGGCTGAACCCCCAGGGCATGGACCTGACCGTCTACAACCTGCTGATGCAGTCCGACGTGACCCTCGAGGAGGTCGTGGTGCCCTCCGGCGTGCCGGGGATGGACCTGCTGCCCTCCAACATCGACCTGTCCGCGGCCGAGGTCCAGCTGGTGCACGAGGTCGGTCGCGAGCAGACGCTGCAGCGGGTGCTGGGTCCCGCGATGGAGTCCTACGACGTCATCCTCATCGACTGCCAGCCCTCCCTCGGGCTGCTGACCGTGAACGCGCTGACCGCCTCCGACGGCGTCATCGTCCCCCTCGAGTGCGAGTACTTCGCGCTGCGCGGGGTCGCCCTGCTCAAGACCACGATCGACAAGGTCCGCGAGCGGCTGAACCCCAAGCTGTCCATCGACGGCGTGCTCGGCACGATGTACGACGGTCGCACCCTGCACGGTCGCGAGGTCATGGAGCGGCTCGTCCAGGCCTGGGGCGACACGGTCTTCCACACCGTCATCCGTCGCACGGTCAAGTTCTCCGACTCCACCGTCGCCGGCGAGCCGATCACCTCCTACGCCTCGTCCTCGGCGGGCGCGGCGGCGTACCGTCAGCTGGCCAAGGAGGTGCTGGTCCGGTGCCACGACGCGTGAGCCTTCCCTCGGCCGACGACCTGTTCCGGCCCACCGAGGACTCCGCCGACGCGGCGCCCGGGGCTCCTGCCGCAAGCGCCAAGCCGCGCTCGGTGCGCGCGGTGCCCGACGACGCCGCCGAGACCACCACCGGGACCGGGCCCGCCCAGCGGCGTCCGAGCGGCCGGGTCCGCCACGACGAGAAGATGACCGTCTACGTCACGGCCGAGGAGCTGCTCGGCATCGAGCACACCCGGCTGACCCTGCGAGCCGGGCACGGGCTGGCCGTCGACCGGGGCCGGCTGGTGCGCGAGGCGCTGGCGCTGGTGCTCGCGGAGTACGACGCGAACGGCGCCGACTCCGCGCTGGTGCGCCGACTCGCCGAGGGATGAGCGAGCAGCCGGACCCCACCCCGGCGTTCGCGGTGCACCTCGACAACTTCGAGGGCCCCTTCGACCTGCTGCTGAGCCTGATCTCGAAGCACAAGCTCGACATCACCGAGGTCTCGCTCTCCCGGGTCACCGACGAGTTCATCGCCCACGTCAAGGCCGGCGGCACGGTCTGGGACCTCGAGCAGACCACGTCCTTCCTGCTGGTCGCCGCCACCCTGCTCGACCTCAAGGCGGCCCGGCTGCTGCCGCAGGCCGAGGTGGAGGACGAGGAGGACCTGGCGCTGCTCGAGGCCCGCGACCTGCTCTTCGCGCGGCTGCTGCAGTACAAGGCGTTCAAGCTGGTCGCAGCACGGATGGGGGAGCGGCTCGCGGTCGAGTCGCGGCGCCACCCGCGCGCGGTCGGGCTGGAGGAGCGGTACGCCGCGCTGCTGCCCGAGGTGCTGATCGGCATCGGGCTGGACCAGTTCGCCGCGCTCGCGGCCCGCGCCCTGGCGCCCAAGCCCGTCGTCGAGGTCTCCCTCGACCACATCCACACCAGCACCGTCAGCGTCCGCGAGCAGGGGGCGCTGGTGGTCTCCCGGCTCCGGGCGCAGGGCACCCTGACCTTCCGTGCGCTGTGCGGGGACTCCCCGGACACCCTGACGACGGTGGCCCGGTTCCTGTCGCTGCTGGAGCTGTTCCGCGAGGGGGTGGTCGCCTTCGAGCAGGCCGGCGCACTGACCGAGCTGAGCGTGCGGTGGACCGGGGCCGCGGACACCGAGGTCGAGATCACCGACGAGTTCGACGGTGCACCGCCCGAGGCGCTGCCGCCGGCCCCGCGAGAGGATGAGCCCGATGGACCCTGACGACCCCCGTACCGACGCCCGTGCCGACGCCCGTGCCGACGACCCGGCGCTGGACGTCCCCGTGGCCGCGCTGCGCCCCGCGCTCGAGGCGATGCTGATGATCGCCGACCAGCCGCTCGGCCAGGCCACGCTCGCCGCCGCGGTCGGGCACCCCTCCGACGCGGTCGCCGGGGCGCTGCACGAGCTGGCCCGGGAGTACGACGACCAGGGCCGCGGCTTCGAGCTGCGCAACGTCGCCGGCGGCTGGCGCTACTACACCCGCGACGAGTACGCCCCCGTCGTCGAGGCCTACGTCCTCGAGGGCCAGCAGGCGCGGCTGACCCAGGCCGCGCTGGAGACCCTGGCCGTGGTGGCCTACCGCCAGCCGATCGCCCGGGCCCGGATCTCGGCCGTCCGCGGCGTCAACGTCGACGGCGTGATCCGGACCCTGCTCAGCCGCGGCCTGGTCGAGGAGGCCGGGGCCGACCCGGACTCCGGCGCCACGCTGTTCCGCACGACCGGCTACTTCCTCGAGCGGATCGGGGTCAGCGGCCTCGACGACCTGCCCGACCTCGCGCCCTACCTGCCCGACATGGCCGACATGGAGGACGAGCTGGCCGGCCTCTCCGGGGCCGCCCCCGACCCGGTCGGCCCGGCCTCCACCCCCGACCTGCCCCCCGACCTGCCCCCCGACCTGCCCCCCGACGCACCCCAGGAGATCCCATGAGCGACCTGCCCGAGGGCGTGCCCGTCGACGAGGACGGCCGCGTGCGTCTGCAGAAGCTGCTCGCCGCCTCCGGCGTCGCCTCGCGCCGCAAGTGCGAGGAGCTGATGCTGGGCGGCGAGGTCGTCGTCGACGGCGAGGTGGTGACCCGCCTCGGCACCAAGGTCGACCCCGCCGTCGCGGTCATCCGGGTCTCGGGACGTCGGCTCCCCCCGGTCTCCCCGCACGTCTACCTGGTGCTGAACAAGCCCACCGGCGTGGTCTCCACGATGTCGGACCCCCAGGGCCGGCGCACCCTGTCGGACCTGGTGGCCGACCGTCCGGAGCGGCTCTTCCACGTCGGGCGGCTCGACACCGACACCGCCGGCCTGCTGCTGCTGACCAACGACGGCGACTTCGCGCAGCGGATGGCGCACCCCTCCTACGAGGTCGACAAGACCTACGTCGCCGAGGTCGAGGGCGAGGTCCACATCCGCACCGTGCGCCGGCTGCTCGCCGGGGTCGAGCTCGACGACGGCCCGGTCACGGTCAGCGCCGCCCGCGTCGTCGGCGGCGACCCGCGGCACGACGGGCAGGGCAAGTCCATCGTGGAGCTGAGCATCCACGAGGGCCGCAACCGGATCGTGCGCCGCCTGCTCGACCACGTGGGGCACCCCGTACGCCGCCTGACCCGCACCGCGATCGGTCCCGTACGCCTCGGCACGCAGCCCGTCGGTGCGCTGCGCGACCTGAGCCACGACGAGCTCGGGGCGCTGCTCGACCGCGCCGAGATGTGAGACGGCGGTGACCGAGCCCGAGGACCTCGACGAGGTGGAGCGGGAGCGCTGGCTCGTCGTCGACGGACGCCGGTGGCGGCGCCAGGACCCGGCGCTGCCCGAGGACGTCGCGGCCCGGCTGAAGTCCCACCTCGGGCGGGGCCGCAGCGGCACCGGCGCGGCGCGCCGGCGAGGCGACGACGAGGCCGTCGCCGCCGCGCGCCACCGCACCGGTCTGGCCAAGCACGGCCTGGGGGAGCGCGGCACGCCGTGGTGGGAGCAGTCCGACGACGAGCGCCGCGGGCGCTGGGAGCAGGCCCTGGCCGAGCTGGACGCGCTCGACGGTGACGGTGCGGGGCGGGACGACTAGCGTCGCAGGATGAGCGCACCGCGCCTGGGCCCCCAGCCGCTGCCGGGGCTGCTGCGCCCCTACGTCTCGGGCCTGGTCGCCTACGACGGCGTCGGCGAGCCGGGGGTGCACCGTGGTCTGCCGTCGACCTCGCTGACCCTCGTCCTGCCGGTGGGTGAGCCGGTCCTCGTGGGGTGGTCCGGGGCGGGCCCCGGGCCGGCGCGCTGGTCGGTGGTCTCCGGCCTCCACGACGTTCCTGCCGCGATCCGTCACGGCCGGCGCCAGCGCGGGCTGCAGCTCTCGCTCACCGTGAGCGGGGCGCGCGCCCTGCTCGGCGTGCCGGCGGCCGCGCTCGCCGGCGAGATCCTCACGCTCGAGGAGGTCGGTCGTCTCCAGCGGCTCCCCGCACTGGTGCACGACGCCGACGACGTGACCACCGCGGCTCCCGCGGTGCTGGCGGCCCTGCTCGACGCCCTCGACGAGGACGCCGCGGCCACGGTGCGCGCCGAGGTCGGCCGGTCGCTGGCGCTGCTGACCCGCGGCGCCGGCGTGCAGGAGTCGGCCGACCAGGTCGGCTACGGACGGCGCCACCTCGGCACGCTCGTGCGTTGCGAGACGGGCCTGACCCCGCGGACGATCACGCGGATCGCCCGGTTCGAACGTGCGCACGCCGTCCTGCGGGGCGCGTCACCGGGCACGCTGGGGGACGTGGCGGCTCGTGCCGGCTACGCCGACCAGTCGCACCTGACCCGGGAGTGGCTCGCCCTCGCCGGGTGCACCCCGTCGGTGTGGCGGCGCGAGGAGCTCCCGAACGTCCAAGACGCGGTGGCCGCTCCCGGGTGAGGGTGGACCCATGACGACCCGCGACATCGGCCTCTGGCACTCCCTGACCCTGCGCGACGCGGACTCGATGTTCGGGTGGCTGCGCGCGGTCGGGTTCGTCGAGCACGCCACCTACCGCGACGACACCGACCCGTCGGTCGTGCAGCACTCCGAGTGGACCTGGTCAGGAGGCGACGGCGTCACGGGCGGGCTGATGGTGGGGTCGGCCCGGGACGCCCAGCCGGGCGGCAACGGGTCGGCGTACCTCGTCTGCGCGGACCCGGCGGCGGTGATGGCGGCGGCGCTCGCGGCCGGCGGCACCGAGGTGGTGGCCGTCGAGGACAAGGGGTACGGAGGCGCCGGCGGCACCGTGACCGACCCCGAGGGCAACCACTGGTCGCTCGGGACCTACCGCCCCTCCTGAGGCGCCGGCCCGGGACGCCCGGCGGTCCCCGGCAGCGGCCCTCGCTAGCCTGGGTCCCGTCCAGGTGGTGGCGAGCGCAGGAGGCACGGTGTCGGTCAGGGCGGTCCGGGGGGCCACGCAGCTCGAGGAGGACGTGCGCGAGCACCTGCTCGAGCGGGTCGAGGAGATGGTGCGCGACGTGATGGCCGCCAACGACCTCGAGGTCGACGACTTCATCTCCATCATCTTCACCGCCACCGCCGACCTGGTCAGCGAGTTCCCGGCGTACGCCGCCCGCCAGCTCGGCTTCTCCGACGTCCCGCTGCTGTGCGCGCGCGAGCTCGAGATCGAGCGGTCGATGCCGCGCGTGGTGCGGATGATGGCCCACGTCGAGACCGACCTGGCGCGCGCGGACCTGACCCACGTCTACCTGCACGGCGCCGCGGCCCTGCGCCGCGACCTGACCCGGGTACGTTCCGTCCCCGATGAGTGAGGCCGCCGGCGTCGGCGGACCCGCGCCCGCGCCGGTGGTCGCCGGGGTGCCCGGGCCCGTCGAGGTCGTGGGGGTCGGCCTGCTGGGGGCCTCGATCGGGCTGGCCTGCCGCCGGGCCGGCCTGGAGGTGCTGCTGCGCGACGTCGACGTCGACCACGTCCGCACCGCGTCGGGCCTGGGCGCCGGGCGTGCCGTGCGGGACGACGACGCGCCCGCGCTGGTGGTCGTGGCCGTGCCGCCGGACCACCTCGCCGCCGAGGTCGGCCGGGCCCTGGACCGGGTCGGCGACGCGCCGGGCGCGGTGGTGACCGACGTCGGCAGCGTGAAGTCCGGCCCGCTGCACGCCCTGGCCGGGCACCCCGGGCTGGCGCGCTACGTCGGGGGCCACCCCATGGCCGGCAGCGAGCGGTCGGGGCCGCTGGCCGCGACCGCCGCGCTCTTCGACGGCCGGCCCTGGGCGGTCGCGCCGCACCCCTCCGCGGACGCCGACGCGACCGCGGTGGTCGAGGCCCTCGCGCTGCTCTGCGGCGGGGTCCCGGTACGGCTGACGCCCGACGAGCACGACCAGGCCGTCGCCCGCACCTCCCACGTGCCGCACCTGCTGGCCTCGGTGGTCGCCGCGCGGCTGGCCGACGCGCCGGGCTCGCACCTGGCGCTGTCCGGGCAGGGCGTGCGCGACGTGACGCGCGTCGCGGCCGGCGACCCCGCGCTGTACGGCCAGATCGTCAGCGCCAACGCCGACGCGGTGGTGGCCCTGCTCGGCGAGGTCCGCGCCGACCTGGACCGGGTGATCGCCGCCGTCGCCGGGGCGGACCGCCCCGGCCTGGAGGAGGTCCTCGGCCGCGGGGCCGCCGGCACCCGCGCCATCCCGGGCAAGCACGGCGGCCCGGCCCGGCCGGTGCGCACCGTGCACGTCTCGGTGCCCGACCACCCCGGCGAGCTGGCGCGCCTGTTCGCCGACGCCGGGCGCAGCGGGGTCAACATCGAGGACGTCCGCATCGACCACGACCCCGGCCGCCCGGTCGGGCTGGTCGAGCTGGTGGTCGAGGAGGTCGGGGCCGAGCACCTGCGGGAGTCGCTCGAATCGAGGGGTTGGCTCACCCACCGGTAGGCTGACCTGCCGTGAGCAGCGCCCCCCGACCCGCCGCCCCCGCCGACCAGGCAGGGACCGCCGCACCGTCCCCCCACCTGGTGGTGGCCGTCGACGGCACCTCCGGGTCGGGCAAGTCGAGCACCTCGCGCGAGGTCGCGCACCGGCTCGGGCTGCGCTACCTCGACACCGGCGCCCAGTTCCGCGCGATCACCTGGTGGATGCTGCGCCACGGCGTCGACGTGCACGACGCCGGGGCCGTCGCCGCGCGCGCCGGCGACCCCGTCGTCGTCTCCGGCACCGACCCGCGCGACCCGACGATCACCGTCGACGGGCAGGACGCGGCGACCGCCGTACGCACCCCCGAGGTGACCGCCGCGGTCTCCCCGGTCAGCACCGTCCCCGAGGTCCGTGCCCGGCTCCTGGCGCTCCAGCGCGAGGTGATCGGCGACGGCGGGATCGTCGTCGAGGGCCGCGACATCGGCTCGGTGGTGTGGCCGCAGGCCGCGCTGAAGCTCTACGTCACCGCGGACCCGTCGGCGCGGGCGTCCCGCCGCACCGCCGAGGAGGGCGGCGTCGACGCCGCCGCGACCGAGCAGGTGCTGCGCGAGCGGGACCGGATCGACTCCGGGCGCCGTACCGCCCCGCTGCGCCGCGCCGACGGCGCGGTCGAGGTGGACACCACCCCGCACACCCTCGAGGAGGTCGTCGACCTCGTCCTGGGCCTCGTGCGCGACCTCCCGTCCCGGACCTCGACGTGAGGTCGGTCGTCACCGCCCGCGAGCCGCACCACCGGCTGCCGCCCCGCACCGACACCGTCGCGCACCCCTCCCGCTGGCTGCTGCACGGCGGGCGGCCGCCGTCGCGGTGGCTGGTACGGCGTCGCTGGGACGTGCGGGTGCACGGTGCCGGTCACGTCCCGGCGACCGGGCCGGTCGTCCTGGCCGGCAACCACGTCGGGCTGATGGACGGCCCGCTGCTGGCGGCCCACGCACCACGACCGGTGCACGTGCTGACCAAGACCGAGGTGTTCGACGGCGGCCTCGGCCGCTTCCTGCGCGCCGCCGGGCAGATCCCGGTCGACCGGTTCGTGCACGACCCGGCCGCGGTACGCCGGGGCCTGCGGGTGCTGCGCGACGACGGCGTGCTCGGGGTCTTCCCCGAGGGAGTACGCGGGGACGGGTCGCTGGACCGCTTCCACCGCGGCGCCGCGTACCTCGCCCTGGTCACCGGTGCCCCCGTCGTGCCGTTCACCGTCGTCGGCACCCGCGAGCCCGGCGGCCACACCGACAGCGTCCCCGCCCGCGGAGCCCGCCTCGACCTCGCCTTCGGCGAGCCGCTCGACCTGGGGCGGGTGGACTGGCCGCGCACCCGCGAGCTGGTCGCCGCCTGCTCCACCACGCTGCGGCGACGCATGCTGGACCACCAGACCGACGCACTGGCCCACCTGGGCCGAACCCTCCCCGGGCCCCTGCCCGCCGGGGAGCTCGAACCCGAGCCGGGCGGCGGAGTCACGGAGCATTCCCGATGAGCGAGCACGACCCCCAGGACCACGGGGACGGCCAGCCCGAGTTCGACACCGACGGGTTCGACGGCGAGGGCCCCCTGGGACCCCTGCCGATCCTGGCCGTCGTCGGACGCCCGAACGTGGGCAAGTCGACCCTGGTCAACCGGATCCTCGGGCGCCGCGAGGCCGTCGTCGAGGACGTCCCCGGCGTCACCCGTGACCGTGTCTCCTACGACGCGGACTGGGCCGGGCGCGCCTTCACCCTCGTCGACACCGGCGGCTGGGACCCCGACGCCCGCGGCCTCGCCCAGCGGATCGCCGCGCAGGCCGAGGTCGCGGTGAGCCTGGCCGACGCGGTGATGTTCGTCGTGGACGCCACGATCGGGATCACCGACCACGACGAGGAGGTGGTCAAGGTCCTGCGCCGCTCGGGCAAGCCGATCGTCCTGGCCGCCAACAAGGTCGACGACATGCGCGCCGAGACCGAGGCCGCCGGGTTGTGGAACCTCGGGCTGGGGGAGCCGCACGTGGTCTCCGCGCTGCACGGACGCGGGTCCGGCGACCTGCTCGACGCCGTCCTCGCCGCGCTGCCCGAGACCCCGCCCGAGCGCGACCCCGAGCCCGGCGGCCCCCGCCGGATCGCGATCGTCGGCAAGCCCAACGTCGGCAAGTCCTCGCTGCTCAACAAGCTCGCCCAGGAGGACCGGGTGGTGGTCGACAGCGTCGCCGGCACCACGGTCGACCCCGTCGACGAGCTGGTCGAGCTCGGCGGACGGCTGTGGCGCTTCATCGACACCGCCGGCATCCGCAAGCGCGTCAAGGAGTCCTCGGGCCACGAGTACTACGCCTCGCTGCGCACCAGCCAGGCCATCGACCGCGCCGAGGTGGCCGTGCTGGTGATCGACGCCGAGCAGCCGCTCTCGGAGCAGGACGTACGGATCCTGCAGACCGTGCGGGAGTCCGGCCGCGCCCTGGTCCTGGCCTTCAACAAGTGGGACCTGGTCGACGAGGAGCGCCGCCACTTCCTCAAGCGCGAGATCGAGCGCGACCTGGTCCAGGTGCAGTGGGCGCCGCGGGTCAACATCACCGCGCGTACCGGCTGGCACATCGACAAGCTGGTCCCGGCCATCGACAAGGCCATCGAGGGCTGGGAGACCCGGATCACCACCGGGCAGCTCAACGCCTTCCTGGGCCGGCTGGTCGCGGAGAACCCGCACCCCGTGCGCAGCGGCAAGCAGCCGAAGATCATGTTCGGCACCCAGGCCGGCTCGGCCCCGCCGATGTTCGTGCTGTTCACCAGCGGCAAGCTCGACCAGGGCTACGAGCGCTACATCGAGCGTCGGCTGCGCGAGGAGTTCGGGTTCGTCGGGACGCCGATCATCCTGCAGCAGCGGGTGCGCGAGAAGCGCAAGCGCCGCTGACGCGGTCGAGCCCCGGGGCTCGACCGCGCGAGGCTCAGACCGCGCCCTGGGTGCGCCAGTAGGAGTTCAGCGCGCCGTTGGTCTTGATGAACCACACCAGGGGACCGACCAGGATGAACATCCCCGGGAAGTACCAGAGACCGGTGGCTCCGGAGACCGGCGGCCGCTGCCCGCGGCGCTCGTAGAGGCCCCCGACCTCCGAGGAGGTCACGAAGGGCACGGCGATGCCGACGAACAGGGCCAGCAGCAGCGCGATGCCGCCGTCGACGCCGTTGCCGGAGTGGCGCTTCATCTCGCTGTGCACCGAGTAGAACCAGACGAGCTGGTAGATGCCGAAGGTGACGACCGCGAGCAGGATGCACACACCCGTGCTGCGGATCTTCCCGACGGGGGCGTGCTGGGGCTGGCCGTAGCCCTGGAGCTGCCCGCCCTGGGGGTAGCCCTGCTGGTAGCCCTGGGGGTAGCCCTGCTGGTAGCCCTGGGGGTAGCCCTGCTGGTAGCCCGGCGTGGTGGCGGGCGGCTGGGCCTGCGGGGTCCCGTAGGCCGGGTGGGGCGCGATGACGTCCCGCTCGGCGTGCCGGGGCTGGGTGGGGTTCTGGTCGCTCACGGTGGTCCTTGACGTGGGAGGGGGCGGCGCTGGTGCGACGCGGGCCGGCGAGAGCCTAGGACACGGGCGGACCGTGCCGGGGCGGAACGTCCCAGGTGGGTCGGGAGGTGAAGAACGCTGCAGCCGGCGCCGTTCTATGCTCCCCTTGCGGGGTCTTCACGACACCCGCTCCGGGCCTGCCGGGGTGGACGTGGACCGCGGGCGGCTGACCTGCACCGCTTGACCCGTTCGAACATGTGTTCGATGATCGGGGGGTGTCCGCAACCGTCGCCCTCGACCCCGCGCGCCCGGTCCTCGACCAGCTGCGCGAGCGGGTCTCGGCGCTCGAGGGCGCCCCGGCGCGGCTGCCGCTGCCCACCCACCCCGCCGTGGCGAGCGTGCTCGGGCTGCGGGCCGGGGGGTCGTACGGCGTGGACTCCGCCTCGCTCGCGCTGGCCCTGGCGGCCGGGGCGTCGCAGGCCGGGGAGTGGGTCGGCTTCGCCGGGTGGGGCGACTTCGGCGCCGAGGCGGCCGAGGAGCTGGGCGTCGACCTGAGCCGTACGGTCCTGGTCCCCGAGCCCGGCGAGCACTGGCGCGAGGTCACCGCGGCCCTGGTCGACGTGCTCCGCGTGGTCGTGCTCCGCCCTCCGCTGGCAGTCGACGCGACGTCGGCCGGACGGATCGAGGCCCGGCTGCGCACCCGCTCGGCCGCGCTGGTGGTCTGGGGGGAGTGGCCGCGCTGCGACGCCCGGCTCTCCCTGGAGCAGGTGCGCTGGACCGGCCCCGACCAGGGCCGCGGGGTGCTGCGGCAGCGCCGGGCGACCCTGGCCGTGCGCCGGGGCACCGCACCCCCGGCACGCGCCGACGTGCTCTTCCCCGGGGAGCGGTCGGCGCTGGAGCTGGTCGGCCCGGAGCGTGAGCGGCGGGTCGGTCGACCGACCCGGTGGGCGGCCGCGGGGGCGGCGGGATGAGCGCCCGGGTCCTGGTCGTGTGGTGCCCCGACTGGCCGGTCGTGGCCGCGCTGGTCGAGGCCGGTCGGCCCACCGCGGCCCCGGCGGCGGTGCTGCACGCCGGCGCGGTCGAGGTCTGCAACGGCCCGGCCCGCGCGGAGTCGGTGCGCCGCGGCCAGCGCCGCCGTGACGCCCAGGCGCGCTGCCCCGAGCTGGTGCTGCTCGAGGCCAACCCCGACCGCGACGTGCGCACCTTCGAGCCGGTCCTGGCCGCGGTCGAGGCGCTGCGTCCCGGGGTCTCCCCGATGCGTCCGGGCCTGCTGGCCGTCCGGGCGCCGGGACGCTACTTCGGCGGCGAGGAGTCGGCCGCCGCCGTGGTCGCGGAGTGCCTGGTCGACCAGGGCGTCTGGGACTGCCGGGTCGGCGTGGCCGACGACCTGTTCACCGCCGAGCAGGCCGCCCGGGCCGCGGAGGTCCAGGGCTGCCGGGTGGTGCCCCCCGGCGGGTCCGGCGCCTTCCTGCGCGGGCTGCCGGTCGCGGTGCTCGAGGGCGACGGCCCGGCCGGCCGCGAGGCGGTCAGCCTGCTGCGTCGGCTGGGCCTGCGCACCCTCGGCGACCTCGCCGACCTGCCCGGCGAGGCGGTGCGCCAGCGCTTCGGCCGCTACGGCGGCGACGTGTGGCGACGGGTCCGCGGCGAGGACCCGAGCCTGGTCGCGGCCCGGACCCCGCCGCCCGAGCTGGCCACCGAGGTGCCCTTCGAGCCGCCCCTGGACTCCGTCGAGGCCATCTGCTTCAGCGTCCGCACCACCGCCGAGCGGTTCGTGACCGGGCTGGCCGAGCGCGGCCTGGTGGCCACCGAGGTGCGCGTCGAGGCCGAGCAGGACGGTGTCGTGGCGTCCTCGCGGGCCTGGCTGCACCCACGCCACTTCTCCTCCCGCGACCTCGTCGACCGGGTGCACTGGCAGCTGCAGTCGCGGGCCACCAGCGGGCTGCGCCCGGGCCGCGACGCGGGGGCGATGACCGCGCCGGTGGGGCTGGTCCGCTTCGTGCCCGAGACCGTCGAGCCCACCGCCGCCCACGCCGAGGGGCTGTGGGGCGGCAGCGCCGACGACCAGGTCGAGCGGGGCGTGGCGCGGGTGCAGGCCCTGGTCGGCTTCGACGCCGTACGCCGCCCGGTGCGCCAGGGCGGACGGTCCCCGGCGGCCCGGCAGGCCACCGTGTCGTGGGGGGAGCGCGCGGTGGGGCTGCGCCCGGTCGAGCGGCCCTGGCCGGGCCGGGTGCCCGGGCCGCCCCCGGTGCGGGTGTTCGCGGCCCCGCCGGGCGCCGAGGTCGTCGACGAGGGCGGGCGGTCCGTCGCGGTGACCGACCGGGGCGTGGTCTCCGCCGAGCCGTCCCGCTTCCGCCTCGGCGGCGCCACCACCGGACCGGAGCAGCTGCCGTGGCAGCCGGTCGCGGCGTGGGCCGGCCCCTGGCCGGTCGACGAGTCCTGGTGGGACGGCGGCGCCGCCCCGGGCCCGTCGGCGCGCTTCCAGGTCGTCGGGGTGGACGGCCGGGCCTGGCTGCTGGTCTGCGGGTCCGCGGGCTGGCGGGTCGAGGCGGGGTACGACTGATGGGCGGCGACTGATGGGCTGGAACAACCCCGAGCTGCCCTGGCACGAGCTCGAGCGACGGCTCTCGGCCCGCCCGGGCGCCGAGGACGCCCCGATCTCGCGGCGCAAGGCGGCCCGCCCGTCGACGACGCCGGTCGCGCGCCCGAGCGGCGGCACGCCGTACGCCGAGCTGCACTGCCACAGCCACTACAGCTTCCTCGACGGGGCCAGCTCGCCGGGCGACCTGGTCGCCGAGGCGGCGCGGCTGGGCCTGGAGGGGCTGGCGCTGACCGACCACGACGGGTTCCACGGCGCCCCGCTGTTCGCCGAGGCCGCCGCCGTCCACGGCCTGCGCACGGTCTACGGCGCGGAGCTGTCGCTGGGGCTCAGCGGGCCGCAGAACGGGGTCGCCGACCCCGAGGGCCAGCACCTGCTGGTCCTGGCCCGGGGCGTCGAGGGCTACCACCGCCTCGCCGCGGCGATGACCGAGGCGCACCTGCGCGGTGACGAGAAGGGCAAGCCGGTCCACGACCTCGACGAGCTGGCCGAGCGCGGCCGGGGGCACTGGGCGGTGCTGACCGGCTGTCGCAAGGGCAGCGTGCGCCAGGCCCTGGCCGCCGGCGGACCCCGGGCGGCCGCCGAGGCCCTGGACGCGCTGACCGCGCGCTTCGGCCTCGAGCACGTGCTGGTCGAGCTCAGCGCCCGTCCCGCCCCCGGCGCCGACGCCACCGAGGACCTGCTGGCCGCGCTGGCCGCCGACCACGGCCTCGACGTCGTCGCCACCGGCAACGTGCACCACGCCGGTCCGGGCCAGGCGCGGCTGGCCGCGGCGATGGCGGCCGTCCGCGCCCGGCGCAGCCTGGCCGACATGGACGGCTGGCTGGACCTGTCCGGCGGGGGGCACCTGCGCAGCGGCGACGAGGTCGCCCGGGCCCTGCCGCGGCACCCCGCGGCGCTGGCCCGCACCGTCACCCTGGCCCGCGAGCTGGCCTTCGACCTGCGCGCCGCGTCGCCGCGGCTGCCCAAGCACCGGATCCCCGCGGGGCACACCCCGGCCAGCTGGCTGCGGGTGATCGCCGAGCGCGGCTTCGCCGAGCGCTACGCCCGCACCCCGCACGCCGCGCAGGCCCGCGAGCGGATGGAGCACGAGCTGCAGGTGATCGAGGAGAAGGACTTCGCCGGGTACTTCGTGATCGTGCACGACATCGTCGACTTCGCCCGCAGCCAGGGGATCCTCTGCCAGGGCCGGGGCTCGGCCGCCAGCTCGGCGGTCTGCTACGCGCTCGGGATCACCGCCGTCGACGCCGTCTTCTACCGGCTGCCCTTCGAGCGGTTCATCTCGCGGCACCGCGACGAGGAGCCCGACATCGACGTGGACTTCGACTCCGACCGCCGCGAGGAGGTCATCCAGTGGGTCTACGAGACCTACGGTCGCCGCAACGCAGCCCAGGTCGCCAACGTGATCACCTACCGTCCGCGGATGGCGGTGCGGGACGCCGCGAAGGCGCTGGGCTACTCCCCGGGGCAGCAGGACGCCTGGTCCAAGCAGATCGACGGGTGGTCCAGCGTGGTCGAGGGCGCCGGCAGCGGTCCGGACGACCGGGTGCACTCGATCCCCGACCCGGTGGTCTCCCTGGCCGAGGAGATGCTCGGCGCCCCCCGCCACCTGGGCATCCACTCCGGGGGCATGGTGCTCACCGAGCGCCCGATCGGGGAGGTCTGCCCGATCGAGCGGGCCTCGATGGAGGCACGCACGGTCCTGCAGTGGGACAAGGACGGCTGCGAGACGATGGGGCTGGTCAAGTTCGACCTGCTCGGCCTGGGCATGCTCGGGGCGCTGGACCACATGATGCGGATGGTCGCCGAGCACCTCGGGGAGCGCTGGACGCTGGCCACGATGCCCAAGGAGGAGCCGGCGGTCTACGACATGCTCTGCCGGGCCGACTCGATCGGGGTCTTCCAGGTGGAGAGCCGCGCCCAGATCGGCACCCTGCCGCGGCTGCGTCCGCGCGAGTTCTACGACCTGGCGATCGACATCGCGCTGATCCGGCCGGGGCCGATCCAGGGCGGCGCGGTGCACCCGTACATCCGTCGGGTCACCGGGCGCGAGGAGGTCGTCTACGACCACCCCGAGCTGGTGCCGGTCCTGGAGCGGACCAAGGGGGTGCCGCTGTTCCAGGAGCAGCTGATGGCGATGGCGGTGGCGCTGGGGGACTGCACCCGCGACGACGCCGACCTGCTGCGCCGCGCGATGGGCTCCAAGCGGGGGGTCGAGCGGATCGAGAGCATCAAGGAGAAGCTCTACGCCGGGATGGCGCGACGGGGGCTGGTGGGGGAGAAGGCCGACGCGATCTACGTCCAGATCCTCTCCTTCGCCAACTTCGGCTTCGCCGAGTCGCACGCGCTCAGCTTCGCGCTGCTGGTCTACGCCTCGTCGTGGTTCAAGCTGCACTACCCGGCGGCGTTCCTGGCCGGGCTGCTGCGTGCCCAGCCGATGGGCTTCTACTCCCCGCAGTCGCTGGTCGGCGACGCGCGGCGGCACGGGGTGCAGGTACGCCGGCCCGACCTGCTGCGCTCGGGCGTGCAGGCGGGCCTCGAGGCCGTCGAGGGGCCGCTGGGCGGGCAGGCGGAGGTGACCGGGCTGGCGGGGTGCTGCCACCCGTCGTACCCGCGCGCGGAGTTCCGCGACGACGCCCCGGACCCGACCCGGACCCACCGCCGCGACGGACGGCTGGCCTGCCGGATGGGCCTGGACTCGGTGCGCGGGATCGGCCCGGACGTCGCCCGGCGCATCGTGGCCGCCCGCGAGCAGGCGCCGTACGTCGACGTCACCGACCTCTCGCGCCGCGCGGACCTGACCGCCGCGCAGCTGGAGGCGCTGGCCACCGCGGGCGCCTTCGAGTCCTTCGGCCTGGACCGCCGCCAGGCGCTGTGGAGCGCCGGGTTCGCCGAGAGCCCCGACCACGTGGCCGGGGTGACCCCCGCGCCCGCGGCGCCGGCGCTGCCGGGGATGGGGGAGGTGGAGGAGACGCTGGCCGACCTCTGGGCCACCGGCGTCTCCACCGAGCGGCACCCGGTCGAGCACCTGCGTGAGCAGCTGCGCGCCGCCGGGATCCTGGCCGTGTCCGACCTCGCCCGGGTCGAGCACGGCCGTCGGGTGCACGTGGGCGGCCTGATCACCCATCGCCAGCGCCCGGGCACCGCCGGGGGGATCACCTTCCTCAACGTCGAGGACGAGACCGGCATGCTCAACGTGGTCTGCTCGGTCGGGGTGATGAAGGTGCACCGCCAGGCCGCGCGGCACCGGGTCGCGGTCGTGGTGCGCGGGATGCTCGAGCGCACCGACGGCACGATCAACCTGGTCGCCGACCGGGTCACCGCGCTGGACGCCGTGGTGGCCGGCGCCGGCAAGGCGCTCCAGGAGCGCCAGTCCTCGCGCGACTTCCGGTGAGCCGAGCGGCACACAACTCTGGTCGACGGCCACGCCGGGCCCGGGTTCGGCGGGCGCCCCGCGCTGCGGTAGTGTCCCGACCGTTCCGCCAGTCACTCGCGTGACGTGGCGGGACTTCGGGCTGTGGCGCAGCTTGGTAGCGCACTTGACTGGGGGTCAAGGGGTCGCAGGTTCAAATCCTGTCAGCCCGACACAGTTGCACCAGGTCAGAGGCACTTTCCTCCTCGAGGGGGAGGTGCCTCTGACCGTCGGAGACGGGTTTGACAACATCTTTGACAACGCGACTTAGTCAGGATGTGATCGGCGAAGCGGGCTCCCAGGCCTTCGGTGTACGAACCGGAGGAACCATGGCAAGCAGACGAACCAAGCGCGCCGACGGGCGCTACAACGTCACCCTCACTGTGGAGAACCCCGACGGGTCGACCCGGAGGGTGTACTTCTACGGCCGTACCCAGGCCGAGGCGCGGGCCAAGGCCCACGCGGCGCAGGAACGCGTCGCGCTGGGTGCACCGGTGCGCGACGCCAGCCGCAGCTTTGGCGACTGGCTGACCGAGTGGCGGGCCACGTTCCTGGCCGCTAGCGACCGAGCGCCCGACGGAGCCCCGCGGGGTGGTGGGCTTTGAGGTGATCCTCGGTGCCTACGCGTCGCTGCTCTCGATGGCAGCGACGGGTTCAGTATCGCTGGTCTCGTAGAGCTTGGCCATCGATCCCTCGGACAGGTAGCGCCGGTCGCCGGCGATCCACTCGTCGTGGATGTCGATGAGGACTGCGCCGACGAGTCGGATGACCGCGGCGGCGTTGGGGAAGATGCCCACGACCCGTGAGCGGCGCTTGATCTCCTTGTTGAGCCGCTCGAGTGGGTTGGTGGACCAGATCTTGCGCCAGTGCTCACGGGGGAAGACGGTGAAGGCCAGCACCTCGGCCTTCGCGGCGTCCATGACTGGGCCGAGCTTGGGGAACCGGGCGGCGAGCTCATCGCGGGTCTTGTCCCACGCGGCATGGACGTCCCCGGCGGTGGGTTGGGCGAAGATCATCCGGAACGCCGCGGCGACGTAGTCGGCCTGTCCCTTCGGCACGTGGGCCAGCAGGTTGCGTGCGAAGTGGACCCGGCAGCGCTGGTGCGCGATGCCCTGAGAGGCCCGCCCGAGGGCTTTGACCAGGCCGGAGTGCTGGTCTGAGATCACGAGCTTCACCCCGCCCAGGCCGCGTTGTTTCAAGCTGAGCAGGAATGCGCGCCAGAAGACCTCGTCCTCGGAGTCGCCGACGTCCAGGCCGAGGATCTCGCGCTCACCGGTAGCGGTGACACCGGTAGCGACGACCACGGCCGTCGAGTCGACCTGGCCGCCTTTGCCGGGTGCGTTGCGCACATGAAGGTAGGTCGCGTCGAGGTAGATGTAGGGGAACTCGACGTGATCCAGGCCCCGGGTGCGGAACGCGCCGACGCTCTCATCGAGGCCGGCGCAGATCCGGGAGACCTCGGACTTGGAGACCCCCGTGCCGCCCATCGCTTCGACCAGGTCATCGACCGAGCGGGTCGAGATGCCGTGGACGTAGGCCTCCATCACTACCGCGTACAGGGCCTGGTCGATGCGGCGCCGCGGCTCGAGGATGATCGGCAGGAAGGAGCCCTTGCGCAGCTTCGGGATCCGCAGCTCGACGTCACCGGCCTTCGTGGTCAGCACTCTGGGCCGGTGGCCGTTGCGCTCGGCTGTGCGGTCCTCGGTGCGCTCATAGGCCGCGGCGCCGATGCGTTCGGTTGCTTCGAGCTCGATCAGTTCCTGCAGTGCGACGCGGACTGCGTCACGAACGAGATCGACGCCATCGCCGGCGCGGAAGGCCTCGAGGAGCTCGGACAGGGCAGACTGGGGCAAGGCCATCGGTGGACCTCTTTCGGTGAGTGCTTGGCCGTACACACCGAAGATCCCGCCGATGGCCGCCTACGTGCTGACGCCTCGGCGCTGGTCCCTCAAACCCCACCACTCCCTGGGACTCTCCTGCGAATATCTCGGCGTCGTAGTCGAGGAACGGGGTGAACTGCTCCCACGCCGAGCGCCACAGGCCACTGATCGCGGGGTAGGGCTTGCCCCATTTCTCGTCGAACTCCTCGAACGCCCGCCAGGCCGCCTCCCGTGTCGGTGCCCCATAGATGGGCTTGAGGTCCGTGGCGATCTGTCCCCAGTACTTCTTCGAGGCGTAGCGGAAGGTGTTGCGGATCAGGTGGATCACGCAGGTCTGCACGATCGCTTGGCCGTAGACGGCCCCGACGGAGTCGGGCAGGCCCTTGAGGCCGTCGCAGATGACAATGAAGATGTCCTCCACGCCGCGGTTCTTCAGCTCGGTCAACACCTGGAGCCAGAACTTCGCTGACTCCCCGCCACCGGTGCCCGCCCAGATGCCGAGGATGTCCTTGTGACCGGCCAGGTCGACACCGATGGCGGCATAGATCGGGCGGTTGCCGACCTGACCGTCGCGGATTTTCACGTAGATCGCGTCGATGAACACCGCGGCGTAGACCTTCTCCAGTGGCCGCGAGGTCCACTCGGCCATCTCGGCCACAACCTTGTCGGTGATCCTCGAGATCGTGTCCTTCGACAACGACGCCCCGTAGATCTCGGCGAAGTGGGCGCTGATCTCGCCGGTGGTCAGACCCTTGGCGGCCAGCGACAACACGATCGTGTCGACGTCGCCCAGGCGTCGCTGGCGCTTGGCCACGATCACCGGGTCGAAGGTGCCCTCACGATCACGCGGGACGGCGATCTCGATCGGCCCGACGTTGTCGGTCAGGACCGTCTTGGTCCTGGCCCCGTTGCGGGAGTTCCCGCTGTTGCGGCCGGCGACCTCGTGCTTGTCGTAGCCCAGATGCTCAGACATCTCCTCTTCCAGCGCGGTCTCGATCACCGTCTTGGTCAAGACCTTCAACATGCCATCAGGGCCGGTCAGCGCGACTCCACGAGCCCGCGCGGTGCGGACCAGCTCGCGAGCGATCTCGAGTTCCTCAACGGATGGGTGGGCAGACCCCTCGATCCCATGGACATCGTCTTGCGCAACGTCCGGCGGTGACACCGCCACATCTTCCGGTGGGCTCACAGAACCCAGTGTTTCGGTCATCGTGACTCCATCTCGCCAACCAGCAGGTCAGCGTGTCGAGCCACTTACACCGTTGTTCGGACAGTCCCCCGGCATGGGCATCCTCTCGGGCACCTGGGCCGCAGCCTGCCTGGCCACCCTTAGCTCCCCACCCGGTGCCGCCAGCGAAGGACTCGGCGTCATCCTCCTCATTTCGGCAGCCTGCTTGTTGGTCCCCGCCGCTGCCGCCCGCCACAAGGCGATCCCCGCCCTGGTCATCCTCACCAGCGCCACCCGCTTCGCGGTGACCGGCATCGCCGAGATCGACGGCGGGACCACCTGGATGCACGCCGCCGGCTGGGTCGGCATCGCCTTGGCCGTCCTCAGCGGCTACGCCGCCCTGGCCCTCGAGCTCGAGGGGAGCGAGTCCCGCACGGTGCTCCCGCTCGGGCGCACCGGCGCGAGCAAGAGGGCCGTCGACGGACGACTGGCCGACCAGGTCGAGAAGGTAGCGACCGAGCCCGGCGTACGACAGCAGCTGTGAGCGACGACATGAACGAGGAACAGGCCCGAGCCACCGAAGCGATGCTGGCCGTCTCGCGGACCATGACCGCAGTCGTTGCCCGCACCCTCAGCGACGTCGCAGACCAGATCACGGTCCCGCAGTTGCGGGTGCTGGTGGTGCTCAACACGCGGGGGCCGATGAACCTCACCACTATCGCGCAGTACCTTGCCGTCAACGCCTCGAATGCGAGCCGTACCTGCGACCAGCTCGTCGCCACGGGCCGGGTACTGCGGGCACCCGACCCGCAGGACGGGCGTAGCGCCGTGCTGGGACTGACCGCTGACGGTGTTCGGTTCGTGGCGGAGCTGATGCGGGCCCGCCGACGGCTCATCGACAACGTCATGTCTCGTATGGGCCCCGACGAGCAGCGTGCTCTCGCCCATGGCCTCGACGCCTTCATGGATGCGATCGAAGCCGCGCCCGCCGAGGAGGCGATCGGGCTCCCGGACGGACAGATCATCCCGTGGCTGATGTAGCGAATGATGCACCGCGGTCTGACTCCCGTGAGGGCAGCGACGGGTGGCCCGCAACAAAGTGTCCACTGGGATAGTTTCGAGGCCGTCCGGGGTGCAGCGAGCCCCGCGACATGCCGGTGGATCTGTGGCAGACAACCGGGTCGCCGGCCGACGCGGTCAGCCCGAGGCTCGCTACTTGGGGCGACGTGGCGCCTTCAATGTGCCGGATCGGTCGGGACGAGTCGATTGACACCGGGGAGAGGACCTGATGGACGAGCTGCACCTGGGATACGCACTGGTCGGATCGCTCGCGGTTGTGCTCGCGGCGATGTCCACCAACGTGCGCGATCTCCCGTTCAGCGAGCCGCTGCTCGCCCTTGTGCTCGGGGTGGTGGTCGGACCGGAGGTGCTGGGACTGATTCACGTCATGGATGACCAGCGGCCCCGGCTGATGACCGAGGTTGCTCGTGTCCTGCTCGCGGTCTCCTTGATGGGCGTGGGCCTGCGCTACCCCGTGAGGAGGATGCGGGGCATACTCAACCCAACCGCCTTGCTCGTGACGGTCGGTATGATGGGCATGGCCGCCCTGTCCGCGGGCCTCATGTGGCTCGTGCTCGGCGTGCCGATCGCCCTTGCGTTGCTCCTCGGCGCCTGCATCACCCCCACCGACCCGGTGCTCGCCTCCAGCGTGGTGACCGGGAAGCCCGCGGAGAAGCATCTCCCGCGCCGTACCCGTCAGCTCCTGTCGGCGGAGTCCGGCACCAACGATGGCCTTGCGCTGCCGCTCGTGTTGATCGGGATCGCGCTGGTCCTGGGGGAGTCGTGGGGGAACGCCACCATCGAGGGCCTCTACCAGGTCGGTGTCGGTGTGGTGATCGGCCTGGTCGCCGGATGGGTCGCAGGTCGGGTAGTCAGCTACGCCGCCAGCCACTCCGATGTGGACCAGGGTTCCACGCTCGTCTTCACCCTCGTCCTCGCGATCGCGGTGCTCGGGCTGGCCCGCGTCGCAAACGCCGACGGCGTGCTGTCGGTCTTCGTGGCGAGCCTTGCCTACAACTACGCCGTCGCCAACGACGAGGTCAGACCACAGAACACTATCGACGAGGCGGTCAACCGCTACCTCGTCCTTCCGCTGTTCCTCCTGCTCGGGACCCAGCTGCCCTGGGCACAGTGGCGCGAACTGGGGTGGGCGGCAGTGGTGCTTCCTGTCGCGATTCTGCTGCTGCGACGGCCGCCGGTCCTGCTGGCGCTGGCGCGCCCGCTGGGCCTTCGGCTGAGGGATGCGGTGTTCCTGGGTTGGTTCGGCCCGATCGGCGTGAGCGCGTTGTTCTACCTGTCGTTCAGCGAGGAGGAGGGCGTGACGGACCCGCGTCTGTGGGGCGTCGGCACCCTCGTCGTGGCGGCCAGCACGCTCGCGCATGGCGTGAGCGCGGCCCCCGGCCGCCGCCTGTACCGCCGGGCCGTGGCTGACTGAGCACACAATGAACCGAGGTCCTTCATGCTCGCGTCTTCACTGATGTGAACCACATTCCCGAACGAGGTGATCCATGTTCTTCGATGGTTGGTCTGGCCTGGTCAGAGTCTTGGTCGTGGGCACCTGCGCCTACGCCGCCCTCATCATGCTGCTTCGCGCATCTGGAAAACGGACCCTGGCCAAGCTCAACGCTTTCGACTTTGTCGTGACGGTCGCGCTCGGGTCCACGCTCGCGACGGTTCTCTTGTCGTCATCGGTCGCGCTCGCCGAGGGCGTCCTCGCGCTGGCCCTGCTCGTCGGTTTGCAGTACGTCGTCGCATGGGCCTCGGTGCGCAGCAAGCGCATCGAGCGGCTCGTGAAATCCGAACCACAGCTGGTGTACCGCCACGGGTTCCTGTGTGACGCCATGCGTCGAGAGCGGGTGACAGCCGACGAGCTGTCCCAATACGCACGTAGACGAGGCCACGCAGACCTCGCGCAGGTGACCGCCATAGTGCTCGAGACAGACGGCACACTCACTGTCCTCACCGAGACGCCCTCATCTCTCCAACCGCCTCCCGACGGTCGAGCGAACGGCCACGGTCCCGAGGGCCAGCCATGAGTATCTGGTTAAGCTTCGTCCGCCGGAAGCGATTCTGGACCGTGCCCTCCCTAACTCACCGCCGTGGCCGCGAGCGCAATGCACATCGCGCTCGTCGCCCTCCATGCGAGGCTCGTGCACCCTTTACCGTCCCGTTCTCTGAGCGGCGATCCTGAGAGCCCGAACCGAATGCGAGAGGCCGTACCGGTTGATGTCGGGGTCAGGAGCCGACCGTCTGCCCTGCCAGCCTTGACTCATGGTCATTTACTAGTCGCAAACCCAGTCGGAACCGAACCAACGACGTCCTCTTCGTCCAACGCTCGCGCATGCGAGCCGGGCGACGTCCTCGCAGGTCAGCATCGGTTTTCGCTCGAATGAGCACAACAGAGCCAAGCGATTGATCAGTGTCAAGGGGTCGCAAGGTTCAAATCCTGTCAGCCGGACCAAACAATCGCCTCTGATATGCGGAGACGCAGATCAGAGGCGGTTGTGGTTGGCCGAGGTGCACTGCAAGGACGAGGCCAGCGCCTTCTCAGGAGGAGCAGCTTGACGCACAGGGCCGGTCGGGCCGCGGACCCCGCGTACCTTGCCCGCCCCCGCATGAAGGAAGCATGACGGCAGCCCCAACTGTGCCCGCAGGTCCCCAGTCCGGTCCTCGCGTGCGAGCGGTGCGGCCGCGGTCAGCGCGTGGTGTGCGCGTCGCGACGCCGCAGCGCGACCAGGAGGAGGCCGGCGGAGAGGACCTGCGCCACGGCCACCACGGCGATGAGAAGAGTGCGGTGGTCGGTGTAGAGGCCGCCGGCAAGCGTTCCGCCGGCCAGTGCCGCGACACCTTGGAACGCCGCGAAGACGCCGTAGGCGGTGGCGAGTCGTCGTTGGGGGACCAGGTCGGCCACAAGGGCTTTGACCGTCGAGTCCTGGACGCCGGTTACGGCACCCCAGATGAGGACACCCGCCAGCACGAAGGACAGGGTGTCGGAAAGGGTCAGCGCCGGGACGACGATGATGAGGGCGGGCAGTGTGTACAGGATGGGGGCGCCCCAGCGGTCGTAGGCGAACCCGGTGACCAGGGCTGCCACCGCCTCGGTCGCCATCGCCGCGGCGTACAGGAGAGGGACCACGGCCGTCGCGACCAGTCCGGCGTCGACGAGGTGGTAGGAGATGACCCCGAACGTCATCAACCCCAGCGTGCCGAGCGCGCACGAGGCGGCGAAGGCGTAGAAGTGGACGGGCAGGGCACTCGGCTCGACGATGGTGCTCGCGCGGGCCGACGCGGCGCCGGGCCCGCCCGGGGCGGCAGGGGCGTCGCCCGCGGGTTGCGCCTCGTCCGCGTGGCGCCTGAGCCTGATCAACAGCACCATGCACACGGCGCCCGGGACGGCCAGAACGGCGAAAGCCGGCCACTGGGCGCCGGCGAGGGCGATGACCCCGGCGACCACGAGGGGTCCGGCGAACGCGCCGACCTGGTCAAGGGCCTTGTGCACGGCGAACCCGCGGCCCCGTCCCACGGAGACGGCGACCCGCGCGAGCAGGGCAGACTTCGACGGGCTCCGGACGGCCTTCCCGGCGCGCTCGAGCAGGATGAGCGCGGCGGCCAGCACGAGGCCGACGCTGCCGACGAACGGTGCCAACGCGAGCAGGGGAACGCAGACGGCGGTCATCGCGTATCCGAGGATCGTGAGCGACCAGTAGCGGCCGGTGCGGTCCGCGAGCGGACCGGAGAACAGCCGTAGGACGAGCGCCATCGCCTCGCCGGCTCCGGTGATGAGCCCGACCAGCAGTGCGGAGGCGCCCAGGCTGCCCAGGAACGGCCCAGCGATCGAGCGCATGCCTTCGTAGACCATGTCGCCCGCGAGGCTGACGGTCCCGAAGGCGACCACCGTCCGCCAGGGCGACCACCCGGCCCGCCTGGGTGGCGCGGGGTCGGGTGCGGAGGCGCTCATCGACTCCGCGAGCTCTCGAGGCGGTCGACCAGCTGCCACACCGCCGAGCCTGGACAGCACCGCGGCGGGACGGCGCCCGGGATCGAAGACGCTGTCCAGCGGGTGGGGGCACTTCTCATCCGGTCAGTCCCCTTCGGGGTGCAGCGAGGTGGGGCGTGGGCCGCACCCCCGAGAGGGTGGAACCCGGGGTGCGGCCGTCGAGGATGGAGGATCAGGTCGGTGGTCTCAGACGAGCGCCGTCGCCTTCGCTCCGGCACGGTGATCGCGTCGTTCACCGTAGGTGAACCAGGTGACCGCGGCCAGGATGACGACGAGGAAGAGGGCGCTCGTGCCGTTGGTGCCGAGACCGAGGCCGCCGTCAGTCGTCCCGGCGGTGAGGAAGTCGCCCAAGGACGCGCCCAGCGGGCGGGTGAGCACGTAGGCGGTCCAGAAGGCCAGCACGGCGTCGAGACCACCCTTCCAGTAGCCCACGCTGACCAGCGCGATGGCGAGACCGAAGATCCCTGCACTGGTGAGGTACCCGAGCGAGAGTCCCTCGGACACGAGATCGCCGGCCGAGGTGCCGAGGGCGAAGGTGCACAGGATCGCGGCCCAGTAGAACCACTCGCGACGATGTGTGGTGATGGAGTGGATGGACAGGGTCCGCTCGGAGCCCCACCAGGCGGTGAAGGTCGCGGCGAGCGCCACGGCGAACACGCCCGTGGTCGTCCACAGGCTCACCCCGAGGTTGTCGACGAGGTTGTCGGAGACGAGGGTGCCGACGACGCTCACCAAGACCACGGTGAGCCAGTAGACCCAGGGGACGTACCGGTCGCGCCGCAGCTGCATCGCCAGGGCCCCGACCAGCAGGACCGTCATGACCAGACTGGTCACGCTGAGCCCCAGACCCAGGTTGCCGGCAAGGAAGTCGGCCGCGGTCTCCCCGACGGTGGTGGAGAGGATCTTGACGACCCAGAACAGGGCGGTGACCTCGGGGACCTTGTTCAACAGCGTCCGCGCGGCGTTGGGGGTTGCCGTACCGCCAGGGTCTCGTTGGCGAGCGAGGTGGTCGGAACCGGGGGTGTAGGACGTCATCGGTAGGGCCTTCCTGGTGGCGTGACTGGTGTCGACCACGATCGCGGTCGCACCCTGCCGCCTACCTGACTGCTCGCCGGTCGCGCCGCTGGGCCGGCCGAGCTCTGCCCACGGGCACCATGGGGCGACTCAGGTGCGGGGCGCGATCCGGCCCGGGAACGCTGCGACGAAGGTGGCGCCCACCGGGGCGGCCCCCGTGCAGAGCTCTACCTCGCCACCGGCGCTGCGCGCGACGCGGCGGGCCAGCGGGAGCCCGAGACCGCTGCTGAGATGGGTGGAGAACCCGGGCTCGAAGAGCCTGGCCACCGCGGCGGGCGGCACGCCCGGGCCGTCGTCCGAGACCCGGACCCGGACCTGGCTGCCCGCCGCCTCGGCCCGCACCTCGACGTGTTGCGCGACCCGTACCGCGTTGCTGATCACCGGTGACAGGACCTGGACGGCGAGCCCGTGCGGCAGGTCCAGGGTCGTGGAGGCAGGAACGTCCACGAGGACCCGGTCGCGGACCGCCAGGTGGTCCAGGACGTCGTCCAGCACCCCGGTCAGGGTGCAGGTCGCGCCCCGGGTGACCTCACTGGTGCGCGCCAGGTCGAGCAGGCTGCTGACGGTGGTGCCCATGTCGCGGCAGGTCTTCCGGATCTGATCGACGTCGCGGCGCATCTCGTCGTCCAAGTCCACCCGCATCGACATCAGGTCCGCGGTAGCCTGGATCGTGGTGAGCGGAGTTCGTAGCTCGTGGGCGAGCTCGGCGCTGAGTCGTTGCTCGGCAAGGATGGTCGCGCGGACGCGGTCCAGAAGACCGTCGAGCGTCCCGCCGAGGGCCCGGATCTCGTTGGAGGGCGGCCCGAGGTCGAAGCGGCGGTCGAGGTCGTGAGCACTCCAGTCGGCCGCTGTCGACGCCATCCGGGCGACAGGTGCGAGGGCGCGCCGGCTCGCCCAGGCTGCGAGGGCGGTGGCCAGCACGACGATGACCGCGCCGGCGCTGAGCGAGACCAGCAGGGCCGTGCGCTCGTCGTTCTCGTACGGTCCGAGCGGCTCGGCGAGGACGACCACGCCCTGCGCGCCTGCGGTGGTGGTGAAGGGCCGGGCCAGCACGACGTAGGTGTCGTCGACCTCGCGGGTCTGCGTGTCGGGGGTGGCCGACAGGTCCGAGAAGACGTCCTGCTGTGCCGGCGGGACGGTGCCCGCGACCAGCACGCCGGACTGGTCGTAGACCGCGACGCCCGGGTCCAGGTCGGGGTCGGGGACCGTCAGACCTCCCGTCGTCGAGGTGACGTCGGCGGCCTCCACGACCACCTCGGCCCGGTCCTGCAGCACGCGGTCGACCGCGCTGGTGGACGCCCCGGCGAGCACCACCTGCACGACCACCACCAGGGCGATGGCGACCAGGGCCCCGAGGACCGCGGTGGACACGACCAGCTGACGGCGGAACGTGCCGACGTCTGCGCCGTCGTCACGACGCCAGGCCCCACGTGAGGTTCCGCGCGGAGTTCTGCGGCGGGTCGCCCCGGGTGGTGCGGGGCCTGGTCCGTGGCTGCTCATCCGACCCGGAACCCCACGCCACGCACGGTCTCGATCCTGGTGGGGGAGTCGATGGACTGCAGCTTCGTGCGGATACGACGGATGAAGCTGTCGACGGTGTTCTCGGCGACGACCGAGCCGTCGGGCCAGGCGGCCGCGACGACGGTGCGGCGTCGTACCACCTGCCCGGGTCGGGAGGTGATGGCGGCGAGCATCCGAAACTCCGTCGGGGTGAGCAGGACCTCCGCGCTCGCCGTGCGCGCGGCGTGGGCGACGGGGTCGAGCACCAGGCCGCCGGACGGACCGGAGGTCGACGACCCCCGGGCGGCGAGGACGTCGACACGGGCGAGGAGCTCGCGCAGGTCGAAGGGCTTGACCAGGTAGTCGTCGCCTCCCGCGGCGAAGCCTTGCAGCTTGTCCTGGGTGGCCCCGAGCGCGGTCAGGAAGACCACCGGTGCGTGCTGGCCGGCAGACTTCAACGCCTGGACGACGTCGCGGCCGTCGGTGTCGGGCAGCCCGACATCCATCACTACCACCTCGATCCCGCTGTCGGCGCCGAGGAGGCGCAGCGCCTCGGCGCCGTCGTGCGCGGTCACCACCTCGTGACCGCCGGCGCGCAGGCCCCGTACCAGCAGCGACCGGATGCCGGCGTCGTCCTCGCAGACCCCCACCGTCGCCATGCGGTCAGTCTCCTGCGGGTGCGGGCGCGGCCGCGCCGACCTGATCGGCCCAGACCGCCTTCGCGCCGGAGTCTCCGACGCGGTAGACCTGCACCGCACAGGCCAGGGACGTCACCACGGCGACGATCGCGACGATCCTGGCTGCCGAGCTCGTCCGGGGGACCACGGCCGTCTTCCCGTCCGCCGTCCGGGACCGTTCTCGGAAGGCGAGGACGACCAGGGCGAGGGACAGCACGAGGACGGGCAGCGCGAACCACAGCAGCTGGTCGCCGAGCGCCGCGTGCTCACCGGGATCACCGATCCGCTTTTGGAGCGCCTCGCCGCTCGAGGTGGCGACCGGCACCAGGGCGGTGCCGACGGCCGCGATCGCGACCACCAGCGGCCCGTAGGAGGTCCGCCAGCGCGGTCGGACAGCGATGGCGATGGTGCCGAGGATCGCGAGGGGGACGAGGACAACGACGGCGTGGACGACGAGGGGGTGGACGGGCAGGCCGTTGATCAGGTCGAACACGGTGGTGCTCCTTCGTCGCGATGAGAGGCGAGCATGGTCGACCGGACCTGCCACCAACCTGACTACGACCTGCCGGTGCCGGCTCCGTCGCCGCTCGGGGCGCCGGCGGACGCAGGAAGCACCAACCGCATCACGGCTCCTTCTGGGCTGTCGACCAGCGCGAGACGTCCGTGGTTCCTCTCGGTCAGCCCGCGGGCGATGGACAGGCCGAGGCCGGTGCCGCCGTGGCGCGACCGTGCCGTGTCGACCCGGTAGAACCGGTCGAAGACCCGTTCCCGGTGCTCCGCGGGTACCCCGGGACCGTCGTCGCTGACGAGGAGCTCAGCGGTGTTGTCGCCCTCGAGGACCCTCAGCGTGACCCGGGTCCGGGCGTGGGCCATGGCGTTGTCGAGCAGGTTGCGGACCACGCGACGTACGTCGTCGGGGTTGACGTACGCCGGGGCAGCGGAGACCTCGGCGCTGTCCACGGTCACATCCTCGTGGCTCCCAGCGCGCACCACCTCCTCCAGGACCAGGCCGTCCAGGTCGATGAGCCGCGGCGCGGAGGTCGTCCCGGCGTCCAGCGAGGCGACCACCAGCAGATCGGCCACCAGCCGTTCCATGTCGCTGGTCGCCACGAGCGCATCGACGCGAGTCCGGGCGGCGGCAGGCGACTCCGGTCCGGCCGGAGGGATCTCCAGCGACGCGCGGAGAGCAGTCAGCGGGCTCTGCAGGTCGTGGGAGACATCGGCCACGAAGTCGCGTTGGCGTTGTGCTGCGGTGCGCAGTCGCTCGAGCATCGCGTTCATGGTCGCGGCCAGGCGGCCGACCTCGTCGTCGACCCCGTCACCGGAGACCCGGACGTGCACGTCGTGGGCGGAGATCCGATCCACATCCAGCCGGATCCGGTCCAAGCGCCCGATGGCGTGGCCGAGAAGCAGCCAGATGACGGTGCCGAGAAGCAGCAGGACCAGCGGTACCCCGAGCACGAGCGAGGTCCTCAGCGCCGCGGACGCCTCGGAGACTGACTCGAGGCTGTCGCCGACGAGGACGGTCGCGGTCCCTTCGGGGCCGCTCCCGGTGGCGTACCAGAAGCGGTAGGTCTCGGTCTCCGCGTCGTCGGGGGCCTGGAACGTGGCGGTCCGCGGCACGCTGCTCGGTTCGAGGCCGGGAGCCAGGTCGGTGAGGGGCGGGTCGCCGGTGATGTTGGACGAGGCGGACAGCACCTCGCCATCGGAGGAGACGACCTGGGCGACGCCGTTGTCGTCGACGTTGCGCAACGTCTCGGACAGGGTTCCGTCGCGGATCAGGGTCAGCAGGTCGTCGACGCGGGACCGGGACACTCGGTCGGAGGCGTCGGTCAGCCGGCTCTCCAGGGTGGAGACCAGCACCAGCGACCCGACGAGCAGCAGCAGGGCGACTCCGACGGTGCCGAGCAACGTCGCCCGCGCGCGCAGGCTGAGGCCGCTCCTCACGTCGCCGGGACCCGTCGGTCGTCGATGACCCGGTAGCCGACGCCGCGCACCGTCCGCAGGGAGGAGCGCGCAAACGGCTCGTCGATACGCCGACGGAGCTGGCGCACGTACACCTCGACGATGTTCGGACTCCCCTCGAAGGCGAAGTCCCACACGTGCGCGAGGATGTCCGCCTTCGACTGGACCTGGCCGGGGTGGCGCATCAGAAACTCGAGCATCGAGAACTGGCGTGGGGTGAGGTCGACCGTGGCCTCACAACGCCACGCGTGGTGCCCCGCCGGGTCCAGACGCAGGTCGCCCACCTCCAGCACAGCGGGCCGCTCTCGCCCCCCGCGGCGCAGGAGGGCCCGGATGCGGGCGGTGAGCACCATGAAGGAGAACGGCTTGGACAGGAAGTCGTCGGCGCCGGCGTCGAGGGCCCGGGACTCCTGCTCCGGGCCGCTGCGCGCGGTGAGCATCAGGATCGGGGTCCAGTCGCCGCCCTCGCGGAGCCGCGCGCAGAGGGCGTCGCCCGCGAGGCCGGGCAGCATCACGTCCATCACGATCGCGTCGTAGCTGTTCTCGGCGACGAACCACGCACCGTCGGGGCCGGTCAGTGCGACGTCGACGGCGTACCCCTCCGTCTGCAAGCCACGACGCAGCGCACCTGCCAGCTGCTCGTCGTCCTCCACCACCAGGATCCTCACGGTCGCACGATGCCACCCGGTGGCTGAAGCCCGCCTGAAGGGCAGAGGACGACCGCGCGTTCAGGCTCCCTTCAGCAGGTGCGTCCCAGGCTGGGGTCACCGAGAGGAACAACACCAAGGAGGACCACCATGCGCAACCGTGTAGTCATCACCATCGCCGGGCTGGGTGTCGGGCTGGCAGTCGCCGGGGGCGGCGTGGCCGCCGCGACCGGCGGCGACGACGGTCCGGCGAGCCGCCAGTACACCCCGACGCAGGCACAGGAGGCGACCGCAGCCGCCCTTGAGGCGACCGGAGGCGGCACCGCCAACAGCGTCGAGACCGACGACGAGAACGGTGCCACCTACGAGGTGGAGGTGACCCGACCGGACGGCACCACTGTCGACGTGCGCCTGGACGAGGCCTACCAGGTGGTGGTCATCGAGGGCGACACCGAGGAGGCCTCCGGACGCTGACCGCACTCACCGGCCACCGCGAGCTGCAACGGCGAACGAAGCCCGGTTGACCGGGTCCCCGTCGGGCATCGTCCAGAATGGGTCGATGACCAGCGACACCACGGCGGGGACCCCCACCGGCCGCTGCTGCCACGACCAGGAAGCTGCTGCGCAGCGGGCGGTCGGCACCGTGACCGGCCTCGTCGAGGCGGTGCGGTGACGGCCCCCGCCACCGCGGACGGGGACGACCACGGCCCGCGGTCGGCCGGGCCCGACACAGACGTGGAGCGCCTGAGCCGGTGGCATGGCGCCGGTGGCGGGTGGCGCGTGGTGGGGCGTGGTCCGGCCAGCCTGACGGTGGCGCTGCTGACGTGCGACGGCGGCGAGGAGATGGACCGCATCGTCTCCTCGGACCCTGCACTCGTCAGGTACGTCGACGCCTGGTCGCGCGAGGAGTCCTGATCCGGCGCACCCCACGCAGCACCTGACGGGCCGATGACGCCGCCGTGACGCTGTGATGACGCCCGGGGGCCTTGACTTGGCGGGACCCCATCGGCCACCTGGCCCCCCGGGGCGCGTCCCCGACCCAGGAGCAGACCATGATCGAGTCCGGTTCCACCGCATCGGCCCGCGGCGCCGAGGAGGCCACCCTGCCGACACCGCCGGAGACCACGGGGCGGTTCATCGTGGTGTTCGCCGAAGGTGCCGCCGCACCTGCGAGCATCCTGCGCGACACCGCCGGCATGCCCGACGTGGCCGCGTCCCGTGAGCTGCGCGGGGACTCGACCGAGGACACCGCACAGAGCACCGACACGGTGTTCGACCAGCTGGGCATCGCGGTGGTGTCGGCCGATCCCGACCAGCTCGGTGCGCTGCAGACCTCGGCGGGGGCGCGCGGCGACGTGCTGTCGGTCTCTCCCGAGCTGGTGCACCACGTGCGCGCCGACGACTACGTGCGCGGTTACGTCGACGGGGTCGGCGACCTGGGACGGCGCCTGGGCACGTCCGGTGGCGACCCGGCAGGCGGCGCGCAGCCCGCGGCGTCGCCGCAGGTCTTCGTGGACAAGCCCGACCTGACCTGGGGCATCCAGGCCACCCGGGCCGACGTCTCGACCTGGTCCGGCCAGGGCGTCGCCGTGGCGGTCCTGGACACCGGGTTCGACGCGGCCCACCCGGACTTCGCGGGTCGCTCGGTGACGATGGAGTCCTTCGTCCCGGGCGAGTCGGCGCAGGACGGGCACGGTCACGGCACCCACTGCGTCGGCACGGCCTGCGGGCCCAGGACCCCACCGAGCGGACCGCGGTACGGCGTGGCGTACGGCGCTGCGATCCACGTGGGCAAGGTCCTGAGCAACGGCGGCTCCGGCACCGACGGCGGCATCCTGGCGGGCATCGACTGGGCCGTCGAGTCGGGCTGCGCGGTGATCTCGATGTCGTTGGGCGCCGACGTCTCGCGCGCGCACCCGCCGTACACGGTGGCGGGCCAGCGGGCCCTGGACAGGGGGAGCCTGATCATCGCCGCGGCCGGCAACAACGCGATGCGCACGCAGCTGGACTTCGGCATCGTCGGCGCCCCCGCGAACAGCCCGTACATTGTGGCTGTGGGAGCGCTGAACCAGCAGCTGGACGTGGCCTACTTCTCCGCCCGGACGCTGCCCGACGCCCGGGGCGGCCAGGTCGACGTCGCCGGCCCCGGCTACCAGGTCTACTCCTCGTGGCCGATGCCCACGCGCTACCGGGCCATCAGCGGCACCAGCATGGCCACCCCGCACGTCGCCGGCCTGGCCGCGCTCTGGGCCGAGGCGACCGGGTACCGGGGGCGTGAGCTCTGGTCGGTCCTGGCCCAGGAGAGCCGGCGCCTGCTCGCGCCGTCGCTGGACGTCGGCTCCGGGATGGTGCTGGCTCCATGACCCCCTCCCGCGACGACGGAGCAGGTGGCGGCGTCCCGTCCGCGGTGAGCGTGACCGTCGACGAGGAGCACCGCGCCGTCCTGCACGAGGTGGTCGCGGCCCTGCGCGGCCGCGGCATGCAGGTCGACGCCGTGCTCGAGAGCCTGGGGATGGTCACCGGCAGCACCACCGACGCCGAGACGCTGCGCCAGGTCGACGGGGTGTCCGCGGTCGACGGGGGGGTCGAGCACCGCATCGCGCCGCCCGGCGACGAGGTCCAGTAACCGATTCGACAGGTCCGCGCACGAACGGGGCGGCGGACCGCACCCGTGCACGGCGCCCGGCCATGCAGGGCCCCGGTGACCCTTCCGGTCCTCACGGCAGTCCGCACGCCCGGGTCGAGGACGCGGTGGTCCTCACCGCGGGCTTCCGCGCCGTGAAGCCGGACATCGGTGCGGCCGGCCCGCAGCCGGACGACGCCGCTGTCCTTCTCAGGGAGGTACTCGGGCCGTCGCAGCACGACCTAGCGTCGAGAAGTCCGGCCGATCGGAGCGGCACTCGTCCCCGGTTCCGGCCCCGCCCCCATGCTCGAAGGACGTCCGATGCCCGAGAACCGCTTCTCCGCCCTCGTCAACGCCGCCCGCGACGTCATCGACCACGCGGCTGAGGTCGCCCGGCAGCGGCTGGCGGACCAGACGCCGCCCGTGGTGCCCGGGACCCCGGGCGGCCTGACGCCCACCCTGGAGGAGCCGACCACCCCGCGCGAGCCGGCGCCACCCAAGCCCGACCAGGCGGGTCCGGACACCCGCACCCCTACCGGGGCCGCGACCTCGGTGCCGGCCGTCGACGTGGCGCAGCAGGGCGCGTACCTGACCACCGCGCACGGGGCCAGGCTCGGCGACACCGATCACGCGCTCAAGGCGGGCCGGCGTGGCCCGACCCTGCTGCAGGACCATCACCTGCGAGAGAAGGTCTCGCACTTCGACCACGAGCGGATCCCCGAGCGTGCGGTCCACGCGCGCGGTGCCGGGGCCCACGGCGTCTTCGTCGGATACGGCAACGCCGCGTCGATCTGCCGGGCACCGTTCCTGGGCGAGGGCGTCGAGACCGAGGTCTTCGTGCGGTTCTCCACCGTGCTCGGCTCGCGTGGCTCGGCCGACACCGCCCGCGACACCCGCGGGTTCGCGACGAAGTTCTACACCCCCGAGGGGACCTGGGACCTGGTCGGCAACAACATCCCGGTGTTCTTCATCCAGGAGGGCATCAAGTTCCCCGACCTCGTCCATGCCGCGAAGCCGCACCCCGACCGGGAGATCCCGCAGGCCCAGAGCGCGCACGACACCTTCTGGGACTTCGCCTCGCTGCACACCGAGGCCCAGCACCACACCATCTGGAACATGTCCGACCGGGGCCTGACGCGCAGCTACCGGATGATGGAGGGGTTCGGCGTGCACACCTTCCGCGTGGAGAACGCCGACGGGGTGACCAGCCTGGTGAAGTTCCACTGGAAGCCGCGCCTGGGCGTGCACTCCCTGACGTGGGAGGAGGCGCAGCTGACGAACGGCGTGGACCCCGACTTCCACCGCCGCGACCTCGCCGACGCCATCGAGGCGGGCGCCCACCCGCAGTGGGAGCTCGGCGTGCAGGTCTTCCCCGACACCCCGGAGGAGACGTTCCAGGGCATCGACCTGCTCGACGCCACCAAGCTCGTGCCCGAGGAGCTGGCCCCGGTGCACCCTGTCGGGCTGATGACGCTGACGCGCAACCCCACGAACTACTTCGCCGAGACCGAGCAGGTCGCGTTCAACCCCTCCAACCTGGTGCCCGGCATCGACGTCACCAACGACCCGTTGATGCAGGCGCGGTTGTTCTCCTACCTCGACACGCAGATCACCCGCCTCGGCGGGCCCAACTGGACCCAGCTGCCGATCAACCGCCCGCACGCCGACGTCAACGACATGCTGCGCGACGGCCAGCACCAGTCGGCCGTGCACGGTGGTGTGGCGCCGTACCACCCCAACTCCCTCGACGGGGGGTGCCCGTTCCTCGCAGGAGCGGAGGACATGCGCTACATCGACCTGCCGGTCCCGGTCGCCGAGGGGCGCCACGAACGTGCGCTGCCGGCGTCCTACGACGACCACTTCAGCCAGGCGCGCCTGTTCTGGCGCAGCATGAGCGCCGTGGAGCAGGAGCACATCATCAACGCCTACTCCTTCGAGCTGGCGCGGTGCTTCGAGCAGGCCGTGAAGGAGCGCCAGCTGCAGGCCCTGGCCAACATCGATCCCCGCCTGTGCTCCGAGGTGGCAGCGGGCCTGGGTCTGCCTGCGCCCGAGGCCACCGTCGAGCTGCGTGACGACCCTCCCAGCCCGGCGCTCTCGCAGGTCGGCGGTACCTGGCCGCTCGACGGTCGCCAGGTCGGCATCGTCGTCGACGCCGACGGTGACCTCAGCGGAGTCCAGGACGCGGTCGACACCGTGCACGAGGCCGGGATGGTGCCGCTCGTCGTCGCCGCGCGCGGCGGGGTGCTCCCCGACGGAACCACGGTGCAGCGGGTGTTCTCGGCGTGCCGCTCGGTCGAGTTCGATGCTCTGGTCGTGCTCGGCGCACCCGCACCGGCTCCGGACGCCCGCGCCGTGCGCGACAGCAAGGCCGCGGCGCCCGCAGGCGTCGTGCTCGACCCGAGGGTCACGCTGCTGCTCGACGAGGCGCTGCGTCACGACAAGGCAGTCGTGGCCTCGGGCGCCGGGCGGGACGCGGTGACGGCGGCCGGGGCCGAGGACGCCACCCCCGGTGTCGTGCTGCGAGACGACCCCGCGGCCGCCCTCGCCGAGCTGATGACCCTGATGGGCGGTCACCGGGTCTGGGAGCGGCACCCCGCATGAGGTAGCCGGTCCGGCGGCACGCTCCGGGGGTCATCGGGTCGGCTGCCGTGGCCCCCGACGCCCTCGCTGACCAGCGGTGCGCCCCGGCTCACCTCCGGTCGCGTCCGCACGGGGTCGCGGCCTAGGATCGCGGCCGTGACCCCGTCGTCCACGGCACACTCCCGCGCCCGCAGCCGGGCACCGGTGCGGGCCGCGGCCGTCGGTGCGACCTGCGGTGCGGGTGCGGTCCTGGGGCACTCCCTGGCGGCCGGCTCCCACGCCGACGTCGTCACGTCGACGGTGCTGCTGGGCGTCGGGCTCGCGCTCGGCCCGGTGCTGGTGCGCCGCCGGTCCTGGACGTCCGTGCTGGCCGCGTCGCTGGGACTCCAGCTGCTGGGTCACGTCCTGATGGCGCTGACCATGTCCCGGACGGTGGTCCAGGGGACGCCGGCGGCCACCGGCGGGCACGGCACGGCGCACGGGTACCCGGCCTCCGACGGGCCGGTCCCCGCAGCCCTCGACGCGATCCTCGGCGGAGGTGCGCTGATGGCGCTGACCCACGTCGCGGTCGCCGTGGCGGCTGCGGCCCTCGCCCTGGGAGCGGACCATGCCGTGCTGCAGGTGCTGCGCGACTGGTGGGACGCGGTGCTGGTGCCGCGACCGACCCGTACGCCGCTGCCGCCGCGTCGATGTGCACCGGTGCCGTCGGCGACCCGTCGGCCGGCCCGGCAGGTGCGGCCGACAGCAGTGGCGCCACGGGGTCCGCCCCCGAGGACGAGGGTCCGCACCCTGCCCACCTGCCCCACCTGACGGTCGTCACCCCGGCGACCGCCGGGCTCCCTCGCGCGCTGTCGCGCGTACGACCGAGAGGCCGTCATGACGACCACCCCAGAACGCCCCGTCCCGCCCGGCGCCGCACCCGCCGCCGCGCCCCCCTCCGACGCCGCGGCGCGCGGAGGGCAGGACTCCCGCAGCGTCCGCCCGCTGCTGATCCGCCTGCACTTCTACGCCGCCGTCCTGGCCGCGCCGTTCCTGCTCGTCGCGGCGATCAGCGGTGGTCTCTACGCGCTGAGCCCCCAGCTGGAGCAGGTCGTCCACCACGACGAGCTGAGCACCGACACCCGCGGCACGGCCCTGCCGCTGACCGAGCAGATCGCCGCCGCGCGCGAGGTCGAGCCCGATCTGCCCCTGCTCGCGGTCCGCCCGGCCGACGGCGCAGGGTCGACCACGCGTGTGCTGTTCGACGACGGCCGGACCGAGGACTCCCGCCGGCTCGCGGTGTTCGTCGACCCGGTCGAGGCCGAGGTGCGCGGCGCGCTCACGGCCTACGGCGGGTCGGGCGCGCTGCCCGTGCGGACCTGGATCGACGAGCTGCACCGCAACCTCCACCTCGGGGAGCCCGGGCGGCTCTACTCCGAGCTCGCGGCCTCCTGGCTCGGCGTCGTCGCGGTCGCCGGGGTCGTGCTGTGGTGGACCGGACGCCGGCCGGGGCCGCGCCTGCGCCCCAGCAGTGCCGGCGGCGCCCGCCGGCGCACCCTGTCGTGGCACGGCGCGCTGGGCACCTGGGCGGTGCTCGGCTTCGTGATGCTGTCGGTGACCGGCCTGACGTGGTCGACCTACGCCGGCACCCACGTCGCCGAGCTGCGCACGGCAGCCGGCTGGGCCACGCCGCAGGTCGTCGCCGAGACCAGCACCGAGGACAGCGGCGTCCCGGCAGCCGGTCACCACGACGGCGCGCCCGCCGAGGTCGCCGGCACGGGGGACTCGCCGGGCGTGGGGTACCAGTCCGTGCTGGAGGCCGCGCGCGCCCACGGGCTGAGCGGCCCCGTCGAGGTCACGGGTCCCGCGAGCGGGAGCGGCACGTACGTCGTGTCCCAGCTCGACAGCACCTGGCCGACCCGGGGCGACGTGACCTCCGTCGACCCGCGCACCGGGCAGGTGGTGGACACCGTGCGCTTCGCGGACATCCCGTTCGTGGCCAAGCTGGCCTCCTGGGGCATCGACCTGCACATGGGCGTGCTGTTCGGGCCCGTCAGCCAGGTCGCGATGTTCCTGCTGGCAGCGACGCTGGTGGCGATGATCGTGACCGGCTACCGGATGTGGTGGCAGCGCCGACCGACCCGGGGACGCGTCGCGCGGATGGGGCGGCCGGTACGACGAGGTGCCTGGCGCTCGCTGCCGCCGGCGACCACGGCCCTGCTGGTGGTCCTCGTCGCGGTGGTGGGCTGGTTCCTGCCGCTCCTCGGCATCAGCCTGGTCCTGTTCCTCGCCGTCGACCTGCTCCTCGCCGCGCTGGGAGGGCGAGGTCGTCCCGAGGTGGAGGACCTCGAGGGTCTGGGGCGGCAGGACAGCGAGGTGTCGTCGTGACTCGCCCGGTGACCAGGCGCACCGTCCGGTACGGCGTCGCCCTGGCCGTGGCGGTCATCGTCGGTGGGGCGGTCGGCGGGTGCGGCGGGGGGACCGGCGACGCCGACGGCAGCAGCGACGGCAGCAGCGGCACGACGGGCATGGACATGACGTCGATGAACGAGCCCGGCGCGACCCCGGCCGACCAGGTCGAGGGCGACGTCAGGAGCGGACGTCTCCGGCTGCTCGCCACCGCACCTCCCGGCAGCGACGGGGTGCGAGGACGGGCGTGGCTCGCGCAGGACGGGTCCGGCACCACGGTGACCGTGCGGCTCCGGGGCCTCCAGCCCGACGTGCCCTACGTCGCCCACCTCCACGAGCAGCCCTGCGGGCAGGACGACGGGGGCGAGCACTTCGCGTTCGACCCCGAGGGCAGCGAGCTCCCGCCCAACGAGGTCCACCTCGGCTTCGCCGCCGACGGTGACGGTGTCGGCGAGGCCACCGTCACCCACGACCGACGGGTCGGTCAGGGGGCGCCCGCGGTGGTGGTGCACCCGGCCGACGCCCCGGACAACAGGTTGTCGTGCGCCGACCTGACCTGAGCCGCCCACGGTGGCTGCGCACGTCCGCCGTCGCGGCGCTGGTGCTGCTCGGCTTCCCCGGCGTGGCGACCGCGCACGGGGACCTGCGGACCGCCTCGCCCGGACCCGGGGACGCGCTCTCGCCTGGTTCGACGGTGGTCCGGCTCGAGCTGCCGCAGACCGACCCGGGCGCACCGCTCGCGGTCGCGATCACCGACCCCGACGGTGGACCCGTCCCCGTCGGTGCGCCGAGCGTGGTCGGTGGCGACCAGGTGTGTGCCGCGACGGTTCCCCTGGGTCCGGGGGTGTGGACGGTCGACTACGCAGGGTCGGGGGTCGACGGTCACCGGTTCGGCGGCCGCTACGCGTTCGAGGTGGTCAGGTCCGGGGGGTCCGACGTCGAGCCGGGGGCGTGCTCGACGGCCGACCTCGCCGCGGCGGAGCAGGCGCGCACCCTCGAGGAGATGCTGGACCAGGGCCTCCAGGTGCCGTCGTGGGTGACCTGGGGCATCGGGGTGCTCGGGTTGCTCGCGCTGCTCGGGGTGGTGGCCCGGATCCGTCGTGACCACCGGTCACCGACGCAGTCCTAGCCGGCCCGCGGGGGCAGCCGACCGGTCGGCGGTGCCGGTGGGGCGGTGGTGGTCACCTCCGGCTGCCCACCTGACCGGGACCCGGCTCCGCCGAGGGTGGTGCGGACGCGGCGTAGGGTCCTCGCCGGAGCGAGACCTGTTCCGCACACCACCCAGCCAGGAGAACAGTGATGACCGCGCCCCGCCGAGCACTGATCGTCGTCGACGTCCAGCAGGAGTACTTCGACGGGATCCTCCAGATCCAGGCCCCGGACCGTGACAGCACGCTCACCGCCGTCGTCGCGGCGCTCGACGTCGCCCGCGAGTGCGACCTGCCGGTGGTCGTGGTGCAGCACGAGCTGCCCCAGGGAGCACCGGTCTTCGCCGTGGGCAGCGAGAGCTGGTCGCTCCACCCCGAGGTCGAGCAGCGTCTGAGCCCGTCCTGGAAGCGCGTGACGAAGAACAAGGCCAGTGTCTTCGCGGGCACCGACGTCGCCTCGTGGCTGGCCGAGCAGGACGTCGACACCGTCACCGTCGTCGGGTTCATGACCAACAACTGCGACCTCGCCACGGCCGTGGGGGCCGAGGAGCTCGGCCTCGCGGCCGAGGTCCTCTCCGACGCGACCGGGGCGATCCACCTCGCCAACCAGGTCGGCGAGGTCTCGGCCGGGGAGCTGCACCGCACCCTGCTGGTGCTCCTGCACTCGAACTTCGCGGCGGTCGCGACCACCGAGGCCTGGAGCGAGGCCGTCAGGGCCGGCCGGGCCCTGCCCACGAGCGACCTGGGCACCTCCGCCACGCAGGGCCGCGCCGCCTTCGCCGACTGACCTCGCACGAGACCGGCGGCCCTCGACCACCGGGTCAGGTGGGGCGGAGGCGCACGTGGTCGCGGCGCAGCTCACCGACCCGTGGCACGCCCATCAGCGCCAGCGTCCCGGTCAGCTCCGCGGTGAGGATGTCGGTGGCCCGCTGCACGCCCCGCTCGCCGCCGGCCATCAGCCCGTACAGGTAGGCGCGGCCCACCAGGGCGGCGCGGGCGCCGTACGCCACGGCGGCGACGACGTCGCCGCCCGAGAGGATGCCCCCGTCGACGTAGACCTCGGCCCGGTCGCCCACGGCGTCCACCACGGCGGGCAGCACCTCCAGCGGGGTGGGGGCGCGGTCGAGCTGACGGCCCCCGTGGTTGGAGACGACCACCGCGTCCGCCCCGGCCTCGACCACCGCGCGGGCGTCGGCGACGGTCTGGACGCCCTTGACCACCAGCGGGCCGTCCCACACCGTGCGCAGCCACGCCACGTCCGCGATCGTGGCCGCGGGGTCGAAGATCCGGCCGACGAGATCGGCCACGGTGCCCTCCGAGCGCGTCAGCGAGGCGAACTCGAGGGGCTCGGTGGTCAGCAGGTCGAACCACCACCGCGGGTGCAGCGCGCCCTCGGCGAAGGTCCGCGCCGACAGCGAGGGCGGGATGGTCAGCCCGTTGCGCACGTCGCGCAGCCGGGCGCCGGCCACCGGGGTGTCCACGGTCAGCACCAACGCCTCGTAGCCGCACTCGCGGGCGCGGACGACGAGGTCGTGGCTCGCGGCCCGGTCGCGCCACAGGTACAGCTGGAACCACCGGCGCGCCTCCGGCGCCGCCGCGGCCAGCGCCTCGACCGACGTGGTGCCCATCGTGGACAGCGCGTAGGGGATGCCGGCCCGGGCGGCGACCCGGGCGACCGCGGGCTCCCCGTCGGTGTGCATCATCCGGGTGAACCCGGTCGGGGCGAACACCACGGGCAGCGCCGACGGGCGGCCCAGGATCGTCGTGGCCGTGTCCACCGCGGAGACGTCGCGCAGGACCTGCGGCTGGAACTCGACCCGGGCGTACGCGTCCCGGGAGCGACGCAGGCTGACCTCGTCACCGGCGCCGCCGTCGGTGTAGTCGAACACCGCGCGGGGGGCCCGCCGCCGGGCCAGCAGGCGGAGGTCCGCGACGGACGCGGCCCCTGCCAGGCGTCGATCGGTGCCGTTGCGCGACACGGGGCGCGGACGCAGCAGCGGCTGGAGCTCGGACCAGCGTGGCCGGCGACGGACGGTCATCCGGGTGTTCTACAGCACGGCGACCCCAGCGGTGCCGATCGGTCCGGCCGAGGCCCAGGCCGCCCGGGCCGTCGCGCCCCTCGGTGCCACGCTCTCAGGGAGGTGGGTCCAGGTCCTGCCCCCGTCGCCGCGTCTGCCAGCCGCGCTTCGCGGCGCGACTACGAGCCCGGCGGCGACGCTCGGCCTCCCGCTCCGCGAGCCCGACCTCGCGCAACGCCCGACGCTCGGCGTTCTCGGCCCTGCGCTGCTCGGCGGCGACCACCGCGGGGGACCTGACGGGCCAGACGTACTCCAGGTCGTCGGGCACGTCCGGGAACAACGGCCGGTAGTGCTCCCGGTCCTTGCGCACCAGCGCCGAGCGGTGGCTGCGGTGCACCGCCTCCTCACCCAGCCACCGGGGCAGCGCGTCCGCGGCAGCGAGCTCGGGCTGCGTACGGACCACCTCGACGCCGGCGGCGCGCAGGTCGGTGGCGATGGTCGACGCACAGGTGTCGCCGAAGCCCAGCTCGGTCCACACCTCGCAGCACACGAACCCGTAGCGCCCGAGCGCCTCCTCGAAGCCCCGCCACATCAGGACCGCCGGGTGGTTCTTCCACCCGTAGTCGGGCCTGGTCAGCGCTCGGACGACCTGGACGACCTCGACCCGCTGCTTGCCGAGCCGCTTGGCGTCGAGCGCCCTGGCGGAGCGTGCGAAGTCGGGGTAGGGCAGGAAGGTCTGCACCGCTGCATTCTCACCCAGGGCGCTCGTCGCCGGGCGTTGACACCGTCGTCGATCGGCGGTGGAGTGTGGCCACGTACGGCCGGTGCCCGGCCGACCAGACTCGGGAGCTCCCTGTGCGCACATCCGTCCTCGCCACCGCCGCTGCCGCCGCTGCCGCGCTCCTGCTCCCGCTCCTGGGCGCACCGCCGTCTGCCGCTGCCGCCGTGGCCGCCGTCGTCGCGGCTCCTGGCTGCGACCCGTTCACCTCGCCGTCGTACGCCGGTGACGTCCCCGCACCGGAGGAGGTGATCGGCTTCCCGCTCGGGCAGCAGGAGGTCACCGTCGGCGAGTCGGACGCCTACCTCCAGGCGGTGTCCGCGTCCAGCGACCGCGTGAGCGACGGGGTGCTCGCGACGTCGGCCGAGGGACGCCCGCTGCGCTACGCCGTCGTGGGGGAGCCCGGTGACGTGAGCCGCGCGCAGCGCGCCGCCGAGCTCCTGCGGGACCCGCGGACGTCCCGGGCGCGGGCGGGACGGGTCGCGGACCGTGCGCCCGCCATCGCCTGGATCGCCGGCAACGTCCACGGCAACGAGGAGAGCGGGACGGACGCCTCGCTGCGGGTGCTGCGGGACCTGGCCGACCGCACGGACTGCGCCGCCACCCAGGTCCGCGACGACACCGTCGTGGTGATCCTGCCGACCCAGAACCCGGACGGGCGGGAGGCCGACACCCGGCGCAACGCCTACGGCTTCGACATGAACCGCGACTGGTTCGCCCGGACGCAGGCGGAGACGGACGGCAAGCTCGAGGCGATGCGGGGGCTGCCGCCGGTGCTGTTCATCGACGACCACGAGATGGGCCGTCCCGACTTCTTCTTCCCACCGAACGCCGACCCGGTCTACCACGACATCGCCGACCGGTCGGTGGGCTGGGTCAACGACCTGTACGGCGGCGCCAACCAGGCCGAGTTCGACCGTCAGGGGATCCCGTACTTCAACTACAGCATCTACGACCTGCTCTACATGGGCTACGGCGACACCGTGCCGACCACCGCCTTCAACGGGGCCGGGATGACCTTCGAGAAGAACAACGCCGACCCGATCCAGGAGCGGGTGGACGAGCAGTACGTCGCGCTCTGGAACACCCTGTCCACCCTGGCCGGGTCCAAGGACTCGGTGCTCCGCGGCTGGGCCGCCTCCCACCGGCAGGCGCTGCGGGAGGGGCGGCGCGGAGTCCTGCAGGGCAACGAGGTCTTCGCGCCGGGCAACGAGGTCCAGAACGAGGTCCCTGACATCCGCGTGCGTCACTACTTCATCGAGCGTCCGGCGCGGACCAAGGTCGACGAGGTCATGGCCCTGGTCCGGCGCCTGCAGCGGATGGACGTGGAGGTCGAACGGCTCACCAGCCCGCTCCGGGTCCCCGACTACACCCCGTACGGCCGCAGCCCGCGCTCCCGCACCCTGCCGGTCGGCAGCTTCTGGGTGACGATGGCCCAGGGTCAGAAGCACTGGGTGCAGGCGATGATGAACGAGGACACCTACGTGCCGTTCCCGTACTTCTACGACGTCACGGCCTGGAGCGGCCCGCTGCTGTTCAACGTCGCCGGTGGCCGGTCCGGGGCGAGGCTCGACCCCGAGTCGACGCCGGTCGCCCCGGTGGGGGAGCCGACCGCGCCGCAGCGTCCGGCCGGCGCGCCGGCGGTCGGGCTGTGGGAGACCGACGCGAGCACGACGGCGTTCGAGTCGGCGGGGTGGATGCGCTGGCTGTTCGAGCAGAAGTGGCGGATGCCGTACCGGACGGTGAGCACCGGCGGCATCAGCGAGGCGGCGTTGGCCCCGCTCGACGTCCTCGTGGTGCCCAACGGTGACGCCGAGGCCACCTACGAGGCGCTCGCACCGTCGGGGCGCTCGGCCTTGCGTACCTGGGTGGCCGACGGCGGACGGTTCGTCGGGATGGCCGGTGGCACCGAGCTGGCGGCACGCCTGCAGCTGACCACCGCCCGGCTGACGTCGCCCACCTCGGACGTGCCCGGCTCGCTGATCCGCGCCCGGGTCGCCCGGGGGCCGCTCGAGCAGGGGGTGGGATCGACGGTGTGGAGCTTCTACGCCTACGACAACGTCATGCGGCTGGCGGACCCGTCCTCGGTCGCGGTGCGCTACCCCGCGGCGACCAGCCCCGCGTTCTTCGTCTCCGGCTTCGAGCGTGGTGCCGACGAGCTCGCCGGCACCGCCGCGGTGGGTGACGAGGCCTACGGCGAGGGCCGGGTCGTGGTGTTCGCCGGCGACCCGAACTTCCGCGCGTTCACCGACGGCACCCAGCAGGTCCTCTGGAACGCGCTGCAGGGTCCCGACCCGGACCGGGCGCGCTCCACGAGGCTCGACCCGGGTGGCATCGACGATCGGCGGACCACCCTGGTGCGCCGGGCGGCGGCCGAGGACGCAGCGGCCCTGACCGACCTGGACGGCCGACTCGTGCTGACCGTGGAGGTGGGCGTGGCGGACCGGGCGGTCGGCCTGCTCGAGGACAACGGCCTGCGCCCGAGCACCACGAGCCAGCCGGACGGCACGGTGCGCCTGGTCGCGGCGATGAGGACGGCGGAGGACAGCCGCGTCGTCGGGGACCTCGCGGCCGGCCTGGCGGAGCTGGAGGACGGCGTGCTGGCCGCGCGATTCCCCTGACCGGCACACGTCCCTGGCGGTCGGCCGGCAGGGGGAGCATGATGGTGGGTCGGGAGGACGGATGGATCCCCGACCGTACGGCGCGTGTCTCGTGGCCCTGCTCGCGTGGGTGGCGATGTCCTGCGCTGCCCCCGAGGCCGCGCCCCCTACGGAGCAGCTCCCGCTCCAGGAGTCCGCGCTCGCCGTCGGCGGCGACCTCGAGGCCGGTGCCCGGACCGTCGCGGAGTACGCCCTCACCGAGGAGGAGCTGCAGGAGATGGCAGCGGCCTGCGACGACGCGGAGGGGATCCCGCTGGACGGGGACGAGCCCTGCCCCAGCGTCATGGAGTTCCGCGCCGGGTGCAGCGCGTCCCCGATCTGCCTGACGGTCTTCGAGACGACCGAGTCGGGGGTCGTGTCGGGCTACCTCGAGGTGACCGACACGCGGGAGTCGGGCGCGGAGTGCGGCTCGGACCCGCGCGGGGTCTGCCTGCGTGTCGGCCTCTCGGACCAGGGGCTCGAGCGGTTCGTCACCCCCGTCCCCCCAGTGACGCCCACGGGGACACCTGCGGAGACGCCCACCGGGACGCCCCTCGAACCCTCCACCGCCACCCCGACGCCGCCCGCCACGCCGACCGGACCGACACCCTCGGCCGTGACGGCGAGCGCCACCCCGTAACCCCGATGTCGACGCCCGCGCCCGCGCAGCCGCCGGGCGCCGGCGAGCCGTTCCACCGGTGGGTCGAGCTGCTCGGCCCGCTCCTGCTCACCTCGGGCGCCGTCACGTCGCTGCTCTACTACTTCGGCTACGTCCGGGAGCGGGAGCTCTTCGCGTACTTCGGGGTCCCGGTGAGCAGCCTGGACCTCACCACCACCGACTACGTGGTCCGCAGCGCGCAGGCGGTGTTCGTGCCGGTGACCTCGGTGGCGCTGGTCGCGGTCGTGGCGGTGGCGCTGCACCACGTCCTCCTGGTGCGAGCGCCGCAGGACGTGCCCCGGGGGTGGCGCCGCGGGTGGGCGGCCTGTGCGGGACTCGCCGCCGCCCTGGTGGCCGTCGGCGCGGCGGGCGCGCTCGGTCGGCCCGTCCTGGTGGGCGCCACGGTGTCCGCGCTCGCCCTCGGCGGCGGTGCGCTCCTCCTGGGCTACGCGGCCTGGATGGCGGGTCTCGACCCGGGGTTGCCGGCGCCGGTCCACCAGGCCCTCGGGCGGACCCGGGCCGCGCGCCGGGCCCTGGTCCTGGTCGTGACGCTGATCGCCGCGTTCTGGTGGACGACCAACGTGGCCCACCGCCAGGGCCAGGACGCCGCGAGGGCCATCGCGGCGTCCCTGGAGGTGCGGGGCGAGGCGGTCGTCCTGAGCCGGGAGCGCCTGGGGATCACCGGGCACGGCGTGACGGTGGAGGACCTGTCGACGCCCGACGCCGGGTTCGCCTTCCGGTACACGGGCCTGCGCGTCCTGCTGCACGCCGGGGACCGGTGGGTGCTGCTGCCCCGCGGCTGGACACGCGACAACGGGGACGTGGTGGTGCTCCTGCCGGACGACGCCGAGACGCTGCGCGTGGACGTCCGGCCCTAGGGCGCTGGGGAGCCGGGTCCTCCGCGCCGCCCGGTGTGCTCGGCAGCCCGCGCGGGCGCTCCTCGCCGGACGTGGACCCCCGCGTCCCGGCTCCCGGGCGGGCGACCCCCTCCTCCCCACTTTGCTAGCGAGCCGGGTCCTCCGCGCCGCCCGTCGTCAGCGGCAGGCGTACGACGAACCGGGCCCCGCCGTCGGGGGGCTCGTCCACGCTGATCTCACCCTCGTGGGACAGCACGATCGACCGGGTGATGTAGAGCCCCAGCCCCAGTCCCGGGGCGGGCCGGTGCAGCGCGGAGGCACCCCGCGCGAACTTCTCGAAGACGTGTGCGCGCTCCGCCGCAGGGACGCCGGGACCCGTGTCGGTGACGCTGAGCACCGCGGTGCCGTCCTCACGCGTCAGAGCCACCGTGACCCGCCCACCACCGGGCGTGTACTTCGTGGCGTTCGAGAGGAGGTTCTCCACCACCTCGGCGAAGGTGTCGTCCAGCGCGACCGGCAGGGGAGGCCCGGACTCCAGCCGCAGGCCCAGGCCGGCCTGCTCGACCTGGGGGCGGGCGGACTCCACGACCTGCTCGACGAGTCCCGCGAGGTCGGTGGTGCGCCGCAGGTCGGGGCGCGGGCGACGTTCCCCGGCGATGCTCAGGATCTGCTCCACCAGCCGCTGCACGCGATCGACGTTGCGCGCGGCCACCGCGAGGTGGGCCGCGACGACGCCGGGGTCCGCCCCGTCCTCGAGGGACACGCCCGCGATCTCGACGTACCCCTTGACCGAGGTCAGCGGGGTACGCAGCTCGTGCGCGACCAGCGTGACGAAGTCCTCCTGGGTCCGCAGCGCGGCGAGCAGCTCGGTGACGTCGCGCTGCACCGTGGCCAGCGCGAAGGGCTCGCCGGTCGCGGGGTGGAACATCAGGAAGCTGGCGATCTCGACCGGGATGGCGGTGCCGTCGGAGCGCTTCAGGGTCGACTCGCCCTCCCAGTGCCCGTGCGCGACCACCGCCGGCTGCTCGATGCGTTCGGAGCGCTCGATCCCGTCGGCGGTGAGGTAGTCGCGGACGGTCGTGGTGGTCACGTCGACGTCCGGCGGCATCGCGACCAGGGCGCGCCCGGCCGGGTTGACGAACCGCACCCCACCGTCGAGGCCGGCGATCGCGATGAAGTCGCGCGAGGTCTCCACCAGCGCCCGGAACGGCAGCAGCTCGTCGACAGCGGACTGCAGGGCCAGCACGTCCTCGTGCTCCCGCACGCGCTCCGTGACGTCCGTGGACACCCCGACCGCGCCCGTGAGCGCCCCGTCGGCACCGTGGACCGGCTCGAGGAACGTCCACCACGAACGACCTCCGACGGTGTGCCCGGTGCCGGACCCGCCCCGGGCCAGCGCCAGGGCGAGGGCGCGTCCCGGGGAGGTGCCCTCGTGCCCGGGGAGCAGGGCGTGGCCGACCGGCTCGCCCGGGACCGGACCGTGTGCCTGGCTCCCCGGTCCCACCGAGAACGTGCAGCGCCCGTCCAGGTCGACGCCGAAGGTCACCTCGGGCCGGAGGTGCGAGTGGTCCTGCGCCGGTGCCGTCATCCCGAGCCCTCCCGGTCCCGTCGTCCAGCGCCCCGAGGTGGCTGGGAGACCCGCATCCGTGGCGTCATGCTAGATCACCCGGGGGCGGGCTGCTCGTCCCACCGCGCACCGGTCCACCGTCGTGTGCTCACCGGCCGTCCGGCGCGCCCGTGGCAGTGGTGCCCGTGGCCGCGAACACCGTGCGCAGCTGGTCGAGCGTGGGCGAACCCCGAGGACCGTCCGGGGTCGGGTACCTGCGGCAGGTCAGCCCGACCGCGGAGCCCGGCTCCGCGAAGACGTCGACACCGTCGAGGTGGATGCTCGGGGAGCCGAGGAAGCCGGTGCGCTCGGCCTCCTCGGCGGTGTCGACGACGTGTCGGGTGACCCGGACGTCGGGCCGCTCGGCAGCCAGGGCGGCCAGGTGCCCCTCCGCAGTCCGCCAGCTCGGGCAGTCGTCGAAGTAGAGCAGCGTGATCTCCATGCGCGCGACGCTAGCCCGCTCCCGTGCGGCGCGAGGTCGGGCCGTCGTCCGCGGCGGCGCCGTCCCGCTCAGCCCGGGGCCGGGTCGGCCATGGTCGTGCGCACCTCGACCTCCGCGTGGAGCGTGCGGTGCACCGGGCACCGGTCGGCGATCTCCAGCAGCCGGTGGCGCTGCTCGGCGTCGAGGTCGCCGCTGAGCGCGACGACCCGGTCGATGCGGTCGAGATGACCCGAGCGGGTCTCGCAGTCCTCGCAGTCGGCGGCGTGGATGCGGGAGTGGGTGAGCCGGACCTCGACGCGGTCCAGCGCCCAGCCCTTCCGCTCGGCGTACATCCGCACCGTCATCGAGGTGCAGGCGCCGAGGCCGGCGAGCAGCAGGTCGTACGGCGACGGGCCGGTGTCGCGCCCGAGGGGCTCGGGCTCGTCGGCCAGCAGCACGTGCGGCCCGACGCTGACCTGCTGGCCGTAGGGGCCCCGTCCGTTCTCCGCGACCACGACCTCGCCCTGCCCGGGTGCCGCGTGGTCCCCGGGTGCCTGCTGCGCGGTCGGCTCGTCCTCGTCGAGGTAGCGACCGGCCCACGCCGCCAGGACGGAGGCGGCGAACCGGGCGTCGGCCGGCCGGGACAGCAGGTGGTCGGCGCCGTCGAGGGACACGAAGGACTTCGGGTGCCGGGCCGCCTCGAAGATCTGGCGCGCGTTGTCCACCCCGACGGTCTCGTCGACCGGGGAGTGCATCACCAGCAGCGGGACCCCGAGCCCCCGGATCCGCTCGGTCTGCGGCTGGCTGCGCACGTCGTCGAGGAACTCCCGGCGGATCCGGAACGGGCGCGCAGCCAGGCACACCTCGGCCTCGCCCTTCTCCTCGATCTCGGCCAGGCTCTCGCTCAGCAGGTGCAGCAGGTGCTCGGTGTCGGCCGGTGCGCCGATCGTGGCCACGGCGCGCGTCTCCGGCACCCTCTCGGCGGCGGCGAGGACGGCGGCGCCGCCCAGGGAGTGGCCGACCAGGATCGTGGGCGCCTCGTGGTGCCGGCGGAGGTGGTCGGCGGCGCTGACCAGGTCGGCGACGTTCGAGGTGAAGTCGGTGTTCGCGAAGTCGCCGCCTGACCCGCCGAGCCCGGTGAAGTCGAAGCGCAGCACCGCGATCCCGAAGCCGGTCAGGGCCTGCGAGACCCGGGAGGCGGCCAGCACGTCCTTGGTGCAGGTGAAGCAGTGCGCGAACAGGGCGTAGGCCCGAGGGGCGGTCGCGGGCAGGTCCAGCCGGCCGGCCAGCAAGGCACCGGTGGAGCTGGGGAACTCGACGCGGGTCATCACGATCTCCTGGGGTCGGCGGCGGCGACCGACCCGGTCGGAGGGTGCACGCACGGTGGACGGGGCTTGCGCCCCCCGGTCGACCGTAGTTGCCTGAGCACCCGCAGGGTCCAGATCGGGCGACGGAAGGGCACACATGTTCACCAGAGTCGCGGTCGTCAACCGTGCAGAACCCGCGGTGCGCCTCATCCGCGCGGTCCGTCAGCTCAACGAGGAGCGCGGCACCGACATCACGGTGGTGGCCCTGCACACCGCGGCCGAGCAGCGGGCGCTCTTCGTGCGGGCCGCCGACGACGCGGTCTGCCTGCGCGACGCCGGCTCCGGGGGGAGCCCGTACCTCGACCTGGTCGAGCTGGAACGGGCCCTGCGCGCGAGCGGCGCCGACGCCGTCTGGGTGGGCTGGGGCTTCGTGGCCGAGGACCCGGCCTTCGCCGAGCTCTGCGAGCGTCTCGGACTCGTCTTCATCGGTCCCTCCGCGCAAGCCATGCGGCAGCTCGGCGACAAGATCGAGGCGAAGCTGCTGGCCGAGCAGACCGGGGTCCCGGTCGCCGCGTGGAGCGGGGGACCGGTCGACAGCCCGGACGAGGCGGTCGCGAGCGCCGAGAGGGTCGGCTACCCGCTGATGATCAAGGCACGCAGCGGCGGCGGCGGTCGGGGCATCCGGCGGGTCGGCTCCGCCGAGGAGATGGCCGGCGCCTTCGAACGGACCCGGGCCGAGGCCGAGGCGACCTTCGGCGACCCCGTGGTCTTCCTGGAGAGCCTGGTCAGCGGTGGGCGCCACATCGAGGTGCAGGTCATCGCCGACGCCCACGGCACGGTCTGGGCGCCGGGCGTGCGCGACTGCTCCATCCAGCGGCGCAACCAGAAGCTCATCGAGGAGTCCGGCTCCCCGGTCCTCACCGCGGAGCAGATGACCGACCTGCGTGCGGCCTCGACGGCGCTCGTGAGGGCTGCCGGCTACCAGGGCGCGGGCACGGTGGAGTACCTCTACAAGCCCCAGGACCAGACCTTCGCCTTCATGGAGGTCAACACCCGGCTCCAGGTCGAGCACCCCGTCACCGAGGCCACCACCGGCCTGGACCTGGTCAAGCTCCAGCTCCTGGTCGCGGCGGGGGAGCCGCTCACCGGGGAGCCGCCCGCCGAGAGCGGGCACGCGGTCGAGGCGCGGCTGAACGCCGAGGACGCCCAGGAGGGCTTCGCCCCGGCGCCGGGCACGGTGACGGTCTTCGACCCGCCGGCCGGCCCCGGCATCCGCGTCGACACCGGGATCGCGGCCGGCGAGGTGATCCCCTCCGACTACGACTCGATGGTGGCGAAGGTCGTGGCGTGGGGCCGCGACCGCCAGGAGTCGTACGCCCGGCTGCGGTGCGCGCTGCGGGAGACCACCGTGCTGATCGAGGGGGGGACGACCACGAAGTCGTTCCTGCTCGACGTGCTCGCCCGTCCCGAGGTCCTCTCCGGGGACGCCGACACGCAGTGGCTCGACCGCGTGGGCGCGGAGATGGCCGAGTCGCCCACGCAGCACGCCGACATCGCCCTGCTCAGCGTCGCGATCACCGTCTACGACGCCGAGGAGACCCTGGAGCGCGCCTCGTTCCTCGCCTCCGCGCGGGGAGGTCGCCCGCGCGCCAGCCACGTCGTGGGACGCAGCGTCGAGCTCGGCTACCAGGGTCAGTCCTACGAGTTCACCGTCGCGCAGGTCGCCCTGCAGCGCTACCGGCTGGAGATCGGCGACCAGGTCGTCCTGGTCGACGTCGACCGTCTGGACGCGCACCGCAGCCACCTCGTCGTCGACGGGCACCGGCACCAGGTCAGCACCGTCGCCAGCCCCGGCAGCCACCTCGTGGACGTCGACGGCTTCAGCCACCGGGTCCTGCGCGACGAGGCAGGCGTCGTCCGCGCCTCCGCGCCCGCCGTCGTGGTCGCGGTGCGCGTGCGGGCCGGCGACGAGGTCGCGGCCGGTGACACCGTCGCGGTCCTGGAGAGCATGAAGATGGAGACCGTCGTCCGGGTCCCGACGGCCGGCGTGGTGCGCGAGGTCCTCGCGGTGGTCAACTCCCAGGTCGACGCCGGCGCGCCGCTGCTGCGCCTGGACCCGCTGGAGGAGGAGGTCGCCGCGTCCGAGGCCCCGGCGGTCGACTTCGACGAGGCCGGCCGTACCTCCTCGCTGGAGCCGTCGGCCCGTGCGGCCGCGCTCCTCGACGACCTCCAGGCGCTGATCACCGGCTACGACGTCGACGCCGGACGGGCGCTCACCCTGGTCGAGGACTACCGCGCCGTGCGGGACGAGGCCGGGTCCGCCGACGACGCCCTGCTGCGGGGCGAGCTGGCCGTCCTGCGGACCTTCGCCGACCTGTGCGACCTGTCCCGCAACCGACCCACCGGTGAGGAGGAGTCGGGCGAGGAGCAGGTGCACAGCCCCCGCGAGCACTTCCACACCTACCTGCGGTCCCTGGACGTGGAGCAGGAGAGCCTCCCCGAGACCTTCCGCGCGCGGCTGCTGCGCGCGCTGGGCCACCACGGCGTGGTGGACCTCGAGCGGAGCCCGCGCCTGGAGGAGGCCGTCTACCGGGTGTTCCTCGCCCAGCAGCGCGCCGCCGACCACGTCCCCGTCGTCGCCCACCTCCTCGAGCGCTGGCTGGGCCGGCGCGACGCGTTGTCCGGGGCCGCGCTGGAGGAGGTCGGCGAGGTCGTCGACCGGCTCGTCACCGCGACCCGGCTGCGCTACCCCACCCTGGGTGACCTGGCCCGCAGCATCCGCTTCGAGCTGTTCGAGGAGCCCCGCATCGAGCAGGCCCGGCTGGAGGCCTACCGCGGTGTCCGGGAGCACCAGGAGCACCTGACCGACCGCCCCGACGCCCCGGACCGCCAGCAGCACATCGACGCCATGGTCGCGCTGACGGAGCCGGTCGTCGGTCTGCTCGGCGAACGGGTCCTGGCCGACCCCCGGGGACCCGAGCCCCTGCTCGAGGTGCTCACCCGCCGCTACTACAAGGTGCGCACCCTGGAGGACGTCGCGTCCTTCCTGCGCGAGGACCGGCAGTTCGTCACCGGCAGCTTCGACCTCGCCGGCCAGCGGCTCCACCTGATCTCCACCGTCACCGACGTCGCGGACCTCCCCGCGGCGGCGCAGGCCGTCGCCGCGCTCGCCCAGGAGGTGCCCGACCCCGAGAACCTCGTGGTCGACCTGTACGTCGGGTGGGCCGACGCCCCGACCGACACCGACCAGGCGGCGCAGGCGCTGCGCGACCTGCTCGTGGACGTCCCCCTGCTCGCGCAGGGTCGCCGGGTCACCGTGACCCTGTTCGGACGGGGTGCGGTGGAGCCCGTCCGCCAGGTGACCTTCCGGCCCTCGGCCGACGGGCTCGCCGAGGAGCGGGTGATCCGCGACATGCACCCGCTGACCGGCCAGCGCCTGGACCTGTGGCGGCTGAAGAACTTCGACGGCACCCGGCTGCGCTCGCCCGGCAACACCTACCTGTTCCACTGCGTGGCGAAGGACAACGAGGCCGACGAGCGGCTCGTGGCGCTGGCCGAGATCCGCGACGTGACGCCGCTGCGCGACGCCGCCGGTGAGATCGTCGCCTTCCCGGCCGTCGAGCGTGCGCTGACCGCCTGCCTGGACGGCATCCGGCGCCACCAGGTCCACGGTCGCGGCGAACGGCTCGACGCCAACCGCATCTTCCTCTACGTGTGGCCCACCATCGAGGTGACCCTGGAGGAGCTGGGCGCGTTCGCGCGCGCCACGGCGCCGCTCACGCTCGGGGCCGGCCTGGAGGAGATCATGCTGCTGGGCCGGATGCGGACCGCGCCCGACCAGGAGCTGCGCGACGTCGCCCTGGTCTTCTCCTACAGCCCCGGCACCGGTGTACGCGTCTCCGTCACGGCCCCGCCGACGGAGCCCCTGGCCCCGCTGAACTCCTACACCCAGAAGGTCCGCCGGGCGCGGGCGCGGGGGACCACCTACCCCTACGAGCTGCTCCCGCAGGTCACCGGGGTCGGTGGGACGTTCGTCGAGCACGACCTGGACGCCGACGGCCGGCTCGTGCCCGTCGACCGGGGGCCGGGGAAGAACACCGCCGGCATCGTGGCGGGGGTGGTGACGACCCCGACCACGGCGCATCCCGAGGGGATGACCCGGGTGGCGCTGTTCGGGGACCCGACCCGCGCCCTGGGCTCGGTGGCCGAGCCCGAGTGCGCCCGGGTGATGGCGGCCCTCGACCTGGCCGACGAGCTGCAGGTGCCGGTGGAGTGGTTCGCGCTGTCCTCCGGGGCGAAGATCTCGATGGACAGCGGCACCGAGAACATGGACTGGGTGGCGAAGGTCCTGCGCCGGCTGATCACCTTCACCCAGGCCGGGGGAGAGGTCAACGTCGTCGTGGCCGGCATCAACGTCGGCGCGCAGCCGTACTGGAACGCCGAGGCGACCATGCTGCTGCACACCAAGGGCATCCTGATCATGACGCCGGACAGCGCCATGGTGCTGACCGGCAAGCAGTCCCTGGACTACTCCGGCGGCGTCTCGGCCGAGGACAACTTCGGGATCGGCGGCTACGACCGGGTGATGGGCCCGAACGGCCAGGCGCAGTACTGGGCTCCCAACCTGTCGGCCGCCTGCGCCACCCTGTTCGCGCACTACGAGCACACCTACGTCGCGCCCGGGGAGTCCTCGCCGCGGCGCGCCGAGACGGTCGACCCGCACGACCGGGACGTGCGCGACTTCCCCCACCAGCACCCGGTCAGCGACTTCGAGACCGTCGGGGACATCTTCTCCGCCACGACCAACCCGGAGCGCAAGAAGCCCTTCGACATCCGCACCGTGATGCGCGCCGTGGTCGACCAGGACCACGACGTGCTGGAGCGGTGGGCCGGGATGGCCGACGCCGACACGACCGTGGTCCTCGACGCGCACCTGGGCGGCCACCCCGTCAGCGTGCTCGGCGTCGAGTCGCGCCCCGTGCCCCGACGCGGCGCGCTGCCGACCGACGGCCCGGACCAGTGGACCGCGGGCACCCTGTTCCCGATGTCGTCGAAGAAGACCGCACGCGCCGTCAACGCCGCCAGCGGCAACCGGCCGCTGGTGGTCCTGGCCAACCTCTCGGGGTTCGACGGGTCGCCGGAGTCGTTGCGCAAGATGCAGCTGGAGTACGGCGCCGAGATCGGCCGGGCGCTGGTCAACTTCGACGGACCGATCGTCTTCTGCGTCATCTCCCGCTACCACGGCGGCGCCTTCGTGGTGTTCTCCGGCGCCCTGAACGACAACATGGAGGTGGTCGCGGTCGAGGGCTCCTACGCCTCGGTGATCGGGGGCGCGCCGGCCGCCGCGGTGGTCTTCGCCCGCGACGTCTCCACCCGCACCTCCGAGGACCCGCGGGTCGTGGCGGCGGAGACCGCGCTGGCGGAGGCCGACGAGTCCCGCCAGCCCCCGCTCCGCCTCGAGCTGGCCGAGCTGCGCACCGCGGTGCGCTCGGAGAAGCTCGGGGAGGTGGCCGACGAGTTCGAGAACGTGCACGACATCGAGCGGGCCCGTCGGGTCGGGTCGGTGGACGCGATCATCCCGGCCCGCGAGCTCCGTCCGTACCTCATCGGTGCCGTCGAGCGCGGGCTGGACCGCGCCTCGGCAGCCGAACCGGGCCCGGCGCTGGACTGACCGGACCCTCCCGCCCGCAGCCCTCGAAAGGAACCCCGTGCTGCAGCCCTTCCTGGTGAACCGTCACGACCGACTCGTCTTCCCGTCCAACTTCGTGCCCCAGCTCGACCTGTCCGCGATCGACAGCCTCGAGCAGCTCGACCGGGTCGTGCGGCGCGACTTCGAGACGAAGGCGCCGACGGGGTCCGACATCCTCGCCCGCGTCGAGGCGGGGGACTACGACAGCCGCTACGCGCTGATGCGCGACGTCGCGCTGAACATGTTCTGGACCGGGCGGTACGCCCTGACCATGTACGAGAAGCGCCCGACGCGCTGGCGCGACGTCCCCCGCCGGCGCGACGACGTGTTCCTGCCGGTGGTGACGCCCTGGGAGGACGGGGAGCGCAAGGTCGCCGCGGTCGCCCAGGCGTACGACGCCCTGCCCCCCACCTGGGACCCCGAGGCGGAGGACCGGATCTTCGGGCTGCTCTTCGACGTCTTCGGCCACCGCCGCCACCACGCCACCGAGCTGTCGGCGCTCAAGCCCACGGTCGCCGACATCCTCACCGACCCGCGCAACCTGACCTTCCGGCTGAACGGGTACGACCCCGACTACCCCACGTTCGCCCTCGAGGACGTCATCGAGTGCGCCGAGGACGCCGCCGAGCTCGAGGCGCTCCACCGGTGGGCGATGGTGCTGCACAACCAGTACCCCTGGGACCGTGCCCGGGCCGAGCTGGTCGAGGTCGGCGAGCTCGACGACGACGACTACGTGGTGGCCTTCCACCCGCGCACCCAGGAGGTCCGCGACTTCCTGCGCCGGGTCACCTCCGGGGTCGAGCAGCGCACCGCGACCCCGGCGAAGGAGGCCACGCCCCCGGTCCGCCCGTACCCGGCGGTGGACGTGCGCGCCCACTTCACGGTGATGCCGCGGATCGAGGCGCTGGCCGTGGTCCACGGCGACCGGGCCTGCACCAACGAGGACCTGATCCGCAACGCGGCCTACAACTGGTCGCCGATGGCGGCGGAGGAGATCGAGGCGAAGACCGGCATCGAGCAGCGGATGTACTCCTCGCTGTCGCTGGAGGAGCTGGCGCTGCAGGCGGCCGAGGGCGCGCTGGCCCACGCCGGGCGGGGGCCGGAGGAGATCGGGGCGGTGATCGTGTGCACCTGCACCAGCACCCGGTTGATCCCCTCGGTGGCCACCTGGCTCTCCGGGCAGCTCGGCATCCAGCAGACCCACGGCTCGTACGACCTGGTCGCCGCCTGCGCCGGCCTGCCGTACGGGCTGTCGGAGGCGGTCCGCTTCCTGCAGGAGGTGGAGCGCCCGGTGCTGGTGGTGTGCGTGGAGAAGTTCTCCGACAAGATCGGCAACGTCCGGCCGTCCCGGATGATCTTCGGGGACGGCGCGGCCGCGATCGTCGTCGGTGTGGCGCCCGAGGGCGCCGAGCCGGACATCGACTTCCTGCAGACCTACGCCAGCGGGCCCGCCTCGCAGGTCAACTCGATCATCTGGCCCAACCCGGACTTCGACAACAACATCACCGTCTACGGACCCGAGGTGAAGTCGCTCGCGGGTCGCTACCTGACCCAGATGATCGGCGAGCTGAAGGACCTGCCGCACCCCGACGGCGGCACCGGGACGCTGCTGGACAGCATCGACCTCATCGTCCCGCACCAGGCGAACAAGACGATGGTGGTCCAGCTCGCGGCCGACGCGGGGCTGGCCGAGGACAGCCTCTACTTCAACATCGGCCAGGTCGGCAACGCCTCCTCGGCGAGCATCCCGCTGGCGATCCACGACGCCGTGCGCGACGGCGTGATCACCGAGCCGGTCCGGGTCTTCGCGCCCGGCTTCGGGGCCGGGGCGGTCGCGGGGTACAGCGTGATGCGCATCGACCCGGCCCGGGTCGCCCTCGCCGGCGCGCTGCCCCGCGGGGTCCCCGGGGCGGACGCCCGGGAGGCGCCGCCGGAGCAGTCGGCCGACAACGTCGGGGTCGCGTTCGGGTGACCGGGCGGCCGGGCGGCCCGGGCGGTTGCGCCGCCCGGGCCGCGGGGCTCACATGTCCATGCCGCCGTTGACGCCCCACACCTGCCCGGTGATGTAGGACGAGGCGTCCGCGGCCAGGAAGTGCACGACGCGCGCGATCTCCTCGGGACGGCACAGCCGCCCCAGGGGGATCTGCGAGGTGATCTTGGCCAACGTCTTCTCGGGGATGCCCTCGAGCATCTCGGTCGCCACGAAGCCGGGGGTGACGGTGTTGACGGTGATCCCGAGCCCGTGCTCCTCGAGCTTGCCGGCCCGCGCCAGGACGAAGGCGGCCTCCCGCGCCAGGGTCTTGGTCAGCCCCAGCATCCCGGCCTTGGAGGCGGCGTAGTTGGCCTGCCCGATGTTGCCGGTCTCCCCGATCACGGAGGAGACGAAGATGATCCGCCCGGTCCCGCGCTCGGTCATGTGCTCCAGGGCCGGCTGGGCCATGTAGAACGACCCGGACAGGTTGACCCCCAGCACGGTGTCCCAGTCCTCGACCGACATCTTCAGCGCCATCTTGTCGATGGTGATGCCGGCGTTGTTGACCAGGATGTCGAGGCGGCCGTGCTGGTCGAGCACCTCCTCGACGGTGCGCCGGCAGTCCTCGGGCACCGAGACGTTGCCCTGGTGGATGGTGGCGCGCCCCTGGCCGGCGAAGTCCCGCTCGAAGTCCGCCAGGAAGCCCTTCGCGCGCTCGGTGTTGCCGCTGTAGCCGACCGCCACGGAGGCACCCTGGCTGGCCAGGCTGCGTGCGATGGCCGCACCGATGCCGCGGGTGCCCCCGGTCACCAGGGCGACCCGGCCCGACAGCTTGTCACCGGCCATCACGTCGGATCGTGCGGTCGTGTCGCTCGTCGCATCGTTCACAGTGGTCTCCTCCAGGGTCGGGTTCGGGACGCCAGGATAGGGGGACGTGGCCCAGGTCACACCAGCCCCGGAGGGTCGGAGGTCCTGGCGAGCGGCTGCGGGCCGTACCGCGGCGGTGCGGTCGCCGGTGGGCTGGACAGCAGTGAGACGCTGCCCCTGTCTGAGCCGCCGGCACCTCGAAGGGGAACGCGTTGATCATCGGAGTGCTCCAGGAGGCCCGCCCGGGCGAGACCCGGGTCGCCGCCACCCCGACCACGGTCGCCCAGCTGGCCCAGCTCGGGTACGAGGTCGTCGTGCAGCCCGGTGCCGGCGAGGCGTCGAGCTTCCCCGACCAGGCGTACGCCGAGGCCGGCGCGACCCTCGGTGAGGCCCTGGCCGCCGACGTCGTGCTCGGCGTCGAGGCGCCCTCGCGCGAGCAGCTGGACGGGCTGCGCCCCGGGGCCACCGTGATCGCCATCCTGCGGCCGGCGCTGGACCCGGACCTGGTCGCGGACCTGGCGCGTCGTCCGATCACGGCCCTCGCGATGGACGCCGTGCCCCGGATCTCGCGCGCCCAGTCCCTCGACGTGCTGTCGTCGATGGCCAACATCGCCGGCTACCGCGCCGTCGTGGAGGCCGCGCACGCCTTCGGGCGCTTCTTCACCGGCCAGGTGACCGCGGCGGGCAAGGTCCCCCCGGCCAAGGTCCTGGTGGCCGGGGTCGGTGTCGCCGGGCTCGCCGCGATCGGCGCAGCAGGCAGCCTCGGCGCGATCGTGCGGGCGACCGACCCGCGCCCCGAGGTCGCCGACCAGGTGCAGTCCCTGGGCGGGGAGTACCTCGCCGTCGCCGCCGCCGACGTCGAGGTCAGCGCGACCGGCTACGCCAAGGAGATGTCGGAGGACTACAACGCCCGGGCCGCGGCGCTGTACGCCGAGCAGTGCGCCGACGTCGACATCGTGATCACCACCGCGCTCATCCCGGGCCGCCCGGCGCCCCGCCTGATCACCGCCGCGATGATCGCCAGCATGGCCTCGGGCAGCGTCGTGGTCGACATGGCCGCCAGCAACGGCGGCAACGTCGAGGGCTCGGTGGCCGGGGAGGCGGTGGTGAGCGCCAACGGCGTCACCATCATCGGCTACACCGACCTCGCGGGCCGGCTGCCAGCCCAGGCCTCCCAGCTCTACGGCACGAACCTGGTGAACCTGCTGAAGCTGCTCACGCCCGCCAAGGACGGCCGGCTGGTCCTGGACCACGACGACGTCGTGCAGCGCACGATCACCGTCGTGCACGACGGCGAGCTCACCTGGCCGCCCCCGCCGGTCGAGGTGTCCGCGGCCCCGGCGGCCCCGGCCCCCGCACCGACGGCGGCGGCGTCGCCGGTGAAGAAGCAGACCCCTCCCGCGCGGCGCTTCCAGGTCGTCGGGGTCGCCGCGGTGCTGCTGTTCCTGCTGGGGGCCCTGTCACCGCCGGCCCTGCTGGGGCACCTGACCGTCTTCGCGCTCGCGATCGTGATCGGCTACTACGTGATCGGGCACGTGCACCACGCCCTGCACACGCCGCTGATGTCGGTCACGAACGCGATCTCCGGGATCATCGTGGTCGGCGCCCTGCTCCAGATCGGCCAGGACGACGCCGTCATCAGCATCCTGGCCACCGTCGCCATCCTGCTCGCCAGCATCAACGTCTTCGGTGGCTTCGCGGTCACCCGACGGATGCTCGCCATGTTCTCGAGGAGCTGACCCATGCCGATCGAGACCGCCGCGCAGGCGGCCTACATCGTCGCCGCGCTGCTGTTCATCCTGGCGCTGGCCGGGCTGTCCCGGCACGAGACGGCCAAGGCCGGCAACACCTTCGGGATGGCCGGCATGGCCGTCGCGCTGGTCGCCACCGTCGCGCTGGCCATCCACCGCGACCTCTCCGGCACCGGGCTCGCGGCGCTCGTGGTGGCGATGCTCGTCGGCGCGGCCATCGGGCTGCACCGGGCCCGGGTGGTCGAGATGACCGGGATGCCCGAGCTGATCGCGCTGCTCCACAGCTTCGTCGGGCTCGCCGCGGTGCTGGTCGGCTGGAACGGCTACCTCCACGTCGAGGCCGACCCCACCGGCGCGGAGGCCCGGGCGCTGGGCCTGGAGGACCTGCTGGGCATCCACAGCGCCGAGGTCTTCATCGGGGTCTTCATCGGCGCGGTCACCTTCACCGGCTCGGTGGTGGCCTACCTGAAGCTGTCCGCCCGGATCGCCTCCCGGCCGCTGGTGCTCCCGGGCAAGAACGCCCTGAACATCGGTGCCCTGGTCGCCTTCGCCGGGCTCACGACCTGGTTCGTCCTCGACCCCCGGCTCTGGCTGCTGGTGGTGGTCACCGTCGTGGCGCTGCTGCTCGGCTGGCACCTGGTCGCCTCCATCGGCGGCGGGGACATGCCGGTCGTGGTGTCGATGCTGAACAGCTACTCGGGCTGGGCCGCGGCCGCGTCGGGGTTCCTGCTCGAGAACGACCTCCTGATCATCACCGGCGCCCTGGTCGGCTCCTCGGGCGCGTACCTGTCCTTCATCATGTGCAAGGCGATGAACCGGTCGTTCTTCTCGGTCATCGCCGGCGGCTTCGGGATCGAGGCCGGGCCGGCCGAGGACACCGACTACGGCGAGCACCGCGAGATCACCGCCGAGGGTGTCGCGGAGCTGCTCGCGGCCGCCGACTCGGTGATCATCACGCCGGGGTACGGCATGGCCGTGGCCCAGGCGCAGCACGGCGTCGCCGAGCTCACCCGCAAGCTGCGCGAGCGCGGGGTCACGGTCCGCTTCGGCATCCACCCCGTCGCCGGTCGGCTGCCGGGCCACATGAACGTCCTGCTCGCCGAGGCCCGGGTGCCCTACGACATCGTGCTGGAGATGGACGAGATCAACGACGACTTCGACGACACCGCGGTCGTGCTGGTCATCGGGGCGAACGACACCGTCAACCCGGCCGCGACCGACGACCCCAGCAGCCCGATCGCCGGGATGCCGGTGCTGACCGTCTGGAACGCCGACGACGTGGTGGTGTTCAAGCGCTCGATGGCCGCCGGGTACGCCGGGGTGCAGAACCCGCTGTTCTTCCGGGACAACGCCGCGATGCTCTTCGGGGACGCCAAGGAGCGGGTCGAGGACATCCTGCGCGCTCTCTGAGCCGGGGGTCGGGGAGCGGCGGGAAACCCCAGGGGACCCGGGGACCTCAGGAGACCCGGGAATCCCCGCCTGAGCGGGGATTCCCCGACTGCGCGCGCCGTGCAGGGCGCGCGAACCCCGGGGCGCGCCCACCCAGTCCCGCGCAGCCGGCCGCGCCGGCCCGGCCCCCGGGAATCCCCGCCTGAGCGGGGATTCCCCGACTGCGCGCGCCGTGCAGGGCGCGCGAACCCCGGGGCGCGCCCACCCAGTCCCGCGCAGCCGGCCGCGCCGGCCCGGCTCCCCTGGGAACCCGCCCACCGGACCGTGGGTCCGCCTCACCGCGCGCGGGCGCCCCAGCTGACGGTGTGGGCGGCGTCCGCGATCTGCTCGGCGAGCCGGTCGTGGTCCGCGGCGACGAGCCCGCAGGTCACCCGGACGTGACCCTGCTGGGAGGGCAGCGCCTCGAACGGCGTGCCGGCGCTGACGCCGACGCCCTGGCTGGCGAGCCGGACGCACGCGGCCGTCTCGTCCTCGACCGGGACCCAGATGTTCAGCCCCTCGGTGCCCGCGACGTCGACCCCGCGGTCGGCGAGCGCGTCGATGAGCAACCGGCGACGGCGCGCGTACTCCTGCCGGGCCCGGGCCACCTGCGCGACCGCGGTCGGCTCGGTGAGCAGCCCGGCGAGGATCCGCTGGAGCAGGCGGCTGCTCCAGCCCTGGCCGAGGTGCCGGCGCCCGTCGATCGCGCGCATCAGCTCGGCCGGACCGCTCATCGCGGCGAGCCGCAGGTCCGGGCCGTGCGACTTGGAGAAGCTGCGGACGTGGACGGTGCGGTCCGGCAGCCACTCGCCGAGGCTGAGCGCCGGGGTGGGGGAGAGCCCGTGCGCGCAGTCGTCCTCCACCACGAGGGTGTCGCCGGGCCCCAGCAGCGCGGCGAGGTGCTCGGCCCGGCGGCGGGTCGTGGTGACCCCGGTCGGGTTCTGCCCCCGGGGCTGCAGCACCACGGCGGCAACCGGTCGCTCCAGCGCGCGGGCGAGCGCCGCGGGCTCCAGTCCCTCCTCGTCGAGCGGCACCCCCACGATCTCGACGTGGAGCGCCTCCAGGAGGTCCACGACCGGGGGGAAGCAGGGGTGCTCCACCACCACGCGGTCGCCGGCCCGCAAGGCGGTGCGGGTCACCAGGTCGAGCGCGTCCATCGCGCCGTCGACCACGGTGATCCGGGGGGCGGGGTAGGGCCAGTCGCCCCGGAGCAGCGCGGCGAGCTCGGGCAGCACGGGGTCCTGCAGGTAGCTGCTCGGCGTCCCGGCCCGGTCCACGTCGCCCAGCACCACCCCGAGGGTCGGCAGCAGCGCGAGGTCCGGGACCCCGGTGGAGAGGTCCTGCGCCAGGTGCAGCGGCTGCGCGAGCGCACGCCGGTACCGCCCGACGCCGGCGCCGGTGGTGTCCAGGACGGTGCTGCCGTGCCGCCCCGCGGTGCGCAGCGCGCCGGACCGGGCCAGCAGCGCCCAGGCCGAGGACACGGTCGTGGGGGAGAGGGCCAGCTCCGCGGCGACCGTACGGATCGGTGGCAGCTTGGTGCCCGGCGGCAGCTCGCCGTCGGCGATCGCCCGGCTCACCGCAGCGACCAGACCCCGGGCCGTGGGCTGGTCCAGACGCTCCTCCAGGGCCGACAGGAGTGCGCGCACGCTTCGTAACATAACAAAGACAGGTTTGTGACAGCACCCACAGGACCTACGGTTCGCAGATGAGCACCCGCATCGAGCACTGGATCGACGGCCGACCGACCCCGGGGACCTCCGGTCGCACGGCGCCCGTCTTCGACCCCGCCACCGGCCGGCAGAGCGGCGAGGTCGACCTCGCCGGCGCCGACGACGTCAAGCAGGCCGTGGCCAGCGCCGTGACGGCGGGCAAGCAGTGGCGCCGCGCGTCGTTGTCCACGCGCGCGGCCGTGCTGTTCGCCTTCCGCGAGCACCTCCACCGGCGCAGCGACGAGCTGGCCGCGATCGTCACCGCCGAGCACGGCAAGGTCCTCGCGGACTCGGCCGGCGAGATCGCCCGCGGCCTGGAGAACGTGGAGTTCGCCTGCGGCGTGCCGAACCTGATGAAGGGCGGGTTCTCCGAGCAGGCCGGCACCGGCGTCGACGTGTACTCGATCCGCCAGCCCCTGGGCGTGGTCGCGGGGATCACCCCGTTCAACTTCCCCGCCATGGTCCCGCTGTGGATGTGCGCGAACGCGATCGCCACCGGCAACGCCTTCGTCCTCAAGCCGAGCGAGCGGGACCCCTCCGCGGCCTTGTTCCTGGCCGAGCTGTGGAGGGACGCCGGGCTGCCCGAGGGCGTGTTCACCGTGCTCCACGGCGACAAGGAGGCCGTCGACGGGCTGCTGCACCACCCCGACGTGGCCGCGATCAGCTTCGTCGGGTCCACCCCGATCGCGCGCTACATCTACGAGACCGGCACCGCGAACGGCAAGCGGGTCCAGGCCCTCGGCGGCGCGAAGAACCACATGGTCGTCCTGCCCGACGCCGACGTCGCGATGGCCGCGGACGCGGCCGTGTCCGCCGCCTACGGCGCTGCGGGGGAGCGGTGCATGGCGATCTCGGTCGCGGTGGCCGTCGGGGACGTCGCCGACGACCTGGTCGGTGCGATCGCCGAGCGCCTCCCGCGGCTGCGGATCGGCAACGGCGCCGACGCGGGCGTGGACATGGGTCCCCTGATCAGCGGCGAGCACCGCGACAAGGTCGCCGGCTACATCGCCGCCGGCGAGGCCGCCGGCGCCCGGCTGGTGGTCGACGGCCGTGAGGCCGACGTCCCCGCCGAGGGCTTCTTCCTCGGCACCACCCTGATCGACCACGTCACGCCGGACATGACGGTCTACACCGACGAGATCTTCGGGCCGGTGCTCTCCGTGGTCCGCGTGGACACCTACGACGAGGCCGTCGCGCTGATCAACGCCAACCAGTACGCCAACGGCACCGCCATCTTCACCCGCGACGGCGGTGCCGCCCGGGAGTTCCAGTTCGACGTCGAGGTCGGGATGGTCGGCGTGAACGTGCCGATCCCGGTGCCGGTGTCGTACTACTCCTTCGGCGGCTGGAAGGACTCGCTGTTCGGCGACACCCACATGTACGGCCCGGAGGGGATCACCTTCTTCACGCGCGGCAAGGTCGTCACCTCCCGCTGGCCCGACCCCGCCACCTCCCAGGTCGACCTGGGCTTCCCGCGCACCCGCTGACCCGCTGCCCTGCTGACCCGCTGCCCCGCTGACCTGCTGCCCCGCTGACCGGCCCGAGAAGGACCACACGATGAGCACCGACTCCCTGCTGCCCCGCCCCACCGAGGACCAGGTCCGACGCGACGACCGGGCGCACGTCTTCCACTCCTGGTCGGCGCAGGCGCAGATCGACCCGATGCCGATCGCCGAGGCGCGCGGGTCGCACTTCTGGGACTACGCGGGCACGCGCTACCTCGACTTCTCCTCCCAGCTGGTCAACGTCAACATCGGCTACCAGCACCCCCGGCTGGTCGCGGCGATCCAGGAGTACGCCGGGCGGCTGTGCACGATCGCGCCCTCCTTCGCCAACGACATGCGCTCCGAGGCCGCACGGCTGCTGGCCGAGCTCGCCCCCGGCACCCTGGACAAGGTGTTCTTCACCAACGGCGGCGCCGACGCCAACGAGCACGCGGTGCGGATGGCCAGGCTGCACACGGGGCGGCACAAGGTCCTCGCCGCCTACCGCAGCTACCACGGCGGCACGGCCGGCGCGATCACGCTGACCGGGGACCCGCGCCGGTGGGGCTCCGAGCCCGGCATGCCCGGGGTCGTGCACTTCTGGGGTCCCTACCCCTACCGGTCGGCCTTCCACTCCGAGAGCCCGGAGGAGGAGTCCGTACGTGCCCTGCAGCACCTGCGCGACACGCTCATGGTGGAGGGACCCGGCACGGTCGCGGCGATCATCCTCGAGCCCGTCGTCGGCACCAACGGGATCCTGGTCCCGCCGCCGGGCTACCTCGCCGGGGTCCGCCAGATCTGCGACGAGCACGGCATCCTGCTCGTCGCCGACGAGGTGATGAGCGGGTTCGGCCGGTGCGGCGAGTGGTTCGCGGTCGACCACTGGGACGTCGTGCCCGACCTGATCACCTTCGCCAAGGGCGTCAACTCCGGGTACGTCCCGCTCGGCGGGGTGCTCCTCTCCGACGCGGTCGCGGCCACCTTCGACCAGCGGGCCTACCCCGGGGGCCTCACCTACTCCGGGCACCCGCTGGCCTGCGCCTCGGCGGTGGCCTCGATGACGATCATGCGCGAGGAGGGGATCGTCGAGCACGCCCGCGACCTCGGCACCGACGTGATCGGGCCGGCCCTGACGAAGCTCGCCGAGAACCACCCGAGCGTGGGCGAGGTCCGCGGCCTGGGGGCGTTCTGGGCGCTCGAGCTGGTCCGGGACCGGGAGACCCGCGAGCCGCTGGTGCCCTACAACGCCGCGGGCCCCGCGGCCGCGCCGATGAACGAGGTCGCGGCCGAGTGCAAGCGCCGGGGTCTGTGGCCCTTCCTGCACTTCAACCGCGTCCACGTCGTCCCGCCGTGCACGACGACCGCGGACGAGGTCGCCGAGGGGGTCGCGATCCTGGACGAGGCGCTGACCCTGGCCGACCGCCACTACACGGGACGCTGAGGGTCCGCCTCCTGGAGGACCGCCGCGAGGCGGGTGAGGTCCTTGCGGGTCGCCCGTCGCATCGCGGCCTCGAGCGCGGGCGCGGCGACCCGCGAGAACCCGCTCGGCTCGCCCCGGTTGCGCAGCGTCATCCGGGTGCCCCCGCCCTCGGCCTGCCAGGTGTAGGTCGTCTCCATCGGGAAGGGGCCGTCCGCGGTCCGCATCACCAGACGAGCGCCGGGCTCCAGCACCACGACCTCGTAGGTGTAGACCAGCCGGCGACCGAGGAAGTGCGCCTCGAACTCGACCAGGGACCCCACCACGGCCGGCGGCGGGGTGCGCCAGCGCACGGACCGGATGTTGGCGTACCACCGGGGCGCGTTCGCCGGGTCCCCGGCGAAGGCCGCGACGGCCTCGGGGGTGCACTCGATCAGGGCGGTCACGCAGACGTCGACGGTCACGGGCCCACCCTGGCACCACGGGGAGGTCGGGGACCCGCCCACCGGGCCACGCCGCTAGCGTCGCCCGGGACATGAGCGCCCTCGAGACCACCCCCGCGCCCTCGCGCCGAGCCCTCCGGCAGCTGGTGGTGTTCGCCACGGTCGGCGCCGCGTTCAACGTGGTCTACGCGCTGCTGTACCTGCTCCTGCGCGAGGCGCTCGCGGCGCAGCCGGCGAACGCCGTGGCTCTGGTGGTCTCGACGATCGCCGGCACCTGGGGTCACCGGAGGGTCACCTTCGGCGTCCGCGGCCGCGCCCGGACCGTGCGTCACCAGGCCCTGGGACTGGCCCTGCTGGGCTTCGGCCTCGCCGTCACCGCCGGGTCCCTGGCGGTGCTCGACCTCAGCACGCCCGACCCGTCACGGACCGCGGAGATCCTGGTGCTGGTCGCGGCGAACCTGGGGGTCGGGCTGGTGCGGTTCGGGGTGTTCCGGACGGTGATGGTGCCGACACCGCCGTCCCACGGGGGCCTGTGAATGCGCGCGGCCCGGTTCGGCCGTGCTTGGCTGTGCCCCTGATCCCGGCCGCGGCGACGGTACGTGCCGGGTGCATCCCCAGGCGCCGAGGGCGCGACCAGGAGAGAACCATCGACATGACCGCCACGCACGTCGCCCAGGAGCCACGGCGCCTGCGCGCCGCCGGCTGGGCCCTGCACGCCTACACCGCCAGCGGGACCGCGATCGCCTTCCTCGCCCTGGCGGCCGCCGTCGGTGGGGACGAGGTCGCGGCGCTGTGGTGGCTCCTGCTGGCCCTGATCATCGACGGGACGGACGGCATGCTGGCCCGCCGGCTCCGGGTCAAGGAGGTCATCCCGGGCTTCGACGGCGCCCGCCTCGACGACGTCGTCGACTACATCACCTACTGCTTCGCGCCGATCTTCCTGCTCTGGTACGGCGGGTACCTGCCCGAGGGCCACCTCGGCACCCTGCTCGCGGTCCTGCCCCTGCTGGCCTCGAGCTACCAGTTCTGCCGCACCGACGCCAAGACCGAGGACCACTTCTTCCTGGGGTTCCCCAGCTACTGGAACGTGCTCGCCTTCTACGTGATCGTGCTCGACGTCCCGCCGACCGCGACGGCCGTGCTCGTGGTGACGCTGGTGGTGCTCGTCTTCGTGCCGATCCGGTACATCTACCCCTCGCGCACCCCCACCGCACGCGGGCTCAACCTCGCCCTCGCCGGGGCCTGGCTGGTCAGCTACGCCGTGCTGCTGCTGCAGCTCCCGGACCCGAACGTGGTCGTGGTCCTGCTGTCGCTGCTCTACGTCGCCTACTACGGCGCGGTGAGCGTGCTGCTGACGCTGCGGCGCGGCGCCGGCGGCCGGCCCTCCGCCGAGCTCAGCCGGCCCGACGCAGCAGGACGGCGCTGAACTGCTGGACCGTCCCCCAGGGCGTCTCGTGGTCGTCGCCCGAGGTCTCGACCAGCTCCCAGCCCGGGAACTCCGCGGCCAGCGCCTCGTGGGAGTAGCGCACGATGGGCAGCCCGCTGCAGTGGGTCGGCCCGTCGGGGCCGAACGTGGCCACCACCACCCACGAGTCCGGCCCGGTGTGCCGGTCCAGGGAGGCGCGGTAGTCGTCGCGCTCGTCCTCCTCGGTGAGGAAGTGGAACACGGCACGGTCGTGCCAGACGGTGAAGGTACGGCGCAGGTCGAGGTCGAGCACGTCCGCCATGGTCAGCACGACGGCCTCCCCGGCCGGGCCGAGGCGGTCGCGGACGGTCTGCAGCGCGGTCTTGGACAGGTCGATGGCCGACACGTCGCGGAAGCCCCGCTCGACCAGGTGGTCCACCAGGGTCGACCACCCGGCACCCACGTCGATCACCCCGGCGTCGCGCGCGACGCCGGTGCGGTCGACCAGGTCCAGGGACAGCTCGGGCACGGACTGCCACCACGAGACGGAGTCGACCTCCTTGCCGCCGTGCACGTCCTCCCAGAAGTGCAGTCGCGAGGAGGCGTCGTCGGGGCGGTGCTCGGTGTCGTGTGTCACCGACCAAGCCTGTCGGTCGGCGGCTCCGAAGACAAGCCACCGACCCCGGGCCGGGCCGCCGCCCCGTCCGACCCCGAACACCGGCCAGATAGGTTCCCCCCATGACCTCCGTGACCCACCCGCCGGCGCCCGAGGGCTTCCCGGAGACCGCTAGCACCATCGACGGGGGCGACATGGACTGCGGCAGCGGCCTGCTCCTGCTGATCACCCGCTCGATGCGCCGCCTGGACGACGGGGGGCTGCTGGCCATCCGCTCCGCCGAGCCCAGCGTGGTCGACGACCTCCCGGCCTGGGCCGAGATGGTCGGCAACGACATCGCCGCCACCAGCGCCGAGTCCGCCGCCGGTCCGTGGTGGTTCGCGGTCCGCAAGGGCGGGGCCGTGGGCACCGTGTTCAGCCAGGGGTCGCAGACCCCGGTGGGGGAGCGGCTCTGGGTCTACACCAACTTCGACTGCAACCTGGCGTGCCTCTACTGCTGCGCGGAGTCCTCGCCCAAGGCCACCGCACGCCGGGTCGACCTCGAGGTGATGCGCGAGGCGTACGCCGAGTTCGGCCGGATGGGCGGCCGCGAGGTGCTGCTCACCGGGGGCGAGCCCTTCATGCACCCCGGCCTGGGCGACATCGTGGCCGCGGCGGAGGGCTTCGAGCGCACGATCCTGACCAACGCCATGGTCTTCGGCAAGGGCACCCGCCGCGCGACGCTGGAGGCGATGGACCGCTCGGTCACCCTCCAGGTCAGCCTCGACTCGGCCGGCCCGGAGCTGCACGACGCCCAGCGCGGCAAGGGCTCCTGGGCCCGGGCGATGGACGGCATCGCGCTGGCCCGCAGCCTCGGCTTCCGGGTCCGGGTGGCCGCGACCATGTTCGACGAGGACCCCGAGGGCGTCACCGCGCTGCACGCCCGCCTCGACGAGATCGGGATCGACCCCGACGACCGGGTGATCCGCCCCGTGGCCCTGGAGGGCTTCGCCGACACCGGCGTGCACGTCTCCCTCGACTCGCTGGCCCCCGAGCCGGTGATCACCGCGGACGGTGCCTGGTGGCACCCGGTCGCGGTGACCAACCCCAACATGCGCATCGCCGACGCCCCGCTCCCGCTCGCCGAGGTCTTCGGCGTCGTCAACGACATCCTGGAGGTCCAGGGTGCGGCCGCGGCCTCGGGCCGCGAGGTGTTCCGCTGTGCGTGAGCGGCTGCTGTGGTGGACCCGACCCGCGGTCACCATCGGTGAGCACCCCCGCGACCTGGGCCTGGCGGCGCTGAGGATCCTGCTCGGCCTGCTGTGGCTCTACAACGTGGCCTGGAAGCGTGCCCCCGACTTCGGGGAGGAGGCCGACAACGGCCTCTACCACTTCACCGCCCTCGCCGTGTCGGACCCGGTCCTGCCGCCCTACTCGTGGGTGGTGGAGAACCTCGTCCTGCCGAACATCACGCTCTTCGGCTACGGGGTGATCCTGGCCGAGACCGCGCTCGCGGTCCTGCTGCTCACCGGGACGGCCGTACGCGTCGCCGCCGCCCTGGGCATCGCCCAGTCCGCCGCGATCGCCCTCTCGGTGGCGTTCGCGCCCAACGAGTGGCCCTGGGCCTACTGGCTGATGATCGGTGCGCACCTCGTCCTCCTGCTCGGCACGCCCGGGCGCCGCGCCGCGGTCGACGCCGTGCGCGCCGGCCTGCGCACCGCCGCGCCCCTGCAGCGCGGTTGGGGCGTGCTGGCCGTGCTGGTCGGCCTCTACAGCGTGCTGCTCAGCCTGGACGACCCCCTGGCCGCCACCGGGCCGGGCCTGCGCAACACCGACGTCTCGATGTCCCTGGGCCAGTACAACCTCCTCGGCGGCCTGGTCGTCGTCCTGGTCGGTGCCCTGGTCCTCGTCGCCTCCCGCGTCGGGGTGGCCGGGCGTGCGGCCGCCGCCGTCGCCGTCGTCGCGGCGCTCTCCCTCCACGTCCAGCTCGGCTTCTCCGACCCCCTCCTCGGGGGCACCCCGACCTCGGCTGCGTTCCTGCTCTGCCTGGCCGTCGTCGGCCTCACCACCTCCCCCGCAAAGGACCCTTCATGACCACTGTCTCCCGCCGCCACCTGCTCCTCGGGTCCGCCGTCGTCCTCGGCGTCTCCGCGTGCGGCTCCGAGTCCGGCTCCACCTCCTCCGGGGCCGCCAAGGCCACCGGGCCGCTGGGGATCTCCGCGATCCCCGACCAGGACCCCGAGCTGCTGAACCGCCTCTACCCCGCGATGGCCGACCGCTTCGCCGAGGCCACCGACCTCGAGGTGGAGTACCGCCCGGTCACCGACTACACCGCCGAGGTGCGCGCCTTCCAGCGCGGCGACATCCACCTGGCCTGGATGGGCGGGCTCACCGGGGTCCAGGCCCGCGAGCTGGTCCCGGGGTCGGACGCCATCGCCCAGCGCGACATCGACGCCGACTTCCACAGCCTGTTCATCGCCACCAAGGAGTCCGGCCTGGAGCCGTTCGACGACGTCTCCGGCCTGACCGCCCTGAGCGGTCGCAGCCTGACCTTCGGCAGCGAGACCTCCACCTCCGGGCGCCTGATGCCCGAGTACTTCCTGGACCAGGCCGGCGTCGCGATCGACGACCTGTCCGGCAAGCCCGGCTTCTCCGGCAGCCACGACGCCACCATCGAGGCCGTGGCCAGCGGGGCCTTCGAGGTGGGCGCGGTCAACGAGCAGGTGTGGACGGCCGCCGTCGAGGCCGGCGAGGTCGACCTCAGCGGGGTCCAGGTGCTGTTCCGCAGCCCGGGCTACGCCGACTACCACTGGCTGGTGCGCCCCGACATCGACGACGTGTACGGCGCGGGCACCCGTCAGGCGGTCACCGACCTGCTCCTGGGCCTGGACGCCGCCGACTCCGCCGACGCCGAGCTGCTGGAGCTGTTCGGCGCCGAGTCGTTCGTCGCCGCCGACAACGCCGCCTACGACGACCTCGAGGACATCGCCCGCTCGCTCGGGCTGGTGACGTGACCTCGGCGGGACCCGTCCTCTCGCTGCACGACGTCAGCTACGTCGTCGGGGGCCACCTGGCCCTGGACCGGGTGGACCTCGAGGTCGGCCCCGGGGAGCGGGTGGCCCTGCTCGGCGCCAGCGGCGCGGGCAAGTCCACCCTGCTCCGTCTCCTCGCGGGCGCCCTGGACCCGACCAGCGGCCAGGTCGGGCTGCTCGGGCACGAGCTGTCCGACCTGCGCGGCCCCGAGCGTCGCCGGGTGCTCGGGCGGGTCGCCAGCCTCACCCAGGACCTCGCCCTCATCGAGCAGGTCCGGGTCCTGCACAACGTCAACGCCGGCCGGCTCGGTGCCTGGTCGGCGGGACGGGCGCTGCGCGCGCTGGTGACGACCCGCCCCGACGAGGTGGTCACCGCCGCACTGGAGCAGGTCGGGCTCGACTGGGCCGCGCACGCACGGGTCGAGCACCTCTCCGGAGGCGAGCGGCAGCGCGTCGCCCTGGCCCGGCTGCTGGTCCAGGAGGCGGACGTCGTCGTCGCCGACGAGCCCGTCTCCAGCCTCGACCCCACCACGTCGGCCCGGGTGCTCGGCCTGCTGTGCCGCTCCGGCACCCCGGGCGGCGCCGGCACCACCGTGGTCAGCCTGCACCAGCCCGAGCTCGCCCGCGACCACTTCACCCGGGTGGTCGGCCTGCGCGCGGGGCGCGTCACCCTCGACTGCGCCGCGGGCGACCTGCGCACCGCCCACCTCGACGAGCTGTACGCCGCGGCGTGAGCACCGCCCTCGACCCGGGACCGGGCACGCGCGACGCCACCTCGGCGGCCGCACGCCGCCGGGGCGTCACCCGGGCCCAGGTGCTGCGCCGACGGGTGCTGGTCACCGTGACCTTGGCTGCCGTCCTGGGCTGGGCCTGGTTCCGCAGCCAGCCCGAGGAGGGTCCCGCCCTGAACGGCAGCGCCGGGACCCTCCTGCGCGACCTGGGGGCGCGTGCCCTCGACCCGCGGCTGGACGCGGAGTTCCTGCGGCTGGTGGGCGAGGCGACCCTGGTCACGCTGGCCTTCGCCGCCCTGGGCGCCGCCGGCGCCCTGGTGCTCGGCCTGGTCGGGGGAGTGGTGCTCAGCGACGCCGCCTGGCCCGGGCGGGTGCCGCCGGCGTGGCGCGCGGTGCGCTCGGTGCTCCGCGGGGGCCTGGTGGCGCTGCGCTCCATCCACGAGCTGGTGTGGGCGCTGCTCCTGGTCAGCGTGCTCGGGCTCGACCCGCTGGTGGCCGTGCTGGCCCTGATCATCCCCTTCGGCGCCCAGACCGCCCAGGTCTTCGCCGACACCCTCGACGGCGCCGACAGCGGTCCGTACCGCGCCCTGCGCCGCGCCGGGGCCCCCCAGGTCCCGGCCCTGGCCTACGCCCTGGTCCCGGCCGCGTCCCGCGGTCTGCTCTCGTACTCCTTCTACCGCTTCGAGTGCTCGGTGCGGTCCACGGTCCTGCTCGGCTTCGTCGGCGCCGGGGGGATCGGCCAGGAGCTGGTCGTCAGCCTCCAGTCGCGCAACTGGGAGGAGGTCTGGACCCTGGTCTACGTCCTGGTGCTGCTCTCCGCCGTCGTCGAGGCGTGGTCGGCCCGGGTGCGTCGGGAGGTCGCCGGCCAGACCGCCGCGGAGCAGTCCGCCGACGCCGAGGGCACGGTCGCCGCGGTGGTCGCCGGCGGACCGCGGCGCGCCTCGGTCAGCGGGCGGCGGCCGTGGACCCGGGCCACCCTGTACCTGCTGCTGCCGGTGCTGGTGGGGTGCTGGTGGGCCGCCGACCTGGGCCTGGCCGGCCTCAGCGACCCGCTGACCTGGCAGCTCACGCGCGACCTGCTCGCCGATCTCGTCCCCCCGTCGCTGCCCGACGGGAGCGTGACGACGCTGCTGGGGGCGGTGGTGGACACGGTGGCCATGGCGGTGCTGGCGATGGCGCTCGCCGTGGGTCTCACCGTCCTCGTCGGTCCGTGGGCCGCAGCACGCTCGGTGGTCCGCTACCCGGCCCGGCTGCTCCTGCTGGTGCTGCGCTCGGTGCCGCCGACCGTGTGGGCCGTGCTCGCGCTGTTCGTGCTCCTGCCCGGGGTGCTGCCGGGCGCGCTGGCGCTCGGGCTGTACGCCGCCGGCATCCTGGGTCGCCTGGTGGCCGAGGCCTGGGAGTCCCAGGACCGCTCGGCCGCGCGGGCGCTGCAGCGCGCCGGCACGCCGGGGTGGCTGGCGAGCCTGGCGGCCGTGCTGCCGGGCTCGACCCAGCAGCTGACCACCTACACGCTCTACCGGTTCGAGGTGAGCATCCGGGACACCACCGTGGTGGGCGTGGTCGGCGCCGCCGGGCTCGGCCGGCTGTTCGCCGAGAACCTGTCGACCTTCCGCTTCGACGTGGTGGCCTCGCTGCTGGTCGCCTCGTTCCTGCTCAGCGTGGCCGTCGAGCAGCTCGGACGCCGCCTGCGGCGGGCCTCGCAGAGCTGAACCGGCGGGGGTGGGGCCGCCCGCGAACGTGCCCAGGAATGCGTCGGGCAGACCACCGGGTTGCCTGGGGGAACGACGACAGCGACCGATCCCCCCTCAGAGGAGCCCCCATGCCCCGCATCCCCGTCCACACCGTCGACGACGCCCCCGAGGCCAGCCGCGACGCGCTCGCCGCGCTGAAGCAGAAGTACGGCAAGGTCCTCAACATCCACGGCGAGATGGCGCACTCCCCGCTGGTCCTGCACTCCTACGTCGCGCTCCAGGACGTCATCCGCGAGCACGCCCTGCTCGACGGCCGCGTCCGCGAGGCGATCGCGCTCGCGGTCGGCGCCGAGGACGAGTGCACCTACTGCCAGTCCGCCCACACCGGCGGTGGCAAGGCCGCCGGGCTCGGCGACGAGGAGATGATCGCCATCCGTCGCGGGAAGGTCGACGACGACCCGGCCCTCGACGCCCTGCTGCGCCTGGCCCGGGAGTACACCGCCACGGTCGGCAACACCAGCGACGCCGCCTGGCAGGCCGCCAGCGACGCGGGCTGGAGCGACGAGGAGCTCACCGAGCTGACGGTCCACGTGACCCTGAACCTGATGACGAACTACTTCAACCACCACGTCCAGACCGAGCTCGACATCCCCCAGGCGCCCCCGGTCTGACCTCGGACCGACGAGGACCCGGCGGACGCGCGGAGGTGGGACGTCACGTGGAACAGCTGGTGGAACACGCCGCGCGCCCGCCGGGTTACCCCTGCATGAGTCGGACGAGCACGCCCGAGGAGGTCGCGCGCAGGCGCGCCTTCGCCGAGGTGGTCGAGCCCGAGATCGAGGTGATGCTGCGCGTCGCGCGGAGCATCACCGGCCATCCGGCCGACGCCGAGGACCTGGTCCAGGAGTCCCTCGTCCGGGCCTTCCGGGCCCTGGACCGGTTCGACGGCCGGCACCCCCGGGCCTGGCTGCTGACCATCCTGCGCAACACCCACGTCAACATGCACCGCCGCACACGCCCGGGGACGATCGGCGACTGGGACCTCATCCACAGCTCGCGGCCCGCCTTCGGGGCCGCGCAGACCCCGGCGGCCGAGGACCTCTACGTGGCGCAGGAGCTGGACGAGCGGCTCCAGGCGGCGATCGCCGACCTGGACCCCCGGTTCCGCTCCGCGATGGTGCTCGTCGACGTGCACGACCTGTCCTACGCCGAGGCCGCCGCCGTCCTCGACGTCCCCGTGGGCACCGTGATGTCTCGCCTGAGCCGGGCCCGGCACCGGGTACGACACGCCCTGGGCCCCACCTTCACGACCCGAGGAGCGACGCCGTGATCGGAACCGTCCGCACGATGCTGACGTGCCACTGGACCGCCCGCCGGGTCCAGCGGTACCTCGACGCCGACCCGTCCGCCCCGCTCACCCCCGGCGAGGTGACCCGGCTGGAGGGGCACGTCGCGACCTGCGAGCGCTGCCAGGAGGTGGTGCGCCAGCACCGCCTGCTGCACCGCCTGCTGTCGACGTGGTCCGGTGCGGGCAGCACCGACCCGGATGCCGCGGGCCGGCTCCGGCTCGTCCTGGACGACCTGGCCGACGGGCGACGCGAGTGACGGGCCGTGCGCCCGACTGGGACCTGGTCGTCCTGGGGGGCGGGACCGCGGGCATCGTGGCCGCCAAGACCGCCGCCGGCCTGGGCTCGCGCGTGCTGCTGGTGGAGAGCCACCGCACCGGTGGTGACTGCCTGTGGACCGGCTGCGTGCCCTCCAAGGCGCTGATCGCTGCTGCCGACGTGGCCGCCGGCGCCCGGGACGCGAAGCGGTTCGGGGTGTCGGTCGACGGCGTGTCCGCCGACGTCGTGGCCGCCCTCGGGCACGCCCGGTCGGCGGTCGAGCAGATCGCTCCGATCGACTCGCCGCAGGCCCTGGAGCGGGCCGGCGTCAGCGTCCGGTCCGGGCGCGGGCGCTTCGTCGAGGACGGGGTGCTGGAGATCGACGGCGACCGGGTGGGCTACCTCCAGGCCGTCCTCGCCACCGGAGCCGCTCCGGCCGTCCCCCCGATCCCGGGGCTGGACGAGATCGAGATCCTGACCAGCGAGAACGTGTGGGACCTCACGGAGTCGCCCGGCCGCCTGGTCGTGCTGGGCGGCGGCAGCATCGGGTGCGAGCTGGGCCAGGCCCTCGCCCGGCTGGACGTCGACGTCACCCTGGTCGAGGGCGCCGAGCGGCTGCTGCCCCGCGAGGACGCCGACGCCTCCGCCGTGGTGCGCCGTGCGCTGGAGTCCGACGGGGTCGCCCTGCGGCTGGGACTCTCCGTCGAGGCGGTGGTCGCCTCGGGCCCGCGCTCCGGCGCGCTGCGGCTCGACGACGGGAGCGAGGTCGCCTTCGACCGTCTCCTGGTGGCCGTGGGCCGCACGCCCCGCACCCGCGACCTGGGCCTGGCCGAGGTCGGGGTGGAGGTCGACGACCGCGGTTTCGTCGTGGTCGACGAGCACCTGCGCACGACCTCCCCCCGCGTCTGGGCCGCCGGGGACCTCACCGGCCACCCCCAGCTGACCCACATGGCCGGCACGCACGGCAGCCTGGCGGCCAGCAACGCCGTCCTCGGGGTCCGCCGCTCGGTGGACACCACCGCGGTGCCCCGGGTGACCTACACCCAGCCCGAGGTCGCCGCGGTCGGGGTCGACACCGGCCGGGTCCCGGACGGTGTGCACGTGCGCACCGTGGACCACGCCCACGTCGACCGCGCCGTCGCGGAGGGACGCACCGACGGGTTCACCCGTCTGGCCGTCGACCGTCGTGGCCGGGTCGTCGGCGCCACCGTGGTCGGACCGCGGGCGGGGGAGAGCCTCGGGGAGCTGGTCCTGGCGGTGCGGCGCGGGCTGCGCACCCGGGACCTGGCCGGGACCATCCACGCGTACCCGACCTGGAACGACGGACCGTGGAACGCCGCGCTGGCCGACGTGCGGGACCAGCTCGCCCGCCCGGCGACGCGCCGCGCCCTGGGCACCCTCGCCGGCACCCGCCGACGCTGGCTGGAGCACCGCTCGGAGCGCCGCTCGGAGAACCGTGCCGGCTGAGACGCTGCTGCTCGTGGGGGCCGGACACGCCCACCTGCACCTGGTGCGTCACGCCGACCGGCTCGCCCGCGCCGGCTACCGGGTCGTCCTGGTCGCACCCCGGTGGTTCGACTACAGCGGCGTGGCCTCCGGGATCGCCGCGGGTGGTCGGGACCCCGACGAGGGTCGTCTCGACGTGGCCGCCCTGACCCGCGGGCTCCTGGAGCACCGGGCCACGGTGGTGACCGACGTCGACGTGGCGGGTCGCACGGCTCGTACCGAGGAGGGCGAGGTCCTCGGGTGGGACGTGCTGTCGCTCAACATCGGCAGCGTCGCGGCCGCCCCCGACGGCCTGCCCCTGCCCGGCGGGGTGCTCCGGGTCAAGCCGTTGAGCAGCCTGTCCGGCCTGCGGGACCGGCTCGAGCACGCCCCGGCCGGGCGGGGCCACCACGTCACCGTGGTCGGCGCCGGCGCCAGCGGCGTGGAGCTGGCCGCCCACCTGGCCGCCCGGGCCGACACCGACCGGGTGCACCTGCTCGACGCCGGGCCCCGGGTCGGGCCGCCCCTGCCCGCGCGCGCACGGCGTCGGCTCTCGGCGCTGCTGGCGCACCGCGGCGTCGAGGTGCGGACGGGGATCGGCGTGCGCAGCCTCGAGGAGGAGGCGCTGACCCTGGACGACGGGACCCGCCTGCCGCACGACACGGTGGTGCTCGCCACCGGCTTGGCCCCGCCGCCGCTGGTCGCCCGCAGCGGGCTGGGTGGTCCTGCGGGCATCCCGGTCCGCGCCACGCTCCAGCACCGCGACCACGACGACGTGTACGCCGCGGGCGACTGCACCGACTTCCTGCCCCGGTCGCTCCCGCGGATCGGAGTCCACGGCGTACGGCAGGGGCCGGTGCTCCTGGAGGCGCTCGAGGCGCGCACGACCGGTGCGACCGCGCCTACCTACCGCCCGCAGTCCCGTGCCCTGTCCGTGCTGGACCTCGGCGGCGGCACCGCGCTGGCCGTCCGGGGCCGGTGGTGGTGGCTGGGGCGCTCCAGCCTGCGGCTCAAGCGTCGCATCGACCGGCGCTGGATCGAGGGCTACCGGACCTGAGCCGGGTCCTCGCGGTCGGTGGCCGCGGTCCCCTCGGCGCGCAGGAGCCGCCGACCGCCCGCGCCTCCGACCAGGGCGAGGAGCAGCAGGGCGACCGCCCCGAGGACGATCCCGCGCGGGTCGGCCCCGGACGCCCCCACCGCGGTGTAGGCCAGCGTGCCGGGCAGGATCCCGACGCCCGTACCGATCGCGTAGTCGCGCAGGCGCACCCCGAGCAGGCCGCAGGCGTAGTTGAGCGGCGTGAAGGGGAACAGGGGCACCAGCCGCACCGCGAGCACGGCGAGCAGGCCGTGCCGGGCGAGGACGGCGTCGGCCTGCTGCAGCCGGCCGCCCAGGAGACGGTCCACCGCCGGCCGTCCGAGCCGCCGACCGAGCAGGAACCCGCCGACGGCCCCCAGGAGAGCGCCGGTCGCGGCCAGCAGGGTGCCCCACCCCACCCCGAACAGGGCGCCGGCCAGCACGGTCAGCACGGAGGCCGGCGTGGGCACCAGCACCAGCAGGGCGTAGCCCAGGACGAAGACGACGACGCCGGCCCACCCGGCCGAGCGCACCAGGTCCTGCAGCTGCTGCGGGCCGTTCCACCCGCTGAGCTGGACGGCGACGGCGACCGCGACGAACCCCAGGACCAGGCCGGCCAGGCGGACCGTCCCGCCGGCTCCGGTCGGCTCCGCGGACTCCACGGCCCCGGTGGCTCTGGTCGGTCCGTCGCGGTCCGGCTCCCGGGGTGCGCAGTCTGGTCCGTCGGTGGTGGTGGTCACGTCACGGGGAACCCGGTCAGGCGGTCCGGGGCTTCCCGACCGGTCCACGCAGCGTCCGGTAGCCCACCACGACGCGGTGGGCGGCGCTCAGGCCGACGACCACCGCCCACACCGAGGCCACCGCGCCCGCGTGCTGGGGCAGCAGCAGCCACAGGGAGTGCACCGCGATGGTCTCCGTGCCCTCCGCCAGCCCGCCCAGGAAGCTCAACGAGCGTCCGTCGTCGAGGCGGTGGCCGGTGCGCTCGGCGATGGAGGAGAAGGCGAGGAAGGCGGTGCCGTTGACGTAGTAGGCCAGCAGCACGGCCAGGAAGGGCAACCAGTCGCCCAGGCCGGCGGCATCGGGGGCCGTGCCGACCGCGACCCCCACCACGCCGGCGCCGTAGACCAGGAAGTCGGCCGTGATGTCGAGGAAGCCGCCGGCCGCACCGGACGTGCCGACCGGACTGCCGCTGCGGGTCCGGCGACGCGCCAGGGGACCGTCGAGGCCGTCCAGGGAGCGGGACGCCAGCCAGGCGAGCAGGGCCCACCCCCACGCCTGCTGCGCGGCCAGGACGGCGCTGACCAGGCCGAGCAGCAGCCCGAGCACGCTCAACCGGTCCGGGGTGACCCCGGGGCGGTCCAGGAGGGCGGCCGCCCGGTCCAGGGGGCCCTCGAGGTGGCGGCGCAGGCGTGCGTCCAGCATCAGGGCCGGACCCGTCGCCCGGGGCGCGAGGGAGTGGGGGATGCTGGTGTGCCGGTCGGTCTCACGGGTGGGGAAGTCCTCGGCACCCCCACCGTGTTCCCGTCCTGAGCGTGACCCGACGCTCCCGACAGGAGGACGTCGCCCCGCCATGACCCCCCGACCCCGTGCCGCCGCCGCCTCGGTGCTCGGCGCCGCCCTGCTCGCCACCGCCTGCGCCGCCCCGGGAGCCGGGACCGCGACCAGCGAGGAACGACCGTGGCGCGAGGTCGTGGCCGAGGCGGACGGCCAGCGCGTCGACCTGTGGATGTACGGCGGCGACGAGGCGGGCAACGCCTACGTCGACGACGTGCTGGCCCCGGCGGCCGCCGAGCGCGGGGTCACCCTGCGCCGCGTCCCGGTGGCCGACACCCGCGACGCCGTACGACGGGTGCTCGCCGAGCGCGCCGCCGGCACGGACGACGGCACCGTCGACCTGGTCTGGGTCAACGGGGACAACTTCGCCACCGGGCAGGAGGCAGGCGCCTGGCTGTGCGGGTGGTCCGACGACCTGCCCGCGATGGACGGCGTCGACCCCGAGGACCCCCTGGTCTCGGAGGACTTCGGCGTCGCGGTGGAGGGCTGCGAGGCGCCGTGGCACAAGGCGCAGTTCACGTTCGTCTACGACGCCGCCCGGGTCCCCGACCCGCCCACCACGGTCAGCGGTCTGCTGGACTGGGCCGAGGAGAACCCCGGCCGGTTCACCTACCCGGCACCGCCGGACTACACCGGCTCGGTCTTCGTGCGGCAGGCGCTCTACGCCGTGTCGGGGGAGGAGGAGGTGCCCGCGTCGTTCGACCAGGGGTCCTTCGACGCCCTGACGCCGCCGCTGTGGGAGCGGCTGCGCGAGGTCGCACCGTCGTTGTGGCGCGAGGGGCGGACCTACCCGCGCGACCAGGTGGCGCTGGACCGGCTGTTCGCCGACGGGCAGGTGGACCTCACCATGACCTACGGCCCGGCCACGCTGACCGGGCTCGTGGACGACGGGACCTTCCCCCCGACCACGCGCGTGCTGGTCCCCGAGGACGGCACCGTCGGCAACGCCAGCTTCCTGGCCATCCCCGCCGGCTCGCCGGACCAGGCCGGTGCGATGGTCGTCGCCGACCTCGCGCTCTCGGCGGAGCAGCAGGCGGCGAAGGCCGACCCCGACACCTGGGGACAGTTCACCGTGCTCGACGTCGAGCGGCTCGACACCGCGGAGGCCCGGCTGTTCGAGGACCTCCCGGACTCGCCGGTCGTCCCGGCCTACGACGTGCTGTCGCAGGGCGCCCGGCCCGAGCTCTCCTCCGCGTGGGTCGGTCCTCTGGACGACGCGTGGCGCCGCGAGGTGCTGGCGCAGCGATGACGACCCGGGCGGACGTCGGGGGAGCCACGCCCGGCGTCGTCGCGATCACCCTGGTCGCCGGCACCGGGATGGTGGCGGTGCTGGCCACGTCCCTCGGGTTGATGCCCCTCTACGGCGAGCCCGTGCTCAGCGCCGGCGGGTGGCGGTCGGTCGCGCCCGACCTGGCCCTCGGCGTACGGGAGTCGCTCCTGGTCGCGGTCCCGGCCAGCCTCCTGTCGGCCGTCGTGGGGCTGCTGCTCGCCGGGCTGGTGCTCGCCGGGGGCGGTGCGTCCCGGCTGGTGCGCGTGGCCTGCCTCGCCGTGCTCTCCGTGCCGCACCTGGTCGGCGCGACCGCGACCGGGCAGCTGCTGGGCGACGGCGGTCTCGCGGCCCGGGTGGCCGGTGCCGGCACGTCCTGGCCGCCGCTGGTCGGGGGGCCGTGGCCGGTGGCCACCGTCCTGGAGCTGGCCTGGAAGGAGTCCGCCTTCGTCGCGCTGGTGGTCGTGGCCGCGGTCGGCCCGGGGCACCGGCAGCGGATGGAGGTCGCGGCCGGCCTCGGCGCGCGCGGCTGGCACCGGGTCACCCGGGTGCTCCTGCCGACCGCCCTGCCGGCGCTCGGTGCGGCGTCCCTGGTGACGCTGGTCTACGCCCTGGGCTCCTACGAGGTGGCCTGGCTGCTCGGCAGGGCCGCACCCGAGCCGCTGCCGGTGCTGGCCTTCCGGCTCTTCGGCTCGATCGAGCTCGCCGACCGCCCGGCCGCCGCCGCGGCCGCCGTCACCGGCGCCGGGCTGGCCCTGCTCGCCGCCGTGCCGGCGCTCGCGGCGCTGCCGCGGCTGCGTCCCCCCGGCGAGCGACGGGAGGGGCCGGCATGAGCCGGGGTCGCGGCGGTGCGCGCCGCGGGCTGGGTGCCCTGGGGGTCCTCGCGCTGGTCTGGCTGTCCCTGCCCCTGCTGCCGGTGCTGGTGTGGGCCTTCGCCGAGCGGTGGGCCTTCCCGGCCGTCCTGCCTCAGGAGTGGGGGACCCGGGGCTGGTCCCAGGCTGCGGACGCCGGTCTGCCGCAGGCCCTGCTGCGCTCGCTCGGCCTGGGCCTGGCGGTCGCGGCCCTGGCGACCCCGCTGGGGCTGATGGCCGGTCGCGCGCTCGGCTGGCGCCGCACCCGCCACCCGCGCCTGGTGGTCGCCGCTCTGCTGGTGCCGCTGGTGCTGCCGCCCTTCGCGGTGTCGATGGGCCTCGACGTGGTCCTGATCCGGCTCGGCCTGCCCCCGTTGGCGGCGGTGGTGCTGCTGCTCGTGGTGGTGGCGCTCCCGTTCTGCGCCTACACCAGCGCCGTCGGGTACGCCCGCACCCCGACGTCGCTGGAGGAGCAGGCCCGGGCGCTGGGCGCGACCGCCCGACAGGCCCGGCTGCGCGCGGTCCTGCCGGCGATGCGGGGCAGCATCGTGGTGGCGGCGCTGCTGGCCTTCCTCGTGGGCTGGAGCGACTACGTGGTCACGCTGCTCATCGGGGGTGGCCGGCTGGTGACGGGACCGGTCCTGCTCGGGGCGTCGGCCGCCGGCTCGGGCAACGACGCCCCCGTCGCCGTGGCCGCCCTGGCCACGGTGGTGCCCCCGGTGCTCCTGGTCGCGCTCGTGGTCGGCCTCGGGCGCCTGCGTGGCGGCGCCCCGACCGGCACGAGGAGGGCCTCGTGAGCGACCTGGACCTGCGGGGGCTGCGCCACCGCTACCCGGGCGCCTCGACGCCGGCGCTCCGCGACGCCTGGGTGCACGTGGCGGACGGACGGATGGTCTCGGTCGTGGGTCCCTCCGGATCCGGCAAGAGCACGCTGCTGCGGATCGCTGCGGGCCTGGAACGGGCCGCCGAGGGCGAGGTCCGGGTCGACGGGCGGGACGTCACCGCGCTGCCGCCCGAGCGGCGTGACGTGACGGTGATGTTCCAGCAGCCGCTGCTCTTCGACCACCTCGACGTGGCCGGCAACGTCGCCTTCGCACCCCGCCTGGCGGGCGTACGCCGCCGCGAGGCGCGCCGCCGCGCCCACGACTACCTGCGGCTGGTCCACCTGGAGGACCTCGACCGCCGGGCCGTGGGTGCCCTCTCGGGGGGCCAGCAGCAGCGGGTCGCGCTGGCGCGGGCCCTCGCGGCGGAGCGCGGCGTGCTGCTGCTGGACGAGCCGTTCAGCTCCCTGGACCGCGAGCTCCGGTCCGCGATGCACGACCTGCTCGACGAGGTCCGAGCCGTCCTCGACCCGACCATCCTGATGATCACCCACGACCTCGACGAGGCCGCCCTGGCCGAGTCCACGGTCGTCCTGATCGACGGCGCGGTGCACCAGCAGGCGCCGATGGTCGAGCTGTACCGCAGCCCCGCCACGCTGCCCACCGCCCGCCTGCTCGGGGGCTTCACCGAGGTCCCCGGGGTGGTGCACGACGGCGTCCACCACTCCCGCTGGGGCCGCGCCGTGCTGCCGGCGGACTGCCCGGCGACCGGCGACGCCGTGCTGCTCCTGCGCCGCGAGGAGCTCCGCATCCAGGAGCCGGGGGCGCCGGAGCCGGGCGCGTCCGCCGGCGGCCACGGCACGGGCACGGGCACCGGCACGGGCACCGGGGCCGTGGTCGTGCGGCGCCGGAGGGCAGGCGCGCGTGACGTCGTGACCCTCGAGGACGAGCAGGGCCGTGGTGTCGAGGTCGAGACCACGGGTGACGTCGGGGCGTCGCCGGGGTCCCGGGTCCGGGTCGCGCTCGCCCCCGGCGCCCGGTGCTGGGCGGTCGCAGCGGCGGGTGCCGGCCAGGACCCTGCCGGCCTCGGCGACCGGCGTGCCGACGGCGTCGCCGTGACGGGCTGACGACCGGCGCCACCCGTCGTCGCGGGGGATGCCGCTCACCTCGAGTCCGTGGTCGGCAACCTGCTGGGCAGCGCGCTGATGTCCACCGAGGACGGTGGGTGGGTCCGTCGCGTCCTGCGTACGGTCGGCCCGGATCACCGTCGACTCGATCGTGCGCAGCCACGGAGGCGACGTCGAGGTGACCTCGCAGCCCGCGGTGGGCTCCCTGTTCACCGTCCGGCTGCCCCTGGCGCACGCCCGACGGTGCGGTCACGAGCTCCGAGGCCCGGGTCGGCGCCCGCCCGCGCCACGTCCGAGTGGCCCCCCGAGCAGGGGCCTCCGCCCCCGGCGGCGGAGAGCGCCGCCGCCCTACGGTCGAGGCATGGAGATGGAGGAGGTGCTGCTCCCCGGGGTGGGCCTGCGCTACGAGTTCCGCAACCACCGGGGCGCGTGGGTCGCCCTCGTCGCGTTGCGTGGGGGCGGGTTCGAGCTCTCGCTGTACGAGGGGAGCGACCCCGACCTGGCCACCTCGACCCTCCACCTCGACCTCGAGGAGGCCGAGGCCGTGGCTCGCGTCCTGGGGTCCCCGCGGATGACCGAGAAGTTCGCCGACCTCACCCGGGAGGTCCCCGGTCTGGAGTCCGCCTCGGTCCAGGTCGGGCAGACGGGCCCGTACGCGGACCGGCCGCTGGGCGACACCCGGACCCGGACCCGCACGGGCGCCTCCGTGGTCGCGCTCGTGCGGGGCGAGCAGGTGATCGCCTCACCCGGTCCGCGCGAGGTCCTGCGAGCAGGGGACGTCCTCGTGGTCATCGGCACGCACGACAGCCTCGCCGAGGTCGCCCGCCTGATCGGCTCGGGCTGAGGTGGAGGTCTCGACCGCCCTGCTGCTCGAGCTGGGGATCCTCCTGCTGGTCCTCACGGTCCTCGGCTCCACCGCACGCCGGGTCGGCCTCTCACCGATCCCGCTCTACCTGCTGGCGGGTCTCGCCGTCGGCGAGGGCGGCCTGGCCTCCCTGCCGGGCAGCGGGGACTTCCTGCAGGCCGGGGCGTCCCTGGGCCTCGTGCTCCTCCTGCTGGTCCTCGGCCTGGAGTTCACCGTCGTCGAGCTCACCAGCAGCCTGCGCCGGCACTCCCGCTCGGGCCTCGTCGACGTCCTGCTCAACGCCGCACCCGGCGCCGCCGCCGGCTGGCTGCTCGGTCTGGACACCGTGGGCGTCGTGGCACTGGCCGGGGTGACCTACATCTCCTCCTCCGGCATCGTCGCCCGGGTCCTGGGCGACCTGGGGCGCCTGGCGAACCGGGAGACACCGGCCGTCCTGTCGGTGCTGGTGCTCGAGGACTTCGCGATGGCCGTGTACCTGCCCGTGCTGGCGGTGCTGGCCTCCGGCGGTGCCTGGTGGCAGGCCGTGGTCGGCGTCGTGGCGGCCCTCGGCGCCCTGACGGGAGCGCTGGTGGCCTCGCACCACTGGGGCCACCACGTCGGTCGGCTGGTCTCCCACCGGGACCCCGAGCAGCTGCTGCTCCGGGTCCTGGGACTCACGCTCGTGGTCGCGGCACTCGCCGAGCAGGTCCACGCCTCCGCGGCGGTCGGCGCGTTCCTGGTCGGGCTCAGCCTCACCGGCGCGGTCGCGGCGCGGGCGCGTGAGGTGCTCTCACCGCTGCGCGACCTGTTCTCCGCCCTGTTCTTCCTCGCCATCGGGTTCGCAGCGGACCCCCGCGACGTGCTGCCGGCCCTGCCGGTGGCCCTCGTGCTCATGGTCGTCACCGCCCTCACCAAGATCGTGACCGGGTGGTACGCGGCCGGCCTGGAGGGCGCGGGCCCCCGGGGACGCTGGCGCGCCGGGACCGTCCTGACCGCGCGGGGGGAGTTCTCGCTGGTCATCCTGGGTCTCGTCGGCCAGTCCGCCTCGGGGGACCTGGGCGGACTGGTCACCGCCTACGTCCTCCTGCTGGCCGTCCTCGGTCCGGTGCTGGCCCGCGTGCCCTGGCCCGGCGGAGGGCGCCCCGGGGTGGAAGACCCCGTGCGGGGTGGCGTTCGGCCCTGCCCGACCGACGGGCGCGACCCGAGGCTGGAAGCACCCATCCTCCACGAACGGAGCCCCCGTGCCTGACGGCCTCTTCCTCGTCCTCGTCGTGACCGTGTGGGTCAGCATCGGCCTGCTGGCCGTGCTGGCCTCCCTGACCCGCCACGGCCGGCGCAGCCGGTACTGGTACGCGATCGGGGTCGTCCTGGGACCGCTCATGCTGCCGATCGCGCTCGAGCTCGGCCGGACCAGGGGACGGCTCGTGGACCGGACGGTCCCCGGTCCGGGGTCACCGGCCCCGCCGCACGGTGCCGCGGGCGGGGGGACCTCGACCGTGCTGGTCGCCGTGGACGGGTCCCCGGAGTCGCACCGTGCTGCGGAGGAGGCGGCGTCGTTCCTCGACCCGGCCGCCAGCCGGGTCGTCCTCGTCACGGTCCTCGACCCCGACGACACCGGCACCGCCCGCCAGGCCGAGGCCGAGGCGACGCTGGTGCGGGCCTCCGCGTGCTTCGTCGGCTTCGCCGACGCGGTGCGCGAGATCGACTCCGGCGACCCGAGCGCGGTGCTCCTGGACTGCGTCGTCGGGCACGACGTCGACCTGGTGGTGCTCGGACGCCGGGGGGAGGGGTTGTCGCACCGGTTGCTCGGCAGCGTCGCCGACCGGCTGGTGCGGCGCGCCCGGGTCCCGGTCCTCCTCGGCACCCCGGCCCCGGTCCCCGCGGGCGGACGTCAGGCGCGCAGGTCCCGCGAGGCCGGCGCCGGCAGCGCGCGGGCCAGGACGAGCACGCCGGTCAGGACGAGCCGGGCGTAGCTGCCCGGCACCCTCGGCGCCGGCGGACGGACACGGAGGCGGCAGATGGACGAACCGACCGGTCCCCGGACGGCATGACGGACCCGGGCTGTGGGGGTACGACAGCCACCACGGCGGTGCGGGGACGGTGGACGGGGCGAGGTCAGCCCGAAGGAGTGCTCGTCGACCCGGGCGCTGCTCGACGGCCGGCCCCCGAGGCGCCCAGCCACCGCGGTCTCGCCTGCGTCACGACGGCACCACGGCGACGTCGCACCGGGCGTGCTCGACGACGGTGGCCGCGACCGAGGAGTGCAGGAAGTCGTCGAGGAGGCCGCGGCGCCGCGCACCGACGACGACCAGGACCGCGCTCTCGGCGGCGCGGACCAGCTGGCGGTCGCGGAAGCCGCGCTCGAGGACGAGCCGGTCCTGGACCTCGGGGTACTTCTCCTGCATCCCGGCCACCGACTCCGCGAGCAGGGCGCGGACGTCGCCCAGCCCCGGCTCGTCGTCGTGCACGACGTGCTCCTCGCTGTCGCGGTGGACGGCGTCCCAGAAGACGTGCAGCGCGGTCAGCGGCAGCGAGCGGAAGGCGGCCGTGTGGTACGCGAGCTCGATCGCCGGCAGGGAGTCGGCCGTGCCGTCGACGTCGACCACCACCCGTCCGTGCGCCGCCCCGGGCTCGGACTCCCGGACGACGACCACGGGCCCGGTCGCGTGCTTGGACACCGCGAGGCTCACCGAGCCGAGCAGCAGGCTCGTCATCAGGCCCCTGCCCCGAGAGCCCAGCACCGTCATCGCGGCGACGGCGGACCCGCCGAGCAGCAGCGAGCGGGGGTCGTCGGTGCTGAGCACCTGCTGGACCTCGACGCCGGGCTCCTCGCGACGCACCCGCTCCGCCGCCTCCTCGAGCAGCGCCCTCCCCGTCTGGGCCAGGTCGTCGAGCACCCGCGCGACCTCCACCCCCGGCACGCTGCCCCACAGCACGTCCCCGGTCGCGCCGAGGTGGGCGGCGTGCACCAGCGCCAGGGTGCGGTGCTCCAGGGCGGCCTGGCGTGCGGCCCAGCCGAGCGCCCGGCCCGAGGAGGCGGACCCGTCGATGCCGACGACGATGCTGCCGGGTGTGACTGGTGTGCCGGGGGTGACGGAGGTCTGCGGGGTGTGTGCCATGCCCCCACGCTCCCGGGGCGCCGGACCCACGCACCACGGCCGACCGGACCCCGGCCGGGGGACCTCCGGCCCGTGTGCCCACGCCCGGTCGGGACGAGTCTGGGACGGACGGACCATCTCTCCTGAGGAGGCACCATGCCCACCACCACCAGAGTCTGGCGCAGGTACGGACGCGTCTCCGGACTGCCCGGCACCCGGCCGACACCCGTCCCGCCCGGCGCGGTGCTGGTCGGCGTCGACACCGACCATGACCCGACCCTGCGCACCGACGAGACGACCGGGCGATCACGCGGAGCCCTGGCCTGGGCCGCGGCGGAGGCCGGAGCCTCCGGCCGCGCACTGCACCTGCTCACGGCCTGCGCCCCGATCGAGCCGCTGACGCCGGAGTTCGGGGACGTCGCCACGCCCTACCCCGAGCCCCAGTGGGACGCCGCCGGCTCCACGCTCGACGCCCTGGTCCACGAGCTGGACGGACTCGACGCGCGACCGGCCACGGCGCCCGTCACGGCCGGGAGGGCCACCGGGCACGCGTCGCAGGTCCTCCTCGAGGCCTGCCCCGCCGCCGACCTGCTGGTCATCGGCCAGCGCCGGCTGGGGGCCCTGCGTCGATGGATCGAGGGCAGCACCTCGATGGCCGTGGTCGGCCGTTGCCCGGTGCCGGTCGCCGTCGTCCCCGACGACTGGTCCCCGCCGGGGACCCGCAGCACCACCGACGCGGTGACGGTCGGCGTCGACCTGCACCCCGGCGACCTGCGGTCAGCCGGCTCGCAGGAGGCGGGCCGGCCGTTGCGACGGCACCGGGTGGAGCGCGCGGAGGCCGCCCTCACGCTGGCCGGGTCCTACGCCGCCCGTCACGGGGTCGCCCTCCGGGTCCTCTGCAGCTGGGACCCGCCGCCGGAGCTGGCGTGGTCCGACGCCCAGCTCGCGACGCACGAGGCGCGTCGGGCCTCGGAGATCCTGCCCTGGGCCCAGGCCCTCCTCGGCGGGTCCACCGGACCCGACGTCCGGGTCGAGACCGTGCTCGGGCGTGCCGCGGATCGCCTGGTCGCCGCCGCCGCGTCGAGCCGCCTGACCGTGGTGGGGCGGCACTCCGGTCTGGTCCACAGCCCCGGGCTGGCCTTCGGCTCCTCCACCAGGGCCCTGCTGCGGCACGCCCCAGGACCTGTCCTGGTGGTCCCGCCGCCGGCCCACCACCCGCCGAGATGACGCTCGCACCCGGCCGAGGTGACGCTCGCGACGCACCGAGGTGACGATCACGCGCACGTGCGGCGGTCCGGACCGCCGCACGTGAGCCTCCCTCAGAGCAGGCGGGTGGCGAGGACCGCGGCCTGCGTGCGTCGCTCGAGACCGAGCTTCGACAAGATGCTGGACACGTAGTTCTTGACCGTCTTCTCCGCCAGGAACATCCGCTCGCCGATCTGCCGGTTGGTCAGGCCCTCGGCGATGAGGGCCAGCAGCCGCAGCTCCTGGTCGGTCAGGTCCTTCAGCTCGGTCGCCGTCCGTACCGGGTGGCGTACGCGCTCGAGGACCTTGGCGGTCAGGGCGGGATCGATCAGGGAGCGTCCCGCCGCGACCTCGCGCACCGCCGTGACCAGGTCACCGCCCTTGGTCTCCTTCAGCACGTAGCCCGCGGCGCCGGCCATGATCGCGGCGAAGAGCGCCGCGTCGTCGTCGTAGGAGGTCAGGATCAGGGCCCTGATGGTCGGGTCCACCGAGCGGACGTCGCGGCACACCGACACCCCGGACCCGTCGGGCAGCCGCCCGTCGAGCACGGCGACGTCGGGACGGAGGGCGGGGATGCGGTGGGTCGCCTCCACCGCTGAGCCCGACTCGCCGACGACCTCGATGTCGCCGGCGCCCTCGAGCAGGACGCGCAGGCCCTGCCGCACCACCTCGTGGTCGTCGAGCAGGTAGACGCGGATCTGCGGATCGTCGATGGGGGCCTCCCGGGAGCACGGTGCGTCGTCCGACACACCTCTCGACGGTCGCACCGGTCCGCCCGGCTGGACAGGGTCGTTGGTCCCTCGCCGCCCGGCCGCCGTCCCGTGGCCCGGTGGGGCCCTTCGATCGCGGTCGCGTCGGGCGTACGGTGGTGGACGGCCCAGCGGTCCGACGGCCTCGGACGACGTCCGAGCGACACGCGAGGGAGTGATGATGGCCCTGCGGGAACCGACGGGAACGCACGCAGGACCGGAGCTGCGCTCGACGACCCCGGCGCAGCTGAGGCGGCTCCTCCAGGCCAACCGGCTCGCCGTCGAGCACCTCGACCTCCCGCGGACGCTGCGACAAGTCATCGAGGCCGCCGTCGACCTCGTCGGGGCGCCGTACGCCGCGATCGGCGTGCTCGGCACCGACGGCCTGCTGGCCCAGTTCGTGCACACCGGGATGGACGACGCCACGGTCGCCGCGATCGGCGAGCTGCCGGTGGGGCGCGGGCTCCTGGCCGCCTCGGCCGAGGACCCCCGACCGGTACGCATCGGATCGATCGCCGACGACCCGCGCTCGGTCGGTGTCCCCCCGGGGCACCCGGAGCTGGTCAGCTTCCTGGGGGTCCCGCTGCAGGTGCGCGAGGAGGTGTACGGCCACCTGTACCTGGCCGACACCCGACCCGACGCGTTCAGCGAGGACGACCAGGTCCTCGTCGAGGCGCTGGCGACCACGGCCGGCATCGCCATCGACCACGCCCGGCTCTTCGGCGAGAGCCAGCGCCGCGAGCGGTGGACGGCCGTCACCACCGAGATCACCCAGGAGCTGCTGAGCGCCACCGGGGTCGACGCCCTCCAGCTGGTCGCGGACCGGGTGCGCGAGCTGGCTGGTGCGGCGCTGGTGGCCGTGGTGCTCACCCACGGCGCGGAGGGGGACTTCGAGGGCGTCGGCGCGGACCGGGTCAGCGGGGCGTCCGGCGCCCGGGTGCTCGGCCGTCGCCTCCCGCCCGGGGACGGACTGGTCCGTCGCTGCCTGCGGAGCCGGCGCCCGCAGCTGGCCGACCAGCTGGCGGACGAGCTGGCGGACGAGCTGCTCGACCCGAGCGGCGAGCCGGACCCGCCCTACCTCCCGGTCGACGAGTACGGACCCGCGATGGCCCTCCCGCTGACCTCCGAGGCGGGGATGCGGGGCAGCATCCTGGTGCTCCGCGACCAGGGGCAGCCCCGGTTCACCGAGCTCGACCTCGATGTCGCCGCGTCCCTGGCCGACCACGCCGCGCTGGCCCTGGATCGCGCCGACGCCCGCCTGGCCCGGGTCCGCCTGGACCAGGTCGACGACCGGGACCGGATCGCCCGCGACCTGCACGACCACGTCGTCCAGCGCCTCTACGCCGCAGGGTCTCGGCATCCAGAGCGTGCGTTCCGCCCTGCCGCCGGGGCCGCTCCCGGACCGGCTGGGCGCCCAGGTCGACGAGCTCGACGCCACCATCCGGCAGGTCCGGACGACGATCTTCGGCCTCCACGACGACGACACCGAGGAGACCGGGCTGCGGTCCCGCGTCCTCGCGGTGGTCGCGTCGGCCGCGGTGCTGCTCGCCGAGCCGCCCGCGGTCACCTTCCGCGGACCGCTCGACCTCCTGGTCGAGGCCTCGATGCACGAGGACGTCGAGGCCGTCGTGCGCGAGGGTCTGAGCAACGCCGGAAGGCACGCCCGCGCGCGCCACGTGGAGGTGTCCGTCGAGGCCGAGCCGTCCACCCTCGCGGTGCGGGTCTGCGACGACGGGGTCGGGCTCGGCGAGGGCACGCGCCTCAGCGGTCTGGACAACCTGCGCGTGCGCGCCCTGCGCCGCGGCGGGTCGTTCGCGCTGAGCACCCCGGAGGGCGGCGGCACGCACCTGACCTGGACCGTGCCGCTGGAGGACGCCCCTCCCGGCTGAGGCCCAGGGACCACGCGTCGGTCCTCAGGACCCGCGGCGGACCAGCCGCCCCTGCACGGCGCCGAGCCCGAGAGCGAGCCACTGTGCCGAGAGCCCGGCCTCCCAGGGCCGGCTGCGGGGCGCCGACCAGAGCATCGCGAGGATCGCGGCGTCCTCCACGCGTGACGCGGGGCCGCGGACGGTCACCGACCACGTCGGCGGCCGGTCGTCCTGGGCGTCGTCCACCTGGAGGGTCACCGGACGGCCCCGGACCCGGGCGACCTGCCCGAAGGCGGAGGCCCGGAAGTACAGGTCCGGCCCCTGCAGGGCGTAGGTGGTCAGGTCCACGACGACCACGCCGTCCGGCCCGCTGGAGCACAACCGGGCGAACGAGCGCGAGCCGAGCATGGCCAGGCAGCACTCGCGGTCGAGCACCTCCACGGTCCGACCGGTGCTCAGCCCCTCCGTCGCCACGCCACCTGCTCCTCGCTGTCCATGTCTCGAGCCTCGTCGGGCAGGGTCCGACCCGCCAGTGCTGGTGGTCCCCCCGGGCTGGGCGCGGGGGTGCTGTCCGGCCCCTCCTGCGGCTCCGGCAGGCCAGGGCGTACCACCACGAACGGGACCTCAGGCACCGCCGCGGCGGCCGGTCGCAGCGCCCGTCGAGCGGCGCTGGATGCTCCCGGGTCCGTGCCCGGGCGCCGGGGAGACGTCGGCCTGGCGCAGGACCCGACCGGTGATCGTGCTCGGGAACAGCACGAAGGTCATCGGGCGGAGCCCGTCCGGCCACGGCTCGGGGTCGGGCCAGTCGCTCGGCGACGCCCCGGGCCCGGCCACGACGTGCTCGGCCCGACCCCGCACCAGCACGCTCCACCCGGTGCGGGCGTGCTCGTCGACCTGGTCGACCTCGAAGGCGGCCTGCTGGTGCGGCAGGTGGATCGCGAGCTGGTCGTAGGAGGCGGTCCGTACCCAGACCTGCCCCCCGTGGACGCGGTAGTTCAGCGGCACGATCACCGGCCCGTCCCGGTCGACGTACGCCATCCGACCGACGCCGCGGTCCGCGAGGTGCGCCCAGCACTCCTCGGTGGTGAGCTCCCGCAGGGGCCCGGAGGCACCACCCCGGGTGCTGCTCGTCGGGGTCGTCGGGGTCCTGGGGGTCGTCGGGCTGATGGGGGTGGTCGGGGTCATCGGGGACCTTCCTGCGCTCGGCGGCGGGCACGGTGCCCGACCCCTCCACCCCACCAGCAGGGGTCGCCGCGCAGGAGGGCCGAACGGCGGGGCGCTGCGGGCCCACCGGCCCGTCCGGTGCTCGACCAGGGCAGGCCGGTTCACCGGGGGAGGGCGGTTGACCGGGGGAGGGCGGTGACCGGAGGATGCGGCCGTGGCCCTCCCGATGCGACGCCGGGACGCCGACGAGGACGTCATCCCGCTGCGTGAGGCCGCCCGGACGTGGTTCGCGATCTCCCTGCAGACCTTCGGCGGCCCGGCGGGCCAGATCGCGGTCATGCAGCGCACCCTGGTCGAGGAGAAGCGGTGGATCGGCCAGCAGCGGTTCCTGTTCGCCCTGTCCTACTGCACCCTGCTCCCCGGCCCGGAGGCGCAGCAGCTGGCGACGTACGTCGGGTGGCTGCTGAACGGGGTGCGCGGGGCGCTGGTGGCCGGCGTGCTGTTCATCCTGCCGGGCGTCGTCGCGCTGCTGGCCCTGTCCGGCGTGTACGTCGCGTTCGGCGACACGACCCTCGTCGAGTCGCTGTTCCTCGGTCTCGCCCCCGCGGTCATCGCGATCGTGGTCCAGGCCGTCACCCGGGTGGCACGCAAGGGGCTGACCCACCCGGCCCTGCTGGGCCTGGCCGTGGGCGCGTTCGCCGCGCTGACGCTGTTCGGTGTGCCCTTCCCGGTCGTGGTGGGTGCCGCGGCGGTGGCCGGCTGGCTGCTCGGGCGCGCGCTGCCGGACCTCACCCGGCCCCCGGCGGCGGGCGCCGACGAGGGACCCGCCCCGCTGGTCAGCGACGACGCCCTGCACACCGGACGACCCTCGGGACGACGCGCGACGCTGGTCCTGGTGGTGGGGCTGGGCCTCTGGGCGGCACCGGTGGTCCTGGCGGGGCTCCTGGCCGGGAGGTCCAGCATCTACGTCGACCAGGGCCTGTTCTTCTCCGGCGCGGCGGTCGTCACCTTCGGCGGCGCGTACGCCGTCCTGGCCTACGTCGCGCAGCAGGCCGTCGACGTGTACGGCTGGCTCGCCCCCGGCGAGATGGTCCGTGGCCTGGCCCTGGCCGAGACCACGCCCGGCCCGCTCGTCATGGTGGTCCAGTTCGTCGCCTTCGTCGGGGCCTACCGGGCACCGGGCGGGCTCGACCCCTGGGTCGCGGCGACCCTGGCGGCACTCCTGGTCACCTGGGTCACCTTCGTGCCGTGCTTCCTGTTCATCCTGCTCGGGGCGCCGTACGTCGAGCGGCTCCGCGGCAACCGGTCCCTGGCGACCGCGCTGACCGGGATCACCGCCGCGGTGGTGGGCGTGATCGCCAACCTCGCCGTGTTCTTCGCCCTGCACACGCTGTTCGCGAGCACGGACCGGGTCGGTGCCGGGCCGCTCGACCTCGAGGTACCGGTGCTGGACTCGGTCCAGTGGCCGGCCCTGGCCCTCACCGCCCTCGGGTTCGCCCTGATCTTCTGGCGTGGCTGGTCGGTGCTGCGCACCCTGGCCGCGTGCGCCCTGACCGGGACGGCCCTGGGCCTCGTGCTGGCCGCGACCTGAGTCCGCGGCCCGGTGCTACCGGGAGCACCGGATCAGGGGTCGACGAGGCGGCGCACCACGACGGCGCCGGCGTTGGCCGGCCAGCCCGGCGGCGGGGTGACCTGCTTGAGGCGGCCGACCGTCGTCTGCCCTCCGCCCGCGGTGACGGTGTCACCCACCGCGTAGTCGGTCCCGTCGAGCGTGAGGTGGCGACCGTCCCAGCCGGCGTCCTCCCCGTGGACGACCAGCAGCGAGCTGCCGAGGGTGAGTGCGCCGTGGAACACGGCCAGGCGTCCGAGCACGGTCCCCGGCAGCTGGGGGGCCCGCTCGTAGGTCACCAGCACGGCGTCGTCGTCGGGGGGCACGGCTGCTCAGCCTCCCGCGTGCTGGGTGCGCTCGGCCAGCCGTACGGCCGCGTGGAGCACCACGTCGGCCTCCTCGGGGTCGGCCGCGGCCCGCTCGGGGACCAGCCCGCCGAGCAGCGCCGCGGGGTGCGTCAGCCAGGCCCACACCAGCCAGGGATCGGTGCGGGCGGCGAGGAGCGGCTCGAGGACCGGGACGAGGTCCGCGCGCACCTCACCGGCCTCGTCGAGCTGGAACCCCGGCACGACCACCCGTTCCTCCACCGGCACGACCAGGAGCCGGTGGGTGGCCTCGGCCTTGTGCACGGCGAAGCGCGTCGCCTCGACCGTGGCGCCGCGCACGACGGCGAGGGACCCGTAGTCGAACCACGGGCTGACCAGGAGCTCCGCGCGCAACCGGGCCTGTCGCGCCACCTGCACCAGGCCGACGGGGACGGCGTGGCGCGGGTCGGAGCCCTCCCGGCGCAGCAGCTCGTCCACCCGCTCGATCTCGTCCTCGGAGAGCGCGCGTCCGGTCAGGGGGTCGCTCCACACGGCCCGCCCGTCCGGGGCACGGGACAGGGTGGGCAGCCCGGCCGCGCCCAGGGCACCGACGAGACCCAGGTGCTCCAGCCGGGCGGCAAGACGCTCCCCGGCGTCGTGGTCGGTCATGGCTCCAGACTGCCTCACCCGTCGGTGCCGGCGCCGAGCGGATGCCCCGCGGGCCGAGGTGTGCCATCCTCGAGGGAACGTCCCAGACCTCGGCGTCCTGTTGTCGACACGGTTGGAGTCTCGGATGCTGGTGAACGCCACTGTCCTGTCGTCGGCCGTCGCGCGGGCCCGGCGACCCGGCTGCGTGCCGTGAGCGCCGAACGGGTCGGCCACGGCCCCAGGACGGCTCCCGACGAGCACCACGTGTGGCGGCTTCTCGCCGAGCAGACACCGGTCGGCACCTGCCTGCTGGACGGCGACCTGGTCGTCCGGTTCGCCAACCCTGCCCTCGCCGCGATGCTGGGTCGGCCCGCGGCCGACCTGGAGGAGACGACCTGGGACGCGGTCGTGCACCCCGACGACCGCGGCACCCACGCGGCGCTGCTCCAGGCCCTCGTGACCGGCGGACGGCCCACGTCCCGCGAGGTCGTACGGCTCCTGCACGGCCAGGGCGAGACCGTCTGGGGGGACGTGACCGTCACGACGGTGCAGGACGCCGGGTCCGTGCTGCAGCGGTTCCTGGTCCAGGTCCTCGACGTCACCGAGCAGCAGCGCGAGCGCGCGACGCTGAGCCACGAGGTCGCGGCGATGGACCTCGAGCGGCGGACCGGCCTCGAGGTGCTCGACACCGTGGACGTCGGCCTGATGCTGCTCAACGCCGAGGGCCGGTTCGAGCGGGTCAACCGGCAGCAGCGGGCCATCGTGGCGCTGGCCTACCCCGACGGCCACGACGGCCGGGCCGGCCAGTGCGGCGAGGTCTACGCCGAGGACGGCGTCACGCCGCTGGCACAGCAGGACCTCCCGTGCACCCGGGCGGCCCGGGGCGAGGAGTTCCAGGACCAGCGGATCTGGGTCGGCGCCGACCCCGCCCAGCGGCGGGCGATGTCGGTGTCGGCGCGCACCGCGCCCGAGGCGAGCGGGATCCTGCTGTCCTACTCCGACGTCACCGACCTCGTCGAAGCCCTGCAGTCGCGCGAGATGTTCGTGGCGTCGGTCTCCCACGAGCTCCGGTCCCCCTTGACGGTGGTGGTCGGCCACCTCGAGATGCTGCTCGAGGAGGAGGACCTGCCGGACGCGGTGACCAACCAGCTGCAGGTGGTGGCGCGCAGCGCCGTCCGGCTGCGGTCCCTCGTCTCCGACCTGCTCGACCCCGCGACCCGCACCACCGGGGACCGCACCCACACCGGGCTGACGCTGGAGTGCGTCCCGACCGACTTCTCCGCGCTGACCGTCGAGGTGGTCGAGTCCGCCCGCCCCGGTGCGCTCGAGGCGGAGGTGGTCCTCGCGGCGCACGCCCCGGGCCCGGTCGAGGTCGTGGCGGACCCGCTCCGGGCGCACCAGGTCCTGCAGAACCTGGTGACGAACGCGGTGAAGTACACCGACCCCGGGGGCCGGGTCGACGTACGGCTCGAGGCCGACGGGCCGGACGCGGTGGTCACCGTCGCCGACACCGGCATCGGCATCGCGCCGGGCGACGTCGAGCGGCTCTTCACACCGTTCTTCCGCTCCGACCCCGCGCGGCACCGGTCGACGCCGGGTCTCGGACTGGGCCTCGGGATCGCGCACGTCATCGTCACCGCGCACGGCGGCCGGCTCGAGGTCGACAGCGAGCTGGGTCGCGGGTCGTGCTTCCGGGCCACCTTCCCGCTGGCCGGACCCGAGCACCCCGACGACCCCGCCGGCCCTGCCGGCCCTGCCGGCCCTGCTGGTCCTGCCGGTCCTGCCGGTCCTGCCGGTCCCGCCGGTCCTGCCGGTCCCGCCGGTCCCGCCGGCTCGCCGGGACGCACCGGGTCGTCGACCTGAGGCGACGTCCGCCGGACGTGGGAGGGTGAGGACGTGAACGAGCGCAACGTCCTCGGCGGCGAGCTGGAGCCCTGCGGCACGGACCCGATGACGGGGTTCTTCCGGGACGGCTGCTGCCGCACCGGCGAGCAGGACCGGGGCAGCCACACGATCTGCGCGGTCGCGACGGCCGCGTTCCTCGACCACCAGCGCGCCATCGGCAACGACCTCTCGCGGCCGATGCCGGCGTACTCGTTCCCCGGCCTCGTGCCCGGGGACCGGTGGTGCGTCACGGCCCTGAACTGGGCGCGGGCGCACCGCGACGGCGTGGCCGCCCCCGTCGTGCTGGCCTCCACCAACCAGGCGGTGCTGCGGCTGGTGCCCCTCGAGCTGCTCCAGCAGCACGCGGTGGACGTGCCGGCCGACCCGAGCGGGCTGGTCTGAGGCCTGCGGGAGCACGATGACGCCATGAGCACCGACGACCTCGCCCTGCCCGCCCACGTCGACGTCGTCGTGGTCGGCGCCGGCCTCTCCGGCATCGGCGCGGGGTACCGGCTGCAGACCGAGTGCCCCGAGCGCGGGTACCTGATCCTGGAGAGCCGGGACAGGATGGGCGGCACCTGGGACCTGTTCACCTACCCCGGCGTGCGCTCCGACTCCGACATGTTCACCCTCGGCTACCAGTTCCGACCCTGGCGCGGGGCGGAGGCGATCGCCGACGGACCGTCGATCCTGCGCTACATCCAGGAGACCGCCGCCGAGCTCGGCATCGACGAGCACGTCCGGTACGCGACCAAGGTGGTCGCCGCCGACTTCTCCACCGCCGAGGCCCGGTGGACGCTGACGCTGGACCGCCGCGGCCGACGCACGACCATGACCTGCGACTTCCTCTACTCCTGCGCGGGCTACTACGACTACGACGAGACCTACACCCCCGCGCTGCCCGGGATCGAGGAGTACGCCGGGCAGGTCGTCCACCCGCAGTTCTGGCCCGCCGACCTCGACTACGCGGGCCGGAGGGTCGTCGTGGTCGGCAGCGGGGCGACCGCGGTGACCCTGGTGCCGTCGATGACCAGCGGGGAGGGTCGCGCCGCGCACGTCACGATGCTCCAGCGCAGCCCCACCTGGATCGCCGCGGTCCCTCGTCGCGACGCCACGGCCGACCTCCTGCGCGCGCACCTGCCCGCGGGCCTGGCCCACACGCTGGCGCGCGCCAAGAACATCGCCGTCGGCACCGCCTTCTACCAGTTCTGCCGCCGTCGCCCCCAGCGCGCGCGCCGGCTCCTGCTCGGCCTCACCACCCGGATGCTGGGCGACGAGCAGATGGTCGCCGACCACTTCACGCCGACCTACGACCCCTGGGACCAGCGGCTCTGCGCGGTGCCCGGCGGCGACCTCTTCAGGTCCCTCAAGGCCGGCGACGCCGAGGTCGTCACCGACACCATCGACTCCTTCGTCCCCGAGGGGATCCGGCTGAGCTCGGGCCGGGTCCTCGAGGCCGACGTGGTCGTCACCGCCACCGGCCTGCAGCTGCTCGCCTTCGGCGGGATCAGCCCGCAGGTCGACGGCGAGACGGTGCCGCTCTCGGAGCAGTTCGTCTGGAGGGGGGCGATGATGACGGGAGTCCCGAACTTCGCGGTCTGCCTCGGCTACACCAACGCCTCCTGGACGCTGCGCGCCGACCTGTCGCACCGCCTGGTCTGCACGGTGCTGCGCTGGATGGACAGGCACGACTACGCCGCCGTCGAGCCACGTCCGGACCGCGACCTGGCCCCGCGGCCGCTGCTGGACCTGTCCGCCGGCTACGTGCAGCGCTCCGTCGACGCCTTCCCGCGCCAGGGGGACTCCGGACCGTGGCGGGTGCGTCAGAACTACGTGCTGGACTCCCTGTTCACCCTGCGCACCAACCTCGCCCGGACGCTGGCCGCGACGCCGCGATCAGCCGTACGGCGGGTGCAGGACGAGCCGGCCGCCTGACCGGTCCGGCACCGGACGAGCCGGCACCGGGTGCGGCGGCCCTGGCGGGTCGGCCGGAGGCCGTGCGCCGGAGCCCTAGGGTGCGCAGATGGACACCACCCGGCTCGCAGCCGCCGACCGCACCCTGGCCGAGCACGAGGCGCACCTCGAGGCGGAGATCGCTGCACTGACCGGCGGACCGGCAGAGGCCGAGGGCATCCCCTTCGGCAAGCGGGTGGGGGAGGGCACGGCCGCCGCGGCGCACCGGATGTCCGCGGTCTCGGCGCAGGAGCAGCTGCTGCGGTCGCTGACCGCGGTGCGCGAGGCCCGCGGACGGGTCGCCGACGGCAGCTACGGCACCTGCGAGGTGTGCGGTGAGGCGATCCCGGCCGAGCGGCTCGAGGCACGACCCCACGTGACCCGGTGCGTGCGGCACGCGTAGGGCCGTGAGGACCGGACCCGCGGGTCAGGCCGGGACCGGGGGAGGGGCCGAGGGGGCAGCGCCGTCCGGCACGGGGTCGCACTGCGTGAGCGTGATCGCCTTGTAGCGCTGGAACTCCTCCGACGACGTCGCGGCGTCGGGGTAGTCCTCCGGCGGGAGCGCGGCGTACCACCGCACGGCCTCCAGCAGGTCCTCGGCGCGCTCGGACCCGTCGAGCTGCTCCTCGGCGAGCGGGACCGCGTCGAGGAAGCGGGCCACCGTCTCGTCGTAGTCGCCGTCGTTGAAGGCGGCGATGCCGGCGCGCACCTCGGCGCAGGCGGGGGTGCGTGCGGGGGGACCGCCCTCGTCGCGGGTCGCCGGGGGCGCGGAGGGGGACCGCGTGGCGGGGGCGGACGCTCCGTCCGAGCCGTCCTCCGCGCCGGGACCGCCGCACGCGACCAGCGCGGCCAGCAGCCCCGAGGCGGGCAGCAGGAGCAGCGGGAGGGGTCGGTGCACAGCCCGAGGCTAGGCGACGGCCCGCGAGCCCGGACCATCCCGGGGCGGGTGTCGGGGCGGGTGTCGGGGCGGGTGTCGGCAGTGCGGGTCTGGACACGCCGCACCTCGGGATACCGCGACCCGCCCGCATGCGGCAGGGTGTGTCCCGCGCCCAGACGGGCGCGCGAACCTGACGAGGGAGTCACGCATGCGTCGCAGCAGGATCCTGGTGGCCACGACCGCCCTGTCCATGAGCTTCCTGGTGGGCGGGTGCGGCGGCGGCACCGAGGCGTACTGCGAGGACCTGCGCGCCGCCGAGGACCAGTTCGCCGCCTTCGACGGCGCGACCCCGGACGCCGACCAGTTCGAGGACGCCATCGCGAGCTTCCGCACCCTCGGTGAGGAGGCCCCCGAGGAGGTCGCGCAGGACTGGGAGGTCTTCCTGGGTGCCTTCGACGACCTGGAGTCCGCGCTCGACGACGCCGGCATCGCGTTCAGCGACCTCGCCGGGATCCAGGAGGGCGAGCTCCCCGAGGGCGTCGACCAGGAGGCCCTCGCCGAGCTCGGCGCCGAGATCGAGTCGCTCGGCGGTGCCGAGGTCGAGGAGGCCGGCACCGCGATCGAGGAGCACGCCTCCTCGGAGTGCGACGTCGACCTCAGCGGTTCCTGACCCACCCCACCACCCAGCAGACAGGAGACGGACGTGCGACGTACGACGATGGTGATGGCAGGTAGCGCCCTCGCACTGAGCCTCGCGCTCAGCGGATGCGGCGGGGACGAGGGCTCCGAGGAGCCGGCGAGCCCCGCGGAGTCCACCTCGGAGTCCACCGGGGAGTCGACCGAGGAGTCGACGGAGTCCGCGGAGTCGACGGGCGAGCCGGACGCCGAGGCGTACTGCGAGGACCTGCGCGCCGCCGAGGACCAGTTCGCCGCCTTCGACGGCGCGACCCCGGACGCGCAGCAGTTCGAGGACGCCATCGCGACCTTCCGCACCCTCGGCGAGGAGTCGCCCGAGGAGATCGCGAAGGACTGGGGTGTCTTCCTCAGCGCGTTCGACGACCTGGAGTCCGCGCTCGCCGCCGCCGGCATCGAGTTCGGCGACCTCGCCGCGATCCAGGACGGTCAGCTTCCCGAGGGCGTCGACCAGCAGGCCCTCGCGGAGCTCGGCGCCGAGATCGAGACGCTCGGCGGCCCCCAGGTCGAGAAGGCCAGCAGCGCGATCGAGGAGCACGCGTCCTCCGAGTGCGACGTCGACCTCAGCGGTTCCTGACCACCCACCACCCACCACCCGAGCGACGAGGAGACGGACGTGCGACGTACCACGATGACGATGGCCGGCAGCGTTCTTGCGCTGGGCCTGGCGCTCAGCGCCTGCGGCGGCGGCGAGGAGAGCCCGGGGGAGGCCGACGGGCCCTCGGAGTCCGCCTCGGAGTCCGCCTCGGAGCCCACGGAGCCCACGGAGGAGGCGGGCTCCGAGGCCTACTGCGAGCAGCTGGAGTCGGCGCGCCAGCAGTTCGACGCGCTCGCCGAGGGTGACCTGGCGGAGTTCGACGAGGCCATCTCCACCCTGCAGGAGACCGCCGACACCGCGCCGCCCGAGATCGCCGACGACTGGGAGCAGCTCCTGGCACCCCTCGACCAGCTCGAGGCGGCCCTCGACAAGGCCGGCCTCACCTTCGGCGAGCTGGAGGCGCTCAGCCAGGGCGACATCCCGCCGGACGTCGACCTCCAGGCGCTGGAGCAGCTCGCCACGGAGGTCGACGCGCTCGACAGCAGCGGCGCCGAGGACGCGGAGGCCGCGATCACCGAGCAGGCGTCCGAGGAGTGCGGGATCGATCTCCAGCAGTGACCCCGGTGCCCCGGGACGCGCACGCGTGGCGGGGGCACGCCGACCGACCGGCGTGCCCCGGTCACCGGACCTGGGACCGTGCGCAGCGATGATGGTCCGGTGAGGTTCACCGAGCACGAGATGACGGTGGGGGTCGACGCGGTCGCCCGCGAGCTCTTCGCAGCGACACGTCCGCCCTGGAAGCGGCAGTCCCTGGCCGCCGACTTCGACGCGCTCGACAAGGCCCGCCGCTACCACCACAAGGCGGCCGCCGGCGAGGTGGTCCTGCCCGTCCTGACCGCGCTCCCGGAGCGACCGACGGTGGGCGCGACGCCCGTCTTCAGCGACGACGAGTGGCGCTCGGCGGCCGAGACGGGGAGCCGCGAGGTGGTCGACTTCCGCACCGACGGCGGGTGGGAGGCGCTGGGGGACCGCAAGCGCCGCAAGCTCCTGGACGGCGCGGTCGCCCTGGCCCGGGTGGCGGTGTCCGCGATGCCGCCGCGCAGCGACCCCGACGCGCTGATCGTGCCCGACCACCTCTGAGCCGCACCGGTCCGGCTCCGCCCGGTCGGCAGGCGGCAGGTCGGCAGGCGGCAGGTCACAGGTTCCGGGAGCCGGCCGAGGCCACGTCGTCGACGACCACGACCATGGTGCGCAACGAGACCAGCAGGTCGCCGTACACCGGCCACAGCAGGCCGGGCAGGTCCTCCCGGGAGAGGTCCTGGACCAGTGCGTCGATACGGGGCACGAGGTCGGCCATGCCGGTGTCGGGGTCCGTCATCCGGGTGCCGGCCTCCCTCAGCAGCGCGAGCCAGGGCTCGCGGAACCGGGGATCCCACTCCGCGGCCTCGGCCACGGCGTCACCCACGGTCCGGGCGATCGCCCGGGCCTGCGCGACACCCTCCTCGAGGCGGTGCATCACCGACTCGTCGCGGTCCGGGTCCCCGGCGCTGCCGGACCGGCGCCGGCGCAGGTTCCACCGCTGGCTGTCCCGCGAGTGCCGCAGCAGCTGCTCGCCCCGGTCGAGGTCGGCGTCGATCGCCCGGGTCTCGGCGATCCACGCCCGCGGGTGCTCGTCGCTGGCCGGCAGCGACAGGTCGTCGGCGATCCGCCGCAGGAGCTCGCCCAGTCGACGATCGACCCGGTCGAGCTGCCGCTCGGTGAGCCGGTCGTCCAGCGGAGGCACCACGAGCAGGTTGACCGTGACCCCGACCGCGACACCGAGCAGCGTGTCGGCGAAGCGGTGCAGGAGCAGCACCGACTCCTCGGCGGTGCCACTGGTCAGCACGAACAGCGCCGTCGTGGCGACCGTGACGCCCTCGGTCCGGATCGCCGTCAGCCGCGCCAGCAGCAGCCCCACCAGCACGGCCGCTCCCAGGCTCAGCACGCCCGCACCCAGGGACACCACGGCGAGGTAGCTGACCACGATGCCCAGGAAGGTGGCCGCCACGGTCTGCCCGCCCCGCCACACCGAGCTGCGCACGGTGGCGTGCACCGTGAGCAGGGCCGCCCACGGCGCCAGGAAGGCCTGCTCGAGGCCGAGCCCCTCGGTGGCCAGCACCCAGGCCAGGACGCTCGCGAGGGTGGCCTTCACCACCTGCAGCAGGTCGGTGCGCACCTCCGGTCGGCCGAGCAGGGCACGCCCCCGGTGCGACCAGTCGCTCGGCGCGCGACCTGGGGGGCTGCCCGGCCCGGTGATGCTCAGGCCACGCCGGGGACGATGCGCATGTCGCGCTCGGCTCCGCCGTCGAGGGCGGCCAGCGCCTCCTGGTACGCCGCGCCGTCGTGGGCGGCGACGGCGGCCTCGACCGAGGCGAACTCGATGACGACGCAGCGCGCGGCGACCCCGGCCTCGTACGTCCTCTCGGGCATGCCCCGGGCGATGAAGGTGCCGCCCGCACCGGTCAGGGCGGGGCCGGCGAGCTCGGCGTAGGCGGCGAGCTTCTGCTCGTCGCGGACCTCGCGGTACAGGCTGATCCAGTAGGCGCTCATGGGGTCATGCTGCCGCACGACGGCGGGACCTAGGCTCGGGGTGTGCTGGGGACGAGACGCGACGGTGCTGTGTCGGTGCTCGAGCTGCAGCGGGAGGACCGGCGCAACGCGCTCGACCTCGCGCTCTGCCGGGCGGTCGGGGAGGCCGCGGCGGCCGAGGTCGACGCCGGCGCCCGGGTCCTGGTCCTCACCGGTCAGGGCTCGGCGTTCTGCGCCGGGGCCGACCTCGACGGGGTGTACGGCGGGGAGTTCCTCGAGGCGCTGTACGGGATGCTGCACGGGCTGACCCGGCTGCCGGTGCCGGTCGTGGCCGCCGTCAACGGCCCGGCGATCGGTGCGGGCACCCAGCTCGTGCTCGCCTGCGACCTGCGGGTGGCCGCGCCCACCGCGCGGTTCGCCGTGCCGACCGCCCGCAACGGCATGGCGGTCGACGCGTGGACCGTGCGGACGCTCGCTGCCACCGTCGGCGCCGGCGTCGCGAACCGGGTGCTGCTGGGCGCGGAGAGCCTGGACCGCGACGCGGCCGTCGCGGCCGGGCTCGTCGACCGTGTCGGCGACCTCGGCGACGCGCTGGCCTGGGCGCACGAGCTCGCGGCCCTGGCGCCGCTGGCCGTGGCGCACAACAAGCTCGTGCTGCGCGGCGGGGACGAGGCGGCGGTGGCGGCGTCCTTCGAGGCGTGCTGGGCCAGCGACGACGTGCGGGAGGCGCAGGCCGCGCGCGCCGAGCGGCGCGCCCCGTCCTTCCACGGGCGCTGAGAGCACCACGAGCGTCCACTCGAGGCGACGCGGCCGTCATCTCGGCTGTTCGCGAGCGTCATCTCGGCCCTAGGGTCGGGCGGTGGCCGGGCTGGAGCTGGTGGAGGAGGCGGGCGGGGTCGTGGTCCGCCTCGACGGGCGCGACCAGTCGCACGTCGACCTCGCCGACCCCCGCCGGCTGGTCTTCGACTACGTGCAGCGCCTGGCCGAGGCGGTGGACGCCTGGGGCGTGGCGGGGGAGCCGGTCCGGGTGGTGCACGTCGGGGGCGGCGGCCTGACGCTGCCGCGGTACGTCGCCGCGACCCGGCCGCGCTCGGCCCAGGTCGTCCTCGAGCCGGACGCGGCGCTGACCGAGGAGGTCCGGCGGGTGCTCCCGCTGCCGGCCAGGAGCGGCATCAAGGTCCGCCCGGTCGACGGGCGTGCCGGGGTCGCGGCGCTGCGCCCGGCGTACGCGGAGGTGGTCGTGGTCGACGCGTTCGCCGACGGCCGGCTGCCGGCCTCGCTGGTGGGGCAGGACTTCTGGGGCGACGTGGCCCGGGTGCTCGAGCCGGACGGGTGGCTGCTGCTGAACCTGACCGACCACGCCCCCTGGCAGCACACCCGGCGGGTGCTGGCCGGCGTCCGGCGGCACCTCCCGAGGCTGCTGCTCACCGCCGAGCCGGCGACGCTCAAGGGCCGCCGCCCCGGCAACCTCGTGCTCCTGGCCTCCCGCGGCGCGGTGCCCACCGAGCGGCTCCGCGAGCGCGCCCGCCGCGCGGGCCTGCCCACCCGGGTGCTGGACGAGGGTGCGGTCGGGGACGCCTTCGGCGGCGGCACGGCCTTCACCGGCGCCGACGACGCCGAGGCCGGACCGGCGCACCGCGATTTCGCGCGCTGAGTCGCCGCCTGGTTCCATCGGGGGAGTGAGCACCCGAGCCCGGACGACCCGCGCGGGCGGCGCCCTCGTCGCCGCGACGCTCCTGCTCGGGACCGCCTGCGGCGGCCCGGCGCCCGGGAGCCCGGCCGACGACGGGGCTCCCGACGCCGACGCGGCAGCACCGACCGGGAGCGCCTCCACCCCGGCCCCGTCGGGCTCGCCCGTGCCGACCGAGGACGAGGCCGTGGTCGACCCCGACGCACCCACCGGGTGGGGCCCCACGGAGGGCGAGCTGGTCCAGGCCCGCAGCACCGCGGCGACGATGACCGGGGCCGAGCTCGCGGGCCAGGTGGTCGTCGGACGCTACCGGGGGACCGACCCGGCGGAGGCCGCGGCGATGGTCCGCGACCTGCACCTGGCCGGGCTGAGCGTCACCTCCGACAACCTGGTCGACGAGGCGCAGGCCCGGGCGATGACCGCCGCGATCACCCGCGCGGTCGCAGCCGACGGCCGCGACGTGCCTGCGGTCGTCGGCGTCGACCAGGAGGGCGGGACCGTCGAGCAGCTGCGCGGCATCGCGACCACCTTCCCGGCGTTCGCCGAGGCCGGCGAGGCGCTCGTCGCCGACCCCGGGCGGGGCCGTCGCGTCGTGAAGGCCGCCGCCGACGCCGCCGGGCTCGAGCTGCGCGACCTCGGCTTCACCTGGGTCTTCGGCCCCGTCGCCGACGTGACCATCGGTGCCGCGGACCCGACCATCGGCTCCCGCTCACCGTCCTCGGACGCCGGCCTCGCCGCCACGGCCGTGGTCGCGGCCCTGGCCGGCTACGCGGACGCGGGCCTGGTCACCACGACCAAGCACTTCCCGGGTCACGGCGGCGTGACCAGCGACAGCCACCTGACCCTGCCCGAGCTCGACTCGACGCTGGCGCAGCTGCGGGCCCGGGACCTGCGCCCGTTCCAGGCGGCCGTCGACGCCGGTGCACCCGCGGTGATGATGAGCCACATCGCCCTGGACGCGCTCGCGCCCGGGCGCCCCGCGACGCTCGCGGCCCCGGTCTACGAGCTGCTGCGCGACGAGGTCGGCTTCGAGGGCGTCACGATCACCGACTCGCTCGGCATGGGTGCCGTCGTGGGTCGCGACACCCCGGCGGTGCAGGCGCTGAACGCCGGCGCCGACCTGCTCCTGATGCCGGCCGACACCGCGGCCACCCACGCCACGTTGACCGCCGCGATCCGCTCCGGGGTCGTCCCGCGGGAGCGGGCCGAGGAGGCCGCAGCCCGGGTGATCGCGCTGCAGCGCTGGCAGCAGCGCACCGCCGCGGCGGTGCCGGTGCCGGGCGACGTCGAGGCCCGCGCCGTACGCGCGGCCGCCGACCTGGCCGCCGCGGGCTGACGGGGGTCCACCCGCGGACCGGCCTGCGCAGGCGCGGCGCGAGCGTCACCTCGAGGCGGCGCGAGCGTCATCTCGGCCGTGCGGGAGGGTCATCTCGGCGAGGGTCAGCCCGGCCCGGCGTGCCCCAGCGCGACGAGCATGGACACGGCGTACAGCCCGACCAGGACCAGGGCCAGCACCAGGTGCTCGACGACGACGCGACGCCGTCGGGCGACGCGGTCGTCGGCGGAGGCGTCGACGGTGTGGGCGGGGGGCATGCGGGGCTCCAGGGGGACGGATGCCGCGGGGGGCGCCGGCCCGCGGGGCGGGGCCGGGGGAGTGCGGCGGCACCGAGGTCATCGGGCCCTGGTGGCCGGGCGATGAGGCCCGGTCTGGACCAGCGTGTTGCCTAGCCTGGTCCCGTGAGCACCGGCACGGGGGACCCCTGGCAGCGCACCCGCGTCGCGCGGGGCGACGTCGTGCTCGACGTCCGTACCGCCGGGCCGGAGGACGGCGAGCCCGTGGTGCTGCTCCACGGCTTCCCGCAGACGTCGCGGTGCTGGACCGCGCTGGCCCGGTCGCTGGCCCGGTCGCTGGCCCCGTCGCACCCGCCCCTGCGCCTGCTCGCCCCGGACCAGCGGGGGTGCTCACCCGGCGCCCGGCCGCCTGCGGTGGCGGCCTACGCGCTCGAGGAGCTCGTCGCGGACGTCCTGGCCGTCGTCGCGGCGACCGGTCACGACTCGGCCCACCTGGTGGGGCACGACTGGGGCGCCCAGGTGGCCTGGGCGGTGGCCGGCCACCACCCCGGGCGGGTCCGGTCGCTGCTGACGGTGTCCGTGCCGCACCCGGCGGCGTACGGCGCGGCGCTGCGCGGGGACGCCGACCAGCGGGCCCGCTCGGCCTACCTCCAGGACTTCCGGGCGCCGGCGCCGGGCCCGGAGGAGGCCCTGCTCGCCGACGGCGCGGCCGCGCTGCGGGCGCTCTGGGGCGACGTGGTGCCGCAGGAGGAGCAGGAGCACGACCTCGCGGTGCTGCGCGACGGCGCCCTCGAGGGCGGCCTGAACTGGTACCGCGCGATGCGGCGCGACATCGCGGACACCCCCGCGAGCACGGTGCCGACGACGTTCGTGTGGGGGGAGGAGGACGCGTTCGCGGGGGCGGCGGGCGCCCACGCCTGCGGCGACCACGTGCGCGCGGACTACCGCTTCGTGGCCCTGCCCGGGGTCGGGCACTGGGTGCCGGACCAGGCGCCCGACGTGCTGGCCGCCGAGCTGCGCGCCCGGGTGGGGGCCCGGGCAGGTCACCGCTAGGAGCGGACGCCGTCCAGGCGGAAGAGCAGCCACACGGTGGCGTCGGCGACGCGCTGCACCGGGCCGGCGCCGGGGCCGAGGTCGGGCAGGCGACCCGCGGTGTGGCCCGGTGCCTGGTGCCGGGCGCGGGTCGGGCCGGGGAGACGGGGGAGGAGGTCGAGCGCGGTCATCAGATCACCTGCTTCCGGGCCGCGGGGCCCGTGGGTCAGCCGGGGGAGCACATCGTGCAGTGGTCATCGGTGCTCGGGCACACCCACTTGAGCCCCGGCCCTGCTCACAGCGACGTCATCGCCCCTACCCGCTCGGGCGCGAAGCCCGGGAACACGGTCGCGGTGGACGCCCCGAACCGGGTCGTGACGACCTCGGACAGGACGCTGCGGTAGTCGGTGGTGACCAGGAGGTCGGAGTCCAGGTGGTTGGTCAAGCCGGGCCAGGTGCCGTGGTAGCGGCCGCCGCGGACACCGGCGCCGGCGAGCAGCATCACGTTGCCGTACCCGTGGTCGAGGCCCCAGCTGGCGTTCTCCTGGACCCGGCGGCCGAACTCGCTCAGCACCACCAGGGTCACCTTCGGCGCCTGGTCGCCGAGGTCGTCGAAGAAGGCGGCGACGCTGCCGGCCAGCCGACCGGCGTTGCGGCGCATGCGGCCCCACTCGAGCGTGCCGACGTCGGTGTGCATGTCCCAGTCGCCCTGGTCGACGGTCACCACCTCGACGCCTGCGTCGCCCCGGACCACGCGGGCGACCTGGGAGAGGGCCGCCCCGAGGTCGCCGTCGGGATAGCGGGCGCGGTTGTCGCCGGTCCGGCTCAGCGGGGCCATGCCCTCGACGGCCCGGAAGGTCGAGCGCATCGACCCCGCGAGCACGGAGGCGTCGGTGTCCCACAGGGTGTGCAGGGACCGGACCCGACCGCCGGTGGCGTCCCACTGGTCGTCGCCGGGGATCCGGGTGCCCGACAGGGATCCGGCCGCCATCACGGGCGCGTCGCCGTGCATCGAGGTCGGCAGCACCCCGCCGCCCATGCTGAAGCCCTGGAGCGGGCTGTCCCCGGCGGTCGTGCCCACCAGGCGGTTCAGCCACCCCTGCCGCGCGGCGGACCCGGCGTCGGCGTCCTCGAGCTCCTCCATCGCGGCGAAGTGCGAGCGGTTGGGCACGGGCAGGCCGGTGGCGTGCACCGCCGCGAGCCGCCCGGACCGCCACAACGGCTCCAGCGGGGCGAGCTGGGGGTGCATGCCGAACATGCCGTCCTTGTTGACCAGCCGGTCGGCGGGCACGGCCAGCCGGGGCCGGGCCTGGTAGTAGACGGGGTCGCCGTGCGGCACGACCAGCGAGAGACCGTCGGCCGCCCCGCGCAGCGAGAGCACCACGAGGACGGACGCGGCGCTGACGGCGCTCGCGGGGGAGGCCGTGACGACGGCCGAGCCGAGCACGGTGGTGGTCCCGGCGAGGGCGGCGGCGCCCTTCAGCAGGCCGCGGCGCGACATCGCGGCGTACTCCGGACAGCAGCTCGTCGCGGGCGTGAGGGAGGTCATCGTGGTCACCGGTCCGGTCAGCGCGTCAGGTGGGCGGGGGAGTCCAGGACGGTGGCCAGCACGCGGTGCAGGTTCCACCGGACGACGCCGTGCTCGGCGTCGACGACCGTCGCGGGCGTCACGTCGACGGACTCGCAGCAGGCGCGCAGGAGGGCCGAGGTCGAACGGCGCCCGAGCAGCTCCTGGGACAGGTGGTCCACCAGCAGGTCGAAGCGCAGCGAGCGTCGGGGCAGCCAGGCGGGGTCGGCGCGGTAGGTGACGTCCTTGGTCGGCCACCACCCCCCGCTCATCGTGTAGTGCAGGTCGAGCGAGGCCAGCATCCGTGAGGGGGAGGCCCAGGACCGGTTGTCCACCGGCTGCCCGTCGGGGGTCGGCCAGGCGTACGGCTCGACGCCCAGGTTGCCGGCCTGCCAGAGCATCGCGTTGACCGCCGAGTCGCCCTGGGTGGGGCGGGCCAGGCGCACCCCGAGGGCCCGGTAGGTCGCCACCACGTCCTCGACCGGGTCCTTGACCTTCGTGCCCCGGGCGGCCTGGAACTCCGCGCTGCCCACCAGCGCGCGCAGCACCGGGCGTACTGCCGTGTCGGCCTCGAGGTAGGTGCGCGCCAGCGTCGTCACCAGCGCCTCGGAGGGCGTGTCCCCGACGAACTTGACCGCGAGCCGGCGGGCGACCCGTTCCGCGGTGCGCGGGTGCCGGGCCAGGTAGTCGGTGTAGCGACGGGTCAGCGCGCGCCCCTCGGCCTCGGTGCGCGGGGCGTTGTCGTCGGCGAAGCCGATCACCCGCACCGGCCCGGTCCAGTGGTCCTCGAGGGAGTAGGTGGCGCTCCAGGAGCGCCACAGGTCCACGCGCCACCCGGTGAGGAGCCGGGCCGAGGCCTTCACGTCGTCCTCGGTGTAGGCGCCGCGTCCGACCGAGTGCAGCTCGAGCAGCTCCCGACCCTGGTTCTCGTTGGGGTGCCTCCTGGTCGAGACGGCGTTGCCCAGGTAGATCCCCATCGCGGGGTGGGTGGTCGTGGCGTGCAGCAGGTCCGCGTACGAGCCGAGGGCGTGCTCGCGGACGACCCGGTCGTAGGACGCCCGGTGGGTGAAGGTGCCGTCGCTGTGCACCGGCACGTTCAACAGGTGCTGCCAGAACTCGGTCATCACCTCGTGCACCTGACGCCGCGACAGCGTGCGCCGGGCGAGGGCGTGGCGCTGCAGGCTCTGCATGACCTCCCAGCCGCCCTCGACCTCCTCCACGTGACGGCTCCACACCTCGGCCGGCCCGCGGTGCAGGCTCGGCCACCAGGTGTCGACCTCGTCGCCGGCGGGGTCGGGGACCCCGGTCCGGGTCGAGCTGCTGCTCGAACCACGCCGCCGCCCCGCCGGCGCGGCGCACCTCGGCGGTCAGGTCCGGGCTCAGGCCGGAGGAGAACCGGCCGACGAGGTGCCGGGCCGCCGGCGTCAGCAGGGGTCGCCCGTCGAAGCGGCGGGGCCGGTACGCCGGGGCGGCAGCGGGCATCGGGTGCTCCGGGTCGGGGGGAGGAGCGGCGGGGGTACGTCGGGGTCCGTCGGGGGTCCGTCGGGGGTCCGTCGGGGGTCCGTCGGGGGCACGGCGGGACGGCGCGCAGGCGCCGACGGACTGGTTGTCGGTCCGGGTGGGCACGTCCTTGAGGGGGACCTGTGGACCGGCCGATACGATGGCCCCTCCGGCGTCCGCGCCGACCCGCTCCACGACGCGCAAAGGACCCGAGCACCCCGCATGGACGGCACCGACAGTCCCAGCCCCGACCGCCCTCCGGAACCCGGCGGTCCCCCCAGGCCGACCGGTCCGTCCGGTGACGTGAGGCCCGGGCGGTGACCGAGCTCCTCCTCCTCGCGCTCGCCCTGGTCCTGGTGGCCCTGTGCGGCGTGTTCGTCGCCGCCGAGTTCTCGTTGGTCACCGTCGACCGGCAGCAGGTCGAGCAGGCCGTCGCCGACGGCGAGGCCGGTGCCGAGGGCGTGCAGGCCGCGCTCAAGCAGCTGTCCACGCAGCTCTCCGGCGCCCAGGTCGGCATCACCGTGACCAACCTGGGGGTCGGCTTCCTGGCCGAGCCGGCCATCGCCTCGATCCTCCGTGGGCCGCTCACCGCCGCCGGGCTCCCGGACGGCGCGGTCGGGCCGACGTCGGTGACCCTCGGCCTGGTGACCGGCACCGTGCTGACGATGATCTTCGGCGAGCTGGTCCCCAAGAACCTCGCCATCGCCCTGCCGATGGCCACCGCCCGGGCCACCCAGGCCCCGATGCGGCTCTTCACCGCCGCCGTCAAGGCGCCCATCAGCGTCCTGAACGGCGCGGCCAACCTCATCGTGCGTCGGCTGGGCATCGAGCCGCAGGAGGAGCTGCGCTCGGCGCGCTCCTCGACCGAGCTGGCCTCGTTGATCGCGCGCTCCGCCGACGAGGGCACCCTCGACGCCGACACCGCGGAGCTGATGGAGCGCTCGGTGGAGTTCGGCCACCGCACGGCCGGGGAGATCATGACGCCGCGGGTGCGCACCCACAGCCTGGACGCCCACGACCGCGCGGCCGCGGTGCTCGACCTGACCCGGCGTACCGGCCACTCGCGCTTCCCGGTGCTCGACGACGACGACCAGGTCGTCGGCACCGTCCACGTCAAGCACGCCGTCGCGCTGCCGCTGCACGAGCGGACCACCACGAAGGTCAAGCACCTGATGGTGCGCCCCATCGTGGTGCCCGACTCCCTGCGCCTCGATCCGCTGCTCGCGCTGCTGCGCGGTGACGGCTTCCAGCTGGCGGTCGTGCTCGACGAGTACGGCGGGCACGCCGGCATCGTCACCCTCGAGGACGTGATCGAGGAGATCGTCGGCGACATCTCCGACGAGCACGACCGGCTCGGCGCCCGCGCCCGGGTCCGGCGCGACGGCACCTGGTCCCTCTCCGGCCTGCTGCGCCCCGACGAGGTCGAGGACCTCACCGGGGTGGCGCTGCCCGAGGGCGAGGACTACGACACGATCGCCGGGCTGGTGCTGAAGGTGCTGGGCCGGGTGCCCGAGGCCGGAGACCTGGCCGAGGTCGCGGTGCCCGACACCTCCGACCCGGAGTCCCCGCGGGAGAAGCTGGTCGTGCTGACCGTGGAGCGGATGGACGGCCTGCGGGTGGACCGCATCGTCCTCCACGTCCTCGAGGGCGAGGACGGCGACGACGCCCCGCACGGTCCGGACGGGGCCGACGGCACGACCACCCCTGCCGCTGCGGCCTCCCCGGCCGGCTCGACCACCCCGCAGGGAGCACGCCGATGAGCGACTACGTCGGCCTCCTGGTCGGAGCGGCCCTGCTGGCCGCCAACGCCTTCTTCGTCGGCGCCGAGTTCGCCCTCGTCTCGGCCCGTCGCAGCCAGGTCGAGCCCCGCGCGCAGGCCGGGTCCCGGATGGCGCGCACGACGCTGCGCGCCATGGAGCAGGTCTCGCTGATGATGGCCGGCGCCCAGCTCGGGATCACCGTCTGCTCCCTGGGCCTCGGCGCGGTGGCGGAGCCCGCGCTGGCGCACCTGATCGAGCCGGGGTTCGAGGCCCTCGGGGTCCCCGAGGCCTTCGTGCACCCGGTCGCCTTCGTGCTCGCCCTGCTCGTCGTGGTCGCGCTGCACGTCGTGCTCGGGGAGATGGTCCCCAAGAACATCGCCCTGGCCGGCCCCGACCGGGCCGCGATCGCGCTGGGCCCGCCGCTGCTGCTCGTGGTGCGGGTGCTCGGCCCCGTCATCACCGGGCTGAACGCGCTGGCGAACATCATCCTGCGGGCGCTGCGCGTGGAGCCCCGGGACGAGATCACCTCCAGCTTCACCCGCGCGGAGGTCGCCGCCCTGGTCGAGGAGTCGCGCGGCGAGGGCCTGCTGGAGGAGGCCGAGTACGACCGGCTCTCCGGCGCGCTGGGCTTCACCGAGAAGACCGTCAGCTCGGTGATCCTCACCGCCGACGGCCTGACCGTGGTCCGCCCGGGCGCGACGGGGGCCGAGGTCGAGGCGCTGTGCGCGGCCACCGGCTTCAGCAGGTTCCCGGTCGCCGACGACGCCGGGGACCTGGTGGGCTACCTCCACATCAAGGACGTGATCGAGCCCGACGAGACGCGCCGGCAGGAGGTCGTCGACGCCAAGTGGGTGCGCCCCTTCGCGCCGGTGGCCGGGCACGACCTGCTCCACGACGCGCTCGAGACGCTCCAGCGCCGGGGAGCGCACATGGCCCGGGTCGTGGACCCGGAGACCGGGCGGACGCTCGGTCTCGCCACGCTCGAGGACATGGTGGAGGAGCTGGTCGGCGAGATCCGTGACGCGGCCCACCTGGAGGACCACCCCGCGACCCGCTGAGGCCCGCACCGCGGGGCGGCGTGGGTGCGGGGCCGCGCGGACGGAGGACGGCTAGGGTGAAGCCGCGGCCGAGCGCGCGCACCCAGCCGGACACCCCGAGGAGCAGGAACCCACCCGTGTCGGAGCACGACCCCCCGACCCACGGCGCGTGGACCCTTCCCAACCTGCTGAGCGGGCTGCGGCTGCTCGGGGTGCCGCTGTTCCTGTGGCTGGTGCTGGTGCCCGAGGCCGACGAGTGGGCCCTCCTGCTGCTGGTCGTCTCCGGCCTGACCGACTGGCTCGACGGCTGGCTGGCCCGCCGGCTGGGCCAGACCTCGGTCCTGGGCCAGGTGCTGGACCCCGTCGCGGACCGGCTCTACATCCTGGCCGTCGTGCTCGGCCTCGCGCTGCGCGACGTGATCCCGTGGTGGATGGCGATCTCCCTGCCGTTGCGGGACGCGCTGATGTGGCTGCTGGTGCCGCTGCTGCGTACCCGTGGCTACAGCGCGCTGCCGGTGCACTTCCTCGGCAAGGCCGCCACGGCGGCCCTGCTCTACGCCTTCCCGCTGCTGCTCCTGGGCGACGGCGAGGGCGTCGTGGCCGAGCTGTCCCTGGTCCTGGGCTGGGCGTTCGCGTTCTGGGGGATCGGGCTGTACTGGTGGGCGGGGGTGCTGTACGCCTGGCAGGTGCGACGGCTGCTGGCGACCACCGAGCGTCGGCGAGGGCGGGACCTCTCCGATGCCTGAGCCCGGGCGGGCCGCACCGGGCCGGCTCCCGGACCGGGTGACCATGCCGTTGCTGACGCTGGTCAACGACCAGGCCCTGGACGAGGACTACGTCGTGGCCGCGCAGCGCCGCCGCGAGCACGTCGCGGCGCCGGCCGCGCGGACGACCCGCACGAGCACCACCGTCACGGTGGCGTCGGTCGCGGTGTTCGGGGTCCTGCTGGCCACCGCCGCGGTGCAGACCAGCCAGGACGCCGACGTGCGCGACGCCGGCCGCGCCGGCCTGATCGACCGGATCGAGACCGAGCGGACCCGCGTGGCCGCCGACCAGGACCGGGTGGCCGGCCTGCGCACCCGTACGGTCGACGCGGAGACGCAGGCCACCACGCTGTCGCAGGACCTCGCCGCCGAGACCTCGCGCCTGCAGCGGCTGCAGACCACCACCGGGTTCGTCGCGGTGCGCGGCGAGGGCGTGCGCGCCAGCCTCGACCAGGCCCCGGACGGCGGACCGAGCAGCGTGCTGCGCGACTCCGACCTGGCCCTGCTCGTCAACGCCCTGTGGAGCGCCGGGGCCGAGGCGGTGGCGGTGAACGGTCAGCGGCTGACCGCCCTGAGCGCGATCCGCACCTCGGGGGAGGCCGTCGAGGTCAACGGCGTGGGCGTGGCCCCGCCCTACACCGTGCAGGCCGTCGGCGACCGCGCGACGATGCAGGCCGAGTTCTACGACACCTCCAGCGGGCTGGCGTTCGCCGACCTCGCCGCGCGCTACTCCTTCGACTTCGAGCTCGAGAACGCCACCGACCTGTCCCTGCCTGCCGCACCGAGCCGCCTGCAGCGGCTACGGTCGGCGACCACGGCCACCGGCGCCCCGAACGAGCCCGACGAGAACGCCCCGTGACCACCGCCCCACCCGTCCCCGACCCAGCACCGGAGGTGCAGCCGTGATCCCGGTCCTCGGCCTGCTGCTCGGCGTCGTGCTCGGCCTCCTCGTGCAGCCCGACGTGCCGCTCGGCCTCGAGCCCTACCTCCCGATCGCGGTGGTGGCCGCGCTCGACGCCGTCCTGGGCGGGCTGCGCGCCTACCTGGACGGGATCTTCGACGACCGCGTCTTCGTCATCTCCTTCGCCAGCAACGTCGTGATCGCCGCGCTCATCGTCTACGTCGGGGACCGCCTCGGCGTGGGCGGACAGCTCTCGACCGGGGTGATCGTGGTCCTCGGCATCCGGATCTTCTCCAACGTCGCCGCCATCCGCCGGCACCTGTTCCATGCCTGAGGCCCGGCACCGTCCGGGCGGGACCGGCCGCGACCTGCTGGCCCGCGCGGCGCGACCCTCGCGACGCCAGCTCGTGGTGGCCGTGGTGCTGGCCCTGGTCGGCTACGGCGTGGTCGTCCAGGTCCGTGCCACCGACGCGGCCTCCGACTACGACACGCTGCGCCAGCAGGACCTGATCGACGTGCTCAACGGTCTGGCCGGCACCACCCAGCGGACCCAGTCCGAGATCGAGCGCCTCACCCGCACCCGCGAGCAGCTGCTCGACGAGACCAGCGCGCGCAGCACCGCGCTGCAGGAGGCGCGCGACGAGGTGGACACCCTGGGCGTGCTGGCCGGGCTCGTGCCGGTGACGGGCCCCGGCATCCGGATCACCGTCACCGAGGGCCGGGGCAGCGAGGTCAGCCTGTCCTCCATGCTCGACCTCGTGCAGGAGCTGCGCACGGTCGGCGCGGAGGCGATCCAGCTCAACGCCGAGGTGCGGGTGGTGGCGCAGACGTCCTTCGAGGACGTCGAGGGCGGGCTGCTGGTCGACGGCACGCTGGTCCAGGCGCCGTACGTCGTGGACGTCATCGGCGATCCCGGGGTGCTGGCGGGCGCCGTGGAGTTCGCGCTCGGCCCCCGCGCCCAGATCGAGGACGAGGGCGCCGCGCTCGAGGTCACCGAGCTCGGGTCGCTCGACGTGGACGCCGTGCGTGACCAGGAGGAGGCGGAGTACGCCGTCCCCGACCCCGACCAGTAGCCTCACCGACCACCCGCCCGACCCGCCCCAGAGGAGCCGCCGTGAACCCCGACGACCTGCTGTACACCCCCGAGCACGAGTGGCTGCGCCGCCCCGGCGAGCACGCCGGGTCGGTCCGGGTCGGCATCACCGACTACGCCCAGGAGGCGCTCGGCGACATCGTCTACGTGCAGCTGCCGGAGGTCGGGGAGACGATCGAGGCCGGCGGCACCTGCGGCGAGCTCGAGTCGACCAAGTCCGTCTCGGACGTCTACGCCCCGGTCAGCGGGGAGGTCGTGGCCCGCAACGAGGCGCTCGACGCCACCCCCGAGCTGGTCAACTCCGACCCGTACGGCGGGGGCTGGCTGTTCGAGGTCGTGCCGGCCTCGGACGACCAGCTCGACGGCCTGCTCGACGCCGCCGCGTACGCCACGCACACCGACGCCTGACCTGCTTCCCGGCCCGCTCCGGACCCTGTCGAGGAGTCCGGGCGGCTGGTAGGTTTCACGCACCTCAAGCCTCTGGTGAGGGTTGAGGTGCGCCCGATCCGCACACCGACCACCGAACGAGGAGCACCCATGCCGTTCTGCACCGCCTGCGGTCGCCAGAACCCCGACGACGCGCGATTCTGCGCCCAGTGCGGCACCCGGCTGGTCGGCGCCGACACCCCGGCCGGCGGCGAGTCGTCGGGGGAGACCACCGCCACGATCCAGGTCGGCGCCGTCACGCCCGGCGGCGAGGCGAAGACCGACACCTCCGACAAGCTGCGCGCCGTGGACGCGGCCGCGGTCGACGCGCTCCCGCGCGGCCACGCGCTGCTGGTCGTGCAGAAGGGACCCGGCTCGGGCAGCCGGTTCCTGCTGGACAGCGACACGGTGGAGGCCGGTCGGCACCAGGACAGCAGCATCTTCCTCGACGACGTCACCGTCTCGCGCCGCCACGCGGTGTTCACCCGCGAGGGCGACTCCTTCACCGTGGCCGACGCGGGCAGCCTGAACGGGACCTACGTCAACCGCGACCGGATCGAGAAGGTGCGGCTCAACGACGGCGACGAGGTCCAGATCGGCAAGTACCGCCTGGTGTTCTTCTCCGGTCACGACCGCACCTGAGGTCGACGGCATGGACCGCAGGCCCCGCTCGGCCGCGGCACCCGGCGACGGTGCCGCCGTCGCCCGCCACAACATCGGGCACGTCCTGGACCTGCTGCGCGCCGACCACCCGTCGGTGACGATCCCCAAGATCCGGTTCCTCGAGGACAAGGGCCTGATCAAGCCGGAGCGGACCCCGGCCGGCTACCGCAAGTTCAGCGACGCCGACGTCGAGCGGCTGCGCTACGTGCTGCGGATGCAGCGCGACCACTACCTCCCGCTGAAGGTGATCGGGGAGCACCTCGACGCCCTCGACCGCGGGCTGGCCCCGCCACCGATCGAGTCGGTGGTGCCGACGGTGCCGACGGTGGCCCTGGCCGCCGACGGGCTGCCGAGCGCGGCGTCGTTCGACCGCCGCGACGACCTGCGCCTCTCGCGGCGCGAGCTGGTCAAGATCGCCGGGATCGAGGAGGAGCAGCTCGCCGAGCTCGAGCAGTTCGGTCTGCTCGCCGTCCGGCCCGGCACGCGCCACTACGACTCCGACGCGCTGGTCGTGGCCCGCACGGCCCGCGAGCTGGCCGACTTCGGCATCGAGCCCCGCCACCTGCGTGCGTTCCGCACCGCCGCCGACCGGGAGGTCGGCCTGGTCGAGCAGGTCACGGCGACCGCGCGCGGGTCCCGCGACCCCGCGGCGAGCGCACGCGCCCACGAGACCGCCTCCGAGGTCGCGGCGCTCACCGTGCGCCTGCACGCGACCCTGGTCAGGGCGGGTCTGCGCCGCCGCTGACCGTCCTGGGGTGCGGAGTAGGGTGGCGCCGTGCGCGAAGTAGACGTGATGGGTGTCCGGGTCGAGATGCCCTCGAGCCAACCGCTGGTGCTGCTGCGCGAGGTCTCGGGGGAGCGCTACCTGCCGATCTGGATCGGTGCGGTCGAGGCCACCGCGATCGCCTTCGCCCAGCAGGGAGTGGTGCCGCCCCGGCCGCTGACCCACGACCTGATGAAGGACGTGCTGGAGGCGACCGGGAACGAGCTGACCGAGGTGCGCATCACCGAGGTCAAGGACGGCGTGTTCTTCGCGCTGCTGGTCCTGGGCTCGGGCGCGGAGGTCAGCGCCCGGCCGTCGGACTCGATCGCGCTCGCGCTGCGCACCGGGACCCGGATCGTGTGCGCCGACGAGGTGCTCGACGAGGCCGGCCTGGCCGTCCCGGCCGAGCAGGAGGACGAGGTCGAGCGGTTCCGCGAGTTCCTCGACCACGTGACCCCGGAGGACTTCGAGGCCACCTGAGCCTCACCCTCACCCACAGGTTGAGGGTTCGTACGGGTTCCCGACACGCGCCGCGCTGTCGTTGACCTCGCCGCGGCGGGGTCCTACGTTGAAGTCCTCCGCGTGTAACTCCACCGCTGTGGTGCGACCGGCCCAGCTGGCCCGCCCGGCCTCCGGAGGAGATACCCTGCACGGAGCAGACCGACGGAGGACCGCGTGAACGAGCAGAAGCCCCCCGGGGCCGCCAGCACCCAGCAGGTCGACCCCGCGGGTGCCCGCGCCGCCGACCTCGCCGAGGAGCAGGGCCTGCTCTTCACCGACGACGTGTCCCCGCTGCCCAGCGATGTGGGGTACCGCGGACCGACGGCGTGCAACGCCGCCGGGATCACCTACCGCCAGCTCGACTACTGGGCCCGCACCGGTCTGATCGAGCCGACCGTCCGCGGCGCCTCCGGCTCCGGCTCCCAGCGGCTCTACTCCTTCCGCGACATCCTGATCCTCAAGGTCATCAAGCGTCTGCTCGACGCCGGCATCTCGTTGCAGCAGATCCGCACCGCGGTCTCCCACCTGCGCGAGCGCGGCACCGACGACCTCACCCAGGTCACCTTGATGAGCGACGGCGCCTCGGTCTACGAGTGCACCAGCAACGACGAGGTCATCGACCTGCTCCAGGGCGGTCAGGGCGTCTTCGGGATCGCCATCGGCGGGGTGTGGCGCGAGATCGAGGGCACGCTGGCCGCGCTGCCGAGCGAGCGTGCGGCCGAGCCGGGCGCCGCCCCCAGCGCGCGCGACGAGCTCGCCGCCCGACGGGCGGCCCGCAAGACCGGGTGAGCCCGCGACAGCGGTCGGGCTCGGCCCGTGGGCTAGGCTGACCGTGCTGATGATCCCGCACGGGAGAGTCTTGCCGCCGCCGGCCCGGGTGACCGGGTCGCGACGGGAAGCGCCGAAGGGGCAAATCCTCCCCGGACTCTCTCAGGCGCCCGGACCGTGCGGACCAGGCAGCTCTGGAGCCCCGACGACGAGGTGACAGAGGGGGAGGTGCACGAGTGCGCCCATCCACTCTCGTCCCTCCAGGAGCCCGCGTGTCCGACCTGCCCCGTCTCTCCGAGCTCGACGCGGCCTCGCCGTTCGTCTCGCGCCACATCGGTCCCCGCGAGCACGAGGTGGCCACCATGCTGGACCGCCTCGGCTACGCCTCCCTCGACGAGCTGATGCAGGCCGCGGTCCCCGGCGGGATCCGGGCGCAGGCCGCGCTCGACCTGCCGGCCGCGGCCTCGGAGGAGACCACCGCGCGCGAGCTGCGGGAGATGGCCGCGGCCAACGCCCCGGGCGAGGCGATGATCGGCCTGGGCTACCACGCCACGCTGACCCCGGCCGTGATCCGCCGCAACGTGCTGGAGGACCCCAGCTGGTACACCGCCTACACGCCGTACCAGCCCGAGATCTCCCAGGGCCGGCTCGAGGCCCTGATCAACTTCCAGACCGCCGTGGCCGACCTGACCGGCCTGCCCACCGCGGGCGCGTCGCTGCTCGACGAGGGCACCGCCGCGGCCGAGGCGATGACCCTGGTGCGCCGTGCGGACCGCAAGTCCAGCGGTCCGTTCGTCGTGGACGCCGACGCGCTGCCGCAGACCATCGACGTGGTCCGCACCCGCGCGACCGGCCTGGGCATCGAGGTCGTGGTCGCCGACCTGACCGAGGGCCTGCCTGCCGGGCTGGACCGCGTGTGCGGGACCCTGGTGCAGTACCCCGGCGCGTCCGGACGGGTCCTCGACCCGCGTACCGTGATCGAGCAGACCCACGAGCGCGGCGGCCTGGCCGTCGTCGCCGCCGACCTCCTCGGCCTGACCCTGCTGGAGAGCCCCGGCGAGCTCGGCGCCGACGTCGCGGTCGGCTCGTCCCAGCGCTTCGGCGTGCCGCTGTTCTACGGCGGCCCGCACGCCGGCTTCATGGCCGTGCGCGCCGGCCTCGAGCGGCACCTGCCCGGCCGCCTGGTCGGGGTGTCCGTGGACGCGACGGGGCGCCCGGCGTACCGCCTGGCCCTGCAGACCCGCGAGCAGCACATCCGCCGTGACAAGGCCACCTCCAACATCTGCACCGCGCAGGTGCTGCTCGCCGTCGTCGCCTCGATGTACGCCGTCTACCACGGCGCCGACGGCCTGCGCACGATCGCGCACCGCACCCACCGGTACGCCGCCGTGCTCGCCGCCGCGCTCGGCCACGGCGGCCTGGCCGTCACCCACGAGCGGTTCTTCGACACCCTCGAGGTGCCGGTGCCCGGTCGTGCCGACGAGGTGCTCGCCGCGGCCCGCGGCCTCGGCGTGCAGCTGCGGCGTGTCGACGCGGACACCGTCGGGGTGTCGACCTCCGAGGTCACCACCACCGGCACCCTGCACCGTGTGCTCGAGGCCTTCGGCGTGGCCGTGCCCGACCCCGACGCGCTGGACGCCCTCGACCAGGCGACGCCGGACGCGCTGCCCGAGGCGCTGGCCCGCCGCACGGACTTCCTGACCCACGAGGTGTTCCGCACCCACCGCAGCGAGACCCAGATGCTGCGCTACCTGCGCCGGCTCTCCCACCGCGACTACGCCCTGGACCGCGGGATGATCCCGCTCGGCTCGTGCACGATGAAGCTGAACGCGACGACCGAGATGGAGCCGGTCTCGCTGCCGGGCTTCGCCGACCTGCACCCGTTCGCCCCGGCCGAGGACGCGCTGGGCTACCGGATGCTGGTCGACCAGCTGGAGGGCTGGCTGGCCGAGGTGACCGGCTACGACCGGGTCTCCATCCAGCCCAACGCCGGCTCGCAGGGCGAGCTGGCCGGCCTGCTGGCGATCCGCGGCTACCACCTCGGACGCGGCGACGACTCGCGCGACGTGTGCCTGATCCCGTCCTCGGCCCACGGCACGAACGCCGCATCCGCCGTGATGGCCGGGATGCGCGTGGTCGTGGTGGCCGCCGACGAGGCCGGCGGGGTGGACCTGGTCGACCTGCGCGCCAAGTGCGAGCAGTACGCGGACACGCTGGCCGCGATCATGGTCACCTACCCCTCGACCCACGGGGCGTACGAGGACACCATCGGCGAGCTCTGCGACGTCGTGCACGAGCACGGCGGCCAGGTCTACGTCGACGGCGCCAACCTCAACGCGCTGCTCGGGCACGCCAGGCCGGGCGAGTTCGGCGGCGACGTGTCGCACCTGAACCTGCACAAGACCTTCTGCATCCCCCACGGCGGCGGCGGCCCCGGCGTCGGTCCGGTCGCGGTGCGCGCGCACCTCGCGCCGTACCTGCCCTCGCACGCGGCGCACCCCGAGGTCGACAAGCGCGAGGGGATCGGTCCGATCAGCGCCGCGCCCTACGGTTCAGCCGGGATCCTGCCGATCTCGTGGGCCTACGTGCGGATGATGGGCGGCGAGGGCCTGACCCGCGCCACGTCGGTGGCCGTGCTGGCCGCCAACTACGTCGCGGCGCGCCTGGGCGAGCACTTCCCGGTGCTCTACCGCGGCCACAACGGCCTGGTGGCGCACGAGTGCATCCTCGACCTCCGCGGGCTCACCAAGGAGACGGGGGTCAGCGTCGACGACGTGGCCAAGCGGCTGGTCGACTACGGCTTCCACGCCCCGACCATGTCCTTCCCGGTCGCCGGCACGCTGATGGTGGAGCCGACGGAGTCCGAGGACCTCGCCGAGATCGACCGCTTCTGCGAGGCGATGATCGCCATCCGCGACGAGGTGCGCCGGGTCGAGGCGGGGGAGTGGAGCGCCGAGGAGTCGCCGCTGCGCGGTGCCCCGCACACCTCGCGGGTCCTGGTCGGCGAGTGGGACCGGGCCTACGACCGGCAGCTCGCGGTCTTCCCGAACGGGATCGACCCCGACAAGTACTGGCCGCCGGTCGGCCGGATCGACCAGGCCTACGGCGACCGCAACCTGACCTGCTCGTGCCCGCCGCTCGAGGCGTTCGCCGAGCCCGTGGAGCCGGTCGGGTCCGAGGGGTGAGCACCCTGCTGGAGCCCACGGCCCGGGCGGCCGTGGGCGTGCTGGCCCGCGCCCAGGCCGCGGGTCGGCTCCCGTCGGTGGTCGGCGGCGTCGTCCGCGACGGCGGGCTGGTGTGGGCCTCCGGCCGGGGCACGTCGGTGCGCGAGCCGTCCGCGGGCGGTCCCCGCCCCGACGCCGGCACGCAGTACAAGATCGGCTCGGTCACCAAGACGATGACCGCGGTGCTGGTGATGCTGGCCCGCGAGCGGGGCGACCTGGCGCTCGACGACACCGTCGGGCGGTTCCTGCCCGGGGGGCCCTTCGCCGAGGCCACCCTCCGCTCGCTGCTCTCGCACTCCGCGGGCATCACGGCCGAGCCGCACGGCACCTGGTGGGAACGCTCCACCGGGGGCGACCGCGCCGCGCTGGTCGCGGCCCACGCCGACGCCGGCCGGGTCCTGGAGCCGGGCTCGCGGCACCACTACTCCAACCTCGGGTACGGCGTGCTCGGCGAGGTCGCGGCCGAGGTGGCCGGGTCGTCGTGGTGGGACGCGCTGTCCGAGCAGGTGCTCGTCCCGCTGGGGATGACCCGCACCACCTACCAGTTCCAGGAGCCCTACGCCCGCGGCTTCTCGGTCGACGCCCTCACCGGCGAGCTCGTGGCCGAGCCCCTGCCCGACACCGGGGCGATGGCGCCCGCCGGCCAGCTGTGGAGCACCGTGGCCGACCTGGGCACCTGGCTGACCGCGCTGGTCGACCCGGGGCGCTCGGTGCTGCGCGAGGAGTCGCTGGTGGCGATGCGGACCCCGCAGGCGGGCACGCCCGAGGACCGGGCGGGCTCCACGTACGGGCTCGGGGTCTCGGTCACCGCGGCCCGCGGTCGGCTGCTGGTGGGCCACGGCGGCTCGATGCCCGGCTTCACCTGCGGCGTCCTGGTCGACGCCGACTCGCGCACCGGCGCCGTCGTGCTCAGCAACGCCGGGTACGGCCTCGGCGACGCGACCCGCGCGCTGCTCGAGACCGTGCTCGACGCCGAACCGCCGCTGCCGGCCGAGTGGCGCCCGACGACCGGCCCCGTGCCGCACGTCGTCCGCGAGGTGCTCGGCACCTGGCACTGGGGCCACGCCCCGTCGGTGCTGCGCTGGGACGGCCGTCGCCTGCAGCTGGAGCCGGCCCTCGGGCCCGGCCGGACCATGTCGTTCGCGCCCACGGAGGACCCCGAGGTGTTCGTCGGCGCCACCGGCTACCTGACCGGCGAGACCCTCCGGGTGCAGCGGCACCCCGACGGCACGGTCAGCCACCTCGGCTGTGCCACCTTCGTCTACACGCGCGTCCCGTACGACCCCCGCGCCCCGATCCCCACCCCCCACTGACCCGCCGAGATGACGGTCGCACCCGGCCGAGATGACGGTCGCACCCGGCCCAGATGACGGTCGCACCCGGCCGAGTTGACGGTCGCACCCGGCCGAGTTGACGGTGGCGATGCTGTGCGTGCCCGGGGTGGTGGCCGGGAGCCCGTACGCCGGGCCAGACTGCGACGGTGGCCGACCTCGCCCCCTCCTCACCCGCACGGGACGTCCTGCAGCACCGGCTGGCCGAGCTGGCCGAGCGTCTGCCGCAGTCCGTCGCGGCCGCTCGGGAGGACCGCGACGACGGCCTCCACCGCACCCGCACCACCTGCCGCCGCCTCCGGGCGGTGCTGGCGGCGTACCGGCCCCTCGTGGACCCGGACGCGGTCGAGCCGGTGCGCGACGAGCTGCGCTGGCTGGCCCGGGCGCTGGGGGAGCGCCGTGACCTCGAGGTGGTCGGCGGGCGCCTGGCCGGGCTGCTGGACGAGGAGGAGGCCCGGCACGTCCGCGGGCCCGTACGCCGACGGCTGGCCACCCACCAGCGCGGGGCGCGGACGGCGGCCGCCGCGGGCGCGGAGGTGCTGGCCTCGGAGCGGTGCGCGCGGCTGGTCGACTCGGTCCGCGACCTGGCCGCGGCACCGCCCTGGACCGCTCGTGCGGAGCAGGACGCCGGGAAGGTCCTCACCAAGCGGCTGCGCAAGGAGCTGCGCCGCGTGTCAGTGAGGCTGGAGGCCGTCCCGGACGCCGAACCGGGCGCGCGTGCCCGCCGCGAGCGGGACGACGCGGTCCACGACCTGCGCAAGGCGGCCAAACGGCTGCGGTACGCCGCGGAGGTCGCCCGCCCCGCCCTCGGCGAGGACGCGTCCCGGCTGACCACACGGGCCAAGCGGCTGACCACGGCGCTCGGCGACCGGCAGGACACCGTCGAGACCCGGTCGCTGCTGCGGACGCTGGCCGACGAGGCGGAGCGGGCCGGCGAGCCCACCTTCACCTGGGGACGGCTGCACGCCCGGGAGGAGACCTCGGCCCGCGCCGTCGAGGCCGACCTCCCGCGGCTGTGGCACCAGGTCACCCGACGCCGGACGAGCGGCTGGCTGCGCTGACCGTCGACGACGGCCGGGTGGTGCAGCGAGCGTCACCTCGGGACGCCGCAGGCGTCACCTCGGCGTCAGAGTGCCTGGGAGACGCTGGACATGTGGAAGTCCGGCACCCGCAGCGGGGGCATCGCGGTGCGGGAGAAGTAGTCGTCGCCCCACTCCCGGCTGAAGCCGGGCACGGTCGCGCCGGCGTGGGTGAAGCGGCGCAGCAGGTCGACCGGGCTCTCGTTGAAGCGGAAGTTGTTCACCGCGCCGGTCACCTCGCCGTCCTCCACGAGGTACACCCCGTCGCGGGTCAGCCCGGTCAGCAGGAGCGTCTGCGGGTCGACCTCGCGGATGTACCACAGGCAGGTCAGCAGCAGCCCGCGCTCGGTGCCGGCCACCAGGTCCGTCACGCTCCCGGTCGCGCCGTCCACCTCGAGCACGAGGTTGTCGAGGTACGGCGTCACGGGCAGGTCGGTCATCCCCGCGGAGTGCCGGGTCTGGATCAGCGAGGTCAGCTCGCCGTCGCGCAGCCAGTCGGTGCGTCCCAGCGGCAGACCGTTGTCGAAGACCGACGACTCGTTCGAGGACGACGTGGCGAGCGCGAACGGGGTGCACTCCAGGCCCGGCGCGGCGGGATCGGACCACAGCCCCACGCCCGGGCGGGCGAGCCGGTCGCCGACCCGGGTGCCACCCCCGCGCCGGCTGTAGACCGACTGGCCATCGTGGGCGTCACGGGCGCCGGCGTACCAGTAGGCGTCGATCATCAGGTCGGCCACGGCGGTCGGCGGCAGGATCGTGTCGTAGCGGCCGGCCGGCAGGTCCACCCGCCGCTCCGCCCAGGCCAGCCGGCGGGCCAGCTCGTCGTCGATCGCGAGCGGGTCGACGTCGGTGAAGTCCCGGGTGGCCGCCCCGACCCACGCGCTGCGCGTCAGGTCGTCGCTCTTGCCGGTGCACCCGACGTGGCCGGTGGGCTGGACGTGGCGCAGCCGCAGCCCGGTGCTGGAGGCGAGGTACGTCGTGGTCATCTCGTGGTTCACGAACCCGTACAGCACCCGGCCCGCGGCGCGGGCGCGCCCGAACGCCTCGCCGAGCGCGGGGGCGACGGAGGCGTACACCTCGACGTCGGTGGGCTCGGGGGCGTCGGCCCAGTCCGGCGAGGCGCGCTCGCCCAGCAGGTCGGCGACGTCCTCGGCCGGCGACGACGCCCGGGCGGCGGAGTCGGCGGCCGCCACCAGCGCCTCGACCTGGGGGCGGGTGGTCGCGGTCGAGCTGACCGAGCCGGTTCCGGTGCCGGAGCCGGACCGCGCGAAGGACACCACGCTGACCGTCAGCGCGTGGGTCACGCCGTTGGTGGTCAGGGTGTTGCCGGCCCAGCGCAGGTTGGCGCTGGTGGCGTCGCGCACGACCACCACGCAGTCGTCGGCCGTGCTGGTGGCCAGGGCGTGCTCGGCGAGGTCCTGGGGCGTGGGTGCGCGGGTGGCCATCACAGCCCCCCTTCCTCGGCGGTGTTCAGGATCGACACGCCGCGGAACAGCGACGTGGGGCAGCCGTGGCTGACGGAGGCGACCTGGCCGGGTTGCGCCTTGCCGCAGTTGAAGGCACCGCCCAGCACCCAGGTCTGCGGACCGCCGACGGCCTCGAGCGAGCCCCAGAAGTCGGTCGTGGTCGCCTGGTAGGCCACGTCGCGCAGCTGCCCGCGCAGCTCGCCGTCGCGGATCGCGTAGAACCGCTGACCGGTGAACTGGAAGTTGAAGCGCTGCATGTCGATCGACCAGGACTTGTCGCCGACGACGTAGACGCCGCGCTCCACCCGACCGACGAGCTCCTCGGTCGAGGGGCCGTCGGGAGCCGGCGCGAGGGACACGTTGGCCATCCGCTGGACAGGGACGTGACCGGGGGAGTCGGCGTACGCGCAGCCGTTGGACCGGCCGCCGTTCAGCTCCGGCATCATCTCGCCCATCGCCCGGTCGAGCTGGTAGCCCACCAGGACCCCGTCGCGGACGATGTCCCACGACTGGGTCTGCACGCCCTCGTCGTCGTAGCCGGTCGTCGACAGGCCGTGCGGGTACGTGCGGTCGCCCGTGACCTGCATGACCTCGCTGCCGTAGCGCAGGGTGCCGAGGTGGTCGGGGGTGGCGAAGGAGGTGCCGGCGTAGTTGGCCTCGTAGCCCAGCGCCCGGTCGAGCTCGGTGGCGTGGCCGATCGACTCGTGGATCGTCAGCCACAGGTTGGAGGGGTGCACCAGCAGGTCGTAGGTGCCCGGCTCGACGGAGGGTGCCGCGAGCTTCTCGGCGAGCAGGTCCGGCACCTCGGCCAGCTCGGCGTCCCAGTCCCACGCCCCCTGCCCGGGCGTGCCGGTGCAGTACTCCCAGCCCCGTCCCACCGGCGGCGCGAGGCTGGCCATCGCGTCGAAGGAGGTCGCGGTCGAACCCATGGCCTCGAAGCCGGGCTGCACCCGGACCCGTTGCTGCGTCGTGCGGGTGCCGGCCAGGTCGGCGTAGTACTTGTTCTCGTGCACCTGCAGCAGGAACGCGGTCGCGTGGTCCACCGCGCCGCCGCGCCGCAGCCGCTCGGTCCAGTCCACCAGCACGGCGGCCTTCTCGGCCACCGGGACGGTGAACGGGTCGACGTCGTAGTCGGAGACCCAGGTGACGTCGTCGTACGTCGGCTCCGGCGCGAGACGGACCGGCTCGGTCGTCATCGTCGCCGCGACCCGGGCGACGCCGACGGCCCGCTCGGCCACCGCGACCGCCTCGGCCTCGCTGAGCACGACACCCGCGGCGAACCCCCAGGCGCCACCGTGGAGGACCCGCACCGCGAAGCCGAGGTCCTCGGCGTCGCTGGCGCCCTGGAGGACCCCGTCGCGCACCCCCAGGCGTTGCGAACGGACCCGCTCGAGACGGAAGTCGGCGTGCGTGGCGCCGAGCTGCTCGGCCCGGCCGAGGGCGACCTCGCCGAGCCGTCGGTAGGCGAGCGCCGCGAACACGGGGTCGAGGGTGGGACCGCTCATGGGCCGAGAACCTACCTGCCCGCTCACCGGTGGATCGCCAGCCGCGACCCGGTGCGGGCCTTGGTCACCCGCAGCTGGACCGGGATCCGGTCGCGCAGCTCCGCGACGTGGCTGACCACGCCCACCACGCGTCCGCCGTCGCGCAGCGCGTCGAGGGTGTCCATCACGTCGTCCAGCGTGTCGGCGTCCAGCGAGCCGAATCCCTCGTCGACGAAGAGCGTGTCCAGATCGACGCCCCCGGCCTCCGCGGTGATCACGTCGGAGAGCCCGAGGGCCAGGGCCAGCGAGACCACGAAGGTCTCCCCGCCCGAGAGCGTGGCCGGGTCGCGGGCCAGGCCCGACCAGTCGTCGCGCACCAGCAGGCCCAGGCCGCCGCGACGGTCCCGGCCACGGTCGGCGGTGTGCTCGAGGGCGTAGCGCTGGTCGCTCATCCGGGCCAGGCGGACGTTGGCGGCGGCCACGACCTGGCTGAGCCGGAAGGCGAGCACGTAGGCGGAGAACCGGATCTGCCAGCGGTTGTCGGCGCTGCGTCCCTCGGTGAAGGTGGAGAGCCGCGAGACCAGGTCGAGCTCGTCGCGCAGCGGTCGCCACCGGGTGACCGAGGCCGCGACCTCGAGGTCGAGCTCGCCGAGCCGGGCGGCGCGGTGGTCGGCCTGCCGCTGCCGGCCGCGGTGGTCGCCGAGCCGGTCGAGGGCGGTGCGGTGGTCCACCTCGAGCGCCGCGAGGTCGGGCGGACACGTCGGCCTCCTCGGCACCGGGCGATCCGGGTGCGTCGGAGGAGCCGGGGGTACGGGCGGGGTCGGTGTCCCGCAGGACCGCGGTGACGGCGCTCAGCCGCTCCCGGTGCGTGCGGACCCGGGCGTCGAGCGACTCGACGTCGGCGCCGGAGAGGGTCGCGACGCGAGCCTCCTCGGGGGAGCCGAACCCGGCGTGGTCGGCCGCAGCGGCGAGGGCCGCGGTGGCCTCGAGCACGTGCGTGCGCGCGGCGACCAGGGCCTCGACGGCGCGCACGGCGCGGCGGGCGGCACCGACCCGGTCCAGGTGGTGCCGCTCGGCGGTGTCCAGGTCGGGGTGCGTGCCGCGGACCGTGGCCAGCTCGGTGTCCAGGGTCGCGGCCTGCTCCTGGAGGGCGACGCATCGCTCCTCGGCACGGGCCAGTGCGGAGCGGGCCTCGGTGAGCGCGGTGTCGCGCGCGACCTGCTCCTGCTCGCCGCGCTCGAGGTCGCGGTGGTGCTCCTCGAGCCCGGCGGCCTGCGCCTCGAGCGCGGCGCAGGCCGCGCGTGCCTGGTCGAGCCGGGAGAGGAGGTCGTCGGTCTCGTCGTCGCCGGCGCGCGCCCGGGCTGCGGCCAACCGGCTCTCCAGGTCGCGGACCTCCTCCTCGCGCAGGTGGGCCACGGCGTTGGCCTGGTCGACGTCGTGCTGGGCGCGGCGTTCGGCGACCCCGTCGGGCGAACCGGGTGCGGGGCTGGCCTTGGTGGGGTGGTCGGCGGAGCCGCAGACGGGGCAGCTCGCGCCGACGGCGAGGCCGACCGCGAGCTCGGCGGCCATCCCGGCGATGCGGCGCTCGCGGAGGTCGAGCAGGACCTCGCGGGCCGCCAGGACCTCGTCGCGCGCCACGGCGTGGTGGTGCCGGGCCGGTCCGAGCATGGCCAGCACGCGGTCGGCGTCGCGCGCCGCGGTGCCGCGGGCCTCGAGGTCGCGCACGGTGCGGCGCTCGGCCTCCGCACGGACCACGGCCTGCTGGGCCCCGGCCGCCAGGGAGCGCAGCGCGGCCAACCGGGCCGGGGCGCCGGCGCAGGCCTCGACGAGGTCGGCGACCTGCGTGGTGCGTCGGGTGACCTCCTCGCGTGCGGAGGCCAGCGCCCCGGCGACCTCGCGGCCGCGCTGCTCGAGGGGGCGGGCGGCGTCGACCGCGGTGGCGTCGGCGAGCGCGGCGTCGGCCTGGTCGCGCATCCAGGCGAGGTCTGCTTCCTCCTGCGGCGTGATGGTCTCGTGACGCTCGCTGCGCTCGCTCCTCGACCACCGGGGGTCGCTGCGCTCGCTCCTCGACCACCGGGGTCGCTGGGCTCGCTCCTCGACCACCGGGGGTCGCTGCGCTCGCTCCTCGACCACCGGGGGTCGTCCAGCGTCGAGGTCGAGGTCGAACAGCGTGAGCTCGGCGGGCTCCGGCGGGGCGGCCGGGGCGGGGCCCACCAGCGTCTCCGCCTCGGCCCAGACCGCCGCCCGGTCCAGCTCGGCACGCTCCTGCTGGCCGAGGGCGGCGGAGAGACGGGTGCGCAGGGGCGCGACAGGAGCGGCGCGGCGGGCGGCCTCGAGCCGGCGTACCTCGTCGTCGTGGGCGTCGGTGCGCGCCCGGAGCACCTCGAGCTCGGCCGTCGCGGCCCCGCGGCGGGCCAGGCGCTCGGCCTCGACCCGGGCGGCCTCCAGGGTGACGCGCGCCTGCTGCTCGCGCGCGGCGACCTCCGCCAGCCCGGCCGCGAGAAGGGCCCGGTCCCCGTCGGCAGACTCGGCGAGACCGTGCGTCCACCCGGCGACCTCGCCGGCGCGGGCGGGCACCGCGAGGTCGTCCAGGTCCCAGCCGCCTGGCAGGTCGGTCGCAGCGACCTCGGTGACGCGACCGAGGAGGCCCGCGAGGTCGAGGTGCGCCCGGTCGTGCTCGCGGCGGGCCTCGCTGCGGCGCTCGCGCAACCAGGACTCGGCCCGCTCGAAGCGAGCGGTGCCGAAGAGCCGCTGGAGCAGCTTCTGCCGCTCGTCGGAGTCCGCGCGCAGGAACGCCTGGAACCGGCCCTGCGGCAGCATCGCCACCTGCGTGAACTGGGCGAGGTTCATCCCGAGCACGGTGGTGACGAGGTGGCCGGCCTCGTCGAGCCGGGTGGTCAGGGTGGTCCAGGTCCCGTCGACGCGCTCGCGCACCCGCACGCTCGCCTGCTGGAGGGTGGTGCCCGTGCCTCGCTTCTTGGGCCGCTGCCAGGCCGGGGTGCGGGTCAGCTCGAAGCGCCGCCCGGCCAGGGTGACGACCAGTCTCACCCGGGGCTCGGCGCCCTCCGCGGCCCGGTCGGAGCGCAGCCGTCGCGCGCCCGCCCGGTCGCCGGGGACCTCGCCGTACAGCGCGAAGCAGACCGCGTCGAGCACGCTGGTCTTGCCCGCCCCGGTCGGCCCGGAGAGCAGGAACAGCCCGCCCTCGGCCAGCGCGTCGAGGTCGACGGTGACCGCGTCGGTGAACGGGCCGAACGCGGCGACCTCCAGCTCGTGCAGCCTCACCGGCCCACGCCTCCCGGGTCCACGCCACCCAGGACCGGCCGGGCGCCCAGCAGCGTGTCGACGTCGGTGTCCTCGCAGCAGGCGTCGACGGCCTCGTGCAGCAGGGCCAGCTCGTCGCCCGCGGGCTCGGTGCCGCGCATCGTGGTCAGGAACTCGGTGGCCAGCTCGCGGTCGGTGCGCCGGGTGCCCCGCGCCGCGCCGTCGCCGAGCACGGCCAGTCCCGGAGGTGGGGTCGCGAAGGCCAGGAGCAGCGCGTGCGGGAAGCGTCGCCGCAGCTGCTCCATGGCCTGGAGGGGGCGCGTGGCGTCGGTCAGGGTGGCCTCGACCCAGGCGCCCTCGTGCGCCGCGTGCCGCGGGTCGCCGAGCAGCTCCTCGAGCGAGCCGCGCAGCCGGGCCAGCGGCCGGGGCACCGGGGCGTCGACCCAGGTGGCGTCCACGGCGCCGGCGGCGTCGAGGTCCACCAGCCAGGAGCCCTTGCGGTGGCCGGCCTCGGAGAAGGAGTACGCCAGGGGCGAGCCGGAGTAGCGCAGCCGGTCGGTCAGCGCGCGACGACCGTGCAGGTGTCCCAGCGCGACGTAGTCGATGCCGTCGAACACCGCACCCGGGACCAGGGACACCCCGCCGACGCTGATGTCGCGCTCGGAGTCGCTGGCCTCGGGCGCGGCGCCGCCGGCGGCCACGAAGGCGTGCGCCAGGACGACCGAGCGGGTGCCGGGCGGGCGGGCGGCGAGGTCGGTGCGCACCCGGCGCATCGCCTCGGCCACCGCGGCCTCGTGGCTGCGCACGGGCAGGCCCCAGGCGTCGGCGACGGTGTGCGGGTCGAGGTAGGGCAGCCCGTGCACGGCCACCGGGCCGTGCCCGTCCTCCAGGACGACCGGGACCCCGACGGCGGAGACGTCGGCGCGGATGTGCACCCCGGCGGCGTCGATCAGCCGGGAGCTGAACCCGAGCCGCTGGGCGGAGTCGTGGTTGCCGCTGGTGAGCACGACCCGGGCCCGTGAGGCGGCAAGCCGGGCCAGCGACTCGTCGGCGAGGCGCACCGCGTCGACCGGGGGCAGCGCCCGGTCGTAGACGTCGCCCGCGACGAGCACCACGTCGACGCGCTCGGCGGCGACCACCTCCAGCAGGTGGTCCACGAACGCGGCCTGGTGCGCCAGCATGCCCTCCCGGTGGAAGGACCGGCCCAGGTGCCAGTCGGAGGTGTGCAGCAGCCGCATGCGACGAACGTAGACGTCCGCGCCGACAGCCCCCGGGACGCACGCCGGGAGGCGGCCGGTGTGTGACGGGGCGACCTGCCACCCTCGGGCCCGGGTCGGCGGCGCGCCCCACCCCGCCTCGACCAGGTCCCCGTCGTGCACCGACAGGCACAACCCCCCGCGAGGCTCGGACGTCGCCGCGCTGACCTGCACCGATGCGCCGGGGTGCGACGGAGCATCCCCGTTCTGCCTGCCCGGCTACGACCTCTGCCCGGACTCCCCGGCCAGGGGGGCGCGCCCGAGCGGGAGGGTCGCCTCGACCCGCCCGCCGCCGCCGGTCGCGCCCGCCCGGAGGGTCCCGCCGACCTGCAGCGCCCGCTGCCGCATCGAGTCCAGCCCGACCCCCGGGGTCCACGGGCGGTCCGCCCCGCCGTCGTCCCGCACGACCAGCAGCACGATGGGGGAGCGCGCGCCGATGCCGGCGGGGTCGTCGGGCCGCGAGCCTGAGGTCACCACACCCCACCCGAGGAGCCACGATGACCACCACGACGCCACCCCGCACCGAGACCCGCGACGCCTGGAGCACCCCGAACAAGGTCGGCCTCGGGCTGGCCGCCTTCTACGCCGTGGCGAACATCCCGAGCGCCGCGCTGCCCGTCCCCGACGGGGACGGCCCCCCGACGGCGATCCTCGTCATCGACTCCCTGCTCGGCGTCGTCGCCCTCGTCGCCACGGTCGTCGCCTGGCGTACGGGAAGTCGTCCCGCGGCCCGGTTGGCTGCGGCCAGCCTGGTCGTGGTCACGCTGACGTCCCTGCCGGCGTTCTTCGTCGACGCGTCCGCCGGGATCCAGGTGCTGGTCGCCACGGCCGTGCTGCTGACGATCGCGCTGGTCGTGCTGATCTTCTCGCCGGCCCAGCGCCGCTGAGCGGGTCAGTCGCGCGCGGTCAGCTCGCCGACCCCGGAACCCTCGAGGTCGCCGAGCGCCGCGCGGCGGCCCGTCGCGGCCATCAGCAGCGACAGGGCCGGTCCCCGGACCTCCGGCCCGTCGCCGTGCGTCCAGTCGAGGTCGGTCGCCCGCAGGGTCAGGCCGGCGATGCGGCGCTTCGTGCCGATCAGCGCGTTCGAGCCCCGGTAGAAGTCCAGGACCTGACGCACCGCGTCCGGGGGGTAGGTGTGCACGAGCCCCAGCGGACGGCGGATGTCCTCGGCGTGCACGACGACCTCGCCCAGCCAGCTCGTGCTGGGTCCGGGCGGGTGCGTCCGGCTGCTCTCGGCCTCCCGGAAGTGCTGGAGCGTCTGTGCGGGGCTCTCGCCCTTCCACCGCTCGATGCCCCGGCGGCTGAACGTCTCGAAGCGGAACCCGGTCGCGACCATGCCCAGGAAGAACGCCGGGGCCGAGACGTGCGCGGTCGACGTCATGTGCGCGAGGGCGTCCTGCACCGTCCAGCCCGGGCACAGCGACGTCGTGGCCCACTGCTCGGGGGAGAGGTCGGCGAGGTCCCCGGCCAGGGCCGCGCGCTCGTTCGCGATCGTCGTCCACATGTCGGCCATGCGATCGACCCTAGGGCGCCTGTCGAGCCACCGCGCCCCGGCGACGCCGCGCCCGCCGGGAGCCGGGGGCCGGGGTCCCTGCGGCTTCCGTGCTGGTCCGCCGTGCTCGACCCGGCCCAGGGTGCGTGGGTGAGCGACGTGCTGGACGAGGGGCCGTTCTTCCACGGTACGACGGCCGGTCTCCGGGTGGGCGACCTCCTGGTGGCCGGACACCGGTCGAACTACCGGCCCGAGGTCGTGATGAACCACGTCTACTTCACCGCGCTCCTCGACGGAGCGGGGCTCGCCGCCGAGCTCGCGGCCGAGCTGTCCGGGGGAGCTGCCCCACGGGTGTACGAGGTCGAGCCGATCGGGGTGTTCGAGGACGACCCGAACGTGACCGACACGAAGCTCGTCGGCAACCCGACCCGGTCCTACCGCAGCAGCGAGCCGTTGCGGGTCGTGGACGAGGTGGTCGCGTGGACCCGGTCGACCCCCGAGGCGCTGCAGACGTGGCGGGAGCGGCTCGCGGTGCTGCTCGGGCCCGGAGGCGGACGGATCCTGAACTGAACGGACCGCAGCGCGCGTGCTGCGGCGTCGGCGGGCGTCAGAGGCGTGGGCCGACCTGTCCGTCGGGACCGGGCTCCGGCGAGTCCTTGAGCTCGACGAAGAGGGCGTGGGTCGGGGTCTCGCCGATGTTCTCGCCGTGGTGCTGCTGCGCCGGCAGCCAGCCGACGGTGCCCGCCTGGAGCTCCACCTCGCGCTGCACGTCCCCCTGGACGAGGCGGCGGCGGAACGAGGACAGCGTGTACATCACGCTGTCCGGGTGGGCGTGGGGCGTGGTGACCGTGCCGGGCTGGTCGGTGTACTCCAGCACCCGGACGCGCTCGTTCTCGAAGACCACCGTGTAGTGGTCGGGGTTCGTCACGGTCGGGTCGAGGCTCATGGTGGAGCATGGCACCGGCGGTCCGCGCTGCGTAAGTCCCCCGCGCCCGGTGACGCACGCGCCCTACACGTACCGGACGGTGCGCCTGTCCCGGGTGAAGCCCCACAGCCCGAGCCCGGCCCGCTTCGCGAGGTCCACCGACAGGCTCGTCGGCGCCCCCACCGCGGCCAGCGACCCCGTCCCGGCGGCCACGGCCTTCTGCACGAGCTCGAAGCCGGCGCGCCCGCTGACCACCAGGCAGGCGTCGGCCACCGGGTCGCCGGCCAGGAGGCGCGCGCCGCTGACCTTGTCGACGGCGTTGTGGCGGCCGATGTCCTCGCGCACGACGAGGAGCTCGCCGGACGCGGTGGCCAGGCCGGCCGCGTGCACGCCACCGGTGCGGTCGAAGACCTGCTGGCGCTCGCGCAGTGCGTCGGGCAGGCCGCGCACCACCGACGGCGTCGGCAGGTCACCGGTCCACGCCGCCCCGTGCGCGACCGACAGCGCCGCGTCCAGGCTGTCCGCACCGCACACGCCGCACGCCGACGAGCCCGCGGAGACGGCGGTGCTGCGCGGGCCGGGCTCGTGCGGCGGGGGAGCCCGCAGCGTCAGCGTGACCACGTTGAACTCCTGCGCGGGGTCCAGGCTGACGTCGGTGCAGTACGCCACCCGCGCCACGTCGTCCAGCGTCGCGACCAGGCCCTCGTGGCGGGCCCACCCCGCGGCGAGCTCGAAGTCGTGGCCGGGGGTCCGCATCGTCACCCAGACCCGGTGCGCCTCCCGGCCGGGCCACTCCAGGCGTACCTCGAGCGGCTCCTCGGTCGCGAGCCGGTCCTCGTGCCGCTTCTCCCGGGTCCCGTCGGGCGCCTCGGCGTCGGCGAGCTGCTCGACCACCCGCGTCCGCACGGTCGGCCCGGGCCGCCGCGCCCGCGTCCCGCCGGCGTCGGCACCCAGGCCCGTACCCGCGCTCATGCCGCCACCTCGACACCGAAGGCGCGGGCGACCGCGCGCTGCCGGTCCAGGCCGTCGAGGCTGTCCACCACCGCCCGGCGCACGGGTGGCGGCAGGTCGGGGTGCTCCAGCAGCCCGCGCAGCGCCACCGCGCTGGCGTCGTCGAGGTGGGTGCGGGGGAAGAACGCTCCCGCCGACAGCGCGAGCAGCCACCCGCTGCGCCGCGTCGCGGTCCCGGGCAGGTCGGCGACGTAGCGCGCGACGTACGGCGCCGTCAGCGCCTGCTGCCCCGGGCGCCACAGCCCGTGCCCCGCCGCCTCGACCTCGTGGGTGGGCACGTCGGCCTCGGCGGTGAACCGCCGCCACGCCCAGGCCTTGGCGTCCGCGTCCGGCAGGGACGCCACGGCGGCGGTGTGCGCGATCGTCGCGGTCGTGCTCGGCCCGTGCTCCAGGACGCGGTCCAGCTCGTCGCGGTCGCTCGCCCCGATCTCCGCCAGCCGTCCGAGGAGCCGCCAGCGAAGGTCGGTGTCCAGGTCCACGCCCGCGGGCAGCTCGCCGGGGGAGAGCCAGCGACGCAGCAGCTCGGGGTCCTCGGCGGTGCGCACGGCGCCGCGCACCGCGCGCAGCAGGTCGTCGCCCCCGGCCCCGTCGAGCGTGGCCAGCACCGCCGCGTGCACCCGTGCCGTCGAACCGGCCGGGGCCAGCGGGAGCAGCGTCCCGGTGGTCCAGGCGTCGCCGCGGGTGCCGGTGTCGCCCAGGTCCGCCAGGTAGGGCGCCGCCGCCACCAGGTCGACCACGTCGGCCGGGTCGAGCAGGGCTGCGTGGAAGCCGCTGCGCACGTTGTTCCAGGCTGCGGTGCGCAGCACGGGGTCGGTGGTGCGGGGCAGCACCTCGCGCAGCCCGGCCACGGTCGCGGCGTCGGCGCAGCTCGCCGCCCAGGTGTCCTCCGCGGCGTCCAGCACGACCGCGGCACCCGCCGCGACGTGCGGCAGGGGGGTCAGCCCGGCGGCGACCTCGACGGTCGAGGTGGTCCACCCGTGCTCGTCGGCGACGGCGACGGCGACGGTGTGCTCGCGCACGACGTCGTCGCCCGGGTCGCCGCTCTCCCGCGGCCCGAGGCGCCGTACCGCGGCCCCGCCCGCAGCCGTCCGCTCGACCCGCAGCGTGTCCAGCCCCGCCGTCCGCAGCCAGCCGTCGGTGAAGCCGCCCAGGTCACCGGCCCCCGCGCCCTCCCACGACGCCACCAGGTCGGCCATCGTGGCGTTGCCGAACCGGTGCCGGGTCAGGTGGTCGACGACGCCGCCGAGGAACGCCTCGTCGCCGATCCGCGAGGCCAGCTGCTTGAGCACCGTGGAGCCCTTGGCGTAGGAGATGCCGTCGAAGTCCTGGAGCGCCGCGACCGCGTCGGTGGCGCCGTTGCCGGCGACCGGGTGCGTGCTCGGGCGCTGGTCGGCGTGCAGGCCCCACTGGCGGCGGGCCTGCGAGCGCTGCGCCCACGCGTCGTCGTAGGCGGTGGCGTCGGCGATCACCCGCCAGCCGAGGTACTCCGCGAAGGACTCGTTGAGCCACAGGTCGTCCCACCACCGCGGCGTCACGAGGTTGCCGAACCACTGGTGCGCCATCTCGTGGGCCACGGTCGAGGCGCGGTTCACCCGCGCCGCGCGGGTGACGCGGTCGGGGAAGAGCATCTGGTCCCGGAAGGTCACGCAGCCGGGGTTCTCCATCGCGCCGGCGTTGAAGTCCGGCACGAACGCCTGGTGGTAGTCCCCGAAGGCGTACCGGATCCCGAACAGCCGGTGCAGCTCGTCGAAGGACTGCCGGGTCAGCGTGAACAGCTCCTCGGCCTCGGCCTCGAGCGCCCCGGCGAGGCTCGCGCGCGCCGAGAGACCCAGCGCGACCCCGTCGTGCTCGTCGCTCAGCAGGTGGTACGGCCCGGCGACGAGCGTGACGACGTACGTCGACAGCGGCTGCGTCTCGGCCAGCTCCCACAGCGCGACGTCGCCGTCGTCGCCGGTACGCGTGGCGCGGCCGTTGCCGACCACGACCCAGTCCCGGGGTGCCCGCACCCGCAGCCGGTACGGCGCCTTGAGGTCGGGCTGGTCGAAGCAGGCCAGCACCGTCGGGGCGGCGTCGAGGAACGACATCCCGTACAGGTAGGTGCGCCCGTCGGCGGGGTCGACGCTGCGGTGCAGCCCCTCGCCGTCGGTGCGGTAGGGCATCCGCGCGTCCACGACGACCTCGTGGACGCCGGCGGTGGTCTCCAGCGGCAGGCGGCCCTCCCGCAGCGAGGCGGGGTCCAGCGGCGACCCGTCCAGGGTGGCGGCGAGCAGCTCGGTGGGCTTGACGTCGAGGAAGGTCGGCCCGCCGGCGCTCCCGAACCGCACCGTCGTCCGGGACCCGAAGGTCGTCGTCCCGGGGTGGTCCGCGCCGCCGAGGTCCAGGTCGACGTCGTAGGAGTGCACGGTCAGCAGCGCGGCCCGCTGCTCGGCCTCGGTGCGCAGCAGGCTGCGGGACGTCGCGACGGGGGAGCTCATGGGCACCGAGCCTAGGAGACGGCCCGGCGGCGGACGTCACCCCGACGCCCCGCCGAGGCCCGGGCGACTGGACCAGACCAGCAGGACCTTTGGCAACCGAGCGGTCAAGGTGTGCGTCACAGGGTGCAGGCGCGTCGACGCGCCAGCACCGTTCTCGGAAGGAGAACCCATGTCCACTCCGCTGCCCCGCTCCCGCACCCGCCGACGGGTCGCCGTCGCCTCCACCTCGCTCGCCGTCCTCGCCTCCTCCACCCTGCTCGCGCTCAGCGGCGGACAGGGGTCCTGGGCCGCCCCGGAGGAGGACTGCACCGAGGCCTTCCCGGTCGCCGAGGTCGCCCCGGAGGACGCCGTCACCGGCCTGACCGTCAGCGAGGGCACCGAGCCCGAGGGGTTCGAGGGCGAGGTCCTCGGCGTGCTCGAGGACGGGATCGCCCCCGGCCTGGACATGGTGCTGGCCCGGCTCTCCTCGCCCGAGATCGACCGCGTCGGCGGGATCTGGCAGGGCATGTCCGGCTCCCCGGTCTACGCCGCCGACGGTCGGCTGATCGGCGCGGTCGCCTACGGGTTGTCGTGGGGCTCCTCGCCGGTCGCGGGCATCACGCCGTTCGAGGAGATGGACGACCACCTCGGCGACGCCGAGGCCCCGCGCCGCGTCGGGGTCGACGCGCGTACGGCCCGGGCCGTCGCCGCCGGCTCCTCGGTGAGCGCCGCCCAGGCAGAGGAGGGCCTCACCCGGCTGCCGATGCCGGTCAGCGTCAGCGGGGTGTCGGCGCAGCGGCTGGCGCAGGTCCAGGACCGGTCGGCGGAGCACCCGTACCTGGGCGACGGTGCAGTCGCCGGCGGCGCCCGCGTCGCCCGTGGGGGAGCCGGCGCGGTCGCCGCCGACGGTGACGACCTGGTGGCCGGCGGCAACCTGGGAGCGGCGGTCTACCACGGCGACATCGACGCCGTCGGGGTCGGGACGGTGACCTCGGTCTGCGGTGACCGGGTGGTCGGGTTCGGCCACCCCTTCACCTTCTCCGGTGACACCACGTTGAGCCTGCACCCCGCCGACGCGCTCTACGTCCAGGAGGAGTCCCTGGGTGCACCGTTCAAGGTGGCCAACGCCGGGGCCCCCGTGGGCACCGTGACCGACGACCGGCTGGCCGGCATCACCTCCACCTTCGGCCCGTTGCCGGACTCCGCCACGGTCGTCTCGAGCGTCGACTTCGAGGGGCGCAGCCGCACGGGCAGCACCGAGGTGAACCTCGACGAGGCCACCGCGGAGACGACCCTGTTCGGCGTGCTGGTCAACCACGACCGGGTGCTCGACGGCATCACCGGCGGCACCGAGCTGCAGACGGTCGAGATCACCGGCACCGACGCCGCGGGGGAGGCCTTCGCGGTCTCCTACGCCGACCGCTACACCGAGCAGCGTGACCTCGCCTTCGGCACGGTCTTCGACGTCGCCTACGCGGTCTACTCGGTGAGCCGCCTCGACGGGGTCGACCTCGACTCCGTGAGCGTCGACTCGCAGGCCACCGCCGACACCTCGACCGCCAGGATCACCGGGGTCGAGCGGCGTGCGGACGGGGAGTGGGTCCGGCTCGGCCGGCGCGCGAAGGTCGCCGCAGGCAAGACCCTCGGCCTCCGGGTCACCGTCACCTCCTCCGACGGGTCCGCGCGCACCGAGCGCCTCGACCTGGACGTGCCGCGCAGCGCGGCGGGCGACTACGGCTACCTCACGGTCGGCGGTGGGGACCGCTCCTACCGCAGGCCCGGCAGGACGCTGGAGAAGGTGCTGACCGGCCTGGAGAGCCGGACCCGCAACGACCAGGTCTCGGCGACGCTCGGCACCTACCGGGATCGTCAGAAGACGGTCGCGCAGGCGGTCACCGAGCCCGGCGACCAGGTCGTCCGCGGTCGTGCGGACACCCAGGTCCGGATCATCCGCTAGCAGCCCGCTCGCGGGCGGCCCCGGTCCTCGGACCGGGGCCGCCCGTGTCGACGTGGTGCGCGACTCAGAGCCGGACGAGCATCTTGCCGAGGTTGGCACCGGAGAACAGCCCCAGGAACGCCTCGACGGCCTGCTCGAGGCCCTCGAAGTACGTCTCCCGCGTGCGCACCGAGCCGTCGGCGACCCAGCCCGGCGCCTGGGCGTAGAAGTCGCCGGCCAGGTCGGCGTGGTCGCTGACGATGAAACCGCGGATGGTCAGCTTCCGCGGCACGACCAGGCCGATGGTGCGGGGCCCAGGAGTGGGCTGCTGGTCGTTGTAGGTCGTGATCGCGCCGCAGGCCGCCACCCGGCCGAACTCGGCGAGGTGGAGCAGCGCGGCCTCGAGGTGCTCGCCGCCGACGTTGTCGAAGTAGACGTCCGCGCGGCCGCCGCCCGTGCGCTCGAGGGCGTCGCGCAGCAGGTGCGAGACCTTGCCGTCGTGGTAGTCGAAGGCCGCGTCGAAGCCCAGCTCCTCGGTCAGCCAGGCGACCTTCTCCGGCGAGCCGGCGCTCCCGATCACCCGGGCGGCGCCGAGCCTGCGGGCGAGCTGACCGACCGCGGACCCCACGGCGCCGGCGGCCCCGGAGACGAACACGGTCTCCCCCTCCGCGAGGGCGGCGATGCGGCGCAGGCCGACGTACGCGGTGAGCCCGGGCATGCCGAGCACCCCCAGGTAGGCCGAGGCGGGAGCCCGGTCGACGTCGACGACCCGGACCTCGTCGGCGCCGAGGACCTCGGCGTCGCGCCAGCCGGCGCCGTGGGTGACCGTCGTGCCGACCGGCACCCGCTCGGAGGTCGACTCCTCCACGACGCCGACCGCAGCGCCCAGCATCGGCGACTCCAGGGCGTACGGCGCGGCGTAGGACTCCGCGTCGTTCATCCGCCCGCGCATGTAGGGGTCCACGGACAGGACGCTGTTGCGGACCAGCACCTGCTCGGGGCCGAGGTCGGGGAGGTCGACCTCGACGAGACGGAAGTCCTCGGTGGTGGGCAGCCCGGCGGGGCGGCGGACGAGCTGGACCTGGCGCGCGGTTCGGTGGGTCATCCCGGCATCCTGCCAGCCGCGCGACCCGGATCCTGACCTGCGAGGGGAGCCGCCGCCGGGGCGGGACGACGTGGGCGACGTCACCGCGGTGACCAGGAATGGACCACCGTCGTCCCACCGTTGAATGGTCATCAGCGTCGGACATCTTGGTCCATGACGCGCACCAGTGCGAGGCCCTCCCGGGCCGCGAGAGGACCCAGCACCATGACGACGCAGCAGTACGTGGCCCACGGCATCTCCGAGGGGCGCGCCTGGTCCCGCCAGGACCGGGCCCAGCTGCGCGACATCGAGCTGACCCGTCCGGGCGCCCGCCGCAGCCTCCTCCGGTGGCGGCGCACGGCCGACGACGCCTGACCACGCCCGACGACGGCGCGGCCATGCCGGCCGGCGGACCTGGTCGGGGTGGCAGGCTCCGCACCATGACCCAGGGCACCCAGCAGGACCAGGACGACAGCCGGCGCGGCGTGGAGCTGCGCAAGATCGGGGACGGCCGCTACCTGGCCAGCAACGGGCGCGGGGGAGTGCTGCCCGTCGGTCGGGGCGGTGACCCGGACTTCACCCCGGTCGAGCTGCTGCTGGCCGCGATCGCCGGCTGCAGCGCCGTCGACGTCGAGCTGATCACCGGCAAGCGCGTCGGCCCCGACCACCTGCACCTCGCGGTGGAGGGCCTCAAGACCCGCGACGAGGACGGCCACCACCTGACCGACCTGCGGGTGACCGTCGACCTCGGCTTCCCCGACGGCCCGGACGGCGACCGGGCCCGCTCCCTGCTGCCGCGGGCGGTCCAGCAGACCCGGGACCGCCTGTGCACCGTGTCGCGGACGGTGCAGCTGGCCACCCCGGTCACCTACGACCTGGTGGTCCACGACCAGGACGGCCCGGCCGCCCCCTCGCAGTGAGGCCTCGGCCGGGCCGGGACGTACGCCGGGGGGGTCAGCCGACGGTGACGCCGGTGATCTCCACCGGCTCGGCCGGCGGCCCGTCGGGGGCGCCGCCCTCCGCGCCGGCGCCGGCGACCTCCTGGACCACCGCGAGGCCCTCCTCGCTGATCGAGCCGAACACCGTGTAGTTCGGGTCCAGCGGGCTGTCGTCGTAGACCATGAAGAACTGCGAGCCGTTGGTGTCCGGCCCCGCGTTGGCCATGGCGAGGGTGCCCGGGCCGTAGGTCTCGTCGCCGGTGAGCTCGTCGGGGAAGGAGTACCCCGGGCCGCCGGTGCCGGTGCCGGTCGGGTCTCCGCACTGGAGCACGAAGATGCCCGCGGTGGTCAGCCGGTGGCAGGGGCTGTCGGTGAAGTAGTCCTGCTCGGCCAGCGAGACGAAGCTGTTCACGGTGCACGGTGCCGCACCGGCGTCCAGGGTGACCGGCACGTCGCCGGCCGTGGTCGCGATGGTCACGCTCACCTCGCCGGACTCGGTGGCGGTGGCCGGCGGTGCGTCGGCCTCGACAGCCGCCGTCCCGGCGGTGGGGTAGGCGCAGCTCTCGCCCTCGGCCGCCGGCGTCTCGGCCGCCGTGCTGTCGTCACCGCACCCGGTGAGTCCCCCGCCGAGCGCCACGAGGACGGCGGCGGCGGCGAGGGGGCGGCGGACGGAACGGCGCACGGGGCGGATCATGCGGCGATCGTAGGTGGGCGGTGGGCGTGCCCGCGCGGTCGGGTCCGGCCCTGGGCGGGCCCCGGGCAAGCCAGGGTCGGCGCCCGCTCAGCCCGGCGTGGCCTCGTGGCCGGACCGGCCGTGGGAACGCCGGTCCTCCTTCATCTCCGCCTCGAACAGGTGCCGCCGCCCGCCCACGAGCTCCTCGCGGGCGCGTCGCTCGGCGTCCTTCACGGCGGTGTAGTAGCCGTCGTCGTACTCCTCGACGATCTGGAAGCTCCACCTTCCCTCGAGGACGTTGCGCCCGATCACGTCACGCTGGACGGCCTCGGCGAGGTCGTCGTGCCCGGCCTCGCGCAGCTCGTCGACGGCCGTGCCGAGGGTCAGGTCGGCGGTGCCGCACAACCGGTGGAACGCGTAGAGGTGGCCGCGCGCGGCCTCGACCGCCTCGAGCCCCTCCGAGAGGGTCCCGAGCGCCTGCACGGTGGCGTCGCTGACGCCGTCGGGACGTTGGTGGGCGGGGGAGGGGTGCCCCTGGTTCACCCGAGCACCGTGGCGGCGTCGGCCGAGGCGGGGTCGGCCTCGATCGCGTCGACGAGCCGGGTGATCTCGTCCTCGGTGGGGTCGACGTCGGTCTCCCCGAAGGCCGCGCGGAGCTCCTTCTCGGTGGTGCCCTCGGTGGCGCCGTCCTGGTAGGAGACGACGCGCTGGACGACGGCCTGCATGGCTTCGAGCTCTTCGCTGCTACGGGTCATGCGGCGAACCTACGGCCGCCCCGGGGCGGGCAGCCCCACCCCCACGGGTCGCCCGGGCGGCCCGTCCTGGGGGTCGTGCGGGGGTCGTGCGGGGGTCGTGCGGGGGGGGCGCCGGGGTCACATCTCCTCGTGCGTGTCGGGGTCGCCGCCGAAGAGCCGCCCGTCGGTCCGGGCGAGGCCGGTGATCGCGGCCATCTCGGCGTCGTCGAGCTCGAGCCCGAGCAGGTCCAGGTTGGCGCGCTGCCGCTCCGGGGTGGCCGACTTGGGCAGCGGGACGGCGCCGAGCTGGAGCTGCCAGCGCAGGACGACCTGGCCGGGGGTGACGCCGTGACGCTCCGCGGCGTCGGCCACCGGTGGCTCGGCGAAGGGCGCCTGCCGCTTGCCCAGCGGGCTCCACGAGCAGGTGCGGATGCCGCGCCGCTCGTTCTCGGCGCGCATCTGCTGCTGCGGGAAGTAGGGGTGCAGCTCGATCTGGTTCACCGCCGGGGTCACCCCGGTGGCCTCGATGATCCGGTCGAGCTGGGTGGGGGTGAAGTTCGAGACGCCCACGGAGCGGACCAGGCCCGCACGCTGGCAGTCCACCAGGGCCTGCCAGGCCTCGACGTACCGGTCGACCGACGGGTTCGGCCAGTGGATCAGGTGCAGGTCGATCTGCTCGAGCCCGAGCCGGGCCAGCGACTCGTGCACGCTGGCGACGGCCTCGTGGTAGCCGTGGTGGCGCCCGGGCAGCTTGCTGGTCACCACGACCTCCTCACGGGGCACGCCGGAGCGCCGCAGCGCCTCGCCCACCTCGGCCTCGTTGCCGTAGTTCACGGCCGTGTCGAGCAGGCGGTAGCCGACCTCGAGGGCGCTCTGCACCGCGGTGACGCCCTCGTCGTCGGTCAACGGGTAGGTGCCGAACCCGACGGCCGGGATCGTGGTGCCGTCGTTCAGGGCGTACGTCGGGAGGTCGCTCGGGGAGGTCATGCCGCCGAACCTAGGGGTGCGCGGCGACGGCCGTCCGCCCGCGGGGGTGGGGTGTCGGCGGTGGGCCGTAGAACCGGGGCAGCCGACCAGCGCCCACCAACGCCGACCAGCGCCGACCCGGCGCCGACCCAGGAGGACCCGATGACCGACCCGGCCCGTGCGACCGACCACCTCGAGGAGGAGCTGCGCGCCCTGTCCGCCGAGCTCGTGGACCCGGGGGAGACCGAGTGCCTGCTGTGCTTCCTGCGGCGCGTGGTCGCCGACGTCGGGTGCGACACCACGCTGCGGTGGTCGCGGCGCTACCGGGACCTGCGCGTGCCGGGGGCGACCGGGCTGGAGCGGCGGCTGCAGGACGTCGGCGGGTTCTGCGACTGCGAGGTGCTGCTGAACGGGTGGTGGCCTGCTCGGGAGGTCTGGGAGCGCGACCTCGACACCGACGAGCTGCGCCACCCCGACCCGTGGCCGGGGTGCTCGGGGGTCCGCAGGACCTCGGCGAAGCCGTGCGGCCGGTGGGTGCGGCGGACGCGGTGGGACGAGGTGGGCGGCTGGTGACCAGCTGGTGCGGCGGCCGACCGGCGCGTGCACGGGGTGGAGCGCGGCAGGTTCGGGGCTCAGGGGCGGGCGCGCACCCGCGCGAGCAGCCACCCGCCGGCACCGGTGCACCACAACGCCCAGGCGACGAGCAGCGGCTGGAAGAACAGCCGGGTGAGCCGGCCCGCGTCGGTGGTGAGGCCGAAGGCGTCCGTGCCGTCGAGGTACTGCGCGACGTTGCCGGGGAACACCGCGACCAGGAGGGCCGCGGCGGCCAGGCCGGCGCCGACCCTGCCTCGGGCCGTGGGTCCGGGCACCAGGGTGAGCAGCAGCGCGGCGCCGACGGCGACCTCGACCACGCCCGAGGCCACCACGACCAGGTCGACGTCGAGCGGCACCCACGCCGGCACCTGAGCACGGAACTCCGTGCGCAGCACCGTGACGTGGGCGGTGCCCGCCGTCACCAGGAACAGACCCAGCAGCGCCTGGCCGGCGGCGCGGAGGGAGGCTGCGGGGGAGGGCACGGCACCCATCGTGCCCGGTGCCGCCCGCACGCGGGCTACCCTCGGAGGGCATGAGGTCCTCCCTGCTGGTGGCGCCGGCCGTGCTGGCGGCTCTCGCGGCGCTCACGGGCTGCTCGGCCACCCCGGAGCGGGAGCCGGTCGGCGGTGCGACGAGAGAGGCCGCGGCCCGCGTACCGGCGTCCTCGCAACCGTCCACCCAGCCGTCCGCGCAGCCGTCCGCGCAACCGTCGACGTCGCCGTCCGCACAGTCGTCGAGGCAGCCGTCGAGGCAGCCGTCGAGGCAGCCGTCCGGCGGGGCCGGGCCGGCGACGTCGGACGGCACCCCGCGGGCGGCGACGCTGAGCGTGCCCGACCTCGGGCTCCGCGACGTCCCGGTGCGCGCCTACCGAGGGACGACCGACGACGTGGCCGGCACGCAGATCCAGGACGCCGGGGACCTGGCCAGCCCCTCCGGGCCTGGCGGCGGCGTGGGGCCGGGCGGCGTCGGCAACTACCTGGTCACCGGTCACCGGCTGTCCTCGACCAAGCCGTTCCTCGAGCTGCCGTCGCTGGTGCGCGGCGACCGGGTGACGGTCTCGGCAGGTGGCGTCGAGTACGTCTACGAGGTCCGCACGACCCGGGAGACCTCGTTCCGTTCACCGGCCTCCCTGGCCGCCCAGCGGGCCGCGGTCCCGGGACGTCCCGGTGCGGAGCCGACGCGCGCGATGGTCACGCTGTCGACCTGCGCGACGCCGGAGGACCACGCGGCGGGCAACTACTGGTCCGACGAGAACGGGAACCCCGAGCACCGGATCGACAAGATCGGCGTCCTCGTGGCGTCGCGACCGGCCTGAGCGGTCGCCTCCGCTAGCGTCTGCGGGTCGCACGCACGACTCGGAGCATGGGAAGAGGGGCGGTTGGGATGACCTGGTTGGTGACCGGAGGAGCGGGCTACATCGGCTCGCACGTCGTACGGGCCTTCCAGGCCGCGGACATCCCGGTGGTGGTCCTGGACGACCTCTCCTCGGGCTTCGAGCAGTTCCTGCCGCCGGGGGTGCCCTTCGAGCACGGCAGCGTCCTCGACGCCAAGCTCGTCGACCACACCCTGCAGGAGCACCAGGTCGAGGGCGTGGTGCACGTCGCGGGGTTCAAGTACGCCGGGGTGTCGGTGCAGCGCCCCTTGCACACCTACGAGCAGAACGTGTCCGCGATGGTGATCCTCATGCAGTGCATGGAGGCGGTCGGCGCGGACAAGCTGGTCTTCTCCTCGAGCGCCGCGACCTTCGGCACGCCCGACGTCGACCTGGTCACCGAGACGACTCCGACGATGCCCGAGTCGCCGTACGGCGAGACCAAGCTGATCGGGGAGTGGATGCTGCGTGCGGCCGGGCGCGCCACCGGGCTGAAGCACACCAGCCTGCGCTACTTCAACGTGGTCGGCTCCGGCTCGCCCGACCTGTTCGACACCAGCCCGCACAACCTCTTCCCGCTGGTCTTCGACATGCTCGTGCGCGGCGACAACCCCCGGATCAACGGCGACGACTACGCCACCCCCGACGGGACCTGCGTGCGTGACTACATCCACGTCGCCGACCTGGCCGAGGCCCACGTGGCGGCCGCGCGTCGGCTGGCGGCCGACGAGCCGGTGGAGCGGGTCTACAACCTCGGCAGCGGCGGCGGCACGTCGGTGCGCGAGATCATGGACACCGTCCGGGAGGTGACCGGCATCGACTTCACCCCGGACATCGCGCCGCGCCGGCCCGGTGACCCCGACCGGATCGTCGCCTCGGGCGAGCTGGCCGCGCGTGACCTGGGCTGGGAGATGCGGCACACGCTGCACGAGATGGTGTCCTCGGCCTGGCGGGCCCGGCAGGCTGCGGGAGACGCCTACCCGCGCTGACCGGCCCGCAGCACCTCGCGGACGCCGGGCTCGAGGGCGTCGGCCATCGCGGTGTACCCGAGGTCGTTGGGGTGGAAGAAGTCCGGCGCGAGCCGGCCCCGCCAGGAGGTCGGGCCGGTCTCGCGCAGGTCGACCACCACGACCCGGCCGCGGGCGCCCGCGCCCACGACGTGGGCGTTGGCGAGGTCGGCGGCCGCGGCGGGCTGGGGGAGCGTGGTGACCAGCGAGCCGGTCGGCAGACGCTCGACCAGCTCGGCCATCGCGGTGGGCAGCGCCGCGCGGGCCTCGCGTCCGCCGAAGAGGTCGTTGGAGCCGACCAGGACCGTGACGAGGGCGGCCGGGGTGCCGTCGGGCTGCGCGGGCAGGCTCTCCAGCACGGGCAGCTGGCGGTCGAGCACGTCGCGGGTGCGGGCGCCGGTGGCCGACAGGTTGAGCACGGCCAGGTCGTGCCCGTCGGCGCGCAGGCGACGCTCCAGCTGGCCCACCCAGCCGGCGTCGTGCGCCGAGGCGCCCACGCCCTGCGACATCGAGTCCCCGAGCACGACCCAGCGCCGGCGCGGCTCGAGCACGCTGCGGGCGTTGTGCGCGCGCCACGCGGCGGCGTACGGGTCCACCTGCGCCCGCACCCGACGCACGCCGGGGACCACGGTGTTGAGCAGGCGCATCCCCAGCCCGGGAGCACGGCCGGTGCGGGTGTCCCAGTCGGGCTCGGTCGACGTCACGGGTCCCAGTGTGCCGACCGCGGGGGAGGACGCCTCACCCGGCGAGGCCGCCCGGGCGGTGACGGCACGGGGGAGGGCCCGCGGCTGCACGCCGCTCAGGTCGCGCCGAGGAGCGCGCGGCAGGCCTCCAGGCCGGAGACGGTGTACCCGGGCTCGCGCACCTCGGCCCAGGTGGCTGCGTCGAGTCGGAGCCGGTCGGAGACGAGCGCCTCGTCGCCCCGGGCGTCACGGGTGGTGCCGTCCGGGCGGTAGCCGAGGCGACGCGAGACCGTCTGGGAGGCGTGGTTCCCGGGGAAGACGAAGGTGAGTGCCGTGAGGGCGGCGAGGTGGTCGAAGGCCAGCGACAGCACGGCGCGGCGCGCCTGGGTGCCGATCCCGCGGCCCTGGTGCTCCAGCCCGAGCCAGGAGTAGGTCGTGACCTCGCGGACGACCCCGAAGTCCCGGGCCGCCAGCCTGACCACACCGACCGGCTCGCCGTCCGTGGCGAAGACCCCCAGACCGAGCCGCCAGTCGGTGGGGGACCACGAGGCGAGGCGGTCCCAGTGCTCGAGCAGCACGAACCGCCCCCGTTCCCCCGGTGTCCCCTCGGCCCACGGCGTGAGGAACGGACGCTCCGCGGGCCGGTGCACGCCGCGGGCGGCGAGGTCGGCCAACGCCGCCAGCTCGGGCTCTCGCGGCAGGCGCAGGCGCAGCGAGGGGGCCGACAGCTCGAGACCGAAGAGCGGCCAGTGGTCGTCGATCACGGAGGGAGACTGCCACGCGCGCGGGGCGCGTCCCACCTGGTTTCCTCACCGTCGGGTCGGCGGGCCCCCTCCTGACCGCTCCAGCAGGTGGCGCAGCCCGTGGACCCGGCACCAGACGGACACCGTTCGTCCCCAGCCCCGGACTCAGCCCTCTGAGGCGCACCCCGCCGTCACCTCGAGGCGGCGCGAGCGTCATCTCGGCGGACCGGGCGAGGTATTCCCCTGCGCCCCCATCGCAGCGTGTGTCGCTTGACACAAGGGGGACCGTTCGACAGCCTATGAGCCCTCAGCACCCCCTCTTTCCGCTCCACGGAAAGTTGCTCTCGCTTGTCGGTACGCACCCGCGACAAGCGGGACCCACCGCCCCTCAGCAGACCAAGGAACCCGATGGACAGCCTCCTCGTGCTCAGCCTCTTCGCCTTGGCGCCGATCGCGGTGATCGGCGTCCTGATCGCCGGCCTGCGATGGCCGGCCAAGCACGCCATGCCGATCGGCTTCGTCGTCGTGGTGGTGATCGCGCTCACCGTCTGGGACATGGAGATCGTGGCCGTCGCGGCAGCCAGCGTCCAAGGCCTGATCATCGCGCTCACGCTCCTGTGGATCGTGTTCGGTGCGCTGCTCCTGCTGGAGACCCTCACCAAGAGCGGCGCGATGGCCACCATCCGCGCCGGGTTCACCACGATCAGCCCGGACCGGCGCGTCCAGGCGATCATCATCGGCTGGCTCTTCGGCAGCTTCATCGAGGGCGCCTCCGGCTTCGGCACGCCGGCCGCCGTGGTCGCCCCGCTGCTCCTGGCCCTCGGCTTCCCGGCCCTGGCCGCGGTCATGGTCGGCCTGATCATCCAGAGCACCCCGGTCAGCTTCGGCGCCGTCGGCACCCCGATGGTCGTGGGTCTCGGCCAGGGCCTCGCGGGCGCCCCGAACGTGGAGGAGCGGATCTCGGTCCTCGGGATCGTCGACCTGCCGGCCTACGTCGGGACCATCGCGGTCGAGGTGGCCCTGCTGCACGCCATCGTCGGGTTCCTGATCCCGATGTTCCTGGTCTGCCTGCTGTGCGGCTTCTTCGGTGAGGGCAAGCGCTTCGCCGACGGCCTGAAGGTCTGGAAGTTCGCCCTGTACGCCGCCCTCGCGATGACCGTCCCGTACCTCATCGTCGCCGCCACCATCGGCCCGGAGTTCCCCTCGCTGATCGGTGGCGCCGTCGGCCTCGCGCTGGTCATGTTCACCTCCAGCAAGGGCTTCCTGATGCCCAAGGACACCTGGGAGTTCCCGCCGCGCGAGCGCTGGGACTCGCGCTGGACCGGCAACATCGAGCCCGACGCCGAGCTGACCAGCACCAAGATGCCGATCGCGCTGGCCTGGGCTCCCTACGCCATCGTCGCGGTGCTCCTCGTGATGACCCGCACGATCCCGCCGCTGACCGAGTTCCTCACCGTCACCAGCGCGTACACGGTCGAGAACATCTTCGGCACCGCCATCAGCCAGATCATCCAGCCGCTGTTCCTGCCCGGCACCGTGTTCCTGGTGGTCTGCCTGCTGACGAACGTGCTGCACCGGATGAACATGACCCAGATCAAGGAGTCCTGGAAGGTCTCCGGCAGCCAGATCGCCGGCGCCGGGGTGGCGCTGCTGTTCGCCCTGCCCCTGGTGCGGGTCTTCATCAACTCCGGCACCGACTTCAACACCTCCGGGCTCGCCAGCATGCCGCTGACCCTCGCCGAGGGTGCCGCGGCGCTGACCGGTCAGGGCTGGCCGATCATCGCCCCCTGGATCGGCGCCCTCGGGGCGTTCGTGGCCGGCAGCAACACGGTCAGCAACCTGACGTTCTCGCTGTTCCAGTTCTCCACCGCGACCGAGATCGGGGTCAGCCCGGAGACCGTGGTGGCCACCCAGGCCGTCGGCGGCGCCGCGGGCAACATGATCACGATCCACAACATCGTGGCCGCCTCGGCGACGGTGGGCCTGCTGGGCAAGGAAGGTGACCTGATCCGCAAGACGATCATCCCGACCGTCTACTACTGCCTGGCGGCCGGCGCGCTGTCGTTCGTGTTCATCAACGGGATCGGGCTGAACGCCGGTACGGCGCTGCTGATCGCGGTGCTCGGGCTGCTGGCCCTGGCGGTCGTCCTGATGCGGCGCCAGCCCGAGACGGCCCAGGTGCCCGCCGGGTCCCGGGGGAAGCACGGTTCTTGATGAAGGACGATGAAACGCTCGACGTTTGATGAAGTTTGATGAAGGATGGGCGGGTGCCGGCCACTCGTAGCCCGTTCCGCCCCTCCTTCGGCACCAGCCCGCCCGTGGTGTCAGGACGTGACGCGATCCTCGCCGAGCTCGGCGATGCTCTCGACGCAGGTCCTGGCGCCGCCGGGCGGGCTGCGCTGCTGACGGGCAACCGCGGGATCGGCAAGACCGTGATGCTCAACGAGGCCGAGGCGCTGGCCCGCGAGCGCGGGTGGCTGGTGGTCTCCGAGACGGCCACGGCCGGCCTGCTGGACCGCCTCACCGTCGACGGGCTGCCCGAGCTCGCCGACCTCCTGCGCCAGGCGCCGTCGTCGCGGCGCCGGGTACGCGGCTTCTCGCTGCCGTCGGGTCTCGGCGGGCTCGAGTTCGACCTGCCGGCCGAGAGCGGGCCCGGCGGTCTCCGGCGCCAGCTCAACGCGCTGACCGACGTGCTCGACGACCACGGCACGGGCATCCTCGTCACGGTGGACGAGGTCCACGCCCGCGACGGCCGGGCCGACGTCGCCCAGCTCTGCGCAGTGGTCCAGCACGCGTTCCGTGAGGAGCGCCCGGTCGCCTTCGCCGCGGCCGGCCTGCCCGCCGCGGTCCAGGACCTGCTGGCCGCGGACGTCTCGACCTTCCTGCGCCGGGCCCGCCGCTTCGTGCTCGAGCCCCTCACGCCGGTCGCGGCCGAGGAGGCGCTGCGGGTGCCCATCCTGCGCACGGGCCGCGAGGTCGCCGAGGCCGAGGTGGCGGCCATGGCGCTGGCCACGCACGGCTACCCGTACCTCGTCCAGGTCATCGGCGACCAGGTGTGGCGCCAGGACCCCGCGGCCCCGCGGATCACGCCCGCGCACGTCCGCGCCGGGATCGCGGCCGCCGTCCGCGAGGCGGGGTTCGCGCTGCACGAGCCCGCGATCAACGACCTCTCCGAGGGCGACCGGGCGTTCGTGAAGGCGATGGCCGAGGACGACGCGGGGGAGTCCTCGATCGCCGACGTCGAGCGCCGGATGGGCCGCGACCACGGGTACGTCTCGCGCTACCGCGCCCGGCTGATCGTCGCCGGGCTGGTCGAGCCGAGCCGGCGCGGCTACCTGCGCTTCACCATCCCGTACCTGCGGGAGTTCCTGCAGTCGCGCCCCGACCACTTCTGACGCCGCACCGCCGCACCCTCGGGATCGTCGGAGCGGGGGAGTACGTCCTCAGCCGATCAGCTGCTCGAGTCGTGTGCCTGACGACGCGCTATCACGCGTTCTCAGGCACACGACCCTCCTCGACTCCCCACTATCTGACATAATGTCACTTATCGGCACTGTGGAACACCCGGTCACAGCTGGTGCGCTGAGCCGCGCCAGTCCACCTCTGCACGGTCCACCTCTGCACGGTCCAGCTTGGTCCGGGTCGCTCAGGGCCTGCGGGACAACCGACGCTCACGGCAGGTCGCCCCAGACTTCCTCGGCGGACGCGACCCGGGCGACCACCTACCGATCGTCGTACCGACGTCCGCCGAGTCGTGTGCCCGAGGACGCCCTGTCACGCGTTCTCAGGCACACGACCGTCAGTGACCCTCGCCATCTGACATAACGTCAGTTGACGTCGGCGTCCACCAACGACGGACCGTGGCGTGAGAGTCGGGCGCCACGGCGGAGTGCGGTGCAGCACGCGGTCGAGAGGTGCGCGCCAGTCGGCGGCTCGCGGCTACCGTCGACCGATGGAGCTGACGATCCGCCCGGCCCGGCACTTCCCCGACGTCGCCGCGGTCCTCGGGCCACGCAACCCCACGGCCTCGGTCTGCTGGTGCCTCAGCCACCGCGTGGACTCTCGTACCAACCGCACCCTGACCGGACCGGACCGCGGGCGGTACGTCGAGCAGCTCCTCCACCAGGACGTGGCCCCCGGGGTGCTGGCCTACGACGGGGACGAGGTCGTCGGCTGGGCGGCGGTCGCGCCGCGCTCGACCCTGCCGTTCGCCCGGTCCCGCACGATCCCGCACCACGACGACCTGCCCGTCTGGTCGCTGTGGTGCCTCAGGGTGCGGGCGGGTTTCCGCGGCCGTGGCATCGCACCGCACCTGGTGGCGGGCGCGGCCGACTACGCCACGAGCCAGGGTGCCCCCGCGGTGGAGGGCTACCCGGTGGACAACCGCGGCGCGAAGGTCGACCTGACGATGGCCTACGTCGGCACGCTGGCCCTGTTCGAGTCGGCAGGGTTCGCGAAGGTCGCCGACACCGGCGCCGTCTCGGGAGGCTTCCCGCGCGTGCTGGTGCGCCGGGCCGGCTGAGCTGCGCGTCAGCGGTCCTCGGCGGTCAGGAAGACCCGCAGCGCGGAGACGAACGCCTCCGGCTTCTCCGAGTGCACCCAGTGCCCGGCGCCCTTCACCGTGACCATCCTGGTGCGGGGGAACAGCCGCCGCATCGCGGGCTCGTGCTCGGGCAGCACGTAGTCCGACCGCTCCCCCGCCATCCACAGCACGGGATGGTCGAAGGTCGTCGCCAGCTCGGGGAAGCCGCCGATGGCGGCGAGCTCGCGGCGCAGGAGGTCGAGGTTGGCCTGCCACCGGAACCCGCTGCCACCGGCGCCCGACCGCAGGTTCTGCAGCAGGAACCCCCGCACCCGCTCGTCGGAGATCAGCTCGCGCAGCTGCTCGTCGGCGTCGCCCCGCCGCTCGAGCGCGTCGAGGTCGACCCCGGCCAGGGCACCGAGGAGGTGCTCGAACTCCCCCGCGCCGTCGCTGGTCGCCGGTGAGATGTCGACGACGACGAGCCGGTCGACGAGGTCGGGGTGCGACTGCGCCAGCACCATCGCGACCTTGCCGCCCATCGAGTGACCCACGAGGTGGACCGGCTCCCCGTCGTACGTCTCACGCAGCCAGCCGGCCACGACCTCCGCGACCTCGAGGTAGTCGGCCCCGTCGGTCCACGCCGAACGCCCGTGGTTGGGCAGGTCGACCAGCACCGAGCGCAGGTCGGGTACGAGCGCCTTGGCGGCCTGGGTGAAGTTGCGGCCCTGGCCGAACAGGCCGTGCAGGAACACCACCCTCGGTCCGGTGTCGCCGACCTCGGTGGCGTGGATGGTCGAGGTCCGGTCCGCGGCGCTGCTCACCGCCCCAGCCTAGTGAGACGCGAGGCCACCGGCCTCTCCCCCACGCCTAGCCTCGGCGGATGCCTCCCGAGCACGTCTACACCCACGGCCACCACGAGTCGGTCCTGCGCTCGCACCGGTGGCGCACCGCCGAGAACTCGGCGGGCTACCTGCTGCCTGCGCTGGCCGACCTCGCCTCGCGGGCCCCCGGGACGGGCCTGCACCTGCTCGACGTGGGCAGCGGGCCCGGCACGATCACCGCCGACCTGGCCGGCCTGGTGGCACCGGGCCGCGTCACCGCGCTGGAGACCAGCGAGGCCGCCCTCGACCTGACCAGGCGCGAGCTGTCCGCCCGGGGCGTGACGGGGGTCGGGCTGATTGTCGGAGACGTCCACGCCCTCGCCCTGCCCGACGACGCCGTCGACGTCGCCCACGCCCACCAGGTCCTCCAGCACGTCGCCGACCCGGTGCAGGCCCTGCGCGAGATGCGCCGGGTCACCCGCCCCGGCGGCCTCGTCGCGGCCCGTGACAGCGACTACGCCGCCTTCACCTGGTGGCCCCGGGTGCCCGCGCTGGACGAGTGGCTCGCCCTCTACCGCGACGTGGCCCGCGCCAACGGCGGCGAGCCGGACGCCGGCCGTCGCCTGCTGTCGTGGGCCCGCGCGGCCGGCCTCACCGACGTACGCCCCTCCTCGAGCACCTGGTGCTTCGCCACCCCGGAGGACCGCGCCTGGTGGGGCGGTCTCTGGGCCGACCGGATCACCACCTCGGCGCTGGCCGAGCAGCTCCTCGCCGAGGGCCGCGCCACCCACGACGACCTGGCCCGGATCGCCCACGGCTGGCGCACCTGGGCGGCCGAACCCGACGGCTGGCTCTCCCTGCTCCACGGCGAGGTCCTCGCCGTCGTGTGACCCGGCGCGGGCCGGTCGACCCTAGTCGGCGTCGAGGCGGCGCAGCTCGTCGGCGCTCAGCTCGAGGTCGGCCGCGGCGGCCGAGCCCTGCACCGACTGCGGGCGCTTGGCCCCCGGGATCGGGATGACGCACTCCGACTGCGCCAACGACCAGGCCAGGGCGACCTGCTGCGCGCTGGCGCCGCGCTCCTGGGCCACCTCGGCGAACGCCGGGTGCTTCTGCGCCAGCTCCTTGGCGTCGTTCAGCCCGCCCAGGGGGCTCCACGGCAGGAAGGCGAGCCCGAGCTCCTCGCACACGGTGATCTCGGGGCGGCTGCTGCGGAACTTGGGCGAGAACTGGTTCTGGACGCTCACCAGTCCGTCGCCGACGACGCGGTGCGCCAGCCGGATCTGCTCGGGATCGGCGTTCGAGAGCCCGACCATCGCGACCTTGCCGGAGTCGTGGATCTCGCGCAGCGTGCCCAGGACCTCCTCGTAGGGCACGTCCGGGTCCGGGCGGTGGTGCTGCCACAGGGCGATCTGCTCGACGCCCAGGCGCTGCAGGCTCGCGTCCACGGCCGCACGCAGGTGCTCGGGCCGGGAGTCCAGGGCCCAGTCGCCGCCCTCGGTGCGCACGTGGCCCCCCTTGGTGGCCAGGACGACCTCGTCGCGGACGCCGAGCTCGTCGAGCAGACCCGCGACCAGGGACTCGTTCTGGCCCTGGGCGTCGGCGCCGTCGTCGCCGTGGCCGTAGGCGTCGGCGGTGTCGAAGAGGGTCACGCCGTGGTCCAGGGCGGTACGGATGGTGTCCAGCAGCTGCTGGCGGGGTGCGGCCCCGGCCTGGTCGAAGGTCATCAGGCCCAGCCCGATCGCGCCCACCTGGACGCGGCCGACGGTGTCGTTGCCGAGAAGTCGTGTCTTCATCCCCCTGTCCTACCGTGCGGCCGGTCACGCGGTCCTCACCCGGTGACCGGCCGGCGTCCTCGGACCGGCACCGCCCGGCCCGGTCTTCTCCGATTTGCCGGTCAGGAGGCTCGCGGTGCTGTCTACTGGGAGGACCCACCCTCCTCGGACGGCCGACCGACAGGTGATCGGATGACGATCCTCAGCGTGCGCCCGCCCTGGCGCGCCCGCGCTGAGCGCGCGGCCCGGACCGTCCCGGTCGCTGCGACGCCGCTGCCGGTGAGCGAGCCGACCGTCGAGGGCGTCGCACCCGCGACCACGCCCGGGCCCGCTCCCGGGGGGACCCCGGCCGCCGGGGAGACCGCGGGGCCCGCCGGGGTGTGGCCCCCCGCCGGGGGCCCGTCGCGCTGGCTGGTGACCCTGGTGGCCGGCACGGCGTACCTCCTCGCCGCCTACCTGGGGCGCCTCACGGTGCCCGAGGGCAGCGAGCTCTCCCTGATCTGGCCGGCCAACGGGGTGATCGCGGTCTGGTTCGCCCTGCTCGGGTGGCGCCGCTCCCTCGCGGTGGACGCGGCCCTCCTCTTCTCGTTGTCGATGCTGGTCAACCACCTGACCGGGGTGCCCCTGGTCCTCGCCCTGGACCTCGCCCTCTTCGCGGTGGCGATCGGCCTGGTGTTCGGCCTGGCGCTGACCCTCACCGCCCCACGGCTGTGGGGACCGCGGTCGGCCGCGGACGGTCCGGCGCTGCGCACCGGGCGCGACGTGGCGTTCGTCCTCCTCTCCGGGGTGGCCGCGTGCGTGCTGGCGACGCTGGTCACGGTCCAGGTCACCTGGCGACCGCTCCTCGCCGGCGACCCGAGCAGCGGCGCCCAGCTCGCGGTGCGCAACCTCGCCGGCATCATCCTGATCGTGCCGGTGGCGCTCCTGGCCCGCGACCACTGGTTGGCCCGCCGGGCCCGTGGCGCGCACCCCGCCGTGCGCACCGACCCGCGGGGCGGCGCGCAGCACAGCAGGCGCGTGGAGCTGGGCGTGCTGTACCTGCTGACCGGGCTGCTGGTGCTGCTGGTGCTCGGCACCCCGGACCGGCTGCCGCTGTCCTTCGTGGTGCTGGCCACGAGCGTGTGGGCCGGCCTGCGGCTGAGCCCCCTCGGAGCCAACCTCCACGCCGTGTCGTTGGCCACCGCCGTGGTGGTCGCCTCCGTGCTGGAACGCCCCGGCTTCGTGCCGTTCGGGGACCCGCGCGAGACCGCCTCCGTCACCCAGCTGTGGGTCGGGTTCGTGATCGGGCTGACGATGGTGCTGGCGCTGGACGCCGCGGAGCGACGCCGGCTGACCGCCGACCTCGTCGCCGCCCGCTCGGGCGCCTCCGACCAGGCCGAGACGCTGACCCGGGTGCTCGGGGCGATGGCCGAGGGGGTCGTGCTCATCGCCGAGGACGGCACGGTGCTGCTCCGCAACGCCGCCGGCGTCCGGCTGACCGGCGGTGGGGCCGCCCCGGTGGGCACGCACGTGGACCAGCGGCGGATGAAGGTGCTGCGTCCGGACGGGGAGGAGATCAGCGTGCAGGGCCTGCTGCGCGCGCAGGCGCGGAGGGCGTCCACGAGCGCCACCGGCTACTCGGACCCCCAGGACCTGATCGTCCTGCCGGCCGAGGGCAGCGAGGCGCGACGGCTCGAGGTCCGCGCCAGCGCGGTGCGCGGCAGCGGCGGTCGCCCCGCGACGCTGGTGGTCTACCACGACGTCACCGCCGAGCGCCGGGAGCGCGACGGCCTCGCCTCCTTCGCCGGGGTCGTCGCGCACGACCTGGTCAGCCCGCTGAGCACGGTGTCCGGCTGGACCGAGGTGCTCGACGGGCAGCTCGCGGCCCTGGCCGGCGACGAGCCGGTGCCGGCTCCCGCCTCCCGCGCCCTGGCCCGCATCCGGGTGGCCACCGACGGGATGCGGGACCTCATCGACGACCTCCTGTCCTTCGTCACCGCGCGCGACGCGTCCCTGGCCCGCGACGCCGTCGACCTCGGCGAGGTCGCGGCCGAGGTCGCGCTCCGCTGGTCCGAGGAGCCGGTGGGCGGCGGCCGGCCCCGGATCGTGGTGGGCCCGCTCCCGCCGGTCGCCGGCGACACCGGCCAGCTGCGCCAGGTCCTGGACAACCTCGTCGGGAACGCCGTGAAGTACGTCGCGCCGGGCGTGGTGCCCACCGTGACCCTCCACGGGCACCGGTCCGGTGAGGTGGTGGTGGTCGAGGTCGCGGACAACGGCATCGGCATCCCGGACGACCAGCTCGACGCCGTCTTCGACAGCTTCCACCGCGCCCACCGGGACGACTACCGCGGCACGGGCCTGGGGTTGTCCATCGTGCGCAGCACGGTCGAGCGGCACGGCGGCACCGTCGTGGCCACCCGACGCGCCGGCGGGGGCACCGTCTTCCGCCTCACCCTCCCCGCGGCGCCCCTCCCCGCGGCGCCCCTCCCCGCGGCGCCCGGCGACGCCGCGCCGACGGACACCGGCCGCCCCGACCCGGTCTGACGGTCGGACCCGCCGCGCCGGTCGGCCTCGTGCCCGCCAGGCCTCAACACGGGCCGGTGGTGTGCCGATGACTCCTGCGTCCCCCCACGCACGGGGTCCCCCACCCGCCGCACCCCCACCCGCACACCCGCCGGAGCCCCCCGTGAAGCTTCTTCCCCCCGAGCAGCGTCTGCTGGCCGCCCGGTTCTCCTACGGGCTGACCCCGGCCCTGGCCACGCAGGTCCGCCGGTCGGGCGGGGCCCGCGACTGGTTCGACCGCCAGCTCGCCGCCCCCGTCGAGGACCCGGCCGCCGACGAGTGCGCCTCCTGGTGGGACCACCTCACGTGGGACCCGGCCCGGCTCTGGCGCGAGAGCTCCAGCCACCAGTTCTCCTACGACTACCAGCGCTACGTGCTGTGCCGGCGGATCCGCGCGGACCGCCAGGTGCGCGAGGTGATGACGGAGTTCTGGGAGCAGCTGCTGAACGTGCCGACCATCGGCGGGGAGGCCTGCTACGTGCACCGCCGGTCCTACGGCGAGACCCTCCGCGACCTCGCGTTCTCGTCGTACGCCGAGATCCTCCGCGCCGCGGTGCTGCACCCGGCGATGCTGGTCTACCTGGACAACGCCCGCTCCACGGCCCGCCAGCCCAACGAGAACCTCGGACGGGAGCTGCTCGAGCTCCACACCGTCGGCCTCGGCGCCTACTCCGAGGCCGAGGTCAAGGACTCCGCGCGGATCCTGACCGGCTGGGCGGTGGACACCGTCGAGGGCAGCTCGAACCCGACCTGGGCCGCGGCCTACCGCCCCGAGCACCACGCCACCGGTGCGGTCTCCGTGCTCGGGTTCACCCACCCGAACCGCAACGGCGACGGACGCGCGGTCACCGAGGCCTACCTCGCCCACCTGGCGCGGCACCCGCTGACCGCGCGGCGCCTGGCGCGGCGGCTGGCGGTCAAGTTCGTGCGCGACGACCCGCCCGAGGCCCTGGTGCAGCGCCTCGCGCAGGTCTACCTCGACCACGACACCGCGATCGTGCCGGTCCTCCAGGCGCTCGTCGACTCCCCCGAGTTCGCCGGGTCGGCCGGGCGCAAGGTGCGCGACCCCGCGGAGGACCTCGTCGCGACCTACCGGGTCACCCGCGCGCGGATCGCGCGCCCCACCCAGCAGACCTCGGCCGCGAACGCCCTGCTGTGGCAGGCCCGCCAGATGGGGCTGATGCCGCTGGCGTGGCCACGGCCCGACGGGGCGCCGATCAGCAACGACGCGTGGTGCAACCCCGCCCGGATGCTGGCCTCGTACCGCATCCACCACGTCGTCTCGGGCGGCTACTACCCCGACCTGGACATCACCTACCGGCGACGTCAGGCCTGGCTGCCGGCGCTGCCCGCCACGTACGCGGAGGTGGTCGACCACCTCGCCCGGCAGCTGCTCCACCGCAACGCCACCCCGGCGCTGGTCAGGGCGTGCTGCCAGGTGATGGGCACGTCTCCCACCGAGCAGGTCACCCGTGACCACCCGCTGCTGCGCTACGGCATGCCCCGCGTGCTGCTGACCGTCCTCGACTCCCCCGAACACTTCCTCCGGTGACCCCCATGACGACCTCCCCGCTCCTCGCCACCCCCGACGGTGGCTCCGCCCGCACCTCCGCCCGCACCTCCCCCGATCCCGGGGAGTGCGGCTGCCCGGAGTACGCCGGGCTCTCCCGCCGCGGCGTCCTCGGCCTCGGCGCCGGCCTGGTCGGGGCGACCACGGCCACGACCCTGGTCGGTGACGCGGTGCTCCAGACCGCGCGCGCCGCCTCCGGCACCGCCCGCGGCACGCTGGTCGTGCTGTCGATGCGGGGCGCGGCCGACGGGCTCTCGATGGTGGTCCCCCACGGCGACCCCGACTACTACCGGGCGCGGCCACGGATCGCGGTGCCCGCGAGCAGGCTCTGGGGCAGCGACGGGTTCTTCGGGTGGCACCCGGCCCTGGCCCCTCTCCAGGGGCTGTGGGGCCAGGGGCGCCTGGCCGCCGTCCAGGCCGTGGGCCTGCCGGCGCCCAACCGGTCCCACTTCTCGGCCATGGAGGAGGTGGAGGACGCCGCCCCCGGCTCCGCCACGCGCGCCGGGTGGTTGAACCGCCTGGTCGGCCTCGAGGACCGGAGCACCCCGCTGCGGGCGGTGAACCTCGACGCCGGCGCGCTGCCCTCCAGCCTGGTCGGTCCGGCGCCGGCGATGAGCACCGCGGCCGTCGACGACGTGGTCCTCGCCGGGGGCGGCGACCCGCGCCGGCGCGAGGGCTCGCTGCGCACGCTCTGGGGCGGTCGCCAGGACCCGCTCGGCCGCGCCGCCCAGATGGCGCTGGGCGCCGTGACGGACTTCGCCCCCGCCCGGCAGACCGGGGCCCGGCCCCAGAACGGCGCCGCCTACCCCGCCGGCGACCTCGGGCGGGCGATGGCCTCCGCGGCCCGGATCATCCGGGGCGACGTCGGCACCGAGGTCCTCACCATCGACCACGGCAGCTGGGACATGCACGCCGGGCTGGGCACCGTCGACTCGGGCCTGATGCAGCGCAGCTGCACCGAGCTGGCGCAGTCGATCGCCGCGTTCTTCGCCGACCTCGGGTCACGGGGCGAGTCGGTGACGCTGGTGACGCTCACCGAGTTCGGCCGGCGGATCGTGGAGAACCCCAACCGCGGCCTGGACCACGGCTTCGGCAGCATGATGATGCTGGCCGGCGCCGGCGTCCGGGGTGGGAGGTTCTACGGCCGGTTCCCCGACCTGGGCACCCAGGCCGACTCCGACCTCACCGTCACCACGGACTACCGCAGCGTCCTGGCCGAGGTCGTCTCCACCCGCTTCGGCGCGAGCACCGCCCAGGTGTTCCCCGGGTTCAGCGGTCCCACCCTGGGTGCGATGAGCACCAGCCCCGGCTGAGCGGCCGGCCCCGGGACCGGTCTCGCAGCCGGTCTCAGGGCCGCAGCATGACCTTGACCGCACGTCGCTCGTCCATCGCGCGGTAGCCCTCGGCGACCTCGGCCAGGGGCAGGGTGAGGTCGAAGACCCGGCCGGGGTCGATCTCGCGGGAGGTGACCAGGTCGAGCAGCTGCGGCAGGTAGCGGCGCACCGGTGCCATCCCGCCGGCCAGGCCGACGTTCCTGGCGAACATGCCACGCACCGGCAGCTCGACGCCGTGGGGCACCCCGACGAACCCGACGGTCGATCCCGGGCGGGCCACCTCGAAGGCGGTGCGCATCGACTGGTCGGTGCCCACGCACTCCAGCACGGCGTCGGCCCCCACGCCACCGGTGATCTCCAGCACGGCCGCCAGCGCCTCCTCGCCGCGCCCGGCCACCACGTGGGTGGCCCCGAAGGCCCGGGCGATGTCCTGGCGGGGCTCGTGCCGGGACAGCGCGACGACCTTCTCCGCACCCATCACCGAGGCCGCCAGCACCCCGCACAGCCCCACGGCGCCGTCGCCGACCACCACGGCCGTGCCGCCCTCCTGCACGCCGGCGCTGACCGCCGCGTGCCAGCCGGTCGGCATCACGTCGGAGAGGGCCAGCAGCGAGGGCAGCAGCTCCTCGTCGACCTCGCCCCGAGCCGCGCCGGGCACGGCCACCAGGCTGCCGTCGGCCTGGGTGACGCGCGCCATCTCCGCCTGGCCGCTGCGGGTCATCGCCAGGTTGGTGCAGGCCGACTGCACCCCGGCGCGGCAGTGCACGCAGGTGTTGTCGCTGTGGCAGAACGGCACCACGACCACGTCGCCGGCCCGGAACGAGCCCACCTCCGAGCCGACCTCCTCGACCACCCCCACGCACTCGTGACCGATGGTCGCGCCCGCGGTGATGTCGTTCTCCCCGCGGTACGGCCACAGGTCCGAGCCGCAGATGCAGCCCGCCAGCACCCGCACCACCGCGTCGGTCGGGAGCTCGACCGCGGCGTCGGGGACCTCGGAGAGGCGGATGTCACGGGGGGCGTGGATCGTCGTGGCGCGCATGCCGCCACGATGCCACCACCGCGGTCGGGTGACGACCGGCACCCCGACGCGCGGGCTTGCCCTATCTCACATGTGAGTTAGCGTGGTCGGCATGTCTCTCGACTACAAGGGCCGCATCGGCAACCTGATCCGCGACGCCCGTCAGCACCGCGGGCTCACCCAGCAGCAGCTCGCCGAGCTCCTCTCCACCAGCCAGAGCGCCATCAACCGGATCGAGAAGGGCCACCAGAACCTCTCCCTGGAGATGCTCGCCCGGATCGGCGAGGCCCTGGACTCCGAGATCGTCGCCCTCGGCGGCGGCCCGGTCCACCTGCGCGTCACCGGCCCCACCACGCTGTCCGGCACGATCGCGGTGAAGACGTCGAAGAACGCCGGCGTCGCCCTGCTGTGCGCCTCGCTGCTGAACCGCGGGCGCACCACGCTGCGCAAGGTCGCGCGGATCGAGGAGGTCAACCGGCTCCTCGAGGTCCTCTCCAGCCTCGGCGTGCAGACCCGCTGGCTCGGTGACTCCGGCGACCTCGAGATCATCCCGCCCCACGAGCTCGACCTCGAGCACATCGACGAGGCCGCGGCCCGGCGTACCCGTTCGGTGATCATGTTCCTGGGTCCGCTGCTGCACCGCTCGGACAGCTTCGACCTGCCGTACGCCGGCGGCTGCAACCTCGGCACCCGCACCGTCGAGCCCCACATGTCGGCCCTGCGCCCCTTCGGGCTGGAGGTCAAGGCGACCGACGGGTGCTACCACGCCAGCGTCAACCGCGCGATCGAGCCCGACCGGCCGATCGTGCTCACCGAGCGCGGCGACACCGTCACCGAGAACGCGCTGATGGCCGCCGCGCTGCACCCGGGCGAGACCGTGATCCGCAACGCCTCCTCGAACTACATGGTCCAGGACCTCTGCTTCTTCCTGCAGCGCCTCGGCGTGCAGATCGACGGCGTCGGGTCGACCACGCTGCGGGTGACCGGGTGCACGTCGATCGACGTGGACGTCGACTACTCCCCCAGCGAGGACCCGATCGAGGCGATGTCGCTGCTGGCGGCCGCGATCGTGACCAAGTCCGAGATCACCATCGAGCGGTGCCCGATCGAGTTCCTCGAGATCGAGCTGGCGCTGCTGGAGGAGATGGGGCTGATCTACGACCGCTCGGACGAGTACCCGGCCGCGAACGGGCACACCCGGCTGGTCGACCTCACCACCAAGCCGTCGGCGCTGCACGCGCCGCTGGACAAGATCCACCCGATGCCGTTCCCCGGGCTCAACATCGACAACCTGCCGTTCTTCGCCGTCATCGCGGCCGTGGCCGAGGGGCAGACCTTCCTGCACGACTGGGTCTACGAGAACCGGGCGATCTACCTCACCGACCTCAACAAGCTCGGCGGCCAGGTCAAGCTCCTCGACCCGCACCGGGTGATGATCGAGGGGCCGACCAGCTTCACCGGCTCCGAGCTGGTCTGCCCCCCGGCGCTGCGACCGGCCGTGGTGATCCTGCTGGCCATGCTGGCCTCCAAGGGCACCTCGGTGCTGCGCAGCACCTACGTCATCGCCCGCGGCTACGAGGACCTCGCCGAGCGGCTGAACCAGCTGGGCGCCAACATCGAGCCGTTCCGCGACATCTGAGGCCGGCGGCCGGCCTCAGGGCCGGCCGAGCACGGCCCGGGTCGCCGAGGCCACCGCCTCGGCCCCGCGAGCGCCCAGCAGCACGGTGTAGTGGTTGACGTCGTCGACCTCGACCGCCACCAGCTGCGGGACCCGCGCGGCGAGCCCGGCCGCGGCGTCGGGCGGGTAGAGGCCGCCCGGCTCGTCCATCAGCCCGCGCGGGGCCCGCAGGAAGGTCACCGGCGTGCCCCGCTCCCGCAGCGCGTCCAGGCCGGTGTCGTGCGCGGTCCCGCCGGCGAGCTGCTGGATGTCGGTGGCCAGCGCCTCCACCCGCGCCGAGGGCCGCAGGTGCGGGGCGGTGCCCTCGAGGTCGTGGTCGACGTAGGCCTCCACCGCCGGGCCCCAGGCGCCGGCGAAGGCCGGGTGGGCACGCCAGAAGTCGTGGTACGCAGCGCGGTCGGCGAAGGTCATCGTCAGCCGCTGCGCCGCCGGGCCCAGGACGTCCTCGGGCCGCGCCCCCGGCTCGGGAGCCGGCATCGGGGGCAGCGCGATGCCACCGTCGACGAGCACCAGCGCCGAGACCCGGTCGGGGGCGCTCCCGGCCAGCCGCACGCCGACGAAGGCCCCCATCGAGTGACCCACGACGGCGACCCGGTCCAGGCCGAGCCCGTCGAGCAGCCGCACCAGGTCGGCTGCGTGGCGGTCCAGACCGTACGGCCCGGGCAGCACGTTGCTGCGTCCGCGCCCCCGCAGGTCGGGAGCGACCAGGCGCACCTCCGGCAGGGCGGCCGCCAGCAGCGACCACCCGGCCAGCGAGGCGGTGATCCCGTGCACGGCCAGCACGGGCACGCCGTCCGGCGGGCCCCACTCCCCCACCGTCATCGCGCCGCCGTCGACCTCGACGGTGCGCAGCCGCGGCGCCACCGGGTCCACCGGGTCCACCGGGGTCACCGGGTCCACCGGGGTCACCGGGCCGTCCACCCGCCGTCCATCGTGTACGAGGCGCCGTTGACCATGCCCGCGGTGGCGCCGCAGAGCCAGGTCACCAGGTCGGCGACCTCCTCGGGCTCGACCAGGCGCTTCACGGCGCTCTCGGTGAGCATGACCTTCTCCACGACCTGGTCCTCGGGGATGCCGTGCGTGCGGGCCTGGGCCGCGATCTGCTTCTCCACCAGGGGCGTGCGGACGTAGCCGGGGTTCACGCAGTTGCTGGTCACACCGTGCGGCCCGCCCTCGAGGGCGGTCACCTTCGAGAGTCCCTCCAGCCCGTGCTTGGCCGAGACGTAGGCCGACTTGAACGGGCTGGCCCGCAGGCCGTGCACGCTGCTGAGGTTGACGACCCGGCCGAAGCCGCGCTCGTACATCCCCGGCAGCACGGCGCGGGTCAGCAGGAACGGGGAGTTCAGCATCAGGTCGACGATGAGCCGGAAGCGGGCCGGCTCGAAGTCGGTGAGCGGGCTGACGGTCTGGATCCCGGCGTTGTTGACGAGCACGTCTGCGTCCAGGCTCACCTCGGCCAGCGCGTCGAGGTCGGACAGGTCGACCGCCCAGGCCCGGCCGCCCACCTCGGCGGCGACCGCGGCGGCGCCGTCGGCGTCCAGGTCGGCGACCACGACCTCGGCGCCCACCGCGGCGAGCGCACGGGCGCAGGCCGCGCCGATCCCGCTGGCGGCTCCGGTGACGACGGCGGTGCGTCCGGTCAGGTCAGTGCTCATCGCGATGCTCTCCTGGGGTTGCGGGGTCCCGGTTCCGGGTACGGCCCCACCCTGCCCGGTGCGGCCCGCGCCGTCGACCGCGCCCCGGGGTGGATACTGCACGCGTGCCCGCGTCGCCGTGTCCCCCCGAGCGGGTGCTGGCCTTCGCCCACCGTGGCGGGGCGCACCACCCCGACCTGGTCGGGCTGGAGAACACGCTCGTGGCCTTCCAGCACGCCTGGGACCTGGGCTACACCCACCTCGAGACCGACGTGCACGCCACCGCCGACGGCGTCCTGCTGGCCTTCCACGACGACGTCCTGGACCGCGTCACCGACCGGACCGGCCGGATCGCCTCCACGCCGTACGCCTCGGTGCGCCGGGCCCGGGTCGGCGGCCGCGAGCCCGTGCCCACCTTCGCCTCGCTGCTGCACGCCCTGCCCGGTGCCAGCTTCAACGTCGACCTGAAGAGCGTGCGGGCCGGGGCCCTGCTGGCCGACCTGCTCGACGCCGAGCAGGCGTGGGACCGGGTGCTGGTGGGCTCCTTCAGCCCCCGCCGCACCGGCGCCTTCCGACGCCGCACCCGTGGCCGGGTCCGTACGGGCGCCACGCCGCCCGAGGCGGCCGCCTTCCGGTTCCTGCCCAGCGGCCGGCTGGCGCGCCTGCTGACCCGTGGTCGGGTCGCGGCCGTCCAGGTGCCCCGCCGCCGTGGCCGCCTCACCGTGGTGACCCCCGGGCTCGTGCGCAGGGCGCACGCAGCCGGGGTCCCGGTCCACGTCTGGACCGTCGACGACCCGGCCGAGATGCACGAGGTGCTCGACCTCGGCGTCGACGGGATCTTCACCGACCGCACCGACCTGCTCCGCGACGTCCTGCGCGAGCGGGGCGCCTGGGTCGCGAGCGCCGAGCGGTGAGCGGCACGAGCACGGCCACGGGCACGGGCGGGAGCCGTACGGGCGGGCGGGGCTTCGGCTGGCCGGTCTGGGCGTGGGGCCTGTGGGACTGGGGCTCGGCGGCCTTCAACGCCGTGATCACCACCTTCGTGTTCAGCGTCTACATCACCTCGGACGCCTTCGGGCCCGAGGCCGACACGTCGCTGGGCTGGGCGCTGGCCGGTGCCGGCGTCCTGGTGGCGGTGCTCGCCCCGGTGAGCGGGCAGCGCGCCGACCGCTCGGGCCGCCCGGGTCGCCGGCTCGGGCTGAACACGCTCGCCGTGGTCGCGGTCTCCGCCGCGCTGTTCCTGGTCGAGCCGCGCGAGGAGCTGCTGTGGCTCGGGCTGGTCCTGCTCGCCGCGGGCAACGTCTTCTTCGAGCTGGCCTCGGTGAACTACAACGCGCTGCTGCACCGGGTGTCGACCCCGGCCACCGTCGGGCGGGTCTCCGGCCTGGGCTGGGGCCTGGGCTACCTGGGCGGGATCGTCCTGCTGCTGGTGGTGTACCTGGGCCTGATCAGCCCGGAGGTGGGCCTCTTCGGCGTGACCGACGCCGACGGCCTGGACGTCCGGGTCACGATGCTGTTCTGCGCCGGGTGGACGCTGCTGTTCTCCCTCCCGGTCCTGCTGACCCTGCGTGACGCCCCGCGGGCGACGGACCGGGGACCCCGGGTCGGCATGGCCGAGTCCTACCGGCGGCTGTTCGCCAGCGTGCGCGACCTGTGGCGGGAGGACCCCCGCCTGGTGCGCTTCCTCGGCGCGTCCGCGGTCTTCCGCGACGGCCTGGCCGGGGTGTTCACGTTCGGCGGCGTGCTCGCCGCGGGCACGTTCGGCTTCTCCGACGGCGACGTCATCGTCTTCGGGATCGCCGCCAACGTCGTGGCGGGCGTCTCCACCGTCGCCGCCGGATGGCTGGACGACCGGATCGGTGCCAAGCGGGTCATCGTGGGCTCCCTGGTCGCGCTGGTGCTGTCCGGCACGGCCGTCTTCGTCCTGCACGACGGCGGACGCGGCGTCTTCTGGGGCTTCGGGCTGCTGCTCTCGGCCTTCGTCGGCCCGGCGCAGTCGGCCTCGCGCACCTTCCTGGCCCGGATCATCCCGCCCGGTCGCGAGGGGCAGGTCTTCGGGCTCTACGCCACCACCGGGCGCGCCGTCAGCTTCCTGGCACCGGCAGCGTTCTCCCTGTCCATCCTGGCCGGCGCCGCGCTGACCGACGCCGCGCGCACCGACGACGCGCAGTACTTCGGCGTGCTCGGGGTGGTCGCGGTGCTGCTGCTCGGTCTGCTGCTGATGCTCCCGGTGCGCACCGGAAGCGTGCCGGCGCAGCCACCGGGGTGAGCCACCCGGTCGGGGAGGTTGGAATGTTGGGGCCCTGGGTAGCGTTGAGCCCTGAACACCCCGGTACACGACCGTTCACCGTCTCGGTCGTCGACGACGTCCACCCGACGTAGAGGCGCATGCGGACACGATCCGCGTCGCCCCTGGTCAACCGGGCCCAACTGTTTGTGGAGGTGTCCTATGGCGGAGCGTACGTTGCGCGGAGCCCGGCTCGGCGGCCAGAGCTTCGAGGACGAGCGAGGGATCGAGTTCGCCGCTCGTCAGCAGGTCGGCTACCGCTGCGCCCAGGCTCACGAGTTCGAGATCACGATGTCGGTCGAGGCCGACGTGCCCGCGGTGTGGGAGTGCCCGCGCTGCGGCGCCGAGGGTCTGAGCACCTCCGGCATCGTCAAGGAGCAGAAGGCCGAGAAGCCCGTCCGCACCCACTGGGACATGCTGCTCGAGCGCCGCTCGGAGAAGGAGCTCGAGGACATCCTCAAGGAGCGCCTCGACCTGCTGCGTGGCGGGGAGATCGGGCCGGCGCACCTGCACCGGGCCAACGCCCGCAAGCGCAAGGCGTCCGCCTAGGACGCACCCTCGTCGTCGACGACCTCACCCCGGACCACCGGCCCCGAGCCGCGTGGTCCGGGGTTCGTCGTCCCGGGGCCCGGCTGCCCTCCGGGGAAGCCCGGGAACCCGGGGAACCCGGCAGGGCCTGCCGGGCCCCCGGTCACCAGGCGACGAGTGATGGCCTGTCCCAGCAGGCGACGCCACAGGGGCCGGGTCAGGGGGAGCACCAGCAGCACACCGAGCGCGTCGGTCACGAACCCCGGGGTGAGCAGCAACGTCCCGCCGACCAGGACCAGGGCCCCGTCGGCGATCTCGCGACCGGGCACCGCTCCGCGGCGCAGCGCCTCCTGCAGGGCGCGCCAGGCCCGGGCGCCCTCGCGGCGCACCAGCCACGACCCGACCACGCCGCCGAGGAGCAGGAGCAGGACGGTCCACCAGCCGCCGACCACCTGCCCGACCTGGATCAGCACGTAGATCTCGACCACCGGCATCACCACGAAGGCCAGCACCAGGACCAGGGGCACCCAGCGGCGTCGGCGCGGTGCCGGACCCGTCCGGGGCGCGCTCACCGTCGGCCCACCGGCGAGTCGTGCCGCCGGCCGTCCCCGGTGTGCGCGACCGGCCCGGTCAGCACCCGCCGCAGCTGGGCCCACCGCTCGGCGAGGCCCCAGCGGGTGATCATCCGCAGGGACTCCAGGGCCACCGAGCCGTCCATCTTGGACTCGCCGCGCACCCGCTCGACGAAGTCGATCGGCACCTCCTCGACCCGCAGGCCGCCCCGCACGGCACGGGCCGCGAGGTCGGTCTGGAAGACGTAGCCCACCGAGCGCACGGCGGACAGGTCGATCTGCTCGAGCGCGGCCCGGCGGAACAGCCGGTAGCCCGCGGTGGCGTCGCGCACCGGCAGGCCCAGCAGCAGGCGCACGTAGGCGTTGCCGCCCCGGGAGAGCGCCTGGCGGTGCAGCGGCCAGTTGTGCACCGCTCCCCCGGGCACGTACCGCGAGCCGATGACGAGGTCCGCGTGCGTCAGCGCGCCGCGGAGCCGGCCCAGCTGCTCGGGGGCGTGGGAGCCGTCCGCGTCCATCTCGCCGACGACGTCGTAGCCGTGCTCGAGGGCCCAGCGGAAGCCCGCGAGGTACGCCGCGCCGAGGCCGGCCTTCTCGTGGCGGTGCAGGACCGTGATCCGCCCGTCGGCGGCCGCGAGGTCGTCGGCGATCCGGCCGGTGCCGTCGGGCGAGCCGTCGTCGACCACCAGCACGTCGACGTCGGGGTGGGCGCGGTGGAGGCGGCCGAGGATCCAGGCCAGGTTGTCGGCCTCGTCGTAGGTCGGGACCACCACCACGGTGCGCTCGCGGGCCGTGGGGGTGGGACCAGGACCGGTGGTCGTGCTCACCGCGGTGCTCCTCGGCTCGGGTGGTGCGGGGCGGGGACGGGAGGCGTCGGGGGCTGCTCCTCCATCGTGCCAGGCGACCGGCGACGACCCGCCGCGACGCCGAGGCCGACACCGGTCAGGGTCAGCGCGAGCGCGGCCCAGCCGGCGTACCGGCCCACGTGCACGCCCGGGGTGACCCCGGGGACGAGGTCGACCTGCTCGAGCAGGGTCGCGGTCGAGCGGCGCGGCGCGGCGGCCACCACCGCACCGTCCGGGGCGACGACCGCGGTGATGCCGTTGGTCGAGGCCACCACGAGCCAGCGCCCGGCCTCCACGGCGCGGGCCCGGGTGATCGCGAACTGCTGGTCGACCTGGTCGGTGGCGATGAAGGTCGCGTTGCTGGTCTGCACCGCCAGCACCTCGGCGCCGCCGAGGACCTGGTCGTGGAGCACGTCGTCGTAGCCGACGTCGAAGCAGATGGCGTCGGCCAGCGCGACCCCGCCGACCTGGAGCGGGGTGGTGCGCTCCCCCGCGACCATGTCGCGCGGGATCAGGGCGAGGTCGCCGAAGGTGTCGATCGGGATGCCGGCGCTCTCCAGCAGGTCGCGGGCCGGGATGTACTCGCCGTAGGGCACCGGGTGGCGCTTGGTGTAGCGCTCGGTGACCTCGGCCGCGGTGCGGTCCCCCGGCTGCCAGACCAGTCCCTGGTTGAGCACCTCGCCGGGCTCCCCGTCGACGATGCCCCCGACCACGACCGGGACCCCGACCGCGGCGGCCGCGCGCCGGATGCCGGCGTTGGTCTCGGCGTCGGCGAACGGGTCGACCGCGGTGGAGTTCTCCGGCCAGAGCACGAGGTCGGGGCGCTCGACCCGGCCCGCCTCGACGTCGTCGGCCAGGTCGACCGTCTCCTGGACCGTGCTGGCGGTGACCTCGCGGAACCCGGCGAGGATGTCGTCCCCGGCACCGGGGACGTCGGGCTGGACGACCGCGATCGTCGCCTGCCCGGTGGCCGCCAGCCGCACCGGCAGCGCCGCGGCCAGGGCCGTCAGGGCGACCAGCACCACCAGCGCCGACACCGGCGCCACCGCCGCCCGGACCCGGTGACGGGCCGCCAGCACGGCAGCGGCCAGGCAGAAGGAGCCCAGCGCCAGGCCGAACCCCACCCCGGTGGCCCCCACGTAGGCCAGGGAGGGCGCCACCGGGGTGTCCATCACCCCGAACCCCAGCCGGCCCCACGGCATCCCGCTGAAGGGCCACGACGAGCGGACGGTCTCGGCCAGGGCCCACGCCCCGGCGGCCCACAGGGGCCAGGCGCGGTGGCGCATGACGACCACCAGCACCGGCCCCAGGGCGGCGTAGAACAGCGCCTCGAGGGCCGCCAGCGCGAGCCAGGCGCCGGTGGACACGGCGCGCATCCACACGATGTGCGGGAAGTAGAAGGCGACGGCGAAGGCGAGGGCGGGCCACCACGCCCGCCGCGGGCGCAGCCCGGCCACCGAGAGCGCGAGACCGGCGAGGCAGAACGGCGTGAACCACCACCACGTCAGCGGCTCGAAGGACGTGGCGAGCAGCCCGCCGGACACGAGCGCCAGCAGCAACCGGACAGGCACGCCGCGAACCTACCGGGCCGGCCGGCATCCTCCGTGGGCGCCTGCGTCCGGTCTGCGCACCGCAGGGCGGTGCCTGCGCCTGCTGACGGACGGAGGAGACCCGGGTGCCTTCGGTCCGAGGCGCGCACGACCGGCTGTCGTGAGCACCCCGTTGTCTAGGGACCCCGGGTCTCCTCCGTCCCGCTCGCGCGGGTGGACCGGGTCCGCGGCCCGTGCAGCGGCGTGCTCGGCATCAGCACCCCCCGTCACGGCCCGCTCGGAAGCCGGCCCACCACCCACGGTCTGCATGAGCGGTGGGCCCACCATCGACCGGTGGCGCGACCCTGTCAACCACGGTCTGACCTGCCCGTTCCGGGCGTCGGCCCAGGTCAGGACGGGGCCCGTCACCACGCAATCGGACCCGACAATCTGGGCCGGCGCGGCGTGTCGCCGAGGACACGCCGCCCACGACGACCCTCGGCGCGTCGAGCCCCAGGGCCCGACCTTCCCGGGACGGGTCAGGGACCGGGGACGACCACCGTGCCCGTGGCGGTGGTCGCGACCAGCGGCTCGGGCAGCACCCGGGCGGCACCGGGCCGCTCGGGCGTGGGCTCCCCGCGGGCCACGACGCGGACCTCCAGCTCCAGGCGACGCGACCGCGTACCGGCGCGCACCAGGACCGCCTCCACCTCCAGCACGTCGCCGGCCCGGACCGGCGCCCGGAACTGGACGTCGTCGTAGGAGGCGAAGAGCCCCTCGTCCCCGTCGAGGCGGATGCTCAGCTCGGTGGCCACGTCGCCGAAGAGGCCCAGGCTGTACGCCCCGTCGACCAGGTTGCCGGCGTAGTGGGCGTGGCTGTACGGCACGTAGCGGCGGTGGACCACGCGGGTGCCGACCGGCGACCCGTCCGTCGGGGGCGACTGGCTCATGCCGGGCTCTCCTGGTTCTCCCGGCCCGGGGCGTCGGTGCGGGCGAGGCGGTGGACCAGGAACGAGGCCACCTCCCCCGGTGTGGTGCCCCGCGCGAACACGCGGTCGACCCCGAGCTCGGCGGCCATCGACTCGTCGAAGCGGGGCCCGCCGACCACGAGCAGGGGGCGCCGCTCCTCGGGGTAGGCCTCGCGGAAGGCCGCCGACATCTCCCGGGTGTTCAGCAGGTGCGCGTCGCGCTGCGTGACGACCTGGGAGACCAGCACCGCGTCCGCCTGCTCCTCCTGGGCCCGGGCCACCAGCTCCGGCACCGAGACCTGGGCCCCGAGGTTGACGGTGCGCAGCTCGCGGTAGTACTCCAGGCCCTTCTCGCCGGCGAAGCCCTTGATGTTGAGGATCGCGTCGATCCCGACGGTGTGCGCGTCGGTGCCGATGCAGGCGCCCACCACCACCAGGCGCCGCTGGAGGGCCTCCTTGACCGCGACGTTGGCCTCCTTCGGGGTCAGCAGGGGGAAGTCGCGCTCCACCACCACGACGGCGTCGGTGTCGACGAGGTGGTGGGTGCGGCCGTAGACCACGAAGAAGGTGAAGCCCGGGCCCATCGGGCGGGAGTGGGCGACCAGGACGGCGTCCAGGCCCATCTTGGTGGCCAGCTGCGCGGCGGCGCCCTCGGCCACCTTCGAGTGCGGCACGGGCAGCGTGAAGCTGAGCTGGACCATGCCGTCGCCGGTGGTGTCGCCGTAGGGACGCACGATGCTCATGCCTGGACCCCCGTCCCGGTCTCGAGCAGCTCGCGGGCCGGGTTGCAGTAGCCCGGGGCGAGCTCGGCGACGCCGTCCAGGCCGCGTCCGGCGTCGGCGGGGCGCTTCATCAGCCCGAAGGTGCCGTCGGCGATGGCCTCGAGCAGGCCTCCCCCGGACCCGGCACCGTCGTGCGCCACGATCCGGGTCAGCAGGTCGACCGACTCCGCCGAGCACGTGGTGCGCGCGGGTGGCGATGACGCCGTCGGGCGCGGGGTGGAAGTCCTCGTGCAGCGACCCGGCGGCCTCCATCACGTAGCGGACGTTCTGCAGGGCCAGGTCGCGGTCGGAGAGCCACGGCGTCACCACGGCCTCGGTCATCATCCCGACCAGCAGGATGCCCTGCCCGGTCAGCGCGCCGGCGAGGTTGAAGAACCCGTCGAGCAGGTAGCCGCGGAAGATGTCGCCGGTCATGTGCCGCGTGGGGGGCATCCACTTCAGCGGCGCGGTCGGGAACAGCTCCCGGGCCAGCAGTGCGTGGGCGAGCTCGAGGCGGAACGAGTCGGGCACGGCGGGGTCGATCTCGAAGGCGTGGCCGAGCCCGAGCTGCCAGTCCTCGAGCCCGGCCTCGCGGGCGAAGTACTCGTTCAGCAGCTGGCTGGTGGTGACCGTGTGCGCCGCGTCGACGGCGTCGGCGGTGGTGAGGTAGTTGTCCTCGCCGGTGTTGATGATGATCCCGGCCCGGGCGTGGACCTGGCGGCTGAAGCGCTGGTCGACGAAGGTGCGGACCGGGTTGATGTCGCGGAACAGGATCCCGTACATCGAGTCGTTCAGCATCATGTCGAGCCGCTCGAGGCCGGCCAGGACGGCGATCTCGGGCATGCAGAGCCCCGAGGCGTAGTTCGTCAGCCGGATGTAGCGGCCCAGCTCGCGGCCGGTCTCGTCCAGGGCCGCGCGCATCAGCCGGAAGTTCTCCTGCGTCGCGTAGGTGCCCGCGAAGCCCTCCCGCGTGGCGCCCTCGGGGACGAAGTCCAGCAGGCTCTGCCCGGTGGAGCGGATCACCGCGATCACGTCGGCGCCCTCCCGGGCGGCCTGCTGGGCCTGCGGGATGTCCTCGTAGATGTCCCCGGTGGCCACGATCAGGTAGATCCAGGGCTGGCGCGGGGCGTCGCCGACGGTGACCAGGAGGTCGTCCCGCTCGGCGCGGCGGGCGTCCATCCTGGCCACGCCCGCAGCGACCGCCCCGGTCGCGGCGGTACGCGCCCGGGCGGCGTCCGCGCCGGCGGGCAGCCGGAAGCGGACGGAGCCCGCGGAGGCCTTCGCGGCCAGCGTGGCGAGGTCGTCGGCCTCGCCGCGCGCGAGCGCGTCCCAGACCGGGAGGGCGACGCCGTGCGGCAGCGCGTCGTCGCCCAGGTCGGCGCGCACGACGTCGAGGAGCCGGTTGGCCCAGGGCGTGCCCTCGGGGTCCGCGCCGGCCAGCCCGGCCAGGCGCAGCGTGGCGCGCTCGACCGAGACGGTCGTGTGGCGCCGGGCGAGGTCGACGATCGGTGCACCGGCCTGCGCGGCGAGGCCGCGCGCGCTCGCCACCAGCCCGGGGTCCAGGTGCAGCTTGCTGGCGCGGGGGGTCGTGGTGGTGGTGGTGGTGGTCATCCGCGCTCCTCGAAGAGACGGCGTACGCCGTGGTGGCGCCGCAGCAGGTCCAGGGCCAGGTCGGCGTGGCCCGGGGCGTACCCGTTGCCGACCAGCATCCGCACGTCCGCGGCCAGGCCCTCGGCGCCGAGGGCGGCCGCGGGGAACGAGGTGGCCATCGAGAAGAACACGACCGTGCCGCCGTCGGCGGTGGCCAGCACCGACCCGCCCTCGCAGCCGGGGACGTCGACGCAGACCACGGTGACGTCGGCCGGTCCCCCCGCGGCCGCGACGGCGTCCCGCAGCGCCACCGGGTCCCGGGCGTCGGCCACGGCGACCACGTCGGCCAGGGCGGCGGCGCGCAGGCGGGCGGCCTCCTGCTCGTGGGGCACCACCCCGACGGTGCGCGCGGCGCCGGCCTCGCGGGCGGCGGCCAGGCTCAGGGACCCCGACTTGCCGGCCCCGCCGACCACGGCGACGACCGGGCCGGTCCCGGTCCTGGCGAGGTGCTCGGCGCAGACGCGGGCGGTCAGCGCGGGGGCACCGCACACGTCCATCACCGACAGGCTCAGCGCGGTCGGGAGGTCGTCGGGCAGCCGCGCGGCCACCGAGCGGCCGAACAGCACGGCGTACCCGTCGCAGGGCACCTGCTCGTCCTCCCCGTCCCAGCGCTCCAGGTCGTCCTCGACCACCAGCGGGGTCAGGGTCAGCGAGACCAGGGTGGCGACGCGGTCCCCGACCCGCAGCCCGAGCGGCGAGGCCGGCCCGACCTCCTCGACGGTGCCGACGAGCATGCCGCCGGACCCGGTGACCGGGTTCTGCATCTTGCCGCGCTCGCGGACGATCGCGAGGACCGCGGCACGGACGGCCGGACCGGTGCCGTGCTCCTCGCGGAGCTGGCGGAAGGAGGCGGCGTCGAGGTTGAGCCGTTCGACGCGGACCCGGACCTCGTCGTCCCACAGCGTCGGCCGGGTGTCCAGGCGCTGGGCGGCCTGGGGCAGCACCCGGGCCGTCGCCGGGTCGGGGTCGAGCACGCGGTGCAGGCCGACGGGGTCGCCCGCACGCTCCCGGACCGTCGTGCCGCTCGTCGCGCTGGTCATCGCCACCTCCGTCGGAGGACGTCGCTGACAACGTCCTGTTCAAAAGATCTTACGGCGTGTGACTGGCTACGCCGGAGGATCTTCGCTTATCGTGGCATGGACGGCGCACCTGCCGCCACTGCGACGCGCCTCGACCGGCCGCGCCCGCCCGTTTCCCCACGAGGAGCCCCATGAGCATCGACACCTCCATCGGCCTGGAGACCGGCCAGCCCTACCCGTACCGCGCCCCGGAGCTGGTCGAGCCGGACTGGACCCGCTTCCCCGGGTGGCGCGACGTGACGGTCGCGGAGTGGGAGTCGGTGCAGTGGCAGCGCGCGCACTGCGTGAAGAACCCCGCCCAGCTGCGGGCGGTGATGGGCGACCTGGTGGCGGACTCGTTCTACGCCGACCTCGAGCGCGACCAGGCCGAGCGGGCCACGATGTCGATGCTGCTCCCTCCGCAGATGCTGAACACCATCGCCGCCCGGGAGACCCCCGGCGGACCGGGGTCGCTGACCGAGGCCTTCCACGCCGACCCGGTGCGCCACTACATGCTCCCGGTGTTCTCCGACCGTCGCACCGACTGGCCCTCGCACCCGTACTCCACCCGCGACTCGCTGCACGAGCACGACATGTGGGTGACCGAGGGCCTGACCCACCGGTACCCCACCAAGGTGCTGGCCGAGCTGCTGCCGACCTGCCCGCAGTACTGCGGGCACTGCACCCGGATGGACCTCGTCGGCAACTCGACGCCGACGGTGGAGAAGCTGAAGCTCGCCGGCAAGCCGAACGACCGGCTGGAGGCGATGCTGGACTACCTGCGCCGCACCCCCGGCGTGCGCGACGTGGTCGTCTCGGGCGGCGACGTGGCCAACATGCCGTGGCCCCGGCTCGAGGCGTTCCTGACCTCGCTGCTCGAGGTCGAGTCGGTACGGGACATCCGGATGGCCACCAAGGCGCTCGTCGGGCTGCCGCAGCACTGGCTCCAGCCCGAGGTCGTGGCCGGCGTCGAGCGGGTCTCCACCCTGGCCCGCCGCCGCGGGGTCTCGCTGGCGATGCACACCCACGCCAACCACGCCGCCTCCGTGACGCCGCTGGTGGCCCGCGCCACGCGCGCGATGCTCGACGCCGGCCTGCGCGACGTGCGCAACCAGGGCGTGATCCTGGACGGCGTCAACGCCGACCCGCACGCCCTGCTCGACCTGTGCTTCGCCCTGCTCGACGGGGCGCAGATCATGCCGTACTACTTCTACCTCTGCGACATGATCCCCTTCGCCGAGCACTGGCGCACCTCGGTGGCCGACGCCCAGCGGCTCCAGACCGCGATCATGGGCTACCTGCCCGGCTTCGCCACCCCGCGGCTGGTCTGCGACGTGCCGTTCGTCGGGAAGCGCTGGGTGCACCAGCTCACCTCCTACGACACGGTGCACGGCGTGTCGCGCTGGACCAAGAACTACCGCACCTCGATCGAGGCCAGCGACCCCGAGGCGCTGACGCGCACCTACCCCTACTACGACCCGATCCACACGCTGCCCGAGGAGGGTCGGCGCTGGTGGGCCGAGAACGTCGCGCCCGACGCCGGGTCGATGACGCCCTCGCAGGCCGCGGCGATCTCGCGACGGGCGGCGGCGCTGCAGGCGACCTGAGGCCCGTCGGGCGGCGGGTCAGCCGACGGGGCGGTTCTCGTAGGCGGTCGACAGCACGATGGTGGTGCGGGTCGAGACGTGGGCGGCCGCCCGGATCCGGGCCAGCAGGTCCTCGAGGTCGACCGGCGTGGCGACCCGGATCTTCAGGATGTAGGACTCCTGGCCCGCCACGGACCAGCAGGACTCGATCTCCTCGACGTGCTCCAGACGCTGCGGGACGTCGTCGGGCGAGGCCGGGTCGATCGGGCGGATCGAGATGAAGGCGGTCAGCGGGAGACCCACCCCGGCGTGGTTGACCGTCGCGCCGTACCCGAGGATCAGGCCCCGCTGCTCGAGCCGCTTGACGCGTTGGTGCACCGCGGAGGTGGACAGCCCGGTCGCCTTGCCCAGGGCGGTGAAGGACATCCGGCCGTCGGCGGCGAGCAGCTGGAGGATCTTGCGGTCGGTGGGCTCCACACCGGAAGGATCGACGCTCACGCGGGTCAGCGTAGGGCTCCCGAGGCGCCCGGGGCGGGACGCCCGGCCTGCGGACGCCCCCGTCTGGAAGGGTGGGGCCCGTGGGCAGCGGTCGCGAGGTCTGGCTCCGACGGGTGCCCGTCGCCGAGGCCCCCCACCGGGGCCTGCTCGGCACGGTGCGGCGCCTGGCCCGCCGGGCGCCGAGGGCGGCGTACGACCTGGAGGTCTGGGAGGACGCCCGTCTGACGTACGCGCGCCGCACCGCCCGCCCGGTGCGGCCCCTGGTGCGTCGCGCCGGGGCGGGGCGCCTGCCGGCCGAGAGCGCCGTGCGCAGCGCGGACGCGGCCCCGGCCGACTGGGTTACGGTGCCGCAGTGACCGCACCCGCGCCGCGCCTGATGCTGCTCGACACCGCCTCGATGTACTTCCGCGCGTTCTTCGGCGTGCCCGACATCTCCGGTCCCGACGGCACCCCGGTCAACGCGGTGCGGGGGCTGCTGGACTTCATCACCCGGCTGGTGACCGACTACCGGCCCACGCACCTGGTCTGCTGCTGGGACGACGACTGGCGTCCGCAGTGGCGCGTCGACCTGCTGCCGACCTACAAGGCGCACCGCGTGGTCGAGGAGGTCGAGACCGCGCCGGACGTGGAGGAGGTCCCCGACCCGCTGGGGGTGCAGGTCCCGATCATCCGCGAGGTGCTCGCGGCGTTCGGGATCACCGTCATCGGCGCGCCGGGCTACGAGGCCGACGACGTGATCGGCACCCTGGCCACCGGCGCGGGGATGCCGGTGGACGTGGTCACCGGCGACCGCGACCTGTTCCAGCTCGTCGACGACGACGCCGAGGTGCGGGTGCTCTACATCGCCCGGGGCGTCGGCCGCCACGAGCGGGTCGACGACGCCTGGGTGGTGGCCAGGTACGACGTGCACGCGCACCAGTACGCCGACTTCGCCACCCTCCGCGGCGACGCCTCCGACGGGCTTCCCGGCGTGTCCGGGGTGGGCGACAAGACGGCGGCCTCGCTGCTCGGACGGCACGGTGACCTGGCCGGCATCGTGGCCGCGGCCCACGACCCCGGCTCGGGCATGGCCCCGGGCCCCCGGCGCAAGGTCAAGGACGCCGCCGACTACCTCGCGGTCGCCCCCCGCGTGGTCGCGGTCGCCCGCGACCTGGACCTGGACCGCGCCCACCTGGAGCTGCCCACGGCGCCGACGGACCCCGACCGGCTCGCGGCGCTCGCGGAGCAGTACGGCCTGGACTCCCCCGTCACCCGCCTCACCACCGCCCTCGCCGGCGGCTGACCACGGCCCGGGCGCCGGCGCGGTCAGGAGCGCGCGCCGGCCCCGGAGGTCGAGGAGCGAGCGCCGGCCCCGGAGGTCGAGGAGCGAGCGCCGGCCCCGGAGGTCGAGGAGCGAGCGCCAGCGAGCGTCACGAGACCACGCCGGGCCCTGGAGCCGAGCCGGCCCCGTCGCCGGCTGCTAGTCCGCCAGTCCCGAGTACGCCACCACGCCCCGCTTGAGCTGCTTCACCGTCGACCGCGCGGTGTCGCGCAACGGGCCGGGTCCGGCGGCGGTGGCCACCTGCCCGGCGAGGTCGACCAGCTGCTTCATCCAGCGCACGAAGTCCCCGGCCGTCAGGTCGGTGGTGCCCAGCACGTCGTCCAGGTCGTCGCCCTCGGCCCAGCGGAAGGCGCACCAGGCGAAGCCGGCGTCCGGACGGCGCAGGAAGTCGAGGTGGTGCTGCTTCTCCAGGCCGTCCAGGTCGCCCCACAGCCGCATCATCGCGTCGATGGCCACGCCCGTGCTCCCGCCGGGCACCCGCGGCGAGCGCGCGTCGTCGGGTCGGCGCGCCTCGAAGACGAGCACCGAGAGCGCCGCGGCGAGGCCCGAGGAGGTCAGCCCGTCCCAGAGGCCCTGGCGCAGCGACTCGGCCGCCACCAGGTCCATCTCGGAGTAGATGCGCCGCAGCCGGGCGCCCTCGGCGGTGACCTCGTCGCCGTCCAGGTAGCCCAGGGCCGCCAGCACCTCGCAGACCCGGTCGAACTGCCGCGCCACCGTGTTGGTGCGGTTCTCCACCCGCCGGCGCAGGGTGGCGGAGTCGCGCTCGAGCCTGGCGTGCCGCTCGGCCCAGCGCGCGTGGTCCTCGCGGTCGCCGCACCCGTGGCAGGGGTGGGCCTTCATCCGGGCCCGCAGGTCCGAGACCCGGACCGTGGTCGCGCGGTCCGGTCCACCGGCGCGGCCGTCCTCGCGGGCCGAGGCTCGCAGGTGGGGCGGGGGGATGTCGGCGGCACGGGTGCGCAGGGCGTCGGCGAGGTCCCGTCGCTGCTGGGGGTTGCGGCCGTTGAAGCTCTTCGGGACCCGCATCCGGGCCAGTGCCTCGACGGGCTCCGGGAAGTCCATCGGTCCCAGCCGCCGGGCCTGGCGCTGCTGCGTCAGGACGTAGGGCCGGGGGTTGTCCGGGTCCCACCCCGGGTCGAGCACCAGCGCGGTGCCGGCGAACTTGCCCGCAGGCACCTCGATCACGTCACCGGTCCGCAGCTTCTGCAGCGACCCGAGCGCCTGGTCGCGGCGGTCGGCACGACGGCTGCGGCTCGCGTCCTTCTCCACCTCGTTGACCTGGCGGCGCAGGGCGGCGTACTCCATGAAGTCGCCCAGGTGGCAGGCGGCCGCCTCGGCGTAGCCCGTGAGCGCGTCCTCGGCCTTGCGCAGCTGGCGGGCGAGCCCGACGACCGCCTTGTCGGCCTGGAACTGGGCGAAGGACTGCTCGAGCAGCTCGCGCGAGCTGGTGCGACCGAACTGGTGCACCAGGTTGACCGCCATGTTGTAGGACGGCCGGAAGGACGACCGCAGCGGGTAGGTCCGGGTGGAGGCCAGCCCGGCGACCTCGCGCGGGTTCATCCCCGGTTGCCAGAGCACGACGCCGTGGCCCTCGACGTCGAGGCCTCGCCGCCCGGCCCGCCCGGTGAGCTGGGTGTACTCCCCCGGCGTGATGTCGGCGTGGGTCTCGCCGTTCCACTTGCTCAGCTTCTCGATGACCACCGTGCGCGCCGGCATGTTCACGCCCAGGGCCAGCGTCTCGGTGGCGAAGACCGCCTTGCACAGCCCGCGCAGGTAGAGCTCCTCCACCACGTGCTTGAAGGCCGGGAGCATGCCGGCGTGGTGCGCGGCCACGCCCCGCACCAGCCCCTCGAGGAAGTCGTGGTAGCCCAGCACCTGGAGGTCGTCGGCGGGCAGGTCGCGGCAGGAGGTCTCGACGAAGGTACGGATCTCCTCCCGCTCGGCCGGCGTGGTCAGCCGCACGTTGGCGTCCAGGCACTGCTGCACCGCGGCCGCGCAGCCCGCCCGGCTGAAGATGAACGTGATCGCCGGGAGCAGGCCCTCCCGGTCCAGTGCGGTCAGCACGTCGACCCGGCTCGGGATCCAGACCCGGCGACCGTTGCCGACCGGCCTCGCCCCGCCGCCCGCGCCGGCCGCGACCGTGCTCCCGGCGCCGCCCGAGGGCCGCGGGGTCTTCCCGCGGCCCTTCTTCGGGGTGCGCCGGTCCTTGATCCGGGTCGCTGCCCAGTCGTCGCGCGCGAGCTTGACCAGCTCGTCGTTGACCGGTGCCCCCTCCTGGACGAACCCCGCGGAGGCGTCGACGTCGGAGGAGGCGAAGAGGTCCAGCAGCCGCCGACCGACCAGGACGTGCTGGTAGAGCGGGACCGGGCGGCGCTCCTCGACGATCGTGGTGGTCTCGCCCCGCACGGTCGCCAGCCACTCGCCGAACTCCTCGGCGTTCGAGACCGTCGCGGACAGCGAGATGACGCTGACCGCCTCAGGCAGGTGGATGATCACCTCCTCCCACACCGCTCCCCGCGAGCGGTCGGCCAGGTAGTGCACCTCGTCCATCACCACGAAGCCGAGTCCGATCAGGGTGCTCGACCCGGCGTACAGCATGTTGCGGAGCACCTCGGTGGTCATCACCACGACCGGGGCGTCGCCGTTGACGACGTCGTCCCCGGTCAGCAGGCCGACGTTCTCCGGGCCGTACCGGGCCACGAGGTCGTGGTACTTCTGGTTCGACAGCGCCTTGATCGGGGTGGTGTAGAAGGTCTTGCGACCCGTGTGCAGCGCCAGGTGGACCCCGAACTCGCCGACGATGGTCTTGCCCGAGCCGGTCGGCGCCGCGACGAGGACGCCGCGGCCGTCCTCGATCGCGCGGCAGGCCCGCAGCTGGAAGTCGTCGAGCTCGAAGTCGTAGTGCGCGGCGAAGTCGCGCAGGACGGGGTGCTGCCGCTCCGCGCGGTAGGACGCGTAGCGCTCGGCCGGCGTGGTCATGCGGCACCTCCGGGAGCCAGGACCGCCAGCGCCCCCGGGGCGGCCTCGATGGTGGTGGGCAGCGGTGCGAACCGCTCCCCGTCGGCGTAGGCGACGATGCCGGGGGCGGCGACCGTCACGCGTCGGGCACGGTGGTGCGTGGAGAGCGGGAGGCTCGCGAGCGAGCCGTCGAGCAGGCGCGGGTAGACCCGGACGAGCTCGCTGCGGCTCGTCGGGGCGATCACGACCACGTCCAGCATCCCGTCGTCGAGGCGGGCGCCCTCGGCTATCCGCAGGCCGCCCCCGAACGACGGGCCGTTGGCCACGGCGACGAGCGTCGCGTCGGTGTGCACGACCCGCCCGTCGAGGTCGAGGGTGTAGGACCGCGGCTCGAACGTCCGCAGCTCCGCGAGCGTGGCGAGGTGGTGGCGCGCCTGCCCGCGCGGCCAGGTCATCCGGTCGGCCCGCGCGTGGACCAGGGCGTCGAAGCCGGCCGCGAGCACGGTGGAGTAGTAGCGGCCGCCCGTCACCGCCAGGTCGACGATGCGGATCGAGCCCCGGGCGATGACGTCGGCGGCGGCGAGGGGGTCGCGGCGGGGGATGCCGAGGCTGCGCGCGGTGTCGTCGCCGGTCCCGGTCGGCACGATGCCGAGCGGGGTCCCGGTCGCCGCGACCACCTGCAGGCCGACGTTGACCATCGCGTCGCCACCGCAGACGACCAGGGCGTCCACACCGTCGGCGACCGCGGTGCGCGCCAGCTCGGTGGCGGTGGCCCGGTCGTCGCCCTCCAGCGAGCGCACGCGCAGGCCCCGGGAGCGGAGGTGGTTCACCACGGCGTCGCGGGCGCCGGCCGAGCGGCCCCGACCGGCGGCCGGGTTGGTGATCAGCGCGACCTCACGCTTGGGGGCAACCACGTCCCGACCCTACCGAGGGGGTCGGTCACCCCCGCACGGCTACCGGTCGTCGCCGATGCGCAGGTGCACCGCGAACTGCTCCGGCGACGCCCCGACCGCCCTGGCCAGCCGTGAGATCGCGTCCAGCACGCCCTCGGAGGTCCAGCGCGTCCCCGGCGCGGCGAGCGTCACCCGCCGGTCGTGCCGCACGACGAGGACCTGGCCGTGGCGCCACGCGCGGTGGGCACGCACCCGGGTGTCGTCGCTGGCCACGATCGTGGGGTACGCCTCGTCGACGGCGAGCAGGTCGCAGGGGGTCTCCTGACCGGGTCCCCCCGCCAACGTGCCCTCGACGAGGTGGGCGGTGCGCAGGCCGGAGCCGCCGGACCACACCACCTCGGAGCCCCCGAGCCACTCGGGCAGGTCGAAGGGGTCGACCTCGACCAGCAGGGGCGCTGCGGGTCCTGCCGCGCTCACGCCTCGGCAGCCGCGACGAGCGCGGCGCGGCGCTTGAGCCGTCGCTTGTCGTTGCTCCGGGCGATGACCTCGGAGACCAGGAAGAGCAGGACCATCGGCAGCGCCATGATCGTCATGGTGAACGGGTCCGCCGAGGGCGTGGCGATCGCGGCGAAGACGAAGGTCCCCACGATGATCCACGGCCGGTAGGCCGCCAGCGCCTTGCCCGGGATGATCCCGGCCAGGTTCAGCAGGATCACGAAGAGCGGGATCTCGAAGGAGATGCCGAAGACGAGCAGGGTGCGGCTGAAGAACTGCAGGTACTCGTTGAACTCGACCAGGTTCGTCAGCCCCGGCGGGTTGAGCCCGATCAGGATCTCCAGGCCCTTGGCCAGGGTCAGGTAGCCCAGCGCCACGCCGGCCAGGAAGAGCGGCCCGGCGATCGCGGCGAAGACCCGCGTCCACTTCTTCTCCCGGGCGTGGAGGCCCGGGACGATGAAGGCCCAGATCTGGTAGAGCCACAGCGGGCTCGTGGCCACCACCGAGGCGAAGCCGCAGAGCTTGAGGTAGAGCATCAGCCCACCGGCCGGGCCCTGCGTGGTGTCCAGCCCGGCGTTCTCGGCGGGCAGGTTCGCGCGGGCGTCCTTGAGCGGGCCGTACACCACGTCGTAGACGGTCTGGAAGAACAGCAGCGAGACCAGCAGGCCCACCAGCAGGATCAGCGCGACCTTGAGGATGCGGGCGCGCAGCTCGCGCAGGTGGTCCGACAGGGCCATCCGGCCGTCGTCGCCCACGGGGTGGACGGGGCGACCGACGAAGATGCGGGCGACGCCGGTGATCGACACAGGGAGCGGCAGGGTCAGCCGGGGTGACGCTCGGTGGAGGTCGTCGTCGCGTCGGGCGTCGCCTCACCGGTGGCCGGGGGCAGCTCGCCCGCGACGGTGACGTCCGAGCCGTCAGCGCTGGTGGCGGGCTTCGCGGTGCCCTTGTCCTTGTCCTTGTCGTCCTCGATCAACCCCTTGGTCTCGGACTTGAAGATCTTCAGCGCCTGACCGGTGCTGCGCGCGAGGTCCGGCAGCTTGGCCGCGCCGAAGACCAGGATCACGATCGCGAGGATGATGAACCACTCGGCGCCCTGGGGCATCCCGAGCATGGGGTAGGACATGGCGACCTCACAGACGACCCGGTCGTGGGACCGGGGCTTGGACGGTGGACGTGCTCATCGTACGTCGCTCCCGGTCGCCCGGAGACCGGAACCTCGCCATCAGCGTGTTGGCGGCCCCGCCGCCGCCTGGTCGTAGAGCGCCAGGGTGTCCGCCGCGGCCCGCGTGAGCGCGTCGGCGTAGCCCTCCGGGGCGACCACCTCGGCGTGGGGGGCCAGCCGCAGCAGCAACCGGGTCAGCCACCGCTCGTCGGCCACGGGGACCTCGAGGTCCACGGTGCCGTCGGGGCCGAACGGGGCCGGTCGGACGTCCTCGACGGGGTGGTAGTCGGTCACCCAGTGCGCCTCGGGCCGCAGCCGCAGCGTGACCCGCGGGGTGTCGCGGGCGGTGCCGAGCAACGACCCCGTCAGCCGGCGCGGCCGGGCCGGGCTGCTGGTGACCGCGGTGGGGAGCACCTCGGCGTGCTGCACCCGGTCGAGGCGGAACAGCCGGGGCGCCTCGGCGCTGTGGCAGTAGGCGTCGAGGTAGGCGTGCCCGTCGTGCTCCACCACGGCCCGCGGGTCCACGACCCGGTCGGAGACCTCGTCGCGGGCCGGCACCCAGTAGCGCAGCCGGACCTGGCGGCCACCGGTCACGGCCCCGGCCAGCTCGCCGGCCAGGCGGGACAGGGCGTCGCCGGCCTCGTCCGCCCCGGTCTCCACCGCGGACGGGTCGGGCCCCCCGGCGGCCGCGGCCTCCAGCTTCACCAGGACCCGGTCCACCACCTGACGGGTCTCCTCCTGGGTGCCGGCCCGCAGCGCACGCAGCGCGACGATCACCGCCGAGGCCTCGGTCGGGCTGAGCCGCAGCGGACGGTCGAGGTAGTCGGCGTTGGCGACCCGGATGACGCCGTCCCCGTCCGCGCCCTCGAGAGCGTCGATGTCGACGTCGATCAGGTCGTCGGGGTAGCCGCCGGGCAGCCCGCACATGTACAGGACCTTCAGGTCGGAGACCACCTGGTCGCGCGACACCCCGAGCAGGTCGGCGGCCGCGCCGAGGTCGACGCTGCCGCGCGCGTGCAGGAACGGCACCAGGGTCAGCAGCCGGGTGACCTGCTCCCCCGCACCGGCCGGGCTCCTGCGTGTCGGGCTCTCGGGGGGGCTCACGGGAGGTCCCCCACCGGGTCGGGCAGCGCGCGCAGCCGGGTCACCACGGCCTCGCGCAGCGTCGCGGGCTCCTCGACGAAGGCGGCCGGGCCGTGGCCGAGCACCTCGTCGGCCAGCCCCACGGTGCCGCGGGTGAGCACGAGCCGGTCCCAGTCGGCGCGCCCGTCGGGACCGGTGACGCCGGTCTCGACGTCGACGGCGTCGCGGCGCAGGGTGTGCCCGGCGCCCTGGCGCACCAGCAGGACGCAGCGCTCGTTGCTGGGTGCGGGGGCGAGGCGCCGGGCCACCTCACGCAGGTCGGTGCCGGGCGGCACGTCGTACGACCCGGGGTCGCCGTCGCGCCGGGCGCGCCCGCGCACCCGGGAGAGCCGGAAGACCCGCTCGGCGTCGCGGTCGGTGTCCAGGCCCACGACGTACCAGCGTCCGGCGTAGCGGGTGACGCCCCACGGCTGGAGGTGCCGGGTCTGCGGGGCCGCGCCCGCCCGGGCGTAGTCGAAGCGGACCGGTGCCCGGTCGCGCACGGCCTCGAGGAAGACCTCGAAGGACGGCTCGTCGGCGCGCAGCCGCGGCTGGACGATGTCGAGACGGCTCGTGTCGACGTCGACGCCGGCGGCGGTCAGCTTGCGTACGGCGTCGCTGGCGGCGGTCGCGAAGCGGGCGTGGTCCCAGACCTTGGCGGCGAGACCCACCACGGCGGCCTCCTCGGGGTCGAGGTCGATCTCGGGGAGCGCGAACTCGTCGCGGCGGATCCGGTACCCGGGCTCGTCGTCGAAGAGCGCGTCCATCGCCCCGACCTCGATCGGCACCCCGAGGCTGCGCAGCTCCTCCTTGTCGCGGTCGAACTTGCGCTCGAAGGCGTCGTCGGAGTGCCCGGGGTAGAGGATCGAGCGGATGCGTGCCTTGGGCACGAGGTGGCGCTGGACCAGCAGCATGATCAGCAGGTTCAGCAGGCGCTCGGACTTCGCCTCCGTCTGCGCCTCGGGTGTCACCACGTCAGTCTCGCACCGGCTCAGGCCGCCCCGAGGACGTCCACGACGAAGTAGAGCGTGTCGTCGCCCTCGATGCCCGCCTGCGGGCTGCCCTCCTCGCCGTAGCCCAGGTCGGGCGGGATGGCCAGGATGACGCGGCTGCCGACGGTCTGTCCGACCAGCGCCTCGTCCCAGCCCTCGATGACCTGGCCGAGCCCGATCCCGAAGCCCACCGGGTCGCCGGTGTAGCTCTCGTCGAAGGGCTGGTCGCCGCCGTAGACCTGACCGAGGTAGTTCGCGACCAGCAGGTCACCCTTCTCCACGACCTCCCCCTCGCCGACGATGCGCGTGAAGCTGCGCAGCTCGTCGGTCGGCTCCGGGGCGTTCTTGAAGCTCCACCGGGCCGGGACGTCGTCCTCGACGATCAGGCCGGGGACCCAGGACGGGGGGTCGACGACGCTCCCCTCGGGCTCGCTCAGCGGCTGCTCGACGAGGTCCACGACGAGCACGACGGGGTCGAGGTTGCCGATGCCGAGCTCGGGCACGCCGCCCGGCAGGCCCAGGACCTCGGGGGCGGTGCCGACCGTGGCGATCCGGGAGCCGACGGTGGCGCCGGACTCCACCAGGCGGGTGGCGGCGGCCGAGGCGACCTGGTCCACGGTCTGCGGCTGCTGCGGCTCGGCGCCCAGGGTCACCAGGGTCCCGGGCGTCTTCGGGTCGTAGGAGTCCTCGACCGGCTCGCCGGTGAAGCCGTTGCCGATCCAGTAGTTCATGATCACCGAGTCGCCGTCGGCGAGCTCCGCTCCGTCGCCCGCGGACAGCGTCTCGGTCTCGACGCCGTCGACGCTCATCTCCCCGTCGAAGACCACCTCGGGCTCGCTGCCGACCTCGCCGGAGATCTCGACGGCGTCGAACCCGGTCGGCCCGTCCTCGCCCTCGTCGGAGCCGCAGGCGGCCAGGGACACGCTCAGCAGCAGGCAGGCGGAGACCGCCGCAGCGCGGCGACCGGGACGCAGGGAGCGAGGCGTAGACACGTGGACAGACCCTACCGGGGCGCCCTGACCAGCCCCGCCGTCCCTCGCCCGGTGCGTGCGCGTCGCTCCTCGGGCCCCCTTGCGCCCCACCTGTCCCGGGAATCCCCGCCCGAGCGGGGATTCCCCGGCCTGGCGCGCCGTGCAGGGCGCGCGAAGTCCGGGACACGCCCACCCAGTACGCCGACCGGTTCAGGGTCTGCTCGCGGGCGGCTCGTGGGCGGCCGATCACCGTTCACAGCCCGATCGTGCGGCGGCGCCGTCCACCGGCCCCGAACCTGGGCGAGCGAGAGGCTGGTGCACAGCCCGACCCTCGGCAGATGACTGACAGCACCCGCGACCAGCTTCTGCTCACCCCCGTCCACCTGCGCCGCGACTTGATCGGGCGAGGATGGAGCGACGAGCTGCTCGCCGCCGCAGTCCGTCAGGGTGTGTTCACCCGGCCGCGCCGCGGGGCGTACGTCGACGGTCCCACGTGGCGGGCGCTCGATGAGCTGGGACGTCACGAGCTGACCGCGCGTGCCGCGGTGGCCCAGGCCGGGCGGGCCGTCGTGCTCTCCCATGGCTCGGCGCTGGTCCTGCACGGAGGCCCGCGGTGGGGCCTGGGGCTGACCGAGGTCCACCTGACGAGCAGGGACGGCATCGGGGGCCGGCGCGAGTCGGGGATCAGACGCCATCGGGGCGTCCTCCTCGAGGATGACGTCGTCGACGTCCGCGGGCTCACAGTGACCAGTCCGACCCGCGCTCTGCTCGAGCTGGCCACGACGAGCAGCTCCGAGGTGACCCTCGTCCACGTCAACGACCTGCTGCACCGCGGACTCACCACGACTGCCGCCCTGCGGACCCGCTACGAGGGCGCGATGGCGCACTGGCCCCGTTCTCTCGCCACGGACGTCGTCCTCCGGCTGGCCGACCACCGCTGCGCGAGCGTCGCGGAGTCACGGTTCCTGTTCCTGTGCTGGCGATCCGGGCTGCCCGCGCCGCAACCCCAGTACGAGGTCTTCGACTCCCGCGGGCGGCTGGTCGCGGTCCTCGACTTCGCCTGGCCCGAGCTGGGAGTCTTCGCCGAGGTCGACGGCAGGGGCAAGTACCTCGAGCTGCGCCGAGAGGACGAGGACATCCAGAGCGTGGTGCTGCGTGAGAAGACGCGGGAGAACCTGGTCCGCCGCATCACCGGCATGCGCGGGCTACGGTTCGACTGGGCCGACCTCGAGAACCCCAGGACCACGGCCCGTGCCGTGTTCGAGGAGCTGTTCCCCGAGGGTGTGTCGGCCTGAGACCACGGTGCCGGCGCCGTCTATGCCTCGGGCCGGTGCGTGACGGCACGCCGCCGGCTCGGGCTCGGGCACGGACCTGGAGTGCCCTGCCGGGGGTTCGCGTGCACTGCTTGGCGCGCGGAGTCGAGGAATCCCCGCCTGGGCGGGGATTCCTGGGGCCAGCGAGGCTCGTGGGGCCAGTGAGACCAACGCGAGCGGATGCCTCCCGCTACATCCCGTCGATCAGCCGCTGCACCCGCTCGTCGTAGGCGCGGAAGGGGTCCTTGCACAGCACGGTGCGCTGGGCCTGGTCGTTGAGCTTCAGGTGCACCCAGTCGACGGTGAAGTCGCGGCGCTTCTCCTGGGCGGTGCGGATGAACTCGCCGCGGAGCCGGGCCCGGGTCGACTGCGGGGGCACCGTCTTGGCCTCGAAGATCTTCAGGTCGGTGGTCGCCCGGGCGACCATGCCCCGCTTCTCCAGGAGGTAGTACAGACCGCGCCCGCGGTGGATGTCGTGGTAGGCCAGGTCGAGCTGGGCGATCCGCGGGTGGCTCAGCGGCAGGCCGTGCTTGGCGCGGTAGCTGTCGATCAGCTTCCACTTGATGACCCAGTCGATCTCGGTGTCGACCAGGCCGAGGTCGTCGGACTCGACGGCCTTGAGCCCGCGCTCCCACAGGTCCAGCGCCTGCTCGATGACCGGGGTGGACAGCTCGCGACGGTCGACGAAGTCGCGGGCCTTGGAGAGGTACTCCTGCTGGATGTCCAGCGCGCTGGCCTCGCGGCCGTTGGCCAGCCGGATCTTGCGGCGGCCGGTGACGTCGTTGGAGATCTCCCGGATGGCGCGGATCGGGTTCTCCATGGTGAGGTCGCGCATCACCACGCCCTCCTCGATCATCCGCAGCACCAGGTCGCAGCTGGCCACCTTGAGCAGGGTGGTCGTCTCGCTCATGTTGGAGTCGCCGACGATGACGTGCAGACGGCGGTACTTCTCGGCGTCCGCGTGCGGCTCGTCGCGGGTGTTGATGATCGGCCGGCTCCGGGTCGTGGCGCTCGAGACGCCCTCCCAGATGTGCTCGGCGCGCTGGCTCACGGCGTACGACGCCCCGCGCGGCGTCTGCGTGATCTTGCCGGCGCCGACCACGATCTGGCGGGTGACCAGGAACGGGATCAGGATGTCGGCGAGGCGGCTGAACTCCCCCGCGCGCCCCACGAGGTAGTTCTCGTGGCAGCCGTAGGAGTTGCCGGCGGAGTCGGTGTTGTTCTTGAACAGGTAGATCTCGCCGGCGATGCCCTCGTCGTGCAGCCGGTCCTCGGCGTCGAGCAGCAGGCCCTCGAGGACCCGCTCCCCCGCCTTGTCGTGGGTGACCAGGTCGACGATGTCGTCGCACTCGGGGGTGGCGTACTCCGGGTGGCTGCCCACGTCGAGGTAGAGCCGCGCCCCGTTGCGCAGGAACACGTTGCTGCTGCGCCCCCAGCTGACGACCTTGCGGAACAGGTACCGGGCGACCTCGTCCGGGCTGAGCCGCCGCTGCCCCTTGAACGTGCACGTGACGCCGTACTCGTTCTCGATCCCGAAGATCCGCCGGTCCATGCCCGAACAGTACGGGGGGACCGGCGGATCCCGGGGCGATGCCGGCCCCGACACGGGGCCCGGTCAGCTGATCGGCGGGGCCACCGGGGCGTCCGGCGGCGCGGCCTCCGGCCCCGTGGACAGCACCTCGGCGGGCTCCTCCGCGGACGGCAGCACCGACTCGATCCACTCCGGGCGCAACCGTCGGAACTTCCGGGTCTGGCTGCGGCTGCGGTCCAGCACGGCCGCCTCCAGGTCGGCCACCGGGAGGACCCGGTCGGGGGCGTCGCCCTCGACCGCGCCGAGCGCGGCGACGGCGGTGGCCAGCGCGGTCGGGAGGTCGGTGCCCTCGGTGTAGTGCTCCCGCAGGTGGGCGGTGACGGTCTCGGCGGCGCCGCCCATCACGGCGTACCCGTGCTCGTCGGCGACCTGGCCGTCGTAGGTGAGGCGGTAGACCTGGTCCTCGGCGGCGGAGTCGCCGACCTCGGCCACGAAGAGCTCGACCTCGTACGGCTTCTCCCCGCCGCTGGAGAAGATCGACCCGAGCGTCTGCGCGTAGGCGTTGGCCAGGGCGCGGCCGGTCACGTCGCGGCGGTCGTAGGAGTAGCCCCGCATGTCGGCCAGGCGCACGCCGGCGATGCGCAGGTTCTCGAACTCGTTGTAGCGCCCGACCGCGGCGAAGGCGATCCGGTCGTAGATCTCGGAGACCTTGTGCAGCGCCTGGGAGGGGTTCTCGGAGACGAACAGCACGCCGTCGGCGTACTGCACGACGACCACCGACCGTCCGCGCGAGATGCCCTTGCGGGCGAAGTCGGCCCGGTCCTTCATCAGCTGCTCGGGCGAGACGTAGTACGGCATGCTCATCGGGCGCTCCCCCCGTACGTCCGGCCGTCGAGCGGCGCGGCGGGCCCGTCGGGCCGGATCATCCGGCCGGCGATCATCCGGTCGGCCACCTCGGCGACCTCGGCGTCCGGCAGGCGGGTGCCGCCGTCGGCCGTGATCACGTGCACGACCGGGAAGATCCGGCGGGCCAGGTCCGGCCCTCCGGTGGCGGAGTCGTCGTCGGCGGCGTCGTAGAGCGCCTGCACCACGGCCAGCACGCACTCGTCGCGGTCCAGGTCCTCGCGGTAGAGCTTCTTCAGCGACCCCCGGGCGAAGACCGAGCCCGAGCCGACGGCGTGGAAGGCGGTCTCCTCGTAGCGGCCACCGGTCACGTCGTAGGAGAAGATGCGCCCGATCGAGGTGGCCAGGTCGTAGCCGGCGAAGAGCGGGACGACGGCGAGGCCCTGCATCGCCATCGGCAGGTTGTTGCGGATCAGGGCCGCCAGCCGGTTGGCCTTGCCGTCCATGGACAGCGTCGAGCCCTCGATCTTCTCGTAGTGCTCCAGCTCGACCTGGTAGAGCCGGACCATCTCGACGGCCAGGCCCGCGGTGCCGGCGATGCCGACGGCGGAGTACTCGTCGGCGGGGAAGACCTTCTCGATGTCGCGCTGGGCGATGACGTTGCCCATCGTGGCGCGCCGGTCGCCGGCCATCACCACACCACCGGGGAAGGTGGCCGCGACGATCGTCGTGCCGTGGGGGGCCAGGTCGCCGGCGCTCGGGGCACCGGGCCGCTGCGGGCCGAGGTCGCGGGCGCCGGGCAGCAGGTCGGGCGCCTGGTCGGCGAGGAAGTCGGCGAAGGACGACGAGCCCGGGGTCAGGTAGGCCGCGGGCAGGCGCGAGTCGTTCATTCGCCGCCCTTCTGGATGAACGACTTCACGAAGTCCTCGGCGTTGGTCTCGAGGACGTCGTCGATCTCGTCGAGGAGGTCGTCGACCTCGGTGTCCAGGGCTTCCTTGCGCTCGGCGACGGCCGACTCGGTCGACTCCTCGCTCTGCGGCTGCTCCTCGGTCTCGGACGAGCGCCGCGGCTGCTTCTGCTCTTGGGCCATGCTCCGACACTAGCGAGTCGGCGGGAGCCGCGGGCCCCACCCCGCGGGTCAGCCGGACAGCTCGCCGAGGAGGGCCTCGGCGGTGGCGGAGCGGTCCAGCAGCGCGCCGACGTGCGCCCGGCTGCCGCGCAGGGGGTCCAGGGTCGGCACCCGCTGCAGCGAGTCGCGCCCGGGCAGGTCGAAGATCACCGAGTCCCACGAGGCGGCCGCCACGTGCTCGGCGAACTTCTCCAGGCAGCGTCCGCGGAAGTAGGCCCGGGTGTCCACCGGCGGGTCGTGCATGGCCCGCTCGATCGTGTCGTCGGACAGCAGCCGCTCGATCCGGCCGGCCGCGGCCATCCGGTGGTAGAGGCCCTTCTCGGGACGCAGGTCGGCGTACTGCAGGTCGATCAGGGCCAGCTTGGCGTCGTCCCAGGCCAGGCCGTCGCGGTCGCGGTACTGCTCGAGCAGCTTCAGCTTCGCCACCCAGTCGAGCTCCCCGGCGCACTCCATCGGGTCCCGGTCGAGACGGTCCAGCACCGACTCCCAGCGGGCCAGCACCTCGACGGTCTGGGCGTCGGCGTCGGCGCCGAGACGGTCCTCGACGTGCTTGCGGGCCAGGTCGAGGTACTCCATCTGCAGCTGCACCGCGGTCAGCCGGCGCCCGTCGGCCAGGGTCAGCAGGTGCCGGAGGGTCGGGTCGTGGGACACCGCGCGCAGGGAGGCGACCGGCCCGGAGACCATCAGCTCCCGGCCGAGGAACCCGTCCTCGATCATCGCCAGCACCAGCGAGGTCGTGCCGACCTTGAGGAACGTCGAGACCTCCGACAGGTTCGCGTCGCCGATGATGACGTGCAGCCGCCGGTACTTGTCGGGGTCGGCGTGCGGCTCGTCGCGGGTGTTGATGATGGGCCGCTTCAGCGTGGTCTCCAGCCCGACCTCGACCTCGAAGAAGTCGGCGCGCTGGCTGACCTGGAAGCCGTCCTCGCGCCCGTCCTGGCCGCGCCCGACCCGACCCGCACCGCACACGACCTGCCGCGAGACGAAGAACGGGGTCAGGTGGCGCACGATGTCGGCGAAGGGCGTCGTGCGACGCATCAGGTAGTTCTCGTGGGCGCCGTAGGAGGCACCCTTGCCGTCGGTGTTGTTCTTGTAGAGCACGATCGGCGCACCGCCGGGCATGGTCGAGGCGCGCCGGGCGGCGTCCAGCATCACCTGCTCGCCGGCCTTCTCCCAGCGCACGACGTCCAGGGGCGTGGTCACCTCGGGCGTGGCGTACTCGGGGTGGGCGTGGTCGACGTAGAGCCGGGCGCCGTTGGTGAGGATCACGTTGGCCAGGCCGAGGTCCTCGTCGGTGAGCTGGCTGGGATCGGCGACCTGGCGGGACACGTCGTAGCCGCGGGCGTCACGCAGCGGCGACTCCTCCTCGAAGTCCCACCGGGCGCGGCGGGCGCGCACCGTGGCCGAGGCGTAGGCGTTGACCACCTGCGAGGAGCTGACCATCGGGTTCGCCGAGGGCTGGCCGGTGACCGCGATGCCGTACTCGATCTCGGTGCCCATCACCCGACGAACGCTCATGGGGCCAGCCTACGGCGGGGGGCCGCGCCGACCTCCGGCCCACGCGGCCCCGACCCCCACGGGTCAGGACCGCGCGGGCGACGTCAGAGGTACTGCCCGGTGTTGCTGACCGTGTCGATGGACCGACCGGGCTCGGTGCCCTGCTTGCCGGTGATCAGGGTGCGGATGAACACGATCCGCTCGCCCTTCTTGCCCGAGATCCGCGCCCAGTCGTCGGGGTTGGTGGTGTTGGGCAGGTCCTCGTTCTCCTTGAACTCGTCGACGCAGGCCTGGAGCATGTGCGAGACCCGCAGCCCGCGCTGGCCGTGGTCGAGCAGGTCCTTGATCGCCATCTTCTTGGCCCGGTCGACGATGTTCTGGATCATCGCGCCGGAGTTGAAGTCCTTGAAGTACAGGACCTCCTTGTCACCGTTGGCGTAGGTGACCTCCAGGAAGCGGTTCTCCTCGGTCTCGTTGTACATCCGCTCCACGGTCGCCCGGATCATCCCGCCCACGCACGCCTCGCGGTCCCCGCCGAACTCGGCGAGGTCGTCGGCGTGCAGCGGCAGCGTCGCGGTGAGGTACTTGGAGAAGATGTCGCGCGCCGACTCGGCGTCGGGCCGCTCGATCTTGATCTTCACGTCGAGCCGGCCCGGCCGCAGGATCGCGGGGTCGATCATGTCCTCGCGGTTCGAGGCCCCGATCACCAGCACGTTCTCCAGCGTCTCGACGCCGTCGATCTCGCTGAGCAGCTGCGGGACGATGGTGTTCTCCACGTCGGAGGACACCCCCGAGCCGCGGGTGCGGAACAGCGAGTCCATCTCGTCGAAGAACACGATGACCGGCGTGCCCTGGCTGGCCTTCTCCCGGGCCCGCTGGAACACCAGCCGGATGTGGCGCTCGGTCTCCCCGACGTACTTGTTGAGCAGCTCGGGGCCCTTGATGTTCAAGAAGTACGACTTGCCCTCCGCGCCCGTCCGCGCCGCGACCTTCTTGGCCAGCGAGTTGGCGACCGCCTTGGCGATGAGGGTCTTGCCGCACCCCGGCGGGCCGTACAGCAGCACGCCCTTGGGCGGCTTGAGCTCGTGCTCCTTGAACAGCTCGGGGTGCAGGTACGGCAGCTCCACGGCGTCCTGGATCTGCTCGATCTGCCCGCGCAGGCCCCCGATCGACTCGTAGGCGATGTCGGGCACCTCCTCGAGCACGAGCTCCTCGACCTCGGACTTGGGCACCTTCTCGTAGACGTACCCGGCCCGGGAGTCCAGCAGCAGGCTGTCGCCGGCCCGGATCGTGTCGTCGCGCAGCGGCTGCGCCAGGCGTACGACCCGCTCCTCGTCGGCGTTGGCGATCACCAGGGCCCGCTCGCCGTCGGCGAGCAGCTCCTTGAACATCACCACCTCACCGACCTGCTCGAAGTCGAGCGCGGCGACGACGTTGAGCGCCTCGTTGAGCATGACCTCCTGGCCACGGCGCAGGTCGTCGAGCTCCACGGCCGGGCTGACGCTCACCCGCAGCTTGCGCCCGCCGGTGAAGACGTCGACGGTGTCGTCCTCGTTGCGTGACAGGAAGGTGCCGAAACCCGCCGGTGGCTGCGCCAGCCGGTCGACCTCCTCCTTGAGCTTCAGGATCTGGTCCCGCGCCTCGCGCAGGGTCCCGGCCAGGCGCTCGTTCTGCGCGGTGACCGTGGCCAGGTTGCGCTGGGCGTCGGCCAGGCGCAGGTCGAGCCCGCGCGAGGTGCCGGGCGACTCGCTGAGGCGCCGCCGCAGCTCGCCCACCTCGGCCTCCAGGTACCGCACCTGGTTGACCAGCTGCTCCCGCTCGCGGCCCGGGGTGTCGGGACCTGATTCGCTGCTCGACATGAGCCCCACCTCCTGTCCGGCCGACCCTACCCGTGGCACCCGACCCGAGGGGCCGGGTACGCGCGCGGGGGTGTCGGATCATCCGCCGGCGGGCGGATCCCCCAGGTCGGCGACGTCCGCGGGGCGCGGGCCGGCGTAGTCCGGGCCGTACGCCCCCGGGGCGGGGCGGCGGCGCTTGCGCGGCGGGCTCTGCCCGGGCGCCATCCGACGCGCGGTCACCAGGAAGGCGGTGTGGCCGATCATGGAGTGCCCCGGACGCACCGCGAGGCCCTCGACGTGCCAGTCGCGCACCAGCGACTCCCAGGCGTGCGGCTCGGTGAACCCGCCGTGCACCCGCACCGTCTCGGTGAACTTCGACAGCTGGGTGGTGGTCGCGACGTACGCGCACACGATGCCCCCGGGGCGCAGCGCCCCGGCGGCGGCGTCCAGGCACTCCCAGGGCGCGAGCATGTCGAGGATCACCCGGTCGTACCGCTCGCCCGAGGCCGGCAGCTCCTCGGCCAGGTCGCCCGGCCGCAGCGACCAGGCGGGGTGGCTGGCGCCGTCGGGGCCGCCGAAGAACTGGTCGACGTTGCGGCGGGCCACCTCGGCGAACTCCTCGCGCCGCTCGTAGGAGGTGACCGTGCCGTACGGGCCGACGGCGCGCAGCAGCGAGCAGGTCAGGGCACCGGACCCGACCCCGGCCTCGACGACGTCGGCGCCCGGGAAGATGTCGGCCATCGCCACGATCTGGGCGGCGTCCTTCGGGTAGACCACGGCCGCACCGCGCGGCATCGAGACCACGAACTCCGAGAGCAGCGGACGGAAGACGAGGTACTCCCCGCCGGCCGTCGAGGTCAGCGTGAACCCCTCCTCGCGACCGATCATGTCGTCGTGGTCCACCGAGCCCTTGTTGGAGAAGAACTTCTTCCCGGGCACGAGGGCGAAGTTGTGCTTGCGGCCCTTGGTGTCGACCAGGCGGACCCACTCGCCGGTGCGCAGCGGGCCGCGGTGCACACCGCCCCACGCCTCGGGCGGGACGTCGGGACTGTCCTGCTGCCGGCTGTCCTGCGCGGGGTCCTGCGCGGGGTCCTGCTCGGGGTCCTGCTCGCTCACGTTGCTCCTCCGGCGCCGCGGACGGCGCGATCGACGTCGGCCAGCGACAGGACGCCGTAGACCGACCCGTCCTCCTGCACGAGCAGGTACTCCCGGGCGGGTGCGCGGTTGAGGGCGGTGACCAGCTCCTCGCCGCGCAGCCCGACGGGGAGGCTGAGACCGGGCTCGAGGCTACGGGTCACGCTGGAGGTCGGCACCCAGGGGCGTCGGTCCTCGGGCGTCGCGACCAGCGCGGCCTCGTTCACCACCCCGACGGGGGCGCCGTCGGGCGTCACCGTCACGATCCCGCCGGCCTGCATCTCCTGCGCCCGACGCACGGCCTCGGCGAGCGGGAGGTCGGGCGGCACGCTGAGGGTGCGGCGGGCCAGCAGGCGGGCCTCCAGGGCCGGCAGCCTGCTGCGCAGCCGGGCCGTGGCCAGCTCGGAGGTCGCGGTGGTCCAGATGAACGCGGCCAGCAGGAAGGACACCACGTAGTCGGTGATGCCCGGACGGAGGCCGAGGAAGGCCTCCCCGGCCACCGGCCACACCAGCAGGAGCACGGCGGTCGCGCGACCGGTCCAGGCCGCGGCGACCACACCGCGCAGGGCGCTGCCGGAGAGCTTCCAGACGACCGCCTTGAAGACGCGTCCACCGTCGAGCGGCAGGCCGGGGACGAGGTTCAGCACGCCGATCAGCAGGTTGCCGGCGGCGAGGCCGAAGAGGAACAGCCCCACCAGCCCGCCCTCCGCCTGCTGGTAGGCCAGCCAGGCGACACCTCCGACCCCGAGCGAGGTCAGCGGACCGACGACCGCGACCCAGAACTCCTGGCGGGGGGAACGCGCCTCGCCCTGGACCGCGGTCATCCCGCCCAGGAAGTGCAGGGTGATGGAGGGCACGACGGTGCCGAAGCGGCGGGCGACCACGGCGTGGGAGATCTCGTGCAGCAGGACCGCGACGTAGAGCAGGGCGGCGAACGCCGCGCCCGCGACGTAGCGCAGCGGACCCAGGCCGGGTCGTACGGCCTCGACCTGCGGGGCGAGGATGACGGCGAACAGCGCCGCGAAGAGCAGCGTCGTGTAGGACACGAGGATCTGGGTCCCGCCGACCGTGGCCAGCCGCACGGTCCCGGCCGGGCGCGGTGCGGACGGCGGTGCGACGGGGGCGGACACGCGCAGAACCTACCGGGGCGGGCCCCGCGGTCGGGTGTCGGCGCCCCTGCCTAGGCTCGGGCACGACCCGCCACCACCGCACCCGGGAGGAGACCCGTGACCACCAGCGCTCCCGTGCCGGTCTCGCCCGCCGAGGCGCGCTCGACGCCCGTCGACGGCGTCGAGGTGGTGGGCGCCCTGTCACCGAGCCGGGCGGTCGACTTCGTGACCTGTCCCCTGCGCTACCGGCTCCGCACCGTCGACCGGCTGCCGGAGCCCCCGTCGCTGGACGCCGCCCGCGGCACCCTGGTGCACCGGGTGCTGGAGGACCTCTTCGACCACCCGGCGCCGGAGCGGACCCCCGAGCAGGCGCGCGGGATGCTCGCACCGACCTGGGAGGTCCTCGTCGAGGCCGAGCCGGCCCTCGCCGGGCTGTTCGAGGGCGACGGCCCGGAGGTGACGACCTGGCTCGCGTCGTGCACGACCGTGCTGGACCGCTGGTTCACCCTCGAGGACCCGCGCCGCCTCGAGCCCGCCGAGCGCGAGCTCTACGTCGAGACCGTCACCGAGTCCCGCCTGCTGCTGCGCGGGTTCGTCGACCGCCTCGACGTCGCCCGCGACGGGGCGTTGCGGGTCGTCGACTACAAGACCGGTCGCGCGCCCGGGCCGCAGCACGAGGCCAAGGCCCTGTTCCAGATGAAGTTCTACGCCCTGGTCCTCTGGCGCACCCGTGGCGTGGTCCCGGCCGTGCTCCAGCTGGTCTACCTCGGCAACGGCGAGGTGCTGCGCTACCACCCCGACGTCGACGACCTGCTCGCCACCGAGCGCAAGATCGAGGCGGTGTGGCGCGCGATCGTCACGGCCCGCGAGAGCGGCGAGTGGCTCCCCCGCCGCGGCCCGCTCTGCGGCTGGTGCTCCTTCCAGGCGCTGTGCCCGGAGTTCGGCGGCACTCCCCCGCCCCTGCCGGAGGACTAGCACCCGCCTCGAGGGCAGGGACCGACCGCCCGGACCGGTCGATGTGCGGTCTGCATCCACCCCGTGCGCACGGATCACACATCGACACCGGACTGGTCTCGAGACGACCACCGGGACCACCGCGGCCCCGCACGCCTACGCCCGGGCGGCGACGTCCTCGGCGGTGAGCTGGTGGGCGGTGATCTCGCCGCGGGCGATCTCCTCGACGTAGTGGCACGCGACCCGGTGGCCGGGGCGCAGCTCGAGCAGCGCGGGGCGCTCGGTGTCGCAGCGCGTGGGCTGCTTGAACGGGCAGCGCGTGTGGAAGCGGCACCCGGACGGCGGGTCGGCCGGCGAGGGCAGGTCGCCCTGGAGCAGGATCCGCTCCCGTCGGTCCTCGATCTCGGGGTCCGGCACCGGGACGGCCGACATCAGCGAGCGCGTGTACGGGTGCAGCGGCTCCTCGTAGAGGTCGTCGGACCCGGCCTGCTCGATGATCGACCCGAGGTACATCACCGCCACCTCGTCGCTGACGTGGCGCACCACCGCGAGGTCGTGCGCGATCACCAGGTAGGTCAGGCCCAGCTGACGCTGGAGCTCCTCCAGCAGGTTGAGCACCTGCGCCTGCACGGAGACGTCGAGGGCCGAGACCGGCTCGTCGGCGATGATGAAGCGCGGCTCGAGCGCGAGGGCCCGGGCGATCCCGATCCGCTGACGCTGACCGCCGGAGAACTCGTGCGGGTACTTCTGCGACGCCGACCCCGGCAGGCCGACCTGGTCGAGGAGCTCACCGACCCGGGTCCTCCTGTCGAAGGCGATCCCGTGGGCCCGCAGCGGCTCGGTGAGGATCGTCTCGACGCTCTGCCGCGGGTTGAGGCTGGCCAGCGGGTCCTGGAAGACCATCTGCATGTGCTTGCGCGAGGCCCGCAGCTGCTCGCCCGACAGCGCCGAGACGTCCGTGCCGTCGAAGTGCACGGTGCCGGCCGTGATCGGGCTGAGCCGCAGCACGGCGCGGCCGAACGTCGACTTGCCGCACCCCGACTCCCCCACCAGCCCGAGGCTCGTGCCCGCCCGGACGTCGAGGTCGACGCCGTCGACGGCGCGCACGGCCCCCACGGTGCGGCCGCCGAAGACACCGCCCTTGATCGGGAAGTGCACCGTCAGCCCGCGCACCGAGAGCAGGGCGTCGGACGGGCTGTCGGCGGTGCTCACGTGACGGCTCCTGCGGGTCGGGGGGCGGCCGGCTGCTCCACCGGGTTGAAGCAGCGCAGCGCGCGCTCGTCGTCGGTCTCGAGCCGGGGCGCCTCGCTGCGGCACCGGTCCTGGACGTGCGAGCACCGCGGCGCGAAGGCGCAGCCCTCGGTCCAGGGCAGGGTGTTCGTCGGCGAACCGGGGATCGGGGTCAGCGCCGAGCCGCGCGGGAGGTCCAGGCGAGGGATGCTGGCCAGCAGGCCCGCGGTGTACGGGTGGCGTGGGCGGGCGAAGAGCGGCCCGCGGCGGGCCTTCTCCACGATCCGTCCGGAGTACATGACGTTGACCTCGTCGCACAGCCCCGCGACGACCCCGAGGTCGTGGGTGATCATCAGCAGCGCCGCGCCCGTGTCGGCGACGAGGTCCTTCAGCACCTCGAGCACCTGGGCCTGGATGGTGACGTCGAGCGCCGTGGTCGGCTCGTCGGCGATCAGCAGCTGCGGCTCGCAGGCCAGCGCGATGGCGATCAGGACCCGTTGGCGCATGCCGCCCGACAGCTGGTGCGGGTACTCCCGGAGCCGGCGGCCCGGGTCGGGGATCCCGACCTTCTCCAGCAGCGCCCGGGCCCGGTCGTCGGCCTCGCCCTTGTCCACGTCGAGGTGCGCGCGCAGCACCTCCCGCAGCTGCACCCCGACCGTGACGACGGGGTTCAGCGAGGTCATCGGGTCCTGGAAGACCATCGCGATCTCGCGGCCCCGCAGCTTCGCCATCGCCTTCGCGTCCAGCCCGAGCAGGTCCCGGCCCCGGAACAGCACCTCGCCGGACACGCGCGCCGAACGCTTCGGCAGCAGGCCCATCACCGCCAGGGAGGTCACGGACTTGCCGCTGCCGGACTCCCCGACCAGGCCGACGTGCTGCCCGGGACGGACGGTGAAGGACACCTCGTCGACGGCGACGGCGTCGCGTCGACCGCGCCCGCCGAAGGCGATCCGCAGGTCGCGCACGTCGAGCAGCGGCTCGTCGGCGGCGGCCGGTCGTGCGGCAGGTGCTGGCGTGGACGCGGGGGGCGTGGCGCTCACCGGGGTCACCTCCGGGTCCGTGGGTCGAGGGCCTCGCGCATCGCCTCGCCGAGCAGCGTGAAGCCGAGGGCGGTGATGGCGATCGCGAAGCCGGGCAGCAGGGCGAGGCGGGCGGCGGAGTCGAAGCGCTCCTGCGCCGCGACGAGCATCCGGCCCCACTCCGCGACGGCGGGGTCGGACTCCCCCAGGCCCAGGTAGGACAGGGCGGCGACCTCGATGATCGCGGTCGCGAGGTTCAGCGTCGCCTGCACGATGGTGGGCCCGATCGCGTTGGGCACCATGTGCCCGGCCACGATCCGTCGCTTCCGGAGCCCGAGGGCCCCGGCGGCCAGCACGTAGTCGGCCTTGCCCTGGGACAGCATCGAGCCGCGCAGCAGCCGGGCGAAGATCGGCACCTGGGCGACCCCGATGGCGATCATCACCGCGTACGCGTTCTGGCCGAGGACCGCGACGATGCTCACCGCCAGCAGCAGGCTCGGCACCGAGAGCATGATGTCCACGAAGCGCATGACCGCGTTGTCGACCCATCCGCCGACCCGGCCGCCGAGCGCGCCGAAGCCGCCGGCGAGGGCGCCGAGCCCGGCGCCGAGGGTGAGGCCGATGGCCGTGGAGACCACGCCGTAGAGCAGGGACTGCCGCGCGCCGTAGACCAGCTGGGTCCACATGTCGGAGCCGTAGCGGTCCACACCGAGCCAGTGGTCCTCGGACGGGCCCGGCACCGCGAGCGGGGTGACCTTGCCGGCGTCCTCGGCGGCACCGGGCTGGTACGACGTCAGCAGCGGCGCGAAGATCGCGACCAGCACGAACAGCACGATGATGGCCGCGCCGGCGATCGCGGTCGGGTTGCGGCGCAGCCGGCGGAACGCGCCGCGCCACAGGCCCACGCCGGGCTGGTCGCCGACCAGGGGCCCGGGCGCACCGGCGGGGTCGCCGCCGGATGAGCCCACCGGGCCGGCCGCGGGGGGCAGGGTGACGCTCACGAGACCCTCACCCTCGGGTCGATGACGCCGTACAGCAGGTCCACGACCAGGTTGATCAGCGAGTAGATGATGGCGATGAAGATGATGAACCCCTGCAGGACGGGGAAGTCGCGTCGGGTGATGGCCTCGAACAGGTAGCTGCCGATGCCGTTGAAGCCGAACACCGTCTCGGTGAGCACCGCCCCCGACAGCAGCAGGCCGGCCTGGAGCCCGATCGTGGTGACCACCGGCAGCAGGGCGTTGCGCAGCACGTGCCGCCGGCTGATCGTGCCCCGGGACAGCCCCTTGGACTCGGCGGTGCGCACGTAGTCCTCGTGCAGCACCTCGGCCACCGAGGCACGCGTGATCCGCACGATGATCGCCAGCGGGATCGTGCCCAGCGCGATCGCCGGCAGCGCCAGGTGCAGCATGGCGTCCCACGCGGCGTCGTACTCACGCGTCAGGAAGCCGTCGAGCACGTAGAAGTTGGTGATGTGGGTGGCGTCGATGCGGGGGTCCTGCCGCAACGCCGTCGGCAGCCACCCGAGCCACTCGGCGAAGACCAGCTTGAGCAGGATGGCCAGGAAGAACACCGGGGTCGCCACGCCGAGCAGCGAGCCCGAGACGACCGCGGTGTCGAGCAGCCGGCCCTGGTTGCGGGCGGCGAGGTAGCCGAGCGGGACGCCGACCACGATCGCGAACAGCATCGCGGTCAGCGCCAGCTCGATCGTGGCCGGGAACCGGTCCGCGAAGGTGGCCAGGACGTCCTGGCCGCTCTGGATCGAGCTGCCGAAGTCCCCCTGCAGCAGCGCCTTGACGTAGGTCAGGTACTGCTGCAGGAGGGGCTGGTCGAAGCCGTAGGCCTCGTTGATGGCCTCGATCGCCTCCGGGGTGGCCCTCTCCCCCAGCAGGGAGCGGGCGGGGTCACCGGGCAGTGCTCGCACCCAGGCGAACAGCAGCACGGAGAGTCCGAAGAGGACCGGCACGAGCAGGGCCAGCCTCCGGAGGGCGAATCGCAGCATCGACGACCTTCGGGTCAGGGAGGGACGGTACGGGGGTCAGCCCCGGGTCACTCCTCGACCGAGACCGCGTTCCAGACCTCGTCCTGGACGGGGCTCTGCTGGTACCCGTCGATGCCCGGGCCGAAGGCCAGCGACGGGACGGGGTGCGCCAGCGGGACGCCCGGCAGGTAGTCCATGATCTCGGCGTTGATGTCCTCGTAGAGCGGCTCCTGCTCCTCGGGGGTCGCCAGGCCGCGGGCCTCGCTCAGCGCGTCGAACAGCTCGGGGTTGTCGAAGCCCCACTCCTGGGTCTCGGCCCCGAAGAAGACCCCGAGGAAGTTGTCGGTGTCGTTGTAGTCGCCGGTCCAGCCGAGCAGGTGCAGTCCGTGCTCGTCGGTGCCCTGGATCTTCTCCAGGTAGTCCGGGCTCCACGCGTCGGCCGTGGGCTTGACCTCCAGGCCGACGGCCTCGAGCTGCGAGCGCACCACGTTGAAGGTGTCCTCGGGCTGGGGCATGTACGGCCGGCTGACCCCGGTCGGGTAGTTGAACTCGATGGTGGCGCCGTCGGCGCCGGCGTCGGCCAGCATCTGCTGGGCCAGCTCGGGGTCGTACTCGTACTGGGTGACGTCGGGGTTGAAGCCCATCACGATGTCGGGCACGAACTGCGTCGCCGGGACGGTGCCCTCGGGCATCGAGGCGCTGATGATCTCGGGGATGTTCAGCGCGTGCGCGATGGCCTGACGCACCATCGGGTCGTCGAGCGGCTCCTGCTTCTGGTTCATCCCGAGGTACAGCACGTTGAAGGGGTCGCGGTCGACGACCTGGAAGCCCTCCTCCTCGAGCGGGGCGACGTCGGCGGGACCGACGAGGTCGTAGCCGTCGATCTCACCGCTGCGCAGCGCGTCCGCGCGGGCGGTCGGGTCCTCGATCGCGACCACGACGGCCTCGTCGACCAGGGCCACGTCGCCCCAGTAGTCGTCGTTGCGGGCCAGGGTGACCTGCTGGCCGCGGTCCCACGAGTCGAGCTTGAACGGACCGGTGCCGGTCGGGCGCTCCGTGGAGTACTCGCTGTTGCGGGGGTTGCCGGCGGCGTCGTCCTGGTACTCCTCGAGCGCGGTCGGGCTCTGCATCGAGAAGGCCGGCAGCGAGAGCGCGGCGATGAAGCCGGCGAACGGCTTGGTCAGCGTCACCGTGGCGGTGAGCTCGTCGTCGGCCGAGCAGGACTCGTAGACGGCGTCCCCCGCCTTCGGACCGGAGGCGAAGCCGCGGAAGAGCGAGATGTAGTAGTAGGTGAGGTCCTCGGTCTGCGCCGAGCGGGGCATGGTGTACCAGCGCTCGAAGTTGGCGCAGACGGCCTCGGCGTCGAAGGGCGTGCCGTCGTGGAAGGTGACGCCGTCCTGGAGGGCGAAGGTGTAGCTCAGCCCGTCCTCGGAGGGCTCCCAGCCGGTGGCCAGCAGGGGCGCGGGGTCCGCGGTGCCCGGCTCGGTGCCGACCAGGCCCTCGAACATCTGTCGGGCGACGCGGAAGCTCTCGCCGTCGGAGGCGAAGAACGGGTCCAGGGTGACCGGCTCGGCGGAGCCGGCGAAGAGGAAGGTGCCGCCGGTCTGCTCGCTGCCGCCGCTGCCCTCGCTCTCCTCACGGTCGCTCTGAGCACATCCGGACAGGACGAGCGCGGTGGCAGCGAGACCGATCAGGCTGCTGCGCGTGGGAATTGGTGCGAGTCGCACGGGACACCTCACATCTTCGCGTCCCGTCCGGATGACGAGACAGATCCTGCGGGACACTAGCGCGCGAGGTGTCCCGGGTCACCAGGCAGCGACGTCGCGCCGGGTCGCGGTTCGACAACGATCCGGCGCCGGCGCCCGAGGGAGGTCCTAGACCGCGCCGCGGGTCAGCGTCACGAGGTCCGGTGGGTTCAGCCCGGCGAGGGTGTCGGTGAAGAACAGGTGCGGGGCCGGCGGGACCGGCACGTGGTGGGGCACCACCAGGACCGGGCACCCCGCCGCCGCCGCGGAGGCCGCACCCGTCGGGGAGTCCTCGATCGCCACGCACTCGCGCGGGTCGAGACCCAGCAGCGCCGCCGCCCGGAGGTACGGGTCCGGGTGCGGCTTGCCGCGCGGGACCTCGTCCCCGGTCACCACGTGGGCGAAGGAGCCCGGCGGCAGCTGCTCCAGGACCGGGTCGACGAAGCGCCGCCACGACATCGTCACCAGCACGCACGGGACGTCACGGTCGGCCAGGGCCGCGAGCAGCTCACGCGCCCCCGGGCGCCACGGCACGTCCTGCGCCACCTTCGCGGTCACGCCGTCCAGCAGCAGCTCGACGATGGCCAGCGGGGTCAGGTCCAGGCCCATCCGCTCACGGATGTAGGCCCCGGAGTCCATCAGGTCGCTGCCGACCAGGGCCATGGCGTCGTCGTGGGTCCAGGTCGCGCCGTGGCGGAGCGCCAGCTCCTGCTCGGTCTCGATCCAGTACGGCTCGGTGTCGACCAGGGTGCCGTCCATGTCCCACAGGACGGCCGCGGGCAGGTCAGTCATCCGGGTCGTAGCCGAGGTTGGGCGAGAGCCACCGCTCGGCCTCGGTCAGGCTCCAGCCCTTGCGCTCGGCGTAGTCGGCGACCTGGTCGCGCCCGATCCGGCCCACCACGAAGTACTGCGCGGCCGGGTGGCTGTAGTAGACCCCCGACACCGAGGCGCCCGGCCACATCGCCATGGACTCCGTCAGGGTGATCCCGGTCGCCTGCTCGGCGTCGAGCAGCTCCCAGATCGTCAGCTTCTCGGTGTGGTCGGGGCAGGCGGGGTAGCCGGGGGCGGGCCGGATGCCGGCGTACTTCTCGGCGATCAGGTCCTCGTTCGAGAGCCCCGCGTCGTCGGCGTGGCCCCAGAACTCCGTGCGGACCCGCTGGTGCAGGCGCTCGGCGAACGCCTCCGCGAGCCGGTCGGCCAGGGACTCGAGCAGGATCGCGTTGTAGTCGTCCTGGTCGGCCTGGTAGGCCTCGACGCGCTCGCGCATCCCGATCCCGGCCGTCACCGCGAAGGCGCCGACGTGGTCGGCCAGCCCGGTGCCCACGGGTGCGACGTAGTCCGCCAGCGACCGGTGCGGCACGCCCGCACGGTGCTCGCCCTGCTGGCGCAGCTGGTGCAGGACCGCGCGCCGCTCCTGCCGGTCGTCGTCGGCCCACACCACGACGTCGTCGCCGTCGGCGTTGGCCGGGAACAGCCCGTACACCCCGCGGGCGGTCAGCCACTTCTCGTCGACGACCCGGTCGAGCATCTCCTGCGCGTCGTCGTAGAGCCTGCGCGCGGTCTCCCCGGTCGTCGGGTTGTTCAGGATGTCGGGGAAGCGACCCTTCATCTCCCAGGCGTTGAAGAACGGCTGCCAGTCGATGTACTCGCGCAGCTCGGACAGGTCGTAGGCCTCCAGCACGTGCACGCCCGGCGTGCGCGGCAGCGGGACGTCGTGGTCGTCCCAGTCGACGGGCGTGGCGTCGGCCCGGGCGTCCTCGAACGGCAGCAGGCGGCGGGTCCCCTTGCCGGCGTGGCGCGTGCGCAGCGAGTCGTAGTCGGCCTTCACCTCGGCCATCAGCTTCTCGCGACGCTCCGGGCTGAGCAGGGCGGCGGCGGTGGGCACGGAGCGCGAGGCGTCCTTGACCCAGACCACCGGGCCGTCGTACTTCGGGTCGACCTTGACCGCGGTGTGCGCGCGCGAGGTCGTCGCGCCGCCGATCAGCAGCGGGATGGTCAGGCCCTGGCGCTGCATCTCGGTGGCCAGGGTGACCATCTCGTCCAGCGACGGGGTGATCAGGCCGGAGAGCCCCACGATGTCGGCGCCGACCTCGTGCGCGGTGTCCAGGATCTTCTGCGCGGGCACCATCACGCCCAGGTCGATGACCTCGTAGTTGTTGCACTGCAGGACCACGCCGACGATGTTCTTGCCGATGTCGTGGACGTCGCCCTTCACGGTGGCCATCACGATGGTCCCGTTGGTCTCCTTGGCGGTGGCCAGGGCCGGGTTGTCGCGCTTCTCCTGCTCGATGAACGGGATCAGGTAGGCCACGGCCTTCTTCATCACCCGCGCCGACTTCACCACCTGGGGCAGGAACATCTTGCCCGCGCCGAACAGGTCCCCGACGACGTCCATGCCCGACATCAGCGGGCCCTCGATGACCTCGATCGGTCGTCCGCCGCGGGCCTCGATCTCGGCGCGCAGCTCCTCGGTGTCGGGCTGCACGTGGGCGTCGATGCCCTTGACGAGGGCGTGGGTGATCCGCTCCCCCACCGGCAGGGAGCGCCACTCCTCGGCCGCGGCCTCGGCGACCTCGCCCTGGAGGTTGTGCGCCTCGGCGACCTCCAGCAGCCGCTCGGCGGCGTCGGGGCGCCGGTCGAGCACGACGTCCTCGATCCGCTCGCGCAGCTCGGGCTCGACCTGGTCGTAGACCACGAGCGCGCCGGCGTTGACGATGCCCATGTCCAGCCCGGCCTCGATGGCGTGGAACAGGAACACCGCGTGGATGGCCTCGCGGACCGGGTTGTTGCCCCGGAAGGAGAAGGAGACGTTGGAGATGCCGCCGGACACCTTCGCGCCCGGGAGGTTCTGCTTGATCCAGCGGGTCGCCTCGATGAAGTCGCGGCCGTACGACGCGTGCTCCTCGATGCCGGTGGCCACCGCGAACACGTTCGGGTCGAAGATGATGTCCTCGGCCGGGAACCCGACCTCGTCGACCAGGATCCGGTAGGCGCGCTCGCAGATCGCCTTGCGGCGCTCGAGGTTGTCGGCCTGCCCGTCCTCGTCGAAGGCCATCACCACCGCGGCGGCTCCGTGCCGACGCACGACCCGGGCCTGCTCGCGGAACTTCTCCTCGCCCTCCTTCATGGAGATCGAGTTCACGATGGACTTGCCCTGCACGCACTTCAGGCCGGCCTCGATCACCTCGAACTTCGAGGAGTCGACCATCACCGGGACGCGGCAGATGTCGGGCTCGGCGGCGACCAGCTTCAGGAAGCGGTCCATCGCCGCCACCCCGTCGATCATGCCCTCGTCCATGTTGACGTCGATGACCTGCGCGCCGCTCTCGACCTGCTGCACGGCCACGGCGAGGGCGGTGTCGTAGTCGCCGTCCTTGATCAGGTTGCGGAACCGCGCGGAGCCGGTGATGTTGGTGCGCTCGCCGACGTTCACGAACAGGCTGTCGTCCTCGACGGTGAACGGCTCGAGGCCGGAGAGACGCAGCGCCGGGCGGACCCCGGCGACCTCCCGCGGCGGGCGCCCCTCGACGGCGCGGGCGACCGCGCCGATGTGCTCGGGCGTGGTGCCGCAGCACCCGCCGACCATGTTCAGCAGGCCGGCCTCGGCGAACTCCCGCAGGATCGCGGCGGTCTCGTGGGAGGCCTCGTCGTACTCCCCGAAGGCGTTCGGCAGCCCCGCGTTGGGGTAGGCGTGCACGAAGGTGTCGGCGATCCGGGACAGCTCGACGAGGTGCGGACGCATCTCCTGCGCGCCCAGCGCGCAGTTCAGCCCCACCAGCAGCGGCTGCGCGTGGCGCACCGAGTTCCAGAACGCCTCCGCGGTCTGGCCCGACAGCGTGCGCCCCGAGGCGTCGGTGATCGTCCCGGAGATCACGACCGGCCAGCGCCGGCCCTCGGCGGCGAAGACCTCCTCGATCGCGTAGATCGCGGCCTTGGCGTTGAGCGTGTCGAAGATGGTCTCGACGAACACCACGTCCGAGCCGCCGTCGAGCAGGCCGTGCACGGCGGTGGTGTAGGCCGCGACCAGGTCGTCGAACTGCACGTTGCGCGCGCCGGGGTCGTTGACGTCGGGGCTGATGGAGGCCGTGCGCGTGGTCGGCCCGAGCGCGCCGGCGACGTAGCGGGGCCGCGTGGGATCGGTCGCGGTGACCTCGTCGCAGATCGTGCGGGCCAGGCGCGCCGACTCCAGGTTGAGCTCGTAGGCGAGGTCCTCCATGCCGTAGTCGGCCAGGGAGATCGCGTTCGCGTTGAAGGTGTTGGTCTCCACCAGGTCGGCCCCGGCGAGGAGGTACTCGCGGTGGATGTCGCCGATGATCCGGGGCTGGGTCAGGGTGAGCAGGTCGTTGTTGCCCTGCAGGTCGCGGTGCCAGTCGGCGAACCGGTCCCCGCGGTAGCCGGCCTCGTCGGGCCGGTCGCGCTGGATCGCGGTGCCCATGGCCCCGTCGACGACGAGGATCCGCTCGCGCAGCACCGCCTCGAGCGCCTCGGTCGCGTCGGGCCGGTGGTCCGGCTGGTCGACCCGCGCGGCAGGCACCCCGGTCCGGTCCCCGGTCTCGGTCTCGCTGGCCGTGTCGCTGGAAGGCACCCGGGCTCCTCTCGTACGGTTCTCACCTGGTGGACCTGCGTCTCACCGGAGGTCCATCGTGTCACCAGGGGTGGCGCCCGCCGCAATCGTGGCGGCCCGTCTCCTAGGGTGGGGCGGTGATCGAGATCTCGCACACCACCGACCTGGTGGACCCCGTGGTGATCGCGGCCTTCGAGGGGTGGAACGACGCCGCCGAGTCCGCCTCCGCCGTGGTGGACCACCTGATGCACGTGTGGGGTGCCCGGATCGTGGGGGCGATCGACCCGGAGGAGTTCTACGACTTCCAGGTCAACCGGCCCTACGTCGGCAGCGACGAGACCGGGTTCCGCCGGCTGACCTGGCCGACGACGCAGATCGCGGTGGCCTCGCCCCCGGACCTCGACCGCGACGTCATCCTGGTCCGCGGGATCGAGCCCAACATGCGGTGGCGCCAGTTCTGCGCCGAGCTGCTGAGCGCGATCGACGAGCTGGGGGGCGAGCTGGTGGTGACCCTGGGGGCGCTGCTGGCCGACACCCCGCACACCCGCCCGGTGCCGGTCAGCGGCACCGCGACCGAGCCCGAGCTGGTGGACCGGCTGCGCCTGGAGCAGTCGACGTACGAGGGCCCCACCGGCATCGTCGGCGTCTTCCAGGACTCCTGCGTCAAGCTGGACGTGCCCTCGGTGTCGTACTGGGCCGCGGTGCCCCACTACGTCGCGCAGCCGCCGTGCCCCAAGGCCACGCTGGCGCTGATCGGGCAGCTCGAGGAGCTGCTGGAGGTCTCGATCCCGCTCGAGGACCTCGCCGAGGAGGCCCGCGCGTGGGAGCGCGGCGTCGACGAGCTCGCCGAGGACGACGAGGAGATCGCCGACTACGTGCGCAGCCTCGAGGAGACCCGCGACACCACCGACCTGCCCGAGGCCTCCGGTGAGGCCATCGCCCGCGAGTTCGAGCGCTACCTGAAGCGGCGCCGCGAGGACGGCTGACCCGCCGCCCGGCTAGAGGCTGAGGCCCAGCGCCGCGTCGAGCAGCACGTGCAGGGTCCCGGCCGCCTGCGGGTCGGCGGTGTCGGCCAGGCCGACGGTGCCCAGGGTCGCGTCGACCCAGCGCTGCACCGCGGCGACGGCCGTCGGGGCGTCCAGGTCGTGCGCGAGGGCCGCCAGCACCTCCTCGACCACGGGCAGCGCCGGCGCGCCCGCGCCGAGCGCCAGGGCCCGGCGCCACCCGGCCAGCGTGTCGACGGCGTCGAAGAGCTCGGCGTCGGTCCACTCCCAGTCCGAGCGGTAGTGGTGCCGCAGCAGGGTCAGCCGGATCGCCATCGGGTCGACGTCGCTGTTGCGCAGGGCGGAGACGAAGACCAGGTTGCCGCGCGACTTCGACATCTTCTCGCCGTCGTAGGCGACCATCCCGGCGTGGACGTAGGTCTGCGCGAACGCGGTCCCGGGGTGTACGACCTGCGCGTGCCCGGCGCACATCTCGTGGTGCGGGAAGACCAGGTCGCTGCCGCCGCCCTGGACCTCGATCGCACCCCCGAGGTGCTCGGTGGCGATCGCGGCGCACTCGACGTGCCAGCCGGGGCGCCCGGGCCCGAACGGGCTGGGCCAGGCCGGCTCCCCCGGCCGCTCGGCCCGCCAGACGACGGGGTCCAGGGGGTCCTCCTTGCCGGGCCGGTCCGGGTCGCCGCCACGCTCGCCGAACAGCGCCAGCATGGTGTCGCGGTCCAGCCCGGACTCCTCGCCGAACGCCGGGTCGGAGCCCACGCGGTGGTACAGGTCGCCGTCGACGGCGTACACCGCACCGGCGTCCTGGAGCTGCCCGATCATGGTCACCACGAGCGGGATCGACTCCACCGCGCCCACGAAGTCGTCCGGGGGCAGCACCCGCAGCGCCGCCATGTCCTCGCGGAACAGCTGGGTCTCGCGCTCGGCCAGCTCGCGCCAGTCGGTGCCGACCTTGGTCGCGCGCTCGAGCAGCGGGTCGTCGACGTCGGTGACGTTCTGGACGTACGCCACGTCGCGCCCGGCGCTGCGCCAGGCCCGGTTGAGCAGGTCGAAGCCGACGTAGGTGGCCGCGTGGCCGAGGTGCGTCGCGTCGTACGGCGTGATGCCGCAGACGTAGAGGCGGGCGGGACCGTGCTGGGGCGACGGGGTCTGCAGGCGGCCGGTGGCGGTGTCGTGGACCGCGACCGGCGGGCCGGCGGCGGGCAGGGGGGGCACCGCGGGGGCAGACCAGGAACGCATGCGCGCAGCCTAGAGGCCCGGGGTCAGAACGGTGGCCACGGGATCGCGGGGTACTCCCCCCGCGGCGCGGGGAAGCAGCCGCGGTCCAGCAGCCGGCGGGCGCGCCGGTCGACGGTGGCGATCTCCAGGTCCGTCAGGTGGTCGGCCAGGGCCGCGCCCAGCCAGCCGTCGAGGGCCTCGCGCACGCGCAGCACCCCGGAGACCTCCTCCTCGTCCAGCGGCTCGCCGCGCCAGCCCCACAGCACCGTGCGCAGCTTGTGCTCGTGGTGCAGCGCGACGCCGTGGTCCACGCCGTAGCGGTGGCCGCCGGTCATCTCGAGCACGTGCCCGCCCTTGCGGTCGGCGTTGTTGACCAGCACGTCGAACACCGCCATCCGGCGCAGGGCGGCGGTGTCCTCGTGCACCAGGGTGACCGCGCGGTCCCGCTCGTCGAGGCCGTCGAAGACCGACAGGAAGCCTGGGGGCACCTCGCCCTCGCCGACGATGGTGACCGCGCCCTGCTCCGGGTCGGGCTCCTGCCAGCGCTGCATCATGCCGCGGCCGTGCGGGCCCTCGGCCAGCCACGTCTGCGGCACGACGTCCCAGCCGGTGGCCCGGGAGACCAGGTAGGAGGCGACCTCGCGGTCGGCCAGGGTGCCGTCGGGGAAGTCCCACAGCGGCCGCTCACCGGCGGCGGGCTTGTAGACCACCTGGACCCCGGCGAGGTCGCCGAGGAACGTCGCGTTCGAGGCCGGCATGATCCGACCGTGCAGCGCCAGGTCGCCCTCCGGGACCGGCTGCTCCTCCGGGGCGTCGCTCACGCGCAGCTCACGCGGGGTCGCGGCGCTTGAACCCGTTCGCGCGCACGCACAGGTGGCCGTCGGGGTCCACCGGGACGCCGCAGAACGGGCAGGACGGCCGGCCGGCCTCCAGGACCTGCTCGGTGCGCTTGACGAAGGCACGGGCGGTGCCGGGCTCGAGGCGCACGAGCATCATCTCGTCGGGCTCGGGCTCCTCGGCGTCGTCCTCGACCTGCTCGGGCCCGGTCACCGTGACCTCGGCGAACGGGAAGACCTCGATCACGACCCGCTCGTCGTCGGGGTCCCACGACAGCGTCATCGTGCCGGCGCGGAACTCCTCCTCGATCGGCTGCTCGAGCGGCGCGCTGTCCTCCAGCGCGACGGGCGCGACCGCGGGCACCACGCCCTCGGTGCTCTCGCTGGACATCACCTCGTCGAGCAGCTCGTCGACCCGCTCGGCGAGGGCGGCGACCTGCTGCTTCTCCAGGGCGACGCTCACCAGCCGCGGGCCGGAGCGGGCCTGGAGGAAGAAGGTGCGCGAGCCCGGTTCCCCGACGGTGCCGGCGACGAAGCGCTCGGGGGGGTCGAAGCCGTGGACGAGGGGCATGCCCTCACCCTAGGACCTGCCTTCAGGGTGGTCGCGTCAGCCCGGGCCCGCGCCCCCGCCGACCGCGGCGTCCGCGGCGTCCGGGGCGTCCCCGGCCGACCCGTCCCCCTGCTGCGGCGCGGGCGCCATCCAGGACAGGTCCCCCGCGTGGGTGTTGGAGGCCACGACGTACGGCCGGCTGCCGGTGTAGCGCACGATCGAGACCGAGGCCGGGTCGACGGTGATCCGCTGGAACAGGTCCAGGTGCATCCCCAGGGCGTCGGCCAGCACGGCCTTGATCAGGTCGCCGTGGCTGACCGCCACCCACACGCCGCCGTCGCCGTGGCTGGCGGTGACCGCGGCGTCGTGGCGGCGTACCGCGGCCACGACCCGCGCCTGCATCGCCCCCAGCGACTCCCCGCCGGGGAAGGTCGCCGCGGACGGCTGCGACTGGACCGTCGACCACAGGGGCTCCTGGGCCAGGTCCTTCAGCGCCCGGCCCTGCCAGTCGCCGTAGTCGCACTCGACCAGGCCCCGGTCGGTGCTCAGCGGGACCTCGGGGCCCTCCGCCGGTCGGGCGCGCAGGATCTCGCGGGCGGTCTGCTTGCACCGCTCCAACGGGCTGCTGACCACCCCGGCCAGCGGGACCGGCGCGAGCCGCTCCGCGGTGCGGCGCGCCTGGGCGACCCCGGTCGGGTCGAGCCGCACCCCGGGGGTCCGTCCCGCCAGGGTGCCGCTGGCGTTCGCGCTGGTGCGGCCGTGACGGACGAGGATGACGGTGGCCATGGCAGCGAGCCTAGGCGCCCGTGCGCGGGCGCTGACCTACCGTGGCCCGGTGATCGTCGACAGCGCCGTCTACCGCGACGGGTGCCGCCAGGAGCTCGACGTCGAGCCGCACGACTACGGTGCCCTGCGCTCGGTGGTCGACGGTGCGCACGACTTCGTCTGGATCGGGCTGCACGACCCGACGGCCGAGGAGCTGGCCCGCGTCGCCGAGGCCTTCGACCTGCACCCCCTGGCGGTCGAGGACGCCGTCACGGCGCACCAGCGGCCCAAGCTGGAGCGCTACGGCGACGGGCTCTTCCTGGTGCTCAAGACGCTCTGGTACGTCGACGAGGACGACGCCGTGGAGACCGGCGAGATCAGCCTGTTCGTCGGCACGCACTTCGTGGTGACCGTCCGCCACGGCGACGGCTCGGGACTCCAGGCCGCGCGCAGCTATCTCGAGGGCGCGGAGCAGGTCCTCACCCACGGCCCCTCCGCGGTGGTCTACGCCGTGTGCGACCAGGTCGTGGACGACTACATGAGCGTCGTGGACGCGCTCGAGGTCGACGTGGACGAGGTGGAGGCCTCGGTCTTCTCCCCCGCCCGCACCGACGACTCCACCCGGATCTACGTCCTGAAGCGCGAGATCAGCGAGGTGCGTCGGGCGGTGCTCCCGCTGCGTGACCCGATGCGCCGCTTCGCCACCGGCGAGGTCCGCGGCATCACGCACGAGGCGTCCCCGTTCTTCCGCGACGTCTCCGACCACCTGGCGCAGGCCGCCGAGGCCGTCGACGGCCTCGACTCGCTGCTCTCCACCGCCTTCGACGCCTCGCTGGCCCGCATCTCGGTGCAGCAGAACGACGACATGCGCAAGATCTCCGCGGGTGCCGCGATCGTCGTGGTGCCCACGCTGATCGCGGGCATCTACGGGATGAACTTCGACCACATGCCCGAGCTGCACTGGACCTACGGGTACGCCTGGGCGCTGCTGCTGATGACCGGGGTCGCCGGCGCGCTGTGGTGGTTCTTCAAGCGGTCCGGCTGGCTCTGAGGGGTCCGGTCGGCGCAGCGGCTCAGGGCTGGAGCACCCCGAAGGCCACCAGCAGCAGCACCCCGACCCCGAGCAGCACGCGGTACACCACGAACGGGGTGTAGGAGCGGGTCGAGACGTAGCGCAGCAACCAGGCGATGGCGGCGTAGCCGACCACGAACGAGACCACCGTGGCCAGCAGCGTCGGCCCCCAGCCGTACGGGTTCTCCGAGCCGGGCACGTCCTTGAGCTTGTAGACGCCCGCACCGACCACGGCCGGGATGGCCAGCAGGAAGGCGTACCGGGTGGCGTCGGCGCGCTCGTAGCCGAGCGCTCGCCCCATCGAGATCGTCGCCCCGGAGCGGGAGACGCCCGGCACGAGGGCCGCGGCCTGGGCCACCCCCATCAGGACCGCGTGCCTGAGCCCGAGCTTGTTCAGACCGCGGTCGTCGCGACCGAAGCGGTCGGCCAGCCCGAGCACGATCCCGAGCACGATCAGGGTGGTGCCGATGATCCACAGGCTGCGCAGCTGGCGGTCGATGGCGTCCTCGAAGAGCACGCCGAGCACGACGATCGGCAGCGACCCGACGATGATGTACCAGCCCATCCGGGCGTCGAGCCGGCCCCGCAGCTCGGGCCGGACCAGCGACCGCGCCCAGGTGGAGCCGATCCTCCAGATGTCGCGGCGGAAGTAGATCAGCACCGCCAGCTCGGTCCCGATCTGCACCACCGCGGTGAACGCGGCGCCGGGGTCGCCCCACCCGAACAGCTCGGGGAAGATCCGCAGGTGAGCGCTGCTGGAGATCGGCAGGAACTCCGTGAGTCCCTGGATCACCCCCAGCACCAGGGCTTCGAGCAGGTCCGACACGTCGGGGAGCCTAGGCCAGCGCGGGTCGCGCGGATGACCGGCACGCGGATCGCTACGGTGGCGCCATGCAGCAGCGACGCCTCGGGAGCAGCGGACTGTCGGTCTCGCGGCTGGGGCTCGGCACGATGACCTGGGGCGCCGACACCGACGAGCACGAGGCACGGGACCAGCTGGTGGCCTTCGTGGGCGCCGGCGGCACCCTCGTGGACACCGCGGCCGGCTACACCGACGGAGGTTCGGAGACGCTCCTCGGTTCGCTGATCGGCTCGGTCGTGCCCCGGGACGACCTGGTGCTGGCCACCAAGGCCGGCATCTCGCGCCGCTCCGGCGCCCGCGTCGTCGACACGTCGCGGCGCCACCTGCTGGCCACCCTGGACGCCTCCCTGGCACGCCTCGGCGTCGACCACGTGGACCTCTGGCAGGTGCACACCTGGTCGGCCTCGGCGCCGATGGAGGAGACGCTCGCGGCGCTCGACCACGCCGTGACCACCGGACGCGCGGCGTACGTCGGGGTCTCGAACTACTCGGGGTGGCAGACCGCCCGCGCCGCGACCTGGCAGCAGGCGGTGCCCGGGCGCAGCCCCCTGGTGTCGACGCAGGTCGAGTACTCGCTGCTGAACCGCACCGTCGAGCACGAGGTGCTGCCGGCCGCCGACGCCCTCGGGCTCGGCGTCCTGCCGTGGTCGCCGCTGGGGCGCGGCGTGCTGACCGGCAAGTACCGGGCGGGCACGCCGTCGGACTCCCGGGCGGCCTCGCCCGTCTTCGCCGGGTTCGTCGGGGCCTACCTGGACGAGGACAGCGCGCGCGTCGTCGAGGCCGTGGCCCGCGCCGCCGACGGGCTGGGCTGGACCCCCCTGGAGGTCGCGCTGGTGTGGGTGCGGGACCGGCACGGCGTGACGGCGCCGGTGCTCGGCTCCCGCACCGCCGCGCAGCTCGTCGCCGCGCTGGGCACCGAGGGCAAGACGCTGCCGCGCGAGATCGCGGTCGCGCTGGACGACGTCTCCGAGGGTGCGCGGTGACCCGAGCGGGTCGCCGCGCACCCGGACGTGCCGTGGAGTGGGAGTTCGCCAGGGTCACCTTCGACCGGGAGTTCCCGCGGGGCGTGGTCACCAAGCTGCTGGTGGAGCGGGCCGAGCACGGTGGCTGGGAGCTCGACCGGGTGCGGATCGCCTCCGACGGCACCCGTCGGGTGGTGCTGCGCCGCAAGATCATCCGCCAGCTGCGACCGACGTCCTAGGACGCCGGTCGGGACGGTCGGCACGGTCCTGCGGCGCAGCACCCCCGGACGGGGCCCGCCCTCAGGCTTGCAGACCCAGGGCGAAGGCGACGTTCCCGGCGTCGTCGACGCTGGCGTCGAGCACCTTGTCGTCGAGCGCGGTCCGGGCGGTCTCGTCCAGGAAGACCCGGGCGCCACCCTGCTCCACCACGAGGTCGGTGGCGGCCGGCTCCTCGGCCGCGCTGACCGCGAACGACGGCTCGGGGCCGTCCTCCCCGGTGATCCGCAGGCCGGCGTCGGGCTGGCCCTGCTCGGTCGCGATCTGGTCGTTCAGGTCCTTCACGATCGTGCTGGCGTTCTCGGTGAGGGTGAGCACAGCGCTCTCCTTCCGATAGCGGGCAAGGAAGTCGTCCACCTTGCCGAGCGAGCCCCCCGGCGTTCAAGTCGGGGCGTCGCCCGGGCGTGTCACACCTCGTCGAGGAAGCGGTCGAGCACGCGGGACCCGAACTCGAGCGCGTCGACCGGGACCCGCTCGTCGATGCCGTGGAACAGGGCGGTGAAGTCGAGGTCGTCGGGCAGGCGGAGCGGGGCGAAGCCGTAGGACCGCATGCCGAGCTTCGTGAAGTGCTTGGCGTCGGTGCCGCCGCTCATCAGGTAGGGCGCGACGAGCGCGCCGGGGTCCTCGGCCAGCAGGGAGCGACCCATGGCGTCGACCAGGGCGCCCTCGTACGGCGTCTCCCACGGCTGCTGGTGGCTGACGAAGTCGATGTCGACGGCGTCCCCGCACAGCTCGGCGAGGGTGTCGAAGAACTCGTCCTGGAAGCCCGGCAGGAACCGGCCGTCGACGTGGGCGGTGGCCTCCTGCGGCACCACGTTGACCTTGTAGCCGGCGTCGAGCATGGTCGGGTTGGCGGTGTTGCGGATCACCGCGCCGAGCATCCGGGCGGCGCCGCCGAACTCCTCGATGAGCGACTCCGCGTTCTCCGGCGTCGCCTCGGTGCCGGCGAGGTCGGCCACCGCCGCCAGCAACGTCCGCATCGCCGGGGTGAGCCGGACCGGCCACTGGTAGGACCCGATCCGCGCGACCGCCCCGGCCAGGTCGGTCACGGCGTTGTCGTGGTTGATCATCGAGCCGTGGCCGGCGCGGCCCCGGGCGGTGAGCCGCATCCAGGCCATGCCCTTCTCGGCGGCCTCGATCAGGTAGACCCGGCGCCCGCGCACGGTGGCGCTCCAGCCCCCCACCTCCCCGACCGCCTCGGTGCAGGCCTCGAGGGCGTCGGCGTGCTCACGGACGAGGACCTCGGCGCCCTTGTGCCCGCCGGCCTCCTCGTCGGCGGTGAAGGCCAGCACGACCGGACGGTCGGGGACCGCTCCGGCCCGGGCACGGGCCCGGACGACCGAGAGCAGCATCGCGTCGAAGTCCTTCATGTCGACCGCCCCGCGCCCCCAGACGTACCCGTCCTGGACCTCCCCGCTGAACGGGTCGACCTGCCAGTCGGCGGCCTCGGCCGGGACCACGTCGAGGTGGCCGTGCAGCAGCAGCGCGTCGGTGCGCCCCCGGTCGGCGCCGCCCCAGTGCGCGATCAGCGACGTCCGCCCGGGCTCGGACTCCACCAGCTGCGAGGAGATCCCGACCTCGTCGAGCAGCGCGGCGACGTGCTCGGCGGCCTTGCGCTCCCCCGGGCCGTCGGCGTCGCCGTAGTTGGAGGTGTCCATCCGGATCAGGTCCCGGCAGGTCTCGACGACCTCCGCCGCGGGGTCGTACCCCCGGTCTCGGGGGGCGGTCGCGTCGCCGTCGCCGGTGGTCTGGTCGCCGTGGCTGCTCATGGCCTCATCGTGGCACCTGTCGCCCACCCGCCCGATGCGGGACCGGGGCACCGCCTTTGCTAACGTTGCGCCCGCACTCGTCCGGGTGGCGGAATTGGCAGACGCGCTAGCTTGAGGTGCTAGTGCCCGTATTAGGGCGTGGGGGTTCAAGTCCCCCCTCGGACACTCGGAAGGCCCCGGCTCCACGGGGCCTTCTGTTCATCTCGGCCTCGTCGGCTTGCGCGGCCAGGTGCCTCTGAGCGGCGTACCAGTCGCTGTGGAACACCTCCTGCGGGTCGTAGCGGCGCTTGAGGGCCAGGAAGCTCGGGAACTGCGGGTAGCACCCGAGCAGCTGTCGGTCCTCCGCCCACCGGTGGTAGGTCAGGTAGTAGCTGCCCCCGCGCGCGAGCGCGAGGTCGATCAGGGCTCGGAACGCCGCCGCCGAGCGCTCCACGCCGGCGGCCGTGTGCGGCGTGTGCAGGTTGACCACGACACAGGCGTACGCCTGGCGCGCCCACGGCAGGTAGGTGTCGTGGTCCGGCTCGATGAAGCGCACGGTGCCGTAGATCAGGTCCGCTCCGCGCTGTCGGAGGTCCTGCGCCGCGGCGGCCATGAAGTCGGCCAGCCGGTGCCGGGGGACGTAGACCTCGCTGATCATCTCGGTGCCCCGCTCCCCTGCGGGCAGCCGGTGGTCGAGGTCGTCGTGGTAGTCGTCGAGGTACACCGCGAGCTGGTGGTCGTCGGAGAAGTAGCGCTGCCCGGAGGTGGCGAGGTAGTGCCGCGAGTAGAGGTCGAAGGCGAGGCTCTTCTCCCGGTGGGCCAGGACGAGGAGCTCCTGCCAGTCGCCCGCCCCGAGCGTGGTCTGCCCGGGCGGGACGGGCCCGGAGTCCGCGACGGGCCGGTAGCAGGAGAAGACGCCGCGGTGCAGGAAGTCCGGTGAACCCGGGTCGATGGCGAACTGGAAGTCGCCGTAGACGAACCCTGCGCGGACCCGGCCCTCGACGGCGCCGACCAGGTCGTCGACCGTGGTGACCTCGACGACGCGTTCCAGCATCCGCCGCGGGACGAGCCGGAGGGTGACCGAGTAGATCGCGCCGAGCAGTCCGTAGCCGCCGACCACGAGCGAGAACAGCTCGCGGTCGGTGGTGCGGCTGCAGTCCCGCACCGCGCCGTCGGCCAGCACCACCCGGAGGGACTCGACGTCGGCGACGAGGGGACCCATCCGGAGGCCGCGGCCGTGGCAGTTGGCCGAGACCGACCCGCCCACGGTGAACCGGTTGGCGCCGGTCTGCTTCTGCGCGATGGTCCACGGCGCGGGGTCGTCGCGCTGCTGCTCGTGCAGGGCGTCGACCAGCTCGGGCCACTGGATCCCCGCCTCCACCTCCACGAGGCCGCGGGCACGGTCCAGGTGGAGCACCCGGGACATGCCGCGGGTGTCGAGGACGGTGCCCCCGGAGACGAACTGCTGGCCGCCCATGGCGTGCCGCCCGCCGGCGATGCTGATCCGCGCACCCCGTGCCGCCTCCCCCACCACGGCTGCCCGCAGCGTCTCCAGGCAGGTGACCGGGAGCACCCGTGCGGCACGGGTCGGGTTCAGGCGCGAGTGGACGTCGTTGAGGGTCGGGGTCGCTCGGTGGTCGCTCATGTCGTCGAGGCTCGCGGACCGCGGCCGGCCGGCCATCCGTACGACGGCTCGGCCCGGCCGGGTACGAGTACTCAACCGAGCTGGGTGCGGACCGGGCGGACGCGAGCGTCGGGGCGGGTGAGGTACGTCCCGAGGTTGGCGCCGTAGCCCGGGTCCAGCTCACGTCGCTCGACCGCCGAGGACGCCGCCTGCTCGCTGCCGGGTGCGACCTCCCCCAGGACCCGGGTGACCCGGCCGGTCCACCGGTACTTCCCGGTGAGCGAGTCGTGCCTGGTCGCCAGCGGGTCCGGCACGACCTCGGGCGGTGACAGCCGGTCCGGGTGCAGCCCGAGGCCGCACTCCGCCAGCCGGTCGGCCATCCACAGCAGGGCCACGTCGGCGAGCCCGCGGTCGGGGTAGCCGCCCCCGACGTCGCTGTGCACGCCGGCGAACCAGACCTGCTCCACCCGTCTGCCCTCGGCCTCCGCGCGCGGGTCGTCCTGCCACAGCGTCGGCACGAAGGGCCCGCGGCGCTCGTCGATGGCCACCCCGTGGAAGGCGGCGTCCACGTAGCTGCTGAGCTCGGTGTCGTGGAACTGCCAGCGTCGGTTGAGCCACCGCAGCGACTCGAGGCCGCCGAGGGGGATGCCGAGGGAACCGACGGTGTCCCACACCCCGAGCGCGCGGATCCGCGACTCGTGCGACCACCGCGCCCGGAACGCGGTGGAGGCCTCCCCGCGCGGGTGCTCGGCACGGTCCCGGTACAGCGCGTACGCCTCGTCCTGCCGGCCCGCGTGCTCGCGACGGAGCACCCCGACGTTGCGCACCAGGCCGGCCAGGCTGCGCGCGGTGTACGCGCCGCGGCTGAACCCCACCAGGAACAGCTCGTCACCGGGAGCGAAGTGCTCGACCAGGAACGCGTAGGCCTGCTGGATGTTCGCCGACAGGCCGAAGCCGAACACGCCGCCGACCAGCCGCTCGTGCGGCCGGGTGCCGACGCCCTCGACGTAGTGGCCGCGCTGGTCGACCCCGTCGGGGCCCCGCGGCGCGAGCGCCTGGTGCAGCCGCAGGACGTTGGTCGGCTCGCCCTGGCGCGCGGTGTTCCAGGTGCCGTCGCAGCACACCACGAGACGCGTCATCGCCACCTCCACCGACCGTGCCCCCGAGGCTAGGGCACCCCGCGGTCGCCGACCAGGGTCCGCGAGGTCCACGCCGTCTCCTAGGCTCGGACGGTGCCCCGGTCCTCCTCCCCCGCGCGCCGCGAGCGACGCCGCCCCCCGGCAGCGAAGGAGAAGCCGCGGCCGCGGCCCCAGGAGCGGACCCCGGAGCAGCCGCGCGAGCAGGCGCCCCCGCCGCCCCGGGAGCCCTTCCGGGTCGCCTTCGTCGCCGGGTCGACGCCGGACAAGTGGGCCCAGCGGTTCCGGGAGCGCTCGCGCCGCACCCTGGAGCTCGTGCCCGTCGAGGAGTCCGAGCAGGAGCAGGTGGTCCGCGACGGTCGGGCCCACATGGTGCTGGCCCGGCTGCCGGTCGACCGCGACGCCCTGCACTGCATCCCCCTCTACGACGAGCAGCCCGTGGTGGTGGTGGCCCTGGACCACGTCGTCACGGTCGTCGACGAGGTCAGCACCGCCGAGCTGGCCGACGAGCAGCTCGTCCTGCCGGAGCGCTCCGGGTGGCGCCCCACGGTCGGTCAGCTCGCCTGGCCGCCGATGAGCGTGGCCGACGCGGTCGAGGTCGCGGCGTCCGGCGCGGGCGTGGCGGTCGTCCCGATGTCGCTGGCCCGTCTGCACCACCGTCGTGACGCGACCTTCCGGCCGGTCACCGACCTCCCCGCGACCCAGATCGCCCTGGTGTGGCCACGGGAGGTGGACGGTCCCGACGTGCAGACCTTCATCGGGGTCGTCCGCGGCCGCACCGCGCGCAGCTCGAGGGACTGACCCGGCCCGGAGGGGTGAGAACCTCAACGCATGAAGACCTGGTTGTTGAAGTACCGTGAGGGAGACGCCTTCCCCGAGGTGCTCGGCGCGGCCGGCTCCTGCCGGTCACGTCCCGCTCTGTGGTCCTGGGGCGGCCGTCCGCGCCAGGCGGACTAGGGGCCCACGCTGTGAACACCGACGACCCGCTCGACGACGCCACCCTCGCGGTCGGCGACCTCGCCGCGCGCACCGGTGTCGCCGCCGGCACCCTGCGGATGTGGGAGCAGCGCCACGGGTTCCCCGAGCCGGTCCGGCTCCCGTCGGGGCACCGGCGCTACCGCGAGAGCGACGTGGCCTCCGTACGCCGGGTGCTGGCTGCGCGCGAGCGCGGCGTGCGCCTGGACCAGGCCGTGGCCGAGGTGCACACGCTGCGCCGCGTCGGGGACTCCGTCTACTCCCTGCTGCGCACCCGGCACCCCGAGCTGATGCCCCACCAGATGAGCAAGCGCACGCTGCAGTCGCTGTCGCACGCGATCGAGGACGAGTACTGCGCGACCAACGACCGCCGCCGCATCCTCGGTGGCTTCCAGACCACCTCGTTCTTCAGCGGGGCCGCGCCACGCTGGCGGAGGTTGTCGGAGATGAGCCGCTCCGCGGTGGTCTTCGCCGAGGACGTCGACGAGACGACCCTGCCCGGCCGGATCCAGCACGTCCCCATCGACGCCGGCAGCCGTTCGCGGCGCGAGTGGTTCCTGGTCTGCGAGTCCAGCACCCTCCCCGTGACGATGGCCGCCTGGGAGCTGCCGGGCCAGGACCACACGCCGGACCGTCAGCGGCAGTTCGAGGTGACCTGGAGCCTGGACCCGGCCGTGGTCTCGGACTCCGTGCTGGCCTGCGCCGAGATCGCGGCCGCCGCCGGTCGTGAGATCGAGGGCCCCAACCCCGCGCTGGCGGGGGCACCGACGGTGGCCGCGGCCGGGCTCTTCCTCCGCGCGGTGTCCTACATCGACGCCGACCGGCAGCGCTAGCCGCACCCCCTCCTCACCACGAGGTGTTCAGCGGCCTCCCCTCGCTGAACCCGGCGGCCGACTGGACGCCGACCAGCGCCCGCTCGTGCAGCTCCTCCAGCGTCGCCGCACCGGCGTAGGTGCACGCCGAGCGCAGGCCGGAGCAGATCTCGTCGACGAGGTCCTCGACCCCCGGGCGGGCGGGGTCGAGGTACATCCGGGAGGAGCTGATGCCCTCCTCGTACAAGCCCTTGCGGGCCCGGTCGTAGGCCGACTCCGCCGCGGTGCGGTGCGCGACCGCGCGGGCCGAGGCCATCCCGAACGAGACCTTGTACGCGCGCCCGTCACCGTCCTCGACCAGGTCGCCGGGCGACTCGTGGGTGCCGGCGAACCAGGACCCGACCATCACCGACGAGGCCCCCGCCGCCACGGCGAGCGCGACGTCGCGCGGGTGACGGACCCCGCCGTCGGCCCACACGTGCCCGCCGAGCTCCCGGGCGGCGCGGGCGCACTCCAGCACGGCCGAGAACTGGGGGCGACCGACCCCGGTCATCATCCGGGTGGTGCACATCGCCCCCGGGCCCACCCCGACCTTCACGACGTCGGCGCCGGCCTCGATCAGCGCGCGCGTCCCGTCGGCCGAGACCACGTTGCCGGCCACGACCGGCACCTCGGGGTCCAGCGCCCGCACGGCGGCCAGCGCCTCGAGCATCCGGCCCTGGTGGCCGTGGGCGGTGTCGACGACCAGGCAGTCGGCCCCGGCCTCCAGCAGCTCCGTGGCCCGCGCGGCGACGTCGCCGGTCACCCCGACGGCCGCGGCGACCCGCAGCCCCCCGCGGGCGTCGAGCGCCGGGGTGTACAACGTCGCGCGGAGCGCACCGGTGCGGGTCAGCACCCCGGCCAGACGGCCGTCCGGGTGGACCGCGACGGCCAGGGGCGCGCGGGCGGAGTCGATCAGGTCGAAGGCCTCCCGGGGCTCGGTGTCGGCGCGGATGGTCACCGCCGTGGGTCGCATCACCGTGCCGACCTGGGCGAAGCGGTCGACCTCGGCGCAGTCGGAGGCGGCCACGACGCCGACCGGCCGGCCGTCCTCGACCACGACCGCGGCCCGGTGCGCCCGCTTCGGGATCAACGACAGGGCCTCGGCGACCGTCTGGTCCGGGCGCAGCTCGATGGGCGTGTCCAGCACGACGTGGCGGGACTTGACGTAGGAGACCACGTCGGCCACGACCCGGGTCGGGATGTCCTGCGGGACGACCACCAGGCCGCCGCGGCGGGCCACGGTCTCGGCCATCCGGCGGCCTGCGATGGCCGTCATGTTCGCGACCACCACCGGGATCGTGGCACCGGTCCCGTCGCGGGTGGTCAGGTCGACGTCGTAGCGACTGGTGACCTCGGAGTGCCGGGGCACCATGAAGACGTCGTCGTAGGTGAGGTCGTGACCGGGGTTCTCCTGCAGGAAGTCCACGGCCAGACCGTACCCAGGCCCGGTCGCCGACCCGCAGGACCGCCTAGGTGGCAGCCACCCCGATCTCGCCGGAGCGGAAGGCCTCGACGAACAGGGCGTGGTCCTCGCGGACCTGGTCGGCGTAGCCGAGGCCGAAGTCGGTCACCCAGTCCACGAGCTCGCGCCGGCGGCCCTCGACGCAGTCGGCGACGGCCTGCTCGACCTGGAAGTCGACCAGGTCCTGGTCGCTGTCCTCGTCGGAGGCGCAGTGGATCTTCGCCGTCGCGCGCCCCAGCAGCTCCACGACCGCCGCGATCTCGTCGGGCTCGATCAGCCCGCTCCAGTCGAGGTCGACCTCGTACGGCGACACCTCGGCCACCACGTACCCCTTGCCGTCGAGGGAGGTGTGGCCGAGCAGGGGGTCGGTGTGCACCTGGAGGGCGCGCTGGCTGACCACGGTGCGGTGGCCCTCGTTCTCGAAGTACGCCTCGATCGAGTCGTGCTCGGCGTACCTGCTGACGGCCGGCACGTTGGCCTGCTTCATCGACAGCAGCACGTCGTCCTCCAGCGCCTGGCTCCAGCCCTGGACGAGCACGTTGTACGCCGGCAGCCCCGCGCTGCCGATGCCGAAGCCGGACTTGCCGACGATGTCGAGCACCTCGTAGAACAGGGCGCGGTCGGAGCGCCGGTCCTCGGGGATCGTGTCGAGGTAGCCCTGGAAGGCGCGGGCGACCTTGCCGTGCTCGGTCTTCGAGAGCCTCCGGATGGTCGGGCTCTCGACGAACCGGCGCCCGCCGTCGTCGTGCACCTCGGTCTGCGCCCCCACCAGCCCCCGACGCGTCTGGGTGCGCGCCTCGAGCAGGGCCTCGCGGACGGGGCCCTCGGTGTTGGCGAGCGTCAGCGCGAAGTCCTCGTCGTCGCCGGTGTCGCGGTAGGCGTCGACCTGCGCCAGGTACGCCCGGACGTACCGCCCGACCAGACGCCGCACGTCGTCCTCGGGCAGCGCCTTCTGCCAGCCGGTCAGGGCCAGCGACGCCGCGAAGCGCTGCAGGTCCCAGGTGAAACGTCCGAGGTAGGCCTCGTCGAAGTCGTTGACGTCGAAGACCATCCGCCCGTCGGCGTTGAGGTAGGTGCCGAAGTTCTCCACGTGCAGGTCGCCGTGCACCCAGATCCGACCGCTGCGCTCGTCGCAGAACGGGTCGGGGTCGCGGGTCACGTCGGCGTAGAACAGGCACGCCGTGCCCCGGTAGAAGGAGTGCGGGTCGGCCGCCATCTTGCGGAACTTGGTGCGGAACGCCGTGGGGTCGCTCGCCATCAGGTCGCGGAACGCGTCGTCGAGCACCTCGACGATCAGCGCCGAGCGCTGCTGGGCGGTGTGGGGGGCCATCGGGCCACCGTGCCACAGCCGCAGGGGGCGGTGGTACAGCCCACCTGGGGACGTTCTCGCGTTCTGCCACGACGGTCCTGCTGGCGGTGTGAGACTCCGCACCGGGAGCACCGGGGCAGGACCGAGAAGGAGCAGACATGCGATCGAGGACGTGGGGCGTGACGGCCACCGTGGTGGCCGCCGCCCTCGTGGGGGTTCCACCGACGCAGGCCCAGGCCAAGGACCAGGCCAAGGACAAGGAGGCCGCGAAGGCCCACGTCGACGGCAACGCGATCGACTCGCTGTGGGGTGACGACGAGAGCAAGGAGAGCAAGGCCGCTCGGGAGCGCGGCGCGTGGAACGCCGCGCTCGACGACGGTTCGATGTTCTCGCTGACCGCCTCCAGCGGCGCCCAGGGCGCCTGGGCTCGAGGAGCGACCGGGAACGGCGTGACGGTGGCGCTCATCGACACCGGTGTCGCCCCGGTGCCGGGCCTGACCACCGACGACGACAAGGTGGTGGAGGGTCCCGACCTCTCCTACGAGAGCCAGGCCGAGGGCACCCGCCACGTCGACGGCTTCGGGCACGGCACCCACCTGGCAGGCATCATCGCCGGCGAGGACGAGGGCTTCGACCGCAAGAAGCCCTCGCCCTTCCTGTTCGCAGGCGTCGCGCCCGAGGCCCAGCTGCTGAACATGAAGGTCGCCACCGGTGACGGCGGGACCGACGTGTCCCAGGTGATCGCGGCCATCGACTGGGTGGTCGAGCACGGTGACGACGCCGGGATGGACGTGCGGGTCCTCAACCTGTCCTACGGCACGGACACGGTCCAGCCCTGGCAGGTCGACCCGCTTGCCCGGGCGGTGGAGAACGCCTGGGACAGCGGGATCGTCGTGGTGGCCGCCGCCGGAAACGGCGGCGCGTCGGCGGACAGCCTGACGATGCCCGCGATCGACCCGCACGTCATCGCCGTCGGCGCCGTGGACCACAACGGCACGCCGAGCACGTCCGACGACGTCGTCGCAGACTTCACCAGCGCCGGGAGCGCAGCGCGTCGTCCCGACGTGCTCGCGCCCGGGAAGTCCGTGGTCTCCCTGCGGGTGCCCGGGTCGTTCGCCGACGTCGAGCACCAAGGAGGGCCTGATCGGCGACGACGCCGCGAGCCGGTTCTTCCGCGGCAGCGGCACCTCCCAGGCGGCGGCTGTCGTGTCCGGCCAGGTGGCGCTGCTCCTCGACGAGAAGTCCTCCCTCACGCCGGACGAGGTCAAGGGGTTGCTGATGTCGACCGCCCGGCCGCTGGCCGCCGACGGAAGCGTCGTGCAGGGAGCCGGTGTCGTCGACGTCACCGCGGCCCTGGACCACCTCGAGGCCAAGCGGGTGCTTCCGGTCGCCGCGAGCGCGACCCTGCCGCGCTCCACCGGTCTCGGCTCGCTCGAGGCCTCGCGCGGGGGCGAGCACGTCCTCGACCCGTCCACGGGCGTGGTGCTGACCGGCGAGGTCGACGCGCTCGGGGCCCCGTGGTCGCCGGCCGCATGGGTCACCGCTCAGAAGAGCAAGGGCGGGGTGTGGGTCGACGGCACCTACAACGGGCGCACCTGGGCCGGCTCGAAGTGGTCGCACAAGGAGCTGCTGCCGGCCGTGTGGTCGGGGTCGTCCTGGAGCGGCGCGGCCTGGGACCAGCACGCCTGGTCCGACGACCAGTGGGAGGCCCGGATGTGGCGCGGGAACTCCTGGAGGGCCCGCATGTGGCGCGCTGACAGCTGGGTCGCCCGCATGTGGCGCAGCGACAGCTGGACGACCCGCCCCTGACCCACCCCCGTCAGCCGCGGCGCTCCGCGACCGATCAGCCGATCGGCCCGGCCGCTGCGGCTGAACCCCCTCAGGAGACAGCCATGGCCGACGGGCCGACCCGTACACCTGGGCAGCAGACGCTGCGGGTCGTCGCGCTGACCCTCGCTCTCGTGCTGGTCTCGGTCGTGCTCGGCACCCAGGCCGGCCTGGGCGGTCAGGTCGGCGACCTCGCCGTGGCCATCCCCTGGTGGGCGTTGGCCGTCGCCTTCGCGCTGACCGAGTCGGCCGTGCTCCACGTGCAGGTCCGGACGGAGGCCCAGACCGTGTCCATCAGCGAGCTGCCGCTCGTGGTGGGCCTCTTCTTCGCCGACCCCACCGACCTGCTCCTCGGCCGCCTCCTGGGGTCCCTCGCGGTCCTCGTCCTGGTCCGCCGCTCCTCCCTGCTCAAGACCGCCTTCAACACCGCGCTGGTCGCCGCCGAGACCATGGTCGCGCTGTCGGTCTTCACCGTGCTCGCCGGTGGCGGCACCTCCGTGGACCCGCGTCAGTGGGGTGCCGCGTTCGCGGCGGCCTTGCTCGCCAACGCCGTCGGCGCCGTCGCGCTCGGGTTGGTGATCGGGATCTACGAGGGCGGCACGACCCTGCGGTCGCTCGCCACCGAGGCGGTGACGGGCCAGCTCTTCGCTCCCGGCGTGGTCGTGCTCGCGATGCTCGCGGTGATCTGCCTGGACGCGGGCGCGCGCAACGGCTGGATGGTGGCCGCCGGGGCCGTGGTGTTCGCCCTGTTCTACCGCCGGTACTCCTCCCTCTACGACCGGCACGTGAGCCTGGAGCGGCTCTACGAGTTCAGCCAGGCCGTCGGTCGTTCCGCGGAGAAGGACGAGGTGGTCGGCCTGGTGCTCGCGGAGGTCCGGGCGCTGCTCACCAGCGACGAGGCTCGTCTGGTCATCCTGGTGGGCGACCACCGGGACGAGAGGGTCCGGTTCACCATGGGCGAGGACGGGACGTTCGTCCAGCAGAGCCCCGGCGAGCAGTCACCGGCCGACTGGGTCGAGGAGGAGGTGCTGACCGGTGGTCGACCGGTGATGCTCTCCCGCCGCACGCGTGATCGCAACCGCCGGTCCTGGCTCACCGCCAACGCGGTGCGTGACGCGATCGCCGTGCCGCTCCAGGGCGACGACGGCGTCGTCGGCATGCTCCTGGTGGGCGAGCGCCTGGGCGAGGTGCGCACCTACGACCGTGGGGACGTGCTCCTGCTCGAGACCGTCGCCAACCACGCCAGCATCGCGCTGCAGAAGGGGCAGCTGATCGAGCAGCTGCAGCACGACGCCCTCCACGACGCCCTGACGGGCCTGCCGAACCGCACCCTCTTCCAGCGCCGGCTCGAGGCAGCGCTCGCCCCCACGCGCCGGACCGACCGGCGCGGGACCGGATCCGACCGGTCGACCTCCGTGGCCGTGATCATCCTGGACCTGGACGGTTTCAAGGACGTGAACGACACCCTGGGCCACCACCAGGGCGACCTCGTGCTGATCCAGGTCGCCGAACGCCTGGCCAGGTCCCTGCGCGGCGGGGAGCTCGTCGCGCGGCTCGGCGGGGACGAGTTCGCCGTCCTCCTGCCGAGCGCGGGCCGGCAGGAGTCGGTGCGGACCTGCGACAGGATCATCGCGGAGCTCCAGGAGCCGCTCCGCATGGACAGCGTGCAGTTCGAGGTCAACGCGTCGTTCGGCATCGCCCACAACGTCGACCGACTGCTCGACGGGGCGTCGCTGATGAAGCGGGCCGACCTCGCGATGTACGAGGCGAAGAAGTCCGGGCAGCGCATCTGCGAGTACACGCCAGGCAACGAGGGCACAGGAGCCCGCCGGCTCGCCCTCGCCACCGAGCTGCGCTCCGCCATCACGGCGGGCGACATCGCGGTGCACGTGCAGCCGCAGCAGGACGTGCTGACCGGCGAGGTGCACAGCCTGGAGGCCCTGGCGCGCTGGACGCACCAGGAGCTCGGCTTCGTCTCGCCCGTCGAGTTCATCCCGGTGGCCGAGCGCAGCGGACTGATCGGCCCCCTGACGGCCGCAGTCCTCGACATCTCGCTGGGTGCGGCCGCCCAGTGGTCGCACCACGCCGTCTCCGTCGCCGTCAACCTGTCCCCACGCAGCCTGCTCGACCCCAGCCTGGTCCCCACCGTCCGTGCGGCGCTGACGCGATGGGGCGTGCCGCCCGGCCTGCTCGTCCTCGAGATCACCGAGGGTGCGGTGATGACCGACCCGGACCGCGCGATAGACGTGCTCGGCCAGCTGGACCAGCTGGGGGTACGGCTGTCGATCGACGACTTCGGGACCGGTTACTCCTCGTTGTCCTACCTCAAGCAGCTGCCGGTGCACGAGGTGAAGATCGACCGCAGCTTCGTGACCGGGCTCGCGGACAGCGCCGAGGACCTCGCGATCGTCCGCTCGGTCATCAGCCTCGGCAGCAATCTCGGACTGGACATCGTCGCCGAGGGCGTGGAGGACCAGGCGACCTATGACCTGCTCGCCGCACTGGGGTGCACGAAGATCCAGGGCTGGCACGTGGCCCGGCCGATGCCGGTCGACGACGTCTCCGCGTGGCTGGCCCGCCACGCGGCGGCGGTGACCACGGCGGCGCCCGTCGTCGTCTCCCGCTAGCAGCACGCGGGCACCCGCGCCACGACCGGTGGTCGAGGAGCGAGCGCCAGCGCCCCGGAGGTCGAGGAGCGAGCGCCAGCGCCCCGGTGGTCGAGGAGCGAGCGAAGCGAGCGTCACGAGACCGACCAGCCCCGCGCCGCCCGCGACCGTCCGCTACTTCAGCTGGGCGCTGGTCAGGCCCAGCACCCGACGCGCGACGATCAGCTGCTGGATCTGCTGGGTGCCCTCGAAGATGTCGAGGATCTTGGAGTCGCGGGCCCACTTCTCCAGCAGCTCGGTCTCGGAGTAGCCGATCGACCCGGCCAGCTCCACGCAGCCGAGGGTGACCGACGAACCGACCCGGCCGGCCTTCGCCTTGGCCATGGAGGCCTGGAGCGAGTTGGGCTGCTTGTTGTCGGCCATCCAGGCGGCCTGCAGGGTGAGCAGGTACGCGCCCTCCCAGTCGGCCTCCATCTCGAGCAGCCGGGCGGCCGCCGCGGACTGGTTCTGGGCCGGGCGGTCGTAGTCGACCGCCACCCCGGCCCGGGCCAGCAGGTCGCGGGTCAGGTCCAGCGAGGCGCGGGCGCAGCCCACCGCCATCGCGGCCACCAGTGGGCGGGTGTTGTCGAAGGTCGCCATCGCCCCGGCGAACCCCTGCCGGGTGTCGACCTCGGAGCTGCCCAGCAGGTTCGCGGCCGGGACGCGGCAGCTCTCGAAGATGATCGTGGCGGTGTCGGACGCCTTGATCCCCAGCTTGTGCTCGAGCCGGTCGACGCGCATCCCCGGGGTGCCCTTGGGCACCACGAACGACTTGATGGCCGCCCGACCGAGGTCGCGGTCCAGGCTGGCCCACACCACCACGTGGTCGGCACGGTCCCCGGCGGTCACGTAGATCTTCTCGCCGTCGAGGACGTACTCGTCGCCGTCGAGACGGGCGGTGGTGCGGATGCTGGCGGAGTCCGAGCCGGTGCCCGGCTCGGTGATCGCCATCGCGGCCCAGACGCCGTCGAAGCGCTGGAGCTGCTCGTCGTCGGCGACGGAGGCGATGGCGGAGTTGCCCAGGCCCTGGCGCGGCATCGAGAGCAGCAGGCCCACGTCACCCCAGCACATCTCGATGATCGACAGGGCCGAGGCCAGGTTCGCGCCGTTCCTGGTGCCGCTCGTACGGCTCTGCTCCGCGCCCTCCCCGCCCCGGCCCACGCCGTTGGCGCCGGCGCCCTCGGCCGCGCCGGACTCGGACAGGCCGTCGATCATCGAGGCGAGCATGTCGAGCTCGCGGGGGTACTCGTGCTCCGCCTTGTCGTAGGTGCGCGAGACCGGGCGCAGCATGTTCATGGCGACCTGGTGGGCCTGGGCCACCAGCGGCTTGAACTTCCTCGGTTCGTCCAGGGAGATCATCAGACCAGCACGCTTCCTTCCATGACACCGACGGCCCGCAGGTCGCGGTACCACCGCTCGACCGGGTGCTCCTTGACGAAGCCGTGGCCACCGAGCAGCTGGACGCCGTCGAGGCCGATCCGCATGCCCTTGTCGGCGCAGGCCCTGCGGGCCAGCGCGGTGGACCGCGCCGCGTCCGCGCCCGCTGCGACGTGGCCGGCGGCCTTGTAGGTCAGCAGGCGCATCGCCTGCAGCTCGATCGCGATGTCGGCGACCATGAACGCCACCGACTGCCGGTGCGCGACCGGCTCGCCGAAGGCCTCACGCGTCGTGACGTAGGGGGTGACGTAGTCGAGCACGGCCTGGCCGGTGCCCACGGCGAGGGCGCACCACGCGATCCGCGACAGCCGCACGCACTCGGTGTAGGTCACGCCGTCGGTCTCCCCGAGCACGGCGTCGGCCGGCACGCGCACCCCGTCGAGGTGCAGCCGGGTCAGCGACGCCGCGCGCACCCCCATCCCGGGGTCGGACTCGACGGTCAGCCCGGGGGTCGACGACTCGACCAGGAACAGGCACGGGGAGCCGTCGAGGTCGGCCCCGACCACGAACAGCTCCGCCTGCGCACCCCGGACCACGGCCGACTTCAGCCCGTCGAGCCGGAAGCCCCCGTCAGGCTCGCGCGACGCCGTCGTGGACGGGGCCAGGACGTCGAAGAGCACCGTGGGCTCGGTCAGCGCCAGGGCAGCCGCCGGGACGTCGCCGCCGGTGAAGGACGGCAGGTACGTCTGCTGCTGGGACTCGGTGCCCCACAGCGCGAGGGCGGTCGCGACCGAGCCCGGCGCCAGCGCGGCGACGGCCAGGCCCATGTCACCGTGGGCCAGCGCCTCGGTGACCAGGGTGCCGGCCATGGCCGAGCGCTCCTCCGAGATGCCTCCCAGCACCTCCGGGACGCCGAGCACCGGCAACCCGATCTCGTGGCCCGCCCGGAGGACCGGGTCCGGTGCCTCGCAGGCTGCGTCGGCCTCGGACGCCGACGGCCTCAGCACCTCCGCGGCGTACTCGGAGACGACGTCGACCAGCATCTGCTCGTCCTCGGTGGGGGTCAGGTCGAAGACCCCCGTGCGCGGCGCGGCCGGCACCCGGGTGCCGGAGCGGCCGACCGACCCGGCGCGGGCGAAGGTGCGGCTCGCGGTGGTGACCGAGCGGAAGCCGGTGCGGGTCACCGTGAACACGGCCTGCTCGGCCTGCTTGCGCAGCCCGACCCGGTCGAGGACGTCGCTCTGGGCGAGTCGGTGGAGACCGGCGACGACGAGCCCGATCGCGTCGCGCGACTCCGAGGTCGGGACCCCGTGGCGGCCACCGGGGCGCAGCGTGCTGAGGAGGGACATACGGCATAATGTAACTGCTAGTTACACTCCGTGCTACAGCACCGTGCCGTTGCCCGGGTCACACCGTCGCCGGCGCCCGGCAGGGGCCTGTCGTCTTCTAGGATCGGTCCCCGTGACCGACCAGACCGAGCCGCACGCCCCCCACGGCCCCCTCCCCGAGGGCGGCTCGGTCCGTCCGATGACCCGCTGGGGGACCCCGGTGATGCACCGCCCGCAGGCCCGGGTGACCGACTTCGACGACACCCTGGCCGCGCTGGTCGCCGACATGGTGGCCACCATGTACGCCGCCGACGGCGTCGGGCTCGCCGCCTGCCAGATCGGTGTCGACCAGGCCGTGTTCGTCTTCGACTGCCCCGACGACGAGGGCGAGCGCACCGTGGGGGTGGTCTGCAACCCCCGGCTCGCGCTGCCCGAGGGCAAGGACCGTCGCCTCGACGTCGACGACGAGGGGTGCCTGTCCTTCCCCGGGGCGTTCGTCGAGTGCGCCCGACCCGACACCGCCACGGTCCTCGGGCAGGGCCTCGACGGCGGCGAGGTCACCTTCAGCGGCGACGGCCTGCTGGCGCGCTGCCTGCAGCACGAGACCGACCACACCCTGGGCACCGTCTTCGGCGACCGGCTCCCGACGAAGGCCCGCAAGAAGCTCCAGAAGGCGCACGACAAGGCCACCGACGACTTCCCCCCCGACTGGCCGGCCGTCCGCCCGTAGTCCCGGTGGTCGGGCAGCGAGCGTGACCCCGGTGGTCGAGGAGCGAGCGCAGCGAGCGTCACGAGACCCCGCGAGCCCCCACCAGGTCTCGAGGGTCGGGCCTGGCGGCCCTCCCACCTCGACCACCGGTAGCCGCGCACCATCCCGGTGGTCGAGGAGCGAGCGCAGCGAGCGTCACGAGACCCCGCAAGTCCCCACCAGGTCTCGAGGGTCGGGCCTGGCGGCCCTCCCACCTCGACCACCGGTAGCCGCGCACCATCCCGGTGGTCGAGGAGCGAGCGCAGCGAGCGTCACGAGACCCCGCATATCCCCACCAGGTCTCGAGGGTCGGGCCTGGCGGCCCTCCCACCTCGACCACCGGGAGGTCGAGGAGCGAGCGCTGCGAGCGCCACCTCGACCACCGGTGGCCGAGCAGCACCCCGGTGGTCGAGTCAGGCGTAGCGGTGGCTCTTGGCCGAGTGACCTGCCTCGCGGGTGCAGGTGCGGCCGCTGATGGCCTTGTGCCCGCAGAGCGCCTCGGTCGGGGCCGCGGCGTCCGCGGAGTCCTCCGCCGCCTCGGGGGCGACCGGCGGCCGCTCCGCGGGGGTGCGGACGGTGCGGGGGGCGGTGTCCTGGGGCGTGGCCCCGGGACGCGGGGGCGTCGCGCCGCCACGGGCGTAGCGGGCCTCGCGCAGCGCGCGCTGGGCGTCGAGCTTGCTCATCGGGTCATCACGTCACCGACTGTAGGCGCCGCCACCGACACGGGCCCGCAGGCGCTCCGTCGATCACGTGTTCGAAGGATCACCCCAGGCCTTCCCCCGGGGCGCCGGGTGCGCCAGGCTGGGCGCATGCCCCTGGTCGACACGGTCGAGGTACGCCAACCTGCGCGCGACGACGTCGTGGGTCGCGCGTTCACCGTCGCGGGGGTCGGCGGCGGGTTCGAGGGCACGCTCCAGGTCCGCGTCTCCGACGGCGACCGCGAGGTCGCCCGCACCTTCGTCACCTCCCGCGCCGGGGGCATCGGCGCCGGTGACTACACCGGGGAGGTGCGCCTCGACGAGCGGGTGCCCGACGGCACCCGCCTGGTCGTGCGGGTCACCGCCGACCGGGCCGGCGGCCCCGGGGGCCGGGACCAGGACCGGGTCGCGGTGATCTGCTTCCCGCGGGCCACCGGCTTCCTGCGCCACGAGGTCACGCAGGGCGAGACGCTCACCGGTGTGCTGCGCGGCCTGGCCGGCCTGACCGGCGCCACCGTCGAGGACGTGGTGGCGGCCAACCCGGCGCTCACCGACCCCGACGTCATCCAGGTGGGCCAGCGGCTCACGATCCCGCTGCTGCCCGTCGCGCCGTGACGTAGCAGGCGACCGCGGCGGCCGCCGCGACGTTGAGCGAGTCGATGCCGGCGGCCATCGGGATCACCGCACGCCGGTCGGCGCTCTCCTGCCACCGCGCGGACAGCCCCGGTCCCTCGGAGCCGAGCACGAGCGCGACCCGGTCCAGCCCGGCCACCGCCTGCTCCAGCGGGAGCGCGTCGTCGGCCAGCGTGAGCGCGACCGTGGTGAACCCGCGGGCCGCGAGGGCGGGCAGGGCGTCGTGCCAGTCGTCGAGCCGGGTCCAGGGCAGGGCGAAGACCGCGCCCATGGCGACCTTGATCGCGCGACGGTAGAGCGGGTCCGCGCACCGCGGTGAGAGGAGCACCGCGTCGAAGCCCAGCGCCGCGCCGCTGCGGAAGGCCGCCCCGACGTTGGTGTGGTCGACCAGGTCCTCGAGCACCAGCACCGACCGGGCCCCGGCGAGGACCTCGTCGAGGCTGCGGAGGGGCCGGCGCTCGAAGGAGGCCAGGGCGCCGCGGTGCACGTGGAAGCCGGAGACCTCCTCGGCGAGGTCCTCCGACACCACGAAGCAGGGCGCGGTCGAGGACGCCAGCACGTCGTCGAGCCCCTCCAGCCACCGCGGCGCCATCAGGAAGGACCGGGCGGCGAACCCGGCCTCGGCCGCGCGCCGCACGACCTTCTCGCCCTCGGCCAGGAACAGCCCGTGCTGCGCCTCGAGGTGGCGGCGCAGCGTGACGTCGCGCAGGTCGCGGTAGTCGGCGAGGCGCGCGTCCGCGGGGTCCGCCACCTCGATCAGCTCGGCCACCGGCTCAGTCCTGCCCGCGCGGGTAGGTCTCCGGCCGGGCGACGGCCACGACCTCCCCGACCACGAGGATCGCCGGCGGGCGTACGGCGTGGGTGGCCAGGTCTGCGCGCAGTGCCTCCAGGGTCGACAGCACGGTGCGCTCCCCCGGCAGCGTGCCCTCGACCAGGACGGCCACCGGGGTGGTCGGCGCCCGGCCGCCGGCGACCAGGGCGTCCGCGATGGCGCCGGCGTTCTCGACGGCCATCAGCAGCACGACCGTCCCGCGCAGCCGCCCGACGGCGGCCCAGTCCACCAGCGAGCCGGGGTGCCCGGGCGGCAGGTGCCCCGAGACCACGACCAGCTCGTGCGCCACGCCGCGGTGGGTGACGGGGATGCCGGCCCGGGCGGGCACGGCCAGGGCCGAGGTGAGGCCGGGCACGACCCGGACCGGCACGCCGGCGGCCTGGCAGGCCAGCACCTCCTCGTAGCCGCGCCCGAACACGAAGGCGTCGCCGCCCTTGAACCGCACCACCCGCTTGCCCTCCAGCGCCCGGGCGACGATCAGCTCGTTGATCTGCTCCTGGCTGGCCGAGCGGCCGCGAGGCAGCTTGGCCACGTCGACCAGCTCCACCTCCGGCGCCAGCTCGGCGAGCAGCTCGCGCGGTGCGAGACGGTCCGCCACCACGACGTCGGCGGAGGCCAGCGCCCGGCGGGCGGCCACCGTGGACAGCTCGGGGTCGCCCGGTCCCCCGCCGACCAGGACGACCCCGGCGGAGGTGTCCAGCCCGGCCCGGGCGGTGAGCCGGCCGTCCTGGAGCCCGTCCATGATCTCGTCGCGCACCCGGGCCGAGAGCCGCGGCTCCCGGTTGGCCAGCACCGCGACCGTCACCCCGCCGTGCCGCCCGACCGCCGGGGTCCAGGCGGTCGCGGCGGAGGCGTCGTCGGCGCGCACGCAGAACACCCTGCGCTCGTCGGCCGCGGCGAGCACCTCCTGGTTGACGGCCGGGTCGTCGGTGGCCGCGATCGCGTACCACGCCTCGTCGAGGTCGGCGGCCTCGAACCGGCGCCGCTCCCAGCGGATCTCGGCGACCAGGCCCTCGAGCGCCGGGGTGACCTCGGGGGACACCACCACCACGTCGGCACCGGCGCCGATCAGCGTCGGGACGCGGCGCTGCGCCACCTGACCACCCCCGACCACGACCACCCGGCGCCCCGCCAGGCGCAGGCCGACGGGGTAGGGCGGGGGCGTGGCGCGGTCGGCGTTCTCGAGCTCGTCACCGGGGGCCATGGCACCAGTGTCTCGCGGATCCCCTCCGCCGCCGGTCGGGTGGTGCCCGGGAGCCCCCACCTGGCTAGGTTCCTCCGATGACCTCCCTCGACCGCCCCGTCAGCCCGGACCCGTACGAGCTGCTCCCCGCCGTGCCGTCCTTCACCGTCACCAGCGAGGACGTCCGGCAGGGCGAGCCGCTGAAGGACGACCAGGTCGCCCACCTCGGGAACACCTCCCCGCAGCTGTCCTGGGAGGGTGCCCCGGACGGCACCAAGAGCTACACCGTCACCTGCTTCGACCCCGACGCACCGACCCCGAGCGGCTTCTGGCACTGGGTCCTGGTCGACCTGCCCGCCGACTGCACCTCGCTGCCCACCGGGATCGGGTCGGGCGAGGTCGACCTGCCCGGTGCCGCCTTCATGTGCCGCAACGACATGGGCAGCAAGGACTTCGTCGGCGCCGCACCGCCCGAGGGTGACCAGGTCCACCGCTACTACTTCGTGGTGCACGCCGTGACCGAGGACAGCCTCGGCGTCGACGCCGACGCCACGCCGACCTTCGTGTCGTTCAACCTCGTCTTCAACACCGCCGCGCGCGGCATCCTGCAGGGCACCTTCCAGCACTGAGCCCCACCAGCCGTCCGGGCGTCTGAGCACCTGTGCTCAGGCGCCCGTGGCGCGTCCCGGCCACGATGGGTCCATGGCCACCACCCGACTCGTCCTGCTGCGCGCGGCACCGCCGCTCGTGCTCGCCCTGACCGTCTCCCAGCTGGCCGTCGCGCAGTGGGTCCCCGGCATCGAACGCTTCGAGGGCAAGGCCTTCGGCGCCCGGTTGCTGCTCTACCCGGTCCTGATGCTCGCGGTGCCCGCGGCCTGGTGGTGGGCCGCACGGCGAGGGTCCGCAGCAGCCGGCCGCACCGTGCCGTACGGCGCGTTCACGCTGGTCATGCTGCCGTTCCTGGTCGACGTGACCGGCAACAGCCTGGACCTCTACGACGCCGTGGTCTGGTGGGACGACCTGAACCACCTGGTGAACTGGATGCTGCTGACGGCGGGCCTCGGCCTCCTGCTCGGACCCTCCGTCCGGCCCCGGTGGGCGCTGGTGCTGATGGTGACCGGGCTGGGCGCGCTGCTCGCCGTCGCGTGGGAGCTCGGCGAGTGGTTCACCTTCATCCGGCACGGCACCGAGCTGGGCGACGCCTACTCGGACACGCTCGGCGACCTCGCCCTCGGCACCCTCGGCAGCCTGGTCGCCGCGCTGGTGGTGGCCCACCTCCTTTACCGCACCCCCCGCCATCACTAGGTTCTACCCACCGCGCCGGGCTCCCGCCCGTGGCGCCGTCTGGGCGGAGACAGCGATGACCGATCAACGAGCGACCACGGGGGCCGGGACCGGGAGCGGGACCGGGTCCGGCAGCAGCGGTGACACGGAGTACTTCGAGGAGCGGCAGCTGCAGCGCGGCGCCGCCGGGTGGGTCCTCCTGGCCGGGCTGGGGGTCGCCTACGTCATCTCCGGCGACTTCGCCGGGTGGAACTTCGGCCTCGCCGAGGGCGGCTGGGGCGGGATGCTGATCGCCACCATCCTGATCGGCACGCTCTACTTCTGCATGGTGCTCGGCCTGGCCGAGCTCTCCTCGACGATCTCCACCGCCGGCGGCGGGTACGGCTTCGCACGCCGCGCCCTCGGGCCCTGGGGCGGCTTCCTGACCGGCACCGCGATCCTCATCGAGTACGCCATCGCGCCCGCCGCGATCGCGAACTTCATCAGCGCCTACACCGAGTCGCTGTTCGGGATCAGCGGCCCGCTGGTCTTCGCGCTGTTCTACGCCGTCTTCATCGGCCTGCACCTCTACGGCGTCGGTGAGGCGCTGAAGCTGATGTTCGTGATCACCGCGGTCGCCGTGGTGGCCCTGCTCGTCTTCGTGGTCGCCGCCGCGCTCCAGTTCGACCCGGCCAACCTCACCGACATCCCGGCCGACCCCGACGCCGCCGGCTCCTCGTCGTTCCTGCCGTTCGGGCTGATCGGGATCTGGGCCGCCCTGCCGTACGCCATCTGGTTCTTCCTGGCCGTCGAGGGCGTGCCGCTGGCCGCGGAGGAGACCAAGGACCCGGCCAAGGCCATGCCGCGCGGCATCATCGCGGCGATGCTGATCCTGCTGGCGTTCGCGGCGCTGATCCTCGTCGTCGGCCCGGGCGCCGCGGGCTCGCAGAGCCTGACGGAGTCCGGCAACCCGCTCGTCGACACCCTCGAGACGGCCTACGACGGGTCGACCGCGGTGAGCACCTTCGTCAACGTCGTCGGCCTGCTCGGCCTGATCGCGAGCTTCTTCTCGATCATCTACGCCTACTCCCGCCAGACCTTCGCGCTCTCGCGGGCCGGCTACCTGCCGACGGTGCTGTCCAAGACCGGCAGCCGCAAGACGCCGTACCTGGCGCTGATCGTCCCCGGGATCATCGGGTTCGTGATGGCGGTGCTCAACCAGGGCGACCTGCTGATCCTGGTCGCCGTGTTCGGCGCCACCATCTCCTACGTGCTGATGATGCTCAGCCACATCGTGCTGCGCTTCAAGGAGCCCGACCTCGAGCGCCCGTACCGCACCCCCGGCGGGGTCGTGACGACCGGCATCGCGCTGGTGCTCTCGCTCGTCGCCGTGGTCGCCGGGTTCCTGGTGGACCCCCGCGTCATCCTGGTGACCGCCGGCGTCTTCGCCGTGGCGATCGCCTACTTCGGCCTGTACTCACGCCACCACATCAAGCAGGGGGCTCCCGAGGAGGAGTTCGCCGCCATCAGCGACGCCGAGAAGGGCCTCAAGTGACCGACCACTCCCCCGCCGGACCCGCAGCCGGGACCGACACCCCGGTCAACGACCGGATGCTCACGCTGGACCGGCTGCGGCACCTGATCACGGACGGCGAGATCGACACCGTCGTGATGGCCTTCACCGACATGCAGGGCCGGCTCCAGGGCAAGCGGCTCCACGCGGCGTTCTTCCTCGACGTGGCGCTGGAGGCGGGCACCGAGGGGTGCAACTACCTGCTCGCCGTCGACGTCGACATGAACACCGTGGACGGGTACGCGATCTCCTCCTGGGAGCGCGGCTACGGCGACATGGAGTTCGTGCCCGACTTCTCCACGCTGCGCCTGCTGCCGCACCTCCCGGGCACCGCGATGGTGCAGTGCGACCTGGCCTGGCTCGACGGCGAGCCCGTGGTGGAGTCCCCCCGCACGATCCTGCGCCAGCAGCTCGACCGGGCCCGCGAGCTGGGCTTCACCGTGCACGCCGGGACCGAGCTGGAGTTCATCGCCTTCGAGGACACCTACGAGGGCGCGCACGACAAGGACTACCACCGCCTCGTGCCGGTGAACCAGTACAACATCGACTACTCGGTGCTCGGCACGACCCGGGTGGAGCCGCTGCTGCGCGACATCCGCAACCACATGTACGCCGCGGGCATGGACGTCGAGGGCGCCAAGGGCGAGTGCAACTTCGGCCAGCACGAGATCGGGTTCCTGTACAACACCGCGATGGTCACCTGCGACCACCACGTGGTCTACAAGACCGCCGCCAAGGAGATCGCCGCCCAGCACGGCCGGTCGCTGACCTTCATGGCCAAGTACGACCAGCGGGAGGGCAACTCCTGCCACATCCACCTCTCGCTGCGCGGCGCGGACGGCGACCTGGTGTTCTGGGACCGGGAGACCGGCACCCGCACCCCGCTCTACGACTCGTTCGTGGCCGGGCTCCTGTCCACGATGGCCGACTTCACGCTCCTGTACGCGCCCAACGTCAACTCCTACAAGCGCTTCGCGGGCGGCTCCTTCGCCCCGACCGCGATCGCCTGGGGCACCGACAACCGCACCTGCGCGGTACGGCTCGTGGGCCACGGCGCCTCGGCCCGCCTGGAGAACCGGGTGCCGGGCGGCGACGTGAACCCGTACCTGGCCGTGGCGGCGATGCTCGCCGGGGGCCTGCACGGCGTCGAGCAGGAGCTGGCCGGCGTCGCCGAGACCGAGGGCAACGCCTACGAGAGCGGCGAGGACCTCGTGCCGCGCACCCTGCACGCGGCCCGGGAGCGGTGGGCCACCTCGGAGGTGGCACGATCTGCCTTCGGTGACGCCGTCGTCGACCACTACACCAACATGGCCGACGTCGAGCTCGCCGCGTTCGACGCCGCGGTCACGGACTGGGAGCGCCGGCGCGGCTTCGAGCGTCTCTGAGCCCTGCCCCCGCACGCCTGCGAGAAGAGCCCCCATGAGCACCCCCTGGACCGTCGTCGACCCTGCCACCGGGCAGGAGCTCACGGAGGTCGCGATGGCCTCGCTCGACGAGACCGACGCCGCGATCGAGCGCGCCCACGCGGCCTTCGCGGCCTGGCGGGCGGTGGCCCCCGGCGAGCGGGCGCGGCTGCTGCGCCGCTTCGGTGACGTCGTGGACGCCCACGTCGAGGAGCTCGCCGACCTCGAGGTCCGCAACGCCGGCCACACCCGCGCCAACGCCCGCTGGGAGGCCGGCAACGTCCGGGACTGCCTGCACTACTACGCCGGGGCGCCCGAGCGGCTGCACGGTCGTCAGATCCCCGTGGCCGGCGGCGTGGACCTCACCTTCCACGAGCCGCTCGGCGTGGTCGGGATCATCGTGCCGTGGAACTTCCCGATGCCGGTGCTCGCCTGGGGCATGGCGCCCGCCCTGGCCGCGGGCAACTGCGTGGTCGCCAAGCCGGCCGAGCTCACCCCGCTGACCGCCGTCCGGATCGGCGAGCTGGCGCTCGAGGCCGGCCTGCCCGAGGGCGTGCTGACGATCCTGCCCGGGGAGGGGCCGGTCGTCGGGGAGCGGTTCGTCACCCACCCGCTGGTCCGCAAGATCAGCTTCACCGGCTCGACCCGGGTCGGCAAGCAGGTGATGGCCGGGTGCGCCGACCAGGTCAAGCGGGTCACCCTCGAGCTGGGCGGCAAGAGCGCCAACATCGTCTTCGCCGACACCGACCTGTCGGCCGCCGCGGCCGCCGCGCCGTACGCCGTCTTCGACAACGCCGGGCAGGACTGCTGTGCCCGGTCGCGGATCCTGGTCGAGCGCAGCGCCTACGACGAGTTCGTCTCCCGCCTGGAGCCCGCCGTCCGGGGCCTGCGCGTCCTCGACCCCGCCGACGAGGCCAGCGAGATGGGTCCGCTGATCTCGGCGGTGCACCGTGACCGCGTGCAGGACTTCCTGGACGGCGAGGAGGTGGCCTTCGCAGGTTCCGTGCCCGCGAGCGACGCCGCAGCCGGGGGGTTCTGGGTGCCGCCGACCGTGGTCACCGTCGAGGACCCCGCGGCCCGCCTGTGGCGCGAGGAGGTCTTCGGCCCGGTGGTGGCGGTGATGGCCTTCGACGACGAGGAGCACGCCGTGGCCCTGGCCAACGACACCGACTACGGGCTCTCCGGCTCGATCTTCACCCGCGACGTGGGACGTGCCCTGAGGGTGGCGCGCGGCGTCGAGTCGGGCAACCTCTCGGTCAACTCCCACGCGGCGGTCCGCTACTGGACCCCGTTCGGCGGCTACAAGCAGTCCGGCCTCGGTCGCGAGCTCGGGCCCGACGCCCCGGCCTCGTTCACCGAGGAGAAGAACGTCTTCATCGCCCACTGATCCACCCGGGCGGTGTCCACGACCGCTCCGCCGCGCCCCCACCAACGAGAGGTACCACCATGCCAGGACGCATCCAGGACCGTGTCGCGGTCGTCACCGGCGGCTGCTCGGGCATCGGCCTGGCCACCGTGCAGCGCTTCGTCGAGGAGGGCGCGAAGGTCGTGATCGGCGACCTCGACGACGAGCGCGGCCACCAGCTCGTCGGCCAGCTCGGCGGGACGGACCTGCTGACCTACGTCCACACCGACGTCACCGACCCCGACCAGGTGGAGGCGCTGTTCCAGACCGCCAAGGACACCTACGGCTCGGTCGACATCGCCTTCAACAACGCCGGGATCTCCCCGCCCGAGGACGACTCCATCCTGGACACCGACCTCGAGGCCTGGAAGCGGGTGCAGGAGGTCAACCTGACCAGCGTCTACCTGTGCTGCAAGGCGGCCCTGCCCCACATGCTCGAGCAGGGTCGCGGCTCGATCATCAACACCGCGTCCTTCGTGGCCGTGATGGGCGCGGCGACCTCGCAGATCTCCTACTCCGCCTCCAAGGGCGGCGTGCTGACCATGACGCGCGAGCTGGGCGTGCAGTTCGCCCGCCAGGGCGTGCGGGTCAACGCGCTGTGCCCGGGGCCGGTCAACACCCCGCTGCTGCAGGAGCTCTTCGCCAAGGACGCCGAGCGCGCCGCCCGCCGGCTGGTGCACGTGCCGATGGGCCGCTTCGGCGAGCCCGAGGAGATGGCCTCCGCGGTCCTCTTCCTGGCCTCGGACGACAGCTCGTTCATGACCGCCACGACCTTCCTCGTCGACGGCGGCATCTCCGCCGCCTACGTCACCCCGCTCTGAGCGGGCGCACGGGCATGGGCGCACCGGTCGTCGGCCTGACCACCTACCGCGAGCAGGCCGCGTGGGGGGTCTGGTCCGAGCGCGCCGACGTCCTGCACACGGCGTACGCCGACGCCGTGGTCGCCGTGGGCGGGCTCCCGCTGCTGCTGCCGCCGGTCGACACCGACGACGTGCCCGGCGCCGCGGACGTGCTGGTCGCGCGGCTCGACGCGCTCGTGGTCACCGGGGGCGCCGACGTCGACCCCGGGCGGTACGCCGCCGCTCCGCACGCCCGCACCGCCGGGTGGCGCCCGGACCGGGACGCGTGGGAGCTGGCGCTGCTGGACGCCGCGGACGCGGCGGGCCTGCCCGTGCTGGGCGTGTGCCGCGGCATGCAGGTGATGGCGGTGGCCGCCGGCGGGCGGCTCGAGCAGCACGTGCCCGACCGGGTCGGCCACGACCGGCACTCCCCCGGCGCCGACGCCTTCGGCGACGTCGAGGTCACCACCCGCTCCGGCTCCCGGGTCGCGGCCCTCCTGGGCGAGCGGCTGACCGTGCGCTGCCACCACCACCAGGCCGTCGCCGAGCACCCCGGCTGGGAGGTCGTCGCCGAGGCCGCCGACGGCACCCCCGAGGCGATGGAGCGACCCGGCGCGCGGTTCTGCGTCGCGGTGCAGTGGCACCCCGAGACCGCCGCCGACGTCGGCCTGCTCGCCGGGCTGGTCCGCGCCGCCGCGGACGGTCCTGCGCGCCACCCGTGAGCCCCGTGCGCCGGGCGCGGCCGGGCGTCCAGCTCAGCGCCCACCGGTGCGGTGCCGGTCAGGACCGGGCGCTCGAGAACACCCGGGTCGCCCTCGACAGGGCGCTCCGGCTGCCCGTGGAGTACGTCGAGTTCGACGTGCAGCGCTGCGGCGACGGCACCCTGGTCTGCTTCCACGACGACTGGGTCTGGGTCGGCGACCGACGGCGCGACCTGGCCGACCTGACCTTCGCCGAGTTCGCCGCCCGCGCACCCCACTTCCTGCGCTTCGACGACGTGCTGGCCTCGCTGGTCGGCCGGGCCCGCGCCCACGTCGACCTGAAGTTCAGCGGTGCCGAGGCGGTCGTCGCCGCGGTCGCGCAGGCGGTCGCGGTGCTCGGCGCCGAGGAGATGATCGTGACCACCCTCGACGACCGCACCGTCCGCGTGGTGCGGGACTGGGCCGACGACCACGGCCACGACCTGCTGGTCGGGCTCTCGCTGGGACGACGCGTACGCGGCCTCCCGCTGCGCCGTCAGGTCCGCATCCGCGCCTCCGAGCTGCTCCCGCGGGTCCGCGTCCTGGGCTCGCGGGCCAACCTCGTGGTGGCCAACCACACCCTCGCCCGGCTCGGCGTCGCGGCGTTCGCGCGCCGGCGGGGACTGCCGCTGCTGGTGTGGACCGTCGACACCGAGGACTCGCTGCGCTACTGGCTGCGACCCGGCCGGGCCTGGCTGGTCACCAGCAACGAGCCGGCGCTGGCGCTGCGCGTGCGGGCCGACCTCGAGCGGTCCCGGCGCGGCCGGCGCCGTCCCGGCCTGGGAGGATCGGGCACATGAGCGCGCCGGAGCCCGACCTGGTCACCGACGTCCTCGGCGAGCCCTGGACCGCGGAGACCCTCCCGCTGGCGCCCGACGACGAGGGCGAGGTGGTCGCCACCCTGGTCCACCACCCCGCCGCCACCCCGTCGGGCCGCGCGGTGCTCTACGTGCACGGGTTCACCGACTACTTCTTCCAGGCCGACTACGCCGCCTGGTGGGTCGAGCGGGGCTACGACTTCTACGCCCTGGACCTGCGCAAGTACGGCCGGTCGATCCGCCCGCACCAGACGCCGAACTACGTGACCGACCTGCGCACCTACGACGAGGAGCTGGACGCGGCCTGGGAGCGGGTCACCCGACGCGACGGCCACGACCACGTGGTCCTCAGCGCGCACTCGACCGGCGGCCTGGTGGTGCCGTCGTGGGCCGACCGCCGCCGGCCCGACGAGCTGACGGGGGTGGTGCTGAACTCCCCGTGGCTGGACCTGCAGGGCAGCGCGCTGCTGCGCCTGGTCGGTCGCCCGGTCATCGGCCAGCTCGGCCGGCTGCACCCACGCCGCCCGCTGAACCGCGAGGTCACCAGCGTCTACGGCCGCAGCCTGCACCGCGACCACGGCGGGGAGTGGGACTACGACCTCGCCTGGAAGCCCGACACCGGGGTCGTGGTGTACGCCGGGTGGCTGCGCGCCGTGCTGCGCGCGCACGCCCGGCTGCACCGCGGGCTCGACGTCCCCGCCCCCGTGCTGGTGCTGTCCTCGGACACCTCGAGCAACCCCCGGCACCTGGACGACGAGCGGGTGCACACCACCGACGTGGTGCTCGACGTGCACCACATCCGCCGCTGGTCGACCGCGCTCGGCACCCACGTCACCTACGCCGCGGTCCCCGGCGCCCGGCACGACGTCGTCCTGTCCCGCGAGGCGGCGCGCACCCGGGCGTACGCCGAGCTCGACCGCTGGGCCAGCGCCTACCTCGACCGCCCCGTCGTGCCGAGATGACGCTCGCACCGCCTCGAGGTGACGCTCCCGCGCGACCGATCGACGGCGTCGTGCCGCGCGGCCCGGTGCGCGACGCCACGGCCGTGTCCTAGGTTCGTCCCAGGTGCCGGACCCCGCCGGCGCACGAGCGAGGAGATCGCGATGTCCCAGCCCCAGGATCCCTACCAGCAGCAGCCGTACGGGTACGTCCCCGGGCACGGGACCCCCGCGGGGCTCGGCGAGCGCTTCCTCGCCCGCCTGATCGACGGCGTGATCCTGCTGGTCGTGTCGATCGTCATCGGCGTGGTCCTCGGCGGCGGCATGATGGCGGCGGGCGGCGCGGACGCCGACAGCATGGGCACCGCCACGGCCTTCGGCACGCTGCTCACCGTGGCCGTCCAGCTCAGCTACTACGGCCTGCTGGACTCCAGCCAGGGCGGCACGCTGGGCAAGAAGGCCCTCAAGCTGCGGGTCGTGGCACCGGACGGGACCTCCCGCGTCACCTTCGTGCAGTCCGTGCAGCGCAACATCTTCTACGCGCTGTCGCTGCTCGGGCTGGTGCCCTTCCTCGGGCTGGTCGGCAACCTGGTCTCGCTGGGAGCCGTGATCCTGATCGCCGTCCAGATCAGCCAGGACCCGGCGCGGCGCCAGGGCTGGCACGACCGGTTCGCCGGCGGCACCCAGGTCCTCAAGGCCGGCTGAGGCGCGGTACGCCCGTCAGCGCAGCAGGGCCACCAGGGCGACCACGCCCACCACGACGATGACGCCGCGCAGCGCGACCGCGGGCAGCCGGCGCCCGACGGTCGCGCCGATCAGGCCGCCCGCCACCGACCCGACACCGATCAGCGCGACCACCAGCCAGTCCAGGTCGGCGATGAAGACGAACAGCACCCCGGCGACGGAGTTGACCCCCGCGGCGAGGACGTTCTTGACCGCGTTCAGCCGCTGGAGCGACTCGGGCACGCCGATCCCGAGCACGCCCATCAGCAGCACGCCCTGCGCGGCACCGAAGTAGCCGCCGTACACCCCGGTCAGGGCGACCAGCGGCCAGACCCACCCGGCGTCCGCGGTCTCGGCGCTCCCGCGGGCCTCGCGCCGGGCCGCGACACGTCGTGACAGCCGGGGCTGCACCAGGACCAGCAGGACGCCGAGCCCGATCAGCACCGGGACGATCGTCTCGAACGCCCCGGACGGCAGCACCAGCAGCAGCACGGCGCCGGTGGCCCCGCCGACCAGCGAGCCCACCAGCAGCCGCAGCACCCGCGTCGACTGTCCGCGCAGCTCGCGCCGGTAGCCCCACGCCCCGGTCAGCGACCCCGGCACCAGGCCCAGGTTGTTCGAGACGTTCGCGGTCACCGGCGGCACGCCCAGCGCGAGCAGCGTGGGGAAGGTGATCAGGGTGCCGGAGCCCACGATCGTGTTGATGGTGCCGGCCCCGACGCCGGCGAGCGCGACCAGGACGGCCTCCCACACCGTCACCGGCGGGTCAGGGCTGCGTCGGGGGCGTCGGGGAGGCCCCCGGGTCACCGCCGGACCCGTCCCCGCTCCCGCTCTGCGACCGGCGCGCCCGGCCCGGGTTGGCGGCCTCCTCGGCCTCCCGGATCGCGGCCTGCACGGCCTCGTTGGCCTCCCGCTTGCTGGCGTCCACCGAGGGCACCTCCGGAGAGGTGGCGCCCATGTCGACGCGGGTGCGCGGCCCGGGCAGGTCCTTGGGGATGCCGGACATCTCCGACATCGTCGAGCCCAGGCCCTCGAGCGCGCGCCCGATCTCGCTCGGCACGATCCAGACCTTGTTCGCGTCGCCCTCGGCGATCTTCGGCATCATCTGCAGGTACTGGTAGGCCAGCAGCGACTGGTCGGGCTGACCGTCGTGGATGGCCTGGAACACCGTCTGGATGGCCTGGCCCTCGCCCTGGGCGCGCAGGATCTGCGACTCCCGGTCGGCCTGCGCCCGCAGGATGGCCGACTCGCGGTCGCCCTCGGCGTTCAGGATCGCGGACTGCTTCATGCCCTCCGCGGAGAGGATCGCGGACTGGCGCTGGCCCTCGGCGGTGAGGATCGCGGCCCGCTTGTCGCGGTCGGCGCGCATCTGCTTCTCCATCGAGTCCTTGATCGACGGCGGCGGGTCGATGCCCTTGAGCTCGACCCGGTTGACCCGGATGCCCCACTTGCCGGTCGCCTCGTCGAGCACGCCCCGCAGCCGGGTGTTGATCTCGTCGCGGCTGGTGAGCGTCTCCTCCAGGTCCATCCCGCCGACGATGTTGCGCAGCGAGGTCATCGTCAGCTGCTCGACGGCCTGGATGTAGTTGGCGATCTCGTAGGTCGCCGCGACCGCGTCGGTGACCTGGAAGTAGATGACGGTGTCGATCGAGACCACCAGGTTGTCCTCGGTGATCACCGGCTGCGGCGGGAACGAGACGACCTGCTCACGCAGGTCGATGCGGTAGCGGACGTTGTCGATGAACGGGACGATCAGCTTCAGCCCGGCGTCCAGCGTCTGCTGGTACTTGCCGAACCGCTCGACGATGCCGGCGCGGGCCTGCGGCACGATCTGCACCGTCTTGGCCAGCAGGACGACGACGAACGCCAGCAGGATCGCCAGCGTGATGAGCACGGCCATGTGGTTCCTCCTCAGGTCTCCCGCCGTGGCGGGGTGGTCGGCAGCCGGGCGGGGTCCTGGCCGGGCGGGTGGTTCAGGGCTCCAGGGACGGCACCGGGTGGACGTACGCCGTCGCGCCGCGTATCTCGTAGACCTCGACGGTCTCACCGGCGGCGATGCTCAGGTACTCGTCGTACGGCGCGGCCGACCACTCCTCGCCGCCCAGCCGCACCCGGCCCGGCACCAGCGCGGTGGCGGTCGCGGTGACCGTGCCGCGGCTGCCGACCAGCTTGGCGTGGCCGAGGGTGAGCTCGGGACCGCTGTGGAGGCGGCGCAGCACCGGCGGGCGGACCAGCGCGATCATCCCGACGGCGGTGATCGCTGCCAGCAGCACCTGCAGGACGATCGGACCACCGGCCAGCGCGACCACCAGCCCGCCCCCGGCACCCACCGCGAGCATGATCAGCACGAAGTCCATGCTCAGCATCTCGGCAGCGCCGAGCGCGACGGTGAGGGCGAGCCACACCGTCCAGGCGTTGTCAGAGAGCCAGTCCACGACCCGAGCCTATCCGGGTCCGGGAAACCTCAGCGGTGCCGCGGCTCCCGGCGCGCCGCCCAGCGGTCGTTCTCGTGCCGCAGCTCCAGCGGCATCCCGAACGTGGCCGACAGGTGCTCGCGGGTGAGCACGTCCTCGAGCGGGCCCTCGGCGACGACCGCGCCGGCGCGCAGGAGCAGGGCGTGGGTGAACCCGGGCGGGATCTCCTCGACGTGGTGGGAGACCAGCACCGTCGCCGGCGCGTCCGGGTCGTGGGCCAGCACGGCCAGGGTGGACACGAGGTCCTCGCGACCGCCGAGGTCGAGCCCGGCGGCCGGCTCGTCGAGCAGCAGCAGCTCGGGGTCGGTCATCAGCGCGCGCGCGACCTGCACGCGCTTGCGCTCGCCCTCGCTGAGGGTGCCGAAGACCCGGTCGGCGAGGTGGGCGGCACCGACCTCGACCAGCAGCTCGTCGGCACGCTCGTGGTCGAGCTCGTCGTAGGACTCGCGCCAGCGCCCGACCACGCCGTACGACGCGGACACCACCACGTCGCGGACCACCTCGTGCCGCGGGATCCGCTCGGCGAGGGCGGCGCTGGTCAGACCGATCCGGGGACGCAGCTCGAAGACGTCCACGGTGCCGAGCACCTCGCCGAGCAGCCCCACCACCCCGTCGCTGGGGTGGATCTGCGCGGAGGCCAGCTGCAGCAGCGTGGTCTTGCCGGCGCCGTTGGGACCGAGCACCACCCACCGCTCGCCCTCGCGGACCTCCCAGGTCACCTTGTCGAGGAGGACGGCCTCGCCCCGTCGTACGGTCACGTCGGCGAGCTCCAGGACGGCGGACATGGCGCAACCCTATCGAGGGTCCCGGGCCCACGGGGACCGCCCGCGCGGCGGGCGTAGCCTCGATCGCCGTGACCGACCCCACCGTGCTCGCGGCCCCCGTGTCCCTGAGGCTGGCCTGGTGGGGCACGGCGTGGCTGCGCGGCGACGTCGTGCCCGACCTGCTGCTCGACGCCGTCATCGGCGACGAGGCCACCCACGCCGTCGCCGGCCTCGGTGAGGGCGTGCCGACCGAGACCCTCCTGGGCGGCCTGGCCCGGCTGCGCGCCGCCGGCGCCACCGGGTTCGGGCTGGCCCTGCCCCGCGAGGGCGACCCGCTGGGCCTGGGCGGGCCGGCCGGGTTCAACGCCGCGGCCCTCGAGGCCGGCGAGGCCGTGGTCGTCGCGGGCGCCGGCGTCGGACTCGTGCCGGGCTCCACCGGCGCCGCCACGACGTGGGTGCCGCACCCGGCCGGACGCCGTCAGCTGCCCGACGTCGGCGAGGCCGACCGCGCGCTGCGTGCGGCCCTGATCGAGACCGCGACCTCGCTGGCCGCGCTCGACGTGGCGCGCTGGCGCCCGGAGGTGGCCGACCGGCTGATCAACCTGCGCCACGGCCCGGCCCTCACCGGGCCCGACGGGGTGCCGCCCCGGTGCGTGGAGCTGGCCGCCCGCGGGGTCCAGGCCGTCGAGATCGTCGACCTCGCCCTCGAGGACCACGGCGGCGCGCTGTCGGCCGCTGAGATCGTGGCCCGCGAGCAGGCCCTGCGACCGCTCGAGCGGGCGGGGCGCCGGGCCCTGGTCGCGGCGGGCTCACCCGAGGTCTGGCCGCCTGCCTGACCCCGGCGCGACGCCGACCTCGGCCCAGACCTCGACGAGGTCCAGGAGCCGACCCCCGGCCGCCGAGGCCAGCACCACGACCGCGTGCTCCTCCGCCCCGTCGGTGACCCGGGCCCGCAGCACCGCCCGCGCACCGCCGTCGACGACCTCCTGGACCGCGAACCGCCACCGGCCGGGGTAGTCGCGGTTCAGCGCGACGTACGCCGCCGCGTCCAGCCGCTCCCCGGTGTGCTCGTAGCGGACCACCGCGTCGTCGGCGAGCAGCGCGTGCAACGCCGCCCAGTCCTCGGCGTCGATGGCCTCGCCCAGCAGGGCGAGCAGTCGTGCGGCGGTGGGCGCGGTCGCGGCGGTCATCTCGCCAGGGTGGGCCACGACGCCGACACCCGGCCGGCCGGACTAGCCTGACCTGCGATGACGACCACCTCCGAGACCCTGCTGATCACCCTGACCGGGACCGACCGGCCCGGGGTGACCTCGACGCTGCTCGGCACCCTGGCCCACGCCGGGGTGGAGGTCATCGACGTCGAGCAGATCGTGCTGCGCCAGCGTCTCGTGCTCGGGGTGCTGGTCTCGGTCCCCCCCGACTCGCGTCGCCTGGTCGCCGAGGTGGAGTCCACCGCGGCCGAGCTGGGCATGCACGTCGAGCTGAGCCGGGGCACCGGGGACAACCGGCCGCGCCCCCGGGGCCGCAGCCACGTCACCGTGATCGGCGACCCGTTGACCGCGGTGGCGCTCGCGGCCATCACCGGGCGCGTCGCGTCCACCGGCGCCAACATCGACCGGATCGAGCGGATGGCCCGCTACCCCGTCACCGCGATCGACCTGCACGTCTCCGGCGCCGACCCCGACGAGCTGCGCGCCGCGCTGGCCACGGAGGCCGCCGCGCAGGGCGTCGACGTCGCGGTGCAGCCCACCAACCTGCTGCGGCGCGGGATGCGGCTGATCGTGATGGACGTCGACTCGACCCTGATCCAGGGCGAGGTGATCGAGATGATCGCCGCCCACGCCGGCTGCGAGGAGGAGGTGCGCGGGGTCACCGAGCGCGCGATGGCCGGCGAGCTCGACTTCGAGGAGTCCCTGCGCGAGCGGGTCGCCCTGCTCGAGGGGGTCCCCGAGAGCGCGCTCGACGAGGTCTACGACGGGATCGTGCTGGCCCCCGGCGCCCGGACCATGGTGCGCACGCTGAAGCGGCTGGGCTACCGGTTCGCGATCGTCTCCGGCGGCTTCACCCAGGTCACCGACCGGCTGGCGGCCGACCTCGGGGTGCACTTCGCGCGGGCCAACGAGCTGGAGGTCGTCGACGGACGCCTGACCGGCCGGATCCTCGGCGCCGTGGTCGACCGGGCGGGCAAGGCGCGCGCGCTCGAGGAGTTCGCCGAGGCCGTCGGCGTCGACGTCGCGTCGACGATCGCGATCGGCGACGGCGCCAACGACCTCGACATGCTGGCCGCGGCCGGGCTGGGCATCGCCTACAACGCCAAGCCCCGGGTCCGCGAGGCCGCGGACGCCTCGGTCAACGTGCCCTACCTGGACACCATCCTGTACCTGCTGGGCATCTCCCGGGAGGAGATCGAGGCCGCCGACGCGGCCGCCGGGGTGACCACCCCCGCTCCCCCGGTCTGAACCCGGGGCCCCGGCCAGGCCCGGTCCGACCTGGCGGGTCAGCCCCGCGCGACGTGGAACGCCTCGAGCCGGGCGAGGTAGGCGCCGAGCTCGTCCCACGGCCCGGCGAAGGCCAGCACGGCCGCAGCGCAGGTCGGGAAGCCGGCGCCCGCCATCGCGGCGGCCGACGCCGGGTCGCCCTCGCCGTCCTCGAGCAGCTGTGCGAGGAAGCCCATGGTCGGGTTGTGCCCCACCAGCACCAGGGTGGTCACCTCGTCGGGCGTCGCCCGGACCAGGTCCAGCGCCGCCTCCGGGCCGGCCACGTAGAGGCCGGGGTCGTGGGTCACGCCGCCCTCCCAGCCCGCGGCGGCGGCCACGGCGTCGTACGTCTCGCGCGCGCGCACCGCGGCGGACACCAGCGCCGCCCCGGCCGGCGACCCGACCCGGACGCCCTGGGCCGCCAGCCACGCACCGGCCGCCGTCGCGTCGGCGCGACCGCGCGCGGTCAGCGGCCGCGCCTCGTCGGAGGGGGCGGTGGGCTCGGCCTGGGCGTGCCGCAGCACGACGAGGCGGCGGGGGCTCGCGTTCACCCGACCAGCCTGGCAGCCGCCCGCCCGGGACCCAAACGACCCGGCCCGGGCGCGCCCGGCGCATGCCCTAGCGTTGCGCCCATGCCCCGGGGTCCCCTTCTCGTCGTCGGAGGTGCCGAGGACAAGCTGCGCCGACGCACCATCCTCCAGCGCTTCGTCGACCTGGCCGGCGGCCCCGAGGCCCGGATCGCGGTGGTCCCCACCGCCTCCTCGCTGGGCCCGGAGATCGTCGAGGTCTACGACGCGCTGTTCCGCTCCGCCGGCGCCGGCGACGTCGTCGCCGTGCGCCCCGAGAGCCGGGAGGACAGCCACGACCCGGAGCTGGTCGCCCGGCTGGACGCCTGCACCGGCGTGTTCATGACCGGCGGCAACCAGCTGAAGCTCTCCAGCATCGTCTGCGGCACCCCGGTCGGCGAGGCGATCCGGGCCGCGCACCTGCGCGGCGCGGTCGTCGCCGGCACGTCGGCCGGCGCCAGCATCCAGTCGAGCCACATGGTGGCCTTCGGCGCCGGGGGCGCCACGCCCAAGCAGCGGATGACCCAGGTCGCCGCCGGCCTCGGGCTGATCGGCTCGACGGTCGTCGACCAGCACTTCGACCAGCGCAACCGGTACGGCCGGCTGCTGATGATCGTGGCCCAGTCCCCCCAGCTGCTCGGCATCGGCGTGGACGAGGACACCGCGGCGGTCGTGGAGCACGTCGAGGTCGACGGCGAGGAGCACGAGCTGCTCAGCGTGCTCGGACGCGGCGCGGTCACCATCCTCGACCCGGCCCGGCTGACCACCAACGCCTACGAGGCCCGCCGCTCGGCGCCGTTGCTGGCCAGCGGGGTCGTGCTGCACGTGCTGCCGGAGGGCAGCCTGTTCGACCTGACCACGAGGGAGCTGGTGCCGCCGGAGCCCGTGGTCGACCCCGGGGAGGCCGACGAGCTGGCCGCCGCCGGGAGCGACCTGCGCGCCCTGGCCCGCGACATCGCCGCCGGCGACGCCTCGCCCGGCGCCCTGCGCCGGCGCCGCGCCCGCTCGCAGGTGCGCCCCGCCCCGCGCGACGCCCACGACCTGGCACCCGCGGCGGTCCTCGCAGCAGTCCCGACCGCAGCGCCGACCGCAGCGCCCGCAGCACCGATCTCCGGAGGAGACCCCGCATGAGCGGACGCCCCACCCCCGACCTGGCCATCACCGAGACCCGCGTCTACCGCGGCGCCAACGTGTGGTCCTACGACCGGGCGATCCACCTCGTGGTCGACCTCGGCTCCCTCGAGGAGTTCCCGACCAGCACCCTGCCGGGGTTCACCGACCACCTGATGACGATGCTGCCGGGCCTGAGGGAGCACTCCTGCTCCCGCGGCCGGCGTGGCGGCTTCGTGGAGCGGCTGCACGAGGGCACCTGGCTGGGCCACGTCGCCGAGCACTGCGCCCTGGCCCTGCAGCAGGTCGTGGGCCACGACGTGCGTCGGGGCAAGACCCGCGCCGTCAAGGGGACCACCGGCGTCTACAACGTCATCTACGGCTACGACGACGAGCAGGTCGGCCTGGCGGCGGGTCGCCTGGCCGTGCGCCTGGTCAACCACCTGGTCCAGGCCGACCCGGAGTTCGACTGGGACGTCGAGCTGGAGTCCTTCATCCGCCGTGCGCAGCGCACCGCCTTCGGTCCCTCCACCCAGGCCATCCTGGACGAGGCGATGAGCCGCGACATCCCGTGGATCCGGTTGAACCAGCACTCCCTGGTCCAGCTGGGCCAGGGCGTGCACGCCAAGCGGATCCGGGCCACGATGACCTCGGAGACCTCCGCGATCGCCGTCGACATCGCCTCCGACAAGGACCTGACGACCCGGCTGCTGGGCGCGGCGGGCCTCCCGGTGCCCAAGCAGGAGTCGGTCCGCACCGGTGACCAGGCCGCCCGGGTGGCGGCCCGGATCGGCTTCCCGGTGGTCGTCAAGCCGCTCGACGGCAACCACGGCCGCGGGGTCTGCCTGGACCTCCAGGACGAGGCCGAGGTGCGCGTGGCCTTCGAGACCGCCAAGGGCGAGTCCCGGCGCGGGGTGGTCGTCGTCGAGTCGTTCGTGACCGGCAAGGACTACCGGTGCCTGATCATCGACGGCCGGGTGGCCGCGATCGCCGAGCGGGTGCCGGCCTCGGTCACCGGGGACGGGATCAGCACCGTCGAGCAGCTGGTCGACACCGCCAACGCCGACCCCCGTCGCGGGGTCGGCCACGAGAAGGTGCTGACCCGGATCAAGGTCGACGCCGCCGCCGAGGCGCTGGTGGCCGCGCAGGGCCACTCGATGACCGCGGTCCCGCCGGAGGGCCAGGTCGTCAAGCTCGCCCTGACCGGCAACATGTCCACCGGCGGCATCTCGATCGACCGGACCCTCGAGGCGCACCCCGAGAACGTCGAGATCGCCGAGGAGGCCGCCCGGATGATCGGGCTGGACATCGCGGGCATCGACTTCATCTGCCCCGACATCACCGAGCCGGTCCGCGAGAGCGGCGGCGCGATCTGCGAGGTGAACGCGGCGCCGGGGTTCCGGATGCACACCCACCCCACGATCGGCGAGCCGCAGTTCATCGCCAAGCCGGTCGTCGACATGCTCTTCCCGCCGGGCACCCCCTCGCGGATCCCGATCGTGGCCGTGACCGGCACCAACGGCAAGACCACCACGGCCCGGATGATCAGCCACATCTTCAAGGGCATGGGCCACAAGGTCGGGATGACCTCCACCGACGGTGTCGTCATCGACGAGCGGCTGCTGATCCGCGCGGACGCCTCGGGACCCCGCTCGGCGCGGATGGTCCTGCAGAACCCCCGCGTCGACCTGGCCGTCTTCGAGGTGGCGCGGGGCGGGATCCTGCGCGAGGGCCTGGGCTACGAGCGCAACGACGTCGCGGTGGTGCTGAACGTCGCCCCCGACCACCTCGGCCTGCGCGGCATCGACACCGTCGAGCAGCTGGCCGACGTCAAGGCCGTCCTGGTGGAGGCCGTGCCCCGCGACGGCCACGCCGTGCTCAACGCCGACGACCCGCTGGTGCGCGCGATGCGCCGGCGCTGCTCGGGCCAGGTCGTGTGGATCTCGATGGAGGAGCCCGGCACCGAGACCCGGGACATGATCGACGCCCACTGCCGCCGCGGCGGCAAGGCGCTGGTGCTGAACCCCTCCGAGCGCGGCGAGATGATCGTGGTCAAGCACGGCCCGCGCGAGATGCAGCTGGCCTGGACCCACCTGCTGCCGTCCACGTTCGCCGGCCGCGCCCGGATGAACGTCCAGAACGCGCTGGGGGCCGCGGCGGCCGCCTTCGCCACCGGCGCCCCCCTGCACGACATCCGCCAGGGCCTGCGCACCTTCTCCACCAACTACTACCTCTCCCCCGGCCGGTTGAACGAGATCGAGGTCAACGGGGTCAACGTCGTCGTCGACTACTGCCACAACGCCCCGGGGATGAGGATGCTCGGCGACTTCGTGGACCGCACCGGCGACTCGATGGAGTCCTCCCACGCCCTGGCGCGGCCCTCGCGGATCGGCGTCGTCGCCACCGCCGGCGACCGGCGCGACGAGGACATGCGCGAGCTCGGCGTGGTCGCTGCCCGCCACTTCGACGTCGTGGTCGTGCGCGAGGACATCCAGCTGCGGGGGCGCGAGCGCGGCTACGTCGCCGACCTGGTCACCGACGGGGTGCGCTCCGCGATGGACGACGGCGCCCGCTGCAAGCAGGTCGAGGTGGTCCTCGACGAGATCGAGGCGGTGCGGCACGCGATGTCGCGCGCGAACGCCGGCGACCTGCTGGTGCTGTGCGTCGACAAGCACGCCTCGGTGATGAGCGAGCTGGAGAACTGGTCGCCCCAGGCGCAGGCCGGCTCGGGGGTCACCGAGGAGTCCTCGCCGGGCGCGGACCCGGACTACTACACCACCGACGCCTGAACGGGCCCGGGGCCCACCTGTGGACGGCTTCACGACGTTCGGCACGCAGCACCTGGTGATGCTGGCCGTCGCCGCGGCCGGGCTGGTGCCCGCGGTGCTGGTCGGTCGGACCCGGCCCGACGAGGCAGCACGGCGTCGCACGAGCCGGGTGCTGGCCGTCGTGCTGGTCGTCGTCCTGGTGCCGCTGCAGGCGCTGGACTTCCTGCCGGGGCAGTACGACCTGGCGACCACCCTGCCGCTGCAGCTGTGCGACCTCGCCGCCGTGGCGGCGGTGGTCGCGCTGTGGACCCACCACCGCTACGCCGCGGGGCTGACGTACTACTGGGGCCTGCTGCTGACCACCCAGGGCCTGCTCACCCCCGCGCTCGACTCGGGGTTCCCGTCGGTCAAGTTCCTCGGGCTTCTGGGCCCTGCACCTGCTCGTGGTGTGGGCCGCGGTCCACCTGACCTGGGGGGTGCGGCTGCCGCCGACCTGGCGGGAGCTCGCCACCACGGTGGCGACCACCCTGGTCTGGGCGGGGGCGGTGTACGTCTTCAGCGACGCCACCGGCACCAACTACGGGTTCCTGGTGCGCAAGCCCGCGGGGTCGGTGCTCGACGTGCTCGGACCGTGGCCGACCTACCTCGGGCAGCTCGCGCTCGTCGTGCTGGTGCTGTGGGCGCTGATGACGGTGCCGTGGACCCTCCGGCGGCGGCGGGCCGCTCAGCCCGGCTGACCCGCGTGGGCGGCCCGGACCTTCTCGCGCAGCACGGCCGGGCCGTCGGGCGTCCCGCCCACCGAGGCGATCCAGTCGTAGCACTCCTGGCGCTCGGCGTGGCACATCAGGCCGACGACGTCGCCGGGCACCGCCTGCGCGACCAGGGCGACCAGCGACGCCAGCTCGGTGTCGTACGACGCGGCGTCGTCCGGCCCGACGCCGACGCGCCCCAGGCCCTCGCGCAGCCAGGTGTCCAGCTCGGCCTGGGTGCGGTCGCGGAAGTACTTCGCCTTGTGCCCGATCGCGACCACGTCGGCGTCGCGCCCGGCGATCTCGCCGAGGGACTCGATCAGCTCGCGGGTCCGGTCGCCGACCACGCCGAGACCCAGCAGCACGCGGCCGTGCGGCCCCAGGACGCCCCGCATGATCTCGACCATCGCCTCCAGCCCGACCTCGTTGTGGGCCAGGTCCATCACGACGGTGACCGGGCCGCGGTCGGTCGGCACCGTGAAGAAGTTCATCCGACCCGGGTTGTGCTCGGCGTCCGGGGTGAAGTCGCGCAGCCCGGCGACCACGTCCGCCCGGTCCAGGCCCGCGGCCAGCGAGGCCGAGGCGGCAGCGAGGGCGTTCTCCACGTTGAAGCGGGACAGCCCGCTGAGCGTCATCGGCACCTCGACCAGCTCGACCAGCGGGTCGGGGTCGGCGTCGGGGCGCAGCACGCAGATCCAGCCGTCGATCACGGTGGTGACGCGTCCGCCGGCGTCGAGCGTCTCGCGGACCGCGGGACCGTCGGGGTCGCGGGTGAAGATCCACCAGCGCGCCCGGGTGGTCCGCCGCATCGCGTGCACCCGCGGGTCGTCGGCGTTGAGCACCGCCCAGCCGTCCTTGCGCGTGATCCACGGGACCACCGCCTTGACCTCGGCCAGCTGGTCGACGGTGTCGATCCCGTGCAGGCCGAGGTGGTCGGCGGTGACGTTGGTGACCACGGACACGTCGTTGTGGACCAGCCCGATGCCCTTGAGCAGGATCCCGCCGCGGGCGGTCTCGGTGACCGCGAAGTCGACCTCGCGGTGGGCCAGCACCCGCCCGGCTCCCGAGGGCCCGGAGTAGTCGCCGGCCTCGACCAGGACCCCGTCGACGTAGACGCCGTCGGTGTTCGACCAGCCGACGTGCCTCCCGGCCTGGCGGGCGACGTGGGCGACCATCCGGGAGGTCGTCGTCTTCCCGTTCGTGCCGGTGACGGCGACCACCGGCACCCGGGGACGGAGGGTCGTCGGGCGAGGACCGGGCTCCACGCGGCGTACGGACGCCGCGGCCTCGGCGACCAGGTCCTCCAGCGCCTCGGCGTCGGGCGCCGTCCGGGCCGGCAGCCCGTCGAGCACACCGGCCACGGCCTCGCCGAGGGCCCGGGCGCGGCTGCGGTCGCGCCAGGGGTAGGCCACCACGATCCGGGCGCTGTCGCTGGTCGGACGCACCCGGATGCCCAGGCGGGTCGTCCCGGCCTCCCGGGCGACCTGGCGGACCAGCTGCTCCACCACCCGGAGCACGGCACGCTGGCGGAACCCGCTGCCCGGCGCACCGGGGCGGACCCGGGTCAGGCCGACCCGCGCCGCGAGCCGTCGTACGGCGTCCTCGGGTGCCTCCCCGAGCACGCCGGTGTCGAGGGTCAGCTTGACCGCGGCGCGGGGGAAGTAGAGGTTCGGGCCTTCGAGGACGCGCAGCTCGACGAGGGAGGTCACCGGCGGCACGCTACCGGCGCACGCCCCCGGACGGTCCCTCAGGCACCCATCGCGTGGAAGCCACCGTCGACGTGCACGATCTCGCCGGTCGTGGCGGGGAAGAAGTCCGAGAGCAGCGCGCACACGGCCATCGCCGTGGGGCCCTGGTCGGTGTTGTCCCACCCGAGCGGGGCACGGTCGCTCCAGAGGTTCTCGAGCTCCTCGAAGCCCGGGATCGCCTTGGCCGCCAGCGTCTTCAGCGGGCCCGCCGAGACCAGGTTCACCCGGATGCCCTGCCCACCGAGGTCACGGGCCAGGTAGCGCGAGGTCGACTCCAGGCCGGCCTTCGCCACGCCCATCCAGTCGTAGGCCGGCCAGGCGACGGTGGCGTCGAAGGTGAGGCCGACCACGGAGCCGCCGTCGGCCATCAGCGGCGCACAGGCCACCGACAGCGACTTCAGGGAGTACGCCGAGACCTGGACCGCCTGCGCCACGTCGGGCCAGGGCCCGTCGAGGAACTTGCCGCCGAGCAGCGTCTCGGGGTTGCCGAACGCGATCGAGTGCACGACGCCGTCCAGGCCGTCGACGTGCTCGCGCACGGCGTCGGGCAGGGCCGCGAGGTGGTCGTCGTCGGTGACGTCCAGCTCGAGCACCGGCGGCTCGACCGGCAGCCGCTTGGCGATGCGGCGGGTGATGCCCAGCGCCCGGCCGAAGTTCGAGATCAGGACGGTCGCGCCCTGCTCCTGCGCGATCCGCGCGGTGTGGAAACCGATGGAGGAGTCCATGGTCACCCCCGCGACCAGGATCCGCTTGCCCTCGAGGAGTCCCGCCATGTCAGTGTCCCATCCCTAGTCCGCCGTCGACCGGGATCACGGCCCCGGTCACGTACGCCGCGTGGTCGCCGGCCAGCCAGGTCACCGCGCCGGCGACCTCCTGCGGGGAGGCGTAGCGCCCCAGCGGCACCTGCTGCTTGATCGCCGCACGCTGCTCGTCGGAGAGCACGCCGGTCATGTCGGTCTCGACGTAGCCGGGGGCGACGACGTTGGTGGTGATCCCGCGGGAACCGAGCTCGCGGGCCATCGAGCGGGCCATCCCCACCAGCCCGGCCTTGGAGGCGGCGTAGTTGACCTGGCCCGGCGAGCCCAGCAGGCCGACCACCGAGGAGATCAGCACGATCCGCCCCCGGCGCAGCCGCAGCATGCCCTTCGAGGCGCGCTTGACCAGACGGAACGTGCCGGTGAGGTTGGTGTCGATGACCGAGGACCAGTCCTCCTCCGACATCCGCAGCAGCAGCGTGTCGTGGGTGATGCCGGCGTTGGCGACCAGCACCTCGACCGGGCCGTGCGCCTCCTCGACCGCGCGGAACGCCGCCTCGACGGCGTCGGGGTCGGTCACGTCGCAGCGCACGTCCAGCGTGCCCTCGGGCGCGCCCCCGTTGCGGGTGGTCACGGCCACGCGGTCGCCCTGGGCCACGAAGGCCTCGGCGATGGCGCGGCCGATGCCGCGGTTGCCCCCGGTCACGAGGACCGAGCGGCCGGACGGGGCCTCGGGCGGGGCGGGGGTCTCGTCGGTCACAGGCAGCGACGCTATCGATTACCCGCAGGTAGGCATAACGGCCCGGCCGGGCGTCGCGAGCAGCGGCGCACGGTCTACTCGTCGTCCTCGAGGCGGAACCCGAGCTTCATCCCGACCTGGTAGTGCTCGACGGTCCCGTCCTTGATCTGGCCCCGGACCTGGGTCACCTCGAACCAGTCCAGGTGGCGCAGGGTCTGCCCGGCCCGCTCGACGCCGTTGCGGATCGCCTCCTCGATGCCCACGGGGGACGTGCCGACGATCTCGGTCAGGCGGTAGGTGCGGTTGCTCATGCGCGGAGTGTAGGCGCGCGGCCGGTCCGGCGTGATGCGTCCCACCCCTCAGGGCCGGGGGTGCGGGTGCCACCCGACGTAAACTTCAGGTATGGCGCGAACCCAGCACGACGACGGCGTGGTCCGCATCACCACCGCGGCCACCAGCCCCTCGGCGGACATCGCCACCCGGCAGCGGCGCTACCTGTGGTCGATGAGCCTGCGCTCGGCCTGCTTCGTGGGCGCCGGGATCGCCGCGCTGGCCGGCATCGGGTGGCTGTGGCCGATCCTGATCGCGGGCGCGATCATCCTGCCGTACATCGCGGTGGTGCTCGCGAACGTGGCCACGACCCGTACCGACGTCTTCGAGCTGCAGCAGCCCCTGGCCACCGACCGTCAGCTCGGTCCGGCCCCCGCGCGCGACTGAGGCGCGGTCCGAGCATGGAGCCCGACGTCTGCTCGGCCAAGGGCTGTCGCGCCCCCGCCGAGCACCAGCTGCGCTGGAACAACCCGCGCCTGCACACGCCCGAGCGTCGCAAGACGTGGCTCTCGTGCGAGGAGCACCGCGAGGGGCTGGCGCACTTCCTGGCGTCGCGGGGCTTCCTGAAGGAGACCGTCCCCCACGTCCCGGGCGAGCCCTCCTGATCGGCTGCTGACTACCCGCCGATGGCCGACATCGGCCGGTCCGGCTGGAGGAACGTGACGTCGTCGATCCCGTGGCCCGCGGCCTTGGTGCCCATCGCCACGACCCACCGGTCGGCGATCTCGTCGTCGGTGGCGCCGCTGCGCAGCGCGGTGCGCAGGTCGGACTCGTGGCGGGCGAAGAGGCAGTTGCGGACCTGCCCGTCGGCGGTCAGCCGCACCCGGTCGCAGTCGCCGCAGAACGGGCGGGTGACCGAGGCGATGACGCCGACCGTGCCGGGCCCGCCGTCGACCAGGAACTTCTCGGCCGGGGCGCTGCCCCGCGGCTCGACGGCCGGGGTGAGGGTGAACGACTCCGCCAGCCGGGCGAAGATCTCGTCGGCGGTGACCATCGCCTCGCGGCTCCAGGCGTGCTGGGCGTCGAGCGGCATCTGCTCGATGAAGCGGAGCTCGTAGCCGCGCTCGAGGCACCAGCCGAGGAGCTCGGCGGCCTGGTCGTCGTTGGTGCCGCGCAGCAGCACCGCGTTGACCTTGACCGGACCGAGACCGGCGGCGTCGGCGGCGGCCAGACCCGCCACCACGTCGTCGAACCGGTCGCGTCGGGTGATCTCGAGGAAGGTCTCGCGCCGCACGGTGTCGAGGCTGACGTTGACCCGGGCCAGGCCGGCCGCCGCGAGGGCGCCGGCGTTGCGCTGCAGGCCCAGTGCGTTGGTGGTGATCGACTGCTCGACCGTCGGGTCCAGGGCGTGCACCTGCTCCACGATCCCGACCAGGCCGCGCCGGATCAGCGGCTCCCCGCCGGTGTAGCGCACCTCGCGGACGCCGAGCTGCTGCACGCCGATCCGGACCAGCCGCACGACCTCGTCGTCGGAGAGCACCTCGTCGGTCGGGAGCCAGTCCAGTCCCTCCGCCGGCATGCAGTAGTTGCAGCGCAGGTTGCAGCGGTCTGTCAGCGAGACACGGAGGTCGCTGGCGACGCGGCCGAACCTGTCCTCGAGTGCGCGGGTCTGCATCCCCCCACTCTAGGGCCCGGGCGGTTGGCCCACGGTCGGGGACGGCAGGTGTGGGGCCGCTGGATAACCTGGGCACGTGAGGTCGCTGCGGTTCCTGCTCAGCCGGCGCTGGGCCCTCCTCGCGCTCGTCGTCGTCGTGCTCGCCTACGCCACCTGGTGGCTGGGCGGGTGGCAGTTCGACCGGCTCGAGGAGCGGCGGGACCGCAACGACGTGATCCGCGTCAACGAGGAGCGCGCCCCGGCTCCCGTCGCCGACGTCCTCGCGCCCGGTGACGACGTGGCCGCCGACGACGAGTGGCGCGTGGTCAGCGCCACCGGCGCGTACGCCGTCGAGGACACCGTCGTGGTCCGCTACCGCACCCGCGAGGGCGCCGCGGGGGTCGACATCGTCGTCCCGCTGGTCACCGCCGACGGAACCTCGCTGCTGGTGGACCGGGGCTGGCTGGCCACCGAGGCCGCCGGCACCGCACCGTCCTCGGTGCCCGAGCCCCCGGTCGGTGAGGTCACGGTCACCGGGTACGTGCGCGCCGACGGCGAGGGCGACAGCACGGGTGTCGTGGACCAGCAGACCCGCGCGGTGAGCAGCACGAGCATCGGCGAGGCCCTGGACCGCGAGGTCTACGGCGGCTTCGTCGAGCTCCGCTCCGAGGACCCGGGCCCGGCCACGCCGCTGGAGCCGGTCGAGCTGCCCGAGCTGGACGAGGGCCCGCACTTCTTCTACGGCCTGCAGTGGTGGTTCTTCGGCCTGCTGGCCGTCGGGGGGTTCGGCTACCTGGCCTACGACGAGTGGCGACGCGGCGGGCCGCGCGGCCCCCGGCGTACGCCCGCCCGCCCGCAGGCCGACGCCCCGGCCGACCAGCCCTCACCCGCCCGCCGCTGACGCCCCCGACCGGGAGCGACCCGACCGACCGGTCCGGGTCAGCGGGCGGGGACGACCTCGTCGGTGGAGAACTGCGTGCGGTACAGGTCGGCGTACAACCCGCCACGGGCGAGCAGCTCGGCGTGCGTGCCCCGCTCGACGATCCGGCCCTGCTCGAGGACCAGGATCAGGTCCGCGTTGCGCACGGTCGAGAGCCGGTGGGCGATGACCAGGGAGGTCCGGCCCTCGAGGGCGGCGTCCAGGGCGCGCTGGACCGCGGCCTCGGACTCGCTGTCCAGGTGGGCGGTGGCCTCGTCGAGGACCACCAGGGCCGGCGCCTTGAGCAGCAGCCGGGCGATCGCCAGCCGCTGCCGCTCCCCGCCGGAGAGCCGGTAGCCGCGGTCGCCGACGACGGTGTCCAGGCCGTCGGGCAGGCTGCGGATCAGGGGCTCGACCTGGGCGGCGCGCAGCGCCTCCCACACCTCCTCGTCGCCGGCCCCGGGACGGGCGTAGACCAGGTTGGCGCGGATGGTGTCGTGGAACATGTGGGCGTCCTGCGTGACGTACCCGATGGCGCCCTCCAACGACTCCAGGGTCACCTCGCGCACGTCGCGACCCCCCACGCGCACGACGCCCTCACGGGGGTCGTAGAGGCGCGCGACGAGGTTGGTGACCGTGGTCTTGCCGGCGCCGGACGGGCCGACCAGGGCCACCATCTGCCCGGGCTCGGCGGTGAACGACAGGTCGCGCAGGACCGGCCCGCTGTCCTCCCGGCTCTCCTTGCGGGCCACGGCCTCGAGCGAGGCCAGGGACACCTCGTCGGCGCGGGGGTAGCGGAAGGAGACGTGGTCCAGCTCGAGGCTCGAGGAGCCGGCCGGCAGCACGTCGGCGTCGGGCCTCTCCTGCACCAGGGAGGGCAGGTCCAGCACCTCGAAGACCCGGTCGAAGCTGACCAGCGCGGTCATCACGTCGATGCGGACGTTGGCCAGCCCCTGCATCGGGCCGAGCAGGCGCAGCAGCAGCGCACCGAGGGCGATCAGCGTGCCGGGCGAGAGCTGCTGCTGGATCGCCAGGTAGCCGCCGACGCCGTAGACCAGGGCGGTGGCCAGGGACGGCACCAGCGTCATCGCGGCGAAGAACAGCCGGGTGAGCAGCGAGATCCGCACGCCCAGGTCGCGGACCCGGTCGGCCTTGGCCGCGAACAGCACGTCCTCGTCGCTGCGGCGCCCGAAGAGCTTCAGCAGCATCGCGCCGCCGACGCTGAACCGCTCGGTCATCGCGTTGCCGAGGTCGGCGTTGCCGTCCATCTGGTCGCGGCTCATCCCGGCCAGCCGACCGCTCACCCAGCGCGAGGTGAGCAGCAGCACCGGGAACAGCGCGAGGCACAGCAGCGTGACCTGCCAGCTCAGCGCGAGCATGGTCACGCCCACCACGACGACCGAGACGACGTTCGAGACGGTGCCGGACAGGGTGGAGGTGAACGCGCGCTGGGCGCCGATCACGTCGTTGTTGAGCCGGCTGACCAGGGCACCGGTCTGCGTGCGGGTGAAGAACGCCAGCGACTGTCGCTGGACGTGGGCGAAGACGCGGGTGCGCAGGTCGAAGATCAGCCCCTCCCCGATCCGCGAGGACAGGTAGCCGCTGACCACCGACATGACCGCCGTGACCACGGCGAACACCGCGATGCCCGCGGCGAGGACGACGACGACCGAGACGTCGCCGGCGAGGACGCCGTCGTCGATGACGCGCTGGATCAGCAGCGGCGGGACGACCACCAGGGCGGCCTCGAGCACGGTGAAGAGCAGGAACAGCGCGATCAGACGCCGGTGGGGCCGGGCGAAGCCCACGACGCGACGCAGGGTCTGCCGCTCGATCTTGCTCTCGACGGCCGACCGGTCCGAGCGCAGGTGCCGGAACGAGGCACCGCCGCCACTGCTCATCAACGACACGACGTCCTCCGCTCCGGCCGGGGTGGCGACGCCTCGTGGCGTCGTCCTCGGGGTCAACCCCGGGCGGGGTCGGGTTGTTCCGGTCCCCGGGGCCTCAGCCCTGGCGGCCGGCGCCCAGGGCGCGGAACCGGCGTACCTGCGCCTCCCGCTCCCGGCGGCACTGCTCGTCGAGGTCGCGCGACGCGGCGTCCAGGAGCAGGGCCTTGGTCTCGGCGACCACGTCCGGCGCCGGCCCGAGGAGCGCGGCGACCAGCTCGCCCACCGCAGCGTCGAGGCCCTCGACGGGGACGCTGCGCAGCGCCAGCCCGGTCGCCACGGCCTCGGCGGCGTGCATGGTGCGGGCGGTGGCGCAGAGCTCGAGCGCGCGGGCGTACCCGACGGCCTCGACCAGCGGCTTCGTGCCGCCCAGGTCGGGCACCAGGCCGAGCGCCGACTCCTTCATCGAGAACCCGACGTCGTCGGCCACCACCCGGAGGTCGCAGGCCAGCGCGAGCTGGAAGCCGGCGCCGATGGCGTGGCCGTGGACGGCCGCGACGGAGACGAGGCGCGGGTCCCGCAGCCAGGTGAAGCCGGCCTGGTAGTCGGCGATGGTCGCGGCCATCCCCGCGTCGTCGAGGGAGAAGAGGTCGGCCACGGACTCGACGGCCCCGGGTGCGTCCCCGGGGACCAGCAGGCTGCGGTCGAGGCCGGCGGAGAACGAGGCGCCCGCGCCGCGCAGGACCACCACGCGCACCTGCGCCGGCAGCTCCGCCCCGACGGCCGCGAGCGCCCGCCACATGGTGGGGGTCTGGGCGTTGCGCTTCTCGGGCCGGTCGAGGGTGACCGTGGCCACCGACCCGTCGACATCGAGGCGGAGCCCGGCGCGGGCGAGGTCGTCGGGACTCATGCGCGGGAGTCTAGTGACGCCCGGGCTCAGGCCAGGGACACCAGGTCGGCGTAGTCGGGGCTCCAGAGGTCCTCGGTCCCGTCGGGCAGGATCAGCACCCGGTCCGGCTCGAGGGCGAGCACCGCGCCCTCGTCGTGGGTGACCAGCACGATCGCGCCCTGGTAGGCCCGGATCGCGCCGAGCACCTCCTCGCGGGAGGCCGGGTCCAGGTTGTTGGTGGGCTCGTCGAGCAGCAGCACGTTGGCGCTCGAGACCACCAGGGAGGCCAGGGCCAGCCTGGTCTTCTCCCCGCCGGAGAGGACCGCGGCCGGCTTGTGGGCGTCCTCCCCCGAGAACAGGAACGAGCCGAGCACGCTGCGGGCCTCGGTGTCGGTGAGCTGCGGGGCCGCGGACTGCATGTTCTCCAGCACCGACCTGCTGGTGTCGAGGGTCTCGTGCTCCTGGGCGTAGTAGCCGACCTTCAGGCCGTGCCCGGGCAGCACCTTGCCGGTGTCCGGGGCGTCGACCCCGGCCAGGATGCGCAGCAGCGTGGTCTTGCCGGCGCCGTTCAGCCCCAGGATCACCACGCGCGAACCGCGGTCGATGGCCAGGTCGACGTTGGTGAAGACCTCCAGCGAGCCGTAGGTCCGCGACAGCTCGGCGGCGGTGAGGGGCGTCTTGCCGCAGGGCGCGGGCGCGGGGAACGCGATCCGGGCCACCTTGTCGTCGGCGCGTTCGGCCTCGACGCCGGCCATCATCTTCTCGGCCCGCTTGAGCATCGACTGCGCGGCCTGGGCCTTGGTCGCCTTGGCGCGCATCTTGTTGGCCTGGTCGGTCAGCGTCTTGGCCTTGGACTCGGCGTTCGCCCGCTCGCGCTTGCGGCGCTTCTCGTCGGTCTCGCGCTGCAGCAGGTAGCGCCGCCACCCCATGTTGTAGACGTCGATCGTGGTGCGGTTCGCGTCGAGGTGCAGGACCTTGTTGACGGTCTCCTCGAGCAGCGCGTTGTCGTGGCTGATCACCACGAACCCGCCCTGGTGGGCCTTCAGGTGGTCGCGCAGCCACCCGATCGAGTCGGCGTCGAGGTGGTTGGTCGGCTCGTCGAGGATGAGCACCTCGGCGCCCGAGAACAGGATGCGTGCCAGCTCGACGCGCCGGCGCTGGCCGCCGGAGAGGGTCTTGAGCTGCTGGGCCAGGATCCGGTCCGGGATGCCCAGGCTGGCCGCGATCGTGGCCGCCTCGGCCTCGGCGGCATAGCCGCCGGCGGCGTGCAGGTCGGCGTCCGCGCGGGTGTAGCGCTTCATCGCCCGCTCGCGGACGTCGCCGTCGTCGCTGCCCATCTCCTCCTCGGCCGAGCGGAGCCGGCGGACGACCTCGTCCAGGCCCCGTGCGGACAGGATGCGGTCCCGTGCGAGGACCTCGGGGTCCCCGACGCGGGGGTCCTGCGGGAGGTAGCCGACGTCGCCGGCGCTGGTGACGCGTCCCGAGGCGGGCTGGGCCTCGCCGGCGAGGATCTTGGTCAGCGTGGTCTTGCCGGCGCCGTTGCGACCGACCAGTCCGACCTTGTCGCCGGGGCCGACCCGGAAGCTGACGTCCTCCATCAGCAGTCGGGCGCCCGCGCGGACCTCGAGCTGGTGGGCGGTAATCATGTGGGTCACTAGTGTAGGGATCCCCGCGCGCCGCCCCGGTGCCGCGGGTCGACGACGCGCCCGAGGTGTGACCCGGGACTCAGGAGACGGCGTGCGCTTCAACCCCAAGGCCCGGCTGGACACGCGCCGGGTGCGCGACACCGGCGGCTCCCGCGGCCGCACCAGCGGTCGCACGGGCGGCGGTACGCAGCGCGCGGGCCTCTCCCCCGCCGCGATCGGCGGAGGCGGCATCGGCACCCTGCTCGTCGTCGGGCTGGTCTTCGTGCTGGTGCAGGTGCTCGGCGGGGGCGGCGTCGGGGGCGGTGTCGGGGGCGCGCTCGAGGGTCCGCTCGACGTCAGCCGGATGAGCGGCACGGACCGGTACGCGGACTGCGAGACCGGCGAGGACGCCAACGCCTCGACCGACTGCGCCCGGGTGGCGGTGGAGAACTCGCTGACCGACTTCTGGGAGGACGAGCTGGGCTCCCGCTTCCGCGCCGAGGGGGCCCTGGTGACGTTCACGTCGTCGGTCGACACCGGGTGCGGGGACGCGTCGTCGGCCGTCGGGCCGTTCTACTGCCCGGCGGACGAGACGATCTACCTGGACACCACGTTCTTCGACGAGGTGCTCGAGCGCCGGCTCGGCGGGCCGGACGGCGGGTTCGTCGAGCCGTACGTGCTCGCCCACGAGTACGGCCACCACGTGCAGAACGTGCTCGGCACGATGGGCCGGGTGCGGACCCAGCAGGGCCCGACCAGCGACGCCGTACGCCTGGAGCTGCAGGCCGACTGCTACGCCGGGATGTGGGCGGCCGCGGCGACCGCGACCGACGACGAGAGCGGGGCGGCGCTGATCAGCGAGCTGACCGAGCAGGACGTCCGGGAGGCGCTCGCGGCCGCGCAGGCGGTGGGGGACGACCGGATCCAGGAGCGCACGCAGGGTCAGGTGAGCGAGGAGACCTGGACCCACGGGTCGGCGGACTCACGGATGCGGTGGTTCACCACGGGCCTCGAGCGCGGCTCGCTGGAGGCGTGCGACACCTTCGCCGCCGACAGCCTCTGACGCCTGTCGTCGGATCGTCCTGGGGTCGGTCCTCAGGCCGTCAAGGCGTCGATCGCCTCGGACTGGCGCTGCAGCGAGCGCAGGTAGGGCGCGACGGAGGGGTGCCGGAAGGTGCTGGCGAGCGGTCCCTCCCCCCTCGCGGCGCGGCTCAGCGCCCAGTCCGCCCGGGTGAGGGCGGTGTAGACGGCGGTCACCCGGGCGCCGAGCAGGACGTCCTCGGCGCGCGCGAGGTCCGGCGGGAGACCGAGCAGGAACGCGTCGAGCAGCGGGGACAGGTCCTCGCGCGCCGCGAGCGAGTAGTAGCCCAGGTCGCTGCCCACCGGACCGGTGCCCAGGCTGCCCCAGTCCACGGCGACGACGTCGTCGCCGTCGCGACCCCGCAGGTTGGCCGGGGTCGGGTCGCCGTGCTGGAGCACCTGGGGCAGGGCGTCGGCCCGGTCGAGCCAGGTCAGGCGCCGCGACCACAGGTCCTCGGCGACCTCGGCGACGGCCGTTCGGGCCAGGGTGGTCCAGCCGCCCCGGGCGGCCACGCGGCCGAGCCGGTCGCGGAGCTGGTCGCGGGCCAGGGGGACGCCCGCGCGGGCGGCGTGCAGCGCGGGCGCCCCGGCGAGCCGGCCGAGGGCGTGCGCGACGAACAGACCACTGGTGCAGGCGTCCTCGACCCACTCCTGGGTCAGCGTGATCCCGTCGGTGTCCTCCGCGACCTCGAGGTGGCCGTCGGCCTGGCCCCGGACGCCCGGCAGCTGCGCCGCCAGGCCACCGGCGAGCACGTCGGCCTCCCGGCGCCAGTAGGCGAAGTGCCGCGGGTCCGCGAGCTCGGGCGGGTCGTGCGGACCGGGAGCGGCCAGACGCTTGACGACCAGGGCCCGCTCGGGCGTGGCGGTGCGCCAGACACCCACCGTCGAGGGCCCGGTCGCCCCGGGCAGCGGGTGCCAGCCGGGCTCGGGCTGCCACATGCTCGGGACGGTAGCCGCCCGGGACGTGCGCACCGGGCCCGTGACCCGGGACACGCCGGGGGCCGGGTCAGGCGTTGACCACCCGGACCTGGGCCGAGGCCGCGCGCAGGGCGGCCTCGTCGAGCACGCTGCGGCGGGGGTCGGGCACGTCGAGCCAGGGCTCGTGCACGGTCAGCAGACGCAGCCGTGGGTCGGCCAGCACCTCCTCGACCGCGGCGCGGTCCCCGCCGACGACCAGCGGCCCGCCGTCACGGAGCAGGTCCGCCAGGACCCGGGCGGCGTGGTCGGCGGCCGCCTCGTAGGCCTGCCGCGCCTGGTTGTCGCGCCGTCGCGCGAACCGCTGCTGGGACTGCCCGCCGGCCTTGGTGCGGCCCTGGACGTGGCGCTGACCGACCTTGGAGGCCACGGACGCGGTGCCGCTCATGGCAGCGACGGCGAACCCGCCCTTGCGCACCAGCAGCAGCCCCCAGGTCGCCGGCACGGCCGCGCCCACGGCGGCGGCGAAGGACCCGGCGTCGGCCGGACCGTCGTACGCCCCGCCGAACGGCAGCCGGGCGTCGAACCACGACCCGTCCCCCGCCTCCCCGAGCAGGGCCCCGCCCGCGACGCGCAGCACCAGGTCGCCGTGGCGCACCCCGGTGTTCGCCACCCACCGCTCCACCCGCCCCGCCGGCACCAGCACGGTCGTCGGAGCGGCAGTCACACCCGTCACGCTAGCCCGCCGGTCGAGGTACACCCCGGAGGTCGAGGAGCGAGCGAAGCGAGCGTCACGAGACCCCCGCCCCCAGAGCGCAGTGGTCCCTCGGGCCCGGCAGCGACGACGCCCCCGGAGGTCGAGGAGCGAGCGAAGCGAGCGTCACGAGACCCCCGCCCCAAGCGCAGTGGTCTCGAGGCCCGGGCCTGGCGGCGCCCCCGGAGGTCGAGGAGCGAGCGAAGCGAGCGTCACGAGACCCCGCCCCCGAGCGCAGTGAGTCCCCGAGGCCCGGGCAGCGGCGGCAGACCCCCGGAGGTCGAGGAGCGAGCGAAGCGAGCGTCACGAGACCCCCGCCCCCAGGGCGCCAGTGGTCTCGAGGCCTCGGACCAACGGTCGGTCACAGCACCCCCGGAGGTCGAGGAGCGAGCGAAGCGAGCGTCACGAGACCCCCGCCCTCAAGCGCAGTGGTCTCGAGCCTCGGGGATGACCCGGCGGCTCCTACTGGCCGAACAGCAGCCTGAACCGTTCCAGCACCACGGGCATGTCCGGGTCGAAGCCGCCGGCGGAGCCGGCGAAGAAGTCGGCGTGGACGCGGCGCCAGTGCTCCAGGGTGCGTCCACCCTCCCCCTCGTCGCGGGCGTGGTCCTCCCCCACCTCCGAGAACGCCACCACCTCGACCGCGGTCGTCTCGACCAGCGCGCGGGGGTGGCCGGAGCCGTCCAGCACGATGCCCAGCTCACCGACCCGCGGCAGGGACTCGTCCTCGGCGGTGTAGTCGGCGCGGGCGCTGGCCGTCGCGGTCTTCAGCCCGTCCAGCACCAGCTGGACCAGCTCGTCGGCCTGCGCCGGCGTCCGTCCGAACGACCACGTCGGCGGGGTGACCGCCTCGAGCGTGGTCGAGGGCAGGTACCCGGGCAGCGTCGCCAGCTTGGCGCGGTGGCACGCCAGGCCCCAGAACCGCTCGACCGCACCCTCGTCGGGTGCGGCCGGCTCGGCGGCGTCCGGCGCCTGCGTCACGGCGTCGTGGTCAGACGTTGAAGCCGAGGGCGCGGAGCTGCTCGCGCCCGTCGGGCGTGATCTTGTCCGGGCCCCACGGCGGCATCCAGACCCAGTTGATGGCGACGTCGTTGACCAGGCCCTCGAGCGCGGCGTGCGTCTGGTCCTGGATGACGTCGGTCAGCGGGCAGGCCGCGGAGGTCAGCGTCATGTCGATGACGCAGTTGCTGCCCTCGTCGACGTGCACGCCGTAGACGAGGCCGAGGTCGACGACGTTGATCCCGAGCTCCGGGTCGACGACGTCCTTCATCGCCTCGGTGACGTCGTCCTCGCTGGCGGCGGCGCTGGGCGCGGCCTGGGCGGCGGCCTCCGGCACGGGCGGCAGGTCGGTGTGGTCGGGGGCGACCGCGGTCGCCTCCTCGGTCTTCTGCTCGGTCATGCTGACTCCTCCATCACGTTGGCGGTCGCGTCCTTCCAGGCCATCCAGGACAGCAGCGCGCACTTCACGCGTGCCGGGAACTTCGCCACTCCGGCGAAGGCGATCCCGTCCTCCAGGACGTCCTCGTCGGGCACGACCTGGCCCTTGCCCTGCATCAGCGTCAGGAAGTCCTGGTGGATGGCCAGGGCCTCCTCGACGGGCTTGCCGATGACCAGGTCGGCCATCACCGAGGTCGACGCCTGCGAGATCGAGCATCCCACGGCGTCGTACGACACGTCCTGCACCACCGGCCCGTCGGGCCCCTCGCTGAGGTGCACGCGCAGGGTCACCTCGTCGCCGCAGGTCGGGTTGACGTGGTGCACCTCGGCCTCGTACGGGTCGCGCAGCCCGGCGTGGTGCGGGTTCTTGTAGTGGTCCAGGATGATCTCCTGGTACAGCGCGTCCAGGTCGTGTCCGCCGGTGCTCGTCGTCATCACTGCCCCAACCGGAAGTAGGAGCGGGTGTATTCCAGGGCCTCGACGAGCGCGTCGATCTCCTGCGGCGTGGTGTAGAGGTACGACGACATCCGCGTCGTGCTCTGCACGCCGAACCGGGCGTGCGCCGGACGCGCGCAGTGGTGTCCGGCCCGGACGGCGACGCCGCGCGAGTCGAGCACCTGCGCGATGTCGTGCGGGTGCACCCCGTCGACCTCGAAGCTGATCGCGCCCCCGCGCTCGACGCCCGGGTCCGTCGGACCGAGCACGCGAAGGCCGGGCACCGTGGCCAGGCCGTCGAGGGCGTAGCGGGTGATGGCCTGCTCGTGCGCGGCGACCCGGTCCATCCCGAGGTCGCGCAGGTACTCCAGCGCGGCGCCCAGACCGACGGCCTCGACGATCGGCGGGGTCCCGGCCTCGAACTTGTGCGGGATCCCGGCGTAGGTCGAGCCCTCCATCCGGACGGTCTCGATCATCTCGCCGCCGCCGAGGAACGGCGGCAGCTGGTCGAGCACCTCGCGGCGGCCCCACAGCACGCCGATCCCGGTCGGGCCGACGCACTTGTGGCCGGTGAAGACCAGGACGTCGGCCCCCGACGCGACGACGTCGACCGGCATCTGCGGCACGGCCTGCGAGGCGTCGAGGACCACCAGGGCGCCCACCTCGTGGGCGCGTCGGGCGATCTCGGCGACCGGGTTGACCGTGCCGAGCATGTTCGACACCCAGGTCAGGGAGACCACGCGGGTGCGCTCGGTGATCAGGGAGTCGAGGTCGGAGAGGTCGAGCCGGCCGTCGTCGGTCAGCCCGAACCAGCGCAGCGTCGCGCCCGTGCGCTGGGTGAGCAGCTGCCACGGGACGATGTTCGAGTGGTGCTCCATCTCGGTCACCACGACCTCGTCACCGGCCCCGAGGGCCCCGACGCGCGCGGACCAGTCGCCCGTGGCCCAGGCCAGGGTGTTGGCCACCAGGTTGAGCGCCTCGGAGGCGTTCTTGGTGAAGATCACCTCGTCCCGCGACGGTGCCCCGATGAACGCGGCCACGGTGTCACGGGAGGCCTCGAACGCCTCGGACGCCTCCGCGCCGAGCTGGTGCATCGCGCGGGCCACGTTGGCGTTGTGGTGCTCGAGGTGGTCGACCATCCGGTCGATCACGCACTGCGGCTTCTGCGAGGTGTTCGCGCTGTCGAGGTAGACCAGCGGCTGGTCGCCCGCGAGGGTCCGCGAGAGGATCGGGAAGTCCTTGCGGACCACCTCGAGATCGGGGAGCAGGCCTTCCATCAGGTGTCCTCTCGGGTCGGGTGCGGGGGCGTACGGCGGTGACGCGGGCGGGCTCAGCCGTGGGCGGCGGCGCTGGCCTTGATGTAGCGGTCGTAGCCCTCGGCCTCGAGCTGCTCGGCGAGCTCGGGCCCGCCCTGCTCGGCGATCCGACCGTCGACGAACACGTGCACCTGGTCGGGCTGGATGTAGCGCAGGATGCGGGTGTAGTGCGTGATCAGCAGGACGCCCTTGCCGGGCTGCTTGCGGAACCGGTTCACGCCCTCGGACACGATCTTCAGCGCGTCGATGTCGAGGCCGGAGTCGGTCTCGTCGAGGATCGCGACCTTGGGGTTCAGCAGCTCGAGCTGGGCGATCTCGTGCCGCTTCTTCTCGCCGCCGGAGAACCCCTCGTTGACCGAGCGGGTGCCGAAGGTGGGGTCGAGGTTGAGCTGCTCGAGGGCGGCGTTGACGTCCTTGACCCAGGTGCGCAGCTTGGGGGCCTCGCCGTCCAGCGCGGTCTTGGCCGTGCGCAGGAAGTTGGAGACCGAGACGCCGGGGACCTCGACGGGGTACTGCATGGCCAGGAACATCCCGGCCCGGGCGCGCTCGTCGACGCGACATCGCCAGGACGTCCTCGCCGTCGAGGGTCACCTCTCCGCCGGTGATGTCGTACTTCGGGTGACCGGCGATGGAGTAGGCCAGCGTCGACTTGCCGGAGCCGTTCGGGCCCATGATCGCGTGGGTCTCGCCGTCGCCGATGGTCAGCGTGACGCCCTTCAGGATCTCCTTGGGGCCGTCCTCGGTGGAGACGGAGACCTTCAGGTCCTTGATCTCGAGGGTGCTCATCTGGTGGTTCTCTCTTCCGGTCGGTGCGTGGGGGTCAGCTGGGGCGGACGCCGTTGAGCGTCGTGGAGGTGTCGACGAAGACGTCGCCGTCGCGGACCTCGGTGGGGAACGTGGCGACCGGCTCGGTCGCCGGGAAGCCGGTGGGCTTGCCGGAGCGCAGGTCGAACTTCGAGCCGTGCAGCCAGCACTCGATCTGGCAGTCCTCGACCTCGCCCTCCGAGAGCGCCACCGCGGCGTGGCTGCAGAGGTCCTGGATCGCGTAGACGTCGTCGCCGTCGCGGGCCACCGCGACGGTCAGGTCGCCCACGTCGACGGCCAGGGCCTCGTCGGCCTTCACGTCGTCGAGCGCGCAGGCGCGCACGAAGCCGGTCACGTGGGGACCGCCTCGTAGCCCTTGAGCACGTTCTTGGCGAGCTCGTCCTCGACCGTGGCCGTCAGGCGCTCCTCGATCTCGGGGACGCCGACCTTGCGGATCAGGTCCTGGAAGAAGCCGTGCAGCACCAGGCGGCGCGCCTCCTTGTCGGAGACGCCGCGCGAGCGCAGGTAGAACAGCTGCTCGTCGTCGAACCGGGCGGTGGCCGAGGCGTGCCCGGCCCCCTCGATCTCCCCGGTCTCGATCTCCAGGTTCGGCACGGAGTCGGCCTGGCAGCCCTCGGTGAGGACCAGGTTGCGGTTCTCCTCGTAGGTCTCGATGCCCTCGGCGACCTGGCGGATCAGGACGTTGCCGATCCAGACGGTGTGCGCGCCCTGGCCCTGCAGCGCGCCCTTGTAGAGGACGTTGCTCTTGGTCTTGGGCGCGTTGTGGTCGGCGAAGAGCCGGTGCTCGAGGTGCTGGCCCTCGTCGGCGAAGTAGAGGCCGAGCAGCTCGGCCTCGCCGCCGGGACCGGAGTACTCGACGTTGGCGTGCATCCGGACCAGGTCGCCGCCGAACGAGACGCTGGTGTGGCGCACCGAGGCGTCGCGGCCGACCTGGATCGCGTCGCGTCCCAGGTGCACCGCGTCGTCGTCCCAGTCCTGCAGGCTCAGCACGTTGACCTGCGAGCCCTCGCCGGCGACGACCGTGGTGATGGCGCAGTACCGGGCCGAGCCGGTGTGCACGAGCACGACGGTCGCCTTGCTGTGGTGCCCGAAGCGCAGCACCAGGTGGCCCCACACCAGGTCGTCGACCGACTCGCCGTGCAGGCGGATGATCACCGGCTCGTCGACCTCCACCTCCGCCGGGACGTCGATCAGCGTCGCCCCGCCCGAGTTGGCCGCGGCCAGCGCGGCGGGGCGGTCGCTGGGCGCGATCTCCCCCATCTCACGGGCCTCGGCCTGGCTGATCGCGCTGACCGTGACGCCCTCGGGAACGGTCTGCTCCCAGGTCAGGCTGGCCGGGGAGGCCTCGCCGTCGAGGATGCCGCGCAGCCGCTTGAGGGGCGTGAAGCGCCACGTCTCCTCGCGCCCGGTCGGCACGGGGTGGTCGCCCAGGTCGTAGGAGGGCGGCGGGTTCAGGTGCGAGACGATCCGCGGGCGGTCGTCCTGCTCCAGCGCGGCCTGCACGCTCTCGCGCGCCACATCGGTCACAGTCACAAGCTTCGGTGTCCTTCGGGTTCGGGGGTGTGCGGGACGGGGACGGGCGGCG
>CAWAGJ010000007.1:0-16621 GCA_963781475.1 uncultured Actinomycetota bacterium | reverse complement strand
GCCGGGGCCCGGGCTTCACCTACCACCGCGACTGGGTCCGCTACCAGGGCCAGGGGCCCGACGACGAGCAGTACGGCGCGGCCCGGCGCTTCCCGCTGCCCGGCTCCACCCGCTACACCCTGTCCGGACGCGGACGGCTCGCCGCCCCCCGCGCGGAGGTCGTCCGGGCCACCACTCAGATGGTCAACCCCGCGGGCGGTCAGCCGGCGGCGTACTCGGAGACCTCGAACTTCTCCGGTCCCGACTCCTCGCCCTCGCTCGCCCGTCCGCCGCGCGAGGTGCCGGGCCAGTTCGCCGCCTTCACGTCCGGGCGCTTCCTGCGGGCGCACGACGCGGTCGGCATCCCCCGGGCCCGGCTGCGGATCACCAACGCCAACGGACGCGACATGGTCTTCTTCGCGAAGGTCTACGACGTGGCCCCGGGCGGGAGCGCCACGCTCATCCACCGGCTGATCAGCCCGGTCCGGGTGCCGGCCGGCGCCGTCGGTCGACCGGTCCGGCTGAGCCTCGCCGGCTTCGCGCACCGCTTCGCGCGGGGACACCGGGTCCGGCTCGTGCTGGCCACCACCGACGACACCTCCTACAACGCCAAGACTGCCGACGTGCTGACCCTGACCACCGGCCCGGGCTCGACGTTCACGCTGCCGGGACGCCTGAGCCGGCGCTAGAAGCCGCGCCGCACCCCGGCGCCGCTCTTGCAGGCGGCGACCGCGAGCGCGTCGACCAGGTCGTTCATCCGGTCCCCGGAGTGCCCCTTGACCCAGCGGAAGCCGACGTCGCCGCGCGTGACGACCGCGTCGATCAACGGCTCCCAGAGGTCGCGGTTGGCGACCGGCTTGCGGGCCGAGCTGACCCAGTCACGGTCGAGCCAGCCGCGCCACCAGCGGTCGCGGAAGCAGTGCACGACGTACGTCGAGTCGCTGACCACCAGCAGGGGGCCGTCGAGGCTGGTCACCGCCTCGAGCGCCGCGCGGATCTCCATGCGCTGGTTGGTGGTGGCCGGGTCGAAGCCCGAGGCCTGCACCTCGCCGTCCAGCGCCCAGGCCCACCCGCCGGGGCCGGGGTTGCCCGCGCAGGCCCCGTCGGTGAAGACCTCGCGAGCGCCGGGTGGGACGGGCATGGCGGGCCGCGGGGCACGCTTCTGACGGGGAGGCACCGGCACACCCTGGCAGGTGGGTCGACGGTCGGGTCGGGTCGGGTGCTCGGAGCAGCTGCCCGGGTCGATCAGCCCTGCCGGTGCCTGACGGACAGGATGGCGGCCTGGGTCCGGCTGGAGAGCCCGAGCTTGCTCAACATGATCGAGACGTAGTTCTTCACGGTCTTCTCGGCCAGGAAGGTCGCGGCCGCGATCTCACGGTTCGTCCGGCCCTCACCGATCAGCTGCAGGATCCGCAGCTCCTGGGGGGTCAGGCCGTCCAGGTCGGGGTCCATCGGCGGGCCGTTGCGCACCCGCTCCAGGACCTGGGCCGTCACGGCGGGGTCGAGCATCGCCTGGCCGGCCGCGACCCTGCGCACGGTGTCCACCAGGTCGCGCCCGTCGACCTGCTTGAGGACGTAGCCGGCCGCCCCCGCCATGATCGCGGCGAAGAGCGACTCGTCGTCGTCGCACGAGGTGAGCATCACGACCTTCGTGTGCGGCTCGCTCGACCGGACCTCACGGCAGACGTCGATGCCCGACCCGTCCGGCAGGCGAGCGTCGAGGATCGCCACGTCGGGGCGCAGCGCCGGGATGCGCCGGGCGGCCTCCTGCGCCGAGCCCGACTCGCCGGCGACGGTGACGTCACCGGTGCTCTCGAGCAGCTCGCGCAGCCCCCGCCGCACGGCCTCGTGGTCGTCGAGCAGGTAGACCGTGATCTGCTCGCCGGGCATGGTCGCACGCTAGCGGGCCGACGCCCCCGGACCCCGGGGGCGATCCTCCCCTCTTAGCAGGGACCTTCGTCCCCCGCCGGACCTAGGTCCCGTCCCTGATGGCCCTGCGCCCGTACCCCTGCGCCGTGCGGGGCTCCAGGCTGGGGCCATGAACACCGCCCGCAGCATTCCTCTCGACTCCATCGTCGTCGCCTACGACGGCTCCGAGCACGCCGACCGGGCACTGCGCTGGGCGTCGGTGCAGGCGTCGCTGGAGAAGCGGGCGCTCGACGTGGTGCACGTCGCGGGGATCTCGGAGATCCCGGGGGCGCCCTGGGCCGGGGCCGGGATGGTCAGCGCACTGCTCGTCGACGACCTGCGTGAGACGGCACGCAGCGCGGTCGAGGCAGCAGCAGCCCGGGTGATCTCACGGCGCCTGGACCTCACCACCCGGGTCCACGTCCTGGGCGGCGACCCGCGCCAGGTCCTGATCGAGCTGTCGCAGCACGCCCACCTGGTGGTGCTGGGATCGCGCGGCCGCGGCGTCGTGCGCAGCCTGCTGCTGGGATCGGTCAGCGCCGCGGTCAGCAAGCACGCCGGGTGCCCCGTCGTGGTCGCCCGACCGGTCGAGTCCGACCCGGTGGGGGCGGGGGTCGTCGTCGGCGCCGACGGCACGCACGAGTCGCTGCCGGTCATCGAGTTCGCCTTCCGGCAGGCGTCCTTCCGCACGCTGCCGCTCACGGTCGTCCACTGCTACTGGGACGCGGCCGCGGCCTACGGCTCCCGCGACCTGACCGCGGGAGCGGACGACGACACCGCGGACCTGCGCGCGCTCCTGGCCGAGTCGGTGGCCGGGTTGTCGGAGAAGTTCCCCGACGTGCACGTCAGCCGCCGGCTCGAGCACGGGCTGGTCGACCACGTCCTCACCAGCGGCCGCGGCTGGGACCTGATCGTCGTCGGCCGCCACCCGCTCGACCTCTGGTCGCGGACGTTCGTCGGCTCGATGGCCACCGCGGTGCTCGAGCGGGCACACGCCACGGTCGCCGTCGTGCCCGAGGCCAGCACGGACGAGCGCCCCGGGACCAGGGCATGAGCCGCGGCGCGCCGGCCGCCTTGACCCGCGACGCGATCGTGGTGGCCGTCGGGAGCGGCGACCACGGCTACGAGGCCGGGCTGCAGTTCGCGGTGGAGGAGGCCCGACGTACCGGTCACCCCCTCCACCTCGTGCACGTGGTGATGCGTCCCCGGGGACCGTTCGCCGAGGTGTGGCTCGACCAGGACGTGCTGGCCCGCGCGCTGGTGCGCGAGGCCGTCGAGCGGGCCGAGTCTCTCGGTGGCGACGACCTGGTCGTGACCGGGTCGGTCGTCGACAACGGCTTCCTGGTGCGCTCGCTCGTCGAGAGCGCGGACGCCGGCAGCCTGGCGGTCCTCCAGCACCGTCGGCTGAACGCGGCGCACCGGCTGGTCACCCGCTCGGTGGCCAACGGGGTGGCGGCGCGGGTGCGGGTCCCGGTCGTGGCCGTGCCCGAGGGCTGGGTGCCCCTGACCGGGGACGACCAGGTGGTGACGGTCGCCGTCCAGGACGGCGCCGAGGCGCGTGCGCTGGTCGAGACCGGCGCGCAGGCGGCGCTGCGGCACGGAGCCCGGCTGGAGGTGCTGCACGCGTGGTGGATGGCCAACGGCCTCGACACGCTGATGGTCGACGAAGGACTGCGCATCGACTGGGTCGGCCGGGTCCGTGCCGAGCTGGAGCCGGTCCTGGCCGAGGCCCGGGCCCGGCACCCGGCGCTGAGCCTGGCGCTGACGGTCGTGCACGCACCGGCGGCGCAGGCGCTGCTCGACGCCACCGCGGGCAGCGACCTCCTGGTGGTGGGGCGACGCCACCACCTCCTGCCACCGGGCACCCACCTCGGCCCCGTCGCACGCTCGGTGCTGGACCACAGCGCGTGCCCGGTCCTGGTGGCACCGGAGGTGGAGGCCGCCACCGCTGCCACCGGCGACGACCCGCTCGCGCCGTACGGGTCCGCCGCGTCCTGAGGGCCTGGCCGCCCCCTACGAGACCTGGAGCTGGACGATGACGAGCCCGGCGTCGTGGTCCTCGACCTCGACCACTCCGGGCCGGTCGATGGTCACCTCGAGGTCGGTCTCGCCCGCGCCGTAGGCGAGCTCCTGCTCGGGGACCGAGTGCACGTGCATCTCACCGGCCCGGTCGCTGGTCACGCGGAAGGTCACGGTCTCGCCTGCGGCGACCTCGACCCGCTCCCCGCTGGGGCTGACCCGGTCTCCCGCGATGGTGACCTCGATCGTGGTGCCCTCCGGCTCCGAAGGCTCCGACGCGGGCTCCGACGCGGGCTCGGAGGCGGGCTCGGACGGGGGCTCGGACGCCGGCGCCGTCGTCGGCGCAGGCGCGGCCGGGGACTCCTCGTCGGAGCCGCAGCCGGCCGCGAGGGCCACGACCAGCAGGAGCGGCGCGACCGCGGCGCGGCGCAGGGGCGTCGTACGGATGCTCATGGCCCCATTCTGGACGGCCGCTCCACAGACGGCACAATGGCCCCCGTGACCACGATCGAGCACCTGGCCGAGTCCGAGCTGGTACAGGCCGGCGAGGTGCTGCGCTCGATCTCCGACGCCTTCGACGCGCGCATCGTCGGGCAGGAGCGGTTGCGCACGGCGATGCTGGTCACCCTGCTGGCCGAGGGCCACCTGCTGGTCGAGTCGGTCCCGGGCCTGGCCAAGACCCTGGCGTCCTCGACGCTGGCCCAGGCCGTCCGGGCCGACTTCGCGCGGATCCAGTGCACCCCCGACCTCCTGCCCAGCGACATCATCGGCACGCAGGTCTACGACCCGCGCCACCACCTCTTCGAGACCCAGCTCGGTCCGGTGCACGCCAACATCGTGCTGCTCGACGAGATCAACCGCGCCAGTGCGAAGACCCAGTCGGCGATGCTCGAGGCGATGCAGGAGCGCCAGACCTCCATCGCCGGCCAGGTGCACCCGCTGCCCCGGCCGTTCATGGTCCTGGCCACGCAGAACCCCATCGAGCAGGAGGGCACCTACGTCCTGCCCGAGGCGCAGATGGACCGCTTCCTGCTCAAGGAGGTCCTCGACTACCCGTCGGCCGAGGAGGAGGTCTCGGTGCTCGACCGGGTCGGGGACGGGACCTTCACCCAGTCGCCCTCCACCGGCGGCGTGGTCGGTCCCGCGGAGGTGCTGCAGCTGCAGTCGCTGGCCGCGCGGGTCTACGTCGACCCCGCGGTGAAGCGCTACATCGTCGACCTGGTCCACGCGACCCGGCAGGCCTCCACGGTCATCGGTCGCGACCTCGGCGACTACGTCGAGACCGGGGCCAGCCCGCGGGGGTCGATCGCGTTCTTCTCGGTCGCGCGTGCGCTGGCCGTGCTGCGCGGCCGGGCCTACGTCGTGCCGGAGGACGTCCGGGAGCTGCGGCACAGCGTGCTGCGCCACCGCCTGCACCTGACCTTCGAGGCGCTGGCCGACCGGGTGCCGCCCGAGACCCTCATCGACGCCGTCTTCGACGCCGTCCCGACTCCCTGACGCCGGAGCGGACCGACCCGTGGCCGACCACGTCCCCCGGATCCGGGCGCGGCTGTCGCTGCACGCGCACCGCAGGGTGAGCGGGTCTGCTCGAGGGTGAGTACGCCTCGATCCAGACCGGGCGGGGCATGGACTTCAACGACCTGCGCGAGTACGTCCGGGGCGACGACGTCAAGGACCTGGACTGGAAGGCCTCGGCCCGCACGGGCGAGCTCCTGGTCAAGCGGTTCGTCACGGTGCGCAAGCACACGGTGCTGCTGGTCGTCTCGACCGGGCGGAGCATGGCCGCCGCCAACGCCCTCGACGCCAGCAAGCGCGACCTCGCGGTCGAGGTCGCCGGCCTGCTGGGGTGGCTGGCGGTGCGTCAGGGCGACTTCGTGGCCGCTGCCTGGGGCGATGCCGCCGCGCAGCACGGGCTCCCGGCGCGCACCGGAGAGCTGCACCTCGAGCGCTGCCTGGCCTCGGTCCACGACGCCGTCCGGCCCGACGCGGCCCCCACCGACCTGGTGGCGCTGCTGCGCTACGTCGCGCGCACGGTCCGCCGCCGCACGATCCTGCTCGTCGTGTGCGACGAGGAGGAGGCCACGCCCGAGCTGACCGCGGCGCTGCGCCGCCTCGTCGTCCAGCACGAGGTGCACCTGGTGACGGTCGGCGACATCGACCCCGTCGCCGTGCCGGTGCCGGCGCCCGCGGCGCGCGACGTCGACGGCGACCGGGCCCTGCCCACGTGGCTGCGCGGCGACGCCCGGCTGATCGAGGAGCTCCGCGTCTCGCGGCTCGACGCCCGGCAGTCCTTCCACACCCGGGTGGCGGCCCTGGGCGTGGTCCACGAGCACGTGGCCGAGGCGACGACCGCCCTCACCGCCGTGCTGCGGCTGCTCGCGAGGAACCGGCATGCTCGCGGTCGATGAGCTGCAGGGCCCGGTCGGCTACGACGACCGGTGGCTCCTGCTGGCCGCCTCGGGCCTGGTCGCGGTGGCCGTCTACTACGCCGTCGTGCTCTGGTCGACCCGACCCCGACCGGTCCCCGCGGCCGGTCCGCCCCCGCGGGAGGAGTGGCTGGCCCGGCTCGACGAGGTGGAGTACGCCGTGGCCGCCGGCCGGAGCACCCCGCGGGAGGGGCACCAGGCGATCAGCCGGATCGTGCGCGGCTTCGTGGCCGACGCCGCCGGCGTACCGGCCGCCACGATGACCCTGGCCGACTTCGAGCGCGAGGGTCCGGAGCGGCTGGCCGAGGTGGTCGCGCTGGTCTACGCGCCGGCGTTCGCCCCCGGCGACGACCTCCCCCGGGCGCAGCTCGGCACCGCGTTGACCCGGGCCCGGACGCTGGTGTCGACGTGGACCTGAAGTGGCCGTGGGCCCTGCCCGTGGTGGCGGTGGCCGTCCTGGTGCTCCTGCTGTGGTGGGCCCGGCGTCCGCGCCCTCGCCGCCCCGACGACGCGCTGCTGGTCGCCCACACCGCCCGGCTGCGGGGGCTCCCCCGCTACGTCGAGCTGCTGCGGCGTCGCCGCCTCTCGGGGCTGCTGCTCGCGCTGGCAGCGCTGGTGGTGGTGGCCGGCACGGCGCTGGTGCTCATCCGCCCGCAGCAGGTCGACAGCGAGCCGCGGCAGGCCCGCAGCCGCGACCTGATGCTCTGCCTGGACGCCTCGGTCTCGATGGACGACGACAACCTGGCCGTGGTGCGCGAGGTGCGCCGCATCGTCGACGACCTCCGGGGCGACCGGGTCGGCCTGATGATCTGGAGCGGGGCGGCCGTGCTCGTCTTCCCGCTCACCGACGACTACGACTTCGTGCGGGCACAGCTCGACGCCGCCGAGCGCGCCTTCGCCGGCGAGCCGGACGGCTTCTTCGCAGGCGTCGACAGCTCCGGGGGCGCCTCGCTCATCGGCGACGGCATCGTCTCCTGCGTCCAGCGCTTCGACGACCCCTCCGCGGACCGGACCCGGGCGGTCCTGGTCTCCTCCGACAACTCCCCGATCGGCGAGCCCGTCTACCCGCTGCCGGAGGCGGCGCGCTACGCCACGGAACAGAAGGTGCTGGTCTACGGCCTGGGGGCCGCCGAGCTCGGCTCGACCGACCGCGCGGCGGCGCGTGAGGAGCTCGCGGCCGCCGTCGAGGCCACGGGCGGCCTCCTGGCCCTGGTGGGCGAGGACGGTGACACCGACCGCATCGTCGAGCGCATCGACGACCTGGAGAAGGCCCGGGCCGAGGAGCCGCCCCGCAAGGTCTCCTACGACGACAACCGGGTCGGCCTCCTGGTCAGCGCCCTCGGGGTGGGTCTGCTGCTCCTCGCCTGGACCGGCCCGCTGCTGGGCCGCCGCCGTGCGAGGCGGGCGTGACCGGGCGACGCCTCGGCGGCGCCGGGCTCACCGTCGTACGTCGGGTGGCGCTGGTGGCCGTGCTGGTCGCGCTCCTGCTCGGCCTGGGCAACCGCGAGACGCCCGCCCCGCAGCGCACCCCCGAGCTCGACGTGCTCGTCGCGGTCGATGTGACGACCTCGATGTCGGCCCTCGACGACCCGACGGGGTCCCGGATCACCGCGGCGCGCCGCGACCTCGTCGAGCTTGTCCGCAACCTCGACCAGGTGCGGCTCTCGGTGCTGACCTTCGGGCGCTCCCGCGCGGTGCAGCTCCCGTTCACCCCCGACCGGGACGCCTTCGACGAGACCGTCGCCGCGATCCAGGTCGAGCGACCCGATGCCGGCAGCGGGTCGTCGGTCGGACGCGCCGTGCGCGCGCTGAAGGACGAGCTGGACCGCGCCGAGAAGACGCCGGGCGAGCGGATCCCGGTGGTCGTGCTCGTCACCGACGGCGAGAACACCGTGCCCGGGCGGCAGCGCTCGTTCACGTCGGTGGGCGACCGGATCGAGGCGGGGGTGGTGCTGGGCTACGGCAGCGACGAGGGCGGGCTGATGCCGCTCGCGCGGGTGGCGGTCGACGAGCAGCCGCCCAGTCCGACCGAGGTGGGTGCCGTGGTGATCGACACCAACACCGGCGAGCCGGCACTGTCGCGCCGGGACCCCGACAACCTGCTCGGCATCGCCGACCAGCTCGGCGCGGCGTACCTCGAGGCCGACGGCTCCCAGGACATGGCCCGGGTCGCGGCGGCGCTGGAGGACGCGGCGTACGCCGGCCTGGAGCCCGGGGAGCCCGAGCGCGAGCTGCGGTGGCTGTGGGCCCTGCTCCTGCTGCTCCTCGTGCTGCCCGAGCTGCGGCTGGGGTGGCGCCGCTACCTCGAGGCCCGGCGGGAGGGGCGGGCATGACGGCGACGACCCGGACGACCGGCACGACCGGCACGCGCGGCGGCGCTGCGACGCCGCTGCTGCTGCTGGGGCTGCTCCCGCTGCTGCTGGCGCTGGCCTTCGCGGCCAAGGTCGCGGTGATGCTGGTCCACGACGACGCGGGCCGCACGGCGTACGCCGCCGGGGGCTACGCCGACGCCCGCGGCTCCTTCGCGGCCAACGCGACCCTCAACCACCTGGAGCCGTGGGTCTCGCCCTACGACGAGGGCACCGCCCGCTACCGGCTCGGGGACTTCGCCGGGGCGGTGGGAGCGTTCACCACCGCGCTGGCCACCGTGCCGCCGGAGGAGGAGTGCCGGGTGCGGATCAACCTCGGCCTGGCCCACGAGTCGGTCGGCGACGCCGCCGTCGCAGGGGGTGACCGGGAGGCCGCCCGGCGCTCGTGGCGCGCGGGCGCCCGGGCGCTCGCGGACGGCGGGTGCCTGGAGCTGACGCCGGCGCGAGGAGAAGGCGGACGACAGGACGCCGAGGACGCCGGAGCGAGGACGCGGAAACGCGGGACGACGCGGACGCGACGCCCGGCAGGCGGAGGACGACGCCCGGCGGCGGGCCCGGCAGGCCGAGCGGCGGGCCCGCGTGCGCGACGCGACCACGGTCGACCGGCGCCTGCGCGACAAGCTGAGCCAGCAGCCCCCCGAGGCCCCCACGCCCGAGTCCGAGGACCCCGAGGCCCGGCAGCAGGCCAGGCAGGACGCCGCCCGGCTCGAGCAGCGCAACGAGCAGGCCCAGGAGGAGCGTCGCGAGCAGCAGCAGCGCCGCCAGGACCGGGAGGCCGAGGAGCAGCGGCAGCAGGAGGAGCAGGAGCAGCAGCCCGGGACCGGCGACGGCGAGGGCGAGCCCCTGACCTACGAGTGGTGAGCGGTCGGTGCAGACTGCTCGCACCGCCCCTCACACCGCACCAGCCAGCCCAGCCCACCGATCGACACGCGAGGACCTCGATGCACCGAGTCACGATCACCTACACCGCCCCGGCCGATCCGGAGGCCTTCGACGCGCACTACCGCGAGGTCCACGTGCCGATCGCGCTGCGGGTCCCCGGCGTGCAGCGCTTCACGATCAGCCACCCCCGCGGACTGGGGGCCGAGGCCCCCCACCTGGTCGCCGAGCTGTGGTTCGACGACGCGGCCGCGATGAAGGCGGCCCTGGGCTCGGACGAGATGGCCGAGGCCCAGCGCGACGCGGCCACCTTCGACGTGGGCTCGATGGTCGTCGTGACCGGCGCGGTCGAGGACCTGCTGGCCCGCTCCTGAGCGCTGCTCAGCCGAGCCGGGCCGCGGAGCCGGCCAGGTCGCGCCCCGGCGAGGTCCGCGGCGCGACGTCGCCGGGGACGACCTCGACCGGGCACGACGCCTGCGCCACGACGTGGCGGGCGGTGCTGCCGAGGTGGGCCCCCAGCAACCGGTCGGGGGCGGGTCGCAGCAGCAGCACGAGGTCGGCCGCCCGGCTCGCCTCGACCAGCACCCGCGCGGCGTCGTCGTGCTCCACCCGGGTGGTCACGGACACGTCGCGGTAGCGGTCCCGCCAGGGAGCGATCTCGCGCTCGAGCAGCTCGGAGCCGCCGGCCAGCCAGGCGGCGCGGTGGGTGCGCTCCTCGATCCGGTCGGCGTAGGCGTCCGGCAGCCGCCAGGCGTGCACGACCTCGACGGCCAGCCCCCGGGCCCGGCCGTGCTCGAAGGCCGCCCGCAGCAGCTCACCCGACCCCCGGGCCGACCCCATGCCCACCACGACCCGGTCCCCGGCCTGCTGGGGCTGCCACTCACCCGGGACGACCACGACCGGGACCGGCGCCCGCGCGACCACCGCAGCGGTCGTGGTGCCCGTGACCAGGCGCTCCAGGATCCCCCGGGTCTCGCGCCCCACGACCAGCAGCCGCCCGCGGCGCGCGGCGGCGACCAGCTCGAGGATGCGCGAGCCGCTGCTCACCGTCGCGGTCACCGGCAGGCCGGGCGCGTCGGCGACGACCCGGTCCTCGGCGGTCTGCAGGATGGCCCGGCCGGCCCGGCCGATCGACTCCGGCAGGTCGGGCAGCATCGGCGTCACCGGGACGTGCCCCGGCGTGACGTGGACCAGGTGCAGTCCGCACTCACGCCGGACGGCCTGCTCCGCGGCGTACCGGAGCGCGCCCGCACTGCCCGAGGTGCCGTCGACGCCGACGACGACCGGGCCGCGGGCCTCTCGTCGCGCTCGGGTCGACGGGGCCGTCCGATCGAGGTGCGTCATGTGCGTCTCCTCTCAGGGAATGGCGGCGCCGGCCAGGTCGCGCGAGAGCATCCGCCCGTCGGGTCCCACCTGCACCGGGTCGACGACCATCACCGGCACCGGCGACCAGCGCAGCACGGCGCGGGCGACCGGCCCGAGGTGGGCGGAGATCGGGAGTCGGGGGTGCCGCCGCCCCACGACCAGCAGCGACGAGGCCGGCGCCTCGGCGAGCAGGCCCTCGGCCGGTGGGGCGGGCGTCACCACGACCTCGACCGGCACCTGGGGGCGGGCGGCGAAGAGCTCCTCGAACGCCCCGCGGATCTGATCCTCGCGGTGCCGGCACTCCTCGGCCGCCGCCTCCGGGTGCCGGGCGGGGTCGGGCCCCTCATGACCCCCCCAGCCGTGCAGGACCCGCACCCGCGCGTCGGCCCGGTCGGCCGCCTCCACGGCCGCCTGGACCACCAGCGGCGCCGCAGCCGCGTCGCCGACACCCACGGTGATGACGGGTACGACGCTCGGTGGCGCGGGTCGCCACCCTGGCGGCACCGCGACCACCGGCGCGTGCGCCCTGGCCCCTACCCCGTTGGTGACCGAGCGGCCGCGGGGGCCGTCCTCGGCGCCCATGCCGCGGTGCTGGAGCAGGACCAGGCAGGCGTGCGCGCTCTGCGCGACCAGGGTCGCCACGACGGCGCCGTGGGCCAGCTCGGTGCTGACGTCGAGGTCGTCGTCCCTCAGCAGGTGCTCCAGCACCGACGCGGCGTCGGTCAGGACCGTCCGACCGCGCAGGTGGAGCTCACCGTTGAGCACGACCACCGCGTCGAGGCTCGGTCCGACGGTCACCGCCGAGACGACGTGCACCAGGTGCACCCCGCAGCGTCGTCGGCGTGCCTCCTCCGCGGCGTACTCGAGCGCGGCGTCGCAGTCTGTGCTGTCGACTGCGACGAGCACCTTGCGTGGCGTCATGTCCCACATGGCTCCCCCTCTCCCTCGAGGTCCACGGTGGCACCCGCCGGCGTCCGCGCGGGAGGGCCCTTGGTCCCGGAACGCCGCGACCTGTGCCCCGCCCGCGGAGGCTCGGAAGGAGTGGCTGCTACTGGATGCGCACCTTCAGCCGACGGTTGCCCTCGACCACCTTGTCGAGCGGCCCGAGGAGCGAGGTCCGCGAGAAGCTGTAGGGCCGCGGCCGACCCCGGAGGAAGATGACGTCGAAGTCGTCGCCGCCCCCGCCGTCGACGGCGTCGCTGGTGCCGAGCTGGACCCGGAGCTGGTCCTGACGGACCGCTTCGCCGATCATCTTCTCGGCCTGCGCCAGCGACTGCACCCAGCCGGACGCCCCGTAGCCGCCGCCGACGGCGAGCACCGCCTTGACGCCGCGGGCCCTCTGCGGGACCCGGAAGTGCGTCAGCAGCTTCTTCGTGCTCGTGGCGCCGGCCAGGACGGTGCGCAGACGCAGGGTCTTGCCCGCCTTCACGACCGCGGGGGTCTTGCGGGTGAGCGCGACCCACTCTCCCTGGCGCCACTGCTGCACGGCCGAGACCCGCCAGCTGCCGGTCTCGTCGGTGGCCCGGGAGTCGACGTCCACGGAGGTGATCGTGACACCGGGCAGCGACGAGAGCGTGTAGACGAGGTCGGCGAGGGCGAAGACCGAGGTCCAGGTGACGTCGTACGTCGAGGTGTAGCGGTCGGTCCAGGTCAGCGAGAAGCCCGCCCCGCTGGGCCGGGTCCCGTCGATGGTCCACTCCTGGACCTCGGTGCCCTTGAGCGCACCGTCCACGACCCGCTCGTGGTTGGCGAGGAACTCGCCGAAGAGTCCGTCCGCGACGAAGTCGGGCACCGTCACGTGGGTGGTGCCGACCCGCGACCGCCCGCGGTAGGAGACCGAGGAGGTGATGTCGGCGGCCTCCGGCAGGTCGCCGAACGCCCCGGTGACACCGGTCAGCCGGTCGTGGGCGATCGTGCCGACCGGCGCGCCGATGTTGGCGAGCTTGAAGGGCGACCCGAGCGAGTCCGGCTGGATGAACAGCGCGTCGGCCGGGTGCAGGCTCTCGGACGTGCCGCCGAGGAAGGCCAGCGGGTGGCCGAACCCGACGACCTCGCCGTCGCAGACCGACGTGGCGGTGCCGACCCCGGCCATCGTGATGTCGCCGTAGGCCACCGACGCGGCCAGGTTGCCGCCGGCCACGATCGACTCCGGCCCGGTGGCCTCGGCGGAGGCCCGACCGGTGCTGTAGGCGTCCTTCAGCGCGTAGGGCTTGTCGACGCGGGCGGCCTTGGCCAGCCGCGACGCGCTGAGCCCGCTGATGCCCAGCGGCATCCGCAGCTGGGCGAAGCCCTCCTCGGCCTGGGCGACCGTCGCCTGCGAGCGAGCCGCGATCGTGCGCGCCGTACGTCGGTCCACCGCGATCCGGCCCGGAGCCGTGGTCCCGAGGTAGTCGTCCATCTCCGCGAACGGCGTCACCCCGGCGATCGGTGTCGGCCCCCACGACAGGCCGTAGGCGACCGCACCGATCAGGCGACCGTCGGCGGCGTAGACCGGCGAGCCGGACATGCCCTGCCAGATGCCACGGGTGTCGTCGAACTCCGGCATGTCCAGCTCGACCATCACCATGTCGAGGTCGAGGCCGATGCCGTCGTCCAGGACGCCGAGCACCTCGCCGGTGAACGCCTCGGGAGTCGTGCCCCGGGTCACCGTCAGCCCGTCCACCGCGTCACCGACCGCCAGGTCCGCCACCGGGTAGGCCTCCGCGCAGTCCTCGGCGGGCGGCACGGCCGCCGCCGGGGAGGCGGACACGGCCGCGGGTGGCGCGCCCAGGACGCCGGTGAGCAGGCCGGCCGAGAGCAGGCCGGTCCCCCAGAGCGTCGTACGACGCCGAGCAGCAGACAGTGGATGCATGCGCGTTCCTCCCCCGAGACCGCAGGGCCGCGTGGTGCCGCCCTGGCGCTGGATGCGTGGGGAGCCTAACCCCGGGTCAGACCCAAGAGGTGGTTTTATCGTCGCGCCGTTCGAGGACGAGTGCCGCGACGTCGTCGTCGCGGGTCGGGTCGCGGAGCTCCTCGACGAGTCGGGCCAGGTCGGCCTCGAGGTCCGTCGAGCCGACCAGCCGGGGGGCCCGGGCCACGACGCGGTCCACGCCGCGGTCGGGGTCCTCGTCGCGGCGCTCGACCAGTCCGTCGGTGTAGGCCAGCAGCAGGTCGCGGGGCGCGAGCGAGACGCTCACCACGCCCCGCCGGCCGCCGCCGGCCCCCAGGATCAGGGTCTCGGGGGTGGCCACGACCTCCACTCCGTCGGCCCGGACCACCACCGGGGGCGGGTGGCCGGCGTTGACCATCTGCACCTGCCCGGTCGTGCCGTCCGCGATGCCGTAGACGATCGTGACCAGCTGCTCGAGGTTCCACCGCTCGAAGACCCGGTCGAGGCCGGTCATCACCACGGTCGGGTCGGGGTCGACCGCGATCAGGGTGCGCACCGCCGAGCGCATCTGGGCCATGACCGAGGTCGCCTCGACGCCGCGACCCATCACGTCGCCGACGAAGAAGGCCGACCGACCGTCGTCGAGCGGCAGCACGTCGTAGAAGTCGCCGCCCGCGCCGGAGCGGCCGGCCGGGAGGTAGCGGAACGCCACCGTCCACCCCGGGGCGTCGGGCAGCCGCTCGGGGAGCACTGCCCGCTGGAGCCGCAGCGCCGAGTCCCGGAGCTGGGAGTGCAGGTCGGCGGTGTCGATCGCGGCGGCCGCCCGCAGGGCGAGGTCCTCGCCGAACGCTCGGTCGTGCTCGGCGAAGCGCCGGCCGCCCTCGCCGGTGACCCAGGTGATCACGCCCAGCACCTGGTCGCGACCGCGCAGCGGCACCGACAGGGCGCTGCGGAAGCTGAGCTGCCGCAGCAGCCCGAGATGGGTCTCGTCCTGCGCCGACGCCTCCAGGAGCGCGTCCGTCACCTCGGGGATCAGGTCGCTCTCGCCGCTGCGCAGGACCTCGTAGGGTCCGCGGGGAGCTCCGGGAGAGGGTGGGTAGTCGCGCTGGAGCTGCTCGATCAGCGCGGCGTGCTCCGGGTGGGCGTGGGCCACCGACAGCGTGTGCAACCGTCCGTCCTCCACCAGGGAGATCGAGCACCAGTCGGCGAACCAGGGCACGGCCAGGTCCGCGACGAGCCGCAGCGTCGTCTCGTGGTCGAGGTTGCCGGAGAGCCGCACCCCGGCCTCGGCCAGGAAGCGCAGCTTGGCCTCCCGGTCGTGGGCCCGCTGCTGGGCCTCGAGCCGGTCGATGGCCTGGGCGCAGGTGTCGGCCAGCAGCCGCAGGAACCGGCTCTCGGCCGGGTCCATCGCCCGCAGACCGGGGAAGGACAGCGTCATCACCCCGAGCCGCCGCCCCGAGGCCGCCAGCGGCAGGCAGAGCAGGGTCCGCTCACCCAGGGCCGAGGTCTCCAGACCGGGGTAGCGACGCTCGATCTCGTCCCGTCCCACCAGCAGCAGCGTGCGACCCGTCCGGACCGCCTCGGCCGCCGGCGTGTGGCCCGACAACGGGTACGTCGCCCAGCGGGAGGCCACGTCCTCGCGGCCCCCGCGGATGCCGACCAGGGCCAGGGTCTCGTCGTCCACCAGCAGGGAGAGGGAGCCGATGGTGGCCCCGGCGGCATCGGTGATGTGGTGGGTCACCTGCTTCGTGACCTCCTCCACGCTCTCCACGAACAGCAGGTCGGCGGTGATCTCGGCCAGCTTGGTCAACCGGGCGAACATCCCCTCCACCGGTCGGCCGGTCGCGGGGTCGCGGTCCAGCAGCACCAGCGCGCCGATGACCCGCTCGCCGTCGCGCACCGGGGTCCACGTGGCCGGCGTGGTCCCGCCCGGCAGGGTGCCGAGACCCAGGTCGAGGTCGCCGCTCCAGGTCGCTCCCGTCAGCACGTGCGCGACGGCCTCGCGGACGGCGCCCGGATCGGCCCCCAGCACGTCACCCACCCGGGGCGCCTGCTCCGGGGCCTGGGCCAGGACGTCCTCGAGCGCGCGGTTCCGGTAGGTCATGACCCCGTGCGCGTCGACCACCAGCGCGGGCACGCTGAGCGCCTCGACGAGCGCGGCGTCGGGGCGCCAGGTGGGCGCCCCCGGGGGAGGAGTGGTCATGAGACGACGATCGTGACACGTCCGCCGCCGGCTGGGGCAGTCACGGACATTTCTTGATCTCGCCCCGGGCGGAGGACGTCGACAGACGGAAGAATGCGCCCATGAGCACCCCGCACCCGGCCGACCGTCACGACCTCATCCGCGTGCAGGGCGCGCGCGTCAACAACCTCAAGGACGTCACCCTGGAGATCCCCAAGCGACGGCTCACCGTGTTCACCGGGGTCTCCGGCTCCGGCAAGAGCTCCCTGGTCTTCGGCACCATCGCCGCGGAGTCGCAGCGGATGATCAACGAGACCTACAGCTCCTTCATCCAGGGCTTCATGCCGAGCCTGGCGCGGCCCGAGGTCGACGTCCTCGAGGGCCTGACCACCGCGATCATCGTCGACCAGGAGCCGATGGGGGCCAACCCGCGCTCGACGGTCGGCACCGCCACCGACGCCCACGCGATGCTGCGGATCCTCTTCAGCCGGCTCGGGGAGCCGCACATCGGTCCGCCGACGGCGTTCTCGTTCAACGTGCCCACGCGCCGGGCCAGCGGCGTGATGTCCACGACCAAGGGCGACCGCGTCGAGAGGAGCGTCGTGCGCGACGCCGTCTACCTCGG
>CAWAGJ010000006.1:0-203095 GCA_963781475.1 uncultured Actinomycetota bacterium | reverse complement strand
GTGACGATCAGACTGGCTCGTTCGTAGCGTGATGAGACGAGTTGGAAGAACAGGTTCGCGGCCTCTGGCTCGAACGGGATGTAGCCGACCTCGTCGATGACGAGCACCGGGTACCTGACCAGGCGTCGGAGCTCGTCTTGCAGCTTGCCGGCGTGGTGGGCCTCGGCGAGTCGGTCGACCCACTGCGATGCGGTGGCGAACTGGACCCGGTGCCCGGCCTGACAGGCCCGGATCGCTAGTCCGGTGGCCAGGTGCGTCTTCCCTGTTCCCGGCGGTCCGAGGAGGACGACGTTCTCCTTGCCTGCGACGAAGTCCAGGGTGCCCAGGTGTGCGACGGTCTCTCGCTTCAGACCACGTGCGTGGTCGTAGTCGAAGTCCTCCAGGCTCTTACGGGCCGGGAACCGTGCGGCACGGATGCGTCCCTCGCCGCCGTGGGACTCACGGGCCGACACTTCACGTTGCAGGCAGGCTGCGAGGAACTCCTCATGGGTCCAGGACTCATCGCGGGCCCGCTCGGCCAACCGGGCGATCGATTCGCGCAACGTCGGTGCTTTCAACGCCCGGGTCAGGTACTCAAGTTCGCTGGTGACATCGCGTCCCGTCTTCGGAGCCGTCGTCGTGGTCCTGGTGGCCATCAGCTGACCTCCTCATCGACGAGGCCGAGGATCTGGTCGTAGACGCCGAGGGATCGGACCTCGACCTCCTCACCGGTGACCGCGTCCGCGACCGGCCGCAGCAGATCACCACGGCCTTGGCGCAGCAGCTTGGCGGCGACCGTGTGCTCGAAGTCAGTGATCGTCTGATGCTGCGCCCACACCCGGACGTGGTCGGCGACGATCGCACCCTCGCAGGTCACCCACACCCGATCCAGGTCGGCATGGATCTCGATCCGACGCCCGACCACAGCCGGGTGCACGGAGTAGTCGTTGGAATCGAGTCGGACGTAGTGGTCACGCGGCAGCCGCATCGTCTTGCGCCAGCCGACCTCCGGCGGCACCGGTGGCAGCGGCATCATCGCCGCCCGATCCGCGGCGACCCGATCGCCCGGGCTACAGCCCAGGACCCGCATCCGGCGGGCATTCGCCTTCACGAAGAACTCGGCGAGCTGGGTGTTGAAGTCGTCGGGTGACGCGAAGCGGCGGCCGGGCAGGAAGGAACGCTCGAGGTAGTCGTGCAGCCGCTCCAACATGCCCTTGGCTTCGGGATCGGCCGGCTTGCAGATGTACACCTTGGTGCCGAGCACGCCGCGGAACGCCTGGCAGTCACCGGTCAGCTCGGGTTGGCGGGCACGCCACCGCCCGACTGCTCCTTCGCCGTCCCACACCAGTGTCCTCGGCACGCCCTGCAGCTGGGTCGACACCAGGTGCCACCAGCCGGCATAGAGGTCCGCGGCTTCGCGCGAAGGGATCAAGATCCCGCCCGACCACCGCGAGTAACCGCTCACCGTCGTCATCACCGGCAACCGCTTCGCCGTCCGCCTCTGGCCGTACCCCACCGGGAGCTCGATCGCGGGGAACCAGAAGTCGAACTGTGCCAACTCACCCGGCTCATAGGTCGTGCGCGATGCCGGGTCAGGCGGGAGATACACCGGCCGCAGATCACTCACCCGGGTCCGCAGGATCCGGATCGAGTGCTCCCACCCGATCCGCTCCGCGACCACCGTCGCCGGCATCGTGGGCGTGACCCGCAACAGCTCGCGGATCTGCGGCTCGACCGCATCGACCACCGACCCTGGCCCGGTCCGCTCGTAGCGCGGCGGACCCTCGTCACGCAGCGCCTTGCGCACGGTGTTCTTCGAGATCCCCATCGACCTGGCGATCACCTTGATCGGCACTCCCTCCGCACGGTGCAACCGCCGGATCTCAGCCCAGTCCTCCACTGCCAACACTCCGCATCTCCTGCCTCGAGGTCGAGGACAGGTTCTCGGAAGGGGTCAGTTTTCAGTTGCCGTTTGGGGGTCAGTTTTCACGTGCCGTCGACAGAGCGGCGTGCTCGTAGTAGGTGCTCAGGGTGATCCTGCGAGATGTCGTGCTCGTTGAGCACTTCGATGATCGGCTCGATCCCGAACAGGTGAGCGTGGGTCGCGATGTAGTCGACTACGACCCGAGTTGGCGGTCGAGCTCCGCCGCGGCGAAAAACGCTGACGAGGTCTTCAAGATCTCGTTCGCTCGTCGCAGCTTCGCGTTCTCCTTACGCAGCCGCGCGAGCTCTTGCTCAGGCGACTCGCCGGCGACGCCAGGGTCCGCTCGGGCCGCGCCGGCAGGGACGCCGTCGTCGCGACGGATCCAGTTTCTCAACGTCGACGGGTTGATCCCGAGTAACTCGCCGACCTCCACACGGGCCGCCCGTTGAGCGATCCCGCCTTCAGCGACACGGTCGCGATACATCCGCACCGCCCTCGCCATCGTCTCGTCGTCGTACTTCCTCGCAGCAGGCATGATCCGATTCTCTCTTCTTGGGTTGGATCACACCCTCCGGAGAACCCAGGGCGGTTCAATGTCGATCGCGTCGTGAGTTACTGACAAGTAGTTGCTGTCGAACTGGCTAAAGAATCATGCCGGAGTTGATCATCCCGGCGCCGACGGTGACGCCGGTGGCCTCGTCGATGAGGATGAACGAGCCGGTCGTGCGGTTCTGCGAGTAGGAGTCGCACAGCAGCGGCTTGGTGGTGCGCAGCTGCACCCGGCCGATCTCGTTGAGCCCGAGCTCCTTGGTCTCCTGGTCGCGGTGCAGCGTGTTGACGTCCAGGCGGTACTGGATGTCCTTGATCAGGGCCCGCGCGTTGTTCGAGGTGTGCTTGATCGCCAGCTTCTGGCGGGGCTGCAGCGGCTTGGTGGCCATCCAGCAGACCATCGCGTCGATGTCCTGGCTGGGCTGCGGGGCGTTCTTGACCCGGGCGATCATGTCGCCGCGGGAGACGTCCACGTCGTCGGCCAGGCGGACCGTCACCGACATCGGCGGGAACGCCTCGGCGACCTCCTGGTCGAACAGGTCGATGCCCTCGATCGTCGAGGTCATGCCGCTGGGGAGCACGACGACCTCGTCGCCGGGCTTGAGGATCCCGCCGGCGACCTTGCCGCCGTACCCGCGGTAGTCGTGGTGCTCGTCGGACTTCGGCCGCACGACGTACTGCACGGGGAAGCGGACGTCGACGAGGTCGCGGTCCGAGGCGACGTGGACGTGCTCGAGGTGGTGCATCAGCGTGGGCCCGGAGTACCAGTCCATGCTCTCGGAGCGGTTGACCACGTTGTCCCCGGCCAGCGCCGAGATCGGGATGACCTCGAGGTCGGGGATGTTCAGCTTGGTCGCGAAGTTCGTGAACTCCTCGCGGATCTTGGTGTAGACGTCCTCGGAGAAGTCGACGAGGTCCATCTTGTTGACCGCGAGCACCAGGTGCGGCACCCGCAGCAGCGACAGGATCACCGCGTGGCGGCGCGACTGCTCGGTCAGGCCCTGGCGGGCGTCGACGAGCACCAGGCCGAGGTCGGCCGTCGAGGCGCCGGTGACCATGTTGCGCGTGTACTGCACGTGGCCCGGGGTGTCGGCGATGATGAACTTGCGGTTGGGCGTCGCGAAGTAGCGGTACGCCACGTCGATGGTGATGCCCTGCTCGCGCTCGGAGCGCAGCCCGTCGGTCAGCAGCGCGAGGTCGGTGTAGTCGTAGCCCTTGCCGCGGCTGGTGGTCTCCACGGCCTCGAGCTGGTCGGCGAAGATCGACTTGGAGTCGAGCAGCAGCCGACCGATCAGGGTCGACTTGCCGTCGTCCACCGAACCGGCGGTCGCGAAGCGGAGCAGGTCCATGTTGGTGGCGCTGATCGTGGTCAGGTCTCGTCGGCCATCAGAAGTAGCCCTCCTTCTTGCGGTCTTCCATGGCGGCCTCGGAGAACCGGTCGTCGCCGCGGGTGGCGCCGCGCTCGGTGAGCGTGGCCACCGCGATCTCCTCGATGATCTCGGGGATGGTCGAGGCGGTGCTCTCGACGCAACCGGTCAGGGTGATGTCGCCGCAGGTGCGGAACCGGACGGTGCGCTCCTCGACGACCTCGCCCTCGCGGGTCGGGTTGAGGGGGGTCTCGCTCATCAGCATGCCGTCGCGCTCGAAGACGCGGCGCTGGTGGGAGAAGTAGATCTGGGGGATCTCGATGCCCTCGCGGCCGATGTAGTCCCAGATGTCGAGCTCGGTCCAGTTCGAGATCGGGAAGATCCGCATGTGCTCGCCCTCGTGCAGGCGCCCGTTGTACAGGCTCCACAGCTCGGGGCGCTGGAGCTTGGGGTCCCACTGGCCGAACTCGTCGCGGTGGGAGTAGACGCGCTCCTTGGCGCGGGCCTTCTCCTCGTCGCGGCGACCGCCACCGAAGGCGGCGGTGAAGCCGTTCTCCTCGATGGCGTTCAGCAGGGTCCCGATCTGCATCCGGTTGCGCGAGGTCTTGCCGTCGTCGACCACCACGCCGCTGGCGATGGCGTCGTCGATGCTGGCGACCACGAGGTTCACCCCGAGCCGGCCGACCCAGTTGTCGCGGGTGCCGAGCACCTCGGGGAAGTCGAGGCCGGTGTCGACCTGGAGGACGGGGAAGGGGATCTTGGCCGGGTAGAACGCCTTCTCCGCCAGGCGGAGCATGACGATGGAGTCCTTGCCGCCGGAGAACATCAGGACGGGCTTCTCGAACTCGGCCGCGACCTCGCGGAAGATGTGGATCGACTCCGCCTCGAGCTGGTCGAGCTGACTCAGCTGGTAGTCGGCGTGCGTGTCAGTCATGGGCGACGGTGTACCTCTCGGGTGGACAGCAGCCTGCATCGTAGCCAGCAGGGACGCCGGTCCACGAACGGGCGCGCGGCGACCGGTCCCGGCAGAGGTCGCCACAGGTGGTCCAGACAGCTCAGCCGGCGAGTCGGGGCACCCGTGGACGTTCAGGGGTGTTACGCGTTGTTTTCAAGTTCCAAGCAGAAACAATGGTGGCAAACGACCCGGGCTGTGGTTCGATGCTCATGTCTTGTTCCAACGTCCTGGGAGCTCCCTCCATGAAGAAACTCATCGCGGCCATCCTCACGGCCTTCCTGATGTCGGCGGGCCTGGTCGCGACGGCGTCGTCGCCCGCAGCCGCCGACTGCCCCTACACCAACTGCGTCCCCACCGGCACCAGCGCCGTGGGGGTCAAGGCCAAGGCGAAGCACAAGGCCAAGGTCTTCGTCAAGGTCAGCTCCTTCGGCAACGGCCGGCCTGACGGCACCGTCACCTTCACCTTCGTGAAGAAGAACGGCCGCTCGATCGAGTTCACCCGGCCCTACCCCAAGCAGGGTGGCGGCAAGCGCGGGGTGTTCAACTTCAGCCGGTCCCCAAGGGCAAGCTGTCGGTCGTCGTGGTCTTCAACCCGGACCCGGACTCCGTCTACGAGGGCAGCAGCGACACCACCAAGGTGAAGGTCAAGGGCGGCAACAAGCGCCGCGGCTGATCCACTGCCTGCGACGATGCCCCGCGACTCCGGTCGCGGGGCATCGTCATGTCCGGAGCAGGGTCGGTTATGTTGCGTGCGCAGTTTCGTCCATAGAGGGAGACAACGGTGCTGACACGGGGGCGCGTCGCGATCCTGATGGTCCTGCTCCTGCTGGTCGCGGCCGGCTGGACCGCCTGGCAGGGGCTTCAGGCCTACCGCGGGTTCTCGCAGGCAGAACGGGGCGTGACGGCGTTGCAGCGCGCGCTGCAGACCGGTGACGAGGCGGCCCAGGCGTCCGCCATGGCCGAGGTGCAGGACGGTGCCGCACGTGCGGACGACGCGACCAGCGGGGTCTGGTGGAGCGCGCTGACCTACCTGCCGGGGGTCGGCGACGACTTCGAGGGCGTGCAGGTCATCGGTTCCAGCCTGCGGCTGGTGGCCGAGGACGGTCTGCCCCCGCTGGCCGAGGTCGGCAACCGCGTGGGTCGGGTCACGACCGGCGGACGCCTCGACCTCGACGTCGTGCGGTCACTCGCCCGCCCCATGGACCAGGCCGCCACGGCGTTCCGGCAGGCAGCCGACCAGACCGCCACCATCGACTCCGCCGACCTGGTCGACGGGCTCTCGACCAGGTTCTCCTCCTACGACGACGAGGTCGGGGCGGCCGCCGGTGGGCTGGAGGCGGGGCGCACGGCCGTCGACCTGGTGCCGGGGATGGCCGGCGGGGACGGTCCTCGCGACTACCTGCTCATCTTCCAGAACAACGCGGAGGTGCGCGCGACCGGCGGCCTCCCCGGCTCCTGGGCCCGGCTGCACGCCGAGGACGGCGACCTGTCGTTGCGCGAGCAGGGGTCGTGGCCGCGACTTCGAGGTGGCCGACGACCCGGTCGTCGAGCTGACTGCGGGGGAGCAGACCGTGTTCGGCGAGAGCATCGCCACCTTCTTCGCCAACCCCGGCTACTCCCGCGACTTCCCCCGGGCGGCGCGGATCTGGGACGCCTTCTGGCAGCGCAAGTACCCGCAGGTCGACCTGGACGGAGTTCTCGCGATCGACCCGGTCGCCCTGTCCTACCTCGTCGAGGGCACGGGGCCGGTGCGGGTCGACGACGTGGTCCTCACCCCCGACACCCTGGTGCAGCAGGTGCTGAACGAGCCGTACCTCACGCTGGAGTCGCAGGAGGCGCAGGACGCGTTCTTCCAGGAGACCGCCCGGACGGTCTTCGAGGCGGTGACCGGCGACCTCCGCTCGCCCGTCGCGTTCGTCTCGGCACTGGCCCGGGCCGGGCAGGAGGGCCGGTTCCTGGTGGCCCCGTTCGACGCGGAGGAGGCCGCGGCGCTCGAGGGAAGCCGGGTCGAGGGGTCGCTCGAGGCGCCCGACCCCCGCACGCCTCGCGTCGACGTGGGGTTCAACGACGCGACCGGCTCCAAGATGTCCTACTACCTGCGCTGGGACGGTGACGTGGACGCCGTCGACTGCGTGGACGGCCGTCAGCAGCTCGCGGGGCGGGTGAACCTGCGGCAGAACATCTCGCCCGCGGACGCGGCCGAGCTGCCGGTCACCGTCACCGGCGACGGACGCTACGGCACCGAGCCCGGCACCCAGCTGGTCAACGTCCAGCTCTACGGCCCGGCGGGCGGGTCGTTCGGCCCCGTGCTGCTGGACGGCGAGCAGGTGGAAGGGTTGACCGTGGCCGACGTGGAGGGGCGCCCGGTGGCCCAGCTCGGTATCCTGCTGGACAACCGCGACGACGTGTCCATCACCTGGTCGATGACCAGCGGCGAGGGGCAGACCGGAGACCCGGAGCTGCACGATGACGCCCGGCGTCCTCCCGGGCGTGGACGGCGGCACGAGCCCGAGCGCCTGCTAGCAGCTGGGCGCTCGGGTCGGCCATCGGCTCAGTCCGCGACGCGGGCCGTCGCGGAGTACCCGCGGACCTCGACGGGGCCCGCGTCGTCGGGGACGAAGGCGCTCGCGCCACGGACGAGGTCCAGCGTGCCGCGACCTCGGCTGGAGAGGCGGACCCCGTCCTCGAGGGCCAGGACCACCGTCGGGCCGTCCGGGCGGAGCCCGGGACGCTCCCCGTCCCCGACGGTGAGGGCGAATCGGACACCGGGGGAGCGAAGTGGCGTGAGCCGCCGGCTACGACGGGCTCCCACCGGGGTGCCGGGATCGGCGTGAAGTCGGTGACGTCCAGCAGCTCGGGGACGTCGCGGTGCTTCGGGGTCAGGCCGGCTCGCAGCACGTTGTCGCTGGCGGCCATGATCTCGACGCCGAACCCGGAGGCGTAGGCGTGCACGACGCCGGCCGCGACGAACATCGCCTCCCCGGGCGCGAGCACGACGTGGTTGAGCAGCAGCGTGACCAGGACCCCGGCGTCCTCCGGGTAGCGCTCGGCGAGGGTCGGGAGCAGCTCGAAGACACGGATCGCCTCGCGGCGGACGACGGCCTCCTCGGTAGTCGCGGCGGCTGCGGCTCACGTCCGCGGGTGCGCTCGCGGCGGTGTCCCCGCTCGGCAGCGGCGCGGGCGGCCGGCGACCAGGCCGCGCAGGATCGCGGGCGCTGCCTCGGGCTCGGTCAGGTCGAGGATGTCGCGTGACCACGGCCTGGAGGGTCTGTCGGGGGAAGTCGGACGCGAGGCGACGCGGCGGTCTCGTCGGCCCAGGGGTGGTCGAGGAGCCCGAGCAGGGCGCAGGACCGGCCGACGTCGCGGAACCCGGCCATGCCCTCGAAGCGGCGTCAGGGCGTAGATGAGCTCGGGCTTGTGCCAGGGGTCGCGGTAGCTGCGGTGCGGGGCGTCGACGGGGCACGCCCGCGCCGCTCCTCCCGCCCGAAACCCAGCCGCGCGCGCTCCGCCGAGGGGTGGACCTGGAGGGAGAGCGGCTCGTTCACCGCGAGCACCTTCATCAGGAACGGCAGGCGGGCGCCGTGCTCGGCGTGCACCCGTCGCGCCGAGCAGCCCGACGGGGTCGGCTGCGATGGCCTCGTCCAGACGTCGGCCGTCGGGCAGCAGCGACGGGTCACCCTCGTGCGCGCCGATCCACAGCTCGGCCTCGGGTCCGCCCGCTCGGCGCGCGGCCCAGGAACTGCGCCAGGCGGCGGTCGGAGCCCCAGGCGTAGTCGCGGACCGGGTTCGTGCAGCAGGTACACGAGGACGACCTTCGCGGGGCGTGCGGGACGGGACCGACCCAGGCTAGGTGTCGTCGCGCGTCGGCAGGTCGGCTTCTTTCCGCGTGCGGCCGGGGTCCTCGAGGTCGGAGATGGTCGGCGCGCCCATGAAGGGCAGGCCCTGCTCCTTGCGGAGCAGGCCCCACACGACGGGACCAGGACGACCATGGCCAGGCCGATGCCGGCGACCAGCATCGGGCTGGTCTCCTCGCGGCCCAGGGGCGCCCAGCCGGCCTTGTCCAGCAGCGCGACGCCCGACATGGTCAGCACCACCACGATGCCGCGGCGGATCAGGGACTGCGGTACGCGGGGCGCGATCTTGGCGCCGATGATGGTGCCGGGCACGGAGCCCAGGATGAGCGGGATGGTCAGGCCCCAGTCGAGGCCGTGGATGGCGATGTTGGCCAGGGCCGCGGCCAGCACCAGCGGCACGGCCTGGACCAGGTCGGTGCCGACCAGCCTCACCGCGGACAGGCCGGGGTAGAGCATCAGCAGGGCGACCATGATCACCGACCCGGACCCGACGCTGGTGATGCCGACCAGCAGGCCGCCGAGCATGCCGACCAGCAGGGTCGGGATCGGGCCGGACGCTGCGGGTTGGGGTCGCCGCCGTCGTAGCCGGCGCGGACCCGGCGCAGGTTGATGTAGAGCCGGATCGCGTAGGTGCTGGCCGCCAGGAGCAGGGCGAACCCGATCGCCAGCTGCAGGGTGGTGTCCAGGTTCTCGGCGTTGGTGAACCGGTCGACCAGGTAGGGGCCCGAGCAGGGCGGTGGGCACCGAGCCGAGCACGAGCCACTTGGCGAGCGTCAGGTTCGGCGAGCCCTCCCGGGAGTGCACGATCGCGCCGCCGGTCTTGTAGACCGCGGCTGCGGTGAGGTCGGCGGTGACGACGGCGGAGGTCTCGCCGACGCCCAGGAAGATCAGGGCCGGGGTCATCAGTGCGCCGCCGCCCATGCCGGTCAGCCCGACGACGATGCCGACGATGAACCCCGCAGCCGCGATCGAGAAGAAGGCGGCGGTGATCAGGTCCTCCATGAGGGGTCCTCTCTCAGACCAGGCGGGCGACGGCTGCGGTGAGCAGCTCGTCGAGGTGGGCGGATGCGGCGGCCACGGCCTCGGGGCCACGGCGGTAGGGGTCGGCCACGTCGAGGGACGGGTCGGCGTTGCCGCGGTGGCGACCGACGTGCTCGATCAGGTCGCGGCCGCGGACGTCCTCGGGGAGGCGGCGCACCGACTCCACGAACTGACCCAGCGTGTAGACCTTGCGGAAGGCGCCGGGGTCGTCCTCGAGCAGCATCGTGCGGTGGCTGGCCTCGGCGGTGAGGACGAGGTCGGCCTGGTCGATCAGGGCCCGGGCGACCGGGCGGCTGGTGAAGCCCGGTGGAGTCGACGTGGTGCGCGGTCAGCGTGGTGGCCATCTCGGGGTCCATCGGGTGCTGGTCGAAGCCGTGGGTGCCGGCGCTGGAGAAGGTGACGGGGGCGTCGCCGGCGAGCTGGCGGGCGCGGAGCTCCATGTAGGGGGAGCGGCAGATGTTGGCGGTGCAGACGAAGAGGACGCGGAGGGGTTGCTGGTCTCGTGACGCCTCGTTCGCTCGGCTCCTCGACCTCCGCGGTGGTCGCTGGGTCTCGTGACGCTCGCTTCGCTCGCTCCTCGACCTCCGGGGGCTGCACTCGCTCCTCGACCACCGGCGGGTGGGGGATGAGGCCGGCGGCGTCGAGGGCGTCGAGGACGTCGTCGAGGGCGTCGTCGATGGTGCGGCCGGTGGTGTCGACGCGGACGTCGGCGTCCTCGGGCTCCTCGTAGGGCGAGGAGATGCCGGTGAACTCGGGGATCTCGCCGCGGCGGGCCTTGGCGTAGAGGCCCTTGCGGTCGCGGCGCTCGCACTCCTCCAGCGGCGTGGCCACGTGGACGAGGAAGAACGCGCCGCGCGCCTCGTCGACCATCGCGCGCACCTGCTGGCGGGTCTCGTCGAACGGGGCGATCGGGCTGCAGACCGCGACGCCGCCGTGGCGGGAGATCTCCGCGGCCACCCAGCCGATCCGACGGATGTTGGTCTCCCGGTCGGCCTTGGAGAAGGTCAGCCCGGCCGAGAGGTGGCGGCGCACGACGTCGCCGTCGAGGCTGGTGACGCTGCGCGAGCCCGGCCTCGAGCAGGCGGTCCATCAGCGCGCAGCGCGCGGGCCAGGGTCGACTTGCCGCTGCCGGAGAGACCGGTGAAGAACAGCACCAGGCCCTGCTCGTCCGGAGCGGGGCGGTCCTGCTCCACGATCGCGCCGACCACCTCGTCAGGCTCGCCGCCCGCCCTGAGCCCGTGCACCGGGTCGCCGGCCGCGTAGGTCGCGGTGACCTGCACGCCGAGGCGGTGGTCGGTCTCGGCGTCGCCGTGCGAGGGCAGCGGGACGGCGACCACGACGGCGTCGAGGCCCTCGGCGGCCACCAGCGTCGCGCGCAGGAGCGCCGACCGGGGAGAGCGGGGAGAGGCCGGTGCCGCACAGGGCCAGCAGGACGGTCGGGCCGAGGGCGGCGACCTCCGCGACCTGCTCGACGGTGAGCGCGTCCGAGACCGGCACGAACGTGCGACCGGCGTACGCCGCGCGCACCTCGGCCGGCGACCGGTGCAGCCGGCGGAAGGGGCCGTACTCGGCCCGGGAGAGGGGCTCGACGAGGCGGGCCCCGGCGGGGCCGCGGGTCGCGCGGGCCAGGGGGAGGCCCTCGGGGTCGACGAGCTCGACGACCTCGGCGTCCGCGAGCGCCGCGGGGAGGTGGAGGGTCACCGGGCTGCCCGGCTCGTCGAACCCGCGCAGGGGCGCCAGGGCGCCGCTCAGCAGCAGCTCGAGGTCGTCGAGCTCACGCGGTGAGGGGCAGTGCTGGGGGGCCGGGGCAGGGCCGGCGGTGGGCTCGGACATCCGGCGCATCCTAACTGCATCACGTCGATGGACTTGGGGGCCGCGCGGAGGCGGCCGGTCGCCTGCGTAGGTTGCGGGTCATGCCAGCACCCGTCGTCGCCGAGATCGTCCGCTCCGGGTTCGTCGAGGGCCACCACTACGGCTCGCTGGTGGCGCTCGACGCCGACGGCGCGACCGCGTGGTCGGTCGGCGACGCGGTCGCGCCGATCCTGCCGCGGTCGTGCAACAAGCCGCTGCAGGCGCTCGGCATGGTCCGCGCCGGGCTCGACCTGCCCGCGGAGCTGCTCGCGCTCACCTGCGCCTCGCACAGCGGGGAGCCGATGCACCAGGACGGCGTCCGCCGGATCCTGGCCACCGTCGGCCTGGACGTCGACGCGCTGCAGACCCCCCTGGACTGGCCGATCGACGACGAGGAGCGGGAGCGAGCCCTGCGTGCGGGTGGCGGAGCGGACGTCGCTGGCGATGAACTGCTCGGGCAAGCACGCCGGCATGCTCGCCACCTGCGTGGTCAACGGCTGGGACCTCGCGACCTACCGCGACCCCGGGCACCCGCTGCAGCAGGCGATCGCCGTCACGTTCGCCGAGGCGACCGGCGAGGACGTCGAGGTCGTGGCCGTCGACGGCTGCGGCGCCCCGCTGCTGTCCACCTCGCTGACCGGGCTGGCCCGCGCCTTCCGCCGGCTGGCGGTGGCGCAGGACGGTCCTGAGCACCGCATCGCCGAGGCGATCCGGCTGCACCCGCAGATGGTCTCCGGCACCCGTCGCGACGAGCTCACGCTGCTGCGGGCGATCCCCGGCGCCATCGGCAAGGCCGGTGCGGAGTCCTGCTACGCGGTCGCGCTGCCCGACGGGCGCGCGTTCGCGCTGAAGACCGACGACGGCGCGGGCCGCGTACGCCCGGTGCTGATGGCCGCGGCGCTGGAGCGCTCGGGGGTGCTGGACGACGCCGGGGTCGACGCAGCGGCCGTGCGCGGCACGGGGGTCGTGACGCTGCTCGGCGCGGGGGAGCCGGTGGGGGAGATCCGGGCCGTGTTCTGAGCTGCGGGCAGGGTGCTGGGTCTCGAGACGGTCGCTGGCGCTCCCTCCTCGACCTCCGGGCGAGCGGGTCTCGAGACGGTCGCGGCGCTCCCTCCTCGACCTCCGCGGCGGCGTCTCGCTGCCTCCTCGACCTCCGGTAGAGCGGCAGGTCAGTCGGTCGGGTCGGACCAGCCGGGGAGCCGGACCTGGTCGACCCAGTGCCGGCCCTCGTGCTCCAGGGCCGCGACGTCGGCGTCGACCATGATCCGCGCCAGCTCCTCCATCCCCACGCTCGCGCGCCACCCCAGCCGCTCGGCCGCCTTGTCGGGCCGGCCGAGGAGCTCCTCGATCTCGGTCGGTCGCAGGTAGCGCTCGTCGAAGCGGACGTGGCGGTGCCACTCCAGGCCGGCGTGGTCGAAGGCGGCCGCGACGAACTCCTCGACGCTGTGCCCGGTCCCGGTCGCCAGGACGTAGTCGTCGGGCTCGTCCTGCTGGAGCATCCGCCACATGCCCTCGACGTACTCCGGGGCGTACCCCCAGTCCCGCACGGGGCTGAGGTCGCCGAGGTACACGTAGTCCTGGCGCCCGGCCTGGATCCGCGCGACGGCCTGGGTGACCTTGCGGGTCACGAACGTCTCGCCGCGCCGCGGCGACTCGTGGTTGAAGGCGATCCCGTTGACGGCGTAGAGGCCGTACCCCTCGCGGTAGTTGCGCGTCGTCCAGTGCGCGTACGCCTTGGCCGTGGCCTCCGGGGAGCGGGGCGCGAAGAGGCTGTGCTCGGTGTGCGGCGGCGTGCTGTCGCCGAACATGTCCGAGGACCCGGCCTGGTAGAAGCGGCAGTCGACCCTGCTGTGGCGGATCGCCTCGAGCAGGTGCAGGGTGCCCATCGCGACGATCTCGGCCGTGAAGCGCGGCTGGTCGAAGCTCTCCCGCACGTGCGACTGGCCGGCCAGGTTGTAGACCTCGTCCGGCGCGATCGCGCCGAGGAGCGTCAGCAGCCTGATCCCGTCGGTCATGTCCCCGTGGTGCAGGAACAGGCGGGCGTCCGGGTCGCGGGCGTCCTGGTAGAGGTGGTCGACCCGGCCGGTGTTGAAGCTGGACGCCCGGCGGATCAGGCCGTGGACCTCGTACCCCTTGGCGAGCAGGAGCTCGGCCAGGTAGGAGCCGTCCTGTCCGGTGATGCCGGTGATGAGTGCCTTCTTCACGGCGTGATGGTCGCACCTCACCGGGGTGGTCGCTATTCCTGCTTCGCGGCGTGCGCGACGTCACGCTTGCACAGCTTGCAATCTGCTAGCAGCTGCAAGCACTATGGGGACATGGCAAAAGGGAAGGTCGGACACACCGTGGCCGGTCTCGGTGAGTACTTGAAGGAGCAGCGGCTCGACTCGCGTCTGTCGCTGCGCCAGCTCGCCGAGCTGACCGGGGTGTCCAACCCGTACCTGAGCCAGATCGAGCGCGGCCTCCGGCGGCCCTCGGCCCAGGTGCTCCAGCAGCTGTCGAAGGCGCTCCGCGTCTCGGCGGACCAGCTGTACGCCCGGGCCGGCATCGTCGGGCTCGACGACTCCACCGGGGTCACCGTCGAGAACGCCGTGCTCAACGACCCCCTGCTCACCGAGCGGCAGAAGCAGTCGCTGCTCGACGTCTACTCCTCGTTCCTGGCGCTGAACGCCCAGGCCGAGACAGACCCCCACGACTCCCAGCCCGGCGCTGGGGCCAACCGATGAAGGAGATGGACATGGCCACCGCCAAGTTCGACATCAAGAAGATCGAGATCCCCGCCGAGGTGACCCGCCCGCTGTACGCCGGCGTCGGCGCCACCGACCTCGCCGTCGAGTACGTCCGCACCACCGTCGCCGACGTGCAGAAGCGCGTGACCGAGGTGCAGAAGTCGGTGCGCAGCATCGAGCTCGCGCCGAAGGCGCTGCGCGGCAAGGTGTCCACCACCCTGGACGAGACCGCCTCGACCGTCACCGACACCTACGTCGGCCTCGCCGAGCGCGGTGAGGACCTCGTGGTCCGCATCCGCAAGCAGGACTCCACCCAGCAGGCCGCGAAGTCCGCCCGGACGACCAAGGCCAAGGCCAAGAGCACCGGCACGCAGGCCACCAAGGCCGCGGACAAGACCGCCACCACGGCCAAGCGCCAGGGCACCTCGGCGGCCAAGACCGCCAAGGCCAGCGCGGACTCGGCCGCGACCTCGGTCAAGAAGAGCGCCGACACCACCGCCCGGACCACCAAGTCCGCGGCCAAGAGCACCAAGACCACCGCCGCGCAGTCCTCGGCCCCGGCCCGCAGCAGCGCCAAGGGCGCCACCACGGCGGCCGCCAAGACCGCCGAGAGCACCACCCAGGCCGTCACCGAGGCCGCCAAGAAGGTCGGCGACTGACCCTCGCCCCGGCCGGCTACCTGCCGGTCACGCACGACCGAGAACCCCGGACCCCACCAGGTCCGGGGTTCTCGCCGTCCAGGGGCTCGGTAGGCTCGCGCCATCATGGAGATCTTCGCGATTCAGGGCTACGTCGACCTCGTGGTGTTCGTCGTCCTGCTGGCGGTCAAGCTCTTCGCCTTCGTCAACTCGCTGCTGTGGTCCGCGGAGTCCTACCAGGCCGCCGGCAAGCTCACCAAGCCCAGCTGGACGATCATCCTGGGGATCGGGGTGCTGCTGCAGTTCGTCGGGATCCTGTTCATCCTGAGCATCGCCTTCACGATCGCGGCCTTCGTCTACCTCGCCGACGTGCGTCCGGCGCTCGCCGGGCTGCGCCGCCGCTGAACACTGTCCGACCGCCGTCCGGCGATCAGTGCACCTGAACCAACCGCCGCCTCCGGGGTGCGGTCGGGATAGGCTGCCGTGGTCCGTAGCACGCGCTCAGATGGGGAACTCCGTGGAACTCAAGGACTACTGGCTCACCATCCGGCGTCGCTGGGTGCTGGTCGTGCTGATCGTTCGTCGATCGTGCTCGGGGGCGCTGCTGCGCTCCGACGGCGCTCAGCACCCCGATGTACGCCTCGAACGCCAAGCTCTACGTCTCGACCCAGTCCCAGGACGTCGCGACGGCCGCACAGGGCGGTCAGTTCGCCTCCCAGCAGATGGCCTCCTACGCCGAGATCGCCGGCTACTCCAGCACGGCCGAGCGAGGTGGCCGACGCACTGGGCGGCACGGTCGACGCCGACGTGCTCGAGGACCGCATCGAGGCGCCGGTCTCGCCGGACACCGTCAACCTCGCGCTGACGCGTCACCGACGAGAACCCGGTCATGGCCCGCGACGTCGCCCAGGCGCTACGCCGAGGTCGTCGCAGGACCGGATCGAGGACTTCGAGACCCCCGACGACCGCACGAACCCCATCGTGACGGTCGTCGGTCGCCGACCCGGCCGACGTCAACGAGTCCGCCGTCAGTCCCGCACCCGGTCCGCAACCTGGCGCTCGGGGCCGTCCTCGGGCTGCTGCTCGGCATCGGTCTCGCCGTGCTGCGCGACCTGCTGGACACCTCGGTCTGCTGCGGCGGAGGACGTCGCAGGCGGTGACCGACGCCCCCATCCTGGGCCACATCATCGCGGACGCGAGCGCGGTGAAGAAGGACCCGCTGGTGGCCCTGAAGGAGCCGACGCCGTGGGCCGAGGCCTTCCGGGTGCTGCGCACCAACATGCAGTTCGTCGAGGTCGACCACGAGCAGCGCATGTTCGTCGTCTCCAGCGCCGCTGCCGGGCGAGGGCAAGTCGACGACCACCGTGAACCTCGCGATCACCCTGGCCATGGCCGGCCAGACGCGTCGCCCTCGTCGACTGCGACCTGCGACGCCCGATGCTGGCCACCCGGCTCGGCGTCGACGGGCGGTCGGCACGACCAGCGTGCTGATCGGTCAGGTCAAGCTCGACGACGCCCTGCAGGTGCTCGGACGAGACCGGCGTCCAGGTCCTCGCCAGCGGGCCCATCCCGCCCAACCCCTCCGAGCTGCTCCAGTCGCAGGCGATGGCCGAGCTGATCACCGACCTGCGCGAGCGGTTCGACGTCGTGCTCATCGACGCCCCGCCGCTGCTCCCGGTCACCGACTCCGCGCTGCTGGCGGCTCAGGTCGGACGGCTGCTGCTCGTCACCCGCCACGGCAAGACCACCCGGGACCAGCTGGAGCACGCCCTGGAGCGTGTCGAGACGGTCGACGGCAAGACCGTCGGCGTCGTGATCAACATGGCGCCCTCGAAGCGGTCCGGCCGTACGGCTACGGCTACGGGTACGGCTACGGGTACGGGTACGGCCCCGTCGCCGACACACCGGAGCTCTCGCCCCGGGCCGCACGCAAGCAGGCCAGGGCCGCCGCTGACGCGACCAGCTCACGGGGCAGGACGAAGGGCAAGCGGTCCGCCTCCTCCTGAGCGTCTCGGGCCCCGGCCGCGTCTCCGGGCCAGGAGTGCAGGAGCCGCCCGGGGCCGACGGGCTCGCCGGCCGGTCGTCGGCTCAGTAGGCGCCGCGCGAGCTCAGCACCGCGCCCGCCGTACGGGCCAGGATCGCGAGGTCCTGGAGCATCGACCAGTTGTCGACGTAGTACAGGTCCAGCCGGACGGCCTCCTCCCAGGACAGGTCCGAGCGACCGGAGACCTGCCACAGACCGGTGATGCCCGGGCCGGACGTGCAGACGACGGGCGACGTCGCCCTCGTAGGCCGCCACCTCCGACGGCAGCGGCGGGCGCGGCCCCACCAGGCTCATGTCACCGCGCAGGACGTTGAACAGCTGCGCGAGCTCGTCGAGGGAGAACCTGCGAAGGAACCGGCCTGGCCGGGTGATCCGAGGGTCGTGCTCCATCTTGAACAGGCCCGCTGTGTGCCCGGTCGACAGGTGCAACGCGGCGAGCCGGTCCTCGGCGTCGACCACCATGGTCCGGAACTTCAGGCACGAGAACGTCTGCGCCTGCCGCCCCGTCCGCAGCTGGCGGAAGAGACACCGGCCCGCGGTCGCAGAGCTTGATCGACGACCGCGATCGCGAGCATCACCGGGCTGAGCACCACGATCAGGCCCAGCGACCCGACGATGTCGAACAGCCGCTTCCCCCAGCGCGACGCGTCGGACCAGGTGGGCGGATCGACGTGGATGAGCGGCAGCCCGCCGACGGGGCGGACCGTGACCCGCTCGCTGGAGATGTCAGTGACGCTCGGCGCGACCACGACCGAGATCTGGTGCTGCTCGAGGGTCCAGAACATGCTGGCGCATGTCGGAGGCGGAGCCCACGGAGCCGCCGGCGAAGAAGATGACGTCGGCGTCGTGCTCGAGGGCCACCGCGGGTGCGTCACCCGCCGAGCCGAGCACCGGGACGCCGCTCGCGGTCTCCTCCTGCAGGTCGTCCTCCGGGGTCAGCGCGCCGATGACCCGGTAGCCCAGCCAGGTCTCCCGGCTGAGCACCCGGGCCACGTCGTCGACGTGCGAGCGGCTGCCGGCGATCAGGACGGACCGGGTCAGGCCGCCCCGGCGGCGGGCGGACTGCAGGGCCTGACGGAGCGGCGTACCGCCCCACCAGGAGCATCGGCACGCCGAGGCCGTAGGCGAGCAGGAAGAAGCCGCGCGAGAGCGGGTACTGCGCGAGGTAGCAGGCCACGGCCGTCAGACCGCCCGCGATCAGGCCGGCGTTCAGGACCCGCTTGTACTCCTCGGTGCCGGCGCCGAGGGTCTCACCGCGGTAGCCGCCGAGCACGACGATCATGGCGACCCACCCGAGCAGCATCAACGGCCCGGCGACGCCGACCGACTCGCGCAGCATCGCGCTGTCACCGAAGAACATCAGGCGCTCTCGTCCGAGCACCGCGACCGTGCCGGCCAAGGAGATCAGGACGACGTCGAGGGCCAGCAGCGCCACCGGCACCAGCCCGACCGGCCCCCGGGAGAGCCGGGCCTGGAGGCTCCTGCGCGGAGCTACCTCGGAGACGATCGTCATGCAGCACTCCCCCTGTCGGCGCCGGGCGGTTCCTTCGTGCTTGTGCGCGGACCCTTGCTGCGCACTCGCCCCACGTGGTGCGGCTGACGCCGCCTGCCGGCGTGGTCGGGCTCTCGAGGTGCGGGACGGCCCGCCGCGCTGACAGCCGACCTTAGCGCCGCTGGACGCCCCTGTGGACCCCAGAGGTCGCGATGCCTCCGATCTTCACCGGTCGGAAACGTGCCGGCGTCCGGCCCGGGAACCGCCGGCGCGCCGGCGCCGGTCCGTCGCACCTGCGCCGACCCCTGTGCCGGCGTGCTGTCTAATGGCCGCTGTCCCGTGGTCCACAAGAAGAGGTGCCGTCATGAGCCGACGCGTCCGGAGCCGTCGTACGAACACCGCGAACGCGGCACTGCCCGCCGTGCTGATGCTCGCCCTGCTGGGCGGATGCACGGGCGGGGACGAGCCCGAGCCCGACGCGGACCCGTCGGACTCCTCCCAGGCACCCTCCGGTGACGAGACGCCGCTCCAGGTGGAGGCCGACGGCCTCCCCGAGGACTTCCCTCGCGACGAGGTCCCGGTCGTCGACGGTCAGATCGTCTCGGTCAGCGCCCCCGAGGGGGGCGAGGACGACGCGTACACGCTGCTGCTGTACCTGGGTGACACCACGCGCGTCGAGGCCGTCTCCGACGCCGTGGGGATGCTCGAGGACGCCGGGTGGAGCAGCCAGACCACCGTCGACGGGGAAGAGCCGGCTACGCAGGTCCTCACCAAGCCCGACGGCCTGGCCCGCCAGGTGCTGATCACCAACGGTCTGCAGCGTGACGAGACGACGCTGACCTACTCCGTGGTGGTGACCGGCTGAGGCGCGCCACGCTCGCGGTCGTCGCGGCGTGCCTCGCCGCGCTGACGGCCCTGCTCGTGGCGGGGCACGGCCCCTGGGCCGGGGACGTCGTGCTGAGCGTCAGCGACCGGCACGGCCTCAACGCGGGGGACGTCCCCGTGCTGGGGCTCTGGTCGGTCGGCACGGGATGCTGCGCCTACCTGTGGTGGGCCCGCCCCTGACCCCTGCTCGGGCCGGCGGCCGGCTAGTAGGCGCCGCGGCCGCCCAGCACGGCGCCGGCGGTCTTCGCCAGGATGCTCAGGTCCTGCACCATCGACCAGTTGTCGACGTAGTAGAGGTCGAGGCGGATCGCCTCGTCCCAGGACAGGCGGGAGCGGCCGGAGACCTGCCACAAGCCGGTCATGCCCGGGCGCACCCACATCCGGCGGGCGGCGCCGGCGTCGTAGCCCTCGACCTCGCTCGGCAGCGGGGGGCGAGGACCGACGAGGCTCATCTCGCCTCGCAGGACGTTCACGCAGCTGCGGCAGCTCGTCGATCGAGAGTCGCCGGATCCAGCGCCCGGGCCGGGTGACGCGGGGGTCGTGCTGCCATCTTGAACAGCCCGCCGTCGAAGCCCGACTCGGTCTGCAGGTCGGCGCAGGCGGTGCTCGGCGTCGGGCACCATGCTGCGGACCTTGAAGCAGTCGAACTCGCCGGCCGTTGCGACCGACCCGGGTCTGCCGGAAGAGGACCGGTCCGCCGTCGTCGAGCTTGACCAGCAGGGCCACGACGAGCAGCAGCGGGGCGAAGCAGCAGGAGGAGCGTGGCGGAGCCGAGGACGTCGAAGGCGCGCTTGCCCCAGCGGGAGGCGTCGGCCCAGGTCGGCGGATCGACGTGCACCAGGGGCAGGCCGCCGACCGGGTGGACGCGGACGCGCTCGCTGGAGATGTCGGTCATGCTGGGGGCCAGCACGACTCCGACCCCGGCCCGCTCGAGGTCCCACGACGTCGACCGCATGTCGTGGGCGGAGTCCGGCGGACCGCCAGCGAAGAAGACGACGTCGATCTCGTGCTGGCCGCGACGGTCGCCGTGAGGTCGGCGCGGTCGTGCCGAGCACGGGGACGCCTGCCGCGGTCTCGACCTCGGTGCTCGCCGGTGGGCAGCACGGCGCCGACGACGTGGTAGCCCGAGCCAGGTGTCGCGCCGCAGCACGCCGCGCGATGTCGTCGACGTGGGCGGCGTCGCCGCAGATCAGCGATGCGCTGGGCGTACAGCCCGCCGCGCCGGGCGCGGTGGAGCGCCTTGCGCAGGGCGAACCGCGACGATGAGCAGACCAGGGAGTCCGAGGCCGAAGAGGAGCACGAAGAAGCCCGCGGGAGAGGTCGTAGTCCGGCGAAGTAGCAGGCGAAGCCGAAGCGCGGCGCCGGCGTAGACGGTGGCGCGGGCGACCCGGCCGTACTCCTCGCTGCCGGCGCCCTGCACGCTCCGAGCGGTACCCGCCCACGACCGCGATGGTCAGCACCCACCCGACCAGCACCAGCGGCGCGACCACTTCAGGTCCCGGCGACGGTGGTGCTCACCGCCACCAGCCAGCCGGCCTCGCGACCGAGGAGCGCGACCACCCCCGCCAGCGCGATCGTCGACGGCGTCGCCGACGACGGTCGGCAGGACCCAGGACCGGGCGCCCCGGACGCCGTCGCCGCCCGTGGTGGGACGGTGCCGTGGTGGCGAGTCGCGGACCGAGTCGTGACGCGGCGTACTGCGTCATGTGCGTGGATCCCCCAGGTGGCCTCGTCGGGAGCAGGAAGGCCTGAGGTCCTAGTCAAGACGAGCGCTGCCGCTCGCCGGGGCGTCGGCCCGTGAGTTCCCCAAAACCGGGTACCGGCTCGGGGCCGATGGCCACCGGGCAGGATGGCGCCATGCCCCTCGATCCCGGAACCCGGGCCATGCTCGACCTCGTCGCCGCCGCGGGCTACCCGCCCATGCACCAGGGCACCCCGGACGCCGCCCGGCGCGCGATGCGGGCGATGACGGTCGACCTGGTCACCGACGAGACGCGGATCCCGGTGGGCGACGTCACCGAGGTCGACGCCGGCGGGGTGCCCGCCCGGCTCTACCGGCCGGAGGGGGACGGGCCCCGGCCCACCCTGGTGTGGCTCCACGGCGGCGGCTGGGTGGTCGGCGACCTGGACACCTACGACCAGACCTGCCGCCGCTTCTGCCGTGACGGGGACGTGGCCGTGCTCTCCGTCGACTACCGGCTCGCCCCGGAGGCGCCGTTCCCGGCGGCCGTCGACGACGCGCTGACCGCCGTGCGCTGGGCGCTGGCGCACCGCGCCGAGCTCGGCGGCAGCGACCTGGTCGCCGTCGGCGGGGACAGTGCCGGCGGCAACCTGTCCGCGATCGCGGCGCAGGAGCTGCGCGGCGAGCTGGCCGCGCAGGTGCTCATCTACCCCTCGACCGACATGGCCGGCGACTACGCCTCGCGCGCCGAGAACGCCGAGGGGTACTTCCTGGACCTGGCGACGATGGTGTGGTTCTCCGGGCACTACCTCAGCGGCGGCGGGCGGCGGGACCTGACCGACCCGCGGCTGTCGCCGATCTCGGGCGACCTGGCCGGGGTGGCGCCGGCGGTCCTGGTCACCGCGGAGTACGACCCGCTCCGCGACGAGGGCGAGGCGTACGCCGCCAAGCTCGCCGCCGCCGGCGTCGAGGTCGACCGCGCGCGCTACGACGGGCTGGTGCACGGGTTCCTCGACATGGGGATGGCCAGCCCGGCCGCGGACGCCGCGCTCGGCGACATCATCACCCGGACCCGGGCGCTGCTCGACCGGCTCGGCTGAGCGGTGCGATCCGTCCAGGGCATCGCCACCCACGCCTGGGACGACTGGACGCTGGATCAGCTGCTCCAGGCCAAGGCCGCCTCCGGCGTCACGGTGAGCCTGGTCGTGCCGGCGCGCAACGAGGCGGCGACCGTCGGCGACGTGGTGACCCGGGTGCGCGAGGCCCTGGTCGACACCACGGCCCTGCTCGACGAGCTGGTCGTGATCGACTCGGACTCGACCGACGCGACCTACGAGGTGGCCGCCGACGCCGGCGCCACCGTGCACCGCAGCGCGGAGATCCGCCCCGACCTCGGCACCCACCCCGGCAAGGGCGAGGCGATGTGGAAGTCGCTGTTCGTGACCACCGGCGACCTCCTGGTCTTCATGGACGCCGACCTCCTCGACTGGGACACCCACTTCGTCCCAGGCCTCCTGGGCCCCCTCCTCCTCCCGAGCGCGGAGGTCGAGGAGCGAGCGGCGGGCACGGAGGTCGAGGAGCGAGCGGCGGGCACGGAGGTCGAGGAGCGAGCGCAGCGAGCGTCACGAGACCCCTCACGGTCGACGGGTCTCGAGGCTTCGGGCCTGGGGGCCCTCGCACCTCGACCACCGGCGGGGACGGCGGCGGGCACGGAGGTCGAGGAGCGAGCGGCGGGCACGGAGGTCGAGGAGCGAGCGCAGCGAGCGTCACGAGACCCGGCGGGGACAGCGGCAGCCACGGAGGTCGAGGAGCGAGCGCAGCGAGCGTCTCGAGACCCCTCTCGGTCGACGGGTCTCGAGGCTTCGGGCCCGGGGGCCCTCGCACCTCGACCACCGGCGGAGGAGCGAGCGTCACGAGACCCGGCCGGCGGGGACGAACCCTGTCTCCCTGGTCAAAGGCTTCTACGAGCGCCCGGGCGCCGACGGCCCGTGGGAGGGCGGGCGGGTGACCGAGCTGGTCGCCCGGCCGCTGATCGCCACGTCGTTCCCCGAGCTGGGCGGGCTGGTGCAGCCGCTGGCGGGGGAGTGGGCGGCGCGGCGGACGCTGCTGGAGCAGCTGTGGATGCCGACCGGCTACGCCGTCGAGCTGGCTGCGCTCGTCGACACCGCTCGCCTGCTCGGGACGGACGCGATCGCCCAGGTCGACCTCGGTCGCCGCACCCACCGCCACCAGGCCCTGCGCGACCTGGGCGGGATGTCCACCCAGATCGTCGCGGCCGCCCTGGCCCGTCTGGGGGCGCGGGGGACCGGTGAGCCGGCGGTGCTGCGCCAGCACGGCCCCGGACCGGGCCCCTCGCCGGCGAGCGTGGACCGGGTGGTCGGCACCGTCGAGCGACCGCCCGCCCGAGGGGTCGACCGGTAGGTTGCGGACGTGCTGCGTCTGGGTCGTCACGTCTTCGACGACGACGCCACCCTGATGATGGCCATCGTCAACCGCACCCCCGACTCGTTCTACGACCGCGGCGCGACCTGGGCCGAGGAGCGCGCCTTCGACCGGGTCGCACTGGTGGTCGAGCAGGGCGCCGAGGTCGTCGACATCGGGGGCGTCAAGGCCGCGCCCGGCGTCGAGGTCGACGCCGCGGAGGAGAAGGCGCGGGTGGTGGACCTCGTCGCGCGGGTGCGCGAGGCGTACCCCTCGCTCGTCATCTCCGTCGACACCTGGCGCGCCGAGGTCGGCGAGGCGGTGTGCCGGGCCGGCGCGGACGTGCTGAACGACGCCTGGGGCGGCGCCGACCCCGAGCTCGTCGACGTGGCCGCGGCCCACGACGCCGCGATCATCTGCACCCACACCGGCGGCGCGACGCCGCGCACCCGGCCCTACCGGGTGGAGTACGACGACGTGGTCGCCTCGGCGATCGCCGACACCACCGCGTACGCCGAGCGCGCGCTGGCCGCCGGGGTCGCCCGGGAGTCGGTCGTGATCGACCCCGCCCACGACTTCGGCAAGAACACCTTCCACTCCCTCGAGCTGACCCGCCGGCTGTCGGAGATGGTGGACACCGGGTGGCCGGTGCTGGTCTCGCTGAGCAACAAGGACTTCGTGGGGGAGACCCTCGACAAGCCGGTCGGCGAGCGGCTGCTCGGCACGCTCGCCGCGACGGCCGTGTGCGCGACCGCGGGTGCACGGGTCTACCGCGTGCACGAGGTCGTCGAGACCCGGCAGGTCGTCGACATGGCCTGGACCATCGCCGGGCGCAGGCGGCCGGCGCGGGCGATCCGGGGGCTGCAGTGACGACCGACGGTCTCGTGCCGCTCGCTGACGCTCGCTCCTCGACCTCCAGGGGCACGCGGACCGTCCTGGTCCCCGGTGTGCTGGCACTGCTACCGCAGTACGCCGGGCACCACGACCCCGTGGCTGACCTCCGTGCCGCCTGTCGCGCGGCCGTGGCGTGGTTGTGCGAGTCGGAGGAGCCGGTGGCGGTGCACGCCTCGCACCAGGGCCTACGGGTCGCCCGGCACCTGGTCGGCGAGGCCGGCGGGACCGTGCGTGCGGGGCACCCGGTCGACGACCGCCCCACGCCGACGCTCGTGGTCGGCAACGGCTCGGCCCGGCGTACCGAGAAGGCGCCCGGCCACCTCGATCCCCGCGCGGCAGCCTTCGACGCGGACCTCGGCCGGGCGCTGACGCGTCCCGACCCGGCGGCGTTGGCCGCGCTCGACGAGACCCTCGCGCGGGAGCTGTGGGCCGACGTGCGAGTCGCTGCGCTGGCTGGGCGCGGAGGTGCTGAACGGTGAGGAGCAGGCGACCGTCGACTACGACGCCGACCCGCACGGAGTGCAGTACCTCGTGGTCCGGTGGGAGACGCGAGGGCGCTGAGGGCGTTGCGCCACGTACGACGAGCTGGGCTCCCCGACGTGGCGAGGAGCCCAGCTCAGAAGCGTCCTACCTGTCCGGAGGACGGCGTTGCCGCTCCGGGCTCAGAAGCCCCGGTCGAACAGCAGGACGTAGTCCAGCTCCGCGCTCCCCCGGAAGCTCGTCGCGCGCACGGTGTAGACGCCACCAGGGTTGGGCGTGAACGTCACCGAGGAGCAGACCGTGCCTTCCGTGTCGTCGTTCGTTGCGACGACGGTGTCCGTTGCCTGCTCGACGACCTCGAGGAAGGTGTCGCCGCCCTGGCAAGCGGACATCGGAGACTGCATGGTGATCCGCTGCGGTGCGGTCCCGGCCGGTCGGATGACGAACGAGTCCTGGTCGTCGGCTGGGGTGACACGTCCCGAGGCCATTCCCGTGGACGGGACCTCGGTGAAGCTCGCGGGGTCGCCCGAGTCTCGCGACTCCTCGTGGGGGATACCGACAGGGCCGGCGGGACCCTGAGGGCCGGCGGGACCCTCCGGTCCGGCGGGACCCGCTTCGAGCTGACCGGGCTTGAAGTCCTTGGCCAGGAGGGACTGGTTCTTGATGTCCTTGGTGGTGACCGAGCCGTTCTGGATCTGCTGGCCGGTGATCGACCGGGCGGCGTCCGCCAGCATCGGATTCGTGACCAGGGAGATGCTGGCGACCGCCAGAGCGGCGACGCCGAAGGTACGACTTCTCATGATGATGTCCTCTTCTCACCGCGGGTGAGCGAAGTGCGCCCCGCGCCCCCCGAGACTTCCGAATACCGCCCCATCGCGACACCCAGGACCCCAGTCCCCGGTGGCTGAAATGTGCACGATCAGTCACGCGTCGTCTACGGCAGGAAGACAGCGGGGCTGGCTGTGGTAGGGCCTGCGTCCGTGTCCTTGACGCCGCGGCGACCAAGCAAACCTTGAAGTCCTGCCGAACTCCGTTGCGCGCACCGTCACGGAGTTCGCACGGCGCGGGGGACCATGCCTGAGGCGGGACTAGACCAGTCCGACCGACCGCGGGTCTGGACTGATCCCGACCGAGTCACTGCCAGATCCTGGTTGCCGACCCTGACTACGGTGGAGGCGTGAGCCTCCATCAGTCGCCGCAGCGCACGCCCGACTGGGTCAGCGCCGCACTCTGGGCCGGCGGCTTCGTCGTCCTGCTCTTCGTGCTCGAGGGCGTCGACCAGGTCGTGCTGAACGAGTCGCTCGACGGTGAGGGGATCCGCCCGCGCAGCGAGGAGGGCCTGCTCGGGATCCTGTTCGCGCCCTTCCTCCACGGCGGGTGGGACCACCTGCTCGCCAACACGCTGCCGGCGCTGGTCCTGGGCTACCTCGTCCTGGCCTCCGGGATCGGCCGCGGGCTGGCCGCCACCGCGATGGTGTGGCTGGTCAGCGGGGTGGGGGTGTGGGTGTTCTCCCCGCCCCTGTCGGTGACCGTCGGCGCCTCGGGCCTGATCTTCGGGTGGCTGCTCTACCTCCTGGTGCGCGGGTTCTTCACCCGCTCGGCCTGGGACATCATCCTCGGGCTGACGCTGTTCTTCCTCTACGGCGGCCTGCTGCTGGGCGTGCTGCCCGGCCAGCCGGGCATCTCCTGGCAGGCCCACCTGTTCGGGGCCATCGGAGGCGGCATCGCCGCGGTCACCCTGGCAGAGCGGCGCCCGACGCAGCGGCAGCTGGAGTACTACGGGTGAGGCTCCTGCTCGGGCCGGGTGCGCCTCGGACGGTGGCAGTCCGACGAGCTGCCGGGCCTGTACGCCCGCCCGGCCGACGCCGGGGACGGCCCCTGGGTCCGCGCCTGCATGATCTCCTCCCTGGACGGTGCCGCCACCGGTCCCGACGGCCTGAGCGGGGGGCTGAACAACGAGCCCGACCACGCCGTCTTCGGTGCCCTCCGCGGCCTGGCCGACGCCGTGCTGGTCGGCGCCGGCACGGCGCGGGACGAGGGGTACGGCCCGGCCGACGTACCCCTGGTCCTGCTCAGCCGGCGCGGCGAGGTCCCGGAAGGCCTGCGGGACGCGGACCCCGGCCGGGTGATCATGGTCGTGCCGGCCAGCGCCGAGCACCTCGGTGCGGCCGAGCGGACGCTGGGCGCCGAGCACGTGTGGGTGCTCGGCGAGGACGAGATCGACCTCGAGGCCCTGCGGTCCCGGATGGCCGACCAGGGCTGGCGCGAGGTGACCTGCGAGGGGGGGCCCAGCGCGCTGGGCGCGCTGCTCGCGGCCGGCCTGGTCGACGAGATCGCCGCGACCGTGGTGCCGCGGATGGTGGGCGGCGACCACCCGCGGATGGTCGCCGGGGCCGACGTCGACGTCGACCTCGAGCTGGTGTCGCTGCTCGAGGAGGACGGGACGCTGCTGGGGCGGTGGCGCGTGCGGCGCTGATTTTTCCGTGCCGGCCCCTGGTCTGTCAATTCGACACGCGGTGACGCGACCGAGCGGCCGTCCGTGACTAGCCCGGGGTCGCGGAGTTCGCCGGTTCGGCACTACGAACGGGTGAGGCCTGGGCAGGATTCCGCTGCGCGCGGGGTGTTCTGCCCAGGACGTTCTTCCGGTGCATCTCTCCCCCCACACCACGAAGGAAACCGATGAACTCCTCTGCTTCCGCGCGCTCAGGCCCAGGCCGCCGCGGCACGTCGCTCACCGTCCTGGCCGGGCTCCTCGCCCCGGCCGCCGTCCTGGCTGCCACTGCCCCGGTCCAGGCCGCCCCCGACACCACCGGCAGCCCGACCGGCGCTCCGATGCCCGCGGCGTCCGCGCGTGCTGTGAGCAGCGCCGCGGCGGCCTCCGGCGACGGAGGTCGACGCTGCCGGGTACATCTTCGGCCACAGCAGCGGCCTGCCCCGACACGTGCAACCCGGTGCTAGCCATCAGCGACCACCGAGGGTCGCGGTGGGCCTCCGCGCGGCTGAGATGCCGGGTGGTACGGTCTCGACGCGGTCGCGCACGCGGCGGACACCGAGAACTTCTTCGGCTCGGTCGAGACCTCGGGAGTCTTCTACGTCTACCGCAACTTCTTCGTGTTCGACACGGCACGGACCTCGCGGGCACGGTCACCGCCGGCGCGGCTCGACGTCGACCCAGTCCGGCGGCTGCAGCAGCGGCAGTGGTGAGCCGTCGACGTACTGGCTGAACGACGTGTCCACCCCGGTCGCAGACCCTGGTCGCCGGCGGCAACGGGGACGACGCCGGGCGCGCGGTCTACGCCGACCTCCGGGTGGGCGAGTCCTACGGACGCTTCGAGGTCGCGGACCCGAACGCGGACGTCTCCGTGGAGTTCTCCCCGGCCGGGTCGCGGCCCTCGAGGCCACGGACGGCCTGTTCGCGGTCGGCGGTGCGTACTACCGTATCTTCGCGCCCACCACCACGCTGTGGCCGATCCCGCTGAGGGTGACGGTGTCGGCAACGACGACGTGACGCTGACCGCCACGGTGGCCGGGATGGCCGGCGAGGACGTCCCGTCCGGGACGGTGGACTTCACCCGGACGGCTCCGCGATCGCGGACTGCGCCGATGTGGCGCTGAGCCCGGGCCAGGTCGAGGGCGAGGTCACCGCGACGTGCGTGGTGCCGGAGCTGCGTCCGGGGCGGTACGACTTCGCGGCCGTCTACTCCGGTGACGAGCAGTACGGGACTGGTCAGGCGGGTCGGCTGAACTACGACGCGCGGGCCATCCCGGAGGTCTCGGTCGGGCTCGAGGACGAGTCCGAGGGCGTGAGCCGTACCGAGGTGGTCACGCTGACCACGGAGGTGGCCGGTGTCGAGGGCGAGTCGGCCCCGAGCGGGGCAGTCGGCTTCGACGTCGACGGTGAGCCCGTCGACGGGTGCCAGGACGTCGCGGTTGCCGAGGTCGTGGGCACGAGCTCGGCGCGGGCGACCTGCGAGACCTCGTTCGAGGAGACCGGTGAGTACGCGGTCACCACGCGCTACGAGGTGACGACACCTACCGGACCGCTGAGGGTGACCCGTTGGCGGTGACGGTCGCCAGCGACGCGTCCACGATCACCGCCGCGGTGACCTCGGGCGACGAGCCGAGCGCGGCGGGTTGGTTCCAGGAGGCGGCCACGGTCACCTTCACCTGTGAGAGCTTCCACGGTCTGGACTCCTCGGGGTGCCCCGAGCCGGTGACGGTGAGCCAGAACGGGCGGACCGAGCTGGAGCGCACGGTCACCGACGTCGAGGGTCAGCAGGCCTCGACGACCGTGGTGGTCAAGGTCGACAAGCGGGCCCCGCGGGTCGTGGTGCGTCATGTGCGCGATGGTGCGACCTACGACCGGATGCGTCAGGCGCGGTGCACGGCCTTCGACCGGCACTCGCGGATGGCTGGTGACTGCGAGGCCGAGACCCAGGTCGTCAGGCAGTTCCGTGACGGTCGCCGCGAGGTCGCGTTCACCGCGACCGCGATGGACCGCGCGGACAACGTGAAGCAGAAGAGCGGGACGTTCTTCGTGCGCTGACCTTCGCTGCAGCACGACAGCAGGGCCCGGGCCCCGTCGACCACACGGTCGGCGGGGCCCGCGTCGTCTGGGTAGGTGCCCACGCCTGCCCGTCAGCGGAGCGGGGTGGTGCGGGCAGGCGGGGCGGTACCTCGCCGTGCACCGCAGGTGGTGCCACACGTGGCCTCGGCAGGACAGGGGCGCCTGCTCCACGCAGCCGTTGGCGTCCCGCAGCACCGCCGGGCCGAGGTCGCGCCCGTCGTCTAGACCAGTCGCGTCGCGTCCGGGGCGCCCCTTCACGGTGACGACGCTCGAGGTTCAGACTGCGCGTCTGCGCGCGGGTGTTCAACTCGGGTCCGCCGCCGGTGCTGTACCGCCAGACAACCCGAAGGAAACCATGAAGTCCCACACCTTCTCGGGCCCAGGTCGCCGCCGCACCGCGCTCGCCGCGCTGGCGGGGCTGCTCGCCCCGGCCGCCCTCGTCGCCGCAGCCTCCCCGGTCGCCGCCGCGTCTCCCGACGGCAGTCCAGACCCTACCGGTGTCTCTGGCGAATCGGCCGCGGCCGGCGCAGCCTCCCCCGCGACTGCTGTCGCGGCGGAAGCGAATCAGGTCCTCTTCTCGCAGAGCCACCTGGGCCCCAGCACCTGCGCCCCGGTGCTGACCGTCGCCACGACCGAGGGTCCGGTGACCCTGCGCTCGCAGGACACCGGGTGGTACCAAGCCAATGGCTTCCACAATCCGTGCAACCCCAACTACATCGTCGGCATCTTCGACACCTTCGGCGAAGGCCCGATCGGCTACCGCGACTTCTTCGTGTTCGACACCGCGGACCTGCCCGGGCACCGTCACGTCGGCCCGGCTCGACGTCACCCAGACCGGGGGGTGCAGCAATGGCATCGGCGAGCCGTCGACCTTCTGGTTGAACGACGTGTCCACCCCGGTCGCGAGACCTCGCCGTCCGGCACGACCGGGACGACGCCGGGCGGGCGATCCACGCCGACCTCCGGGAGGGGGAGTTCGTACGGCCGCATCAGGATCACCGACCCGAACGCCGACGTCTCGGTGGACCTCACCCCGGCCGGTGTCGCCGCGGTCGAGGCCGCGGACGGGTTGTTCGCGGTCGGGGGCTCCTACCGTGGCCCGGACGCCGACACCACGCTGACCGCGGATCCTGTGGAGGGTGACGGTGTCGGCAACGACGGGGTGACCCTGACCGCCACCGTGGCCGGAGAGCCCGGTTCGGCCGGGACGGGAACGCCCACGGGGACCGTGGACTTCACCCAGGACGGGTCCGCGGTCGCGGACTGCACCGACGTCGTCCTCGCCCCGGGCGAGGGGGAGGAGGCCACCGCGACCTGCGAGATCCCGTCGCTGCGCCCCGGGGTGTACGACTTCGCGGCGACCTACTCCGGCGACGAGCGGTACGGGGTCGGCCAGCCGGGTCGGGCGTCCTACGACGGTCGGCTGACCCCCGCGGTGGACGTGGCGGTCGAGGACGAGACCGAGGGCACCTACCGCACCGAGGAGGTCACCCTGACCAGCGAGGTCACCGGCGGCGAGGGCGAGTCGGCGCCGAGCGGGACGGTCGACTTCGACGTCGACGGCCAGCCGGTCGGGGACTGCCAGGACGTGACGCTGGCCGAGGTCGCCGGGCGCGGGCCGATCACGCGCCACGTGCGAGACCTCCTTCGACAGCACCGGTGAGCACACGGTCACCAGCCGCTACGACGGTGACGACACCTACCGCGCCGGGGAGGGTGGCCCGGTGGGGGTCGACGTGCTCGACGACGCGCCCACGATCACCGCCGCGGTGACCTCGGCCGACGAGCCGAGCGCGGCGGGGTGGTTCCAGGAGGCGGCCACGGTCACCTTCACCTGTGAGAGCTTCCACGGTCTGGACTCCTCGGGGTGCCCCGAGCCGGTGACGGTGGGCCAGAACGGGCGCACCGAGCTGGAGCGCACGGTCACCGACGTCGAGGGTCAGCAGGCCTCGACGACCGTGGTGGTCAAGGTCGACAAGCGGGCCCCGCGGGTCGTGGTGCGTCACGTGCGTGATGGTGCGACCTACGACCGGATGCGTCAGGCGCGGTGCACGGCCTTCGACCGGCACTCGCGGGTGGCTGGTGACTGCGAGGCCGAGACCCAGGTGGTCCGGCAGTTCCGTGACGGTCGCCGCGAGGTCGCGTTCACCGCGACCGCGATGGACCGCGCGGACAACGTGAAGCAGAAGAGCGGGACGTTCTTCGTGCGCTGATCGCGCAGCAGCAGGGCCCGGGCCCCGTCGACCACACGGTCGGCGGGGCCCGCGCCGTCCGGGGGCCCGCCGACGCGCCCGCCGGATGCGCCACGGACGGGGCGGTCAGGCCGGGCGGGCAGGACTGGTCGCCCCGACCACCAGCTCGGGTGCGAACCACTGCGACGACGGTTCGCCGTCGCCCTCGACCAGGGACCGGATGCTGCGCGCCATCTCCTCCACCGGCTGCCGCACCGTGGTCAGCGACGGGTGGGCCAGCGCCGCGGCCCCGACACCGTCGAAGCCGATCACCCGGAAGTCCTCGGGCACGGACCGGCCCTGGTGGAGCAGGTGCGCCAGGACGCCGAGCGCGATGACGTCGGCCGCGGTCACGATCGTGCCGCGCGTCCACCCCTCGGCCAGGAGCCGTGCCGCGGCCTCCCGGCCCCAGGTGACCGAGAAGTCGCCGAGCAGCGTCGGCACGTCGGCGGAGAACCAGCGCCGTACGCCGTCGAGCCGCTCGTGCGCCGAGGAGGACCCCGGCTCGGCGCCCACGTAGACCACCGGGTGCGTGACGACGTCGACGGCGGCCGCGACGTGGTCGTGCACCAGCCGCATCCCGTCGCGGTTGCTCACTCCGACGTAGGAGGCCGCGGTCCCGGGCACCCGACGGTCGAGCTGGACGGTGCGCACCGCGGCCGCGGCCGTCGTCACGGCGGGCCCGCTGAGCTCCTCGTGGACCGGGATCAGCACGAGCGCGTCGACCTGGCGCCCGAGGAAGGACCGGACCCCGCGCGCCTCGGTCTCCAGCGAGCCGTCGGCGCTGAAGACCAGCAGGTCGGTGCCGGGGTCCGAGAAGGCGCGGGAGAGCTGCTGGGCCAGGGCCGAGAAGTACGGGTTGTCCAGGTCCGGCACCACCAGCCCGACGGTCGAGGTGCGGGTCTGGCGCAGCGCCCGGCCGACCAGGTTGATCCGGTAGCCGAGCTCCTCGGCGGCTGCGGCGACCCTCGCCTGCATCGCCGGGTCCACGGCCCGGGTGCCCGCCAGCGTGCGGGAGACGGTGGCCACCGAGACCCCGGCCAGGCGCGCGACGTCGGCCATCGTGGCGGAGCGGGCCGCTGGCAACGGGGGGTCTCCTCTCGGTGGGCGGGGCGGCCCAGGGACCTCGGACATCGATTTCCCGCTCACTCTGGACGACCGGACCCGGCTGTGTCTAGGCTCACGTCCACTCTCTCGGAAATCGATTACCGACATTGGTGAGGACCCTCCATGACCCGACACATCCGCATCGCCGCCACGGCCTCCGCCGCGATCCTCACCCTCGCTGCCTGCAGCACCGGCAACGAGGAGACCACCACCGGCGAGGCCGCAGCGCCGGCCGACGAGTGCGTGATCGGCATGACGCAGATCAACCAGACCGCCACCTTCTTCACCCAGATGAACGAGGGCGCCCAGGAGGCGGCCGAGGCCGCCGGCTGCGAGCTCCAGATCGCCAACGCCAACAACGACTCCGCCAAGCAGAACAGCGACATCGAGAACTTCGTCTCCCAGGGGGTCACCGGCCTGATCGTGGTCGCCATCGACGTCAACGGGGTGCTTCCGGCCGTCGAGCAGGCCAGCGCCGAGGGGATCCGCACCGTGGCCATCGACGCCGAGCTCGAGGAGGGCGCCGTCGACACCTTCGTGGGGGTCGACAACGAGGCCGCGGGAGCCGAGGCCGGCCAGTGGGTCGTCGACGAGGGCCTGGCCGACGGCGCCTCCTACGGGGCCGTCGACGCCCGCAGCTCCTTCATCCAGAACCAGCGCGAGGACAGCTTCCGCGAGGTCGTCGACGGCGCCGGGGCCACCTTCACCCAGGCCGTGGACGGCGAGAACGTCCAGGAGCAGGCCGCCACCGCCGCCCAGGACCTCGTCACCGCCCAGCCCGACCTCGACTTCGTCTACACCACGGGGGAGCCGGCCACGGTCGGTGCCGTCGCCGCCCTCGACCCCGCCGGCGACACCAAGGTCATCGGGTGGGACCTCACCGCCGAGGTGATCGCCGGCATCGACAGCGGCCTGGTCACCGCCGTGGTCCAGCAGGACCCCCGCCAGGAGGGCGTCGAGGCCGTCCAGGAGCTCGCCGCGATCCTCGAGGGCGAGGAGCCCTCGGAGTTCATCGACGTGCCGATCGCCATCGTCACCGCCGAGAACGTCGACCCGTACCGCGAGATCTTCGAGTGAGCCCCGAGGCCCGGGACGTCTCGACGCCGCGCGTGGAGATGCGGGGCATCCGCAAGAGCTACGGCGCGCTCACCGTGCTCCGCGGGGTCGACCTCACCGTCGGCCGCGGGGAGGTCGTGGGCCTGGTCGGCGACAACGGCGCCGGCAAGTCGACCCTGATGAAGATGCTGGCCGGCGCGGTCGTGCCCGACGCGGGGGAGATCCTCGTCGACGGCGCCCCGCTGACCGGCTCCGGGCCGCGGGCGTCCCGGGCCGCGGGGATCGAGATGGTCTACCAGGACCTCGCGCTGTGCAACGACGTCGACGTCGCGGGGAACCTGTTCCTCGGTCGCGAGATCTACCGGCCGTGGAGCCGCCGGCTCGACCAGAAGCGGATGCACGAGGAGGCCGCCAAGGACCTGGCCACGCTCCACATCCGCATCACCGACACCCGCCGGCTGGTGGGGTCGATGTCGGGCGGCCAGCGCCAGGCCGTCGCGATCGCCCGCGCCGTCACCTTCGAGCCCAAGGTGCTCGTCCTGGACGAGCCGACCGCGGCCCTCGCCGCACGCGAGGTCGAGATGACCCTCCAGCTCATCCGGGACGTCTCGGCCCGGGGTGTCAGCGTCGTGCTGATCACCCACCGCCTCCAGGACCTGTTCGAGGTCGCCGACCGGTTCGTGGTCCTCCACGAGGGCGTCGCGCACCGCGAGCTGGTGCCTGCCGAGACCGACCTCGGTGGCCTGGTCACCGCGATGATGGGGAAGTGACGCCGTGAGCACCAGACCACCTCCGATGACCGCGGTACGACGGGCCCGCCGGCCACCCCCCGGGCCGACCGACGTGGGGCCCGGCAGGACTTCGTCACCCACAACTTCGGCGTGCTCTCCATCGCGGCCGTCCTGGCCGTGCTCGTCGTCTTCTTCAGCCTCCAGACCGACGCCTTCCTGACCACCAACAACCTGGTCAACGTCGCCCGGCAGGTCGCCCCGACGGTGATCGTGGCCGTCGCGATGACCTTCGTGATCACCACGGGCAACATCGACCTGTCCGTCGGGTCGATCCTCGGCCTCACCGCGGCCTCGCTCGCGATCTTCGCCGAGACCCGCAACCCGCTGGTCGCGCTGCTGCTCACCCTGGTCCTCGGGCTCGGGATCGGGGCCGTGAACGGGGCGCTGACCGCCTACGGCAGGCTCCAGTCGTTCATCGTCACCCTGGCCGCGCTCACCGCCGTACGCGGCCTGGCGCTGCTGGTCACCGACGGCTACTCCACCCCGATCACCTCCGAGGCGCTGCTGCCGATCGGCAACGGCAAGCTGGCCGGGCTCTACACCCCCACCTGGATCGCCGTGGTCGTGGTCGCGCTCGGCTGGTACGTCTTCAACCACACCCGCTTCGGGCGCTACGTCGTCGCGGTCGGCTCCAACGCCGAGTCCCTGCGCCGCGCGGGGGTCGACGTGCGCCGCGTGCAGCTGGCCGTGCTGACGCTGACCGGTCTGGCTGCGGGCCTGGCCGGCGTGGTCACCGCCACCCGCCTGGCCAGCGGCTCCTCGAACTCCGGGACCCTCTTCGAGCTCGAGGTGATCACCGCGGTCGTCCTGGGCGGCACCGCCCTGATGGGGGGCAAGGGCTCGATCCTGGGCTCCGCCATCGGGGCCGTCACCCTGGGCGTGATCAGCAACGGCCTGGTCCTGCTGCGCGTCGACGTGTACTGGGTGCCGATCACCCAGGGCCTGATCCTGATCGTGGCGATCCTGCTCAACGCGCGGCTCTTCGGGCGCATCTCCGGGCAGCAGGGCTGAGCGCGGTGGCGACCGGGACCGACCCGGCCGGGACCGTGCAGACCGTCCGGGGACCCGTGTCCGTGGACGAGCTCGGGATCACCCTGCCCCACGAGCACCTGCTCAACGACGTCTCCTCCTGGTGGACCCGCAGCACCTCGGTCGGGGTCGACCCCGACGACTTCGCCGCGGCCCCGGTCGGTGAGGAGATCGGCTGGGAGCTGCGCCAGGACCCCTTCGGCAACCGCGCCAACCTCGCCCTGGACGACGTCGCGGTCGCCGCCGACGAGCTCGGACGCTTCGCGGCGCTGGGCGGGCGTACCGTCGTCGAGACCACCGGGTGGGGGATCGGCCGCGACCTCGCCGGGCTGCGCCGGGTCTCCGAGCTCACCGGCGTGCACGTCGTCGCCGGGACCGGGTTCTACCTGGAGGGCTCGCACCCGGTCGACGTGGTGTCCCTGGGCGTGGACGGCGTCGCCGCCCGCATCCTGGACGACCTCCGGGAGGGCGAGGACGGCGTACGCCCCGGCATCATCGGCGAGATCGGCGTGAGCGCCGACTGGACCACGGCCGAGCAGGTCAGCCTGCGGGGCGCGCTGGTCGCCCAGGCCGAGACCGGGCTCCCGGTCCAGGTCCACCTGCCCGGCTGGTTCCGCCTGGCCGGCACCGTGCTGGACGTGGTCGAGGAGGTGGGCGCCGACCCGACCAAGGTGGTGCTCTGCCACATGGGGCCCTCGGGGGCCGACCCCGCCTACCAGCGCCGCGTGATGGACCGCGGCGCGTGGGTGCAGTACGACATGCTCGGCATGGAGGTCTTCTACGCCGACCAGGGCGTGCAGTGCCCCTCCGACGAGCAGAACGCCGCCCACCTGGCCCGGCTGGTCGAGGGCGGCTACGGCTCGCAGCTGCTGCTGAGCCAGGACGTGTTCGTGAAGTCGCTGCTGCGTCGCCACGGCGGCCCCGGCTACGCCCACCTCCTGCAGTACTTCGTGCCCCGCCTGCACCGGCACGGCCTGACCGAGGAGCAGGTGCTGTCCCTGCTCACCGACAACCCGCGTCGCCTCTTCGGCGGCGACGACCACCCCACCGACCACCCCACCGACCGCCCCACCGAACGCACCGAGGAGACACCGTGACCCGCGTCCTGCTGGCCGGCGAGAGCTGGATCTCGACCGCCACCCACGTCAAGGGATTCGACGAGTTCTCGAGCACGACCTTCCACACCGGCGCGGACGCGTTCATCGCCGCCGCCGCCACGGAGGGCCTCGAGGTCGAGCAGATGTACGCCCACGACGTGCCCGGGTCGTTCCCCCGCACCGTCGAGGCGCTCTCGGCCTACGACGTGGTGATCCTCTCCGACATCGGCGCCAACAGCTTCGTGCTGCCCCCCGAGGTGTTCCTGGAGGGCCGGCGCACCGACAACCCGCTGATCGCCCTGGCCGAGTGGACCCGCGGCGGGGGCGGGCTGATGATGGCCGGCGGCTACCTGTCCTTCACCGGCTTCCAGGCCCGCGCCAACTTCGCCCGTACCGCGGTCGCCGACGTGCTGCCGGTGACGATGCTCGACGCCGACGACCGGGTCGAGGCCCCGCAGGGCGCTCCCGTCGCCCTCACCGAGCCCGGTCACCCGGCCGCCGCCGGGTGGGGCGAGCTGGTGGGCTCCGCCCCGACGCTGCTGGGCTACAACCTGGTCAGGCCGGTCCACGACGCCACCGTGGTGGCCACCGTCGGCGACGACGTGCTCGTGGCCACCCGCGAGGTGGGCCGGGGCCGGTCCCTGGTGTGGACCTCCGACATCGGCCCGCACTGGTGCCCCGAGGACTTCCTGGCCTGGGAGGGCTTCGCGCCCCTCGTCGGCGGGATGCTGCGCTGGCTGGCCGCCCGATGAGCGAGGTGGCACCCGTCCCGGTCCTGCTCGACTGCGACCCCGGGCACGACGACGCCGTCGCCATCCTGCTCGCGCTCGGCTCGCCGGGCGTACGCCTGCTCGCGATCACCACCTGCTTCGGCAACTGCGCGGTGCAGGACGCGACCCGCAACGCCCAGCGGGTGCTGGCGCTGGTCGGTCGCGAGGACGTGCCCGTCGCCGAGGGCGCTGCCGGGCCGATGGTCGGGGAGGTCGCGCTGGGCAACTACGTGCACGGCGTCAGCGGGCTCGACGGGCCGCCGCTGCCCGAACCCACCGTGGACCCGGTCCCCGAGCCGGCGACCGCGCTGATCGCGCGCACCCTGCGGGAGTCGGCCGAACCGGTGACCGTGGTGGTGACCGGGCCGATGACCAACCTGGGGATCCTGCTCAGCGCGCAGCCCGAGCTGGTCGACCGGATCCGCGAGATCGTGTTCATGGGCGGCTCCACCGAGCGCGGCAACCACACCCCGACCGCGGAGTTCAACACCTACGCCGACCCCGAGGCGCTCGACGTGGTCCTCCGCTCGGGCGTGCCGCTGCGCATGGTCGGGCTGAACCTGACCCACCAGGCGCTGGCCACGCCCGAGGTCGTCGACCGGATGGCCGCGATGGACCACGAGGTCGGGCGCACCTGCGCGGCCTGGATGGGCTTCTTCGGCGACTCCTACGAGCGGATCTGGGAGTTCTCCGCCCCCCCGGTGCACGACCCGTGCACGATCGCGCCGCTGCTCGACCCTGCGGTGATCGGGTGGCGCGACTGCTTCGTGGCCGTCGAGCTCGACGGCCGGTGGACCCGCGGGACCACGGTGGTCGACCTGTTCGACCGCTACCCCGAGCAGGAGGCCAACGTCGCCGTCGCGCTGGACCTCGACGCCGCGCGGTACTGGGACCTCGTGCTCGCGGCCCTCGACCGGCTGGGCACCCGGTCGGACACCCCGTGAGCGGCACTGTCGAGGACGGCGCTGGGGGAGGTCGCGCCGTCGAGGGCGGCGGCCCGGTCTGCGTCGTCGGGTCCCTGAACGACGACACCACGCTGTCCGTGGCCGCGCTCCCGGTGCCCGGCGAGACGACCCTGACCGAGGCGGGCCGGCTGACCTCGCCCGGGGGCAAGGGCGCCAACCAGGCCGCCGCGGCCGCCGTGCTCGGTGCCCGGGTGGTCATGGTCGGGGCCGTGGGGGACGACGAGCCCGGTGAGCGCGCGCTCGCGGCGCTGCGGCGGGTGGGAGTGAGCGTGGACGCGGTGCGGGTGCGCGACGACGTGGGCACCGGCGTCGCGGTCATCACCGTCGACGCCAGGGGAGAGAACACCATCGTCGTGGACGCCGGCGCGAACGCCTCGCTGCGCGCCGAGGAGGCCGCACGGGCCGTGGCCGAGGCCCGGCCGGCGGTGCTGCTGCTGCAGCTCGAGGTGCCCCACGACGCCGTGGCCGCCGCCGCCCGGGCCGGCACCGGCGCGGTGGTGGTGCTGAACCCCGCGCCGATGCCGCCGGACCACCGGCCCGTGCGCGACCTGCTGCCGCTGGTGGACGTGCTCGTGCCGAACCGCAGCGAGCTCGGCCGGCTGGCCGGGCTGCCCGAGCCCACCGGCCCCGGCGAGGTCGCGGCCTGCGTGGCCGCGCTCGAGCATGCCGGCAGCGTCGTGGTCACCCTCGGCGCCGACGGCGCCCTGTGCTTCGAGAAGGGGACGGCGCCGGTCGCCGTCCCGGGAGTGCGGGTGCAGACGCGGGACGCCAGCGGCGCCGGCGACGTGTTCTGCGGGTGCCTGGCCCAGCAGCTCGCCGCCGGCGCCGGGCTGGTCGAGGCGGTGCGCCGGGCCAACGCGCTGGCTGCCGCGAGCACCGTCCACCGCGGTGCGCGGGCCCGGGCCGACCTGGCCGAGATGGTCGAGGTGGCCGACCTGGGCTAGCGCCGCGCCTCGCCTGCGCCAGCCGTCAGGGCTCCGGGAGGCCGTCCGCGGCCACGAGGTGCAGGGCCGCGCCGGTGCTCAGCACGCCCTCGTCGAAGACCGCGTCGGCGGCGTGGTTGAAGGCGTGGTGCCCTGGGACCTGGGCGCCCAGGTAGACCATCGCGCCCGGCCACCGCTCGAGGAAGTAGGCGAAGTCCTCGATCACCATCGAGGGGTCGAGCATCTCGACCACCTCGGCACGGGAGCCGATCGCGGCCCGCACCCGGTCGACGTAGACCCGGTCGTTGCGGACCGCGGGGTAGCCCGCGGTGACGGTGACCTCGGCGTGCACGCCGACCTCGACCGCGGTCTCCCGGGCGAGGCGGTGCAGCTCGGCGTGCAGCGTCTCGCGGCGCTCGGCCGACAGGGTGCGCAGGGTGCCGCGCAGCCGGCCGTCGGTGGGGATGACGTTGACGGTGTTGCCGATGAGGGACTCCGTCACGGTCGCGACCAGGTGCTCCTCGCGGGCGAGCGCGGAGACCGACGACTGCAGTCGCGTCACCAGCGCAGCGGCCGCCACGACCGGGTTGCCGGCCAGGTGGGGCTGGCTGGCGTGGGCGCCCGGACCGCGGTAGTCGATGCGGAACCAGTCGCCGAAGGCCATGAACGTCCCCGGACGCAGGTGGACGGTCCCGGCGGGCCAGGTCGCGTGGACGTGGATCGCGAAGGCCTCGGCGTCGTCACGGGCCAGGCCCGCGTGCCGGGCCAGCGTGGGCACCGCCCCGCGGTCGGTCTCCTCGCCCGGCTGGAAGACCAGCACCGTGCGCCGGGCCGGCGGCACCTCGACCAGGGCGGCGGCCACGCCCAGCAGCATCGCCATGTGCAGGTCGTGGCCGCAGGCGTGCGCCGCCCCGTCACGGCGCGAGGCGAAGGCGGCCCCGCTGCGCTCGGCGACCGGAAGGGCGTCCATGTCCGCGCGCAGCACCACGGGTCGTCCCTCGGTGGTGCCGGCCAGCTCGACGCTCACCCCGGCACCGGGGTGCACCTCCGGGTCGAGGCCGAGCCCGCGCAGCACCGTCGTGACGTAGGCGTGCGTGTCCGGCAGCTCGAGGCCGACCTCGGGCTCCTGGTGCAGGGCACGACGGTGGGCGACCATCCACTCCTGCAGCGCCGCCGCCTGGGTCCACCGGTCCGTCACGAGGTCGAGGCTAGGGGCGTCGGCCCGGCCGGGCCACCGTCAGCGGTGCGCGGGGTGGTGCGGGCAGGCGGGGCCGTACTTCACCTTGCACCGCAGGTGCCGCCACAGGTGGCCTCGGTAGGACATGGGGACGAGGATGGTCGGCGAGTGTTACCGGCGTGCGACCGCGACGTGACGTCTCGTCGCGGGCGATCCCGGGCCCGAGCCCGACGGACGGAGGACGGTGTGGCGGCGACCCAGGTGTTGACAGCGATGATGCGGCGACGGCTCGCGGAGGCCGGGTCTGACCGCGCAGGCCGACCGGCTGGCGCTGCTCGGCGCTGAGCACGTCGCCTCGTCTGCCGACGTGTCTGCGTCCGTGGATCTCCCGGTCCTGGCCCACCTGCCCGCGGCGCTCGAGGCTGCCCGGGGCGCGCTGTCCGACCCGGCGGCGGCCGCGCTCACGGAGACCGCGACGGGCGCCGCGTGGACGCAGACGGCGGCCTACGTCGCCCGGCCGCCGGGTCCGGGTTTCCTCGACGGGTACGCCCACGCGACGCTGGCCGGGCCGCGTGACGGCTCGCCGGACGGTCAGCCGGACGGCCCACCCGCCGCGCTCGGGCTGCTCCTGCTGGGTCCCGGCGTGCACTACCCGCACCACCGGCACCCGGCCGACGAGGTCTACCTGCCGCTCACCGCGGCGCGCTGGTCGCACGACGAGCGACGAGCCGCTGGCGGAGGAGCCCGCCGGGACCCTGCTGCACCACCGCCCCGAGCAGGCGCACGCGATGGCCACGGACGGGGAGCCGCTGCTGGCGGTCTACGTGTGGACCGGGGAGGTCACGGTCGCCTCGCGCTGGTGCTGACCGAGCGGCCCCGAGCCGCGCCGACACGCGTACCTCAGGACGACCCGGCGGCCCGTCAGTGTCCGCTCCACCTGTCGCGCCGACTCCTCCAAGGCGTCCCGCTCGGACCCGTCGAAGGACTGCGCCGCGACCGTGGCGCGGACGCGGGACAGGTGGTCCTCGACGACCGCCCGCTGGTCGGGCGCGACCCGCCGGGCGAGGTCGAGCAGGACCTGGAGGACCTGAGCGAGGACCTGGGGGTCGCCCGCGCCGTACCGGCGGGGCTGCCCGAGCCCGAGCTCGACGAACGCGGCGAGGTCCGGGCCGTGCAGCGTCACCCGGGCGCGGCCCTCGGCGTCCCGCAGCACCGCCGGGCCGAGGTCGCGCTCCGCGAGCGTGCAGAGCAGCGCCGAGATGTGTCCGAGGGCGTGCACGGCGGTGGTCGGGTCGTTGATGCCGGGGGAGAGGCCCTTCGCGGCCACGTCGACGAGCTGGCGCAGGCCGAAGCCGACGTCCTGGGAGGAGGTCCGCTCGAAGCCGAGGCTCAGGCAGCCCGCCACCCGCGTGGCGACCCGTTCGGCCGTCTCCTCGTCGTGCCGACCGCCGTCGAGGGCCCAGGCGGCGCCCAGCGGGGTCCCGACGACCACCCAGTCCCCGGGGGTGGCCTCGATGCTCAGCAGCACGTCCTCGTCGGTGGCGGTCGCCAGCAGCTCCTCCCGGTCGACCCGCGTGACGAACCCGTGCCCGCGGGCGTCGACCCGCACCACGCGCGCCGGGTCCGAGGGCGGGTGCAGCGGCGCCGGCGCCGGCGCCCCGTCGCGACGGTCCGGCAGGACCGCGTCCACCGTGCGCACCGCCTCCTGGTGGACGTCGCGCAGCATCGTCTCGGGTCGGATCTGGCGCGTCAGGTGGGCCAGGAAGAGCACCAGGATGACCACGCTGGCCAGGGCGAGCACGAAGGAGACGGTCACCGCGATCTGGGGCACCAGCTCGGTCTGCCCGCCGCCGTCCCCGCCGCTGCGCACCGCCCGCAGCACGGTGAGGGAGTAGGTGAACGTGGCCAGGAACAGCGCCAGCGTGGCCTGGACGAACTGGTCGCCGGCGAAGGTCCGCAGCAGCCGGGGGGAGAACTGGCTGCTGGCCAGCTGCAGCGTCACCACCGTGAGGGAGAACGTCAGGGCGGTCACCGTGATCATGGACGAGGCGATCGCGTCCAGCAGGGTACGGGCGGCGTCCACGTCACCCCCGAAGAGCCAGACCTGGACCGAGTCCGGGAGGTCCTCGTCCACGCTCGCGTCGAGCTCGGGCAGGCCGAACCCCAGCAGCACCGCCAGCGTCACCGCCATCATGGGCACGGGCCACAGCCGGGTCCGCACCAGGTCGCGGCCGGTGGCCCACCACGTCGTCATCCCACCACCCTTCCAGCAGCCGCGAGCCGGCGTGCCCACCGGCCGGGGCGTGGTGCAGGGGAGCGGTGCGGCTTACGTTGTAAGTGTTCTACCTTCAAGGGTGGGGTGACCGCCCTGCCGGGTCTGACTGACTGGGCCCCGACCGGCCGCGGACGCGGCCAGGAAAGGACCTCCCTATGGACATCGGCGCCAGCTTCCGCAACGCGACGGACGGCATCTTCGCCTTCCTCCCCAGCCTCCTCGGCTTCCTCCTGCTCCTCCTGATCGGCTACGTCATCGCCAAGGTCGTCGCCAAGGTGATCAAGGCGCTGCTCGACCGGCTCGGCCTGGACAAGAAGCTCCACGAGTCCGACGCGCACCAGCACGTCGAGAAGGTCATGCCCGGCGCCAGCCCGGCCAACCTCATCTCGATGGTCGTGTTCTGGCTGATCTTCATCTTCTTCATCACCGCCGCCATCGGCGCCCTCGGCATCCCGGCCGTGACCACCTTCATGAACCAGGTGCTCGCCTACCTGCCCAACGTCATCGTGGCGATCCTGATCTTCGTGCTGGCCGCGCTGATCTCCGGCGCCGCGGCGGCCGCCGTCGCCAAGGTCATGGGCGACACCCCCACCGGCAAGATCGTGGCGACCGCCGTCCCGGCCCTGGTCATGGTGATCGCGCTCTTCATGATCCTGAACCAGCTCCAGATCGCCCCCGAGATCGTCACCATCGCCTTCGCGGCCACCATGGGCGCCCTGGCGCTCGGCGCCGCGCTGGCCTTCGGCCTGGGTGGCAAGGACGTCGCCGGCCGGATCCTCGAGGACGCCTACCGCAACGGCCAGCAGGCCAAGGAGCAGGCCAGGCGCGACCTGCAGACCGGCCGCGAGCGCGCCGAGCAGCAGGCCGACCAGCTCGGTGGCGACTCCTCGTACCAGCGGGGCGCCTACGAGCAGCCCGGCTCCTACGAGCAGGGCTACTACGACCAGGGCGAGACGACCCAGCGCGCCGAGCCGGTGCAGCCCCTCGACCCCGGCTACGACCCGTACCAGCAGGGTCGCTGACCAGCACCCGCACCATCAGGACCAGCACCACCGCAGCAGGCACGACCGCAGCAGGCACGTGAGCCGGGCGGGACCCCTCGGGTCCCGCCCGGTCGTGCGTCGTGTGCCCAGGCTCGGCTGGTCGTCCTGCCCGGGCGCCCACCAACCTGCTGTGGAAGATTCTTTCCATTTGTCGAACTGTGGGACGGAGGTCGCCGGGGTTTCTAGACTCACCGCCATGGAACGACCCCGGACGCCGGTCGACCGCCGGCGCGAGGGACTCGCCCTGGTGGCGATGGCGGTCCTCGTGCTTGTCCTGGGCCTGCTCGGTCGGGCCTCCACCGGGGGCGGCACGCAGCACGCCCTGGTCTGGCCCGTGTCCGGCTTCGTCGTGCTGTGGCTGCTCCGCCGGGGCTCGCGGGCGGGCCTGGCCGACGTCGTCGCCGTCGCGGTGCCGGCGGGGGTGGCCCTGTCCTGGACGGGGGCGAACGCCGCCGACTCCGCGTTCGGTGCTGTCGTGGTGCTCGTGCAACCCCTGGTGACCGTCGCGCTCCTGCGCCGTCTGGCCCCCGGGCTCACCCGCGCGCGGGGGGAGCGCGACCCCCTGAGCTCCCTGCCGGTGCTGGCCGGTCTCGGCCTGTCCCTGGTCGGCGGGGCGTCGGCCACGACCGGCACGCTGCTCGTCCTCACCCTGCTCGGCGGCAACGAGCTCTCCTGGTCGCTCGGCATCCTGTGGCTGCTGCGGGACCTGACCGGGGCGTTCGTCGTGGTCTACCTCGGCCTGGTGCTCTCCCAGCACCGTGCCGGCTGGCGTGCGTACGGGCCCGCGGGGAGGCTGCACCGCGGGACGCGCCTGGAGCTCGTCGGCGTCCTGGTCCTCTCCACGGCCATCTTCGTGGCCACGTTCGTCTTCGAAGGACTCCCCTTGTCCTTCCCGCTGCTGATCGCCACGGGCTGGCTCGGGCTGCGCTTCGACATGCTCGTCACCAGCGCGCACACCGTCGGTTTCGGGGCTGCGATCACCCTGGCCACGCTCCTGGGGCACGGCCCGTTCGCCGCGGCCGGGGGCCCGGTCGAGGCTGCGTCCTTCGTGCAGGGGTTCGTGCTGGTGATGGGCGCGGCGGGTCTCGTGGTCAGTGCCGAGCGCGCCCAGGTGCAGGTGCTGAACGAGGACCTGGCCCGGGCTGCCACGGCCAACCGCGACCAGGCCGGGCTCCTCGGGGAGATGATCGACGCGATGGCCGAGGGCGTGATGCTCGTCGACGGTCGGGGGGAGGTCCTGGTCAGCAATCCCGCCCTCCACCGGTTGGTCGGGGCCGAGGACGGACCGCGCACCGAACGGTTGCAGGACCTGCTCGCCCACCACCTGGACGGCCGCCGGATGCGCGAGGAGGAGCGGCCGTCGTACCGGGCGCTGGCCGGGGAACGGGTGCTGGGGGAGCAGGTGCTCTTCCGTGCGGACGGACGGCCGGACCGTGTCCTGGCGGTGACCGCACTGCCGCTGCCCGACCACGACGGTCCGAGCAGGCGGCGGGCGATGGTCCTGTTCGAGGACGTGACTGCCGACCACGACCGTCGCGCCGACCTGGTGGCCTTCGCGCAGATGGTCGCGCACGACCTGCGCAACCCGCTGACCAGCATCCTGGGCTGGACCGGCCTGGCCGAGCGGGAGGTCGGGCAGGCGCAAGAGGTCGCACGCGACGAGCTCACGGGCTACCTGCGCCGCACCGCGGACGCGGCCCGGCGGATGCAGGACCTGATCGAGCACCTGCTCGACCGGGCCACCCGGGAGGTCGAGCCCGCCGGCGAGGAGGTCGACGTCGGCGAGCTCCTCGTACGCGTGGCGCGCGAGCGGGGGGTGGAGGCACTGGTCGAGGTGGGCAGCGTTCCGGTGCTGCGCGCCGACCCCGGCATGCTGCACCAGCTGATGGACAACCTGCTGGCCAACGCGGTGAAGTTCGCCCGACCGGGGACCGTTCCGGAGATCCACTGCACCAGCCGGATGGCCGACGACGGGATCGTCATCTCGATCACCGACAACGGCCGGGGCGTACCCGCCGGTGAGCACGACCAGATCTTCACCGACGGCCACCGCGCACACGCCGGTCAGGTCGACGGGACCGGTCTCGGCCTGGCCGTGTGCCGCCGGATCGCCGGCCGGCACGGCGGCACCATCCGTGCCCTGGACAACCCGGACGGGCCCGGCGCGGTGCTCGAGATCGTGCTGCCGATGGAGCGCGTCGCGTCGCTGCCGGAGCGCGCCGAGCAGGTGGGCGAGGCCCAGCTGGACGTCAATCCCTGATCCACAGCAGGCTGCACAGCGCCATCGCCGCGGCCCAGGTGAACACCAGCGGCAGGTCGCCGACGTGCAGCCCGTGGCTGCCGACGCCGGCGATCACCCGGACGTCCGGCGACGACGCGGCGGGCTGCACGCTGAGGCCGGCGAGCAGCAGGCCGGTGACGAGCAGCGCCACGGCGAGGGCGACCGAACGGATCCTGGACATCGGTCCCAGCGTACGGTCGCAGCCCGGGCCGCACGCCCCGGTCCGCGCCGGTGTGACCAGTGTCCCGTCCGCGCGATTAGGCCGCTGACCTGCGTACCCCTAGGCTCGGACGTGCGATGGCGGCCCCATCCGTTCTGCCTCGGGCCGCGCACCACACGTCGTCCCCCGAGCGTCGCGGCCACCCAGCACCACTGCTGGGACAGGATCCGCGCCGGGCAGGACACCCACCCGATCGAGAGCGAGTCAGCGGCGCCCTGCGCCGCCTGCCCCCATGAGCACTTCTTTTTCCGACTTCGACCTTCCCCGCCCCGTCCTGGACGTCCTCACGTCCGCCGGCGTCACGGAGCCCTTCCCCATCCAGTCCGCCACGCTGCCCGACAGCCTGGCCGGGCGCGACGTCCTCGGCCGCGGCCGCACGGGCTCGGGCAAGACCTACGCCTTCCTGCTCCCGCTGGTGACCCGCCTGGAGAAGTCCGCCAGCAAGCGGACCCCCAAGCGCCCCCGGGCGCTGATCCTGGCCCCCACCCGTGAGCTGGCCACCCAGATCCACGAGGCGATGGCCCCGATGGCGCAGGCCCTCGGCCTGCGTACCACCACGATCTTCGGCGGTGTCGGCGCCAACCCCCAGATCCAGGCCCTGCGCAACGGTGTCGACGTCGTCGTCGCCTGCCCCGGCCGCCTCGCCGACCACGTGCGCTCCGGTCACTGCGACCTCGGTGCGGTCGAGATCACCATCCTCGACGAGGCCGACCACATGGCCGACCTGGGCTTCCTGCCCGAGGTCAAGCGGCTGCTCGACAAGACCCCCGAGAAGGGCCAGCGGATGCTCTTCTCCGCCACCCTCGACGGCGGCGTCGACGTGATCGTCAAGCGCTACCTGCACAGCCCGGTCACCCACAGCGTGGACACCGCCCAGTCGCCGGTCGCCTCGATCGACCACCAGGTCCTCCACGTCGGCGCCAACGACCGCATCGCCGTGATCACCGACCTGGCCGCCGCGCCCGGCCGCACGATCATCTTCACCCGCACCAAGCACGGCGCGAAGCAGCTGACCAAGAAGCTGAACCAGGTCGGCGTCGCGTCGGTGGAGCTGCACGGGAACCTCTCGCAGGGCGCCCGCACCCGCAACCTCGAGGCGTTCTCCACCGGCGTCGCCCAGACGATGGTCGCCACCGACATCGCCGCCCGCGGCATCCACGTCGACGACGTGGCGCTCGTGGTCCACGCCGACCCGCCGGTCGAGCACAAGGCCTACCTGCACCGCTCCGGGCGTACCGCCCGCGCCGGTGCCGCCGGCACCGTGGTCACCGTGATGACCGACGCCCAGGTCGGCGACGTGCGCCTGCTGACCCGCAAGGCCGGCATCAAGGCCACCACGACCAAGGTCGTCCCCGGCCACGCCGTGCTGACCTCCATCGCGCCGGGCGAGCGCGAGTACGCCTCCGCGCCGGTCGTCCCGGTCGCGGCCCCGGTCGAGCAGAGCCGCGGCGGCGGTGGCGGCGGCGGTCGCTCCGGTGGCGGCCCGCGTCGTCGCTCCGGTGGCGGCGGACGCCCCCAGGGTGGCGGCTCCGGCGGCGGCCAGGGTCGCTCCGGCGGCCAGGGCGGCGGCCGCTCCGGCGGTGCCCGCTCGGGTGGCGCGCGCAGCGGCTCGTCGCGCACGTCCGGCGGCGGCTCCAGCGTCGTCTACTCCTCGGGCCGCTGACCCCCGCGCAACCCAGCCTGAGCAGCACGACGCCCGGTCCGCCTCACGGCGGGCCGGGCGTCGTCGCGTCCGGGTGTGCAGGGGGTGTCAGCGGGCGGGTCAGCGGTCGCGGCCCTCGACCTTGATCGTGGCGGAGTTGCTGCCGCGGTCCATCGTGGCGTCGAAGCACCGCACACCGGCGGCGCCGTGCCCCGTGCCTCAGTCGGCGAACCGCGCCCAGTTCGGGAGCGCGTCCGCGTACGCCGCCGCGAGGTCGGCGTCGCGGGTGACCGTCCAGTCGATCCGGCCGCCGGTCTCCGGCTCGGTCTTGTCCCACTCGAACCAGTTGACCATCTTGATCGCGGGCAGCCGCTCCACCAGGGCGGGGTCCCAGACCTGGGACCACCACGCCTCCTTCACCGCCCGCTCGGAGGGGCCCGGACCACCGGGGACGTACAGCGCCGCGGTCTCGGTGATGGACACCGGCTTGTCGTGGCCCACGGCGTAGTCGGCGTAGAAGTCGGGCACCACCTGCTCCTGCGCGCCGGGCACGGCGTAGTCGCCACGCAGCTGGGCGACGAGCTTCCCGGACGAGGGCAGCTCGTTCTCGCCCCACGGGTACACCTGGCCCCAGTGGTAGAGCGACATCCCGACCCAGTCGACCGCGTCGTCCCCGGGCCAGTACGGCGCGTAGCCGTCGTCGCGCTCGGTGAGCCGACCGTCGCCGTCGGTGTCCAGCGCCTGTCGGTCGGCGCCCCCGGCCGACCACGCGCCGCCGTCGAAGGGGTAGCCGCCGGCGTAGCTGGGGGCCCACATCATCGCGGACGCCGGGGCGCCGGCGTGCACCGCGTCGGCCACCCGCCGGAAGGCCGCGACGTACGCCTGCGGCTGCTGGCCCCAGGCGTACCAGGAGCCGTTCATCTCGTGGGCGAAGCGGACGAAGACGGGCACGCCCGAGTCGTTCCAGGCCCGCAGCCGGGTGACCAGGTCGGCGATCACGGCGTCGTCGACCGCGTCGAGCCCGTCCAGCGGCTCCAGGGTCAGCACGACGCTGCTGCCGGCCTCGCGCGCCTGGGCCACGGCGCCGTCGACCGTCTCGAGGTCGGTCTCGCCGAACGGGAGCTCGGCGAAGGTGACCATGACCGCAGGCGTCCGGCCCAGGCGGTCCGCGTAGTCGGCCAGGCTCTCCTCCGCCCCGTCGACGCTGACCCCCACCAGTGCGCCCGACGTCGGGGGCGCCACGTCCTCGGCGGTCGCCGGGGGTACGCCCGAGGAGTCGTCCGCTCCGAGCGCCACGTTCATCACCACGATCAGCGACGCGAGGACGACGAACACGCTGCTGAGGATCACCCAGGGCAGCGCGCTGCGGGCGGCGTTCGTCACGTACCGGAACGCTACCGACCCCGTCGTCCGCCCGCAGACGATCGCGCGTTCCTGCCGGGCGGTCGAGGAACGGGCGCCACCCCGGTGGTCGAGGAGCGAGCGAAGCGAGCGTCACGAGACCACCACCGCGACAGCCGAGTCGAAGCGAGCGAAGCGACCCCGGTGGTCGAGGAGCGAGCGAAGCGAGCGTCACGAGACCATCACCCGCCAGCCGAACAACAACCGCAACCCCGGTGGTCGAGGAGCGAGCGAAGCGAGCGTCACGAGACCATCACCCGCCGGCCGAACAACAACCGCAACCCCGGTGGTCGACGAGCGAGCGAAGCGAGCGTCACGAGACCACCACCCGCCGGCCGAACAACAACCGCGACCCCCGGTGGTCGAGGAGCGAGCGTCACGAGACCCACCCGATCCTGTTACCGAACCTTTGATCGACTGTTGCCCCCACGGTTGTGCAGAACCACCCCTGACCTGTGGAAACAGGACAGGACTGTCGGCGGTGACTGCTTGGATTGATCCATGGCCACCGACGAGGACACCACCACCGGGCACCCCGTGCCCACCGGTGTCCGCGACCCTGTCGGCCGGCGTCACCGCCCTGGCCGAACGCCCGTTGTTCGCGCTCGACGCGGCAGTGACGCGCGAGACCATCGTCGCCCTGGCCGACCTGAAAGCCAGGCTCGCGGCCTACGAGTACGCCGTCCTCGCCCACGCCGACCAGGTCCAGGTCGGCTCCGAGACCGGGTGCACCTCGACCGCGGTCTGGGCCGCCAACGCCACCCGCACCCGCAGGAACGTGGTCGCCGGGCAGGTACGCCTCGCCACCTCGCTCGAGTCGCGGTGGCACCGGGTCCGGCACGCCCTCGCCGCGGGTGCGGTGAACGTCAGACCAGGCCCGCGTCATCACCGACTGCGTTGGAGGACCTCCCCGACGACCTCGACGCCGGACTCTCGCCCAGGCTGAGGAGGCGCTGGTGGGGTACGCCGCCGACTTCGACCCCGTCGCCCTGGCCCGCCTCGCCGCGCACATCCTGACCCTGATCGCACCCCAGGTCGGCGAAGAGATCGACCGCAAACGCCTCGAGGACCGCAGAAGCGCAAGGCCGCACAGAGGCGGCGCCTGACGCTGGCCTTCGACGCCCACGGGGTAGCGCACGGCAGGTTCACCATCCCCGAGGCCCAGGGAAGGATGCTGCAGAAGCTGCTCCTCGCCTTCGCTGCCCCCGGCCACGTCAACTGCACCCCCGACCCTGGGAGCAGCGAGCAGCGGGCGGGAAGCGGACCTGGGTCAAGGGCCGCCCGTCGGCGGTGAAGATGGGCGAGGCGTTCTGCGAGCTGATCGAGACCTACCCCCGCGACACCGCACCGAAGCTCGGCCGGATCGACGGCACGTTCCTGGTCACCTTCCCCCTGGACTCCATGCTCACCGGGCTGGGGACCGCGACCCTCGACGACGGCACCCCCATCAGCCGCCGCCCAGGCGACCCGGTTGGCGTGCGAGGCGCAGGATCATCCCCGTCGTCCTCGGTGGGAAGGGCGAGGTCCTGCACCAGGGCAGGGCCCGGCGGGGCTACACCGCAGCCCAGACCTACGCGATGCACGCCCGCGACCAAGGCTGCACCGCGAGGGGCTGCGACTGGCCGCCAGGGTTTGTGCCACGCCCACCACGACATCCCGTACTCCCAGGGCGGGAACACCGACATCGACGATGGTCGGCTGTTGTGTCCGCACCACCACGCCCGGGCCCACGACCCGGCGTATGCGATGACGGTCCACGCCGACAACAAGGTCACCTTCCACCGGCGCCCCTGAACCCGACCTCTGCTCACAAGTGACACGCCGGGTCTCGTGACGCTCGCTCGCGCTCGCTCCTCGACCACCGGGGTGTGCGCTCGCCGTTCGCGCCTCGACCACCGGGGTCGTCGTTGGTCGAGGTGCGAGGGCCGCCAGGCCCGAGCCACGAGACCACCGCCCCCTGTGCGGGCCGGGTCTCGTGACGCTCGCTGGCGCTCGCTCCTCGACCACCGGTGGTCACCCTCGCTCCTCGACCGGCGGCGCCTGCGGCCGCGACGGCGAGCTCTCGGGCTAGCGATGAGAGGGCTCTCATCGTCGGCTCATGGAGGCCTCACGGCCGCGCGCGAGTCTCTACTCGTCACACCAGAACACCGACGAGAGGACATCTCATGAGCAAGGCACTACGTCTCACCGGGCTCGCGATCGCCGCCGCCACCACGACGGGGCTGATCGGCTTCACGGCCCCCGCCCTGGCCGACGGGGGAGACGTCTACAAGCGCGACGACGACTCGGGTCGGATCGTCACGACGGTCGACACCGACGATGACGACGACCTCGGCACCAACGCGAGGGACGACGAGTCCCGTACCGACCGGGACACCGACCGCGACACGAACACCCGGGCCGGCGGCACCCGCGGCGACGGGACGGGCGACAGCCGGTCACGCGCCGACAACACCAACAGCCGGGTGAGCGCCGTCTCCCGGGACCGCGACAAGAGCCGCGGGGACCAGACCCGGGACTTCACCCGGGACGGGGGCACGCGCACGCGTGACCAGTCCGCCAACCAGACCAACGACCGCTCGCGCAACGACACCCGTCGCTGACGGGACAGGGGGACACGCTGATGACCACGACCGGGAGCAGCTGGGGGTTCGAGCAGGGTGACGAGATCACCCGCGACCTCGTCGCGGTGAAGCGGCTCGGGGGCGGCTCGGCCTACGAGGCCTACCTGGCCTTCGACGAGATCACCTACGGTCCGGTCGTGGTCAAGGTCGTGCGGCCCGACCAGGTGGACGACGCGACGTCGCTGCGCGGGCTGCGACGCGAGGTGGAGGCGCTCGCGACGGTCAACCACCCGGTCGTGGTGCGCGGTCTCCGGCACGAGCTCGCAGGGGATCGTCCGCACGTGGTGCTGGAGCAGGTCGACGGGCCCCGCCTGTCGTCGCTGCTCCGGCGCCACGGTCGGCTCCCCGAGCAGCAGTACGTGCCGCTGGCCATCGAGGTGGCCGGGGCGCTGCACTACCTGCGCCGGCTGGGCTGGACCCATCTGGACATCAAGCCGAGCAACGTCATCATGGGTGCCCCTGCGCGGCTCATCGACCTGTCGGTGGCCCGCCCGGTGGCCGCCGCAGCGGCGCTGGACATCGAGATCGGGACGGACGCGTACATGGCGCCGGAGCAGTGCCGGCCCGGCGGGCGCGGCCGGCCCGGACCGGAGAGCGACGTCTGGGGGCTCGGCGCGACGCTCTTCCACGCCGTCGCCGGCTTCCGGCCCTTCGAGGAGGGTGACCACCGGTCCCGGGACCGCGAGGCCCGCTACCCGCAGCTCGTCACGGGTCCGCACGACCTCCCGGACGGGACGCCGCACGAGGTGCAGAAGATCGTGTACGCCGCCCTCGCGCCCGACCCCGGGGACCGCCCGCTGCCCCACGAGGTCGCCGAGGCGCTGGAGCCCGTGCTCGCGCGACAGCCGAAGGCCCGGTTCGCCGGGTTCAGCACCCGCTGATCAGGCCCCGAAGCGGTAGCCCATGCCGCGCACCGTGGTGATGGTGCCTGCGCCGAACTTGCGGCGCAGGTAGCCGACGTAGACGTCGACGACGTTCGACCCGGGATCGAAGTCGAAACCCCACACCTGGTCCAGCAGCTGCTCCCGCGACAGCACCTGGCCCGCGTTGATCATGAGGACCTCAGCCAGCCGGAACTCCCGGGCGGACAGGTCGAGCTCACGGGCGCCGACTCTCGCGCGGCGGGTCCGGAGGTCGAGGCTCACGCCCCCGGACTCGACCACGTCGCTCCGGGCGTCCCCGCCGGGGGTCTGCTGACGAAGCCGGAGCTGGATGCGCGCGAGCAGCTCGGCGAAGCGGAAGGGCTTGGCCATGTAGTCGTCGGCGCCGCCCTGGAGCGCGCTGACCGTGTCGGTGACCGAGTCCCGTGCGGTCAGCACGATCACCGGCAGCCGGGAACCCTGCGAGCGCAGCTGGTCCAGCACCTCGAACCCGTCGAGGGAGGGCAGCCCGACATCGAGCACCATCAGGTCGAAGTCGCCGGACAGGGCGTGGTCGAGGCCCTCGCTCCCGTCACCGACGACCGTGGCGAGGTGCCCGTCGGCGCGCAGGCCCTTGGCGATGAACGAGGCGATCCGTTCCTCGTCCTCGACGATCAGGACTCGTGCCATCAGGGCGTCTCCTTGGTCTCGTCGTTGGTCTCGTCGTCGGTCTCGTCGTCGATCTGGTCCTCGGGTGCCGACGTCGGACCGAGAGGGAGCAGCAGGCTGAACTCGGCTCCGTGCGGGGACGCGTCGGCCACCGTGACCACGCCACCGTGGGCTTCGGCGATCGCCTGGACGATCGACAGGCCGAGGCCGAAGCCCTCGTCGCCCTCCGGCACGGTGCTGCGGCCGAACCGCTCGAAGATCTGCTCCCGGTCCCGGGCCGGGACCCCGGGTCCGGAGTCACGCACCCAGAGCCGTGCCGTGCCGGCCGCGCAGGACGAACCCAGCACGACCTCGTCGCCCGGGCCGGTGTGCTTGACCGCGTTGTCGCACAGCTGGAGCAGGGCCTGGGTCAGACGCTGGCCGTCGACCTCGACGGTCACGTCGGCCGTCTCCTCGACCGACCAACGACGGTCGCCCAGTGCGCGCGCCTTCGCCAGCACGTCGAGGGTGAACCCGGTGAGCCCCACCGGGCGCAGGTCGAGGAAGTCGGGACGGTCGCTCTTGGCGAGCAGGACCAGGTCGCCGACCAGACGCGCCATCCGGTCCACCTCGTCGAGCAGCAGCTCGCGCGTCTCGGCCACGTCCTGGGGGCTGCCCACGTCGAGCACCTCGAGGTGCCCACGCAGCACGGTCAGGGGTGTCCTGAGCTCGTGACCGGCGTCGTCGAGGAACTGTCGCTGCCCGACGAACGCCTCCTCGAGCCGGTCCAGCATCCCGTTGACGGTACCGGTCAACGCGGTGATGTCGTCGTTGCCCGTCAGCGGGATGCGCCTGGCCAGGTCGGTCTCCCCGATCTCCTCGGCCGTGCTGCGCAGCACCCGCAACGGCGCGAGCAGCCGACCCGACTGCCAGAAGGCCACGGCGGTGAGCAGGAGCATCGACAGCAGCGCCACCGTCGCATAGGTACGCATCGTGTCCCGCAGCTCGGCGCGGCTCTCGTCGAGCTTGATCACGACGAGGAGGGCGCCGCGGTCGGCGCCGCGGCGGACCGGCTGACTGGTGACGAGCACCTCGCCGTCGGGGGTGTCCAGCCGACTCGTCGCTCCCTCGGCGACCAGGTCGGAGGCGGTCGCCAGGAAGGCGGGGTCCTCCACGAGCGGGTCGCTGCGAGGTGAGTAGTTCACGACCCCGTCGCCGACCCAGCCGACGAGCAGCTCGTCGTCGTCGGGCACGTTGCGCATCATGAACAGCCGCAGGAGCGCGGTGACCGACTCGAACGGCTCGCCGGTCTCGGGGTCGACCCCGCCCTCGTTGAGCACGACGAACTCGTCCAGCTCCTGCTCCGCGGCGTCGACGCTCTGCTGCTCCAGGCGTTGGCTCTCGATCGTGTAGACGAGCAGTCCCGCCCCGGACAGGGCAGTCGCGGCCAACGCGGCCACGGTGGCGGTGATGCGGACCCGCACCGAGACCCCGGAGCGGCGGGGTCGCGCCGCGGGAGTCAGGGGCACGGGGTCCGGGCGCACGGGTGTCGGCCGTACGGGGGTCGGCCGTTCCGGGTCAATCCTCGTCGCCTCCGTCGGCCGGGTCGTCGTCGTCCTCATCCTGGTCGTCCATGTCGTCGTCGACCTCACCCGGCTCGGGCGTGACCACCTCGATCTCGTCGTCGTCCCCGTCGTCCCGGTCGTCGTCGTCCCCTTCACCGTCCCCGTCGTCGTCCTCGGACGGGGTGGGTGCCGGGGTGGACGGCGGGCTGGGGGTCCGGTCGGGCCCGGGGGACGGTGCCTCGGCGATCACGATCGGGTCCCGTCGCGCGGGCTCGTCGGCGGCGGAGGCGACGAGGGATCCCACGACGAAGGCGCCCATCGGCAGGAGGAGGGCCAGCACGGCGAGGACCTTCCCCAGGTGGGGCAGGCGGGAACGCTGACCGGACATGCCGTGATCATCCCGTCCGGGGATGGGCTATGGATGAGAGGTTCGTGAGAGGTCTCTCATGAAGCTGCGGCTCGCGAGGTCGGCGCGGGTGGTGTGGTCTCGTGACGCTCGCTGCGCTCGCTCCTCGACCACCGGGGTGCCTCGCTCGCTCCTCGACCACCGGGGTGCCTCGCTCGCTCCTCGACCACCGGGGTGCCTCGCTCGCTCCTCGACCAGCCGGGGTGCCTCGCTCGTTCCTCGACCACCGGGGTGCCTCGCTCGCTCCTCGCGGGGCTGATGGTTCACCAGCGTCGCTGGCACAGGTCCGGCGTCCTCGTGCAGGACGCGCTACGTCGTAGTACTCCCTGAGCGCAGTCGCTCAGCCGACGGCAGGATCGGTGGGGCGGACCCGGACGGGCCCGTCGGAGGTGACGCGGTCGCGGGAGTAGGTCGTGCCGCCGTCGGGATCCACGGTGCTCGTGACGAGCTTGACGCGGACCCGAGCGGTGGGGACGCACCGATCGGGGATCGGGGTGATCGTCGTGTCGCCCTCGGCGGTCTCGAAGTACGTCGTCGAGAGACCCCGGCACACCTCCCGGTCGGCACCCGAGCCGAGCACCGCGACACCCGAGTCCTGCCGGTCCGGGCTGGGGGAGAAGCGGACGCTCCCGACGGTGTCGCCGCGGCGGTTGGCGAAGGTCAGCCGCACGTCCTGGTCGAACTCTGGCGACTCGGTGACCTCACGGATCCTGACGTTGACCTGGGTCTGGTCGGACCCGTCGTAGGTCGCGACGGAGGTCGCGTCGATGCTCCGTCGCTCGGCGCGGTCCAGGCCCCGTTCCCCGGTGAACACGACGTCACCGGCCGGATCGTCCTGGGTCCAGGTCTGAGGGATCCCGGCGACCGCCGGTGAGGCGGTCGCGGCGATGACGGCGGCGGTGAGCCCGGCGGAGAGCGCGAGACCGAGCCCCTTCACGGTCGTGCGCCTGCAGGTGGTGCGAGACATGGCATCGTCCGTTCGTCAGGCGTCCGTCGTCGGACGCTCCCGGTGCGCAGCAGCCCGGCGTCGAGAGGCGGCGCCTGAGGATAGCCATGTCGGGCCGGGCGCGGGTAGGTCTACCGCTACGGCGCATCGTCGTGGGGCGCCGTGGTGACGCAGCAGGGAGGCGGGCTCGTGGCCCCCGACGTCGTTGTCACCAACCGCAGGTCAGGAAGCCCCCAGGACCTGCTTCTGGTGACAACGTCGCCCGGGGTCCTGTGGACTCAGCACCCGGCCGGAGCCGGCGGGCGGGTGGAGGTCCCCGGCGGGTGGGTGGCGCTCGCGCCCGCTCGTTCTGCCCCGAGGGGTGTGGGCCCCAGCGCCCGGAGACAGCACGGTGGGGCCATGTCCACCGAGGCGTACCGCGCGCGGTCCCGGCTCCGTGACCTCGCCCGCTGACCGCTGACCCGCTGACCGCTGACCCCCCACCGACCTACCGGAGGCACCCATGCGAGCCCTGACCTTCCACGGCAAGCGCGACCTGCGCGTCGACACCGTCCCCGACCCCCGGATCGAGGAGCCGACGGACGCGATCGTCGAGATCACCTCGACCGCGATCTGCGGCTCCGACCTGCACCTGATGGAGGTGCTCGGGCCGTTCATCAACACCGGCGACGTGCTCGGGCACGAGCCGATGGGCCGCGTGGTCGAGGTCGGGCCCGAGGTCACCCACATCAAGCCCGGTGACCGCGTCGTCGTGCCGTTCAACATCTCCTGCGGGCACTGCTGGATGTGCCGCAAGGGTCTGTTCGCCCAGTGCGAGACCACCCAGAACAAGGCCACCGGGAAGGGTGCGAGCCTGTTCGGCTACACCCAGCTCTACGGCGGCGTGCCCGGCGGGCAGGCCGAGCTGCTGCGCGTACCGCAGGCCCAGTTCGGCCCGATCCCGGTGCCCTCGGACGAGCCCGACGAGCGCTTCCTGTTCCTCTCCGACATCATCCCCACCGCCTGGCAGGCGGTGAAGTGGGCCGACGTCGGCGCCGGGAGCACGGTCGTGGTGCTCGGCCTCGGGCCGGTCGGTCAGTTCGCCGCCCGGATCGCGCGCCACCTCGGTGCGGCGCGGGTCCTCGGCGTCGACCGGGTGCCCGAGCGGCTGGCGATGGCCCAGCGCCACGGCATCGAGACCCTGGACGACTCCGGGGTCGACGACGTGGCGGCCGCCCTGCTCGACCTCTTCGACGGCCGCGGACCCGACGGGGTCGTCGAGGCCGTCGGCATGGAGGCGCACGGGTCGCCCTTCGGCAAGGCCGCCCACGCCGTGGTGGGCGCCCTGCCCGACGCGCTCGCGGCCCCGATGGCCGACAAGATGGCCCTGGACCGGCTGGGGGCGCTGCACACCGCGATCAAGGGCGTACGCCGCGGCGGCACCGTCTCGGTCAGCGGCGTCTACGGCGGCGAGGTCGACCCGATGCCGATGATGGAGATGTTCGACCGGGGCATCACGATGCGCTTCGGGCAGTGCCACGTGCGGCAGTGGATCGACGACATCATGCCGGTCGTCCTCGACGACGCCGACCCGCTCGGCACCCTGGACATGACCACGCACCACATGCCGCTCGAGCAGGCGCCGCAGGGCTACGACCTCTTCCAGAAGAAGGAGGACGGCTGCATCAAGGTCGTCCTCAAGCCGTGACGACCCCCCGCCCGGCGCCGGGGGCTCCGGACGGCCGTACGCCGCCGGGCCGCCGGGTGCTGGTCACCGGCGCCTCCTCCGGCATCGGGCGGGCCACCGCGCACCTGCTGGCCGGCCGCGGCGACCGCGTGCTGCTGGCCTCCCGCTCCCAGGAGGTGCTCGACGAGGTCGCCCGGGAGTGCACCGCGCGCGGCGCCGCCGACGTCCTGGCCGTGGCCACCGACGTCGCCGACCGGGCGCAGGTCGAGGCCCTGGTGCGCGCGGCACGCGAGCGCTGGGGCGGTCTGGACGCCGTGGTGCACGCCGCCGCGGTGGTCGCCTACGGGCGGTTCCACGACGTCCCGGCGGAGGTCTTCGACGCCGTGATGACCACCAACGTCCTCGGCACGGCGAACGTCTCCCGCGAGGCGCTGCGGCTCTTCGAGGAGCAGCACGCGGGGTCCCTGGTGCTGCTCGGGTCGGTGCTGGCCAAGATCGCCGCCCCGCTGATCAGCCCGTACGGGTCCAGCAAGGCGGCCGTGCACGCCCTGGCCCGGGCGATCCAGGTCGAGGCCCGCCGGATGCCCGGGGTGGAGGTCAGCATCGTCTCCCCGGGCGGGGTGGACACCCCGATCTACGACCAGGCCGCCAGCTACACCGGGCGCCCGGGCCACCCGCCGCCGCCGGTCACCACGCCCGAGCGGGTCGCCGCGGCCTGCGTACGCGCGCTGGACCGGCCCCGGCGCGACGTGAACGTCGGCGTCGCCAACAGCGTGATGGTCGCCGGGTTCCGGGTGATGGCCCCGGCCTTCGACCGGCTGGTCGGGCCGCTGATGTCGCTCCTCGGCCAGGGCCGCGGCCGGGTCGAGCCGGGCCCCGGGAACGTGCTCTCCCCCCGTCCCGCCGCGGAGTCGGTGCACGGGCGCTGGCCGCACGTGTGGGGGTAGGCACCGCCGCTCCCCGGCTCGTCACGTCCCGCGCGTGGTGCGCAGCCCCTCCTCCAGGAGGTGCAGGCCGCTGCGCAGGCGGGCGCGGACCGTCGCCGCAGGCAGGCCCAGCTGCTGGGCGACCTCGCTGCAGGTGAGCCCGCCGTCCACGGCCAGGCACACGACCTCCCGCTGCGGTGCGGCCAGGGCCGCGTACGCGTGGTGCACCCGGGCGTCCCCCCGCCTGCCTGCGACGCCGGAGGTGCGTCGGGTCCGGTCCTGGGCCGTCCGGTAGGCGGTCAGCACGACCCAGGCGCGCACCCCGCCACGGCTGGGCTGGAAGCCCGCCGACCCCCGCCAGACCTGCAGGTACGCGTCCCGGACGACCGTCTCGGCCAGTGCCGGGTCGCCGACGACCCGGTGCACCACCCCGGTGGCCCGGTCCACCGTCTCGTCGTAGACACGCGCGAAGGCGCCCTGGTCGCCCTGCGCCGCGAGCCCGATCCACGACGCGAGCCGGCGGGCGTCGTCGTCCGGGACCCCGGCGGTGCCGGTCGTGGTCGTCCTCGTCATCGGAACCCGTTCCAGGCGCGGCCGGATGTCGCGCGCTGCCGGGGTCCGGGGCAGCACTGTCGTGGACCTCGAACCTAGGCGGGTCGGAGGCGGAGGGCAACGCGGACCGGCCCCGTCCGGCGGTCCGACCGCGCCCGGGGTCTGGGGAGCACGCGGTCGAGCGCGACGAGTGTGGTGAGGAGTCATCCACCCGTCTTGACCTCAGGCTAGCGCCGCCGGGCGTTGTCGGACCCGTTCCGGCGGCCCCGTCGAGAGCCCGGCCGGCTCAGCGGGACGGCTCAGCGGGACGGCTCAGCGGGCCGGGTCGGCGGGCTGCCGGTCGCTCGGGAAGACCCGCTACGTGCTGCCGGGCTCGAAGCCGTGGGACAACGCCCAGATCACGGCCTGCGGCCGGGTGGTCACCCCGATCTTGCGGTAGGCGGACCGGATGTAGGTCTTCACGGTGTTGATCCCGATGTAGGCCCGCTGCGAGATCTCGACGTTGCTCATGCCCTGGCAGATCAGGGCCAGCACCTCGGACTCGCGCCCGCTCAGGCCGTGCTCGCGCCCCGGCCACCGGCCCAGGGCGGGCTCGGGGTCGACGTCGGCACCCGGACCCGCGCCCTGCGTCTCGTCCGGTACCCCGACGGCGGTCCCGTCCGGCATCTCGCAGAGGACGACCCGTTCCCCGCGGTGCACCCGCTCGACCGCGTCGAGCAGCTCGAGGGGCGTGACGGTCTTGGGGACGTACCCGTCGGCGCCCGCGTCGATCGCCGCGAGGACGTGGCGGGGGTCGGTGTCCCAGGTGAAGACGACCAGCCTGGCGCGCGAGCCGTTGCCCGAGCGGGGGTCGGGGGCGGGCTGGTCGGGGTTCCCGAAGGTGTCCTGGAGGACCACGTCGACCTCCGAGACGACGGCGGTGTTCACGTTCATCTCGGTGACCCGGACCCGGTCGGCGAAGGGCTCCAGGACCGCGCGGACACCGGCGACGACCACGGGGTAGTCGTTGACGACAGCGAGGTTGATCGGCACAGGAGGTCCTCTACGAGAGCCGGGACGGCCGCCGCGCGGGCGCGCACGGGCCCGAACAGCATAGACGAGGCCCTGGCCCGGGCCGCAGCGCCGTCGGGCGGGTGAGCGCTGCGACCCGGGAGGTCAGTCACCGCCTGCGGGGGCCCTGGCCCTGTCCCGGGTCGGTCCTCGGGCCCTCGCGGTGATTGGCCTGCCGACCATGCAACACGCCTGCCGGGGGGTCCCGAGCCACCTCTGGAGGGGGTGGCGCCGGTGCCGGTCCGTCGTGGTCCGACTGCCTAGGCTGCCCTCCTGGGCTCGGGTGCCCCGCACCCGTGCCCTCGTCCCTGCCTGCGACCCGAGGAGCCGATCCCGATGAGCACGAACGAACGTCAGGTCGCCGCGACGCCCGAGGCGGTCTGGGACGTCCTCGCCGACGGGTGGCTCTACCCGCTGTGGGTGGTGGGGGCGACCCGGATGCGGGAGGTCGAGCCGACCTGGCCGGCACCCGGCTCCCGGATCTTCCACTCCGTCGGCACCTGGCCGCTGGTGGTCGACGACAGCACCTCCGTGGTCGCCTGCGAGCCCGGGCGTCGCCTCGAGCTCCGGGCGCGGGCCTGGCCGGCGGGCGAGGCGACCGTCGTCCTGGAGCTGGCGGCCGTGGACGGGGGCACCCGGGTCCGGATCCACGAGGACGTCGCCAGCGGCCCGGGACGGCTGGTGCCGCCCGTGCTGCGCCACCTCCAGCTCGGGTGGCGCAACACCGAGACGCTGCGCCGGCTCGCGCTGGTCGCCGAGCGGCGCGGATGAGCGGCCCCGGGGGCGGCGCGGCGTACGACGCCGTCGTGGTCGGTGCCGGGCCGAACGGCCTGGTCGCGGCCAACCACCTGGTCGACGCCGGGTGGACGGTGCTGGTGCTGGAGGAGCAGCCCGAGGCCGGGGGCGCGGTGCGCAGCGACCGCGAGCTGGACCCCGCGTTCGTGCACGACACCTTCAGCGCGTTCTACCCCCTCGCCCTGGCCTCGGCCGCCGTCGTCGACCTGCGGCTGGAGGACCACGGGCTGGAGTGGGCGCACGCCCCGGCCGTCCTCGGCCACGTGATGTCCGACGGTCGCTGGGCGCTGCTGCACCGCGACCGCGAGGTCACCGCAGGGCTGCTCGACGACCTCGCGCCCGGCGACGGGGAGGCGTGGCTCGCGCTGTGCGCCACCTGGGACCGGATCGGCGGGCCAATGGTCGACTCGCTGACCTCGCCCTTCCCGCCGCTCGGCGGCGGGGCGCGGGTGCTGCGCGCGCTGCCGGCCGCCGGGGGCCTCGACCTGGTGCGGATGCTGCTCACCCCGGCCGCGTCGATCGCCCACCACCGCTTCCGCGGCGAGGCCCCGGGGCTGCTCCTGGCCGGCAACGCGGGGCACGCCGACCTGCCGCTGAACGCGCCGGGGTCGGGGGTCTTCGGCCTGCTGATGACCATGCTCGGCCAGACCGTCGGCTTCCCGGTACCGGTCGGCGGCGCCGGTGCGCTCACCGCCGCGCTGGTGCGGCGCCTGGAGGAGCGCGGCGGCGAGGTGCGGACCGGGGCCGCGGTCGACCACGTCGTGGTGGCCGGGGGACGCGCGGTCGGCGTGACCACCCGGGACGGGGCGCGCCACGAGGCCAGGCGCGCCGTGCTCGCGGCCGTGTCCGCGCCGGCGCTGTTCGGTCGGCTGCTCGACCCGGGCGACGTGCCGGCGAGGGTGGCGCGCGGGATGGAGGCCTTCGAGCTGGACCCCGGCACGGTCAAGGTCGACTGGGCCCTCGACGGTCCGGTCCCGTGGGCGAGCACCCCGGCGTACGCACCGGGCACCGTCCACGTCGCCGACTCGGTCGCGCAGATGACCGAGGCGACCACGCAGGTCGGGGCGGGCAGCATCCCGGCCGCGCCGTTCCTGCTGACCGGTCAGATGACCACCAGCGACCCGACCCGCTCGCCCGCCGGCACCGAGTCGTTCTGGGCCTACACCCACGTGCCGCAGCCGGACCTGACGCGCGGGGACGCCGGCGAGGACGGCCTGACCGGGCGGTGGGACCACGACGAGTGCCAGCGGTTCGCCGACCGGGTGCAGGCCCGGCTCGAGGCGGTCGCGCCGGGGTTCGGCGCCCGGGTGCGCGCACGACGCGTGCTGGGGCCGCACGAGCTCCAGGCGCGGGACGCGAACCTGGTCGGCGGGGCCCTGAACGGCGGCACGTCGCAGCTGCACCAGGAGCTGTTCCTGCGTCCCGTCCCGGGCATGCTGGGCCGGGCGGGCACGGGGGTGCGCGGCCTGTTCCTGGCGTCGGCCTCGGCCCACCCGGGGGGTGGCGTGCACGGCGCCGCCGGGGCGAACGCCGCCCGGGCGGCGCTGGCGCAGCACCCGCTGGAGCGGGCGGTCCGGCGCGTGCGGCAGGTACGGCGGGGCGGGCCGACCGGCTGAATCGTCCCGTCGTCCCGGTCGGTCCCGACCGTCAGGGGCGGCGGCGCCCGGAGACCGGGCCGCTGCCGACCCGCTCGCGCACGTTGCGGGCGACGCTGCGCGGACGCAGCACCGCGGTCGACCCCGAGGCCGAGTCACGCATCCCGGCCACGGTCTCCTCGAGCACCGACGTCGCGGAGCGGCCGGCGGACCAGCCCAGCTCGTCCTGCGCGCGCCGCGTGTCCATCAGCGGCACCTGGAGGCCCAGGTCGACCCACCCCGGGTCGAGCGGCTGCAGGTGCGCGCGCCAGCCGGCGTCGACCGCCGCGCGCAGCACCCGGCCGGGGGCGTGGACGTGGCGGGCACCGAGGGCGGCCGCGATGTCGGCGGCCGTGACGGGCGTGGGGGCGGCGAGGTTGAAGGCGCCGGTGGCCCGGCGCTCCAGCACCCGGGCGACGGCGTCGGCGACGTCGGAGGCGTGCACGATCGGGACGATCAGGGAGCGGTCGAGCGGCAGGACCGGCAGCAGCGTCACCGCGCGGCCCGGGAGCAGTCCCGGCACGCCGTACCGCAGCAGGGCGCTGCCGGCGTCGCGCTGCCCGACGATCCCGGGCCGCAGCCGGGCCACGGCGGGCCCCGTGCTGCGGCCGGCGCCGACCGCGCGCTCGTGCTCGTCGAGCAGCCGCTCGGCCGCCACCTTGTGCCGGCTGTACATGGAGGAGCGGATGCCGCCGGTCGGGAAGGTCTCGTCGACCGGGAGGTCGTCGACCTTGGGGGAGTAGGCCCCGACGGAGGACATGTGGACCAGGTGCGGCACCCGCGCCGCGCCGGCCGCGTCGAGGACCCGGCGGGTCCCGCCCATCCCGAGCTCCTCGAGGTAGTCGGGGTCGCGGGACGGCTGGAAGCCCCACGCCAGGTGCACCACGGCGTCCGCGCCGTCCAGCGCCGCGCGCAGGGCAGGCACGCAGTCGTCGGTGCTGAGGTCGAGCCCGGTCCAGGTCAGCCGGCCGACGTACGGGTCCCGCGCCGGCGGGGCGGGCACGCGCCGGGCGAGGCCGACCACCTCGACGTCGTCGCGGGTGTGGAGCAGGTGCCGGACGACGGTCGTGCCGACGTTGCCGGTGGCCCCGGTCACCACCACCTTCACGAGGCGTCGCCCTCGAGGTGGACGACCACGTGGTCGCCCTGCACCGTCGCGGTGCGGCGGCGCAGCGGGAGGAGACGGGCGTACGCCTTGACCACCTCGCGGTAGCCGCGGCTGGGACCGTGGTAGCCGAAGATCCCGCGCGGGCCCTGGACCATCCGGCCGTCGCGCACGTCGTAGCGGGCGCCGTGCCAGGGGCAGACCAGGCACCCGTCGGCGTCGACGGAGCCGCGGGAGAGGTCGGCCAGCTGGTGGCGGCAGCGGGAGTCGACCGCGAACGGCTCGTCGCGGCTGAGCCCGACGGTCCACCGGCCGACCCGGCGGACGGCGCCGCCGGCGAGGACGGAGAGCGGAGTCAGCGTGCTGTCGGTCGAGGGGGTCGCGTCGTCGGTCACCCGACCAGTGTCGGCCGGGGGCCCGGGGGGCTGTCACCACCCCCGGGAGCGGCTCGGGCGCAGGTGCGCCATGGACGGGCCCAGGGTGGCGGGAACCGCCGTTGGGGTGGTGTCTCGCGGCCCCGGGACGCGGACCATGGTCCTAGATCTGACAGGCAGGAGGACGGATGGAGCCGACCCCGGAGACGGCCCGGACGCTGGACCAGCTGGAGCCCGTCCTGGGCGAGCCCGACGACGCGTTGCTGGACAGCTTCCGTGACGCGGGCAGGGCCGTGCTGGCCCTCGTCCCGGACTGCATCGGCTTCAGCCTGTCCCGCCTCGAGGACGACCTGGTGTTCACCATGCTGTCCACCGCGGAGGACGTGGCGACGCTGGACGCGGCGCAGTACCTCGGCGACGGACCGTGCCTGGAGGCGGTCCGGCGCGAGGACCAGGTGGCGACGGTGACCGACGACCCGCTGAGCGAGGACCGGTGGCGGCTGTTCGCCGCCGTGGCCGGCGAGCTGGGCGTGCGCAGCACCCTGACCCTGCCGATCCGGCACGGCGAGAAGGTCAGCGGCAGCGTCAACCTGTACGCGGCGGGCACGCACTCCTTCGACGACCACCACGACGCGCTCGCGGAGCTGTTCGGGGCGTGGTCCAGCGGCGCGGTGACGAACGCGGACCTGTCCTTCGACACCCGGCGGCAGGCCGAGCGCGGACCGCAGCTCGCGGAGGACCTCAGCCGGGTGCAGGTGGCGATCGGCATCGTCGCGGCGACCCTGGACACCGACGTGGCGACCGCCGAGCAGCGGCTGGGTCGGGCGGCCGAGCTCGCGGGCCTCTCCCGGGCCGCTCTCGCCCGCAGCCTGATCGCCCTGCTGCACCCGCCCGTCGACGAGGCCTAGGCGACGGGGTCGACGGGCTCTCTCGGATCGGCGGGTCGGCGGGTCGGCGCCGGGTCGGCCGCGAGGACCGGGTCGACGGGCATCGTGACGAAGAACGTGCTGCCCCGGTCCGGGGCGCTGTCCACCGCGATGCGCCCACCGGCGATGGCGACGAGGCGCTGGACGGTGCTCAGGCCGAGGCCGGTGCGCCGGGCGTGGGGCTGCACCGTCGACGGCACCTGGGCGAACGGCTCGAACACCAGGCCGTGGTGCGCCGGGTCGATGCCGGCGCCGGTGTCGGAGACCCGGTAGAGCACGAAGAGCCCGGTGCAGGCCGACCCCGTCGTGCTCACGGCCAGCTCGACCCCGCCGCTCGTGGTGTGGTCCACGGCGTTGGTCAGCAGCCGGAGCAGGATCTTCCTGGTCCACCCGGGCTGGTCGCGGATGCGGTGGGGGACGTCGGCGCCGAGCTCGAGGTGCAGCCGCAGCCCCTTGGCGGCGGCGGCGGGACGGACCTGGGTCACCACCTCGTCGAGGAGGGCGTGCAGGTCGAGCTCGGTCCGCTCCGCGAGGGCGCCGGCCTCGGCGAAGTCCAGGACGTCGTCGACGAGGGTCCGCAGCCGCTCCCCGGCCCGGCCGAGGGTGGCGATCAGCTCCTGCTGCTCGGGGTCGGCCTCGCTGGTGGCCAGCAGCTCGGTGGCGGACAGGATGCTGGTGAGCGGCGTCCTGATCTCGTGGCTCATCCGGGCGACGAAGTCCGACTTGGCCCGGCCGGCGGCGGCCGCGTGCTGCTGGGTGGTCTCGAGGTCACGGACGACCCGGTTGGCCTCCGTCACGTCCTGGGCGACGCCGTACACCCCGTGGGTCTGCCCGTCGACGAGCCACGGGATGCCGGAGACCTGCACGTCGAGGACCCGGCCGTCGGCGTGCCGCACCGCCACCTGCACCTCCTGCACCTCCTGGAGCACCGCCCGGGTGAAGGCCTCGGTCGCGCGGGGGGCGTCGTCGGGCTCGAGCAGGTCGGTGAACGGGGTGTCGAGCAGGTCGTCCACGGAGGTCCCGCTGATGCGTGCGCAGGCGGGGTTGACCTCGACGAAACGACCCTGGAGGTCGAGCAGGAACACCGCGTGCGGGTGGTGCTCGAACAAGGAGCGGTACGGCTCCTCGGGGTGGTCGCGCCGGCGATCGGGCATGAGCCACGGTAACCGCCCGCGCGTCCGGGGTGCAGGGGCCGAGGTCTCGCGCCGTCGCGGCCTGCGTCACGCCGTGGGGGTCAGCCCAGGACGCCCTCGGCGCTGAGCAGGTCACGCACCTGGGTGGCGATCACGCCGTGGCCCAGGTTGGTCGGCAGCACGCCGCCCTCCGCGACCGCCGCCGGGTTGTCCTCGGGCAGCCAGACCGGCTCGGCGAGCGGGTCGGCGTACGCGACGCCGGCGTCCTCGGCGGCGGCCTGGACGGCCGCGCGCACCTCGGGGCCGCCGGTGGTCGGCGGGAAGGACGCCGGCCAGAGCGGACCCACGACCACCACGGTGACCTCGGGCAGGCGCCGCCCGAGCAGGGTGAGGGTACGGCGGGCCGCCTGCTGCACCGCGGCAGGATCGGCCGCCGTGTCGCTGCGGCTGCCGAGCACGACGACCACGTCCTCGGCACCGCCGGCACCGGTCGCGCTCCAGTCGTCGACCAGCTGCTCGGCGCGGTCGAGGAAGGTGGTGCCGGTCGCGCCGGCGACGTAGCCGCTGCCGGTGACGGCGTACGGCGTGACCTCGACGTCGGTCCGCTTGGCGAGCAGGGCGGGCCAGGCCTTCGGGCCCTCCCCGCCCAGCTCGGACCCGGCGGTGTAGCCGTCGCCGAGGACCGCCACCTGGACCGCGTCGTCCCCCGTGCCCTCCTCGGCGCCCTCCTCAGGGCCCTCGTCGGTGCCTTCGTCGGCGCCCTCGTCGGCGCCGGGGGAGAGGTCGTCGGTGGACCCGGTGCCGAGGTCCCCGACCGGGGAGGTGGCGTCCTGGGCGCTGGCCCCGACGTCGGCCTCCGGCGGGTAGGTGACCACCAGCCACCCCGAGAACGCGATCACCACGACGGCCAGGACGACGGCCACGACCGCGAGCACGGGGCTGGTGCCCCCACCCGAGCGTCCCCCACGAAGACCCCTCACAGGGGGGACCCTAGCGACCGGACAGGCGAGGGTCAGCCCTCCCCACCGCCGAGATGACGCTCCCACCCTGCCGAGTTGACGCTCGCGTCGCCTCGAGTGGACGCTCGCGCTGCCGCGAGTGGTCTCAGCGCACCCGGACGCTGGTCGCCGCGCTCGGGGGCGAGGTCCCCAGGGCGTTCGTCGCGGTCACCCGCACGGTGTGGCGCCCACGGGAGACCCCGCGTACGACGAGGCGAGTCGCGCTCGCGGCCGCCTGCTTGGCGCGCTCGCCGCTGACCAGGACGGTGTAGCCGGTCACCGGGGACCCCTGCGGTGTCGCGGGCTGCCAGGTCACGACGACCTTGCTCCCGCGCACCGCGGCACCGGGGCGTCCCACCTGCGCCGGCGGTGCGGCCGGGACGACCGGGGCGGAGGCGGCGGAGGCGGCGGAGGTGCCCGCGGAGCTGGTGGCGGTGACGGTGAAGCGGTGGGCGGTGCCGTTGGTCAGGCCGACCAGGGTGGCGGTACGCGCGTCCCCGGCGACCGTGGCCGTGGCGCCGCCGGGGGAGCCGGTGACGGTGTAGGAGGTGACCGGGGCGCCACCGGTGTCGGTCGGTGCGGACCACCTGACCTCGGCCCGGGCGTCGCCCGGCGTGGCGACGACGCCCGTGGGTGCACCGGGAGCGGTGATCGGCGTGCTGGTGACCATCAGCTTCTGGGGGTGGTCGCGCGCGGGGTCGCCGAGGTTGCCCAGGGTGTCGGTGGTCGGGGCGAGGGTGACGGTCCAGGTGCCGACGGCGGCGGTGCTGGGGAAGGTCACGGTCCGTTCGTAGCGACCGTCCTGGACGGTCCCGGAGACCCGGGTCATCGTGCCCCCGTCGCTCTGCGTGGTGGTGTCGGACGAGATCCCCACGGTCGGCGCCTCGGCACCGGTGGCGTCGGTCAGGCGGACCGAGACGGTCACCCGCTGGGCGGTGGTGGTGACGTCGACGGTCCGCGGGGTGAAGTCGAAGCCGCTGGTGACGGGACCCTCGGCGTCCGGCACGGTGAACTGGGCGCGCGCCGCCGGGCCCGTCCCCGCCGCGTTGACGGCGGCGACGGTCATGGTGTGCTCGCCCGGCGCGAAAACCCCGTCGAGGTACACGCCGGTCCAGTCGGCCCCCACCTGTCCGAGGCTGGCGCCGTCGACGGTGAGGGCGTACCCGGTCCTCGGTGAGCCGCCGTCGCTGGCCGGCGGCTGCCAGTACATCTCGGGGCGGGCCAGGTCCGTGTTCCACAGCGCCGTCACGCCGGTCGGCGCGGACGGGACGGTGACCAGCGGGGTCGCCGTGCGCAGCCGGAGGGACGCCGGCAGCCCGGGTCCCCGCGCGTTCACCGCGGTGACCGCGACGTCGTAGGTCGTGGCCGCCGTCAGGCCGGTGAGCGTGACGCCGCGGGAGTCCGGTCCCAGACGCAGGGGGTCCCCCGTCCCCGTGGTCACGGTGTACCCGGTGACCGGCGACGCCCCGGGGTCGGTGGGGGGCGCCCAGCGCAGGCTGAGGGTCGAGGTCGTCGCGGGGGCGCTCTCGGCGAGAGCGGTCGGGCTCGACGGCACGCCGACCACGTCCCGGTCGCACCCGCCGGCGGTGACCCGGTAGGCGCCGATGCTGCCGTAGGGGGAGTAGCCGCTCCAGGAGTCACCGGTCCGCTGACCGCTGGAGGCGCCGGCGACCTCCACGAGGTAGCGCCCGTCCGAGGGGACGCTCAGGGTGGCGTCCATGCCGTACGCCCGGGTCGCGTCGACCGTGCCCGAGGCCGGGTCGGCGGTCGCCAGCACGACCCCGTCCGGCGAGAGCAGCCGGGCGCGGACGTCGAGGTCGGGCGTGACGTAGGGGCTGTCGACCGTGATCTGGGAGCCGGACGCGCAGCCGCCCAGGACGAAGACGTCGCTGTCGGTGTCGGAGGTGATGTACCCGGTCCGCGGGGCGGCGCCGGCCGGCTCGTCCGCGCGCCGGGCGAGGTAGCCGGCGATGGTGGCGAGGTCGTCCTGGCTGTTGTTCGCACCCGCGTACTCGCCCTTGCTCCACTGGGTGATCGGGCGGTCGTAACCCACGCCCATGATCGGGGCCCAGCTCCCGTGGCCGGAGTAGTACCCGGCGGTGGACGTGCCGTCGTGCTCCAGGGCGAGGTTGTGCCCGACCTCGTGGGTGATGGCCTCCGCGACCGCCTTCGGCGAGTTGCCGAGGCCCTGCGGGAACACCCAGGCGGGCTGCAGCGAGCCGCCGACCCTGTCGTAGGCGTCGAGGAACGCGACCCCGCCGCACCGCTCGCTGGCAGATCGACGACCAGGCGTTGCTGCTCGGGGAGACGAGGGCGCGGACGCCGTAGGTCTGGTCGAGCGGGTCCGAGCGCAGCAGGCCGGCCGCACCCGGGTCCTGCGTCGTGACGTCGACGTCGTACGCGGCGAAGTCCTCGCTGACCATGGACCAGATCTGCTGGACCTTGGCGCGCTCGCTGTCGTTGAACCCCACACCGTCCCCCGAGGGGTCCCACCCCGGGTGCTCGGTCGCGGCCACCCCGTAGTTGGTGTTCCAAGCCGTGCCGACGACGGCGTGCCCGTCGAAGTCGAGGAAGATCGAGCGGGCGGCGCCGGGGTTGCTGTGCAGCGCGAAGGCGTCGCTGGCCGCGGCCGCACCCCGGAGCACCACCTGGCTCGGCGGGTCCTCGGGCAGGTCGGCCGGGAGCGGGTCGACGTAGTGCAGGCGCCCGTCCGTGGCCAGGCGCGCGGTGTCGTCGGTGCGCAGCACCGTCTCGAGACGGCGGGCGGTGAGGTCGTTGACCCGGGCCGCCGCCGGCAGCCGGTCCCCGAGCTCGCGTACGGCCGCCGCGCCGCCCACCGGCTCCGCGAGCAGCGGGTCGGCGCGCTCGCCGCGGACGTCCGGCTGCGTCGGGCCCGGTCGGGCCGGGTCCGGCGCGGGGGCGGCCGTGGCGCTCGGACCCCAGGCGCTCAGGACGGCCAGTGCCACCGCTGCGGTGGCGACCCGCGCAGACGCGGCGCGTACGACGTGCTTCACGGGGCCTCCAGCTCGGCTCCCCGGAAGACTAGACCGGCACGGCCACCTGCGTCCGCGTTTGGCCAGAACAGGTGTCCGCGGGCGGCGGAGGGCCGTCCGCGCCCGGCGCCGATCCGTCATCTCGGCAGGGTGCGACTGTCACCTCGGCAGGGTGCGACCGTCATCTCGGCTTGTTGCGTGCGACGCCGGATGTAGAAAGTTCAAGGGATTCTGGGGGGGCCGGAGGTCCCAGCGCCGGGGTCACTCGCACTACCGTGCTGAGCAGGGGCGTCTGTGCTCCTGGCACACGGAGGGGGACCGATGTGACGGGTGGGCGGCCGCAGACGGTGCTCGACGACGAGACGGACCTCAACGGGCCGCGCGTCGACGTCGACCGGCGGGTCGGCTGGACCCTGCGGATGGCGCGCATCACGACCCCGGGCCCGACCGGGCAACCGCTGCGGCTGGAGGCGATGGCCGCGGCCGTCGGTGTCAGCACCACCCGGTTGCACCGGGTGGAGACGGGCGCGACGCGCAGCGGGCGGGTCGCCGACGCGTACGAGCGGGTGCTCGGGATGCCGGAGGGTTCGCTGCGAGCGCCCGTCGACGTGGCCTGCCGGACCTTCCCGTACGCGCAGCCCGACCGGGACCCGGGAGCGCCGGTCACCTCCACGCACGCCATGTCGGCGCTGACCGAGGCGGTCCAGGGTCCGCAGCCGACCGGCGGGCAGTGGCTGCGGTGGGCGCGGGCGCTGGCGCAGCCGGGGGCGATCGGGCTGCCGGAAGCGGTCGCCCGCGCCCTGGTGTGCCGCCTCGCCGGCGAGATGTCGCGCGCGGTCGGCCACGCCTACCCCTCCCGCTACGAGGCGCTGGCCCTGCTGCGGTGCAGCGCCTACGGCCACCTGGTGCTCGAGGTCGCCCAGGAGCAGGTCTCCGACCCGCACGTGCAGGTGATGTACGACCTGATGAGCGCGGTCGGTGAGTGGCCCACGCCGGAGGCGCTCGCCTGGTGCCTGGAGCTGCTGGACGCCGAGCGGGACCGGCTGGTCATCGGGGGCGCGCTGGCGATCGAGGCCATGGCCGACGTGGCGGGCGAGGGCTTCTGGGGCCCGGTGGTCGCGTCGCTGATCGACCGGCTGGACGCCAGTGAGAGCGGCTCGACCCGGCACGACTGGCTCTCTCACCTGCTGCGGCTCGTGCCGCGTCCCGTCGTCGCCGGCAGCGGCCGGCGGCCGGTCCACCCGCTGGCGCCGGTGCCGGCGATCCCCGACTGGTCGCGGACCCGGCTCAACCAGCACTGGTCGGAGTGCCAGGAGCGTGCCTGGACGATCACCGAGGACCTCCGGCTGGGCCACCAGCCGATGCTGGCCCGGCTGCTCTTCGACATCGCGATCGGCCCGTACGAGAGCCGTGCAGCGACCTCTCACATCCTGCTCCGCGGGGTGCCGGTGCTCTCGGCGGCGGTCGGCGCGCAGGTCGGCGCGATCGTGGACTCCCACGCCGACCCGCTGGTCCGTGAGCGCGCGGGCCGGCGGCTCGTCGGGGCTCTCGACCACGCCTACCACCCCGTGGCGACCCGGTGGATCGCCGCCGGCACCGCCGAGGAGCGCGACCGGGGGCTGCGGCTGGCCGGCTCCGCCGGGCACCTGGTGCCCGAGGAGGAGCTGCGGGCGGGGCTGACCGAGGCCGCGCTCTACGCCGCTGGTCTGGCCGGTCACCCCTGCCTGCCCGGGCTGGCCGCCGACCCCGACCTGCCCGAGCGGGTGCGGGGCGCGGCCGCGTGGTGGTTGCGGGCGGGGCCGCGCGTCCTGCGCTGACTGTGAGGGCCGGGCGGGCCGGGCGGGCCAGGCCGGCGGGCCGGGCGGAATGACGGCGGCCCCGTCGGTGTTGCAGCCCCTCGTGACGACCGACGACTCCCGCCGCGTCTCGATGCTGCTGGGACTGCTCTTCGGACTGGCCGGGATGGGCTCCTCCTCCGCCGCGGTCGCCCTGCCGCTGGTGGCCGACGAGCTCGGGGTCAGCGTGGCGGTGGCGACCTGGACGATCAGCCTGTACGCGCTGATGCTCGCCGTCACCACGGCGGTGTACGGCCGGATCTCGGACCTGGTCGGCATCCGGATCCCGATGCTGGTCGGGATCGGCCTGATGGCCGGCGGGGCCCTGGTGGCCGCCTTCGCCCCGACCTTCGAGGTCCTGCTCGGCGCCCGGCTGGTCCAGGGTGCGGGGGCCGCCGCGGTGCCGACGCTCGGCGTGGCCGGGCTGTCGGCGCGCTACGACGGCGCCGTGCGCGGGCTCGCGCTCGGCCGTCTGGCCGGCGTCGCGGCCGCCGTGAGCTGCCTGGGCCCGCTGCTCGGCGGACTGGTCGAGCAGGCCTTCGGCTGGCGCGCGGTGATGGCGCTGCCGGTCCTCGGCGTGCTGGTGCTGCCGCTGATCTGGCGGGCCCTGACCGGTGAGGGGAGCGGTGCGCGCCTCGACGTGCTCGGCGCCGTGCTCGTCGCCGGCACCGCCGGCGGCCTGGTGCTGCTGGTGCAGTCGCCCTCGACGGGCCTGACCGTCGCCCTGGTCGGGATCGCCCTGATGGCGCTCGGCGCCCCGGCGGTGGTCGGCTGGACCCGCCACCGCCCGGACGGCTTCCTGCCGGTCGAGGTGGTCCGCAACGCCACGGTCGTGCGCAGCGCGATGGCGGCGGCGGCGGTGCCGGCGGCGTGGTTCGCGCTGCTCGTCGGGGTGCCCGCGGTGCTGGTCGGCGAGGGGTGGGAGCCCTGGCAGGTCGGCATGCTGCTGCTGCCGAGCGCCGTGCTGGCGCTGCTCACCCCGCGCGTGGCCGGCCCGCTGCTGGAGCGGGTCGGGGCGACCAGGTCGCTGCTGGTCGCCGGGGTCACCGCCTCGGTCGCGCTGCTCCTCGCCGCCGCCGGCCTCGCCCTGGTCGCCCCGGTGCTGGTCAGCCTGGCGGTCGCCCTGGTCACGGTGGCCTTCGGCATCGGGCAGCCGGCGCTGTCGGACGCGGTCGGCGGTGCCGTGCCCGCGCAGGTGCGCGGCGTCGCGCTCGGCGTCGCCACCCTGCTGTTCCTGGTCGGCGGCTCGGTCGGCTCGGCGGTGGTCGGCGGCCTCGGCGGCCTGGTCGGCATCCCGGCCAGCCTGGTGGTCCTCGCGCTGCTCCCGGTCCTCGGCCTCGTCGCGCTGCTGCCGGAGCTGCGGCGCGCGCCGGCGCGTACCCCCGCGCCCCGCTGACCCCCGCGCCCCGCTGACCCCCGCGCCGCACTGACCCCCGCGCCGCCGAGATGACGCTCGCGCGCTGCCGAGATGACGCTCGCGCGCTGCCGAGATGACCCTCGCACGGCCGCGCCGCGTCCGGAACGTGCGATTCGTGACGTGATCGTGACCTCGTCGGCGACACCGGCCGGGCGCGGCGCGGGGTAGGACGTAGCTCCACCCACGAAGGAGATCGCGTTGTCGTCTCGGACCTTCCGGCACGGACCGGGCTCCCGGCTCCGCACCGCAGCACTGGGCGGGCTGGCGCTGGCCCTGCTGTCCGGCACCACCCAGCTCGGCGCCGCGGAGGCCGCGCCGTCGGGGTCGCCCGCCCCGCCCGCGGACCCGGCCGGGCTGTGGAGCCCGGTGACCTCCGCCGCTGCCGACCGCGCCACCGCACGGATCGCCGCGACCGACGACCTCCGCCCGCGCGTGCAGCCCCGCCGCTCCCGGGCGTACACCGTCGACGCCGCAGCGCTCGACGCCGTGCTCGACCGCGCCCCCCTGGAGGACTCCCGCGCCGCGGACGGTGGCGGCGTGCGGGTCGCCGTGCCGGCCCCGAACGGCGAGCTGGTGGACTTCGCCGTCGTCGAGTCGCCGGTCATGGAGGACGGACTCGCGGCCGCCAACCCCGACCTCCGCACCTTCGCCGGACGCGGGATCGACGACCCGACCGCGAGCATCCGCCTCGACGTGACGCCGATGGGCTTCCACGCCTCGGTGCTGGGCCCGGGCGGGGACACCGCGGCGTGGTACGTCGACCCGGCCGTCAACGGCGACGACAGCCTCTACCTGTCCTACCGCGGCACCGACCTGCCGGCCGACCAGCGCGCCCTGGTCGAGCCGCCCGAGACCGCCGCGCTGCAGTCCGCGTCGGCGGACGACGGGGCGGCCGGGGACGCCCGTACGCCGGCCGCATCGCGCGCGGGCGAGGCACCCGGCGAGGCCGTGCAGCGCCGGACCTACCGGCTGGCCCTGGTCACCGACCCGTCGTACTCGACGTACTTCGGGCCGGAGAACGTGCTGGCCGAGAAGGTCACGCTGATGAACCGGGTCAACCAGATCTACAACGACGACCTCGCCGTGCGGATGCTGCTGGTCGACGGCACCGAGGACCTCGCCTTCGACACCCTCGACGAGGCCACCGAGCCGAACGGGCGCTGCGGGGTCAACCCGTGCTACACGAGGGCGGAGATGACCCGGGGCTGCGGCGGCGACCTGCTCCTCGCCAACCGGGTCGCCCTGGGCCAGATCGTCGGCGCGAGCGGCTACGACATCGGGCACGTCGCACTGGGGATCAACGGCGGCGGCATCGCCGGGCTCGGCGTGGTCGGTCGGAAGGGCAAGGCCTTGGGCTGCACCGGGCTCCCGCAGCCCGAGGGCGACTCCATGGCGGTCGACTACGTCGCGCACGAGATGGGCCACCAGTTCGGCGGCCCGCACACCTTCGACGGCACCGAGGTCAACTGCGCGGGCGGGAACCGTTCCGGGGGTTCGTCGGTCGAGCCCGGCTCGGGCTCCTCGGTGATGGCCTACGCCGGCATCTGCGGTCAGGACGACCTCCAGCCGCACACCGACCCGTACTTCAGCCAGCGCAGCATCTCCGACATCACCCGCACCGTGCTCGCCGGGCGGACCCCGCTCGACGAGACCCAGCAGGTGTCGCTGGCCGGCTTCCGGCAGGCCGGTGAGTCCTTCCGTCTCCGCTTCGACGGCCGGACCAGCCGTCCGGTGGTCCGCGGGAGGAACGACGACCGGGCCGGTCTGACCAGGGTCCTGGACCGGCTGCTGGCGCCGTCGACGGTGCGGGTGGACGGCTACGGCGGCGAGCAGAGGATCGGCCGGACCGGTTTCCAGGTCGTCTTCGCCACGGGCCCCCTGTCCGGGACCGACGTCGACCTGCTCGAGGTCGTCGATCCCTCGCCCACCGTCAGCGGCTCGGTCGCCGAGACCGACCGCGGCGGCCTGCCGAGCAACGGCGGGGACCGGGTCTTCGCGCCCGGCAACCGCGCCCCCGGCGTCGAGGTCCCGGCCTCGGCGACCATCCCGACCCGCACGCCGTTCACGCTCACGGGGGCCGGCACCGACGTCGACGGCGACCCCCTCGTCTACACCTGGGAGCAGGACGACCTGGGCGGGTCCACCGGCACCGGCCTGGTCGACCAGACCAAGACCGACGGCCCGCTGTTCCGGATGTTCGACAGCTACGCACCCGTCACCCCGGCCGGCACCCTGCAGTACGGGTCGCCGGGGGAGAACCGGGCCGACGGCGACCCGAGCCGTACCTTCCCCGACCTCGACCAGGTGCTGGCCGGCAACACGAACGCGGCCACGGGGAGGTGCCCGCGCCCGCCCGCGCCGCCGACCGAGGGCGGCAGCAACGTGCCGGTCAGGCTGCGGGAGTGCTTCGCGGAGTTCCTGCCCACCGCCGGCTACACCGGTGAGAGGCAGGGCGGCCGGGGCCGGCCGTCGCTGGCGTTCCGGTTGACGGTGCGCGACCTCGACCCCCGGGCGGGCGGGACGGCGTACGACGACGTGCGGCTGCGCCTGGACCCGACCGCCGGGCCGTTCCTGGTGACGAGCCAGGACGACGAGGGTGCCGCGGTCGTCGCGGGGCGTACCGAGACCCTGACCTGGGACGTGGCCGGGACCAGGAAGCTCGCCGGCCAGGTGCGGATCACCCTGTCCACCGACGGGGGCCGGACCTACCCGACGGTGCTCGCCGGTCGGACCCCCAACGACGGGGCCCGGACGGTGACCTGGCCGGACGACCCGACCGAGCGGGCGCGGATCAGGGTCGAGGCGGTGGGGAACTACTTCTTCGACGTCAACGACGAGGACGTGACCATCCTGGCGGCGCCGCGGCGCTGAGGCGCCGGAGCCGGGACGACACAGAGGCCCGCCGTGGACACCAACGTGTCCGCGACGGGCCTCTCGCGCGTCATCTCGACGCGGCGCGGGTGTCATCTCGACACGCCGCGAGCGTCATCTGGGCTAGTAGGCGGCTCCGGGGTTGAGCAGCCCGGCCGGGTCGAGCGCGTTCTTGATGACGTGGTTGAGCGCCAGCACGTCGTCGCCGAGGTAGGCGTTCAGCCACTCCTTCTTCAGCCGGCCCACGCCGTGCTCCCCGGTGATGGTGCCGCCCAGCGCGATGGCCAGGTCCATGACCTCGCCGTAGGCCTTGCGGGCGCGGGCCTCGGCGTCGACGTCGGTGGGGTCGAAGACGATCAGCGGGTGGGTGTTGCCGTCCCCGGCGTGCGCGATGACGGCGATCATCACCTCGCGCTCGGCGGAGATGTCGGCGATGCCGCGGACCAGGTCGCCCAGGGCCGGCAGCGGGACGCCGACGTCCTCGAGCAGCAGGGTGCCCTTCTCCTCCACGGCCGGGATGGCCATCCGGCGGGCGACGACGAACTGCTCGCCCTCCTCCTTGTCGGTGGTGGAGAAGACCTCGCTGGCGCCGTTCTCCTCGCAGATCCCGGTGATCTTCTCGATCTCGGCGGCGGCGTAGTCGACCGGCTCGTCGGACTGGATGATCAGCATCGCCTCGGTCTCGCGGTCCAGGCCCATCCGGGTGACGTCCTCGACGGCGTTGATCGAGGCCTTGTCCATGAACTCCAGCATCGAGGGCCGCATGGTGCGGGTGATCCCGAGCACCGTCGCGGTGGCCTCGTCCAGGGTCTTGAAGGTCGCGATCAGCGTGGCCGGGGGGCGCTGCAGCGGCACCAGGCGCAGCACGATCTCGGTCACCACGCCGAGGGTGCCCTCGCTGCCGACGAAGAGGTGCGTGAGCGAGAGCCCGGCGCTGTCCTTGAGCCGGGGCCCGCCGACGGTGATCACCTTGCCGTCGGCCAGCACGACGGTCAGGCCGAGCACGTAGTCGCGCGTCACGCCGTACTTCACGCAGCACAGGCCGCCGGCGTTGGTGGCGATGTTGCCGCCGATGGAGCAGATCTCGTACGACGAGGGGTCCGGCGGGTACCAGAGGTCGTGCTCGGCGCAGGCCTTCTTGACCTCGGCGTTCAGCAGGCCCGGCTGCACCACGCAGGTGCGGGTGACGGGGTCGACCCGGATGTCGCGCATCCGCTCGGTCGTCAGCACCATGCACCCGTCGATCGCCTGGGCGCCGCCGGACAGGCCGGTGCCGGCGCCGCGGGGGATGACCGGGATGCCGTGCTTGGCGGCGAAGGTGATCGCGGTGGAGACGTCCTCGGTGCAGGTCGCCCGCACCACCACCAGCGGCGTGCCGGCGTCGGGGTCCTTGGCCCAGTCCATCCGGTAGCCGGCCATCGAGTCGACCGTGGTGATCACCGCCCCGTCCGGCAGGGCCTCGATCAGCGGCGTGAGGTCGGGGCCGTCAGCGGCAGACCGGGTGGTCGGGTCGGCGGTCGTGGTGGACACGTGGCACTCCAATGGACGACGCCTGGACGGTTCCACGATGCGGATTCCACCAGGCGGAACAGGTGGTCACCGTCACCTTCCGCCGTCCGCGCCCGGTTGTCAATCCCGCGTGGGGGTGGCGCCGGCGTGTCCGGCCACGAGCCGTACGGCGGCCGCCTGCAGCGCCGGCACGGCGCGCTCGACCACGTCGTCGGTGACCCGGGTGAGCGGGCCCGAGACCGACACCGCCATGCCCACGCCGGCGCCCCCGACCGGGACGGCCACGCAGCGCACGCCGAGCTCCTGCTCCTCGTGGTCCTCGGCGTACCCCCGCGCGCGCACCAGCGCGAGCGCGTCGCGCAGCGCGGGCAGGGAGGTCAGGGTGTGCGCGGTGTGGCCGGGCAGGCCCTCCCGGGCCGCGACCGCGGCGACGGCGGCGTCGTCGAGCTGGGCGAGCAGCGCCTTGCCGACGCCGGTGCAGTGCAGGGCGACGCGATGACCGACCTGGGTGAACATCCGCATCGCGTAACGACCCGGGACCTGGGCGACGTACTCCGCGCGCGGGCCGGCGAGCACGGCCAGGTTGGCGGTCTCGCCGAGCTCCTCGACGAGGTCGGCGAGCACGCCCTCGGCGACCTCGCCGAGCAGCGCGGTGGCCGTGGTGCCGAGCGGCACCAGGCGGAACCCGAGGGCGTAGCGCCGGTCCGGCCGCTGGCGCACGTAGCCCCGCTCCACCAGCGTGCGCAGCAGGCGGTGCGCGGTGGCCGCGGGGATCTGGGCGGCCTCGGCGAGCTCGGCCAGCGCCAGGTGGCCGCCGTGGGCGCCGGCGCCCTCCAGGGCCGCGACCAGGTCGAGGGACCGGTGCAGCGACTGCACCCCGCCCCCGGTTGCGGTTGACACCTCGGACACCTCCTGGAAACCTTCGCTCCGATGCGACCACTCTTCCACATCGTGGAACGAGCCGCCAGGAATCGTCAGTCGAGGAGCCAGCAGTGAGCCAGGACCAGCACCAGCAGCACGCGAACGACCAGCACGTCGAGGTCGCGGGCCTCCGCGTCCACCCGGTGCTCCACGCCTTCGTCCGGGACGAGGCCCTCCCGGGCTCCGGCGTCGAGGAGGACGCGTTCTGGTCCGGTCTCGCGGGCGCGCTGGGCGACCTCGCACCGCGGCAGCGGGCCCTGCTGGCCCGCCGCGACGAGCTGCAGGAGTCCGTCGACGCCTGGCACCGCGAGCACCCCGGGGCGGTCACCGAGGAGGGGTACGCGGCCTACGAGGCGTTCCTGCGCGAGATCGGCTACCTGGTCGAGGCGCCGGAGTCGGTCGAGGTGACCACCTCCGGCGTCGACGTCGAGGTCGGCGCGACCGCCGGCCCGCAGCTGGTCGTCCCGCTGCTCAACGCCCGCTTCGCCACCAACGCCGTCAACGCCCGGTGGGGCTCGCTGTACGACGCCCTCTACGGCTCCGACGTGATCGGCACCGACGGCGGGAAGGAGCCCGGTTCCGTCCTACAACCCCACCCGCGGCGCCGCCGTCGTCGCCCGGGCCAAGGCGTTCCTCGACGAGAGCTTCGCGCTGGAGGCGGGCAGCCACGCCGACGCCACGGCGTACGCGGTCGACGAGCAGGGCCTGGCCGTCACCGTCGACGGGGAGACCCGTCGCCTGGCCGACCCCGACCAGTACGTCGGGTTCCGCGGCGACGCCGCGGCGCCCGAGGCCGTCGTGCTGCGCCACCACCGCCTGCACGTCGAGGTGCAGGTCGACCGGGACACCCCGATCGGGGGCGACGACGCCGCGGGTGTCAAGGACGTCGTCGTGGAGGCCGCGGTCACCACGATCATGGACCTCGAGGACTCGGTGACCGCGGTCGACGCCGAGGACAAGACGCTGGGCTACCGCAACTGGCTGCACCTGATGCAGGGCACCCTGGCCGAGACGGTCACCAAGGGCGGCCGGACCTTCACCCGGGCGATGAACCCCGACCGCGTGATCACCGGCCGCGACGGCGCCGAGCTCGTCCTGCCGGGCCGCTCGGTCCTCTTCATCCGCCAGGTCGGCCACCTGATGACGACCGACGCCGTGCTGGACGCCGAGGGCGACCCGGCGCCCGAGGGCATCCTCGACGCCTTCGTCACGGGCCTGGGCAGCACGCACGACGTCCGCGGCGGCGACACCGCCCCCGACGGCGGGCCCCGCCTGGTCAACTCCCGCACCGGCGCGATGTACGCCGTCAAGCCCAAGATGCACGGCCCCGACGAGGTGCAGCTGACCTGCGACCTCTTCGACCGCGTCGAGGACACCCTCGGGCTGGACCGGCACACGATCAAGGTCGGCATCATGGACGAGGAGCGGCGTACCTCGGCGAACCTCGCCGCCTGCCTGCAGGTCGCCCGCGAGCGGGTGGCCTTCATCAACACCGGCTTCCTGGACCGCACCGGCGACGAGATCCACACCGACATGGAGGCCGGGCCCGTCGTGCGCAAGGGCGCGATGAAGTCCGAGTCCTGGATCAAGGCCTACGAGGACGCCAACGTCGACGCCGGCCTCGCCGCGGGCTTCCGCGGCCGCGCCCAGATCGGCAAGGGCATGTGGGCCGCGCCCGACGAGCTCGCCGACATGCTCGAGCAGAAGATCGGCCACCCCCGCGCCGGCGCGAACACCGCCTGGGTGCCCTCGCCGACCGCGGCGACGCTGCACGCGCTGCACTACCACCAGGTCGACGTGGCCGCGCGCCAGGAGGAGCTCGCCGGCGGTCGCCGCGGGACCCTCCAGCAGCTGCTCACGATCCCCGTCGGCGACCCCGCCGACTGGACCGCCGAGGACCTGCAGGCCGAGCTCGACAACAACTGCCAGGGCGTCCTGGGCTACGTCGTGCGGTGGGTCGACGCCGGGGTGGGGTGCTCCAAGGTCCCCGACATCACCGGCACGGCCCTGATGGAGGACCGGGCGACCTGCCGGATCTCCTCGCAGCACGTCGCGAACTGGCTGCGCCACGGCGTGGTCGGCACCGAGCAGGTCGAGGAGACGCTGCGCCGGATGGCCGCCGTCGTCGACGAGCAGAACGCCGGCGACGCGACGTACGTGCCGATGGCACCGGCCTTCGACGGCCAGGCCTTCCTGGCCGCCCGCGAGCTGTGCCTCGAGGGGACCGCCCAGCCCTCGGGCTACACCGAGCCGGTCCTGCACCGTCGTCGCGCGGCCCGCAAGGCCGAGCTCACCGGCACGCCCGCCTCCTGACGCCGTCGCACCCCGACGGCCCCACGCCCTGACGCCCTGACGCACCGACCAGAACGGACCCCCGCATGAGCCACGTCCACCTCGACCTCGAGACCGCCCGCACGATCGTCGCCGGCGCCCGCGCCTCCGGCCGCGAGCAGGGCCTGAAGCCCCTGACCGTGGTCGTCCTCGACCCCGGCGGCCACGTCGTGGTCGCCGAGCGCGAGGACGGCGCCTCGATCGGGCGCGTCGACATCGCCCGCGGCAAGGCCCACGGCGCGCTCGCGCTCGGCATGGGCTCGCGGTCGATCATGAACCGCGCCGAGCAGCAGGCCTACTTCATCGCCGCGGCCGGTGCCGCGGTCGGCGGCTCCCTCGTCCCGGTCCCCGGCGGCGTGCTGATCCGCTCGGGCGAGGGCGACCTCCTCGGCGCCGTCGGCATCACCGGCGACACCTCGGACAACGACGAGACCGCCGCGGTGGCCGGCATCGAGGGCGCCGGCCTGGTGGCCCAGCCCGACTGACCCGCCGAGGTGACGGTCGCGGCGCGCCGAGGTGACGGTCGCGGCGCGCCGAGGTGACGGTCGCGGCGCGCCGAGGTGACGCTAACGGCGCGCCGCGGCGGCCTCGACGGCCGTCTTCGCGTCCGCCAGCCCGACGCGGGTCCGGGCGCGGTAGCTCTTCATCGCCTCGAGGATCTCGCCGGCGTCGACCAGCGTCATGACCTCGGGGTACGCCTCCGCGGGCGGCAGGTCGCCGGTCGGGGTCGGGGTCGGGGACGCCGGCTCGGCCTCGCGGGGCGCGGGCGCCGGGGTGGCCGGCGGTCGGGTCGCTACGTCGTCGGGCCGGCGGCGCGCCTCCACCCGCCCCCGCAGCGTGGGACGCTGGCGGAGCGTCTCCGCGTTCTGGTCCTCGAGCGACTCGATCGCCCGTGCGTGCGCCACCAGGGACACGGCCTGCTCGCGCAACGGTCCGGGCGCCCAGTCCTCGGTCAGCGAGGCGAGCGCCGACAACCGCTCCGCCGCCGCCGCCTCACCGGCGTGCGTGAGGTCGCCCTCGGCACGCTCGAGCAGGTCGACCACGTCGAGCAGCGAGTCGTGCGTGGCACCGGTCTGCCGGCGCGCCGGCATCCGGCGGGCGTCGTGCGCGACGGCCTCGCGCAGGGCGCGGACCTCGCCGGCGGCCTCGCGGCCGAAGGAGTAGACCTTGCGTGCGCGCAGGGAGACGACGAACAGCACGACCAGGGCGCCGCCGACGCCGGCCACCCCCGCCGAGGCCACCTCGACGTCGAAGCGGGCCGCGAGCCACAGGGCGAGGCCCAGGACGACCAGACCGGCGACGCTGAGGACCATCAGGCCCCGGGGGTCGTCGCGGAACCAACGCAGGCGGGTGCGGAGCGGCATGGCCTTCACCACCCGATCATTCCACGTCACTCAGCCGCCCCCGGGCACCATGTAGTCGCCCTCACGCGAGTAGCCGGCGTCGGTGAGGATGTCCATCTGGGTCGACGAGGTCGCCCCGGGCCCGCTGGCCAGGTAGACCGGCCGCTGGTAGTCCACGGCCTGCTGCACGGCTGCGGTGCCCGCCGGACCGTCGCTGAGCGGGACGTGGCCGTCCCACGGCGCCGTGACCCGCACGTCGCCCGACGCGCCGATGACCGGGACGTCGCCCGGCGCGTTCATCAGGGCCCGGCCCTGGTCGTCGAGGCCGATGTCGGGGGTGTCGCGCACCTGCGGCAGCACGCGGAACATCGCGGTCTCGTCGATCTTGGCCTGGACCGGCCCCATCGCGGCACCAGTCGCGGTGTTGGTCAGCACGTCCCAGCCGACCGAGGTGGCGTAGCCGCCCGGGGTGTGCGGACCGGGGCCGGTGAGGTAGTCGTAGCTGCCCGAGACCAGGCCCTCCGCGGCGCCCGTCCCGGCGCCGCCGTACGCGCTGGCGCGAAGCATGCTGCCCGCCCCGGCGCGCAGCGCCAGGCTCGTCCCGGCGCCGCCGACGGCGCCGAAGCCAGCCGCGATCCCGACCTGGACCAGGTCGACCTGCCCGTCGCGTCCGGCCTCGGCACGCTGCTGGATGATGTTGACCCCCGCGCCCATCAGCATCCCGCCGACGATCTGGGCGCCGGGGAGCGGGACGAAGAAGGCCGCGACGCCGGCCGCGGTGACCAGGCCGCCGACGATGTAGTCGGTGTTCTCGTCCACCCATCTCATCGCCCCGGCCAGCGCGCCGGCGTTGGCGGCGCCGAACTCCTGGAGGTCGGCGTCGGAGACCGGTCGCAGCCCGAGCGGGTCCAGGGCGTGCCACGGGTCGTTGCCGGCGAAGGCGTACGGGTTGCCGACCGTCGGCGTCCCGGCGACGGGCGGCAGCGGGTCGACGGACAGGAAGCCGCGGTCGACCGGGTCGTAGGCGCGCGCACCCATCCACTCCAGCCCGGCGACGACGAGCTCGCCGCCGGCGCCGAGACCGAGGGTCCCGGTCAGGGCGACGGCGCCGTCGAGGCCCCAGGGGTCGTCGGTGGAGGTGTCGCGGGCCGTGCGCCACCCGGGGGTCACCCAGTCCCGGCCGACCCCGGTCAGCGGGCCGGCCGACAGGACGTGGTCGTCACCGGCCTGCACCAAGCCCGGCACCCGGCCGGCGGAGTCCCACCAGGTCTCGAGGCCGTCGACCGTGGCCAGCTCGCCGGTGGCGTCGACGTGGAGGTCGGTACGACGGGCGGTGGCGCCGTCCCGGTCGGTCACGGAGGCCAGCCACCCCTCGGGCGACCAGGTCAGCTCGCGGCCCGACCCGTCGGGCCGGGTGGTGCGGACCCGGCGGCCGGAGCCGTCATAGGCGTGGGTGGTGGTCCCACCGGCGTCCTCGGAGGACAGCAGCTGCCCGGCCGGGTCGTAGGTCAGGCTGCGCGTGCGCTCACCGGCGCCGGTGACGGACTCCTCGACGAGGCGGCCCGCGGCGTCGTAGCGCCAGGTGGTCGTCGAGCCCGGTCCGCGACGGGCCACCAGCTGGTGCGCCGTGTCGTGCTCGAGGGTCGTGCGGTCGCCGTCGAGGACGACCGACCCGATGCGGCCCTCCGCGTCGCGCTCGATCGTGGTCGACCGCGTCCCGCCCGGCCCGGTGACCTGGTGTCCGACGACCCAGCCCTCGTGGTGATCCCAGGTCTGTGAGACCGCGCCCGCGACGGCGCGCACGAGGCGCCCGGCGGGGTCGAGCTCGAGGTCGAGACGGCCGAGCAGGGGGTGGTCGAGCGCGGTCAGCCGGCCGGCGGCGTCGCGGACGTAGGTGGTCCGCGTGCCGTCGGGCGCGGTCGCGGTGGCGCGACGCCCGGCCGCGTCGTAGGTCCAGGCCAGGGAACGGTCGTCCCGGCTGCGACGGACCAGCTGCTGGCGGCGGTCGTACTCGAGCACGTGGCGCACCGGACCGCGGGGGTCGGCGTGGTCGGTCAGGGCCAGGGTCCGCGCGCGCGGGTCGTGGTGCAGGTCGGCGCGCAGCGCGCCGTCGACCGAGCGGGTGCGCCAGCGGCCGCCCTGGTCGTAGGTCCACGTGGTGCGCACCCCGTCGGGGTCGAGCTCCCACGCGGTGCGCCCGGCGGCGTCGCGCCCGGCGCGGGTGGTCCTGCCGAGCGGGTCGGTGACGGCCACGCAGCGGCCCAGGGCGTCGAGCTCGCGGCGTGTGGTCCCGCCGAGCGGGTCGGTGGTGGCCACGCAGCGGCCCACCTCGTCGTACTCGTAGCGGGTCACCCCGCCGACGCCGTCGGTGACGGCCACCAGCCGGCCGGCGGCGTCGTAGCGGAACCGACGGTGGCCGAAGGAGGTGTCGGACGACTCGACGAGCCGCCCGGCGAGGTCGTAGGCGTAACGGGCCACCCCGTGGCCCGGGCGCCACAGCGCGGTCAGGCGGCCGCACGCGTCGTGCTCGGCGCGGGCGACCTCCCCGGTGGGCAGCACCTGGCGGACCAGGCGGCCGTCGGCGTCGTAGGAGCGGGTGGTGCGCGCGCCGGTGGGGTCGACGACCGCGGAGACCCGTCCGCAGGCGTCGTGCTCGACCCGGGTGGTCGCCCCGGTGGGGTCGACGACCTCGACCGGGCGGCCGGCGGCGTCCCGGACGATCCGGGTCAGCCCGCCCTCGGCGTCCAGGGACTCCACGACGCGCCCGCAGCGGTCGTAGGTCGCCAGGGCGGTCGAGCCGTCGGGCTGGGTGCTGGCGACCAGGCGGCCCAGGCCGTCGACGCGGGCGCTGCGTGAGACGAGGCCGTCGTCGACGGTCACCGTGCCGGTCGCCCGGTCCGTGCCGACGGTGCGGCGCCGCCCGGTGGGGTCCTCGGTGGCGACCACGGCGCCGTTCGCGTCGTGCTCGGTGCGCCACTCGCCCCCGGTGGGGTCGACGGTCGCGACGAGGCGGGAGAGGGCGTCGTGGGTGTAGTGCCAGGTGCTGCCGTCCGGGAGCTCAGCGGAGGCCAGGTTGCCCAGGTCGTCGAGGGTCCGGGTCAGGGAGCGGCCGAGGGGGTCGACGGTCCGCACGTCGTCGCCGTGGGGGCCCTGCTCGATGCTCGTGCGCCCGCCCAGCGGGTCGGTGACCCCGGTGAGCCGGCCGGCCGGCGAGTGCTCGAAGCGCCACAGGGCGCCGTCCGGATCACGACGGGTGGTCGGCAGGCCGGCCGCGTCGTAGGTCATCTCCGTCCGCGCCCCGCCGGGCGTGACGGTGGCGACGACGCGTCCGGCGTCGTCGCGCTCCATCCGCGCGGTGCCGCCGGCGGCGTCGCGGGCGGCGACGAGGTCGCCGCGGTCGTCGTAGGCCATCGACACCGTGACGCCGGTGGGGTCCTCGACCGAGGTCAGCAGGCCGTCCTCCCAGCGCAGGAGCATCCGGCCGCCCTCGGGGTCGACCACCACCGACGGCGTGCGGGCCTCGCCCTCGAACTCGTACCGCGTGACGCCGCCCGACGCGGAGACCACCGACACCACGCGGTCCAGCTGGTCGTGACCGACCGTCAGCTCCCCGCCGTCGGCGGCGACGGTCCGGGTACGCCGACCGCGCCCGTCGTACTCGTAGATCGTGGTCGCACCGTCGCGCTCCGAGGTCATCACCAGGTTGCCGCGACCGTCGTAGGACATCGACTGGCGCTTCTCGTCGGAGTCGACGAGACCGACCAGGCGGCCCCGGTGGTCGTGGATCCAGGTGTTGGAGCGGCTGCCGTCGGGGTCGGAGACGACGGTCGTGTCGCCGCGCAGGTAGGCGAAGCGGACCAGCCGACCGTGCTGGGTGCGCTGACGGGAGACGCGCCCGAGGTCGTCGTACTCGTTGTCGAGCTCGACCACCCCGTCGGCGTCGGTGACCGTGCGGATCCGGCCGGCCTCGTCGTGGTCGTAGCGACGGGTGCCCAGCGGCCCGGTGGCGCCGACCATCCGGCCGTCCTCGTAGGCGTACTCGACGCGGCGCCCGTCGCTCGCGACGACCGCGAGCACCCGCTCGCCCGCTTCGTCCCACTCGAGCGCGAGGTGGCGCCCGCGGGAGTGGACCAGGCGGTCCAGCCGGGCCCCGGTGCGCTCCAGCCGTACCCGGCCCGCGGCCGGGCCGGTGGCGAGCTCGACGAGCAGGCCGGAGGAGTCGTAGTCCCACCAGGACCCGTCGTGGGTGCTCATCCGCCAGCCGTCGTCGGTGCGGCTGAGCCACCGGTTCTCGCCGAGCGCCGTGGCCCAGGCACCTCCCTCGCGGGGAAACACGGTGGTCCGGCCGTCCTGGCCGGTGACGCGGGCGGACTCTGCGTCGACCTCGAGGCCGGCCTCGGTCCACGAGGACCAGCCGGGCCCGAAGGCGCCGCCTACGGGGTCGAAGGAGTTGTAGGTGCGCTCGAGGCGCAGGCCCGCGCCCGCCCCGGGGAACCGCAGGTCGGTCTCGGTCTCCAGGAAGTTTCCGGTGGCGGTGTTGACCGGGTCGACGGCGTAGCCGGTGGTGGGCTGCACGCCGTAGGAGAAGGCCGGTGCGATGGTCAGGTCGTCACGGGTGGCGTCGACACCGCCGGCGGCGAGGGTCGCCAGCAGGGCGGAGTTCGCCAGGGTCGAGACCTGGCCCTCGCTCCCGGCCCGGGCGAAGGCGTCGGCGACCGTGCGCGCCCACAGGACGTCCTCGGCGTTGGCCTCGTTCCAGGAGCGGAACCCGGACACGACGCCGGTGGCCGAGAGGTTCCCCCACCGGCAGTCGAGGCTGAAGGAGGCGAGCCGGGCGCCGAGCGTGCCGTGCTCGCCCGCGAGCACGGCGTTCTGGCCGTTCGAGGTCGTCGCGAAGGAGCGCAGGTCGGTGGGATTGGCCGAGCTGGTGCCGCTCTCGCCACCACCGCCGGTCCCGGGCGGAGGGGTGAGCCGGACGCCCTGGCGGGGCGGGGAGGCCTCGAGGGAGGGCTCGGGGTCGGGCGGGCCGACCGGCGGCGTGGCGTCCTCCTCGCTCTCCGTGACGTCGTCCCACCGCTGCTCCAGCCAGCCGCGGTCCTCGCGGGCGGCCATCCAGGCCCGGGCCTCCTCGCGGCGGCGCTGCTCGGCGGCGGCGCACGCCTTGAGGTGACGGGCGTGGTCGGCGATCTCGTCGAGCCGGTCCGCCAGCTCGTAGGAGTCGGCGCGCGCGGTCGAGCAGTTGTCTCTGAACAGGCGCGAGAAGTAGCCCTGGAAGTCGCGGGAGGCGGTGTTCTCCGCTGCACGGCGGGCACCCTGCTGCGACCGTACGGTCGAGGCCGTGGACGTGCAGAAGGAGATCAGGGCGTCGGCGGTGCCGTCGTCGAAGTCGACGTCAGCCTCCACCCCGTGCAGCACGTCGGTCATGATGCGTCTCCTCCTTGATGGCTGTCCGCAGCCGCATCATGCCGTGCCGGGGCCGCCAGGTAGGACGAACGGCCCGGATCCGCCCCCCTGGTCTGGTGGGGTCGGGTCCGGGCCGCGTCGCGTCCTGCGGGGTCGCGCGGTGGGGCTACTTGCCGCCCTTGCGCACGCGGGAGGCGGTGCGGGCGCGCTCGCCGGCGTCGAGCACGACCTTGCGGATGCGGACCTGGTCGGGGGTGACCTCGACGCACTCGTCGTCGCGGCAGAACTCCAGGCACTGCTCCAGCGACAGCTTGCGCGCCGGGATCAGCTTCTCGAAGTTGTCGGAGGTGGCCGAGCGGATGTTGGTCTGCTGCTTCTCCTTGGTGATGTTGACGTCCATGTCGTCGGCGCGGGAGTTCTCGCCGACGATCATGCCCTCGTAGACCTCGACGGCCGGCTCGAGGAACATCACGCCGCGCTCCTGCAGGTTGGTCATCGCGTACGCCGTGGTCGCGCCCTTGCGGTCGGCGACCAGCGAGCCGTTGGTCCGCGAGCGGATCTCCCCGGCCCACGGCTCGTAGCCCTCGGAGATGCTGTGGGCGATGCCGGTGCCACGCGTGTCGGTGAGGAACTCGGTGCGGAAGCCGATCAGGCCGCGCGCCGGGACGACGAACTCCATGCGCACCCAGCCGGTGCCGTGGTTGGTCATCTGCTCCATCCGGCCCTTGCGGGAGGCCAGCAGCTCGGTGATGATCCCGAGGTACTCGTCGGGCGCGTCGATGGTCAGGCGCTCGAACGGCTCGTGCAGCTTGCCGTCGACCTCCTTGGTGACCACCTGCGGCTTGCCGACGGTGAGCTCGAAGCCCTCGCGACGCATCTGCTCGACCAGGATGGCCAGCGCCAGCTCGCCGCGACCCTGGACCTCCCAGGCGTCCGGGCGCTCGGTGGGCAGGATCCGGAGCGAGACGTTGCCGATCAGCTCGGCGTCGAGGCGGTCCTTGACCAGGCGCGCGGTGACCTTGCCGCCCTTGGTGCGGCCGACCAGCGGGGAGGTGTTGGTGCCGATGGTCATCGAGATGGCCGGCTCGTCGACGTGGATGAGCGGCAGCGCGACCGGGTTCTCCGGGTCGGCCAGGGTCTCCCCGATGGTGATGTCGGGGATGCCGGCGATGGCCACGATGTCACCGGGGCCGGCGTGGTCGCCGGGCTTGCGCTCGAGGCCCTCGGTGATCAGCAGCTCGGTGACGCGGACGTTCTTGACCTCGCCGTTGCGTCGCATCCAGGCGACGGTCTGGCCCTTCTTCAGCTCACCCTCGTGGATGCGCAGCAGCGCGAGGCGGCCCAGGAACGGGGAGGCGTCGAGGTTGGTGACGTGGGCCTGGAGCGGCGCGCCCTCGGTGTAGGTCGGGGCGGGGATGGTGTCCAGGATGGTCCGGAACAGCGGCTCGAGGTCGCTCCCGGCCGGCATGGTGGCGTTCTCGGGCGCCTCGAGGGCGGCGATCCCGGCGCGGCCGGAGGCGTACACGACCGGGAAGTCGAGCGCGTCCTGGGAGTGGGAGTCGTCGAGCAGGTCCATGAAGAGCTCGTAGGTCTCGTCGACGACCTCGGCGATGCGGGCGTCGCCCCGGTCGGTCTTGTTGACCACCAGGATCACCGGCATGTCGGCGTTGAGCGCCTTGCGGAGCACGAACCGGGTCTGCGGCAGCGGCCCCTCGGAGGCGTCCACCAGCAGCACGATGCCGTCGACCATCGACAGGCCGCGCTCGACCTCGCCACCGAAGTCGGCGTGGCCGGGGGTGTCGATGATGTTGATGGTCATCGGCTTGCCCTCGGCGGCGGGACCGGCGTAGTGCACGGCGGTGTTCTTCGCGAGGATCGTGATGCCCTTCTCGCGCTCGAGGTCGCCGGAGTCCATGACGCGCTCGGCGACGCTCTCGGCCTGGTGCGCCGTGAAGGCGCCGGCCTGGCGCAGCATGGCGTCGACCAGCGTGGTCTTGCCGTGGTCGACGTGCGCCACGATGGCGACGTTGCGCAGGTCCGAACGGGTGGTGGAGACAGGCATGACGAGGTGGTGTCGCTTCCGCTGGAGGGTCGATGAGCCGGTGGGCCCCCGGGGAGTCTACGGCCGCGGGCGCCCCTCACCGATTCGCCACCGGCGCCCCGTGACGTGCTTCACAAGCGCTCAGCCGGCGAGCGAGCCCCCGAAGATCTGCCACGCCAGTGCGGACTTCGCCACCAGGCTCAGCACCAGGTAGACCTTCTCGCCGAACGCGTAGCGGCGCCACGGACCGACGCCGCGGTACTGCAGCCACTGGTTGACCGCGAACGAGGAGAAGAAGACCAGCAGCGAGAAGAAGATGCCGAAGACGAAGCCCGGGACCCCGTCGGCGGAGAAGAGGTTCCACCCGACGGCCGCCCACGGGGCCAGACCGGCCACGGTGCCGAACCAGAACGGCAGCATGGTCGTGGTCTCGCGGCCCGGCGGGTTCATCTGCTCCTGCAGCCACCCGAACAGGATCATCGCCACGTTGGCGCCGACGATCCCGATCACCGCGGTCACCTCGGTCACCCCGGCGTAGAACCCGATCAGCACCACCATCACGGTCGCCGAGACCGAGTACTCGCACCAGCGGAACCGGTTGATGCCGCGGCGCAGGTCGCGCTCGTACGTCGCGCGGGCCGCGGTCGCGGTCAGGGCGTGGTCCAGCGCGGCCAGCACCAGGAAGAACGCGATCGCCCAGGAGACGCGCACGTCCAGCAGCGCCTCCGGCGCCGCCGGGACCGCTCCCGGGGGGCCGGTGGGCAGCATCGTGGTCACGGTGATCGCGAAGTCGGTCGCGAGCAGCAGCACGGCGACGGCCTGGGCGGCGTGCAGCACCGCGAGGCCCAGGTTCCAGCCGCGCAGGGAACGCAGGGCGGCGTCGTCGACGCCGCTGGCGGCCGGCTGCTCCTCGGTACGGGCGGCGCGGTGCTGCGTCATCGGTCCTCCTGATCAGCGGCCCGCGAGGCGTGGGGTCGTCGCGTCGCCGTGCCTAGTGTGTCGCCATGGTCAACTACGCCACCGCCGACCGGGTCTCCCGCGACGAGCTGCTCGACTTCGTCCGGCCCCGCCACCGGATGACCCTGATCACCCGCCGCCGCGACGGTCGCCCGCAGGCCTCGCCGGTCACCGGCGGCGTCGACGCGGAGGGGCGGCTGGTGATCAGCACGTACCCCCAGCGGGCCAAGGCCGCGAACCTGCGCCGGGACCCGGTCACCAGCGTGGTCGTGCACTCCGAGGACTGGGACGGCCCGTACGTCCAGGTCCACGGGACGACCGAGGTGCTGGACATGCCGTCGCGCGAGGCGGAGGACGGTCTGGTCGACTACTTCCGCTGCATCGCCGGCGAGCACGACGACTGGGACGAGTACCGCGCCGCGATGCGCCGGCAGGGCAAGTCCCTGCTGCGGGTCACCCTCGAGGAGTGGGGCCCGGTGGCCACCGGCGGCTTCCCGCCCGACCACTACCCCCCCCCCCCCCCCCTCACCACTCTCATCCCCTCTCACACACCTCCACCCTACTCTCACACCACTAAACACACCTCCCCCACCCCTACACTCACCACCCACTTCTCCCCTCCCATCCCTCACACCTCCCCTCCTCACCCCCCACCCTCCCCTCCGCCTCCCTCCCCCACGCCTCCCCTCGCCCTTACAGCCCCCCCCCTTCCTCCCGCCCTCCCCCTCCGCCCCGCCCCCCACCCGCCCCCGCTACTCCGCCCCACTCCTCTCACACCGCCCTCCCCTCCGCTCCCCCCCGTCGCAGCGCGGAGTCGTGGGCGGGCTCGGCGTACCAGGCGGGGTGGCCGGCGGCCCGCGCATCGCGTTCGCCTGCCGCAGCGGCACGTCCAGCGCCGTGGCCAGGCGCACCACCATCTCCGCGCTGGGCGACGACCGGCCGGTCTCCAGGAAGCTGACGTGCCTGCTCGACACGTCCGCGACCAGCGCCAGGTCCAGCTGGCTGAGGCCGCGCCGGGTGCGCCAGTGCCTCAGCAGCGCCGCGAAGAGCCCGGCGCCGCTGTCGCCGCCCCGGCCCCCGGTCTGCTCGCCACCCGGTCACCGTAGGCCGCGGACGGACCCCGGCACCTACCTCCGCACGTCGTTGCCCCGGGCCGGGCCACGGGTGAGGTCGCAGCACGGCCCGCGCCGGACGGGTCCACCCGACCCCGAGGAGCCCTGATGAGCACGATGACCACCGCCGAGGCGAGCGACCTGTTCCGGGCGCCACCGCCCCGCCACGTCGACGTCGGGAACGGGCAGGTCGCCGTCCGCAGCGTCGGGTCCGGGCCCGACGTCCTGCTGGTGCACGGCTGGCCGGCCTCCGGGGCGACCTTCCGGTCCCTGCTGCCGCTGCTCACCCCGCACCTGCGGTGCCACGTCGTCGACCTGTCGGGCCGGTGACAGCCGGTTCACCGGACCGCCCGACTCTCCGTCGCCGACCACGCGGTGGCCGTCCGCGGGTCGTCGACGCCCTCGGCCTGGACGACGTCGCGGTGGTGGCACACAGCGGCGGCCTGATCGCCCGCCACGCGCTGGCCGGCGACCGGCGCGTACGGGCGTGGGGCCTGTCGCCACCGAGCAGCCGCAGGTCCCAGCCGAGGTTCAGGTCGTTCGTCGCGGCCCGCCGCGTGCCCGGGTTCGAGCACCTGCCGCCCGTGTCGCGCACACCGCTGCGCGCACCCTGTTCGTCCTCACTGCTTCACACCGCAGCCTATCACGAGTTCACGAGTTCTTCCTCCTCCGCTGCGCACCCACACATGCCGCAGAGCTCCGCGCCGCTTCACCTCGTCGTCCTTCGCCGCGCTCGTGCTGCACGCGCGCATCCGTGCCCTCCAGCTTCCAGTGCCCGCACCCGTTCTTCCCGCTGCTTACCCAAATTCACACCTTCTCCCCACGCTCCACTCTCCGCCAAGCTTTCTCCACAATTCCCCCAACCCACCTGCCCACCCGGGGCTGAGCCGGGACCCCAGCGCCGCGAGCGTCACTTCGGTCGTCGCGAGTGTCATCTGGGCCGTCCGCGAGCGTCATCTCGGCCGGGGCGTCACCGGTCCGGCCGGGGGGCCGTGGGGGCGCCGGCGCGAGCCGAAGCGGCGGTTCGGCCAGGCGGCGCGCGGGCCGAGCAGGGTGAGCAGCGCCGGCACCACCAGCAGCCGCACCACCAGGACCTCCAGGGCGATCCCGAGCGCGACCGCGAACGCCAGCTGCGGAACGGCGCGAGCGGGACCAGGAAGAGCACCGCGAAGCTGGTGCCGAGGGCCAGCCCGGCGGTCACCACCGCGCTCACCGAGGACGGCAGCGCGTGGCGCACCGCCGCGCGCAGGGTGCGACCCTCGGCGTCCTCCCAGACGTGGCCCACGGTGAAGATGTTGTAGTCGGAGGCGAACGCCAGCAGCAGCACGGCGGCCGCGAACGGGACGTAGAACGTCAGCCCCTGCCCGGGTGCGGCCATCTCGAAGACCAGGCTGGTCACGCCCAGCGTCGCGCCGAGCGAGAGCACGCTGGTGGCCAGCAGGACCACCGACGCGACGACCGCGCGCAGGAACAGCAGGAGCATCAGCAGGTTCGCGACCACCGCGGTGACCGCGATCCGCAGCAGGTCGGCCTCGGCCTGCGCGACGAGGTACGCCGCGGTCGCGCTGTCGCCGGCCAGGGCGACCGTGCCCGGAGAGGCCGGCCCCGGCGCAGCAGGCCGGGGAGGGCGGCCTGCAGCAGGTCGGTGGTGGTCGACCGCGTCCGCGCCCAGCGGGTCGCTGTCCAGGATCAGCAGGAAGCGCGCGGCGTCACCGTCGCGGAGAGCAGGAGCTGCCGCTCGACCGGCCCCGGCTGCGAGCCCGGGCCGAGCACGCCGGCGACGCCGGGCAGACCGGCCAGCGCGGTGCCCAGCCGCCGCAGGCCGCCCCGCTGCTCGGCCACGTCCGTCGCCCTCCACGAGCACCTCGCTGGGGGACAGGATCCCCTCGGCGAAGCCCTCCTGGGCCTCGCGGCGGTCGCGCGGACCGGAGCCGTCGGCGGGAGCGCGCCGATGAACGAGACGCCGAGGTCCAGGCGCAGCACCAGGCCCGCGGCCAGGGCGAGCCCGACCAGGCGCGGCACCAGGACCAGCAGCCGGCGCGGCGCGAGGCGGTGGACCGGTCGATCACCGCCGCCGGCCAGCGCGGGGTGCAGACGTGGTCGCGCGCGCCACCGCGCCCGACCACCCCGCCCGGGCCGCTCGCGCCCGGTCGGCGCGGCTCGGCGCGCGGGCGGCGCCGGGGGCCAGAAGACGAGGCCGCCGAGGATCGCCATCAGGGCCGGCACCAGGGTGATCGCCACGACCAGCCCGACGGTCACGGTGAAGGCCAGCGCCGGCCCGAGCGCGCGGAAGAACGGCGACTCCGCGGCCAGCAGCGTGGCCGTCCCGGCGGCCACGGCGAGCCCGGCCACCGCGACGATCGGCCCGGAGCGCGCGACGGCGGCCGTGGTCGCGGCGATCGCGGCGGCGCGCACCTCGGCGCCGGGCCCTGCGCGCGCACCGGCTGCTGGTCGCGCAGGGAGGAGCAGAAGAAGATCACGTAGTCGGTGACCACGCCCAGCAGCAGCGCGATCACCACCGGTTCGAGCTCGTCGGGGCTGGCCAGCCCGAGCGCTCGGAGAAGTACGCGGTGAGGCGCAGCGTCACCACGAAGGACACCCCGGCCGCGGCCAGCGCGATCAGCGGGGCCACCACCGACCGGAACGCGAACGCCACGATCAGCACGATCGCCAGCAGCGTGATCGCCTCCACCCCGGGCAGGGCGTCGCGGATGATCGAGCCCTGCGGCGGCGGGCCGGCGCCGACCCGGTCACCCCCACCACGTCGTCGCGCTCGGTGAAGAACCGCTTGGCGTACTTCTCCGCGGAGCGGGTGCGCTGGCCGAGCGTGGCGTCGGGGCCGAACAGCAGGTAGGTCAGCGAGGTGGTGTCGTCTCCCGGGAGCCCGGGAACAGCCCCAGGGTGTTGGTGACCGGGATCGCGCCGAGGACCGGGCGACGTCGCCGGCCCGCCCGCGGTCGACCGCGAGGGCGCGCACCACGGTGCGGGCCTGGGCGTACGGCGAGACCCCGAGGGGTCGCGCTGGACCACCACCGTCCGCGCGACCAGGGGGAACCCGAACAGCTCGACCGAGCGCAGCTCGGCCTCGACCGCGGGGGTGTCGCCGGAGAGCAGCCCGGTCAGGCCACCGCCCCCGGAGGTCTGCGCGGGCAGCAGGGCCAGGCACGCGCCGACCACGCCCAGCCAGGCCACCACGACCACCCACCGACCGGCGACCAGGCCCCGGGCCAGGACGCCGGCCAGGCCGCCGCCCGGCCGGGGGTCACGGTCGTGCGGTGGGGGGCGGCGTACCCCGAGCCGGGCGAGCTCGGCGTCGGCGAGGACGCGGTCGGTGCCCCGCGCCTGCGCGGCGGTGCGCTCCGGGGCCGTGGCGTCGGGCGACGGGTCGAGGGTGGCGACCGTGTCGTAGGGCAGCGCGGCCCGGGCGCGGTCGGCCAGGTAGCGGTCGTAGCGCGGGTCGTCGGCGTGGCTGCAGGTGCCGGCGGATGCCGGCGACCTCGCGCCCTCGCCGCAGCCGCAGCGGCAGGTACAGCCCGACGACGGGGGTCACCGGGATGCCGACGACGGCGATGCCGAGCACGACGCCGAGCTGGCGCAGCTGTCCCTTGACCTCGTCGCCGCGCTCGCTGATCTCGCCGGCGGTCTCGGTCACCTCGGTGCCGATCTCGGCCGGGCGGTCCCCGACCAGGGGCACCGCCGACAGGGACTGCAGCCCCTCCCCGACGGAGACCAGCGACCGGCCGGAGGAGGCGACGGTGTCGCCCACGTCGGCGGCCCGCCACAGGGTGACGCCGGTCCAGGCCCCGATGACGACCCACAGCACCACCCAGAACAGCACCGCGGCGTCGAGCAGCCGCAGGGTCCGGTGGTCCGCAGCTACCCGTATGGTCGTCGACACGAACCCTGTCCTACCAGAGCCGGCAGTCACCCGCGCACCATCAGGTCCAGCCCGAACGAGGGCCGCCACCGGCCCGGGACCCGCCGCAGGAGACGTCATGACCAGCCCGACCCGCCGCCGACCACGATCATCGAGCGCCGAGGAACCAGGGTGGCAGCGGTGGGCGGCACGCCTCCTCCCCGCGCTGACCTTCCTGGTCGGCCTGGGCCTCGGCGCGGTCGTCGTGCTGGCCAGCGAGCCCGGCGGGAGTGCCGCAGACCGCGGCGGGGCGCCCCGGCGGCGGCGTCGCCGGCGAGCCCGGTGAGGGGACCGCGGACACGGTGGTGACCCTGCCCGGGGCCTGCGAGGACGCCGCGGACAGCCTGACCGAGGCCACCCGCCTGATCGACGACGTCGCCGGGGCCGTGCGTGACTTCCGGCCCGACGAGCTGGTCGGGCTGCTGGACCAGCTCGAGGACCTCGACGCCCAGGTCCGCTCGCAGACCGCCGAGTGCAGCCGGGTGGACGTCAGCGAGAGCGCGTCCCCGGAGCCCACGACCGCCCGAGTGAGGCGGTGCGTCGACCCCGCGGCGGCAGGCGGGGCCCGTTACCGGGGCGACCACCGAGGGCTGCGACGATGCGCCGGTGACGACTCCAGCACCCGTGGCGGACGCACCTCCCCGCTGCTGGGCCGGGGGCTGCTGCTGGTCTGCGTGGCGGGGATCCTGTGGGGCACCATCGGGCCCGCGGTGCCCCTGGCGGTCGAGGCCTCCGGCCTCTCCCCGCTCACCGTGGGTGCGCTGCGCGGCCTGGTCGCCGCGGCGGTGCTGCTGGCGGCGGCCGCCTCGTTCGGGCGGCTGCGCGACTGCTGGGTGCTGGCCCGGCCGCAGTGGCGGCGGGTCGTCGCGGTCGGCGCGCTCACCGCCACCTTCCAGCAGCTGTTCTTCGTCGCCGTCCTCTGGGCCGGCGTCAGCATCACGACCGTGGTCTGCCTGGGCTTCGCCCCGGCCCTGCTGCTGGTGGTCGGCAGCGTGCGCGAGCGCCGGCCCCCGGCCGCGGGGCCGCTGGCCACGGTGACGGTCGCCGTGGTCGGCCTGCTGCTGGTCGGGCTGGCCGGCGGGGACGGCGCCACCGGCTCCCGACCGGTCGTCGGCGTGCTGGCCGCGCTCGCCGCCGGCGCAGCGTACGGCTTCTCCGCCGAGGTCGGCGCCCCGCTCTCCCGGCGCCTGGACACCCTCACCATCACTACCGCGACGATGGTCGTCACCGCCGGCGTCCTGCTGCCCCTGGGTCTGGGCCTGCCGCTGCTGCAGGGCGAGCCGGTGCTGACCACGGACCTCGGCGTCGTGGGGGTGGATCGTCGACCTGGGCGTGGTGACGATGGCGGTCGCCTACGCCCTGCTGTTCACCGGGCTGCGCACCACCGCCAGCGGCACCGCGGTGGTGGCCAGCCTGCTCGAGCCGGTGACCGCGGTGCTGCTGGCGGTGGCGTTCCTCGGTGAGCGGCTCAGCCCGGCGGGCGTCGCGGGCTCGGTCCTGATCCTGCTGGCCATCGCCTCCCTCGGGCGACGCACGCGGGAGCCGGCACCGCAGTAGCTTCAGCAGGCGCGGTGCAGCGCCGCCTCGACGTGCAGCGTGGTGCACGGGAACAGCGGCAGCTCGGCGTCGGCCTGGCGCACCAGCAGCTCCAGCTCGGTGCAGCCGAGGATCACCCCGCCGGCGCCGGCGTCCCACAGCTCCTCGACCAGCCCGACGACGGTACGGCGCGACGAGTCGAGCACCCTGCCGTGCACCAGCTCGTCGTAGATGATCCGCGTCGAGCACCTCGTGGTGGCGCGCGTTCGGGCACGTGCACGGTGAGGCCGTGGCTGCGCGATCCGGTCGGTGAAGAAGCTGCGCGACATCGCCACCGGGTGCCGATGAAGCCGACCTTCGTCGAGCCCCTGGGCCAGGCACGGCCTCGGCCATGACGTCAGCGAGGTGCAGCAGCGGCATGTCGACCGCGTCCTCGACCTGCTCGGCGACCCGGTGGAAGGTCGTGGTGCACAGCATCAGGAAGTCGGCGCCGGCAGCGCTCGACGCCCTGCGCGGCGTCGGCCAGGATCTCGGCGACCTCGTCCCAGCGCTCCGCCTCCTGCGAGGGCGTTGACCTCGGCGAAGTCGACCGACGCTCATCACGGTCCTGGCCGAGGTGAGGCTGCCCAGTCGCTGCTCGACGCCGCGGTTCAGTGCCTCGTAGTAGACCGCGCTGCTCTCCCAGCTCATCCCGCCGATCGAGTCCGATGGTCTGCACGGCGCGTCAGTCATCCCACGCCCGCCCGAGCTGGCGCTCGCGGACAGCCGAGATGACGCTGCGCGGTGCCTCGAGACGACGTTCCCGACGCGTCGCGGCCGCGCCGGACGGCCGGCCGCACGGCCGGTCAGACGCGGTGCACCTTGTGCTGGGCGGCCTGGGCGCGCGGGCGGATCACCAGCTCGTCGATGTTGACGTGGGCGGGGCGGGTGACCATCCAGGCGATCGCGTCGGCGACGTCCTCGGCGATCAGCGGCTCGGCGACGCCGGCGTACACCGCGTCGGCCTTCGTCCTGGTCGCCGTCGAAGCGGACCAGCGCGAACTCGTCGGTGCGCACCATGCCCGGGCGCGATCTCGCAGACCCGCACCGGCTGGTCGAACAGCTCCAGGCGCAGCGTCTCGGTGACGACCTGGGTGCCGTGCTTGGCCGCGGTGTAGCCGCCGCCGCCCTCGTAGGCGACCCGGCCGGCGGTCGAGCCGACGTTCAGGATCACGCCGGCGCCGCGGCGATCAGCGCCGGCAGCAGCGCCCGGGTGACCTGCATCAGCCCGATCACGTTGACCTCGTACATCGCGCGCCACTCGCTCGGCGTCGGCCTCGGCGACCGGGCTCGAGCCCGAAGGCGCCGCCGGCGTTGTTGACCAGCACGTCCAGCCGCGCCGCCGACCGGCGTCGGCCAGCGCGGCCACCGACGTCGGCGTCGGTGACGTCGCAGGTCACGGCCGTGCCGCCGATCTCGCTCGGCCAGCGCCGCGACCCGCTCGGTGCGGCGGGCCGCGCAGACGACGTGGAAGCCCGCGGCGGCCAGGGCGCGGGCGGTGGCGGCGCCGATGCCGCTGCTGGCTCCGGTGACGACGGCGAGGCGGTGGGTGCGTGGTCTCCATGCGCCCATTGTGGCACGCGGCGGTCGCGGGGACTGCGCGGTGCGGCGGGTGCAGGGTTGGGCCGGAGCGTGCCCGCCGGCGAGCGAGCCCGGCACCGCGAGGAGGTGCAGGCGACGTGAGACCCGCATCGCCGTGTGGCGATGATCAGCCTGCACACCTCCCCGCTCGACCAGCCCGGCACCGGCGACGCCGGCGGGATGAACGTCTACGTCATCGAGCTGTCCCGCCGGCTCGCCGCGCAGCGGCGTCGAGGTCGACATCTTCACCCGCGCCACCAGCTCGGCGCTGCCGCCGTCGTGCGCCGCCGACCGACGGCGTCACCGTGCGCCACATCCACGCCGGGCCCTTCGAGGGCCTGACCAAGCACGAGCTGCCCGCCCAGCTGTGCGTCTTCGCCCGCGAGGTGCTGCGCGCCGAGGCCGCCCAGCCCGTCGGGCACTACGACGTCGTGCACTCCCACTACTGGCTCTCCGGGCCAGGTCGGCGCGCTGGCCCGCGACCGCTGGGGCGTGCCGCTGGTGCACACGATGCACACGATGGCCAAGGTCAAGAACGACGCGCTCGCCGCCGGCGACACCCCCGAGCCCGCCGCCCGGGTGATCGGCGAGGAGCAGGTCGTCGAGGCCGCCGACGTGCTGATCGCCAACACCGACCTCGAGGCCAAGCAGCTGATCAACCTCTACGACGCCGACCCCGGCCGCGTCGAGGTCGTGCACCCCGGCGTCGACCTCGACGTGTTCCGCCCGCGCGACCCGGCCGCCGCGCGCGCGCGCTCGGCCTGCCCGCCGACGCGACGGTGCTGCTCTTCGCCGGCCGGATCCAGCCGCTGAAGGCGCCCGACGTGCTGCTCCGCGCGGTCGCCGCGCTGCTCGAGCGCGCGCCCCGGCTGCGCGCGCGACTGGTCGTGCCGATCGTCGGCGGCCCGTCGGGCAGCGGGCTGGACCGCCCGGCCAGCCTGGTCCACGCTGGCCGACGAGCTCGGGCATCGCCGACGTGGTGCGCTTCGTGCCGCCGGTCGCCCAGGCCGACCTGGCCCGCTGGTACGCCGCCGGCGACGCTGGTCGCCGTCCCGTCCTACAACGAGTCCTTCGGCCTGGTCGCCGCCGAGGCCCAGGCCTGCGGCACCCCCGTGGTCGCCGCCGCCGTCGGCGGCCTGACCACCGTCGTGCGCGACGGCGTCAGCGGGCTGCTCGTCGACGGCCACGACCCGGCCGCTGGGCCGCGGCCCTGCGAGCGCGCTGCTCGACGACCCCGACCGGCTGCGCGGCTCGGCGCCGGGGCGCTGGCCCAGGCCCGGGAGTTCTCCTGGGAGGCCACCGCCGCCCGCACGCTGGAGGTCTACGACCAGGCGCGCAGCCTCATGCGAGAGTCGGGCCGTGAGCGGACGACCGCTGCCGACGGCGACTGCGCCGACCGCCGACGCGCCGCCGAGCAGCGAGCGCCGGATCGCGGCGCTGCGCGCCTACCTCGAGGCCAACGAGCTCGAGTACGAGCGAGACGGCCGCCGGCGTGTTCTCCTTCGCCCTGCCCGGCGAGCGCAAGCTGCAGACCCCGGTGCGCCTCGACGTCGGCGCGCACGCGCTGGGCGTGCACGCGTTCGTGTGCCGCAAGCCCGACGAGAACCACGAGCGGGTCTACCGCTGGCTGCTGGAGCGCAACCTGAAGACCTTACGCCGTCGCCTTCGCCCTCGACCACCTCGGCGACATCTACCTCGACGCCCGGCTGCCGCTGCTCGGTGCTCGACGACGCCGACGAGCTCGACCGGCTGCTCGGCTCGGTGCTCACCACCGCCGACGAGTCGTTCAACACCATCCTCGAGCTCGGCTTCGCGACCTCGATCCGCAAGGAGTGGGACTGGCGGCGGCTGCGCGGGGAGTCGACCGCCAACCTCGAGGCCTTCCGCGGCTGGCTGGAGTCCGGGGACGAGCCCGGCCGGCGGACACCGCGCGGCGACGTACGCGTCAGGCCCTCGTGCCGGCGCGGCGCGGCCCACGGCGCGACGGCCGGCATGAAGACCTCGGGGCGCATCGGACGCCCGAGGAGGTAGCCCTGGCCGAACATCGCGCCCATGGCCTGCAGGTGGGAGGCCTGCACGGCGTCCTCGATGCCCTCGGCGACGACGGTGACCTGCGTGGTGCCGAGCAGGCCGAGCACGGCGCGGATCATGGCGAAGTCCGTGGCGGAGGTGGCGATGTCGCTGACCAGCGAGCGGTCGATCTTGACGGTGTCGATCGGCAGCCGGTGCAGCTGCGAGATCGAGGAGTAGCCGGTGCCGAAGTCGTCGATGCCCAGGCCGACGCCGAGCGCGTGCAGCCGGTAGAGGGTGGCGCAGACGTGCTGGTCCTCGGTCAGCAGCGCGGTCTCGGTGATCTCCAGCAGCAGCTTTCGCCGGGGTGCCGGCGCCGTCAGCGCAGCGGCGAGGTGCTCGACGTAGCCCGGCGCGCAGCTCCAGGGCGGAGACGTTGACGTGGATGCGGAACGCCGGCCCGACGTGGCCGAGCCACGCGGCGGTCTGCGCCAGGGCCAGCTCGAGCACCAGCCGGCCCAGCGCGGGATCAGCCCGGTCCGCTCGGCGGCCTCGACGGCGTCAGCGGCGAGACCGCGCCGCGCGCGGGGTGGTGCCAGCGCAGCAGCGCCTCGGCGCCGACCAGCGTGCGGCTGCGCAGGTCGTGGACGGGCTGGTAGGCCAGCGAGATCTGGGCGGGGTCCTCGAGCAGCGCGGTGGCGAGGTCGGCGACCAGCCCCAGCTCGCGACGACACGGCGCTCCCGCGCCGGGCGTCCTGTCCGGCTGCGCGGCCTGGGCGGCCCATCGCACGCTCCCGCGGTGGTGGCGCCCGGTCTCGTGCAGGCTCGCGTCCTCCCGCATGGCGGGCGGCGGCCTCACCGGGACGGCAGGCGCGCAGGGCGGCCGATACCACGGGCCACACGCGGGCGTCGCCGCTCCCCGGCAGGCCGCGAACCCGGCCCGGCAGGCGGCGACCGCCTCGATCGTCGGCGGGGTCGCGCCCCACGGAGCCGGCGAGCACCCGGCGACCAGGAAGCCGCCGAGCGGCGAGCAGCGGTCATCCGCACGGTCGCGTCGCTGCCGACGTCGTGGGCCACCCGGTCCACGACCTGTCGGGTCACCGAGGCGAGCGCCTCGTGGCCGTAGGCGTCGGCGAGGTCCTCGGCGTTAGAGACCGAGCCGCGAGCAGCACGAGGCGGTGGCCCGGCGGGCCGGCCCGCAGCACGCTCCTCGACGCGGTGGCGTGCGGGCGGGGGTCGGTCAGGCCGAGGGTCGCGCGGTCGAACCGCCCCTCAGGCCACCGCCGGCCCAGGGACCACGGCAGGTGAGGCCGCGGATGACGTCGAGCAGCGCGCGGTCCGCGACGTGGTGCGAGAGGTAGGCGGGCGCCGCTCGTGCAGCGCGGCGATCTCCTCCTCGCCCGCGTCGGTGCCGACGACGACCGGGGGGCCGGGCGAGCCCGGCGTCGGCCGCACAGGCGCAGGACCTCCAGGCCGCTGCCGGAGGCGAGGGCGAGGTCGCTGACCACGACCGAGGGCAGCGGGTGCTGCTCGCGGCACGCGTACTCGCCGGGCCGAGCAGGTAGGCGACCGCCGCCTCGCCGTCGGCGCAGGCCACCACCGGGTTGAGCAGCCCGCCGGAGATGAAGTCGTCCCGGACGCGGCGCACCGCGGCGGCGTCGGCCCACCAGGAGCACGGGTGAGCGCATGGGTCCTCCGTGGGTCGGGTGGCGGGTCGGCCCGGACACCCCCGCATACCGGTAGCAGCAGTGAAACCCATCGCTGCGGGCCGTGCCGGGGAACCCACGATCCCGCCACCTGGTCCAGACCAGTGCGAGATCGGTCCGTCGGGGCTCCGTCGCCCGACCTCACGGGCCCCGGCGCCGTGCGCCGCACCTGCGCGGTCACCGCCGACCAGTGCGCGGCGTGACGGGCGAGCTTCGGCAGGGTCGGCGGCCGGGCTGAGCCACCGTCCCTGCAGGGTGTCCACGCCGAGCTCCCTGCAGCCGCGCGACCGCGCCGCCGGTCTCCACGCCCTCGGCCACGACCTGGACGTCGAGGGCGTGCGCGGCGCTGACCATGCCGCGCACCTGCCGCTCGGTGGTGGGGTCGGTGAGCAGGTCGCGATGAACCCGGGGTCGATCTTGATCTGACGCACCGCGGGGAAGGTCCACAGCGAGCGCAGCGAGGAGGAGTCGCGGCCGAACCCGTGGACGCTGACCCGGACCCCCGCCTCGTGCACCTCCTCGAAGAGCGCCGGCCACGTCCGGGGGTCGGCCGGGTGGCCGCCTCGGTGATCTCGAGGACCAGCTCCGGACGGGTCGTGCCCGGCCCGGTGCGCATCCGCTCGATCAGGTCGGTGACCAGGCCGCGCGGCGGCCATGTGACGCGCGGAGACGTTCAGCGACCAGCCCCGCCCCGGGGGAGAGGAGTGCGCAGCAGGGCGAGGTCGGCCAGGGCCCGGTTGAGCACGACCTCGGTGAGGGGGCCGAGCAGGCCGCTGCGCTCGGCCTGGGGCAGGAAGTGGCGCGGGAGCAGCAGCCCGTGCTGGGGGTGCTCCCACCGCACCAGCGCCTCGTACCCGGTGACGGCGCCCGGAACGTGCGTCGACCTGCGGCTGGTAGTGCACGGCGAGGTCGCCGGCGCGCGACCGCCTCGCGCAGCTCGGCCAGCAGGCGCGGGCCGTGCACAGCGGCGAGGACCGGGTCGGTGGGGTCGCCGGTGGGGGAGGGGGCGTCGCCGCCGGAGCGCTTGACGGCGTACATCGCCTGGTCCGCGGCCCGGGTCAGCCTCCTCCAGCGTGTTGCCGTCCCGGTCGAGCAGCGCGACACCCACCGAGGCGGTGACGGCGACCTCCAGCTCCTCGACCTGCGAGCGGCTCCGCGACGACGGCGACCACGTCCGGGCGGCCAGGTCGGCGGCTGCCGTCCGGCGCCGCGAGCGGCGCGGTCAGCACCGCGAACTCGTCGCCGCCGAGGCGCACCAGCAGGTCCTGGGCGCCGACCACGGTCGCTGAGGCGACGGGCCACCTCGACCAGCACCGCGTCCCCCTCGTGGTGCCCGAGCAGGTCGTTGATCCGCTTGAAGCCGTCGAGGTCGAGCAGCAGCAGCGCCACCGGGCGCCCGGAGGCGCGTGCCAGGGCGAGGGCCAGCGGGCCGCGGTCGCGCAGCACCCCGCGGTCCGGCAGCCCGGTCAGCGGGTCGTTGTCGCGGCTGCCCCACCGGCGCACCACGCCGCGCAGCACCCCGCGCACCTCGCGCAGCCCGGTCACCACGGACGCCCGGGTGCGGTCGTGAGGCGCATGCTGGTCTCCGCGGTGGCTCGGCGGTCCACGCGATCCCGTGGTCGAGAGGGTCATCGGGTCCACCAGGTCGGGACTTGAGTCCTGCCGGCCGGTCGCCGTCCAGGGGATTCCTGGACACCGCGCGACTCCCGCTCGGTCGGACCTCGCCACCCTCGACCGGGCCGGGATCCGGCCGACCGGCCACGACCTGCGGTCAACACCGGGACGACGCCGTCTGCGGCTGGCAGCATGCGGGGCACGGCCCGCGGCCCACCCCACCCTCGCCGCGGCCCGGCACGAGGAGCACGGTGAACGACGACACCGCCACCGGTCCCGGCACGCTCGACGTCGGCGAGGCCCCCCGTCTCGACGACCTCACGCTGCCCGGGCTGCGCGCCTACCGCCAGAGCCTGCGCGACGAGGAGGACCGGGCCTCGTACTGGCGCCGCGTCGTCCACGCCCGCCTGGACCTGATCCAGGCCGGCGGGAGCGGTACGGGCGGTGCGGCCGCGATCGGGCTCGACGACCTCGTCCGCGTGCTGGGCGACACCGCCACCGGCGCCGGGCGCAGCGCGCTGCTGCGCGTCCGGGCCGCCGACCCCCTCCCCGAGCTGCCCGACCTCGCCGAGGTGTGGGCACCGCCCACCAGCCCGGCCGAGGCCAGCGTGGTCCTGGAGCGGCTGCGCGCCGCGGAGCGCCAGCTCACCGCGTACCGCGGCGCGCTCTTCGCGCGCCTCGACGAGAGCACGACCGCCCTGATCGCGCGCTACCGCAGCGACCCGTCGGCGGCGCTGTCGGTGCTCGCACCGGGTGCCGCCTGATGTCCCCCACGACGCCCCGGGCCGCGCGCCCGGACCTCGACGAGACCTGGACCGAGTACAAGGCCACCGGTGACGTGGAGCTGCGCAACCGGCTGGTGATGCAGTACTCGCCGCTGGTCAAGTACGTCGCCGGCCGTGTCCGCAGCGGGCTGCCGGCCACCGTGGAGTCCGCGGACCTGGTCTCCGAGGGCGTCTTCGGGCTGATGGACGCCATCGAGAAGTTCGAGCCGGACCGCGGGCTGGGAGTTCCAGACCTACGCGGTCCCGCGGATCCGGGGCGCGATCCTGGACTCCATCCGCAGCGCGGACTGGGTGCCCCGCTCGGTGCGGACCCGGCTGCGCGCGGTCGAGGAGGCCCGCACCGCCCTGCACCGCGAGCTGGGCCGCGACCCCGAGGACGTCGAGCTGGCCCGCCGCCTCGGCGTCGGGCTCGGGGAGCTGCGCGACCTCGTCGCGAAGCCGACCCAGATGGGCGCCGGCGGGGACGAGGAGATCGCCGAGATGGGCGACGAGGCCCCCGGGCTCGAGGAGGCCTTCGAGGACGAGGGCACCCGCGAGGTGCTGCGCGACGCCGTGCGCGAGCTGCCCGAGCGGGACCAGGTCGTGATCGCCCTCTACTTCTTCGAGGGCCTCACCCTCGCCGAGATCGGCCAGGTGCTCCAGGTGACGGAGTCCCGGGTCAGCCAGCTGCGCAGCCGGGCGACGAAGTCGCTGCGCGAGCGGCTCACGGTCGCGCTGGCGACCTGACCTCGGTCGGTCCCGGGTCGACGACCGGTGCGTCGACGGGTGCGGCGACGGGAGCCGCGGCCGTCGTCGCGGCGGGGCGGCGCCGGGCGACCGTCACCCCGACCAGGGCCAGCAGCCCCCCGACGTAGGCCAGCGCGGGCGGTGCCTCCCCGAGCAGCAGCAGGCCCAGCACGATCGTGATCGGCGGCACCAGGTAGGTGGTCACGCCCAGGCGCGTGGCGTCCATCCGGCCCAGCGCGTAGGCGTAGGTGGTGAAGGCCAGCGCGGTCGGGAACACCCCGAGGTACACCACCCACCACACCGAGGACGCGGGTGCGGCGCGGAGCTGGTCGAGCAGGTCGCCGGCCCAGGGCAGGCACACCACCGCGCCGACGGTGCAGGCCGCCCAGGTGACCTGGAGCGCCGGGATCCGGCGTACGAGGGGCTTCTGCAGCACCAGCGAGACCGCGTAGACCACCGCGGCGAGCAGCACCAGCGCGACACCGACGACGTCGCGGTCGCCGTCGGCGGGACCGGCCGCCGCGATCAGGGCCACCCCGCCGAACGCGAGGGCCAGGCCGAGGGCCAGGGCGCCGGTGAACCGCTCGCCCAGGAAGAGCGCGGCGAGCAGCGCGATCAGCACCGGTGACACCTGGATCAGCATCGCCGCGGTCCCGGCGTCCACGCGCAGCTCACCCTCGTTCAGGGCCAGGTTGTAGACGCCGAACCAGAGCACCCCGATCGCGCCGAGCGCGAGCGCCTCGCGACCGGTGGGACGCACCAGCGCACGGCGCGTACGCCGCCGGGTCACCGCCACCACCACGGCCAGGGTCAGCGACCCCACGAGCAGCCGACCCAGCGACAGCGCGCCGGGGGAGAAGTCGCGCCCGAGGTGGCGGATCGCGACGAAGGCCGAGGCCCACAGGACCAGGGTGCAGCCGACCGCGAGCAGCGGCAGCCAGCGGGGAGCGGGGCGGGACACCAGGGGAGCGTAGGCCGCGACGCCGACCACCCCTCGGTGGGTGCCCGGCGGAGCCCTCAGCCCAGCGCGGCCGCCTCGGCGGCGAGCGTCGCGACCCGCGCCCAGTCGCCGGTGAGCAGCGCGTCCTGCGGGGTCAGCCAGGAGCCCCCGACGCAGCCCACGTTCGGCAGGGCGAGGTACGCCGGGGCGCTGGCCGCGGTGATCCCGCCGGTCGGGCAGAACCGGGCCGCGGGGACGGGGCCGGAGACGGCCTTGACCCAGGGGGCGCCGCCGGAGGCCTCGGCGGGGAAGAACTTCATCTCCGTCACCCCGGCCTCGAGCACCGTGAGCACCTCGGACACCGAGGAGGTGCCGGGCAGGAACGGCAGGCCGGTGCCGAGCATCGCGTCGAGCAGCCCGGGCGTGGCGCCGGGGGAGACCAGGAACTGCGCGCCGGCGGCCGCGGCCTGGCCGGCCTGGGCGGGCGTGCAGACGGTGCCGGCGCCGAGGAGGATCTCGGGGACCTCGGCGGCGATCGCGCGGATCGCCGGGAGCGCGGCCGGGGTGCGCAGCGTGACCTCGATGATCGGCAGGCCGCCGGCCACGAGCGCGCGGGCCAGCGGCACGGCGTGGTCCACGTCGTCGATGACGACCACCGGCACGACCGGTGCGACGGACAGCAGCGACCCGGGTGCGGCGGGGCTGGTGGGCTCAGACGTGCTGGTCAACGCGGACCTCCTGGATCCTCGGGGTGGCGTCGACGGCGGCGAAGACGCTGGCGCCCTCGTCGGCCGGTCCGACGGTGGCGCGGAAGGCGGCGAAGAGCTCGCGGCCGGTGCCGGCCCACTCCTCGCCCTGGGGCGGGCGGCCGGTGGACTCGCGGGTCTCGAAGTCGTCGTCGGTGGCCACCGTCAGGGTGCCGGCCTCGGCGTCGAGGGTGATCAGGTCGCCCTCGCGGACCCGGGCCAGCGGCCCGCCGAGGGCGGCCTCGGGCGTGACGTGGATGGCGGCCGGGACCTTGCCGGAGGCGCCCGACATGCGGCCGTCGGTGACGATCGCGACCCGCTGCCCGCGGTCCTGGAGGACCCCGAGGGCGGGGGTGAGCTTGTGCAGCTCGGGCATCCCGTTCGAGGCCGGGCCCTGGTAGCGCACGACCGCGACCAGGTCGCGCCCGTCGAGCCGGCCCGCGTCGAAGGCCGTGAGCAGGTCGTCCTGGTGCTCGAAGAGCATCGCCGGCGCGGTGACCACGCGGTGCTCCTCGGCGACGGCGGAGACCTTGACGACCGCGCGGCCCAGCGGCCCGCGCAGCATCCGCAGCCCGCCGTCGGGGCTGAACGGCGCCTCGACGCCGCGCAGCACGTCGGTGTCGAGCGAGGCGGTCGCGCCCTCGCGCCAGGCCAGGGTGCCGTCGGCGCCGAGCTCCGGCTCGCAGGTGTAGCGGGCCAGCCCGCGCCCGACGACGGTCTCCACGTCCTCGTGCAGCAGGCCCGACCCGAGCAGGGTGCGCACCAGGAAGCCGATGCCGCCGGCGGCGTGGAAGTGGTTCACGTCGGCGGAGCCGTTGGGGTACATCCGGCTCAGCAGCGGCACGACCGCCGAGAGGTCGGAGAAGTCGTCCCAGGTCAGCGCGATGCCCGCGGCGCGGGCGATCGCGACGAGGTGCATCGTGTGGTTGGTCGAGCCGCCGCTGGCCAGCAGCGCCACGCAGGCGTTGACCACGGCCTTCTCGTCGACCAGCTCACCGATCGGGGTCGGGGCGGCGTCGTGCTTCGCGGCGCCCTGCACCGACAGCGCCACGGCGCGCGCGGCGGCGGCCCGGGTCAGCGGCTCGCGCAGCGGGGAGTCGGGGTTCTCGAAGGAGGAGCCGGGCAGGTGCAGACCGAGCACCTCCATCAGCAGCTGGTTGGAGTTCGCGGTGCCGTAGAAGGTGCAGGTCCCGCGCGAGTGGTACGACGCGGACTCGGCCTCGAGCAGCTCCTCGCGCCCGACCAGCCCCTCGGCGTACCGCTGGCGGACCGCGGCCTTCTCCTTGTTCGGCAGGCCCGAGGTCATCGGCCCGGCCGGCACGAACACCGTGGGCAGGTGGCCGAAGGAGAGCGCGCCGATCAGCAGGCCGGGGGTGATCTTGTCGCAGACGCCGAGCATCAGCGCGGCGTCGAACATGTCGTGGGACAGCGCGATCGCCGTCGACATCGCGATCACGTCGCGGCTGTAGAGCGAGAGCTGCATGCCGTCGCGGCCCTGGGTGATCCCGTCGCACATCGCCGGCACCCCGCCGGCGACCTGGGCGATGCCCCCGGCGCGGATCACGGCCTGCTTGAGCACCGGCGGGTAGCTGCCGTACGGCTGGTGCGCGGAGAGCATGTCGTTGTAGGAGGTCACCACGGCCACGTTCGGCTTGGTGCGCCCGCGGAGCCCGGACTTCTCACCGGGCTCGGCGGCGGCGAAGCCGTGCGCGAGGTTGGCGCAGCCGAGGTCGGCCCGGGCGGCGCCGTTCGCGGCGCCGGCGGCGACGCCGGCGCGGACCCGGCGCAGGTACGCCGCGCGGCTCGCCGTGCTGCGCTCGACGAGGCGCCCGGTCACCTCCGCCACGACGGGGTGCACGGCCGGGAGGGCCAGGTCGGGACGGGGGACGGGGGTGGGGGTCGGGTCGCTCACTCGATCTCCTGCCAGGATCGGCCGTCGCGCTCGATGAGCGCGGTGGCCGCGGTGGGGCCGCTGGTGCCGGCGGCGTAGCGGCGGGGGCGGTCGGGGGCGGTGGTCCAGCGGTCCAGGATCGGCTCGGCCCAGCTCCAGGCGGCCTCGATCTCGTCGCGGCGCATGAACAGGGTGGCGTTGCCCTTGACGACGTCCATGATCAGCCGCTCGTAGGCGTCGGGGGAGCGCTGGTCGAAGGTGTCGGCGTAGGAGAGGTCCAGCGACACCGGGCGCAGCCGGTAGCCACCGGGGCCGGGCTCCTTGGCCGTCATCGTCAGCCGCATGCCCTCGTCGGGCTGGACCTGGATGTGCAGCCGGTTCGGCTCGGCGCTGCCCTCGCTGTGCGGGAACATGTGGTGCGGCGGGGCCTTGAAGACGACCACGATCTCGGAGGTCCGGCGCGGCAGCCGCTTGCCGGTGCGCAGGTAGAACGGCACCCCGGCCCAGCGCCAGTTCTGCACCTCGGTGCGCAGCGCCACGAACGTCTCGGTCGTGCTGCCGGACTCGGGGGCGTCCTCGCCGAGGTCGTCGGCGTAGGACCGCACCGGCTGCCCCTCGACGAGACCCTCGCCGTACGCCCCGCGCACGGTGTCGCGGTCGACGTCGGCGGGCGTCATCGGCTTGAGGGCCTGGAGGACCTTCAGCTTCTCGTCGCGCACGGTCTCGCGGCCGATGTAGGTCGGCGGCTCCATGGCGACCAGGCACAGCAGCTGGAGCAGGTGGTTCTGGACCATGTCGCGCAGGGCGCCGGCGCGGTCGTAGTAGGCCCCGCGCTCGCCGACGCCCAGGGACTCCGCCACGGTGATCTGGACGTGGTCGACCCAGCGGGAGTTCCACAGCGGCTCGAGGAAGGTGTTCGCGAAGCGCGTGACCAGGAGGTTCTGGACGCTCTCCTTGCCCAGGTAGTGGTCGATGCGGAAGACCTGCGACTCGTCGAAGACCCGCCCGACCGCGTCGTTGACCTGCTGCGAGGAGGCCAGGTCGTGCCCGATCGGCTTCTCCATCACCACCCGGGAGCGCTCGGTGACCAGGCCGACCTCGTCGAGCTGGTCGCAGATCAGGCCGAAGACCGACGGGGCGACCGCGAGGTAGAAGACCGTCACGGCCTGCTCGACGTCCGGGCGGTCCTTGAGCAGGCCGTGCAGCAGGTGCCACTGGGCGGGGTCGTCGAACTCCATCGGCACGTGGTGCAGCCGGCCCAGCAGCCGGTCCACGGCGCCGTCGTACAGGTCGCTGGCCTCGACGTGGGCGGAGAGGGCGTCGCGGACCACGGCGCGGTACGCCTCGTCGTCGAGGTGGGCGCGGGAGACCCCGATGATCCGGGTGTCCTCGGGGAGGCCGCCCTCGAGCTCGCGGCGGTACAGCGCCGGCAGCAGCTTGCGCAGCGACAGGTCGCCGGTCCCGCCGAAGACGACGAAGTCGCAGACCTGGGGGGTCGGGGGCGGGGGGGCGAGGTCGGACATGTGTTCCACGGTAAGGACCTTACGGGCGAGATGCAACATGCTTAGGTACATAAGATGCAGAAGTTGGCCGTCTTCGGGGTGACGGTGGTTCAATGGTCCCGATGAGGCCGTCCCCGAAGTCCGCGCTGGAGCACGAGGTGCGCCGGGCCCGTGACGCCGGTTCGAGCACCGGTGAGCTGCTGCGCCTGGTGCGCACGGGGCGGGCCTCGACCCGGGCCGACCTGGGGCGGCTCACCGGGCTGTCCCGGACCGCGGTGTCCTCCCGCCTGGCCGCGCTGAGCGCCGCCGGGCTGCTGCGGTCCGGCGACGAGCTGGCCTCGACCGGCGGGCGTCCGCCCACCGAGCTGGTCTTCGACACCGGCTTCGGGGTCGTGCTCACCGCGGCGCTCGGACGCTCCCGCACCCAGCTCGGCGTGTTCGACCTCGCCGCCACGCCGCTGGCCACCAGCTCGCGCGAGCACCCGGCCGGGGCCGGTCCGGAGGAGCTGATGCCGGCGGTGGCCGAGGGCCTGCGGGTGCTGCTGGCGGGCCTCGAGCACCCGCCGCGCCGGGTCGTGGGCTTCGGTGTGAGCCTGCCGGGCACGGTCGACGGGGTACGGGGCACGAGCATCGACTCGCCGGTCATGGCGGGCTGGGGCGGCGTCGAGCTGGCGCCGTACCTCGCCGACGTCGTGCCGAGCGGTCTCACCGACGACGACGGCCCGCCGCCGCTGTTCCTGGCCAACGACGCCGACGCGCTGGCCCGCTCCGAGCGGATGGGCCGCACCGGCGCGCTCGAGGACGTGCTGGTGGTGAAGGCCTCCACCGGGCTCGGCCTCGGCATCGTGGCCGGCGGCCAGGTGCTGACCGGGCACCTCGGCGCCGCGGGGGAGATCGGCCACACGGCGGTCGACGCCGGTGGGGAGCGGACCTGCCGCTGCGGCGCGACGGGCTGCCTCGAGACGGTCGCCGGCGGCTGGGCCCTGGTGGCCCGGATGACCGAGCAGGGCCGCCAGGTCACCCACGTCCGCGACGTGGTCGAGCTGGCCCTGGCCGGTGACGGCGAGGCCCGCCACCTCCTGCGCGAGAGCGGGCGGCACCTCGGCGACCTGCTCGCCGTCGCGATCAACCTGCTCAACCCGCAGGCGGTCGTGCTGGGCGGGGACATGCCGGTCGTCTTCGACACCTACGCCGCCGGGGTGCGCGAGTCGGTCTACGCCCGCGCCGCGGCCCTGGCCACCCGCGACCTCCAGATCCTCCCCGCCACCTTCGGCGACCGGGCCGGCCTGGTGGGCTGCGCCGCCACGGTGCTCGACCACGTGCTGGGCCCGGCCTCGATCGACGCCTTCCTCGCCCGCGCCTGACGAGATGACGCTCCCACCCGGCCGAGGTGACGGTGGGGGCCGGCCGAGGTGACGGTGGGGGCCGGCCGAGGTGACGGTGGGGGCCGGCCGAGGTGACGGTGGGGGCCGGCCGAGGTGACGGTGGGGGCGGCCGAGGTGACGGTGGGGCGGCCGCCTCAGGCTCCATGGTGACGGGCAGGTTTGGAGCATGTCGGCCCTTGCAAGGGCCGACATGCTCGGAAGTCCCCGGCCGGCCGGGGACTTCCCGGCCCAGTCAGCCCGCACGACACGCGACGTACGGGACGAGCGACTGCCGTCGGCACAGCAGAGGCAGGCGTAGGGGTTGACGGGCAAGTCTTGAGCCTGTCGGCCATTGCAAAGGCCGACATGTTCAGAAGTCCCCGGCCGGCCGGGGACTTTGGCGCACCGAGCGGGCCCGACCGCCCCCGCAACCGCCCGCTACAGGTCCAGCTTGTAACCCAGCCCGCGCACGGTGACCAGCAGCCTCGGCTCGCCCGGATCGGGCTCGAGCTTGGCGCGCAGGCGCTTGACGTGGACGTCGAGGGTCTTGGTGTCGCCGACGTAGTCGGAGCCCCAGACGCGGTCGATGAGCTGCCCGCGGGTGAGCACCCGGCCCGGGTTGCGCAGGAACATCTCGAGCAGCTCGAACTCCTTCAGCGGCAGCCGCTGCTCGCGGCCGTCGACGGTCACCACGTGCCGCTCGACGTCCATCCGCACCGGGCCGGCCTCGAGCGTGTCCGGCACCACCTCGGTCTCCGCCCCGCGCCGCATCACGGCGCGGATCCGGGCGACCAGCTCGCGCGGGGAGTACGGCTTGGTGACGTAGTCGTCGGCGCCCAGCTCCAGGCCGACCACCTTGTCGACCTCGTCGTCCTTGGCGCTGACCATGATCACCGGCACCGAGCTGGTCTGCCGGATCGTGCGGCACACCTCGGTGCCGGGGATGCCCGGCAGCATCAGGTCGAGCAGCACCACGTCGGCGCCGTTGCGGTCGAACTCCGCCAGCGCGGCGTGGCCGTCGGCGGCCACCGCCACCTCGAAGCCCTCGCGTCGCAGCATGTACGACAGCGCGTCGCTGTAGCTCTCCTCGTCCTCGACCACGAGTACCCGGGTCACGGGCGGTCCTCCTGCATCTCGTCGGCCGTCGGCGCGGCCGTGGTGTCCATCATGGGGGTAGGTGCGGTCCCGCGGTGCCCGTCGCCGCTCCCGTGGGTGCCCGCGTCCGACTCGTCCTCGTCGTCCTCGGCGGGGTCCACCGGGCGCTCCTGGGCCAGCGGGAGGGTCAGGGTGAAGGTCGAGCCGTGCCCCTCCTCCGACCACACCCGTACCTCCCCGCCGTGGGTCGCGGCCACGTGCTTGACGATCGACAGGCCCAGCCCGGTGCCGCCGGTGGAGCGGTGCCGGGCGGGGTCCACGCGGTAGAAGCGCTCGAAGATGCGGTCGATCTCGCCGGCCGGGATGCCGATCCCCTGGTCGACCACGGACACCTCGAGGTCCTCGCCGACGGCCTTGGTGGAGACCAGCACCGTCGCCCCGGGCTCGGAGTAGCTCACCGCGTTGGCGACCAGGTTGGCCACGGCGGCGGTGATCTGCTCCTCGTTGCCCTGCACCCGGAGCCCGGTCGGCCCCCCGGTGACCACGGAGACGTGCCGCGCGGCGGCGTCGATGGCGGAGGTGTCCACCGCGACGCCGATCACCTCGTCGACCGCCACCGGCAGGGGCCGCTCCAGGGGCTCGTCGCCCTGCAGCCGGGAGAGCTCGATGACCTGCTGCACCAGGCGGCTGAGCCGTTCGCCCTCGGTGACCATGCGCAGGGAGAACCGGCGCACCGCCTCGGGGTCGTCGGCGCCGTCGTGGATCGCCTCGGCGAGCAGGCGCATCGCGCCCACCGGCGTCTTCAGCTCGTGGCTGACGTTGGCCACGAAGTCGCGACGTACGGCCTCCACACGGCGCTCGCGGGTCCGGTCCTCGACCAGCGCCAGGACCAGGCGGTGGCCCAGGGGCGCGATCCGTGCGGTGACGTGGCGCGGCGGGCCGCCGGTCCGCTCCATCACCAGCTCGGTCTCGCGGATCTGCCCGTCGCGGCGGACCCGGGTGACCAGGTCGGCCAGCTCGCCGGCGACCAGCGCGGTGCCGCGCACCAGCCCGAGGGCGTACGCCGGGGCGCTGGCCTTGACGACGAGGTCGGCGTCGTCGACCACGACCGCGCTGCTGCGCAGCACCGAGAGCACGGCGGCGACGCCGGGCGGCAGCAGCGGCTCGGCGCCGGCGGTCGCGCCACGCTGCTGCCGGTCGCTGACGTGCCACGCGAGCACGGCGCCGCCGGCCACGACGGCGCCGATCAGCGCGGCCAGGAAGGCCTGCGTCGTCGGGTCCACACCGACGAGCGTAGTGGCGGCGGTGCCCGGGCCCGGTCGCGCGGAGCGGCGCATCCCCACTGTTCACCGCTCGTTCAGGCGATCTCCCCGGCAGGACACCGCGGCGTGGGACGCGGCGCCTAGGCTCTGGGTATGCGTGACGTCTTCCACGAACAGCTCGACGCCATCTTCTCCGACCTCGCGAGCATCTGCCGCAACGTCGAGACGGCGGTGGGCCTGGCCACCCGCGCCCTCACCGAGGGCGACGCCGAGATCGCCCAGCAGGTGATCAGCGGAGACCGCGAGATCGACCTGGCCCGCGAGCGGGTCGAGGACGCCGCGTTCAACCTGCTCTCCCTGCAGCAGCCCGTCGCCGGCGACCTGCGGATGGTCGTGGCGGGCCTGCGGATGGTCAGCGAGCTGGAGCGGATGGGCGACCTGTCGGTCCACGTCGCCAAGATCGCCCGCCTGCGCGTGCCCGAGGTGGCGGTGCCCCGCGAGGTGCAGCCCACGATCAACAAGATGGCGATGACGGCCGAGGACATGGTCTGCCGCGTCGCGAAGATCATCGTCGACCGCGACGTCGAGGCGGCGATCGAGCTCGGCCGCGACGACGAGGTGATGGACCAGCTGCGCCGGCAGAGCTTCACCGAGCTGCTCTCCGACGACTGGTCCCACGGCGTCGAGGCCGCCGTCGACCTGGCCCTGCTGGGCCGCTACTACGAGCGGATCGCCGACCACGCCGTGTCGGTCGCGCACCGCGTCGTGTTCGTCGTCACCGGCGTCTACCCGCGTACGTCCTCCGGCGCCTGAGCCGGGTCGCCGGCGAGGTCGACTGAGGCCGACCCGCGGTCGAGCCGTGGTCCGGGCCGCGCCCGGCCGCGGTCAGCGCCCCTGGCTGGCGACCGCGGCGGCGGCCGCCTCGGCGGCCTCGGGGTCGAGGTACTCGCCCCCGGTCACGGTCGGGGCGAGGTCGTCGTCGAGGCGGTACACCAGCGGCTGGCCGGTGGGGATGTTCAGCCCTGCGATGTCCTCGTCGCCGATCCCGTCCAGGTGCTTGACCAGCGCGCGCAGGCTGTTGCCGTGCGCGGCGACGAGCACCACCTTGCCGGCGCGGAGGTCGGGCACCACGGCGGACTCCCAGTAGGGCAGGAACCGGGTGATCACGTCGGCGAGGCACTCGGTGCGGGGCATGTCCTCGCCGAGGTCGGCGTACTGCGGCAGCCCGGCCTGGGAGTACTCGTCGGCCGGGTCCTGCTCGGGCGGCGGGGTGTCGAAGGACCGCCGCCACAGCATGAACTGCTCCTCGCCGTACTCCGCGAGGGTCTGCTTCTTGTCCTTGCCCTGGAGCGCGCCGTAGTGGCGCTCGTTGAGGCGCCACGAGCGGCGCACCGGGATCCAGTGCCGATCGGCCTCGTCGAGGGCGAGGTGGGCGGTGCTGATCGCGCGACGCAGCAGCGAGGTGTGCACCACGTCGGGCAGCACGCCGGACTCGCGCAGCAGCCGCCCGCCCGCGGCCGCCTCGCCGCGGCCCTTCTCGTTCAGCGGCACGTCGACCCAGCCGGTGAACAGGTTCTTGGCGTTCCACTCGCTCTCGCCGTGACGGAGCAGGACCAGGGTGTGGGTCATCGGGTGCCTCCCGGCGGTCTGGTGGGGCGACGACGGGCGTACGGCGCGGGTGCGGGTCAGTGGTGGAACGGCTCGGGCAGCTCGCAGTCCCAGGCGGTCGTCCCGGTCTCGGGCTCCTGGGCGGGCTCCTCGGCGGTCTCCTCGGTGCCCTCCGGCTCCTCGAGCCCGACCTCCGCTGCCTCGGGCTGCAGGGCGTCGGCGTCGGAGGACGTGTCGACCCCCTCCCACTGCCGGCAGCCCGGCACGACCGGGATCTCCAGGGCGATGGTGGTGCCGTCGCTGAGGGTGTACTCGATCGGGGCGAAGTCGCCGGGGACGAAGTCGCCCTGGACCGTGATGCCGCCGATGCCGACGCCCTCCTGGTCGGTGGTGGTGACCCGCTCCTGCGGAGCGACCTCGATCGGCTCGAAGTCGGGGGCGTCCACCACGGGCTCGCCGGTGCCGGTCAGCGACTCGACGGTGGCCGCCGCATCCGGGTCCTGGTTCACGAAGGTCGTCACCAGCGTCCCGGAGCCCGGCTGGGCCGAGACCAGGACGGCGCCGAGCGCGTCGAGCGTCCCGCCGCGCTGGGCCACGTCGTGCGACAGCGTGTTGACCTGGTTGGTCTGGTAGTCGAAGCCGCACGAGACCAGCGCCGGGGCGCCGACGAGGAGGAGCGCCGACGCCGGGACGAGGCGGCGGGCGAGGGGAGATCGGCGAGTCATGTCAGCTGGCTCTTCTCGGTCTGCGGGAGGTCGTGGACCGACCGTGGTCGGCAGGCGCAAGCCTAGCGTCCGGCCGCCGCACCCTCACGGCTGCTCCCGGGTGCGGGTCAGGAGGAGCCGTCGCCGAGACCGACCGCGAGCAGCGCCGCGGCCAGGGCCAGGCCGAGCACGCCGCCGAGCAGCAGCACCCGGCCGGCACCGACCCGGAGCGCGACCCGGACCGGCAGGGTGCGCCAGCCCTCCTCGTGGTCGACCACGAGGCCGGGCGCGGAGCGGGCCAGGTGGACCGCGACGCCGAGCAGCGCGGCGAGGACGGTGGCCAGGACCGACGGTGGTGAGCCCAGGTGGTCCCCGCCCCAGCCGCCGTAGGTCAGGTAGGCCGGGTAGAGGCCGAAGGAGACCGCCCACGGCACCCACGACAGCACGCCCCGGCGCAGCACCAGGTTGCCGAGCAGGGTGACCAGCAGCACCGCGAGGTAGGTCAGTCCGGCGACCACGCCGGTGCTGACGGCCAGCGGCACCACGAGCAGCAGGCCGCAGGCGATCGAGAACCAGACCGTCCCGGGGTCCAGGAAGGGACCGGTCAGCGGCTTGCGGCCGGGGTGGTGGCGACGGTCCCGGTCGCGGTCGACGAGGTCGTGGTGCCAGCCGGCGACGGCCTGGCCCACCAGCACGGTGGCCGCGACGACCGCGGCCTCGCGGGTGGCGCGGCCGGCCAGCAGGGCGGCGGCGCCGACCGCGGCCGCGGTCAGGACGGCCTGGCGCGGGTGCGCCGCGCGCAGCAGGAGCAGCAGCCACCACCGGCGTACGCCCGCGAGGCGCCCGCCGGGCTCGTCGGGGTGGTCGGGCTCGTCGGGCGCCGCGTCCGCGGGCACCGGCCGCTCGGCCAGCGCCGTCCCCCCGGCCGTGGTCGGGCCGGCCTCCGTCGCCTGGGCGGCTGCCTGCCGCTGCTTCCTGCGCATGCGCGCAGTATCGCCGAGGGCGGGTCGATGTGGGCCGGATCACCCCGAACTTCCGCGTCCCGGGCGCGCCGACCTGCACCGACGCGGTGGTGGCGGGGTCCTCGGGTGGTCCCTCCGGGGGCGGCGCCGGGGGTCCCAGGACCTGCCCGGCACCACACAAATCTGATGCTGTCAAGCCCAGAGGGCGCTCTGACCTGCACAAACGCGGCGTTCAGGGGTCGAAGGTCGTGGTAAAGTAGGGGTCCCTAGGAAGGGGTACATCACATATGGCATTCACCGTCGGCGAAACGGTCGTCTACCCGAACCACGGCGCAGCGGTCATCGAGGACATCGAGACCCGCACGATCAAGGGCGAGGACCGGGAGTACCTCGTTCTTCGCATCGCCGCCCAGCAGGACCTGGTGGTCCGTGTCCCGTCGTGCAACCTCGACCTGGTCGGGGTCCGCGACGTGGTCGACAAGGAGGGCCTGGACCGGGTCTTCGACGTGCTCCGTGCCGAGCACGTGGAGGAGCCGACCAACTGGTCGCGCCGCTACAAGGCGAACCTCGAGAAGCTGCACAGCGGCGACGTCATGAAGGTCTCCGAGGTCGTCCGCGACCTGTGGCGTCGTGAGCGCGACCGCGGCCTGTCGGCCGGGGAGAAGCGGATGCTGGCCAAGGCCCGCCAGATCCTGGTCTCCGAGCTCGCGCTGGCCGAGTCCACCAACGAGGACAAGGCCGAGTCGATCCTCGACGAGGTCCTCGCCGGCTGATCGGCACCCGCAGCACCCGCACCACGACACGGCCCCCGCGACCACCTCGGTCCCGGGGGCCGCGTCGCGTCCGCGACCAGGGGGCTCGGGAGCCGTACGCTCTCGCGGGTGAGCACCTCCCTGCTGGACGACCCTGCCGACGACCTGCCGGGCGCGCTGGGCACCGTCGCGGAGCAGGACCGCGGCGCGCTGCCGTTCTCCCTGCTGCACGGGGAGGCGCTGGTGGCCTGCGCCGCGTGGGGGCTGGGCCGGGCCGGGGTGCACCTGCTCGACCTCGGCACGCCCTGGTCCGCGGTCGTCGCGGCGGAGGAGCCGTTCGTCCTCCACGACAGCCTGTGCCCGATGACGCCCCCGGACTTCCTGGTCGCCTGCGTGCGCGAGGCGCTGGCCACCGGCGAGGTCGTGGTCGGGGTACGCCCGGTCACCGACACCGTCAAGCGGGTCGAGGACGGGGTCGTGGGTGAGACCGTCGACCGGGACGACGTCTGGGAGGTGGCCTCGCCGCTGGTGCTGCCGCCCGGGGTGGTCGCCGCGCTCGAGGACCGGGGCGGGCCGACCGCCCTCTCCGCGGGTCTCGACCTGGCCGAGCTGGTCGCCGCCCTGGGGCGCGAGGGCCGCGTACGCCACCTCGAGGCGCCCGCCGAGGGCCGCCGGGTGTCCGCCGCCGAGGACGTCGAGGTGCTCGCCGCGCTGACCGGACCGCGCTGACCGGACCGCGCTGACCGGTCGCGACGGGTCAGGCGGAGGCGAGCAGCGCCGCAGCCAGGACGAGGTCGCCGGCCACGGTCACCTTGAGGTTGCGCGGCGAGCCCGGGACGAAGACGACGCGCAGGTCGCCGTCGGCGTACCGCTCGAGGACGCCCGCGGTGTCCGTGGCCGCGAACCCCTCGGCCCGGGCCCGGTCGAACGAGGACACCAACGCAGCGGCCCGGAAGGCCTGCGGGGTCTGCACGGCCACGGTGCGGCCGGTGACCGCGCTGCGGTCCGCGCGGGTGACCAGGCCCGTGACGGGGACGCCGGGGACCGCGCCGCCGTGCTCGCGGGCGGCCTCCAGCACCGCGGTGAACAGCGCGGGCGGTACGAGGGGGCGGGCACCGTCGTGGATGGCGACCACGTCGACGGTGCCGTCCGCGACGTCGTCGCGCAGGACCGCGAGCGCGGCCGCCTCCGAGGCGTGGCGGGTCGCACCGCCCGTCACCAGGAGCACCGCCCGCCCGCCCAGCCAGGGCTGCAGCACGGCCGCCACGTCGCCCTCCTCCCCGGGTCGGGCCACGACGACCAGGCGGGCCACGTCGGGCACGTCCAGGGCCGCCCGGACGGCGTGCACCAGCACGGCCGCGTCACCCAGCGGGAGCAGCACCTTGTTGACCTCGGCACCCACCCGGGTGCCGGCGCCGGCGGCGAGGACGACGACGGCGGCGGGCACCGGCCCATCCTAGGAGCGGCGGGAGCGACACCGAGAGCGGCCTGAGCGCGACGGTCGAGCTTCCTGGGCGCGCACCGGACGAGGATGGGGTCATGCGACGTTCCAGGCTGCACGTCATGGGCGCCAGCGGTACCGGGACGACCACGCTCGCCCGGGCCCTGGCTGACCACTGGGCGGTGCCCCACGCCGACGCCGACGACTACTTCTGGGTGCCCTCCGACCCGCCCTACGTCGCGAGACGTCCCGAGGACCAGCGGCTGTCACTCATGCGCACGATGTTCGTCCCGCGCGAGGCGTGGGTCCTGTCCGGGTCCGTGCTCGGCTGGGGGGAGAGCGTCGTCGCCGAGTGTGACGCCGTGGTGTTCCTGACGCTCGACCCGGCCGAGCGGCTCCGCCGGTTGGAGGCCCGGGAGGCCCTGCGACGAGCCGGGCGGGGGTTCGACGAGGTCGCCTGGGGGGCGTTCCTGGCGTGGGCGCGCGGCTACGACGACCCCGCGTTCGACGGGAGGAGCCGGGTCGCCCACGAGGCGTGGCTCGAACGACTCGGCCAGCCGGTGCTGCGCCTGGAGAGTGCACAGCCACCGGAGGAGCTGCGGGACGCCGTGCTGGGCTGGGAACCGCGTTCCTAGCGCGTCCGGCACCACGTCGCCATGGGTGAGTGGGACGGGGGGCAGGGGACCGCGAGGCGTTTTCACGCCCGTAACACCGCGAAACGCCGCCCGAACAGACCGGACCTAGGTTCGGCCCATGTCGGCGCAGCGCACCCGGGGACGCGGAGCAGCAGGCGAGGAGTGGCAGCCGGTGTGCCGGGTCGCCGAGCTGGAGGTCGGGCGCGGGGTGACCGCGCTGGTGCACGGGCAGGCGGTGGCGATCTTCCGGATCGCCGAGGACGAGGTCCGCGCCCTCGGCAACCACGACCCGTACGCCCATGCCTCGACCCTGGCCAAGGGCATCGTCGGGACGCGGGAGGGCGTGCCGTTCGTCGGCTCGCCCACCCACCGGCACGCCTTCGACCTGCGCACCGGTCGGTGCCTGGAGGACGTCACGGTCGGGGTCCCCGTCTTCGAGGTCCGCGTCGTCGAAGGCGTCGTGCTGGTCGGCTACCGCCGCGCGGCGCCCTCACCCGCAGGCTGACCTGCGGGCACGAGGAGCGCGGTGGCGACGGCCGCGACCCCCTCGCCGCGACCGGTCAGGCCGAGGCCGTCGGTGGTGGTGGCCGCGACGCTGACCGGACCCCCCGCGGCGGCGCCGAGCGCGGCCTCCGCCTCCGCGCGACGCCCGCCGAGCCGGGGCCGGTCCCCGATCACCTGCACGCTGACGTTGCCGACGACGTAGCCGGCGGCGCGGACGCGGGCGGCGGTCTCGGTCAGCAGCGCGACGCCGGAGGCGCCGGCCCAGGCCGGGTCGCTGGTGCCGAACTGCGAGCCGAGGTCGCCGAGACCGGCGGCGGCCAGCAGGGCGTCGCAGGCGGCGTGCGCGGCCACGTCGGCGTCGGAGTGGCCCTCGAGCCCCGCGGGCTCGTCGGGCCAGGACAGCCCGGCCAGGTGCATCGGGACCCCCGGCACCAGGCGGTGCACGTCGACGCCGGTGCCGACCCGGGGCAGGGTCGGGGCGGCGGTGGGAGCGGGCTCCGGAGCGAGCGGATTCACGTCGTGATCATGCCTGAGCCAGAATCGGGACCATGAGCACACCCACCCGCGCCTGGTCGCTGGCCGGCCTCGTCGCCGGTGGCGCGGGGCTGTCGGCCAGCTACGTGGTCGCGACCCTCCTGGCGGTCCGCGAGTCGCCCGTCGTCGCCGTCGCGGGGGGCGTGGTCTCCCTGACCCCCGGCCCGGTCGTCGAGGTGCTGATCGGGCTGGTCGGCCGGGCCGACAAGCCGCTGCTGCTCGGCGGCGTGGTGCTGGTCGTCCTGCTCGTCCTGGCCTGGACCGGGAGCCTCGCGCGCCGGCGCTGGTGGGCCGCGGTGGCCGTGCTCGTGACGCTCGCCGGGGTGGGCGTCGTCGCGGTGCTCAGCCGCGAGGGCACCGGGGTCACCGACCTGGTGCCGGTGGCGGCCGGCCTGCTGGTGTGGGTCGGGACGCTCTCGGTGCTGACCGAGCCGCTGCGGCGTACCGACACCGCCCTCGCCGCCGGCGCCTCGGAGCCGCCGGCGCGGTCGCGGCGGACGTTCCTGGTCGGCACCGGCGCCGTCGTCGGGGTCAGCGCGCTCGCCGCGCTGGCCGGCCGGTTCGCCGGGTCCGGTCGCCGTGCGGTCGAGCAGAGCCGGGCCCTGCTGCGCATCCCCGGGGTCAGCGAGCCGTCGGTGCCGGCCGGGGTGGACCTCGGGCTGCCCGGCGTCCCGCCGTGGTCGACCCCGGTCGAGGACTTCTACCGCATCGACACCTCGCTGGCCCCGCCGGCGATCGAGCCCGGCCAGTGGCGGCTGCGGCTGCACGGCATGGTGGACCGCGAGCTCGACCTCGGCTTCGACGACCTGCTCGCGCGGGAGCGCACGCAGGCCTGGATCACCCTGAACTGCGTCAGCAACACCGTGGGGGGCACGCTGATCGGCAACGCCTGGTGGAGCGGGGTGCGCCTGGCCGACCTGCTCGAGGAGGCCGGGGTCCAGGCCGGCGCGGACGCGCTGCTGCAGACCTCCGCGGACGGCTGGACCTGCGGCACCCCGCTGTCGGTGGTCACCGACGGACGCGAGGCGATGCTGGCGGTGGCGATGGACGGTCGCCCGCTGACGATCGAGCACGGCTTCCCGGTGCGCACGATCGTGCCCGGGCTGTACGGCTACGTCTCGGCCACCAAGTGGGTCGTCGACATCGAGGTCACCCGCTTCGCCGACTTCACGGCGTACTGGACCGAGCGGGGCTGGGGCGAGCAGGGCCCGGTCAAGACCTCCTCCCGCATCGACGTGCCCCGCGGCGGCTCGACCGTGCCGGCCGGGCGCGTGCGGATGGGGGGCACCGCGTGGGCGCAGGGCACCGGGATCGAGGCCGTCGAGGTCGCCGTCGACGGCGGGGCCTGGCAGGCCGCGACGCTCGCGCCGGTGCCGAGCGAGGACAGCTGGGTGTCGTGGTCGGCCGAGGTCGACCTGGCGGCCGGGCGCCACCAGCTGCGGGTGCGCGCCACCGACGCCGACGGGGAGGTGCAGACCGGGGTGCTGCGCGACGTGCTGCCCGACGGCGCGACCGGCTGGCACACCATCGACGTCGCGGCGGAGTGACCACCGCGCTCACCAGGCGGTGGAGGAGCCCCGGGGCGGCAGCGGGTGGGCCGCGTCGCGGATCACGTAGACCAGGCCGCCGGAGCCGCCCAGCCACGCACGCTCGAACCGGGCGCGGTCGTAGGTGCGGCGCACCCCGGCGGTCGTCGGGGCGGCCGGGTCGTTGACCACGACGTCGCCGGCGTCGTCGAGGCCGACCACGACGAGCAGGTGACCGGCCGTGGACCCGAGCGGTGCCCCCGCCAGCTCACCGGGACCGAAGGCGACCGACGCGACCAGGGGGATGCCGGCGTCGACCAGCTGCTCGGCCTGCGCGACACCCGTCAGCCGCGTCACGAACGCCTGGCCGCCGCGCCCGAGCCGGGAGGAGGCCCAGGCGGTGTTGAAGGCCCAGTTGCCGGTGCCGCCGTAGCCGTGGTCGTAGGTGGCGCGGGCGGCCACGTCGACCCAGGGCTCGGGGTGCCCGTCGGGCACCCAGGACCAGGCGCGCGGACCGGGCAGCGCGCCGTAGTAGCCCAGCACCATCGCGGTCGCGGTGGGCGAGCACCACGCCTCCCCGCCGCCGCCCCACTCCGGGAAGTGGCCCCGGTGGACCATCTGCGAGTAGCAGGGCACGTCGAGCACCCGCCCGCGCACCGCACCGGGAGGGGTCGGGCCGGGAGGGGTCGGGCCGGGAGGGGTCGGAGCCGGGGGTGCCTCCGGGCAGGCGGGCGGCCACCGCGCCGACGGCGTCGAGACGGGGGGAGGACCGCTGGCCCTCGCGCCGCAGCAGGCGTACCCGGAGCTGGTAGGCGGTCACGCCCCCGGCGGCCGTGACCGTCCAGGTGTCGGCGTCCACGCGTGCCAGGTCGTGGTGCCGACCGGTCACGGTCGTACGCCGGACGTGCGCGTCGCCCGAGGCCCACCGGGCCATCAGGTCCCAGGGGGAGGTGCGGCCCCCGGCGGTGCGCCCGCGGACCTCGACCTCGACCAGGCTGTCGCGCGGGGTGGCGGCGGACCAGGAGGGGACCAGGGAGGTCAGGGCGAAGCCGGGCTCGTGCCAGCCGGACTCCCAGCTGCCCTCGTCGTAGCGGCGGCCCTCCAGCGTGCGGGCACCCAGCTCGCCCTCGCCGGGCCGGACCAGGTGCAGCCCGTCGTCGGCGACCACCGTGCCGCGCCCGGTGCCGCCGGACCACGCCCGCGCGGACTCCCAGCGACGGTGGTCCACCAGCCGACCGCCGGTGCCGGGGGCGGCGGGGGTGTCGGGGGCGGCGGGGGCGTCGTCCTGGGGCACGCGGAGCATCATCGCCCCATCCGGCCGCAGACCGCCGAGATGACACTCGCAGCCGGCCCAGATGACGCTCCCAACGCTCCGAGGTGACGCTCGCGACGCCCTGCGCCCGCGGATACGGCGCCGGGCCGCGACGTCCCTAGACTGTCGCGGTGACCTTCCGCCTCTACGACACCGCGACCCGCGGGGTGCGCGACTTCGTGCCCCTCGTGGACGGCCACGCGGGGCTGTACCTCTGCGGGCTCACGGTCCAGTCGGAGCCGCACGTCGGTCACCTCCGCTCGGGCATCAACTTCGACGTCCTGCAGCGCTGGCTGCGCCACCGCGGGTTCGCGGTCACCTTCATCCGCAACGTCACCGACATCGACGACAAGATCCTCGCCAAGGCCGACGAGCAGGGCGTGCCCTGGTACGCGCTGGCGTCGGCGATGAAGCGCGAGCTCGACGCGGCGTACGCCGCCCTCAACGTCGCGCCCCCGACCTACGAGCCGGCCGCGACCGGCCACGTGCCGGAGATGCTGGAGCTGATCGAGGAGCTGATCGAGCGCGGGCACGCGTACCCCGCCGAGGACGGCTCGTCCGACGTCTACTTCGACGTCCGGTCGTGGCCGTCGTACGGCGAGCTCACCCGGCAGGGGATCGACGACATGGAGGCCGCCGGCGACGCCGACCCGCGCGGCAAGCGCGACCCGCGCGACTTCGCGCTGTGGAAGAGCGTCAAGGACGGGGAGCCCGCGACCGCGTCCTGGCCCAGCCCGTGGGGCCGCGGCCGTCCCGGCTGGCACATCGAGTGCTCCGCGATGGCCGGCAAGTACCTCGGCCCCGCCTTCGACGTGCACGGCGGCGGCGTCGACCTGCGCTTCCCGCACCACGAGAACGAGCAGGCGCAGTCCCGCGCGGCCGGCCGCGCGTTCGCGACGTACTGGATGCACAACGCCTGGATCACCACCGCCGGCGAGAAGATGAGCAAGTCGCTGGGCAACTCGCTGGTCGTCTCGCAGGTCCTCGAGCGGGTGCGCGGCATCGAGCTGCGCTTCTACATGGTCGCCGCGCACTACCGCTCCCACGTCGAGTTCAGCACCGAGGCGCTCGAGGAGGCCGCGGTCGGCTTCCGCCGCGTCGAGCAGCTGCTCGACCGCCTCGGCCTCGGCGCCGGCCGCGAGCACACCCCGGACGCCGCGCTGCCCGCGGCGTACGTCGAGGCCCTCGACGACGACCTGGGCACGCCGGCCGCGGTCGCCGTGCTCCACGACACCGTCCGCGAGGCCAACCGTCTCGCCGACGCCGGTGAGCACGACCGCGCCCGGGAGCGCGGCGCCGCCGTGGTCGCGATGCTGGCCGTGCTCGGGCTCGACCCGGCCGACCCGGCCTGGCGCGCCACCGGTGGCGCCGCCGACCGCGAGGCCGCCCTGACCTCCGCCCTCGACTCGCTGCTCGGCGCGCTCCTGGAGGAGCGCGACGCCGCACGCGCGAGCAAGGACTTCGCCACCGCCGACACGATCCGCGACCGCGTCAAGGCGGCCGGCATCGAGGTCGAGGACACCCCCGACGGACCAAGATGGAGCCTCAGCTGATGGCAGGCAATTCGCAGCGCAAGGGCGCGATCCGCAAGTCGAGCAAGAGCCCGACCGCCGGCTCGGGCGGGCGCGTCAAGCGCGGGCTCGAGGGCAAGGGCCCGACGCCGAAGGCCAAGGACCGGCCCTACCACAAGTCGTACCGCTCGGGTGCCTCCGCAGCCGGCGGCACCGGCGGCCCGGGCGGGCCCGGCGGCGGCCAGGGCCGCGGTCCCGGCACCCGCGGCGGCCAGCGACGTCGCAGCAGCGACGCCGAGTGGGTCGCCGGTCGCAACTCCGTCGTCGAGGCGCTGCGCGAGGGCGTGCCGGTCAACACCGTCTACGTCGCCGACGGCGCGGAGCGGGACGGGCGGCTGCGCGAGGCGTTCGCGCTGGCCGCCGAGCAGGGCGTCGCCATCCTGCAGACCACCAAGGGCGAGCTCGACCGGCTGACCAGCGGTGCGGTGCACCAGGGCCTGGCCGCGCGGATCCCCGCCTACGTCTACGCCCACCCCGACGACCTGCTCGACCGCGCCGCCCAGGCCGACGAGCCGCCGCTGATCGTCGCGCTCGACTCCGTCACCGACCCCCGCAACCTCGGCGCGGTCGTGCGCAGCGCGGCCGGCTTCGGCGCCCACGGCGTCGTCGTCCCCGAGCGTCGCGCCGCGGGGATGACCGCCTCGGCCTGGAAGACCAGCGCCGGCGCCGCGGCCCGGATCCCGGTCGCGCAGACCGTCAACCTGGTCCGCCAGATCAAGGCCTACCAGCAGGCCGGGCTGATGGTGATCGGCCTGGCCGCCGAGGGCGAGGTGTCGCTGCCCGACCTCGACCTCGCCGACGGTCCGCTGCTGGTCGTCGTCGGCTCCGAGGGCGACGGTCTCTCGCGCCTGGTGGCCGAGACCTGCGACCAGCTGGTGTCGATCCCGATGGCCAACCGGCTGGAGTCGCTCAACGCCGGCGTCGCGGCGTCGGTCGCGCTGTACGAGATCGCCCGCCGCCGCGCCTAGGCCAGATGACGCTCGCGCAGGGCCCAGATGACGCTCGCGCAGGGCCCAGATGACGCTCGCGCAGGGCCCAGATGACGCTCGCGCAGGGCCCAGATGACGCTCGCGCAGGGCCCAGATGACGCTCGCGCAGGGCCCAGATGACGCTCGCGCAGGGCCCAGATGACGCTCGCGGCGGCTGTCAGAAGTAGTCCAGGACCGCGGGCGACCGCCGACGCAGCACCCCGTCCAGGGCTGCGTCGGTGCGGTCGTCGCCTCCGACGAGGTGGCCTCCGGCGCGGAGGTCGACGGACGGCAGCGCGCCGGCGTACGCCAGCGCGAGCCCCTGCGGCGTGAGGGTCGGCAGCCGGTCGTCGTCGGAAACCCGCCGCGCGGTCGAGCCGCCGGGACGCACCTCGACCGCCCACGACCCGTCGAGGACCCCCAGCGGGTCGCCGGCCACCCGCAGGGAGAGCGCGACGTCGTCGTCGGGGCCGGCCGCGAGCGCCCCGAGCGCCGAGGGGTGCACGCGCGCCATGTACGGGTAGCGCTCCACGGCTGTCCAGGTCGAGGTCGGCAGCACCAGCCGGGCCGGGTGGTCGCCGGAGGTCCGCAGCCGCACGGTGCCGGCGACGCTCGCGAAGCTGCCGAGCACCCGCCACAGCGCGCGGGCGGCGTCGGGCGTCAGGGTGACGAGGTCGTCGACCTCGAGGCGGGCGTCCGGGCCGTACCCGGGTCCGCGGGTCCAGGTGGCGTAGCCGACCGTCCCGCCGTCGTCCTCAGCGACCGTCATCCCGCTGACCTGGCCCAACCGTTCCTCGGCCGCCGCGGGGAAGCAGGCCGACGTGCGGGTCAGCGGGCCGTTGCGCGTGGTCGCCCACCGGGCGTACGCCGCGTCCAGCGCCGGCAGGTCGGCGGCCGTGGCGCGGCGCACCGTCGTGCGGTCCGGCGCGCGGACGGCCGCCAGGGCGGCGGTGGGGAGGTCGACGAGGTCCAGCGAGCCGACGACCTCGTACCCCAGGCCGCGGTAGATGCCGGGCGCGGTCGGGAACAGCGTCGAGACGGCCTGGTCGTGCTCGGCCAGCGCCGCGGTGAGGACGCCCCGCAGCAGGCCTCGGCCGCGAGCCTCCGCGGCCACCGCGACGCCGGCGACCCCGCAGGTCGGGACCTCGCGGCCGTGCCAGTACGACGCGTCGCGCCGGGCGGTCACCTTGGCGACGAGCCGGCCGTCGTCGAAGGTGCCCCAGGGCGAGGTGCCCGGTGCGGGGAAGTCCTGGGCGACCCGGCCGCCGCCGGGTCGCGGGCTCCCGAACGCCTCGTGCCCGAGCTCGCGGGCGGCGGTCGCGTCGTCAGCGGTCAACGGGCGGGTCTCGAGCACGCGCCGACGCTAGCCGACATGACGCTCGTGGACGGTCGAGATGACGCTCGCGGCGCCCCGAGGTGACCCTCGCGGCCCTTCAGCCGCGCCGCGGATGCCGGCCGGCGCCCTCGCCGCGGGCCCAGCGCCGTCCGCTGTCCCCGGCGCGTTCCTGGTACGCCGCCTGCAGCGCTCCCGTCCAGCGGCCGAGCCCGGGCTGGACGAACCCGCCGCCCCGCACGAGCACGAACAGCCAGCCGTCGCGGACCATCGCCTGGCGGCGCTCCGCGTCGTCGCGCTGCTGCTGTGCTCCGGCGTGGAAGTCGGCGCCGTCGTACTCGACCGCGATCCGCCGCCGCCGGTCCGCGAGGTCCAGACGCGCCCACCCGTACCCCTCGACCCAGGTGTCGACCTGGGGCTCGAGGTCGGTGAAGCCGTGGTCGTGCGCGGTGAGCCGGAGCCAGGACTCGCGGGGGGACTCGGCGCGGGGGTCGATGCGCGGCACCAGCTCGCGGTACTGCGTCACGCCGCGCCTGCCCGCGAACCGGTCGATCATCGGGCGGTGCGCCTCGGGATCCACGTCGTGCAGGCGGTGGAAGGCATCGAGGGCCGCCATCGCGTCGCACCGGCCCCAGCGGCAGGCCAGGTCGGCGGCCGTGCGCAGCGGCGTCGTCACCGCCACCCCGTGCACGACGGTGATCTCGTCGGGGGCGACGGTGCGACGACACCCGTCCGACCCCCGACGACGGGTCGCGCGTCGCCCGGCGACCGAGGCCACGTCGAGGAGCTCGGGCCCCTGCCCGGGCCGCCCGGGCCCGACGTCGACCCCGTGCAGCCAGGCCGCGGAGTAGTCGACCACGACCCGGTCCGGGCCCAGCACGAGCGCGGCCGCCTGGGCCCGCACGAGCAGCGAGTCCGCGACCTCGGCGCGCACCCCGACCCCGCGCAGCACGCGCCGCACCGCCCCGCACGCGACCAGGCGGGGTACGGCGCGGGGGTCCGGCCCGCGGTCCGGGTCGGTGAGCAGGAACGGGGTCCACGGCAGGGTGTCCATGGTGCAGGTATGCCCGCTCGAGGGCCTTGCTACACCTCTCCGCCGCGATCTGTGGACAGAGGCAGGTCCGCGACCGTCACCTCGACGCGTCACGACCGTCATCTCGGCCCTCTGCGACCGTCATGTCGGACCCGCTGCGACCGTCATCTCGGCGGGGAGCGGCACCTCGGCGGGGAGCGGCACCTCGGCTAGAGGTCGTCGGCGATGACCTCGTCGTGCCGGTCGGGCAGCTGGGTGTCGATGAAGTCGCGGGCGGTCTCGAAGAGGTCGACCTCCAGGCCGGCCTGCTCGGAGAGGTACCACCGGTGCTCGAGCACCTGGTGGAACAGCTCGGCCGGCTGCAGCTTGCCGCGGCGGTCGGCCGGCACCATCGCCATCAGCGGTTCGTAGACGTCGGCGAGCCACCGGTTCGCGACCAGGCTGCGGTCCTCGCGGCCCAGGTCGCGCGAGGCGGTGAACGCAGCGATGTCGTTGAGCATCCGCCGGGCCTGCGCGTCCTCGACGTCGAGGCCGGTGAGCCCGCGCAGCTCGCGGCAGTGGTGCCCGAGCTCGACGACCTGGGGCTGGATCCGCACGGTGTCGCCGTCGAAGTCGGTGACGATGTCGAGCTCCTCCACGTCGAAGCCGAGCTCGTTGAGCCGCTCGATGCGCCGCTCGATCCGCCAGATCTCCTCGAGCGAGAACTCCTCCGCGCCGGTCAGCTGGTCCCACAGCGCGCAGTAGCGGTCCTGGAGCAGCGCGACCACGTCGTGCGGGTGCAGGTCGGCGTCGACGGCCCCGCTGGCCTGCAGGTCCAGGAGCTCGGCGAACACGTTCTCGGTGGCGACGGTGAGGTCGTGCTCGCGCATGCCGCGCGACAGCTGCTCGCGCAGCTCGCCGGTCTCGGCGTCGACCAGGTAGGCCGCGAACCCGCCGGCGTTGCGCCGGAACAGCACGTTCGACAGCGACACGTCGCCCCAGTAGAAGTCGGCCAGGTGCAGCCGGACCAGCAGCACCACCAGCGCGTCGACCAGCGAGGGCAGGTTGTCGGCGCGCAGGCCGTGGGCGAACAGGCTGCGGTAGGGCATCGAGAACGACAGGTGCTGGGTGACCAGCGCGGCAGGGAGCTCCTCGCCGGCGGCGTCCGTACGCCCGGTGACCACGCCCTGGGGCATCACCGCGGGCAGCCCGATCCGCTGCAGGTCGCGCAGCAGCCGGTACTCACGGAACGCGATCTCCTCGACCGTCTCCTTCACCGCGTACGTCTGCCCGCGCAGCCGGACGATCCGTACGACGTGGCGCGACAGCCCGCGCGGCAGCGGCACGACGTAGTCGTCGGTCCACTCCTCCAGCGGGGTGCCCCAGGGGAGCGTCACCACCGCAGGGTCGGGACGGTGGGCCACGATGTGCAGCGCCATGGCCTCAGCCTAGGGCCCCGGGAGCGGCGCGACCGTCACCTCGGACGGCTGCGAGCGTCACCTCGGCAGGCTGCGAGTGTCATCTCGGCTAGCCCAGGACGGTGCAGCTGCTGGCGTCGTTGACCTCGCGCACCCGGCTGAACGCCGCGAGGTCGATCTTCAGCCCCGTGTGCTGCCCGACGTAGGTGACCGGGCTCGCGTCGTGGTCGTGACCCCCCTCGACCGCGTCGACGATCGCGGCCAGGAAGCAGCCGGCGATCGGGGCGTTCTTGAACTGGTTGCCGCTGGTGCCCATGGCGACGTAGAAGCCCGGGGCGTCGGTGCGGTCGTAGATCGGGGTCCAGTCGTCGGCCACGTCGTAGACGCCGACCACGCCGGAGGGCCGGTTCGGCACGGCCAGGTCGGGCAGCCGGCGCGCGGCGCGGGTCACCTGCGCCTCGTACCGCTCCAGCGACACGTGCTGGTCGACCGCGTCGATCCCGGCCGCCCCGCCCTCGATCCACTCCATCGGGTCGCAGTCCGGCTCGCTGCCGCCGACGACCCAGGCCCCGCCGGGGCCGGGGCGCATGTAGGTGCCGAGGTCGAGGTCGAAGACGCCGGGCGCGGGGTCGGGGCGCCCGTCCCACGCGCTCGGGCGCGCGACCTGGTGCACCTCCTGGCGCAGCGGGCGGACGCCGACGGTGAACTCCGCACCGACCCCGGCCAGGGCGTTGAACGCGCCCGACCACGGACCGGCGGCGTTGACCACGACCGGCGACTCGACGCGCCGCCCGTCGGCCAGCACCAGCACCCACACCCCGCCGACCCGCTCGCAGGAGACCACCTCGGCGCGGTACGTCGTGCGCGCGCCGTGCAGCCGGGCGGCGTACGCGAGGTTGTCCGCGGCCAGCCGCGGGTCGTCCATGTAGCCGGCGTCGGGGGTGTAGATCGCGCCGAGCCGCTGGTCGGTCTCCTCCCAGAAGGCGTCGTCGGTGACCGGCTTGTTCGGCCAGTACGCGCCCACGTCGAGGTGGGGGAAGCGGTCCGCGAGCGCCTGCGCGTCGAGGTGCTCGAACGGCACCCCCGCCGCCCGCAGCAGGTCCTGGCTGTGGTCGCTGGGCACCGCCGGCACGTCGAGGTGGAGCATCCCGGTGCGGTGGAAGGCGGTGAGCGCGGGCGGGTCGGCCAGCGGCGCGAAGCCCGGCAGGCCGAGGTGGTCGGCCCAGGCCTCCCACATGAACTTCGCCTCCCACGACGTCGCGGTGGTGTCGAAGGTCGAGTAGAGGAAGCGGATCACCGCGCTCGAGGCCGACGTCGACCCGTGGCCGGGCCCGGCGGCCTTGTCGAGCACGAGCACCGAGCGGCCGGCGCGGGCGAGCTCCAGGGCGACGGCGGAGCCGATCACGCCGGAGCCGACGACGACGGCGTCCGCGGTCAGGGAGGTGGTCTGGTCCATGGCGGTCTCCAGGGCTGGCGGGGAGGTGGCGGTGCTGCGACGGGCTGGCGACGGGCTGGCGGCAGGGTGGGTGGCGCGGTGGTCAGGCGTCGACGACGATGTCGCCGTCCGGGGTGGAGCAGCACGGCAGGAACTTGCCGGCGGCGACCTCGCGCGGGCGGATCCCGCCCTGGTGGTTCATCTCGACCCTGCCCGCGAGCAGGCCGGACTTGCAGGTCCCGCACAGCCCGCCGCCGCAGGAGCTCGGCAGGGAGATGCCGGCCTGCTGGGCCGCGGCGAGCACGGTCGTGCCGGGCGCGCAGACGACCTCGCGACCCGAGCGCCCGAAGGTCACCGTCGCCGTCGCGCGGGTCGGCGGCCGGGACCTCCAGGACCTCGGGGACCTCGACGGCCGAGGGCGAGGACGGTACGGCGGGTGCCGCCGGCTCCGCGAGCACGAAGCTCTCCTCGTGGCAGCGCCCCGGGTCGACGTCGAGGTCGGCGAGCAGGGCGCGGGTCGCGCCCATGTAGCCGGGCGGACCGCAGGTGAAGACCTCGCGGTCCCCGACGTCGGGCACGTGCGCGCGCAGCAGGTCGGCGGTCAGCCGCCCCCGCGGGCCCTGCCACGAGGCGGAGCCGGGGGAGTCGTCCTCGCAGACCCAGACCACCCGCAGCCCGGGGTGGTCGGCGGCGAGCGCGTCCAGCTCGCCGCGGCACGCCAGGTCGGCAGGGGTGCGGGCGCTGTGCACGACCACGACGTCGTCGAGCTCGCCGAGGTCGGCCATCGTGCGCACGGTCGACAGGGTCGGGGTGACGCCGCTGCCGGCCGAGAGCAGCAGGTAGCGCGCGGCGGGGTGGGCGGCGACGGTGAAGTCGCCGTGCGGACCGCGGACCGCGACCCGGTCGCCGGGCTCCAGCCGGTCGTGGAGGTACGGCGAGAGCGCGCCCCCCTCGATCCGCTTGACGGTGATCGTCAGCAGGTGCGGCCGGGTCGGGGGGGAGGACAGCGTGTAGCAGCGCTCCACCGCGACGCCGTCCACGTCGACCACCAGGGTCACGAACTGCCCCGGGGCGTAGGCGAAGGTGCCGGGCACGGTCGGCTCCAGGACCAGCGTGAGCACGTCGTGGGTCACCGGCACCCGCCGGCGCACGACCATCTCCTGGTCCAGGCCGGCCTCGGGCGCCAGCAGCCCGTCGCCGACCACGCGGGGCAGGTCGGGCACCAGCCGCAGGGACGGGGTGTGGCCCGGGTCGGTCCAGGCGTCGTACCGCAGCTCGGTCATCGCACGACCTCCTCGCGCAGGCGGGCGGCGTACCAGGAGACGAACGAGTCCACCTGGCTCTCCGACTCGGTGTAGGGCCCCGGGACGTACGCCGGGTCGGAGACGCCGCGGTGCGCGAGCGCGACGAACTCCGCGTCCTCCTCGTTGGTGTGGCGCCACACCTCGGTCAGCGTGTCCAGGTCGTAGTCGACGCCCTCGACGGCGTCCGCGTCGACCAGCCAGGTGGTGCGCACCAGCGTCCGGTCCACGCCCACCGGGAAGACCGCGAAGGTGACCGCGTGGTCGGCGCACACGTGCAGCCACAGGTTGGGCTGGGCGTGCAGGCCCAGGCGGCCCATCCGGAAGTCGTCGACGTCGCCGAGGGTGCGCTGCACGAGGCGGGTGCCGTCGCGGCTGAAGGACTCGCCGGCGGCGTCCATCGGGCTGCGCTCGACCCGGAAGCCCAGCGGGCGGTCCACCAGGTCGCTGATCGTGGGGTACGGCATGCCCTGCGCGGCGCAGCGCTGGGCGAGCTCGGCGTCGGCGAGCAGGAACCGCTCGTGCGAGGCGCGCAACCGGTCCGGGACCTGGTGCTCCTCCAGCCCCCAGGTCTGGAAGTAGGTGCGCAGCAGGTCCGGGTGGCCGTCGCAGTGGTAGCACTCCCGGTTGTTCTCCATGGTGAGCTTCCAGTTGCCGTCCTCGACCAGGTCGACCTGCGCGGCGACCTTGGCGCGGCCCAGGCCGTGGGGGGCGAAGTACGGCGCGAGCACCCGCGCCACGTCCTCCACGTCGTCGGGCGGGTCGGCGGCCAGGCAGCAGAACAGCAGGCCCTCGATCTCGCGGACGTGGACCGAGAGCAGCGACAGGCAGGCCGGGTCGATGCCGGGCCCGAGCTGCGGGGCGTGCACGAGACGGCCGTCGGTGCTGTAGGTCCAGTGGTGGTAGCCGCACACGATGTTGCCGACCGAGCCCTTGTCCTCGGTGACCAGGCGGGCCCCGCGGTGGCGGCAGACGTTGTGGAAGGCGCGGACCTGCTCGTCGTCGTCGCGCAGCACCATGACCGAGGCCCGTCCGATGTCGACGGTGACGTAGTCGCCCGCCTCCGGGACCTCGGCGGTGGTGCCGACGAAGACCCACTGCCGCTGCCAGAGCAGCTCCAGCTCGACCTGGTGCAGGTCGGGGTCGGTGTAGAGCGCCGCCGGCAGGCTGTGGCCGGGGGTGCGGGCGTCGAGGGCGCGCAGCAGGGCCTCGCGCGGCGGGGCGAGCGGGGCGCGGGCGGCCGGGGCGCTGGGGGCGCTGGGGGCGGCCGGGGCAGGGTCGGTCAGGGTCACGGCGGGGTCCTCCCGGGTGGGTGAGGAGGTGGTCAGACGGTCTGGCACAGGCGCAGCGAGTCGTAGATCGCGGCATGGATGTTGCGGCTGGTCACGGCGTCGCCGACGCGCCAGAGGTCGAAGCGGCCGGCCCCGTGGGAGACGACCTCCTGGGGACGCCCTGCCAGCAGGGCGTCGTGGTCGACCTCGCCGAGGTTCCGCGACGCGGCGACCAGGTCGAGGTAGAGCTCGTCGTTGGGCACGGTGCCGTGCTCGACGACCACGTGGTCGACGAGGCGCTCGACCTCCGCGCCGGGCAGGTAGTCGCTGGCCAGGACCGCGACCAGGCGGGCGCCGGAGCCCGGCTCCGCGCGGCGCACGTCGACCAGGCGCCGGGTGACGGTGACCTCGACGCCGTGCTCGGCGAAGGCCTGGAGGTACGCCGGGCTGTTCATCGAGCCGACCGAGATCCCGACCATCCGCTCGGGGGTGACCAGCTCGACGCGGGCGCCGAGACGGGCGAGGTGCTCGGCGGCGTCGAGACCCGGCTCGCCGCCGTGGTCGTCGAAGACCAGCACCCGGTCGCCGGCGCGCGGTCCGCCGGCACCCGTGCCGCCGATGGCGTCCCAGGTGTCGAGCACCAGCCCCTGCGCCGCGACGGGCAGGAAGGAGGTGTCGGGGACGCCGCCGGTGGCCACGACGACCACGTCGGGCTCCTCGGCCAGCACGGTGGCGGCGTCGGCCCAGACGCCGTACCGGAGGTCGACGCCGGAGTGCTTGACCTCCGCGACGCGCCAGTCGACGACCCCGATGAGGTCGCGCCGGCGCAGCGTCGAGGACGCGATCAGGACCTGGCCGCCGGGCCGGTCCGCGGCCTCCATCAGCACGACCTGGTGGCCCCGCTCGCCGAGCACGCGGGCGGCCTCGAGGCCGGCCGGGCCGGCGCCGACGACCACGGCGCGCTTGCGGCGCCCGACCGTGGTCGCCACGACGTGGGGCATCGTGGCCTCGCGCCCGGTCGCGGGGTTGTGGATGCACTTGGCGTCGCCGGACTCGTAGATCGCGTCCAGGCAGTAGGAGGCGCCCACGCAGGGGCGGATCCGGTCCTCCTCGCCGCGGGCGACCTTCGCCACCAGGTGCGGGTCGGCCAGCTGCGGCCGGGTCATCCCGACCAGGTCGAGCAGGCCCTCGCGCAGCGCGTGGCGGGCGGTCGCGACGTCACCGATCCGCGCCGCGTGCATGACCGGCAGGTCGACCAGCGCCCGGCGTACCTGGCCGGCGAACTCCAGGAACGGAGAGGACGGCGTGCCCATCGAGGGGATGGCCGCGGCCAGGCGGGCGTCGGACTCGAGCCCGCCCTTGATGACGGACAGGAAGTCGATGCCGTGCTCGCGGTAGCGCTGGAGCACCGCGACCGCGTCGTCGAGGCCGAGGCCGTCGGGCAGGTCCTCGTCCATCGCCATCCGGATGCCGACGACGAAGTCCGGGCCGACGGCCGCGCGCACGGCCTCGAGCACGCGCATCGGGAAGGTCAGCCGGGCCTCGGGGTCGCCGCCGAACGCGTCGTCGCGGCGGTTGGTCGCGGGGGAGGCCCAGGCGTCGAAGAGGTGGCTGTACGAGGCGATCTCGATGCCGTCCAGGCCGGCGGCCTGGCAGCGCTGGGCGGCCTCGGCGAAGTGGCGCACGATGCGGTCGACGTCCCAGGCCTCGGCGGTCTTGGGGAACGAGCGGTGCTGCGCCTCGCGCAGCGGCGAGGGGTAGACCAGCGGCAGCCAGTCGCCGGTGAAGTTGGACGTGCGGCGACCGAGGTGCGTGACCTGGCACATCACCGCGGCCCCGGCCTCGTGCACGTCGTCGGCCAGCCGGGCCAGCCACGGCACGATCTCGTCCTTGTAGAGCAGCATGTTGCCGAAGGCGGGCGGGCTGTCGGGGGAGACCACGGCCGAGCCGCCGATCATGGTCAGGCCGACACCGCCGCGGGCCTTCTCGAGGTGGTAGAGCCGGTAGCGGTCCTTGGGCATCCCGTCCTCGGTGTACGCCGGCTCGTGGCTGGTGCTCACCACCCGGTTGCGGAGCGCGAGGTGGCGCAACCGGTAGCCGTCGAGCAGCGGGTCGAAGTGGGGCACCTGCTCATCGTGAGGGGTGCGAACTGCAGAAGAAAAGCAAACGATCCGCACGGTCAACGTGCAACCATGTCGCATGATCGACCAGCGGCTCCACGTCCTCCGGGTGGTCGCCCGCGCGGGCACCATCACGGCGGCGGCACACGACCTCGGCTACACGCCCTCGGCGGTCTCCCACCAGCTCCGGACCCTGGGTCGCGACCTCGGGGTGGTCCTGCTGGAGCCGGAGGGTCGCAACGTGCGGCTGACCGCGGTCGCCACCCTCCTGCTGCGCCGCTCCGAGGCGCTGTTCACGCAGTGGGAGTCGATCCGCGGCGAGCTGCACGAGGCCGCCGGCGGCGGGGTCGGCCGGCTGGCGCTGGCCGGGTTCTCCACCGCGGCCTCCGCCCTGCTGCCGCCCGTGGCGACGGCGGCGATCCGGGAGTTCCCCGAGTCCCGCGTGCAGATCGTCGAGGCGGACCCCAGCGTGTGCGTCGACATGCTGCTCGCCGGCGCGGTCGACGTCGCGGTCGTGGTCGGCACCACCGGGCTGCCGCCGACCGACGACCCGCGCTTCGACCAGGAGCCGCTGCTGGAGGACCCCCTCGACCTGCTCGTCCCCGCCGGTCACCGGCTCGCCGGGCGGTCGACGGTGCCGTTGGCCGAGGCGGCCGAGGAGCCCTGGATCATGGACCGCCCGGGATCGGCGCACCACGAGCTGGTCGCCAGCGCCTGCCTGACGGCCGGCTTCACCCCGCGGCACCTGCACCGGGTCGTGGAGTGGGACACCGGTGCGGCGCTGGTCGCGGCCGGGTTCGGCGTGGCGCTGATCCCCCGGCTGGCCCGGTTGCCCGGCCAGGACGACCTGGTGCGGGTGCGCCTGCAGGGCGACCCGACGCCGGCGCGGCACGTGCGGACCCTGGTCCGGGGCGGCACCGCACGGCAGCCCGAGATCGCTTTCGCCCTGCGGGAGCTGCGGGTCGGGGCGGAGCGGGTCCGCGAGGCGGACCCGGGAGGGCCGCCACTACGATGAGGCCGCCGCCGGCCGTCGCGCCGGAGCGCGGCACGCCGGTGTAGCTCAGTAGGTAGAGCGCCTCTCTTGTAAAGAGGATGTCGCGGGTTCGACTCCTGTCACCGGCTCGACGAGCGCCTGCTCGGTCGTACACCGACAGGCACAACCCAGGAACGCTCGCAGGACCGGCTGGATCTCTGCAGGTCAGGACGCTGCGCCGGGCAGCGTCGCGGACATGTGCCCGTCCGTCTACGGCGTGGCGTACCCGCTCAGGCCCGCCGGCGCCACCGGGCGCGGCCGGTGCGGTCGCGCAGGAGGCCCGCGGGGGTCCAGCCGCCGCGCAGGTCCTCGCCGTCGGGCTGCGGCGCCCGGACGTTGCCGTCGTGGTCGGCGACCCGGGGGCCCCGCACCGCGACCCGCTCGACCAGCGGGTTGACCAGCCGGTCGTACACGGCCGGCACGAGCCGGAAGCCGGTGACGGTCAGCAGGTTGGCCGGGCCGACGTGGGTCATCCGGCGGGGGCGGTCCAGCGCGCGGACGCACGCCGCGGCGACCCGCTCGGGACCGACGACCGGCGGCGGCGCGGAGCCGGGGCTGCCGCCGTACGTGGCCGCCTGGTGGTAGATCGGGGTGTCCACCGCGCCCGGGAGCACCAGGCTGACGTCGATGCCGCGCTCGCGGCGGGTCTCGAGCTGCAGCCCGCGCACGAGCCCCAGCTGCCCCCACTTGGCCGCGCAGTAGGCCGTCATCGACGGCACCGAGATCTCTGCCAGCAACGAGCTCACCACGACCAGCTGTCCGCCGCCCTGGCGCCGGAAGACCGGCAGGACGGCCTGGGCGAGGTGGACGGTGCCGATCACGGCGACGTCGACCACGGCCGCGAAGACGTCGGCGGGGACCTGCTCCACGGTGCCGTAGGCCATCGTCTGCGCGGAGGTGACCACGGCGTCGAGACGACCGTGGTCGGCCACGCAGCGCTCGACCGCGGCCCGGACCGACCCGGCGTCGGCGAGGTCCAGGACGACCCCCGTCGCGGGCCCGCCGAGCTCGGCTGCCACCGCGGTGGTGCGCCCGGCGTCCCGGGCGCCGACGACCACCGTGTCGCCGCGCCCGGCCAGCAGGTGGGCGGTCGCCAGACCGATCCCGGAGGTGCCCCCGACGACCAGGACGACGCGCGGGGCGGACGGTGAGGAAGCCATGCGGACGAGACTAGGGACGCCCCGCTCACCCCCCTGCGGACCCGGGAGCGGGCAGGCTGGGGGGATGACGCCTCCCCAGATCGCCGGGCTCGCCCTGCGGACCCTGCTCCCGATGCCGGTCCTGCCGCGCTCCGTGCCGGCCGGGCAGGTCGTCGTGGTGACCGGCGCCTCGAGCGGGATCGGTCGGGCCACGGCGGTCGAGTCGGCCCGTCGCGGGCACCACGTGGTCCTCGCGGCGCGTCGACAGGAGGTCCTGGACGAGGTGGCGAAGGAGTGCGAGCGGGTGGGCGCCGCGTCCACGACCACGCTCGTCACCGACGTCGCCGTCGACGACGAGGTCGAGGCGCTGCTCGCGGCCACGCAGGAGGCGCACGGCCGGGTCGACGCCGTCCTGCACTGCGCCGGGGTGGTCACCTACGGGCGGGTCGAGGAGACCGGCGCAGGGGACTTCGACCAGGTGCTGGCCACCAACCTCTCGGGCGCGGCCAACGTGGCGCGGCACGCGCTGCGCCTGATGCGGGAGCAGGAGCGCGGCACGCTGGTGCTCGTCGGGTCGCTGCTCGGGCACGTCGCGGTGCCGGAGATGACGCCGTACGTCGTGTCGAAGTGGGGCGTGCGTGCGCTGGCCCGGCAGCTGCACATCGAGAACCTGGACCTGCCCGAGGTGCACGTCTGCCTGGTCTCCCCGGGCAGCGTGGACACTCCCATCTACAGCAGCGCGCTGGACGCCGCCGGTGGCGTGAACACCGCGCCCCCGCCGGCGATCAGCCCGGAGCGGGTGGCCGGCGCGGTGCTGGCGCAGCTGGCGTGGCCGCGCTCGCAGAGCCAGACCCAGCTCAGCAACTACGGGCTGATGCTGGGCTTCGGGCTGGCCCCGTGGGCCTGGGACCGGGTGGTCGGCCCGGCCTTCCGCCTGGCCTCCCGCCGCACCTGAGCCGCCCGGCAGCATCCCGCTCAGCGGAGCCGGCGGACCTCGAACCGGTCGCCGGGGTCGGCGATGGCGTCCTGCGCGGCGACCAGGGCGATCTCGCGGGTCCCGGCCGCGACGGTGGCCTCCAGGACCGCGAACACCGCCGAGGTGGTCAGCGACAGCGCGCGCTCCGGGGAGCCGGTCGTGCGCAGGTGCGCGAGGTACAGCGCGGCCGTGACGTCGCCGCACCCGTTCGGCGCGATCGGCAGCAGCGGGGTGGTGACCACCCACGCGCCGTCGTCGGAGACCGCCACCACGTCGAGCGTGCCCTCGGCGGTCGCGTCGTGCAGGACGCTGGTGACCAGCACGTCGCGGGGCCCGCGCGCCCGGACCACGTCGACCGCGGCGAGGACCTCCTCCAGCGTGCGGGTGGTGGTGCCGGCGAGGAAGTCGAGCTCGAAGTGGTTCGGGGTCACCACGTCGGCCGCCGGGACGACGGTGTCGCGCATGTACTCCGGGATGCCGGGTCGCACGAACATGCCGCGGCCGACGTCGCCCATCACCGGGTCGCAGCAGTAGACCGCGGCCGGGTTCGCCGCCCGGACCTTGGCGACCGCGTCGAGGACCACCTGGCCGACCGCCGGGTCGCCCTGGTAGCCCGACAGCACCGCGTCGGCCTCGCCCAGCACGCCGCGGTCCTCGATGCCGGCGATCACCTCGGCCACGTCGGAGGGGGCCAGCAGCGGGCCGCGCCAGGCGCCGTACCCGGTGTGGTTGGAGAAGTGCACGGTGATCACCGGCCAGACCTCGTGCCCCAGCCGCTGCAGCGGGAAGGTGGCGGCGGAGTTGCCGACGTGGCCGTAGGCCACCGAGGACTGGATGGAGAGGATCTTCACCGCCCGATCGTCCCGCCCCGCCCTGCGCCCCCGCAAACCCCGGCCGAGATGACGCTCGCGCACGGCCCAGATGACGCTCGCGCCCGGCCCAGATGACCTTCGCGGACGGATCTCAGGAGTGGGGGATGCGCCAGTCGAGCGGCGTGCCGCCTCGCTCCGCGAGCAGCGCGTCGACCCGGCTGAACGGTCGCGAGCCGAAGAACCCGCGGCTCGCCGACAGCGGTGAGGGGTGCGCCGACGTCACGCACGGCACGTCCCCGAGCCAGGGCTCGAGGGCCTGCGCGTCCTTGCCCCACAGGATCGCGGCCAGCGGCCCGCCGCGCTGGACCAGGGCCTGGATGGCGGCGCCGGTGACGTCCTCCCAGCCCTTGCCGCGGTGGGAGGCGGGCTCGCCGGGCCGCACCGTCAGGGACCGGTTCAGCAGCATCACGCCCTGGTCGGCCCAGGCGGTCAGGTCCCCGTGCGGGGCCGGTTCGATGCCGAGGTCGTCGCGGAGCTCGCGGTAGATGTTGACCAGGCTGCGGGGCAGCGGCCGTACGTGCTCCTCGACGGCGAAGCTGAGGCCGATCGGGTGCCCCGGGGTCGGGTACGGGTCCTGCCCGACGACCAGGACGCGTACGTCGGCCAGCGGGCGCTGGAAGGCGCGGAAGACCGCGTCGCCGGCGGGGAGGTACGGCCGGCCGGCGGCGAGCTCGTCCCGCAGGAACCGGCCCATCACGCCGATGCGGTCGTCGACCGGGGCCAGCGCCTCGGCCCAGTCGGGAGCGACCAGGCCCTTCTCGACCAGACCTGCCAGCGCGCTCATGGCCCGGACGCTACCGGCGCGCCCGCCCACCCCCGAGGTGTCCGCACCCGTCACCTCGGCCGCGCGCGAGTGTCATCTCGGCTGCGCGCGAGTGTCATCTCGGCTGCGCGCGAGTGTCATCTGGGCCGTGCGCGAGTGTCATCTCGGCGAAGGGCGAGGCACCCCCGCCCGAGGTCGGCCTAGGTTGCCGTCATGCATGCCATCCCCGTCGTGCCCGCCATCCCCGTCGTGCCTGCCGTGCCCGCCGGTCCCGACCGCCCGAGCTGCTCGTGACGCTGCCGCCCCCGCTGGTCGTCACCCTGGTGCTCGACGAGGAGACCACCGCCCGGTTCGAGGCCGAGCGGGCCGCGCTCTTCCCGCCCGGGCGGACCGCGGTCGGCGCGCACCTCACGCTGTTCCACGCGGTCCCGGGCGCGCGGCTCGACGACGTCCGTGCGCAGGTGCGGGCGCAGGCGGACCGGCCACGGTTCGGGCTGCCCGTCAGCGAGGTGATGGCGCTGGGCCGGGGCGCGGCGTACCGGGTGGACAGCCCCGAGCTCGCCGCCCTGCACGCCGCGCTGCAGCGCGCCTGGTGGGAGGACCTGACCAGGCAGGACCGTCAGCCGCTGCGCCCGCACGTCACGGTCCAGAACAAGGTCGACCCCGACGTCGCCCGCGCCACGGTGACGGACCTGCGGGCCGCCTTCCGCCCGTTCACCGCGACCGCCGAGGCGCTCGCGGTCTGGCGCTACGTCGGCGGGCCGTGGGAGCCCGTCGAGCAGTACGCCTTCGCACCGCCCGCCCCCTGACCCGCCCCCTGACCCGACCCGTCAGGTGGCGAGGGCGCGCGAGCCGCCGGAGCCGTACCGCCGCCGCGGGCTGGTGCCGAGGGCCGTCGGGTCGCCCGGGGCGGGGTCGCCCGGGGCGGGGTCGGTCGAGGTGTGGTCGAACCAGTCGTCGAGGGCCGGCCAGGTCGTGGTCCGCGCCGCGCGGCCGGTGAGCAGGCCGAGGTGCCCCCCGGGGACGATCTCGAGGCGGGTCTCCGGCGACCCGGTCAGCAGCGGCTGGACCGCCTTGACCGCCGCGACGGGGGCGATCTGGTCCGCGGCGCCGGCGACGACGAGGACCGGCACGCCCACGTCGGCCAGCGCCAGCGACAGCCCGTCGGCCCGGTAGGTGCCCTCCGCCAGGCCGGTGCCCCCGAGGAAGCGGTGGTAGAGCTGGCCGTAGGCGCGGCCGGGGTAGGCGTCCATCCGCCGCCCGAACCGTTCGACGGCCTGCACCTGCGCCCAGAACTCGCCGTCGTCGACGTGCACGGCGAGGGCGAGCGGCCGGGCGACCAGCCGCTGGACGGGGGGCAGCTGCACCGCCCACGAGGCGAGCGGCGGGGTGCCGCCGAGCGCGCGGTAGCCCTTGCGGAGCAGCCCGTCGCCCCGCGTCGGGTCGACCAGCGGCCGGAGCGGCGCGACCAGGGGCACCCGGTCGAGGTCGACCGGGGAGCCGAGCACGGTGATCGAGGCGATCGGCAGACCCGTGTCGTGGGCCGCGGCCAGCAGCGCCAGGGTGCCGCCGAGGCTCCAGCCGACCAGGTGCACCGGCCGGTCGCCGGCGTGCGCGGAGACCTCGCGGACCGCGGTCGGCACCACGTCGCCGACGAACGGGGCCAGGGACAGGTCACGGTCGCGGAAGGGCACCCGGCCGTACTCCACCAGGTAGGTCGGCCGGCCCGTCCCCACCAGGTGCTGGACCAGGGAGCAGCCACGCCGCAGGTCGTAGGCGACGTCGGGCGCGGCCAGCGAGGCGACCAGCAGGACGGGGTCGCCGTCGGTGTGCGCCGAGCCGGGCCGGTAGTGGTGCACGGTGGCCCGGTCGTCCTCGTGCACCGTGGTCCGGGGGAAGGGCCGCAGGTCGGCGACGCCGCCCCGCAGCACCCGGCGGCCCAGGGTGCCGGCCGCGGAGACGAGCTGATCGGGCTTGGGCACCAGGTCCATGCTCCGACGGTAGCCGAGCCGGGGGTGCCGGGTGGTGCCGCCGACGGCACGGGGGAGTAGACAACCCTCCATGAGCACCCCCGCGCGTCGTACGGCCCTCGGGGCGCTGGCCGCGCTCGGCGCCGTGGCCGTCCACGACCTGGTCCAGAACAAGCACGCCGTGCTCCGCAACTTCCCGGTGGTCGGCCACGCGCGTTACCTCGTGGAGCGGCTCGGCCCCGAGCTGCGCCAGTACGTCGTGGCGTCCAACGACGAGGAGCGGCCCTTCAGCCGCGACCAGCGCCGCTTCGTCTACGCCTCGGCCAAGAGGGAGAACGCCTACGTCGGCTTCGGCACCGACAACGACGTGGAGCGGGCCGTCGGCTACCCGGTCGTGCGGCACCGCACCTTCCCCGACCAGCCGATCGGGGTGATGCCGCACGACGACGACGACGTACGGCTGCCCGGCGCCAAGGTGCTCGGGGGGCCCCGCGGGCGCCGGCACGCCTTCCGTCCGGCCTCGCTGGTCAACATCTCCGGGATGAGCTTCGGCTCGCTGTCGGGCCCGGCCCTGGAGGCGATGAACCGCGGCGCGCACGCCGCGGGGGCGTGGCACAACACCGGCGAGGGCGGCCTGTCGCGCCACCACCAGCACGGCGGCGACCTGGTCTTCCAGATCGGCACCGCCTACTTCGCCTGCCGCGACGAGGAGGGCCGCTTCGACCTCGAGGCGCTGGCCGACCTGGTCGCCGCGAACCCGGTCGTGGCGATCGAGATCAAGCTCTCCCAGGGCGCCAAGCCCGGGCTGGGCGGCATGCTGCCCGGCGCGAAGGTGAACCACGAGATCGCCGAGGCGCGCGGCATCGAGGTCGGTGAGGACTGCGCCTCCCCGGCCCGGCACACCGCCTTCCACGACGTCGACTCGATGCTCGACCTGGTCGAGCGGATCGCGGAGCGCACCGGCCTGCCGGTCGGCATCAAGTCGGCGGTCGGCCACCTCGGCTTCTGGGACGACCTCGTCGCCGCGATGGCCGACGGCACCCGCGGCGTCGACTTCGTGACCGTCGACGGCGGCGAGGGCGGCACGGGCGCCGCGCCGATGCTGTTCTCCGACTCGGTGGCCTACCCGTTCCGGCTGGGCTTCGCCGAGGTGCGCCGCCGCTTCGACGAGGCCGGGATCGGCGACCGGGTGACCTTCGTGGGCTCCGGCAAGCTCGGCATCCCCGAGAACGCGCTGGTCGCGCTGGCGCTCGGCGTCGACCTGATCAACGTGGGCCGCGAGGCGATGCTGGCCGTGGGGTGCATCCAGGCCCAGAAGTGCCACACCGACCACTGCCCGACCGGTGTGGCCACGCAGAAGGTCCGCTACACCCGTGGCCTGGACCCGACCGAGAAGAGCGTGCGGGTCGCGAACTACCTGCGCTCGCTGCGGGGCGACCTCTCCAAGGTCGCCAGCGCCGTGGGCGTGCCGCACCCGGCCCTGATCACCGCCGACGACCTGGACGTGCTGGAGGGCGACCGCCGCCGCACCGGCCTGGGCGAGCTGTACGGCTACGCCCCCGGCGGTGGCCGGCTCGGCGACGACCTGGCGGCCGGTCTGCGGACGCTGATGGCCGACGGCGGGAGCCTCAGCGCCCCGGAGGGTTGAGCTCCTTGTCGTGGCCGGTGCCCACGTCGCGCAGGCTCTCCATGAACTCCGCGGCCCAGGCGGCCACGTCGTGGTTCAGGATGGTCTTGCGCATGGCCTTCATCCGCTTGCCCAGCTCCTTGTCGCCGGCCTCGAAGGCCTGGAGCAGCGCGGTCTTCATGCCGTCGATGTCGTGCGGGTTGACCAGCCAGGCCTGGCGGAGCTCGGCGGCGGCCCCGGCGAACTCCGAGAGCACCAGCGCGCCGTCGTCGTCGAGGCGGCAGGCGACGTACTCCTTGGCGACGAGGTTCATCCCGTCGCGGTACGGCGTGACCACCATGACGTCGGCCATCCGGTAGAGCGCGGCCATCTCCTCGCGCGGGTAGGAGGAGTGCAGGTAGCTGATCACCGGGCGCCCGATCCGGCCGAGGTCGCCGTTGATCCGGCCGACCAGGCGGTCGATCTCGTCGCGCAGGATCCGGTAGTCCTCGACCTGCTCGCGCGAGGGCACCGCCACCTGCACGAAGACCGCGTCCTCCACGTCGAGGTGCCCGTCGCGCACCAGCTCGGAGAAGGCGCGCAGCCGGGCCACGATGCCCTTGGTGTAGTCGAGCCGGTCGATGCCGAGGAAGACCTTGCGCGGGTTGCCGAGCTGCTCGCGGATGGCCGCGGCCCGCTCGGCCACCGGCTCGGAGCGGGCGAGGGTCTCGAAGCCCTTGGCGTCGATCGAGATGGGGAACGCCTCGGCGCGCACCGTGCGCCCGTCGGGGAGGTAGACCAGCTCCTTGTGCGTCTTGTGCCCGACCCGCTGGCGCACCAGGCGTACGAAGTTCTGTGCGCCGCCGGGCAGCTGGAAGCCGAGCAGGTCGGCGCCGAGCAGGCCCTCGAGGATCTGGCGGCGCCACGGCAGCTGCTGGAACAGCTCGGCCGGCGGGAAGGGGATGTGCAGGTAGAAGCCGATGCGCAGGTCGGGGCGCAGCTCGCGCAGCATCTGCGGGACCAGCTGCAGCTGGTAGTCGTGCACCCACACCGTGGCGCCCTCGGAGGCCAGCGACGCGGCCTTCTCGGCGAAGCGCCGGTTCACCGCGACGTAGACCTCCCACCACTCGCGGTGGAACTCGGGCTTGGCGACGAGGTCGTGGTACAGCGGCCACAGGCAGCCGTTCGAGAAGCCCTCGTAGAAGCCCTCGATCTCCTCCGCGGTCATGCTCAGCGGGACCAGGTTCATCCCGTCGTCCTCGAACGGCTCGAGGTCCTGGTCGGTGCCGCCCGGCCAGCCGATCCAGGTGCCGTCGTTGGCGCGCATCACCGGCTCGATCGCCGTCACGAGACCACCGGGGGACTTGCGCCAGGTGGTGGTCCCGTCGTCGTTCTTCACCCGGTCCACGGGCAGGCGGTTGGCCACGATCAGCAGGTCGGAGGTCACCTCGTCACCCTAGGGCCTCCCCGTGCACCGCCCGGTGCACTCCTGGGGGTGACCGGGGGACGGCGGGTCACGGGGGTACGCGGGGCGTCAGTCGCCCGGGTAGCGGATCCCGACCTGCGCGCGCACCGCGTCGAGCTGGCGCATCAGGGCCGTGGTCTGCGCGTGCGGGACCATCGGGCTCTCGCGCAGCCCGGCGCGCAGGCAGCGGCCGACCTCGGCGGCCTCGTTGCCGTAGCCGCGCCCGAGCACCTCGCCGACCGGCGCGAGGCGCTCGGCGTGACCGCCGCCCGACTCACCCTGCTCCTGCTCCGCGCCGGCCGGGGTGAACACGGCGGCGTCGGGGTGGTGGAAGGAGCCGAGGAGGTCGATCCGCCCGAGGTCGGTGGCCAGCGCCGCGGTGCGGTCCGACCACGACGTCAGCGACGCCGAGGACGAGGCGAGCGCGCCGCCGGGATGCCGGGAGAGCACGGTGACGTCGAGGTCGACGTGGTCGTCGGTCACCGCGGCCAGGGCGGTCGTCTCCTCGGCCGGGCCGAGCAGGAGGTGGGCCAGGGTCAGCGGGTAGACGCCCATGTCCAGCAGCGCCCCCGCGCCCAGGGCGGGGTCGACCAGGCGGTCCTCGGGCCCGGCGTCGACCCGGAAGCCGAGCTCGGCGCGCAGGTGGCGCGGGGTGCCGTACGCCCCGGTGGCCAGCGCCTCGACCAGGCCCAGGACGACCGGGTGGCAGGCGGTCCACATCGCCTCCATCAGGAAGCGGTCGTGCTCGGCGGCCAGCGCGACCATCGTGTCCCAGTCGGCGGCCCGCAGGGCGACCGGCTTCTCGCAGAGCACGTGCTTGCCGGCCTCCAGCGCGAGGCGCACGTGCGCCAGGTGCAGGGAGTGCGGCGAGGCGACGTAGACGACGTCGACGTCGGGGTCGGCGACCAGCGCGGCGTACGTCCCGTGCACCGCGGGCGGGTCGGCCGGGTCCGGGCCCAGGACGTCGAGCACCAGCGCAGCGGCGCGCTCGGCGGAGCGCGCCCCGACCGCGGCCAGCCGGGCGCCCGGGACGTGGGCGAGGTCGGCGGCGAAGGTGCGGGCGATCTTGCCGGCGGCCAGGAGCCCCCAGCCGATCGGGCGGTCCGGGTCCGGGGTGGGGGTGCTCACGCACCGGACGCTAACCGACCCGGCACGGGGGGAGGCGGTGCGGCGTTGCGAATGACACGGGTGTGGTTCGGCCCCTACAGTGGGCCCCGCACCCGCCGGACGATCAGGGAGAACACCGCGATGGACGCTCAGCGCGACACCGGGGCCGCGCAGGCCGGCGGCCTGCCGCAGCCCCTGCTCAGCGACCGCGACCAGGCGATCCTCGAGTTCGAGCGGCAGTGGTGGAAGTACGCCGGCGCCAAGGAGACCGCGGTCCGCGAGCAGTTCGACATGAGCTCGACGCGCTACTACCAGGTGCTGAACGCCCTCATCGACCGTCCGGACGCCCTCGAGGCCGACCCGCTGCTGGTCCGCCGGCTGCGCCGGCTGCGCTCGCAGCGCCAGCGCCAGCGCTCGGCACGTCGCCTCGGTTTCGAGGTCTGAGCCGTGGCCGCCCGCCGTACCCCGTCCCCGCACGCCCGTCCCGCCCGTGACGAGCGCGGGGTGGCCCTGCCGTCCCCGGTGGTGCTGCTGTCGATCGTGGCCGTCGCCATGGCCGCGGTCGCCTACCTGTTCACGCAGGGCTCGACCGAGACCGAGCGCGAGATCGCGATCGTCAGCCGCGACCAGACGCCCAGCGCCGCACCCACGCCGGCGGAGTCCCCGGCCCCCAGCCGCGAGGCCCGTGCGGAACCGGAGAAGAAGACCCCGCCGCCGGTGAACCGGGGCGAGACGTTCGTGGTGGTGTTCAACAACTCCGGCGTCACCGGGCTCGCGGGCCAGGTCGGCGGCACGGTGTCCGAGGCCGGCTGGCAGGTCGTGGGCACCGACAACTGGTACGGCTCCGTGCCGGCCACCACCGTCTACCACCCGCCGCAGCTCGAGCGGGCGGCTCGCCAGCTGGCGCTCGACGTGGGTGTCGACCGGGTCCAGCCGGCCGTCGAGGGCATGGGCGGCGACCGCCTCACCCTGATCCTGACCGCACCCCTGGGCTGATCGCCGCACCCCCGCTCCGGCGGGGCCCGGCACGTGGTTGGCTACCACCCGTGGAGTTCACCACCGAGCGCGGCGAGCAGCGCTACGACCGCCTCGTGCGCGCCCTGCCCGACGTCGTGGTCGGCCTCGACTTCGACGGCACGCTGGCCCCGATCGTGGCGGACCCGCAGTCCGCCTGCATCCACCCCGACGCCGCCGACGCGCTCCTGGGGCTGGCCGGGCACGTGCTGGCGGTCGCGGTGATCACCGGCCGTCCGGCGCGGCAGGTGCTCGACCTCGGCGGCCTCGAGGAGGTCGGCCGGGGGTTCGCCGAGCGGGGGTCCGAGCTGCACGTCTTCGGCCAGTACGGCCACGAGCACTGGAGCTCGGTGACCGAGCACGTGGACTCCCCGCGACCGCCGGAGGTCCTGGCCGCGTTCGAGCGGGACCTGCCCGCGGTGCTGCGCCGCCACGACGCCGCCGAGGCGTGGGTGGAGGAGAAGGGCCTCGCGGTCGCCGTGCACACCCGGCGGCTGCCGGACGCCAAGGAGGCCTTCGAGCGGCTGCTGCCCGCGCTGCGCGAGCTGGCCCAGGCCCACGACCTGACCCTCGAGCCGGGCCGCAACGTCATCGAGGTGCGCACCCCGGGCGCCCACAAGGGCCAGGCCGTCGAACGGCTCGTGGAGGACCTCGACCCCCGCGGGTTCGCCTTCGCCGGCGACGACCTCGGCGACCTGGAGGCCTTCGAGGCGCTCGGCCGGCTGGACGGGGCCGGGCTGAGCACGCTGCGGGTCTGCTCCGCCTCCGACGAGGAGAGCGCCCTGCTGCCGCACGCCGACGTCGTGGTGCACGGGCCCGACGGCGTGCTCGACCTGCTGCGCCGGCTCGCCGCGGACGCCGGCCCCCTCCGGGGCGACTGACCCGCGCCGGCACCCGTACCCGGCAGGCTCGGGCGGAGGCCCGGCCCTCGGGCGGGGGTCTGGCGCCCTCGGTGCTTGACGGGCGGGTTTCGAGCTTGTCGGCCCTTGCAAAGGCCGACAGGTTCAGAAGTCCCCGGCCGGCCGGGGACTTCTGACGACGCCACCCGGCCGGCGGTGAGGGTGCCCTGCGAGCCAGCACAGTCCCCGGGCTACACGTCCGCATCGTGGTACGGGGTGACGCATGCTGAGACGACGGCCTGTACTGTCGAGCACAGCTCATCAAGAGGGACTGAGGGAACGGCCCGTCGAAGTCCCGGCAACCGCCACGAGCCTCCGCCCAGCGGACCGTCCGATCCCGGACGGCGCGCAGTCGGATCGTGGAAACGGTGCTAACTCCGTCCCGGTGCGAAAGCCGCCCGGGGAAGATGAGGAGGAGGTTTCTCATGAGCGCCCTGACTGCCGAGAAGACCGGGGTCCCCGACCCCGCCACGAACGGTGGGACGACCGGACTGCGCGAGCGCGCGTTCGGCAACGCCACCGGACTGAGCTGTCGCGAGTGCGGCCACGAGGTCGAGCTCGGCCCGCACTACGCGTGTCCGCAGTGCTTCGGGCCCCTCGAGGTGGCCTACGACTTCCCGGCCGTGACCCGCGAGGAGATCGAGGCCGGCCCGCGCAACATCTGGCGCTACAAGGCGCTGCTGCCGGTGCCCGACGACATCGAGCAGAGCCCGAACATGGAGCCCGGCTTCACCCGGCTGCTCCGGGCCGGCAACCTCGGTCGCGAGCTCGGCCTGAGCAACCTGTGGGTCAAGGACGACTCGACCAACCCCACCAACTCCTTCAAGGACCGCGTCGTGGCCTGCGCGCTGAGCGCCGCGACCGAGTTCAAGGCCAAGGTCTTCGCCTGCCCCTCGACCGGCAACCTGGCCAACGCCGTGGCCGCCGCCGGCGCCCGGGCCGGGATCAAGACCGTGGTCTTCATCCCCAGCAACCTCGAGAAGCCCAAGCAGGTCAACTCGGCGGTCTACACCGAGCAGCTGGTCGCCGTCGACGGCAACTACGACGACGTCAACAAGCTCGCCTCCGAGATCGCCGGCGAGGAGGACGGCTGGGCGTTCGTGAACGTCAACGTCCGCCCGTTCTACGCCGAGGGCTCCAAGACCCTGGGCTACGAGATCGCCGAGCAGCTCGGCTGGCGGCTGCCCGACCAGGTCGTCATCCCGGTCGCGTCCGGCTCCCAGCTGACCAAGGTGCACAAGGCCTTCGGCGAGCTGGTCCGCCTCGGCCTGGTCGAGGACAAGCCGGTGAAGATCTTCGGCGCCCAGGCCACCGGCTGCTCGCCGGTCTCGGTCGCCTTCAAGGACGGCGTCGACGCGATCCGCCCGGTCAAGCCGGACACCATCGCCAAGAGCCTGGCCATCGGCAACCCTGCTGACGGCATCTACGTCCTCGACGTCTGCCGCTCCACCGGCGGCGCGGTCGAGGACATCACCGACGACGAGGTGCGCCAGGGCATCCTGCTGCTGGCGCGCACCGAGGGCATCTTCACCGAGACCGCCGGCGGCACCACGGTCGGCGTGCTGAAGAAGCTGGTCGAGACCGGCCAGCTGGACCCCGACGCCGAGACCGTGGTGATCAACACCGGGATGGGTCTGAAGACCCTCGACGCGGTCGCCGACCACGTCGGTCCGGCCGCCACGATCGCCCCGTCGTACGCCGCGTTCGTCGCCACCGGCATCGCCTGAGCCGGCCGCACCGCCGGCCCGCCGTACCCCCGACCCGCCCGTATCCCCGACCCACGAGGAGACCAGCACCCGTGAGCGTGTCCGTCCGCGTCCCCACCATCCTGCGCAGCTACACCGGGGGTGACTCCGAGGTCAGCGCCGAGGGGTCCACCCTGGCCGAGGTGCTCGACGACCTCGAGGCGTCGTACGCCGGGATCCGCGCGCGGATCCTCGACGACAACGGCACGCTGCGCCGCTTCGTGAACGTCTACGTCGGCAACGAGGACGTGCGCTTCCTCGAGGACCTGGCGACCCCGACGCCCGACGGCGTCCAGGTCTCGGTCATCCCCGCGGTCGCGGGCGGCTGAGTGGTGGGGCGGACCTGCTCGCGCACCGCGCAGCGCGACGACGGACGGTGAGGACGGGCGGCGCGAGCACGAGGCCGACCGTCCTGCTGGCCACCTTCGACCTCCTGCCCGGGGGAGAGGCCGGCGGACACCTGCTGCTCGAGGCCCTGGAGGACGCCGGGGTCGACGCCTCCTGGGCGGTCTGGAGCGATCCGCAGGTCGCCTGGCACGCGGCGGACCTCGTGGCGGTGCGCTCGACCTGGGACTACCACCGCCGGCTGCCGGCGTTCCTCGCCTGGACCCGCCGGGTCGAGGCCGGCGGGCACCTGTGGGGCGGCGCCGCGGTGATGGCCTGGAACGCCGACAAGTCCTACCTGCTCGACCTGGCCGAGGACCTGCCGGTCGTGCCCACCGTCCTCGTGGAGGCGACCGACCTGGTCGCGGCGCTGAGGACCGGCCTCGCGCGCTACGGCGAGGTCGTGCTCAAGCCCCGTACGGGGGCCGGCGGCGCCGGTGTCGTGGTGGCGTCGCGGCCCGACGACCCGCGGCTCTCCGCGCTCGGCGGCGAGGCCTGGCTGCTGCAGCCGCTGGTGGCCTCGGTGCGCACCAGCGGGGAGCGCTCGCTGTTCGTGCTGGACGGCCGGGTCGTGTCACAGGTCGACAAGGTCGCCGCGGGCGAGGACGACGAGGTGCGGGTGCACCCGCGCTACGGCGGCGTGATGCGGCCGGTCGATCCGGACCCGGCCGCGGTCGAGCTGGCCGAGCGCGCCCTGGCGGTCGTGGGGGAGCGCCACGGCGGGCCACTCCCGTACGGGCGGGTGGACCTGCTCGAGGTCGAGGGCACGCTGTGCGTCAGCGAGGTCGAGGTGATCGAGCCCGGGCTGTACCTCGACCTGGTGCCCGGCAACGCCACGGCGTTCGCCTCCACGGTGGTGCGCGCGCTGGCCCGCAGACCGGCGCGGGCCCGCGGGTCGTTTGCACTCGACGGGGCCGAGTGCTAGACATTTCGCTGGCACTCTTACCATGAGAGTGACAAACCGAAGCGGTGCAAGCTGAGGTCCACGCACCGGCGAGAAAGGGTTCGCCGGGGCCGCTGGACCGTCCGTCGCGGGCAGCCCACCGAGTCGGTCCCACCGACTCTAAGCGTGAGGAATCGCAGGAGTTATGCCGAAGCTGATTGCATTTGACGAAGAGGCCCGGCGCGGCCTGGAGCGTGGCATGAACACGCTCGCCGACGCCGTGAAGGTCACCCTCGGTCCCAAGGGCCGCAACGTGGTCCTGGAGAAGAAGTGGGGTGCCCCCACGATCACCAACGACGGTGTGAGCATCGCCAAGGAGATCGAGCTCGAGGACCCCTACGAGAAGATCGGCGCCGAGCTGGTCAAGGAGGTCGCCAAGAAGACCGACGACGTCGCCGGTGACGGTACGACCACCGCGACCGTCCTGGCCCAGGCCATGGTCCGCGAGGGCCTGCGCAACGTCGCGGCCGGCGCGAACCCGATGGGTCTCAAGCGCGGCATCGAGGCTGCGGTCACCGCGGTCTCCGAGAAGCTGCTCTCGATGGCCACCGAGATCGAGACCAAGGAGCAGATCGCCGCCACCGCGTCGATCTCCGCCGCGGACCCGATCGTCGGCGAGATCATCGCCGAGGCGATGGACAAGGTCGGCAAGGAAGGCGTCATCACCGTCGAGGAGTCGAACACCTTCGGCCTCGACCTCGAGCTGACCGAGGGGATGCGCTTCGACAAGGGCTACATCTCGGCCTACTTCGTGACCGACACCGAGCGCATGGAGACGGTCCTCGAGGACCCCTACGTGCTCATCGCGAACCAGAAGGTCTCGAACGTCAAGGACCTGCTGCCGATCCTCGAGAAGGTGATGCAGTCGGGCAAGCCGCTGCTGATCCTCTCCGAGGACGTCGACGGCGAGGCGCTCTCGACCCTGGTCGTGAACAAGATCCGCGGCACCTTCAAGTCCGTGGCCGTCAAGGCCCCCGGCTTCGGTGACCGCCGCAAGGCCATGCTGCAGGACATCGCGATCCTCACCGGCGGCCAGGTCATCTCCGAGGAGGTCGGCCTCAAGCTCGAGTCGACCGGCCTCGAGCTGCTCGGCCAGGCCCGCAAGGTCGTCATCACCAAGGACGAGACCACCATCGTCGAGGGTGCCGGCGACCAGGACCAGATCGCCGGCCGGGTCAACCAGATCCGTGCGGAGATCGAGAACTCCGACTCCGACTACGACCGCGAGAAGCTGCAGGAGCGCCTGGCCAAGCTGGCCGGCGGTGTCGCGGTGATCAAGGTCGGCGCGGCCACCGAGGTCGAGCTCAAGGAGCGCAAGCACCGCATCGAGGACGCCGTGCGCAACGCCAAGGCGGCCGTCGAGGAGGGCATCGTCGCCGGTGGCGGCGTGGCGCTGGTCCAGGCTGCGGCCGAGGCCTTCGGCAAGCTCGAGCTCGAGGGCGACGAGGCGACCGGTGCCAACATCGTGCGCGTCGCCACCGAGGCCCCGCTGAAGCAGATCGCGATCAACGCCGGCCTCGAGGGCGGCGTCGTGGCGGAGAAGGTGCGCAACCTGACCCCGGGTCACGGCCTCAACGCCGCGACCGGCGAGTACGTCGACATGCTCGCCGAGGGCATCATCGACCCCGCCAAGGTCACCCGCTCCGCGCTGCAGAACGCCGCCTCCATCGCGGCGCTCTTCCTCACCACCGAGGCCGTCGTGGCCGACAAGCCGGAGAAGGCGGGCGCCATGCCCGACCCGTCCGGCGGCATGGGCGGCATGGACTTCTGAGCCTGACCTGAGCAGGGCCGTCAGGCCCGTCAGGCCCGACTCGCAGGGTCCCGCCGCTGCGTGAGCAGCAGCACCAGCACCACAGCTCGACCAGCAGCACCAGCACCACAGCGTGACCAGACGGCCCGTCCGAGCAGTGCTCGGGCGGGCCGTCGCCACGCCGAGGTGACGCTCGCAGCGCCTCGAGGTGACGCTCGCGGCCGCAGCGCGCGAGCCTGGCCGTGAGGAATCGTCATCTCGGCCGTCTCCCGCCGTCATCTCGGCCGTGCGGGAGCGTCATCTGGGCTACCAGGAGTACGCGGGCGGGCCGGTCGGGCCCGGGCCCGGGTCACCCTGCCCCGGACCGCGCGCGAGCCCCGTCCCGTCGGCCCGGTCCTCGGCCCGCTGCCGCTTCTCCCGGCCGCGGTCGTTGCGCTCGCCCAGCTCCTGCTGCTGCCCGGCCGCCTCGCCCTGACCCGGCGAGTCGTCCGGGGGTCCCTGCGGCGGCCCGTCGGGCGGTCCGTCCGGCGACCCGGCCTGCTCGTCGGTCCCGTCGGACGCGGCCTGGTCGTCCTGCAGCGTCGAGAGCACCTCGGCGGCCCGGTCGTCGGTGCTCGGGCAGTCGGCCAGCGCGGCGACGCCCCGCGCGAGCGCCCTGCGGGCCGACCCCGGGTCGTCGGCGGTGGTGGCGAGCGCCGCCACGGCGCCGTGGGCCAGGGCGAGGTCGGTGCGCACCCGGCACTCCCGCGCCGCAGGCGCCAGCGGCAGCGCGTCGGCGTAGCCCCGGACGGCCCCGGCGGGGTCGCCGGCGCGGAAGCGGGCGGTGGCCTCGTCGTACGGCGCCACCCACGGCTCGAGCAGGTTCAGCGACCGGTTCGCGGCGTACGACTCCGCGGCGCGGGCGGGCTCGCCGTCCTCCAGCGCGGCCCGACCCTGCGCGTCGTGGTGCAGCACGACCGCGACCTCCACGGCGAACCCGGCCGCGGCCAGCGCCGGCACGGTCCCGAGCAGCAGCAGGCGCCGACGCCACGCCTCCCGGCCCGCGGACCGCCCGCTCACCGGGACACCGCCTGTCGCGCGGCGCGACCGAGCCGGGTCTCGTGGCGGCCCTCCAGCCACCGACGCCAGCCCAGGCGCAGCTCGGGCAGCACCAGCAGCAGGAGCAGCGCGCCCCAGACCCAGCCGGCCTGGCGACCGGGGACCGCGCCGGGCAGGTCGGCGTACGCGTCTCCCCGCAGCCGGCCCGCCGCCGCGTCGATCGCCGTATCGGTCGCCGCATCGGTCGGCGCGGCACCGGCGGCCCCGGTGCGCGGGACGTAGTCGCCGCCGACCTCGTCGGCGATCCGGGCCAGCGCGGCGTCGTCGCGCCGCGACACCGCGGGTGCTCCCGTCGCGGGGTCGGTCACCGGCCCGGTGCCGTCGGGCAGCGGCATCGTCCCGCCCCCCGGGGTGCCGTAGCCGAGCACGAGCGCCGCGTCGGTGGAGCCGGCCAGCGCCGCCCACGACCCGGCCGGTCCCGGGGCGGTGTCCTCGCCGTCGCTGAGCACGACCAGCACCTGCCGGGGCGCCGGGCCCGGTGACCCCGCCGGCCCGGCGGCCGCCCGGTCCTCCGCGCCGCCGAGCACCCCGGCCAGCAGGGGTACCGGGCGCGCCAGCGCGGAGCCGGCCCCGGTCGTCGGTGCCTCCGGTCGGAGCGCCGCGAGCTCGGCGCCCAGCGCCACCCGGTCGGTCGTGGGGGGCAGCTCCACCTCGGCCCGCGCGCCGAAGGCGACCACGGAGAAGCGCGCCGACGGCAGCGCCTCGGCCAGGGCGCCGACGTCGGCCCGGGCCGCCACCATCCGCGAGCCCGCCGGGTCGTCCTCGGCGGCCATCGAGGTGGTCCGGTCGACGGCGACGACCACCTCGAGCGCGGGCAGACGGGTCTGGTCGGAGGCGGTCACGTCACCGACCCCGAGCAGCAGCGCCGCCAGCACGCCGAGCAGCAGCGCCCGCCGCAGGCCGGTCAGCACCAGGACCGCCGCGCGCCTCATCGCCCGCCACCCGTCGGGGCCGTCGGGGCCGTCGGGGCCGTCCGGGGCCGTCGGGGCCGTCGGGGCCGTCCGGTCCGTCCGGTCCGCCCGGGTGCGGCGTCCGGCCACCCGGTCACCGAGGGCGAGCGCCGCGCCCACCAGCCAGGCCAGCACGACCAGCAGCACCCCGGCACCCGCGACCGCCGCGGCCCACCCCGGGGCGTCGGCCCGCACGGTCCGGGGCGGCAGGTCCACCCGGGCCCGCTCGAGCGCGTCGATCCGCTCCACGACGGTCTCGGCGTCACGGTCGTCGCCGACCAGGGCGAGCAGCCCACCGGTGGCCTCCGCGGCCCCGGCCAGCTCCTCCCGGGCGGCGACCCGTCCCGACCCGGCGAGGTCCGGGGCGCCGACGGCGTAGACGAGGACGTCGCGGCGGGCGGCGTAGGCCGCGGCCGTGTCGAGGTCGTAGACCGACTGGCCGAGGGGCTTGTTGTCGGAGGACAGCACGACCGCACGGGCCCGCTCCTCCTCCGGCCGGTCGAAGCGCTGCGCGCAGGAGACCAGGCCGTCCCCGATCAGGGAGGCCCGCGGGTCGGACAGCTGGACCCCGGCGAAGTACGACTCGTCGCCCCGCGCGAACGCCCGCTCCGCGACGGCGAGCTGGTCCAGGACGTAGGCGCGGTCCTCGGTCAGCGGGAACACCGTCACCGCGGCGCCGCTCCACAGCGTCAGCCCGACCCGGTCGCCCTCGAGGCCGTCGACCACGTCGCGGACCGCGCGCACCACCTCGACGTTGTCGTCGTCCATCGACGCGGAGGCGTCCAGGCACAGCATGATGTCGCGGCTGCGCTCCTCGCCCCGCTCGGTCCGCTCGACCTGCGGTCGCGCCACCACGACCGCGGCGCCGGCCACCGCGACCAGCGAGCCCACCGCCAGCAGCGCACCGAGCAGGCGCCGGCGCCGCGCCAGCACCCGGTGGCGCGGCAGCGCCCGCAGCCGGGCGACGTGCGCGGCCAGCACGGGGTCGGTCCGTCCGGTCCGTGCCGGACGGCGCGACCGCCGGACCCGCCAGGCCCACCACCCGAGCAGGAGCGCCACCGCGACGGCCGTCCCGGGCAGCACGACCGGCCAGGCCAGCTCCTCGGGGCGCTGCAGGTCGATCAGCCCCACGTCGTCACCAGGCCCCGGGCGCCCGCGAGGGAGCCGGCGAACCGGTCCCGCGCCAGGGCCTCGCCGGGGGCGAACTCGGGCGGGTAGACCTCCGCGAGCAGCGCCGCGAGCTCCTCCGGGCCGTCGCGTCGCGCGTCGGCCAGGGTCATCACCCTCGCCGGGCGGCCGGTCACGGCCGCCAGGTAGGCGCGGACGGCGTCGCTGACCTCCAGGTGGCCGGCCCGGGGCGAGGTGCGTCCGGCGGCGACGGCGGCACCGACCTCGTCGAGGCGGGCCAGGGCCAGCTCGCGGGCGGTACGCCGGGCGCGCGCCGCGACCGGCCGCCCCCCGTCGCCGGCGGGACGTCGCGGGCGGGTCGCCGCGAGCACCACGGCGTAGTAGACGAGCACCAGCACGACGGCGCCGGCGGCGAGCAGCGCCCACGGCACGCCGTACCCGACCGGGCCGGCGACGTCCTGGGCGGCGACCAGCTCAGCGACGGCGGCCACGCCGGTGCCTCTCCAGCAGGCGCAGCACGGCCCGGACGGCGTCGTCCTGGTCGCCGACCCGCTCGAAGGAGGCCCCGGCCGCCGCGGCGACGTCGGCCAGGGCCCGGGTGCGCACGCCCGTGGCGGCGGCGTGCTCGGCGGTCAGCCGCCGGTCGCGGCGGACCCAGGCGGGCAGGGGCGCACCGGCGTCGAGGTCCCAGGTGCTCCCGCGCAGGTCGGGGGCGGTCGGGTCGAGCTCGCCGATGCCCGCGACCAGCACCTCGTGCTGGGCGACCAGGCGCCGCAGCACGCCCAGCAGGGCGGGGGAGGCGTCCTCGTCGTCGCAGACCACGAGCAGGATCGTGCGGCGGCGCACGGTGCGGGCCACGTGCTGCAGCAGTCCGACGAGGTCGGTGGGGGCGGCGTCGGGCGTGGTCGCGGCGTGGGCGGCCTGCAGGCACCGCTCGAGGTGGGCGGCCCCGCCGGCCGGGCGCAGCACGTGGTGACCGTCGGCGTCGCCGTGGGCCAGGGAGACCGCGTCGCCGTGGCGTACCGCGAGCCAGCCGACCAGACCGGCGACCAGGGCGGCGAGGTCGCGCTTGGTGGTCGCGTCGGCGGCGGTGCCGTCGGGTCCGGGTCGCCGGTGGGCGGCCATCGACCGGCCGGTGGGCACCACCAGCAGGGCGGTGTGACGCCGGTCGGCGACGTACCGCTTGACCAGCAGCTCCCCGCTGCGCGCGGAGGCCTTCGGCTCGAGGTCCTTGGGGTCGTCGCCGCGCACGTAGGGCCGCAGGTCGGCCAGCTCGATGCCGCGGCCGGTGTGCACCGCGGCGTACCCGCCCTCGAGCATCCCGCGCACCAGCCGGTGCGCGGGCAGGGCCAGCCGGGCCTGGACCCGGGGGACGAGGGCGGTCACCGACGCGGGTCAGGGGGTCGGTACGGCCGCGAGGACCGCGTCGACGACGACCTCGGGGCGCACCCGGTCGGCCACGGCCTCGAAGGAGAGGTGCAGCCGGTGCCGCAGCACCCCGTGGGCCATCTCGCGCACGTCCTCGGGCACGACGTAGTGACGACCGTGCAGCACCGCCAGCGCGCGGGCGACCTGGAAGAAGGCGATCGAGGCGCGCGGGCTGGCGCCGGTCTCGACGTAGGCGCCCAGCTCGGGGCCCACGAGGCGGCCGACCGCACGGGTGCCGCCGACCACGTCGACGATGTAGCGGCGCACGGCCGGGTCGACGTAGACCCGGTCCACCAGGGCCTGCAGCGCCTCCACCTCACCCGGACCGACCACCGCGGCGACGGGGCTCGTCTCGCGCCCGAGCGTGCCGGAGTCCACGCGGTCCAGCACGCCGACCTCCTCGGCGGCCGTGGGGTAGTCGAGCACCTCCTGGAGCAGGAACCGGTCGAGCTGCGCCTGGGGCAGCACGTAGGTGCCCTCCTCCTCCAGCGGGTTCTGGGTGGCCAGGACCAGGAAGGGACGGGGCAGCGGGTGGACCTCCCCGGCGATCGAGGTCTGCCGCTCCTGCATCGCCTCCAGCATCGCCGACTGCGTCTTGGCGCTGGCCCGGTTGATCTCGTCCAGCAGCACGACGTGGGCGTGCACGGGGCCGAGCTGGGTGGTGAAGGTGTGGTGGCGCGGGTCGTAGACCTGGGTGCCGACGATGTCGCTGGGCAGCAGGTCCGGCGTGCACTGGATGCGGTTGAAGGAGGCCCCCACGGCCTCGGCGAGCGTCGAGGACGCCAGGGTCTTGGCCAGCCCGGGCACGCTCTCGACCAGCAGGTGCCCCTCGGCCATCAGGGCCACCAGCAGCGCGGTACGCAGCCGCTCCTGCCCCACGACGCGGCTGGCGAAGGCGGTGGTGATGCGTCCCAGCACCTCCGCGGCACCGGCCAGGTCGTCCTCGTCCAGCGGGGCCGTGGTGCGGAGGTCGGTGGCGGGACGGGTGCTGGCGAGCGACATCGGCCACGCTCCTCATGCTCCGGGGGACCAGGGGCACCGGCGCACCCCGGGGAGCGTCGGCACGGCCCATTGTGGGGGACACCCGGGGACGCCGGCCCCCGCACCGCCGAGATGACCGCCGCGCACCGCCGAGATGACGGCCGCGCAGGGCCGAGATGACGGTCGCGCAGGGCCGAGATGACGGTCGCGTGGGGTCGAGATGACGGCTGTGTGGGGCCGTCGCCGGCAGGTCGCCGTGCGTACGCGACCACGGGCCGGCAGGCGCCCGCAAGTGTCATCTCGGGGCGCTGCGAGCGTCATGTCGGCCGGCTGGGAGCGTCATCTCGGCGGGCTGTGCCAGGGTGGTCGGGTGGTGGGCGGCGACGGGTTCGAGGCCCGGGTAGGACCGCTGCTGGAGCCGCTGCGGCGGTTCCTGGTGCGCCGGACCGACCCCGACACCGCCGAGGACGTGCTCGCCGAGACCCTGCTGGTCCTCTGGCGGCGGCGGGACGCGCTGCCGGCGGGGGAGGGGGCGCTGCCCTGGGCGTACGCGGTCGCGCGGCACTGCCTGGCCAACGCCGACCGGTCCGCCCGTCGCCGACGGCGCCTCGCGGCCCGGGTGGCGGTCCTCGACCCGCCGCCGACCGCCCGGACCGACCCGGGACCGGCCGACCCGCGCGCGGACCGGGTCGGACCCGCGCTGGCCGCGCTGCCACCCACCGACGCGGAGGTGCTGCGGCTCTGGGCCTGGGAGCAGCTGGCACCCCGCGAGATCGCGGTCGTGCTCGGCACGACGCCCAACGCGGTGTCCTCCCGGCTGGTCCGCGCCCGGTCCCGGCTCGCCGCCGAGCTGGCGCGACACGACGACGCCGGTGCCGGACATGGGAGCACGACGGGGGAGGACCGATGACCGACGAGCACGACCGCGACCACGACGACCGGGACGGGCTGCGCGCGCTGCTCCGCGCCGCCGACCCGGTCCGCGCCCTGCCGCCCCTGACCGACGCCGAGCGCACCCGCTCCCTGGAGGCCGCCATGACCGAGCACGACCCGCACCGCACCCCCGACGGGCACGCCACCCGCGAGGCCGGCACCCGGCACCGGCACCCCCTGGCCTGGGTCGGGGCCGCGGCGGCCGTCCTGGTCGTCGCCGGGGCAGGATGGGCGGGGGTCCGCGCGCTCAGCGGGCCGGAGGAGGTCGCCGGGACCACGGCCGGCGCGCCCACCAGCACCACCCCCACCACCGACCCCGATGCGACCACCGACGGGCCCCCCGACGCGCCCACCGACGCGCCCACCGACGTCGTCCGGCTGGCCCTGCCGGACGCCGACGCCGCCGGGGCGCGGTGCATGGTCCCCGACGTCGGCGTCCTGCAGAACCAGGACCTCGCCTTCGAGGGGACCCTGGTCGAGGCCACCGACGAGGCGCTCACCTTCAGTGTCGGCACCTGGTTCCGCGGCGGGGACGCCGCGACCGTCGAGGTCGACCCCGTCGACGACCGCCTGCGCGGGCTGCTGCTGGCCCCCGAGTTCACCGAGGGCAGCAGCTACCTGGTCTCGGCGTCCGGCGGCTCGGTCACGCTCTGCGGCTTCAGCGGCGAGGCCGACCCGCGCCGGCGCGCCCTCTACGACCGGGCGTTCTCCTGAGCACCGGGCTCCTGCTCGCCGCCGGCGCCGGCAGCCGGATGGGCATGCCCAAGGCGCTGGTGCACGACGCCGACGGCCGGCCCTGGCTGCACCGCGCGGTCACCGTGCTGCGCGACGGCGGCTGCGACCGGGTGGTCGTCGTCCTCGGTGCCCGGGCCGACGAGGCGCGCCCGCTGGTGCCCGCCGGCGTCGAGGTGGTCGTGGCCGAGCAGTGGTCCGACGGGCTCTCCGCGTCCCTGGTCGCCGGACTGGCCCACCTCGACCGCCCCGACCGCCCCGACCTCCCCGACGCCGTGCTGGTGCTCCTCGTCGACCTGCCCGACCTCGTCCCCGCCGTCGTCGCCCGCCTGCTGCCCGCCGCGGGCCCCGGGACGCTGGCCCGCGCGGCGTACGACGGGCAGCCCGGCCACCCGGTCGTCCTGGGCCGCGACCACTGGGACGGGGTGAGGGCCACCGCCGAGGGCGACGAGGGCGCGCGGGCGTACCTGCGTGCGCACCGCACCGAGGTCCGCCTCGTCGAGTGCGGCGACCTGGCCGGCGGGGCCGACCAGGACCACCCGGCCCCCTCCTAGGATCGGAGCGTGACGTCCACGCTCCTCCCGATCTCGCTGCCGACCGCGCTGCCGACCCTGCTGCCCGCCGCGCTGGAGCCCGACGACGCGCGGTGGATCGTCCTGAGCGTCCTCGCCACCGTCGGCGGCGTCGTCGCCCTGGTGGCCGGTGGTCGCCAGCTGCGGGCGTTCCTCGCCGGGCGGCCGGCGCACCGTCAGTGGCCCACGGTCGAGGGCGTCGTGGTCGGCACCACGGGCCGTCCGCGCGCGTTCACCGGCGACCAGCGGGTGACGGAGGGGGCGCGCTACCGGGTCGTGCGCCACCGCGACCAGGACGGCGCGGAGACCGAGACCGCCGTCCCGCCGGCCGTACGCCGCCCGCACCCGTCGGGAACCCCGGTGACGCTGCACGTCGACCCGTCCGGACGGGCGACGCCCGTCGTCGCGCACAGCCTGCTGCCGCGGATCGTGGCCCTGCTCGCGCTCGGGGTCGTCCTGCTCGGCGCGGTGCTCGGACGCTGGCTCCTCTGACGGTGCGGCTGCAGCCGCTCGCGCGCCGCCGGCTGGCGGGTCTGGGCGCCGCGGGGGAGGCCTGGCTCGCCGGGCTGCCCGGGCTCCTCGACGAGGTCGAGGAGCAGTGGGAGGTCCGGGTCGAGCGACGCTCGCTGCCCGGTGGCAGCAACGGCGTCGTCCTCCCGGCCCGCACCGCCCAGGGTGCCGCCCGCGCGGTCAAGGTCGCCGCCCCCGGGGTGGACCTCGCCCGCCAGGCGGAGGTGCTGGCCGCCGCCGCGGGCCGGGGGCACGTCCGCCTGCGCGCGTACGACCCCCGCCGGCAGGCGCTGCTGCTCGACGGGCTCGGCCGGTCGCTGGCGCAGACGCCGCTGCCGGTCGAGGACGCGGTGGCCGCGCTGGCGGCCACGCTGCTCGAGGCGTGGTCCGCGCCGGCCCCGCCCCTGCCGGCGTGCGTCCCCGACCGTGCCGCCGACCTGGCCCGCGGCCTGGACGACCTGGCCGCCCGCGCCCCGCACGACGCGTCACCGGCGGTCCTCGACCACGCCCGCCGGTGCGCCGCCCGCCGGTCCGCGGCGCACGACCCCGCGCGCTGCGTGGTCACCCACGGTGACGCCCACCCCGCCAACCTGCTGCGCGCCCCCGACGCCCCCACCGGGTGGCTGCTGGTCGACGCCGAGGGCACCCCCGGCGAGCGGGCCCACGACGTCGGGGTCGCGCTGCGCGACCTCTCCTCCCACCTGCAGGACCCGGCGACGGCCGCCCGCCGCCTCCGCGGCTGGTGCGCGCAGGCCGCCGCCGCCACCGGCACCGACCCGGAGGCGGTGGGGGAGTGGGCCTTCCTCGAGCGGGTCTCCACCGGGCTGTACGTCACCTCGATCGGCTCGCGCACGGTCGGCCGCCCGATGCTGACCGCGGCCGCCGCGGTCCTCGACGGGTCGTGACCGAGGGGTGCGACGGTCGACCCCGGGGGTGGTACGCCGTGGGTAGCCTCGCCGCACCGACCCGAGGAGCACCATGACCCGCACCGCGTCCGCCCGCCCCCGCCCCCGACCCGCCCGTCTCGTCGGCGGCCTGCTCGCGGCGACGCTCGCGCTGACCGTGTCGTCGGCGAGCCCCGTGGCAGCTGCCGGCGCCGCGGACGACGCGGCGCGGCCCGCGTACCCGCGCCACCTCGACCTCCCGCGCTCGTTCGCCCCCGAGGGGATCGCCACGGACCGCCGACGTCCGGTCGCCTACCTCGGGAACCGGGAGAACGGTGACCTCCTGCGGCTGCAGCTGCGCACGGGTCGCACCCGCGTCCTCAGCGAGGGACCGGGCACCCCGTCGCTGGGCCTGAAGCTGGACCGCCGCAAGCGGCTCTGGGTCGCCGGTGGCAGCGGAGGGGACGCGCGCGTCGTCGACACCGCCGACGGGGAGGTGCTGGCCACCTACGACGTCGGTGCCGAACCCAGCTTCGTCAACGACGTGGTCCTCACCGGCCACGCCGCCTGGTTCACCGACAGCCTGCAGCCGCAGCTCTACCGGGTGCCCGTACGCCGGGACCTGCGCGCGCAGGGCGCGCTGCGCACGGTCCCGCTGACCGGCGAGTGGGAGCAGACCGAGGGCCTGAACGCGAACGGGATCGCGCCCACGCCGAACGAGCGCGCCCTGCTGGTGGTCCAGACCTCGACCGGGCTGCTGTTCCGGGTCGACCCCGGCACCGGTGAGGCCACCCGGGTGCGCACCGGGGGGGTGCGGCTGGCCGACGGCGACGGCCTGCTGCTGGAGGGCCGCACGCTCTACGCCGTGCAGAACGCCCGCAACCTCGTGGCGGCCCTGCGCGTCTCGCCCGGTGGGCGCCGCGCGGTGCTGCTGGAGCGGGGCAGCAGCCCGGACTTCGACGTCCCGACGACGGTGGCGTCCGCGCGGGGTGGGCTCTACCTCCCGAACGCGCGCTTCAGCACGCCGGACGCGAAGCGGTTCTGGGTGACCCGCATCCGGGCCCGCTGAGCGGCCCGGCACGTCAGGCCCGACGGATGCGGATCGCGCCCTTCGCCGTCGACGGGTCGACGACCCGGCCGCCCTGGGTGACGACCACCTCCCCGGCGGCCACCATCCGGCGCGCGGCCCGGCGCGCCGGCTCCATCAGCTCGCGCCACCCCTCGTCCTCGGCCGGACCGACCGCCCGGGCCGCGTCGGAGGGACAGATGGTGCTGCCGCGGGACCGGGCGGCGAGCAGGTCGCGGATGCTCTGCTCGAGCGCCTCGTCGGTCCTGCTCACACCCCGCTTGCGGCACGCCGTGGAGCAGTAGCGCACCTGGTCCCAGTCGCGCTCCCACTTCTTGCGCCACTCGATGGTGCGCCCGCAGGACGCGCAGGTCTTCGGCTCGGGCGTGCTCACCGGCCCAGTCTGCCTCCGGTGTGCGGCCCGCCGGGGTGGGTCGTACGTCCGGCCGCGCCGCGAGCGTCACCTCGATGCGTTGCGGGCGTCACCTCGGCGGGTGACCAACCAGCCGCCAACAGCACCGACCTAGATTGTGACCATGGTGACACTCGCGTCCTCCCCGGACCTGTCCCCGGCCTCGATGGCCGCGCGCCTGGGTGCGACGGGCTACCTCGCCGACCCCGAGCTGGCGACGGTGGCGTTCCTGGCCGTACGGATGCAGCGCCCGCTGCTGCTCGAGGGCGAGCCGGGCACCGGCAAGACCGCCCTGGCCGAGGCGCTCGCCGAGTCGTTCGGGCTGCCGCTGGTGCGGCTGCAGTGCTACGAGGGGATCGACGCCAGCCAGGCGCTGTACGACTGGGACTTCCCGCGCCAGGTCCTCCACCTGCGCGCCCTCGAGGCCGCCGGGGCGGACAGCGGCGTGGAGGAGGCCGAGAAGAGCCTCTACGACGAGCGCTTCCTGCTGGCGCGCCCGATCCTGGCCGCGCTCCAGCAGAGCCCCGCGGTGCTGCTGGTCGACGAGGTGGACCGCGCCGACGACGAGTTCGAGGCCTTCCTGCTGGAGGTGCTGTCGACCTACCGGGTCTCGATCCCCGAGCTCGGCACGGTCGCCGCGGCCGAGCCGCCGCTGGTGGTGCTGACCTCCAACCGGACCCGTGAGCTGCACGACGCGCTGAAGCGGCGCTGCCTGTACCACTGGATCGACCACCCGGGTCTCGAGCGCGAGGTGGAGATCATGCGGTCCCGGGCGCCCGAGATCGGTCAGGTGCTGGCCCGTCAGGTCGTCTCCCTCGTCCAGGACCTGCGCGCCCGCGACGACCTGGAGAAGCCGCCGGGCGTGGCCGAGACCCTCGACTGGGCGCGGGCGCTGGCCCACCTCGGCGCCACCGAGCTCGACCTCGAGACGTCCGCGGCCACCCTGGGCGCCCTGGTGAAGTACCGGGAGGACGCCGACAAGGTGCGTCACGCGCTCGACCAGGTGATGCGCGCATGACCGTCTCGATCAGCGCCGGGCTGCTGGGCCACGGCCCCGACGAGGTGCTGCTCGCCTTCACCACCGCGCTCCGCGCGGCGGGGGTCCCGGTCACCTCCGACCGCTCCCAGACGTTCCTGGCCGCGACGGCGGTGGTCGGGCTCGACGACGTGTCGGCGACCTACGCCGCCGGACGCGCCACGCTGTGCGGCTCGCCCGACGACCTCGACCGCTACGACCAGGTCTTCGAGGCGTTCTTCGACCACCGCGCCGGCCTGCCCCGCGCCAGGGCCGCGTCCCCGGCCTCCCAGCCCGTGCCGACCACGCTGCCGCTCGACGACCCCGCCGGCGGCGGGGCCGGCGAGGAGGACGACGACGTGGTGCGGGCCAAGGCCAGCGGGGCCGAGGTGCTGCGTCACCGCGACGTCGCCACGCTCGACGCGGGGGAGAAGAGCCGCCTGGCGGCGATGTTCGCCACCCTCCAGCCGCGCCCTCCGCGTCGGCGCACCGCGCGCCACCAGCGCTGGCACCGCGGTGAGGTCGACGCCTCGCGCACCCTGCGCGCCAGCCTGCGCCGCCTCGGCGAGCCGACCGAGATCGTGTGGCGGCGCCGGACCACCAAGCCCCGCCGGGTGGTGCTGCTGGTCGACGTCTCCGGCTCGATGAGCGGGTACGCCGACGCGCTCCTGCGCCTGGCCCACCGCACCACCACCGTGCTCGCCGCCCGGGGCGGGCGGGTCGAGACCTTCACCGTCGGCACCCGGTTGACCCACCTGACCCGCGCGATGCGGCTGCGCGACCCCGAGCGGGCGCTGGTCGCCGCCGGGGACGCCGTCTCGGACTGGTCCGGCGGGACCCGCCTGGGCGAGACGCTCAAGGTGTTCGTCGACCGCTGGGGCCGGCGCGGCCTGGCCCGTGGCTCGGTCGTGGTGATCTTCAGCGACGGCTGGGAGCGGGGCGACTGCCGGCTGCTGGGCGAGCAGGTGCGCCGGCTGCGGCGGGTGTCGCACCGCGTGGTGTGGGTGAACCCGCACCGGGGCAAGGACGGCTACGAGCCGGTGCAGGCCGGCGTGCTGGCGGTGCTGCCCCACGTGGACGACTTCCTCGCCGGGCACTCCCTGGCCACCTTCTCGGAGCTGGTGGAGGTGCTGGCCCGTGCGTGAGGTCCTCGAGGAGCTGATGACCTGGTGGGAGGCCGGTGAGACCGTCGGCGTCGGCACCGTCGTCGCGACGTTCCGCTCCGCACCCCGCCCCCCGGGCGCCTCCATGCTGGTGGGCCCCGACCAGAGCGCCGTCGGCTCCGTGTCCGGCGGCTGCGTCGAGGGCGCGGTGTACGACCTCGCGGGCAGCGTGGTCGGCTCCGGCGAGCCCGTGCTGGAGCGCTACGGCGTCTCCGACGACGACGCCTTCGCGGTGGGCCTGACCTGCGGCGGCATCCTCGACGTGTTCGTCGAGAAGGTCTCGCGCGAGACCTTCCCCGAGCTCGGCGGGATCGCCGAGGACGTCCGGGCCGGGCGGCCGGTCGCCCTGGCGACGGTCGTCGACCACCCGGACCCCGCCTGGGTCGGTCGTCGCCTGGTGGTGCGGCCCGACGAGCCCGGCGCCGGGTTCGGGACGGGCTCGGCACGCGCCGACGACGCGGTCCGCGACGACGCCCTCGGGCTGCTCGCCGCCGGCTCGAACGCCACCCTGACCTACGGCCCCGACGGGGAGCGGCGCGGCGAGGGCATGCGGGTCTTCGTGTGGGCCTTCGCCCCCAAGCCCCGGATGCTGGTCTTCGGCGCCATCGACTTCGCCGCCGCCGTGGCCCGGGTCGGGGCGTTCCTGGGCTACCACGTCACGGTCTGCGACGCCCGGCCCGTCTTCGCCACCCGCAGCCGCTTCGCCCACGCCGACGAGGTGGTCGTCGACTGGCCGCACCGCTACCTCGCCGCCGAGCAGGAGGCCGGCCGCGTCGACCAGCGGACCGTGGTCACGGTGCTCACCCACGACCCGAAGTTCGACGTGCCGCTGCTCGAGGTCGCCCTGCGGCTCCCGGCCGTGGCCTTCGTCGGCGCGATGGGCTCGCGGCGCACCCACGAGGACCGCACCGACCGGTTGCGCGAGGCCGGCCTGACCGACGCGGAGCTCGCCCGGCTCTCCAGCCCGATCGGCCTGGACCTCGGCGCGCGCACCCCCGAGGAGACCGCGATCAGCATCGCCGCCGAGATCGTCGCCGCGCAGTGGGGTGGCACGGGCGACCGGCTCGCCACCCGCGACGGCCGGATCCACCACTGACCCCGATGGCGACCCGATGACGACCCGACGGCGGCCGTCTCGACGCCTCATCCCTACGGGCGTAGCGTGGACCGGACCTGCCAGGGGGAGCCACCGATGACCGTCACCGCCGCCCACGGCTCGTCCGGCACCGGGCCCGAGCCGCACCTGCCGCACGCACCTCCCGCCCTCGACGCGATCCCGTCGGGACGGCCCGGCGTGGTGAAGTTCCACGCCCCCGAGCTGGTGGTCGGTCACGGGTCGCTGGCCGAGGCCGGGTTCAGCGCGGCCAGGCTCGGCGCCCGGCGCCCGTTCGTGGTCACCGACCCCGGCATCATCGAGGCCGGGTGGGCCGACGAGCTGCTGCGCCACCTCCGCGACGCCGGCCTGGACCCGGTGCTCTGGCACGCGGTGACGCCCAACCCCAAGGACCACGAGGTGCGCGCCGCGTTCGCCCGCTACGTCGAGTCCGGCGCCGACGTGGTGGTCGGGATCGGCGGCGGCTCGGTCATCGACGCCGCGAAGGGGGTCGCGGTGCTGCAGGGCAACGGCGGCGACATCCTCGACTACGCCGGCGTCGACCGGGCCACGAGGCCGATCCCGCCCCTGGTGATGATCCCGAGCACCTCGGGCACCGGCGCCGACGTCTCCCAGTTCTGCATCGTCACCGACACCGCGCGGTCGGTGAAGATCACCATCATGGGCCGCGCCCTGGTGCCCGACATCTCGATCACCGACCCCCGCCTGCTGGTGACGATGCCCGAGGACCTCAACGCCGCGACCGGGCTCGACGCGCTGACCCACGGGATCGAGGCGTACGTCTCGCTGGCCCACAACCCGCTCGCCGACGTGCACGCCCTGAACGCCGTGGGGCTGGTCTGCCGGCACCTGCGCTCGACCATGACGCACCCCCGGTCCGAGCCGGCCCGGGCGAAGATGGCGCAGGCCAGCCTGGAGGCCGGCCTGGCCTTCACCAACGCCATCCTCGGGGCGACCCACGCGATGAGCCACCAGGTCGGCGGGCTGCTGGACGCGCCGCACGGCGTGGTCAACGGGGTGCTCCTGCCGCACGTGATCCGCTACAACGCCCGCGCCACGCCCGACCGGTTCGTGGCGCTGGCCGCCCAGGCCGGGCTGCCGGTCTTCGGCATCCCGGGCGAGGAGGCCGCCGAGCTCCTGGCCCAGCACGTACGCCAGCTCGCCGACGACATCGGCGTCCCCCGGGGCCTGCGCTCGCTCGGGGTCACCGAGGAGGACGTCCCCGGCCTGGCGCTGACCACGCTGGGCGACGCCTGCCTGTCCACCAACCCCCGGGCGGCGTCGGCCGACGACGTCGAAGCGCTGTTCCGCGCGGCGCTGTGAGCGAGCAGCGGGTCGGCCCGCCCTGGTCGGACCCGCCACGCCCGGACCCACCACGCCCGGACCCACCACCCCCGGACCTGGCCACGCTGACCGGGGTCCGCTCCGGCAAGGGCTCCTACTACCGCGCCTACGTCCGCTCCGACGAGCGGCTGCAGCAGGCCGTGCGCGCGATGGACTCGATCTCCCGGGCGCTGGTGCGCACCGTCCAGGGCCCCCGTGGCCTGCTCGAGGAGGTGGTCCGCGCGGTCGGCTCCCACCTCTCCGCCGAGTGGGTCGTCCTCGCCCTGGCCGACGGCCAGCTGCCCGGCGCGCGACCCCGCTTCCTGGCCCTGCACCGCGACGGGGTGCCCGTCGACGACGAGCGGCTGCTTCCCGCGCCCGTACGCCGCGAGCTGTCCGCCGTGCGTGCCGGGCACGCCCGCCACACCGACGACACCGGCTGGGTCCGGGTCCCGATGTCGCTGGAGGGCCGCCCGATCGGCAGCCTCGCCGCCCGGCACGGCCTGAGCGTCGACCCCGAGCCCAGCGACCTGTCGGTGCTGCGGATCCTGGCCAACCAGGCGGCCGTCTCCCTGCACACCTCCGAGCAGTACCAGGCCGGTGTCGCGCTGCACCGCCGTGCCCAGCGCGTCTACGACGAGGCGCAGGCCCAGGCCCGTGACCTCGCGCTGCGCACCGACGAGCTGCGCCGCGTCGAGCAGCGGCTCCTGCTGGCCCACCAGCGCGAGATCGTCGACGCCGAGCGGCACCGGATCGCCCGCGAGCTGCACGACAGCGTCACCCAGTACGTCCTGTCGGCCGGCATGCAGCTCGAGGTCGCCCGCGGCGAGCTGGCCGCGCTGGGGTCCGGCGCGGGCGCCGCGACGCTCTCCGTGACCACCGCCAAGCAGCTCGCGGCCCAGGCCGTCGAGCAGCTGCGCCGGGCCATCTACGCCCTCAGCCAGCCCTCCCGCGACACCGTCTCCACCCTGCCCGAGCTGCTGGCCGACGTCGCCGAGCACCACCGCGGCCACCTCAAGGTCCAGGTCCGGGTCGAGGGCGACGTCCAGGGCCTGCCGGTCGACGCCGACCACGAGATCGCCCGCGCGGTGGCCGAGGCCCTCTTCAACACCGCCACCCACGCCCGCGCCACGCGCGCGGTCGTGCGGCTGCGCTACGCCCCCGACGAGCTGAGGGTGCACGTGGCCGACGACGGCAGCGGCGACCCGACGGCGCTGAGCCGGGTGCTGCGCGTGCAGCGCACCGACACCAGCGGCCGGCACCGGGGCCTGGCCAACATCGAGAGCCGCGTGCTCGAGCTCGGTGGCCGGATCGCCTTCCGCCGCGCCCGCCTCGGCGGCGTCCGGGTGGAGCTGCGCGTCCCGCTGCCGATCGACGTGCCGGCCACCGCCGGCACCATCTCGGGCCTGCTCGACACCACCGCGCCCGCCACGGCGCGCCCCGCCGTACCGCCTGTGCACGACCACCCAGGGAGCACCGCATGAGCCCCACCTCGACCCGACCCCGCACACCCCACGCCGCCGGGGAGACCCCGACGGACCCCGTGCGGATCATGCTCGTCGACGACCACGCGATCGTCCGGCAGGGCCTGCGCTCCATCCTCGGCCGCGAGCCCGACCTCGACGTGGTGGCCGAGGCCTCCACCGCGCCCGAGGCGCTGGTCGTCGTGCGCCACGCCCGCCCCCAGATCGTGCTCCTGGACCTCAAGCTCTCCACGTCCTCCGACGCCGAGGGGCTCGAGCTCTGCGCGCAGCTGGTCGCCGAGCACCCGGAGGTGCGGGTGCTGGTGCTGACCACCTTCCTCGACGAGCAGCTGGTGCTGACCGCGATCCGGCTCGGGGCCAAGGGGTACGTGGTCAAGGACGTCGACACCACCGGGCTGATCCGCGCCATCCGCGACGTGGCCCGCGGCGAGAGCGCCTTCGACCCCCGCTCGGCCGCGGCCATGGTGCGCGGCCTGAACGCCCCCGCGCCCCAGGAGGCCACCACCTCGCTGACCGCCCGCGAGACCGAGGTGATGGCCCTGCTGGCCCGGGGCCAGTCCAACGGCGAGATCGGCAGGTCGCTGTTCATCTCCGAGACGACCGCGAAGTTCCACGTCGGCAACATCCTGCGCAAGCTGGGCGTCTCCCGCCGCGCCGAGGCGGTCTACGAGGCCAGCAAGCTCGGCGTGATCTAGGGGCTCCGTCGCGCGGACGGGCGGTGCGGTCCGAGATGTCATGAGACGCAGGCTCCGAGGGCCTGAGGACCTGCTTCTCATGACACGTTCTCCGGATCGAGCGGTCGTGCCACTGCGACCACGCCTCCCGCTCGGCGATCTCGCTCTCGACCCAGGGTCGGGCGGACACCACGACCCAGGACGGGGCGGTCCCCGACGGCGACGTGCCCGGTCGCGGGCCCGGACCAGGCGGTCCACCACCAGGTCGGGTCCCGCATGTCCCGGCCGGTGACGCGGGTGACCTCCAGCCCCACGTCGCGGAGGTCCTCGCTCCTTGACGGCGTCTCGCGCCTGACGCAGGCCCTCGCTCGGTGCTCCGCGCCGTCGTACTCGACCACGAGGCCCGCCTCGAGGTCGAGCAGGTCGGCGACCCCGAGCAGACGACCCGGCCGGTCCCGCACCGACGCAGTTGACCACGACGGATGTCCGGGGCAGCCCGCCCCCGCGACGGCGAGCAGCCGGACCCGCGTCTCCGCCGGGGAGCGGCTGTGCTCGCAGGCCAGGACGCCGCATCGCGCCCTGGCCTGCGGACCCCGGGCAGCGCCGCAGCCGGCCCGCAGCTCCGCGGGCGAGGCGCACGGGGCTGCTGATCGAGCGGCCATCGCCATGTCGGCCGCGACCACCGCCTCGACCAGGTCGGGGGCCAGCCGCATCGCGTCGACGACCGCGCGGTCGCGCGGAGCGTCCGCGGGACCGGGTCCCCGACGACCTGATCCGGGCCCGAGCCGGGTACCGGACGACCAGGACGCCCGGCCCGGCGCGAGCGAAGCCGGTCGGGCCGAGGTCGAGGGGCACCGGCAGGCGGGTGCGCCCATCGGGTGCGAGCCCGTCGAAGAAGGTGCCGCCCCACAGGCGGCAGGCCGCCCAGCCCGTCACCGCGCCCCCGGCCGGCAACCGTGCGGCCTGCTCAGGACGCGCTGCTCGGGGAGGCCGTCGCCGACGGCGCTCGGGACGAACAGGCCCCGGGACGTCCGGCGCCAGCCCGGCCCGGCCGCCTGCCCCTCGTCGGGCCCGTCCGGCCCGTGGGGTCGACCGCGACCGGGTGGACGACGTCGCGCCGGGGCGGACAGCGGGGGTCCCAGCGGTGCATCCCGGAGCCTGCCGGGTCCGGGGACGGCGTGTCCGGCGTCGTCCACAGGGACCCCGGGCACGTTGTCACCGCACGCATCCTCATCACGGTCACGGACCTGCGAGCGGTGACAACGCGCGACGTACCCCTGTGGAGGACCCGACAGAGCCCCCTCAGCGGTCGAGGACCAGCCACCCGCCGTGGTGCTCGTCGACGGTGTACGCCCGGGCGCGGCCGGCCCGCACCGCGTCCTCGCCCCAGGCGACCAGGTCGGCGACGCCGACGGTGCGCACGTGCCCCCAGGTCTCGTCGGCCTCGTCCTCGAGGGGGACCGCGACGACCACGCGGTGGCGCGCCAGGCGCAGCGCCTCGGTGACGACCCGGTCGCCGTGCGCGGGCTCGAGGTGCTCCAGCAGGTGCAGGGCCAGGACGGTGTCCGCGCTGCGGGGCGGGCCGGGGTAGTGGGCGGCGTCCGCGACCACGGTCCGCAGCGGCACGTCCAGGCGCCCGGCCACCCTGGCCAGCAGCGCCACGGTGCCGGCCGAGACGTCGGAGGCGGTCACCCGCCACCCGGCGCGGGCCAGGCGCAGGGAGAGGAACCCGAAGCACGAGCCGAGCTCCAGCACGTCGTGCCCGACGACCAGCGCGGTGGCGCGGGCGTAGACGGGGGCGTACTCCTCGATCGTGCCGTGCCCCGACCCGCCGCCGCCCGTCCCGGCTCCCGGCGCCCTGGCGCGGGCCACGTCCTGCTCGACCCGCGTCATCGTCGCGCGGTAGAACCCCTCCCAGGCGGTCAGCGGGTCCGCGGCCCCCGAGAGCACCACCCCGGTGAAGAGCCGCTCGAAGAGGTCCGCGCCGCGCAGCCAGCCCGGCCCGAAGAGCTCGGCGGCCAGCAGGCCGGCCAGGTCGTCGTCGACCTCCCCGGGCAGCAGCACGTGGTCGAGGTGGACCAGGTCGCCGCGGACCCCGAGGTCGAAGTGCGCGGTACGCACGGTGCGCAGCGCCCGGCGCGGACGCTGCGGACCGACCGCCCGCACCTCCACCACGTCGTCGCGGTAGACGCCCTGCTCGCCCGGGGGGCCGGGGGCGAGGGGGTCGATCGGCGGCACCGGACCGGGTGCGAGCGTCACGGTGCCCCCGTCACCCGCAGGGAGGTCGAGGCCCGCTCCAGCCCGGACAGGTTGCGCACGACCTGGACCCGGTCGCAGAGCTCGGCGTACGCCGGCAGGTCGCACCCGCCCAGGCCCCAGCTGTAGCGGGGCTCGGGGGTCAGCCAGATCGTGGACCGGGCGCGACGGGTCAGCTCCTCGAAGGCGCGCAGGCCGGGGTCGTTGCCGTTCCCGCGGCCGTCGCCCAGGACCAGCAGGGTGGTCCGGCGGGTGACGACCGAGCCGAACTGCTCGAGGAACGTCTCGAACGCCGAGCCGTAGTGGGAGTCGGCGTCCACGTCGAGCACGCCCCCGGCGGGCAGCCCGGCCATCACCAGCGACAGCGCGTCCTCGATGCGGTGCTCGGCGAACAGGTCGCTGATCTCGACCAGGTCCTGGACGAAGGCGAAGCTGCGCACGGACGAGGCCACCGACTGCAGGCTGTGGACCAGGTGCAGGGTGAACCGGGCCGTCGAGCGCACCGACAGCGAGACGTCGGCGAGCACGAGCAGGCGGGGCCGGTCCTCGACCTTGGCCACGGTGACCGGGCGGAAGGGGACGCCGTCGTACTTCATGTTCGAGCGCATCGTGCGCCGCCCGTCGACCACCCCGCGCGCGGCGGCCCGGCGTCGCGGCCGGGGTGCTCCGTGGAGGCTGCGCAGCAGCCGGCGCAGCGCCTCCTCGAGGTCGGCGCGCTCGCGCTCGTCGACGGTCTCGGCCTGCGCGGCCTCGATCTCGCGGCCCTCCAGGTCGCGGTCCAGCGACATCAGCCGCTCGAGGTGGTCGCGCAGGGTCTCGGGCAGCTTCTCCATCCACGGGGCCAGCGCCTCGCGGAGCGCGGCCAGGCTGGCGCCCTTCTCGTCGTCGGTCGTGTCCTCCTCGGCGATCTCGTTGACCCGCTCGTCGATCCACGACAGCAGCGCGATCTCCTCGGCCACCGACAGCTCGACGTCCAGGCGCAGCCCGGGCGCCGAGACGAGGTCGCCGGGGTTGCCGGGGTTGTGCATCCGGCTCGTGGAGAGCTGCACCCGGGCCATCTCCCCGGCCTCGTCGGTGGTGTCGTTGGACAGCACGATCTCGTCGGTGAGCGCCGCGACGTCGATCTTGTTGGCCTCCTGGTGCAGGTTGAACTGCTGGGCCATGTCCTCGGGCTTGAAGAACTCCTTGATGTCGTCGGGCTTGCCGTGCGAGTGCCCGTCCTCGGGGACGTCGCCGGGCTCCTCGGAGAGCGTGAAGTCGTGCAGGTCCCCGTCGTCGGTGAGGTCGTCGTGCGCGTGGCCGTGGCCGTGCCCGGTCTCGTCCTCGACGACCGCCCGCAGGCCGAAGAACTTGGCGAAGACGTCGTCGAAGACCTCCTGGTCGCGGCGGTCCTTGACCAGGCTCACCGCGAGCGCGGCGTGCAGCACGCCCCGGTCCTCCAGGATGCTGGGCTGGGCGACGGCGTGCATGGCGTCGATCACCTCGGCGGTGCTGACCCGGACGCCGTGCAGGCGCAGCAGGCGGACGAACCGGTGCAGGGCGCCCTCCACGACCCGGCCCCCTCAGACCGGGCGGCGGCGGGTCGGGAACGAGCGGGACCCCTGGCTGCTCGAGACCTTCTTCGACGCGCCGCCGGTGGGCTTGGTCTGCTGCCCGTTGTAGCCGAGGTCGTGACGGCCGGGCTGGTCCTTCGCGGCCCGCCTGGCCCTGCCGTCCACGTCGCCGTCGTCGGCCGGGGGCGTACGCCGGGGGGCCGGTGTGACGGGCTCCTCGTCGTGGCCGTGCCCGTGGCCGTGGCCGTGCCCGGTCAGCGAGTCGGGCACGGTCGCGTTCGGGTCGACCATCCGGGGGATCGCGTCCAGCGCCTTGGTGAGGTCGCGCTCGTACTTGACCACGACGTTGAGGGTGGAGGAGAGCACCTCGGCGGTCAGCTCCTCGACGCCGAGGACGGCGAGCGTGCGGGCCCAGTCGATGGTCTCGGAGATGCTCGGCGCCTTGCGCAGCTCCAGCTCGCGCAGGGACCGGACGATGCCCACCAGGCGGACGGCCAGCGACTCCGAGAGCCCGGTGTCCTTGGAGCGGATGATCTCGAGCTCGCGCTGGGCGCCGGGGTAGTCCAGGAACAGGTGCAGGCAGCGCCGCTTGAGCGCCGCGGAGAGGTCGCGGGTGTTGTTCGAGGTCAGCACCACGTACGGCTTGTGCTTGGCCACCACGGTGCCGATCTCCGGGATCGAGATCTGGAACTCGGCCAGCAGCTCGAGCAGCACCGCCTCGAGCGCCTCGTCGGCCCGGTCGACCTCGTCGATGAGCAGCACGCAGGGCTGGTCGGAGTCGATCGCCTCGAGCAGGGGGCGGGGGGCCAGGAACCGCTCGGAGAAGAACACCGAGTCCTGGGCCGCGATCTTGTCGACGGCCTCGGCGAGGGTGCTGGTGTCGGCGACGACCTGGCCGATCTTCTCCCGCAGGATCTGGGTGTAGAGCAGCTGCTTGCCGTAGTCCCACTCGTAGAGCGCCTTGGTCTCGTCCTGGCCCTCGTAGCACTGCAGCCGCAGCAGCCTGCGGCCGGTGGCCTGGGCCAGGCTGAGCGCGAGCTGCGTCTTGCCGACCCCGGCAGGACCCTCGAGCAGCACCGGCTTCTCGAGCCGGGTCTGCAGGAACACCGTGGTGGCCAGCCGGTCGTCGACGAGGTAGCCGTGCTCGGCGAAGCGGGCCTTGGTGTCGGCGACGTCGGCGAAGTCGGGTTCGGGGGCGGCGAGGGTCAACGTCAGCTCCGGTGGGTGGTGGGTGGCGGGTGGTCGATCCAGCGCGGTGGCGGGGTGGTGACCGGGTCGAGCCCGCGAGGCCGGTCGTACCCCGCACGTGCGGAGGTACGACCGGCCCGCGGGCGACCGCCCCGGGGGGAGGGGTGGTTCAGCCGAGCAGGTCGTCCAGGTCGCCGTTCATGCAGTGGTCGACCACGGGCCGCACGGTCTCGAAGGTGCACTCCTTGGCGTTGCCCGGGGTGCAGGCGTCGCCGAGGACGTGGTGGGTGATCCGGTCGACGTCGGCCCCGTCACCGCTGATGGTGCCGGCGTTCTCGTAGTACTTCGTGGGCCCCTGACCGAGACGGTTCTTGGAGTAGGTGTCGGCGTTGACGTCGGTGAACTTCTCGGTGATGCCCACGTCGCGCAGCAGCCGGATCGCCGCCCCGAGCGCGGCGTCGGCAGCCTGGACGTCGGTCATCCCGTGGGTGTCGATGTCCATCGCCCGCGCGATGTCGGCGAAGCGCTTGTACTGCGTGGGCATGTTGAAGGCCCACACCCGGGGGAGCGCGATGGCGTTGTTCAGGCCGTGGTGGGTGTCGTAGAAGGCGCTGATGGCGTGCGAGATCGAGTGGATGATCCCGAGCCCGCCGGAGTTGAACGCCTGGGCGGCGATGTACTGGGCGTACATCATGCCCTCGCGGCCGGCGAGGTCCTGGCCGTTCCACACGGCCTGGCGCAGGCTCTGGTTGGTCAGCTTGATCGCGTGCAGCGCGTTGCCGAGCGAGGGCTCGAAGTTGATCCGCGAGACGTACGGCTCGCTGGCGTGGGCCAGCACGTCGAAGCCGCACTGGGCGGTGTAGTCGACGGGGCAGTCGAAGTAGAGGACCGGGTCGTCGATGGCCAGGGAGGTCACCGAGGCGTCGTCGAAGGCGACGTACTTGTGGGGGTTGTCGGGGTCGGTCGTGGTGTCGGTGATGACGTAGGCCCAGGACGTCTCCGAGCCGGTGCCGGCCGTCGTGGAGACGGCGATGTGCGGCGGGTTCTTCGGGTTCTCGGACATGTTGAAGCCCTCGAACTCGTTCACGTTCCGGCCGTCGTGGGCCACCGAGACGCGGGCGCCCTTGCAGGCGTCGTGCGAGGAGCCGCCGCCGATGGAGACGAACGAGTCGCAGGCGTTCTCCTGGTACATCGTCACCGAGTCCATGACGTTGTAGTCCTTGGGGTTGGACTCGACCTTGTCGTAGACCACCACCTCGAGGCCGTGGTACTTCATCGACTCCACGATCTTGTGGACGATGTCGGTGCCGCGCAGGCCGGACGTCATCACCAGCGTCTTGCGGAAGCCCATCTTCAGGGCCTCCGGACCGATCATCTCGTGCGCCCCCGGGCCCATCAGGGCTCGGGGGAACGGGTGGAACTCCTTGATCGGGAACGGCTTGAGCAGCTCGTCGACCTGCATGTCGGATCCTCCTGGGGGTGTGGCGATGGGCTCACGGCGGACGCTAGGAGCGACCCACCGCAGGCACCAGACGAGGATCCGAAGACTGCTCCGCGGGTGAGGGCCGGACCTGCCCGTCCGGTCAGGTGTGCCGGGTCCCCCGGACGGCGCGCCCGGGGTCCGGTGGTCCGCCGGGGCCCCGACCGGCCACGATGGCCGCGATGACCACTCCCGCGCCCGGCCCGCCCGGCCCGCCCGGCCCGGCCTGCCCGGCTCGCCCGGGCCCGCGCCGCCCGTGCCCGCCGGCACCGGCCTGCGGCTGCTGCCCGGCGCCCGGCTGGGGGCCCGCGCGGCCGACGGGACCCGGACGCTGCGGGGCCACGGCGCCGACCGCGTCCTGCGGCTGTCCCCGCCCGCCGCCGACTTCGTGGTCGGGCTGCCCGCCCTTGCCGAGGACCCCGCGACCCGGCGGCTGGCCCGCACCCTGCTCGACGCCGGCGTGGCGGAGCCGTGGTGGCCCGAGGCAGCGGGCGACGCCACCGACCACTCCGACGCCGGCGTCGCCGGCGTCGCCGGCGTGACGGTCGTGGTGCCCGTGCACGACCGTCCGACGGAGCTGGCCCGGCTGCTGGACGCGCTGCCGGCCGGGGTGCCGGTGCTGGTGGTCGACGACGCCTCGGGCGACCCCGGCCCGGTGGCGGCGCTCGCGGCGGCGCACGGCGCCCGGCTGCTGCGGCACCCCGTCAACCGGGGTCCCGCCGCGGCCCGCAACACCGGTCTGGCCGCCGTGGGCACCCCGCTGGTGGCGTTCGTCGACTCCGACGTCGTCCCCGAGCCGGGCTGGCTGGCCACCCTGGTGCGGCACCTCGAGGACCCGCTGGTCGCGCTCGCCGCGCCCCGGGTGCTCGCGCTGGCGGGGGCACCCTCGGCGGGTCGTCTCGCACGGTGGGTGGGGGCGTACGAGGCCGACCGCTCCTCGCTCGACCTGGGGGCCCGCGCGGCCCAGGTGCGCCCGCGGGCCCCGGTCTCCTACGTGCCGAGCGCCTGCTGGGTCGCCCGGGTGGCGGCCCTGGGGGACGGGTTCGCCGAGGAGCTGCGCAGCGGGGAGGACGTCGACCTGGTCTGGCGGCTGGTCGGTGCGGGGTGGCGGGTGCGGTACGAGCCCGCGGCGCGGGTGCGCCACGACCACCGCGCGGGGCCGGTGGCCTGGCTGCGCCGCAAGGCCTTCTACGGCGGCTCGGCCGCGGACCTCGCCGACCGCCACGGCGACGCCGTCGCCCCGGTCGTGCTGACCCCGTGGGCGGCGGTGACCGCGGTCGCGCTGCTGGCCCAGCGGCGCTGGTCGGTGCCCGTCGTGGTGGCGGCCTGGGGGACCGCGACCGTGGTGCTGGCGCGCCGGCTGCCCGGCGACCGCCCCGGCCGGGACGCCGCGGGCCTGGCCACCCGCGGGGTCGGGGCGGTGCTGAGCCAGACCGCCGCGTCGCTGACCCGGCACCACTGGCCGCTGGCCGTCCTCGCCGCCACCGGCTCCCGCCGCGCGCGGCGGGCGCTGCTGGTCGCGGCGGTGGGGGAGGGCCTGTGGGACCACCACCGGGTCGGGTCCTCCCAGCCCCGGGCGGCGTACGTCCTGGCCCACCGCCTCGACGACCTGGCCTACGGCGCGGGCGTGTGGGCCGGCGCGGCCCGCGCCCGCTCGCCGCGGGCGCTGCTGCCGGTGCTGCTCCGCGGCCGGTCGAGCGGTCGTCCGGTCGGCGGGACGCCGCCACGAGCACGTGAGGACGGTCACAGGCCCGGTGCTATGTTCGCGGCGACGAGGGAAGGGCACCAGGGGAGCTGATGGTCACCGACGAGCTGCACACCCGGAAGGTCGAGACGCTCAAGGCGTGGACCTCGTTCGTCGAGCACGGCGACTCCGCGCAGTCGCGGGTGCGGCCCGAGATCCTCTCCAGCTGGACCCGCTCGGTCGCCGCCGTGCCGACCGGGGTCGAGGCCGCGCCGATGTCCGACGAGGACGAGACCGCGTCGCTGTGGCAGGACTCCCCGCTCCAGGAGGCGGTGGCCGGGGTCGAGGCCGAGCTGCGGCGCACCGCCGAGGACGGCGACCTGGTGCTGGCCGTCACCGACGCCCAGACCCGGATCCTGTGGACCTACGGCGGTCGGGTGATGCGCCGCAAGGCCGAGAGCGTGAACTTCGCCCCCGGCGCCCGGTGGGACGACCAGTCGGTCGGGACCAACGCCCTCGACCTGGCCACCAGGATGGCCACGCCGTCGATGGTCTTCTCGGCCGAGCACTACGCCCCGATCGTGCACAACTGGGTGTGCTGGGCCGCGCCCGTCTTCGACCCGCACAGCGGTCGCCAGATCGGCGTCATCGACCTGTCGACGACCTGGGACCGCAGCCACCCGATCGGCCTGGCCACGGCCCGGGTGATGGCGCGGCTGATCGAGTCCGCGATGCCGCGCTCGGCCTACCAGCCGACCGCCCTGGAGGACCTGATCGGGCAGGCCGACGGCGTCCCGGTCGGCGACGCGCTGGACTCCGAGCCGGGCCTGGTGATGCGCCTGCTCGGCACCGCCGAGGTGCGCCACGACGGTCAGCGGCTGCTGCTGAACCGCCGCCAGACCGAGATCCTGGCGCTGCTCGCGCTGCACCCCGAGGGGCTCTCGCTGGACCGGCTGCACGCCCTCGTCTACGGCGACCAGGCCGTCACGCTCTCCACGCTCAAGGCCGAGGTCTCCCACCTGCGGGCCGCCCTCGGCGGACAGCTGGCCTCGCGGCCCTACCGGCTCACGATGCCGGTCACCACCGACGTCGACCGGGTGCTGGACCTGCTGCGCGCGGGCCAGGTCGCCCGCGCCGTCCGGGCGTACGGCGGGGACCTGCTGCCCGGCACCAACAGCCCCGCCCTGGCCGAGCTGGCCGACTACGTCGCGGTCGCCGTGCGCGAGGCGCTGCTGGTCGACCCCGAGCCGGCCGCGGTGCTGCGCTACGCCGACCTGGCGCCGTACGACATCGAGGTCGTCGAGAAGTGCCTGGAGGTCCTCGGCGACCGCCACCACGCCGCGAAGCCCCTGCTCAAGGGCAAGCTCGCGGCCGCGACCCGCTGAGGCGCCGCCGGCCCGGGGGGCTCCAACCATCGGCCAACCGTGGCGGCCTAGCGTCACCGGCACGAGAGACCCACGTCACACGTGGGTCCGGCGACCTCCGTGCTCACGCACGACAGCCCACGCACCACAGCCCACGCAAGGGAGCGAGCAGGCCATGGCGAAGATCAGCCTCACCGTCGACGGAGCGAAGGTCTCCGACGACGTCGAACCCCGCACCACCCTCGTGCAGTACCTGCGCGAGAAGCTCGGCAAGACCGGCACCGTCGTCGGGTGCGACACCAGCAACTGCGGTGCGTGCACGGTGCACCTCGACGGCACCTCGGTGAAGTCGTGCAACGTGCTCGCGGTGCAGGTCGACGGCTCCGAGGTGACCACGATCGAGGGCCTGGCCCAGGACGGTCGGCTGCACCCGGTCCAGGAGTCGTTCCGCAACTGCCACGGGCTCCAGTGCGGCTACTGCACGCCCGGGATGATCATGCAGAGCGTGGCGCTGCTGAACGAGAACCCCGACCCGACCGAGGAGGAGATCCGCTTCGGGCTCGAGGGCAACCTGTGCCGCTGCACGGGCTACCAGAACATCGTCAAGGCCGTGAAGCAGGCGGCCGGATCGAGTGCCGGCGCCTCCACCGCCGGCGCCGTCGCAGAGGAGATGGACGCATGACCACCACCCAGGACCGGTCCACCGAGGCCATCCCGGAGATCGGGCAGGAGCGGCTCCGCAAGGAGGACCAGCGCCTGATCACCGGTCGCACCCGCTGGACCGACAACATCACGCTGCCCGGCATGCTGCACCTCGCCATGGTGCGCAGCCCCTTCGCGCACGCCACCATCACCTCCATCGACAAGTCCGAGGCCGAGGCCTCGCCGAACGTGGTCGCGGTGTTCACCGGCGCCGACCTCGGCGAGAGCCAGGGCGTGCTGATCAACGCCTGGGCGATCACCCCCGACCAGGTCACCCCGACCCACGTGCCGTGCCCCGCGGACCGGGTCACCTTCGCCGGCGAGATCGTGGCGATCGTGGTCGCCCGCACGCAGACCGAGGCCCGCGACGCCGCCGAGCTGGTCGACGTCGAGTACGACGAGCTCCCCGCCGCGCTGGACCTGAAGAAGTCCGCCGCCGACGAGGTGCTGGCCCACCCCGACCTGGGCACCAACAAGTCGGCGTTCTGGCAGTTCGACTCCGTCGACGCCGGCACCGGCACCAGCGTGGACGAGGCCATCGAGAAGGCCCGCACCGACGGCGTCGTCATCGAGCGCGAGTACCGCCAGCAGCGACTGATCCCGGCCTTCATGGAGCCGCGCTCGACCGTGGTGGACCCCACCGGCGAGCAGATCACCATGTGGTCGGCGACCCAGGTCCCCCACATCCTGCGGTTCGCGCTCGCCGCGACCACGGGCGTGTCGGAGTCCAAGATCCGGGTCATCGCCCCCGACGTGGGCGGCGGCTTCGGCGGCAAGCTCCAGACCACGCCGGAGGAGTGGCTGACCTTCGCCATCGCCAACCGGCTGGGCAAGCCGGTGAAGTTCACCGAGACCCGCTCGGAGAGCCTGATGGCCGGCCACCACGGCCGCGACCAGTGGCAGAAGCTCACCCTGGCCGCCGACAAGGAGGGCAACGTCACCGGCCTCAAGGTCGACCTGCTCGCCGACCTCGGCTCGTACGTCTCGCTGGTCGGCGGCGGCGTGCCGGTGCTGGGCGCGTTCATGTTCAACGCGATCTACAAGTTCCCGGCCTACCAGTTCAACTGCCAGACGGTGCTGACCAACAAGACCTGGACCGACGCGTACCGCGGCGCCGGGCGCCCCGAGGCCACGTTCGCGATCGAGCGGCTGATGAGCGAGCTGGCCGCCGAGCTGGACATGGACCCCCTCGAGGTCCGTGAGAAGAACTGGATCAAGCACGAGGAGTTCCCGTTCACCACGGTCGCCGGTCTCGAGTACGACACCGGCAACTACGAGGCCGCGACCGCGCGGGCCCGCGAGATGTTCGGCTACGACGAGCTGCGCGCCGAGCAGAAGCGCCGGCGTGACGCGGGCGACACGGTCCAGCTCGGGCTCGGCGTGTCGACCTTCACCGAGATGTGCGGCCTGGCCCCCTCGCGGGTGCTCGGCCAGCTCAACTACGGCGCGGGCGGCTGGGAGCACGCGAGCGTGCGGATGCTGGCCACCGGCAAGGTCGAGGTCGTCACCGGCGCCTCCGCCCACGGGCAGGGCCACGAGACGGCGTTCAGCCAGATCGTCGCCGACCGGCTCGGGGTCGCCTTCGAGGACGTCGAGGTGCTGCACGGCGACACCCAGATCGCGCACAAGGGTCTGGACACCTACGGCTCGCGCTCGCTGGTCGTCGGCGGCGAGGCGCTGGTCAAGGCGGCCGACAAGGTCGTCGAGAAGGCCAAGCCGGTCGCGGCCCACCTGCTCGAGGCCTCGGTGGACGACATCGAGTTCTCCGGCGGCCGGTTCACCGTGCGCGGCACCGACCAGGGCATGGCCATCGGCGAGATCTCCGCGGCGATGTTCTCGGCGCACGACTACCCCGAGGGCATGGAGCCGTCGCTGGACTCCGAGGCCACCTACGACCCGGTGAACTTCAACTACCCCCACGGCACGCACCTGTGCGCGATGGAGGTCGACACCGAGACCGGTGCGGTGAAGATGCGCAAGTACGTCTGCGTGGACGACATCGGCACCGTGATCAACCCGCTGATCGTCTCCGGCCAGGTGCACGGCGGCCTGGTCCAGGGCATCGCGCAGGCGTTGTGGGAGGAGGCGGTCTACGACGACTCCGGGACGCTGGTCTCCGGCTCGTTCGTGGACTACCTGCTGCCGACGGCGGCCGACACGATGAACTACGAGATCGACCACACCTCGACCCCCTCGATCACCAACACGCTGGGCACCAAGGGCGTGGGCGAGGCCGGCACCATCGCCTCCACCCCGGCCGTGGTGAACGCGATCGTGGACGCCGTGCGCCACCTCGGGGTCGACGACATCCAGATGCCCTGCACGCCCGAGCGCGTCTGGAAGGCCGTCAACGGGATCAAGGCGGGGGGCGCGGACCCGACCGAGGGTGCCGCCGTCCCGCACTTCGACCCCTCGACCGGCATGGAAGGCACCACCGACCGCACCACTGGAGGGACGCAGGCATGATCCCCGCACCGTTCGAGTACCTGGCTCCCACCACCGTCGAGGACGCCCTGGCGGCCCTGGCCGAGCACGGCGACGACGCCAAGATCCTCGGCGGCGGCCAGAGCCTGCTGCCGGTCCTGCGGATGCGTCTCAACGCACCCGAGATGGTCATCGACCTCGGCAAGATCGAGTCGATGCGCGGCATCCGCGACGACGGCGACGCCATCGTCGTGGGCGCGATGACCACGCACGCCGCGGTCGGCGCGGACCCGCTCGTGGCCGAGCACGCCGCCCTGGTGACCGGGGCGGTCAAGCACCTCGCCGACGCCCAGATCCGCCACCGCGGCACCTTCGGCGGGGCCCTGGCCCACGCCGACCCGGCCGGCGACCTGGGTGCCCCGGTGCTCGCGCTCGGCGCGGAGTTCGTCATCGCCGGACCGGGCGGGACGCGCACCGTGGGGGCCGACGACTTCTTCGTCGACCTGTTCGAGACCGCGATCGGCGAGGACGAGATCCTCACCGAGGTCCGGATCCCCAAGCACACCGGGTGGGGCGCGCACTACGAGAAGTTCGTCCGCGTCGAGCACCAGTGGTCGATCGTGGCCGTGGCCGCCGCCGTGCGCGTCGAGGGCGGCAGGATCGCCGAGGCGCGGGTCGGGCTCACCAACATGGGCTCGACCCCGCTGCGGGCGCGCACCGTGGAGGAGGCCCTGGTCGGTGTCGAGGCCACCGAGGACGCGGTGCGGGAGGCGGCCGCCAAGGCCGCCGACGGCACCAACCCGCCCTCGGACCTCAACGGCGAGGCGTCGTACCGCAAGCACCTGGCGACGGTGCTGACGCGGCGTGCCGTGCTCACCGCGGCGGGGGGCTGATCGCTCGATGGACCTGTCCCACTCCTTCACCGTCCCCACCCCGGTCGAGGCGACCTGGGCGCACTTCCAGGACCTGGGAGCGCTCGCGGAGTGCTTCCCCGGGGCCACCATCGGCGACTACGACGAGCAGAACTTCTCCGGCACGGTGAAGGTCAAGCTCGGTCCGATCGCCCTGGTGTACTCGGGGAGCGGCACCTTCGTGGAGAAGGACGACGAGGCCCACCGCTTCGTCGTGGACGCCAAGGGCAAGGACAAGCGCGGCAACGGCACCGCGGGCGCCAAGGTCACCCTGTCCATGCAGGACGCGGCGGGCGCCACCGACGTGCAGGTCCTCACCGACCTGAACGTCACCGGCAAGCCGGCGCAGTTCGGGCGCGGGGTGATGCAGGACGTCTCGGACAAGCTGCTGGGCCAGTTCGTGGCGTGCCTGGAGAAGACGCTGTCCGACGGACCCGCCCCGGCTCCGGCCGACGCGGCGACGACGGAGTCGGTGGCCGGCACCTCGGCCGGCGACGAGGCGCAGGGGGAGCCGCCCACCGTGGCGGCCTCCCCGGCGGCCGTGGCGGCCCCGGCGGGCGAGGGCGCCTCGGCGGCACCGTCCGGCCCGCAGGCCGTGCCGGACCCCCCGCGGGCGGCCCCCCGCCCCGCGGCGGCGAAGGAGGACGACGCGCTGGACCTCGGCGCGGCCGTCATCCCGATCCTGGTCAAGACCTACGGCCCGCAGGCCGCGATCACCCTGGTGGTCGCGGTGCTGGCCTACCTGCTGGGCCGGCGCCGCTGACGCGGATGGTCCCTGACGGGATCGTCGCGGATCACCTCGATCCAGAGCGATCTCGTCAGGGACCATCGGCATCTCTGGCCCCGGGCGGGTCCGGTCAGGACTGGTCCTCCTCGGACAGGTCCCCGGCCCACAGCGTGTGGAACGTGCCCTCGCGGTCGGTGCGCTCGTAGGTGTGCGCCCCGAAGTTGTCGCGCAGGCCCTGGATCAGGGCGGCCGGCAGCCGGTCGCGGCGCAGGGCGTCGAAGTAGGACAGCGACGAGGCGAAGCCGGGGGTCGGTACGCCGACCCGCGCCGCCACCGCGACCACGTCGCGCCACGCCTCGAGCCCGTCCCGGACGGCGTCGGCGAAGTAGGGGTCGACCAGCAGCGAGGGCAGGTCGGCCCGCTCGGCGTACGCCTCCACGATCCGGTTCAGGAACTGGGCCCGGATGATGCAGCCGCCGCGCCAGATGGTGGCCATCGCGCCGAGGTCGACGTCCCAGTCGTGCTCCACGCTGCCGGCCTTGATCTGGTCGAAGCCCTGGGCGTAGGCGACCACCTTGGAGGCGTACAGCGCCGCCCGCACCTTCTCGACGAAGGCGTCGCGGTCGACCTCGACCCCGTTCAGGGCGGAGCCGAAGGTCTCGGCCGCGGCGGCGCGCTGCTCGGTGTGGCCCGAGATGCTGCGGGCGAAGGTGGCCTCGGCGATGCCGGTGACCGGGACTCCGAGGTCGAGCGCGTTCTGCACGGTCCAGCGACCGGTGCCCTTCTGCTCGGCGGCGTCGCGGACCACGTCGACGAACGGGGCGCCGGTGGCGCCGTCGGTGTGGGCCAGGACGTCGGCGGTGATGTCGATCAGGAACGACTCCAGGTCGCCGTCGTTCCACTCCCGGAAGACCTGCGCGATCTCGGCGGGCTCGAGGCCGCCGACGGCGCGCAGCAGGTCGTAGGACTCCGCGATCAGCTGCATGTCGGCGTACTCGATGCCGTTGTGCACCATCTTCACGAAGTGGCCGGCCGCGCCGGGACCGACGTGGGTCGTGCAGGGCGTGCCGTCGACCTCGGCGGCGATGGAGGTCAGCACCGGCCGCAGCCGCTCCCAGGCGGCCGCGGAGCCGCCGGGCATGATCGAGGGCCCGTTCAGCGCGCCCTCCTCGCCGCCCGAGACGCCCATGCCCACGAAGTGGAGGTCCTTCTCGGCCAGGGCGGCCTCGCGGCGCACGGTGTCGTCGTAGTGCGCGTTGCCGGCGTCCACGACGATGTCGTCGGGGTCGAGCAGCGGGACCAGCTCGTCGATCACGGCGTCGGTCGGGGCGCCGGCCTTGACCATGATCACCACGGCCCGGGGCCGCTCGATGGCCGCGACCAGCTCCTCGAGGCTCTCGGCGGGCACGAAGTCGCCCTCGTCGCCGAACTCCTCGACGAGGCTCGTCATCTTCTCGGTGGTCCGGTTGTGCACCGCGATGGTGTGACCCTGCCGGGCGATGTTCCGGGCGAGGTTGCGCCCCATCACCGCCAGGCCGGTCAGGCCGATGGTGGCGCGGGCGTCGGTCGTGGAGGTGGAGTCAGCCATGTCCGCCCCAACCCCGCAGGCCCGCCCGGTGTTCCTCAGAACACGTTGAGCGGACGGAACTGCACCGACACCCGGGGCCCGGCCGAGGCCACCTTGGGCACCGCGTGCTCCCAGGTGCGCTGGCAGGACCCGCCCATCACCACCAGGTCGCCGTGGCCCATCTCGAAGGACCGGGACGCGCCGCCGCCCCGCGGGCGCAGGGCCAGCCGCCGTGGGTCGCCGACGGACACGATCGCCACCATCGTGTCGTGCGTGCTCCCGCGCCCGATCGTGTCGCCGTGCCAGGCGACGGAGTCGCGGCCGTCGCGGTAGTAGCAGCACCCGGCGGTGCGGAACGGTTCGCCGAGCTCGGGGAGGTAGTACGCGCTCAGCGCCTCGCGCGCCGCCGTCAGGACCTCGTGGGGGAGCTCCTCGCCGATCATGTAGGTGTGCACGAGGCGGGGGACCTCGACCAGCCGGTCGTACATCTGGCGCCGCTCGGAGCGCCACGGCACCTCCCGCACCAGCGCGGCCAGCACCTCGTCGGCGCGGGGCAGCCAGCTGCGTCGTACGTCGACCCAGGCGCCGTGGTCCAGCCCGACCCGCTCGACCCCGTCGAGGACCAGGTCGCCGGCGGTCGGGGCGGCCCCGTCGGCGGCGTCGGCGAAGAGGGTGGTCTGGAAGTCCATGCGGGGCAGCCTACGCCCCGGGTCGAACAGGTGTTCGACGTCACGGCCGGTGTGTCGTGGCCGGTGCGTCGGGGGCGGGGTGGGCCGGGTGCGGTTGGGGGTGAGCGGCAGGCTGGGGTCATGACCACCGGCCCGCAGGTCGCCGCCCGGGTGCGGAACCTGACCAAGTCCTACGGCACCGGCGACGCGCGGGTGGTCGCGCTGGACGACGTGAGCGTGGACCTCGAGGCGGGTCGGTTCACCGCGGTGATGGGGCCGAGCGGGTCGGGCAAGTCGACGCTGATGCACTGCTGCGCGGCGCTCGACCGGGGCGACACCGGCTCGGTGCTGATCGGGGACCAGGAGCTGACCACGATGCGGGACGCCGCGCTGACGCGGCTGCGCCGCGAGGAGGTCGGCTTCGTGTTCCAGTCCTTCAACCTCGTGCCGACCCTGACCGCGCAGGAGAACATCCTGCTGCCGCTGTCCATCGCCGGCCGCCGGCCCGACCCGGGCTGGTTCGACGCCGTCGTCGACACCGTCGACCTGCGCCCGCGGCTGGGGCACAAGCCGCGCGAGCTCTCCGGCGGCCAGCAGCAGCGCGTGGCCGTCGCCCGGGCCCTGGTGAGCCGCCCGCGGATCGTCTTCGCCGACGAGCCCACCGGCAACCTGGACTCCCGCTCGGGCGCCGAGGTCCTCTCCCTGCTCCGGGCCGCGGTCGACGACCACGGGCAGACCGTGGTCATGGTGACCCACGACCCGGTCGCGGCGGCGTACTGCGACCGGGTGCTGTTCCTGGCCGACGGCCGGGTGGTGCACGACCTGGAACGGCCCGACCGCGACCTGGTCCTCGCGGTGATGGCCGACCTGGCCGCCGCCCCCCGGGCCGGCTGAGGCCGCCGTGCTGGTCGCCAGCCTGAAGAGCCTGCTCGGGCGCAAGGTCCGCCTGCTGATGAGCACGTTCGCGGTGGTCCTCGGGGTCGCCTTCGTCGTCGGCTCGCTGGTCTTCTCCGACACCCTCGACCGCAGCTTCACCGCGCTGTTCGACGCGACCGTCGGCGACGTCGTGGTCCGACCGGCCGGGGCCGGGGCGGCGGAGGGCGGGCCGGGCACGGTGACCGTGCCGGCCGGACTCGTCGACGAGCTGGCCGCCCTGCCCGGGGCCGCCCGCGCCGACGGCAACGTCGGGGCCGTCGGGGTCTACGTCGTCGGGACCGACGGCAAGGTCGTGGGCGGCGTGGGTCCGCCGGCGCTCGGCGAGAGCTTCAGCGACGCGCCCGCCGCGGGCGGGCTCCAGGGGCTCAGCATCGTCGAGGGGCGCGCGCCGGCCGCGGAGGGCGAGGTGGTCCTCGACGCGCGCACCGCCGAGCAGGCCGGGTACGCCGTGGGCGACGCCGTGCCGCTCCTCACCGCCACCGCCACCCCGCGGCTGGAGGCCGAGCTGGTCGGGCTGTCCGGCTTCCCGGGCGGCGGCTCCCTCAACGGCGCCACGCTGGCCTCCTTCTCCACCCCCGTGGCCCAGGACCTCTTCCTGCGGGGCGAGGACGCCTTCACCGACGTGTGGGTCACCGCCGCCGACGGCACCTCGCAGGAGGAGCTCGTCGCGCAGGCCGAGGAGGTGCTGCCCGCCGGCGTCGAGGCCGTCACGGGGGAGCGGGCCGCGGACCAGGCCGCCAGCGGGCTGCTGGAGGCGGTGTCGTTCCTGACCACCTTCCTGCTGATCTTCGCCGGCATCGCGCTGGTGGTCGGGGCGTTCCTGATCGTCAACACCTTCTCCATCCTGGTCGCCCAGCGCAGCCGCGAGCTGGCCCTGCTGCGTGCGCTCGGCGCCTCCCAGCGCCAGGTCACCGCCTCGGTGCTGCTCGAGGCGCTCCTCGTCGGCCTCCTCGGGTCGACGCTCGGCCTGGGGCTGGGGGTGCTCCTGGCGCGCGGGATCCGCGCCGTCTTCGCCCGCGTCGGGCTGGACCTGGCCGGCCAGGGGCTGGTGCTCGCCCCCCGCACGGTCCTGGCGGCGTACGGGGTGGGCGTCGTCGTCACGCTCCTCGCCGCCCTGCTCCCGGCCCTGCGCACCGCGCGGATCGTCCCGGTCCAGGCGCTGGGCGACGACGTGGCGCTGCCCGAGGGCTCCCTGCGCACCCGCTTCCTCGGGGGGCTGGCGCTGGCCGCCGTCGGCGCCGGCGTGCTGGTCGCGGGGCTGTTCGCGTCGGTGCCCCGGGCGGGCTGGTGGGTCGGGGCCGGGGTCCTGCTGGTCCTGCTCGGGGTGGCCGCGGCGAGCCCGGTCCTGAGCCGCCCGCTGCTCGTGCTCGCGCGGGTCGGCTACGCCCGGGCCTTCGGCAGCATCGGCGCCCTGGCCGGGCAGAACTCGTTGCGCAACCCGCGGCGCACGACGGCCACCGCCTCGGCGCTGATGATCGGGCTGACCCTGGCCTGCACGATGGCGATCATCGGCGACTCCGCGAAGGCCTCGGTGGACCGGGCGGTGGAGGAGGGCTTCGTCGGGGACTTCGTCGTGGGCAACGTCGTCGCGGGCGCCTTCTCCCCGACGGTGGCCGACGAGATGGTCCGGGTCGACGGCGTCGCCTCGGTCGTGCGGCAGCGGGCGGCCCGCGCCGTGATCGACGGCGCCGGCACCCAGGGCGTCGTCGGCACCGACCCCGGCAGCCTCGGCACCCTGGAGCTCGACGTGGTGGACGGCGACGCCGGCGACCTCGAGCGCGGCAGCGTGCTGCTGGAGCAGGACTTCGCCGCCGACGAGGGCCTCGCCGTCGGCGACCGGCTGGTGGCGGCGCTGCCGGCCGGGGAGCGGTCGTGGCGGGTCGTGGGTCTGTTCGCGGCCAACCCGGTGGTGTTCTTCCCGGTGCTGACCTCGGTGGCGACCCTGGACGCCGCCGGGGTCGCGCCCCAGGACAACCTGGTGGTGGTGGACGCCGACGACCGGCTGGACGCCGAGGGACGCGAGGCCGTGCAGGCCGGGCTCGAGGCCGTGGTGGCCGACCAGCCCGTCGTGACGGTCAAGGACCAGGCCGCGTTCGCCGCCGAGCAGCGCGAGCCGGTCGACCAGTTCGTGCTGCTGGTCTTCGCCCTGCTCGGCCTGGCGCTCCTGATCGCGGTGCTCGGCATCGTGAACACCCTGGCGCTGTCGGTGCTCGAGCGCACCCGCGAGATCGGCCTGCTGCGCGCCATCGGGGTGACCCGGGTGCAGCTGCGCTGGATGGTCACGCTGGAGTCGGTGGTCATCTCCGTGCTGGGCGCCGTGCTCGGGACGGTGCTCGGCGTCGTGTTCGGCGTCGCGCTGATGTACGCGCTGCGCGAGGAGGGCCTGGAGGTGATCAGCGTGCCGCTGGGCCAGCTCGGGCTGTTCCTCGCGCTGTCGGTGGTGGTCGGGATGCTCGCCGCGGTCCTGCCGGCCCGCCGCGCGGCCCGGCTCGACGTGCTCGCGGCGATCGGCACCGAGTGACCCGGTCCGGCGTCGGTGCGGGCGCGCGGACCGGTGTTCTGGCCGACGAGACCGCGAGGCCCCCGGCGGCTGGTGCGGCGACCCGTCTGACCTGCGACGACGCTGCGCGGCGTACTCCTGCGTCGAGCCGTGGCCGGGTTGTCGGGTTCTGATGACGGGAGGGCCCGCTGCCGCCTAGGCTGACGCCCGTGACCGAGACCACCACCGAGCACCGCTCCGACGGCCGGGCCCTGAAGCACGTCCAGGTGCGGGAGTACGTCCGCGACCTCGTGGCCGGTGCGGCCCCCGGCGCGGCCGCCCCCTCCGAGCGCGAGCTGGTCGCGATGTTCGGCGTGGCCCGGATGACCGTGCGGCAGGCCCTGGACACGCTGGTCACCGAGGGCATCCTCGAGCGGATCCCCGGGCGGGGCACCTTCGTGGCCCGTCCCCAGCGCAACCGTGGCCGGATCACCGGGTTCACCGAGGACCTGCGCCGCCGCGGCGTCCTCGCCGAGTCGCAGACGCTGCTGGCGCGCCGCGAGCAGGCCGGCCCCGGTGTCGCCCGGGCGCTGAGCCTGACCGAGGGCGACCCGGTCATCCACTGGCGCCGCCTGCGCCGCGGCGACGGCACCGCGGTCTGCATCGAGGACGCCTACCTCACCGAGATCCTGCTGCCCGGCTTCCTGCAGCGCGGCATGCCCACCAGCCTGTACGCCGACCTCGGCACCCGCGGCCTGCGCCCGACCTGGGCGGAGGACTCGATCACCGCCGACGTCGCCGGCGTCGAGGAGGCGGGCCTGCTCGAGGTCGAGCCCGGCTCGGTGGTGCTGCGCCACTCGCGCCGCGCCGTGGCCGACGAGAAGGTCGTCGAGGTCTCCCGCAGCGTCTACCGCGCGGACCGCTTCACCCTCTGGCTCCAGATCTGCGGCTGACCCGCCCTGCCGAGGTGACACTCCCGCCCGGCCCAGATGACGGCGGCACCCCGCCGAGATGACGCTGAAAATGGGCCGAGATGACGCTGGCGACGCCCCGAGGTGACGCTCGCGGTGGGGCTCAGCCTCGCCAGGAGGCCAGGGCGCCGAGCGGGGCCGCGACGGTCGCGCTCTCCTCGCAGACCCAGTGCGGGTCGGGCCCGCCGAGGTCGGGCTGGATGTAGAGCGCGTGCTGCGGGAGGTCCTCGCAGCCCAGGCAGAGCGGCCACCGGTCGCCCGCCTCGACCAGCGCGTCCTGGACGTCCTGCGCGACGAGCCCGGCGACGTACACCTCGCCGGCCGGCCACTGCTCGGCCCACCAGGTGCGTGACGAGCACGCCTCCTCGAGCGCCGACACGGCGCCGGGGCTGGCCTCGCGACGGGCCTCGAGGTCGGCGAGGACGCGCGCGCGGGCGGCGAGGATGAGGGCGACGTCCATGGGACAAGTCTGCGCGACCGGGCAAACCGGCCGCCCCGCCGGCCGCGCCGTCTACCCTGGCCCGATGAGCGACGCCACGGCCGGGGGGCCCCGCGACCCCGCCGGGACGCAGCAGGCGCGCGGCCTGCTCGAGGTGGCGGTCACCCACCCGCGCGACGTGCCGGGGTGCGTCGAGGGCGGTGCGGACCGGCTCGCGGTGGTCGCGCCGGGGGCGTCGTACGCCACCGCGCCCGAGCCGGCCCTGGTCTCGTCCGTCGCCCGGTCCAGCGGGCTCCCGGTGCGCGCCCTGCTCCGGCTGCCACCGGCCGACGGCGCGGCACCGTACGCCGCCGACGCGTCCTCCCTGGACCGCCTCGCCGACCTCGCCCGGGAGTACGTCGCGCTGGGCGCCGAGGGCGTCGTGCTCGGCTTCCTCGACGCCGACCTGGAGGTCGACGTGCCGGCCTGCCGCACGCTGCTGTCGGCGGTCCCGGGGACGCCGTGGACCTTCCACCGCGCCCTCGACGACACCCTCGACCCCGTGCGCTCCTGGGGCCGCGTGGTCGACCTGCCCGGGGTCACCTCGGTGCGCTCCGCCGGGTCGCCGCAGGGCTTGGCCCAGGGCTACGAGGACCTGCTGGCCCTGGCCCGCCGCTCGCCGGAGGTGGCGCGGCTGCTGATGCCCGCCGGGGGTCTGGCCGCCGAGCACGTCCCGTGGCTCGCCCGCGCGGGCGTGCGGCAGCTCCACGTGGGCACCCAGGTCCGCCCGGGCGCCAGCTACCGCTCCTACGTCGACGCGGGGTACGTCCGCTCGTGGCGCCGCCTGCTCGACGACGCCGTCGACCGCGACGGGCGCACCGACCGGGCGGCTCCGTGATCCTGATCGACCCGCCCCTGGTGGAGTGGCGCGGGAAGCGGTGGTCGCACCTGGCCTCGGACACCTCCTACGCCGAGCTGCACGCCTTCGCCCGGGAGGTCGGGATCCCCGAGCGCGGCTTCGACCGCGACCACTACGACGTGCCCCAGGAGTGGTACGCCGACATGGTCGCGCGGGGCGCCGTGGAGGTGTCGCCGCGCGTGCTCGTCGCCGCCCTGGTCCGGGCGGGCCTGCGGCGGCGCAAGAGCCAGGTCTGACTGGTCAGAGCCTGTTCTGCGTCCACGACGGCGGTGGCCCCTTCGGCCGCACGGATGGCGCGACCCCCATCGTGGTCGTCGACGTGTGCCGCCTTCTTGCCGCCGGTGGCCGACAGAGCCCTAAGGGGTTGGAAAGTACTGAGCCTGAACTTGACTCGAGTAGTGGTACAGCGTGTCGCCGGGATAGGCGGCCGAGGTGCCGCCCTTGGCGACCACGTAGTACGTGTAGGTGCCGGCTTCGGTGACCTCGAAGGTACGCGTCGTTGGAATGGTCTCGTAGTGAACAGCTGTCGTGGACTCGCTGGTCCCTTCCGCGGGGACGGCCCAGATGGCGATGCCGGCGTCCGAGGGATTGTGGGTATCGGGTGTCGAGCTGATCGACAAGTCAGCATGCGCGTACGAGGTCGACGGGAAACTGCCGAAGAGCACCGTCTGACCGTCCACCTGGACGCGCCCTGGTCCAGGGACCGTCATGGAGATCTGGGCGATGTCGTCGGGCCGGTTGGACAAGGGAGCGATCGGCCCGCCCTCCGGGTTGCCGAACTCCGCCGACACCTGCATGGGTAGCAGGTCGCCGAGCTCGCGGCCGTCCAGCTTGTCGGCGTCCGCGGCCGTGCCGTTCGCGCGGAGGAAGTCACGGGAGTCCAGGCCGTCGAGGCTCTCGCTGTTGGGCGCCTTCGCAATGATGTTGTTGGGCAGGAGACCGGTCCTCGAGCTCGTGGCGACCAGCTTGCCCTCGCGCGTCGAGACAGCGGAACCTGCGCCGACAGCGTGCTTGTTGTCGACCTTGTCGGCGTTGACGACATACGCGACCGCAGCCGCGGAGGGGCCAGCCACCACCGACGCCGCGATGACCGCGACCACCGTGGTGCGAAGGTCTCGGCCGATCGCGGTCCGTACAGACATCAGACGACCCCCATGAGACGAGCGACCCCGTCTGACTCGCTCAACCCGGGCAGGCTAGCTCGAACCGGTCCGGGTCGTGACGGAATGGAATGATGCGTGGCAGCGCCCATCGGCAACGACCGCGTGGTGCGCGGCATGAGCGTGCGGTCTGATGAGGCTCCTGGAAGTCTTGCTCTCAGGAACGACGAGTCAGCCTGGCGGGCGCTCTCCGTTCTTCCGTCGTCACCAGGGCTCGCACCCAGGTCCCAGAGCTCGAGGAACCCTTGCAGCAGGAGATGGTCGCGGACGGACCAGAGATGGGGGCGTTCCAGGCGATGAGCGCGTTCGCCGGACGGCTCTCACAGCGCGATGCGGTTGCTCCTGGGGCGCTGCTGCACGGATAGGTGACACCTCACCCTGCGGTGACGTCCCGTAGGCCGATCGGTCACTGGCACGCGAGCCGATCCGGCATCGGCTTCCTCGAACTTGCCGCTGCGCATTTCCTGGTCGAGGTGTTGCGACGACCAATTTAATCCACCGTCTGTGCCGTGCTCAGAGTGTCGGCGGCGCAACGTTCATCGGTTTGAGCAGCCCCTGAGCTTCTTCGAGGAGGCGGGTCGCTAGGACCTCGAGCTTCCATGGACTGGTGCCCTCGAGCCCAGAGGCTCGAATGATGATCCCGCTGTCCGGCGCACGAACCGCTGTGCCACGACTGTTGTCGTGCTCGCCGTAGATGTGGATCGTGCCGTCCTCGTCGATCAAGGTGATCTCTTCCGCATTCACGGTCTCGACAAGATCCTCCAGCGACCGCACAGCGAGCGCGGCCATGTAGCGGTTGTCACGGGGATAGACGCTTCCGACGACGGCTTCCACCACAATTTCGCCTCGCCGCGGGAACGCTTGCTGGACCCCATCGGAGTACCAACGAAGGTCACCATTGGCGAGCCGCACGGATGTTCGTTGGTTATCCCATGCGACGAGCAAAGGGTCGACGGGGACGCCGTGGAAGCCATCGATGGCGACACTGACCGCACGTACCGCGCCGGGGACGACAGGCTGAGGCTCCCAATCTCTGTGCGGAAGCAGAGGGGCCGGGTCGTCGGAACTGTGCCCCCATTCCATGGTCCAAGCGTTGCCCATGAGTGCATCATGCCCCCCCTGCGCGCGCCCATCGGCAGATGCGGCCGTCTCGAAACCCGATCGGATACCGGGTCGCGCGCGACCCGACTGGCTCCAGGCGGCGCGACGCAACCGTTCAGGCCTCGGTGGTGAGCAGTTCCTTCAGATGCCCGTCGACCTCGTCGAGGTAGGACTGCTCGAATCCGAAAAGACCGAAGTGCCCGGCGATGCTGTGTAGAACGCGCAACTCGCTCCCGGGAGTGAGTTCCTGCTCCGGTTGGCAGTCGCGGGGCGGGAAGAACATGTCTTGCTCGATCGGCATCACGAATACTTTCGCTGTGATCCGACCCAGGGCCGCGGCGAGGTCGCCGCCGGTGTTGTGGGCCACGTCGCCGCGCTGCCACTTCCAGCCCATCGTGAGCAGTGCGTTGGGGTCCATCAGGCCGAACAGCAGCCGGATGAAGTTCTGCTGGAATTCCTCAAAGTTCTCCCAGCCGAGCCCTTCAACCACCGGGTCGAGTCTCCGCCAGAACTCGCTCTTCCAGAAGTCCGTGGTGAGTCCCATCACCGCCCAGATGTCGGCGTGGCGCCGCAGCCCGTCGGCCACGTCGGTGTTGGCCGCGTACTCTCCCCCGTTGAAGCCGGGGTCCGAGGTGATCGCGTCGAGCAGCGCTCGCGTGTACAGGAAGTCGTGGGGGGTGTTCTGGGCCGTGCCGGCGATGGGCGCGGCACGCAGCACCTTGTCGGGGAACCGCACCGCCCACTCCCAGGTCTGCTGGGCGCCCATCGAGCCGCCCACCACGAGGGCCAGCCGCTCGATGTCGTAGTGCTCGCGTAGCAGCTGCTCCTGGGCGCGCACGTCGTCGCCAATCCGGACGTGGGGGAACCGCGACATCGCGATCGAGTCGTCGCTGGTCGTGTGTGGCGACGTGGAGAGCCCGTTGCCGATTTGGTTCACGACCATGATGAAGTACTGCTCCGGGTCCAGTGCGCGCCCGGGCCCGATGTAGACCTGCCACCACGTCGCATGGGTGCCGGAGAACCAGGTCGGAATAAGGATGGCGTTGTCACGGGCGTCGTTGAGCTCGCCGTAGGTCGCCACTGCGAGCTCGAGGTCGTCGATGACCCCGCCCTCCTCGAGCTCGAAGCGCCCGATCGACCTCAACTCATACTCGCCCTGCATCTCCGCGGTGTAGAAGGCGTTCTCGAGCGGCACGTCGTCCTCCCCTGATTCGGCGCCGCTCCCGCGGCAGAGGCATTCACGAAACCACTCCGGCGTTCACACCACAACGACCCGTCCGGGCAGGTTCGCTTCGCTCGCGAGCCCTCCCGCGGTCGATTTCGTCGACTTGCTCCCCGGGGCCTGATCGTGCGGACTTTGCCCGTCGGACCTCGCGGCTGGGGGCATCCGTCCCGCGAGCCGAACGGCATACGGCGACACAAGCCGCAGTTCGCCGATGCCGCGGCATCCGTTCGGCGTCGCCGAAAGGCAATCGGTCATCGGTCATCGGTCGCGGTCTGCAGCGTCGCGCAGCCAACGAGACCCCGGGCCTTCCTCGTCGGCTGCGTCGGCTGGGTTGAACAGGGCGCACCGGGTCAGCGACAGGCACCCGCACCCCAGACACCCGTCGAGGGAGTCCTGCAGGGCCTCAAGCTCGCGGATCCGGGCAGCCACAACGTCATGCCATGGCCCTGCCAGTCGGGTCCAGTCCTCCTGGGTCGGCGCACGGTCGTGTGGCAGGTCGCCGAGGAGGCGCCCGACCTGGCTCAGACTCAGACCGACGCGTTGCGCAGCGGCGACGAACGCCAGCCGACGCAGCACATGGCGCGGGAAGCGGCGCTGATTGCCGGAGGTGCGCTCGGAGCGGATGAGCCCGAGCCGCTCGTAGAACCGCAGCGTCGCCACGCTGACCCCAGCACGCCGGGAGATCTCCCCGACGCTGGACCACCCTCGCTGCTCCTCTGCACCCATCCACCCATGATGACCCGTCGACGACCTTGACCTGAAGTGCACTTCAGGTCGTGTACTTCTCTCATGAGTGACCACCACGACCTGCTCGACGCGACCTACAACCGCCTGGGCGTTACCGGACCCGAGTTCGACGGCTGGCTGTCCAACCACGGACCCATGGCCGCCGACGCCCTGATCCGCCTCGGTTGCGCGGAAGAGGTCGAGAACTGGGTCGGCGACTACGCCCGCAGGCTCCACGAAGCACCCTCCTCGCGGTGGCCCATCGACCCCGAGCAATGGCGCGAGGTCCTCGGCGACTCGTCCCGGCTGGGCGACTGGTGCGAGCTGTTCGACCGCGAGGTCAGTGAACAACCCTGGCCGACGGTGCTCGCGACGTGGTGGCCCCGACTCATCGACGGCGCAGTCGCCTCGGCCACCCACGGCCTGATCCGCACCGGACACGCCGTGCGAGCCCTGCGTGAGCACCCCACACGGCCCCGCATAGACGAGCTCGCCCGTGCGCTGGGCTACTGGGCCGCGCGGCACCAGAGGCTGCCAACGCACGGCCGCCCGGGTGGGACCGCACGACCCGCAGCCGCTCTTGAGGCCGTCCCCGCCCTCAAAGCCACGGGCGGCATCCGCACCCGCCTCGACGACCTCGCCCACGCAGCCCAGTGGCCGGCCACGGTCGGACGCCTCCAGCCGTCCCCGCCCACCCGGGCCATACCCGCAGCTCTCAACGATCTCGTCGATGCCGCCGTCACCCACTACCTACGACGCGGCCACGGCAACCCGGTGATGCTCGTCCACGCCGCGACCGCACCCCGCGCGGCCAGCCTGGTCCTGCCGGTGCTGCCTGAGCACCTGTGGATCCAGACCTACGAGGCTGCCTGGGCCACGACGGCCGCCATCGCCTCCATCTACCGACCGACCGACCAGGCTCCGGCATCCTCACCGGTGCCGACTCGAGCCGACCAAGACCCGCACGCCATCGCCGAAGCAACCGCACTCGCGCTGCAGACCCGCGACGAGCACGCCATCAAGTTCACCGAGGTCGCCCTCGAATCCCACCAACGCAGCAACCCGGACGCCCTGCCCGCCGCGCTGCGTGCCGCCCGGCTCATCGGGGCGCCCTGAAGGTCTCCTCGGCGAAGCTGCCCCATGTGGCGGATCAGGCGGCCACGGCCAACCTCCTAGACCGGTAGGGGATCCCTGGGCGGGACGAGCTTCTCATTCTGGCTGGCCGAATCGTATGTTCTCTGTGTGGAGACCGAGGAGGCAACGCACCTGTTGTTGCGGCAGGCGTGGCATGCGCTGGGAGGCGCCCCCGAGCTGCTCGATGACGTGCAGGTAGTCGGCGACTCCAGGGGTCTGCTGCCTTCGACGCTGGCGGTGCTCCCGGCAATGACCGCTGCAGTGGCGGTCTCGACGTTAGCGGCGGCCGTCCTGGGCCGGAGCCGCGGGTCGACGTCGGGGGCTCCGGTCGTCATCGACCAGGAGCACGTCGCGGTGGCGGCCCGCAGCGAGCGTCACGCACGGGAGGTGGGTGCGGACGAGGCGGACCTGTTCGCCCCGCTGTCCCGGTTCTTCCGCACGGCGGACGGCTGGATTCGGCTTCACGCAAACTACCCGTGGCACCGCGAACGGGCACTCGAGGTGCTTGGCTGCGCCGGCCGGCCGGAGGAGGTCGCGCAGGCGGTGCGGCACTGGTCGGGCGAGGTACTGGAGGACGCGCTTGCCGCCGCGGGAGCGCTCGGGTTCGCCGTACGGGATGCGCAGGCGTGGCGTTCCCACCCGCAAGGACAGGCCGTCGCTGAGTTGCCGCTGCTGCAGACCCGTTTCGGCGCGACACCGGGTCGAGTTGGACCGCCGGGGCGGGCCGCGGCAGGGCTGCGGGTCCTGGACCTGACGCGGGTCATCGCCGGCCCAGTGGCGACCCGGACGGTGGCCGCGTGGGGCGCGCAGGTGCTGCGGCTGGACAGTCCCGACCTGCCGGAGATCTCGGCGCAGGCCGTGGACACACTGCCGGGCAAGCTGAGCGCCGAGCTCGACCTGACGCGGCCCGAGGGACGCGGCCGCATGCAGGCGTTGCTCGCCCAGGCCGACCTATTGGTTCAGGGCTACAGGCCGGGTGCCCTCGCCCGGTACGGACTCGGCGCTGACGAGCTTCGCGAACGCCACCCCCACCTCAGCGTGGTGACGCTGTCCGCCTGGGGGCCTACCGGCCCCTGGGCCGGCCGGCGGGGCTTCGACTCTTTGGTGCAGTGCCCCACCGGCATCGCCGCCACCGAGGGCGACGAAGAGCAGCCGGGCGCCCTGCCCGCCCAGGGGCTGGACCACGCCACCGGTTACCTCGCGGCCGCCGCCGGTCTGCTCGCTCTCGCACGGGTGCAGCAGGGGCAACCGGCCAGCATGATCCAACTGTCCCTCGCACAGACGGCGCATTGGCTGCTGTCAGCAGGATCAATGACCAAGCAGGTCCCGCGGGAACTCGACGCACGCGACTACCTCGCACACCTCCCCGGCGCCAAGAGTGCTGTGCAGGTCGTCCGACCGCCCGGACGAGCGGGGAACCTGGTACCCGCGTGGACCTTCACCACCGACCTCAGTGCCCACCCGGCAGCCTTCTCCGACCCCCAGGCCTGAAGGTCGCCGTCCCCGTAGCCGAACGGCTCGCGGAGCGTGCCGGTCCGGGATCCCCTTCTGGAGCGCGGCCGTCCTCCCAGCGAGCTGGCCACGAGCGACCAGTTTCGCTCGCGGGTGGTTTCTCGAACGGGACCGATCAGGTCGATCCGTGGCACGCGACCATGGAGCGGTCCCGGATGGGTTGACACGGTCTGTGGCGGCCGTCGGAAGCGACGCTGAGGCGCCCACCCAACAACCGGCGAGCGCCTTAGTCTGACCAGTCGAAGAGTGGCAGCACTGTCTCACTACGCCGGTAGGGCGCGGACCCGGCCTCTCGTGGCTCGTCCCAGAAGCACACAAGTTCCCCTGCGAAGAGATTCGTCTCGTGGGACATGACGATCTGGCCCTGTGTGGTGCCCGGGGGTGGTCCCGCGAACCCGCACCGGTCCTGGAATCTGTAGGACTGGTCGGCATAGACCACGAACCCCGCGAGGGCTACGACGGTCGGGATTGCTGCAACCACCGCCACCAAGCGACGCCTCCTACTCCTCGCTGCGACTTCCGTCGCATAAGCGTGCGCCTCCGCGGCTTCGAGTTCCGAGAGTCGGTTCGTTACAACTCCTCCATCATGCACAAGAACCGTGAGGCTACCGCGTCGTGCAGCTCCGCATGCCGATCGGCATGCAGGCCGAACAGGCTGGGACGTTTACTCACGTAGCGCGCCACCGCCGCAGGCTTCTCAGTGGAACGCTCTAGGAGGCACAGATCGCTGACACCCTCAGCGATGAGTCTGATTAGACTCGCCGGTCTGTCCAGCCGTCGGACATCGCCCGGCGCACTCACACACGAGTTGCCTCACGAAGGCCTAGGAGTAACCCGTTGCGCACCCTGATCACCACAGCATTCGTTTCACTCGACGGCGTCGTCGAGGCTCCCGGTGGCGAACCCGGTTACCGAAACACGGGGTGGACCGTCAACGACATCGAGTTCGACGAGGCCGCCTATGGCATCAAGGGCTACGAGCAGGACGAGTCCACAGCGATGCTGATGGGTCGCGTCAGTTACCAGGCGTTTTCGCCGGTGTGGCCAGACATGACCGAAGAGTTCTCCGGCTACAACGCGATGCCGAAGTACGTCGTCTCGACCACACTGCAGAAGAGTGATCTGGTGTCGAACTGGGGTGAGACCACCATCCTCCGTTCGCTGGACGCCGTCGCCGCGTTGAAGGAGACCGATGGTGGGGCGATCATCATCCACGGCAGCGCCACGTTGAACCGCAGCCTCTCTGATGCTCGACTGATCGACCGTTACCACTTGCTGGTCTTCCCCGTCATCCTCGGCTCAGGCAAGCGGCTATTCAGCGACACAGACAAACTCAAGCAGAACCTGGCGCTGATCGAGCGCGAGTCCTACTCCAACGGCATCCAGAAGCTGGTCTACGACGTCATCCGCTGAGCGACCGACCGCAATTGTTCATTCTCG
>CAWAGJ010000005.1:0-165066 GCA_963781475.1 uncultured Actinomycetota bacterium | reverse complement strand
GCGCCAGCGAGCGTCACGAGACCCATCCGGCCCTGTTACCGAACCTTTGATCGAATGTGGCCCTCACGGTTGTGCAGAACCACCCCTGACCTGTGGAAACAGCACAGGACTGTCGGCGGTGACTGCTTGGATTGATCCATGGCCACCGACGAGGACACCACCACCAGGCACCCCGTGCCCACCGGTGTCCGCGACCCTGTCGGCCGGCGTCACCGCCCTCGCCGAACGGCCCGTTGTTCGCGCTCGATGCGGCAGTGACGCGCGAGACCATCGTCGCCCTGGCCGACCTGAAGGCCAGGCTCGCGGCCTACGAGTACGCCGTCCTCGCCCACGCCGACCAGGTCCAGGTCGGCTCCGAGACCGGGTGCACCTCGACCGCGGTCTGGGCCGCCAACGCCACCCGCACCCGCAAGCAACGTGGTGGCCGGGCAGGTACGCCTCGCCACCTCGCTCGAGTCAGCGGTGGCACCGGGTCCGCGGCGCCCTCGCCACCGGGTGCGGTGAACGTCGACCAGGCCCGCGTCATCACCGACTGCGTTGGAGGACCTCCCGACGACCTCGACCGGCTCCTTGCTGGCGCAGGCTGAGGAGGCGCTGGTCGGCTACGCAACCGACTTCGACCCCGTCGCCCTGGCCCGCCTCGCCGCACACGTCCTGACCCTGATCGCACCCCAGGTCGGCGAAGAGATCGACCGCAAACGCCTCGAGGCCGCCAGAACCAAGGCCGCCCAGAAGCGGCGGCTGACGCTGGCCTTCGACGCCCACGGGGTCGCACACGGCAGGTTCACCATCCCCGAGGCCCAGGGCCGGATGCTGCAGAAGCTGCTCCTCGCGTTCGCTGCCCCAGGCCACGTCAACTGCACCCCAGACCCCGGAAGCAGTGAGCAGACGGGCGAGAAGCGGACCTGGGTCAAGGGCCGCCCGTCGGCGGTGAAGATGGGGGAGGCGTTCTGCGAGCTGATCGAGACCTACCCCCGCGACACCGCGCCCAAGCTCGGTCGTATCGACGGCACGTTCCTGGTGACCTTTCCCCTGGACTCGATGCTGACCGGGCTGGGGACCGCGACCCTCGACGACGGCACCCCCATCAGTGCCGCCCAAGCCACCCGGTTGGCGTGCGAGGCGCGGATCATCCCAGTGGTTCTCGGCGGGAAGGGCGAGGTGCTCCACCCGGGCCGTGCCCGGCGGGGTTACACCGCAGCCCAGACCTACGCGATGCACGCCCGCGACCAGGGCTGCACCGCACGGGGCTGTGACTGGCCGCCGGGGCTGTCGAGCGAAGCGAGCGTCACGAGACCATCACCCGCCAGCCGAACAACAACCGCACCCCCGGTGGTCGAGGAGCGAGCGAAGCGAGCGTCACGAGACCACCACCCGACAGCCGAAGAACAACCGCACCCCCGGTGGTCGAGGAGCGAGCGCCAGCGAGCGTCACGAGACCCCATCCGCACCTGTTACCGAACCTTTGATCGACTGTTGCCCCCACGGTTGTGCAGAACCACCCCTGACCTGTGGAAACAGGACAGGACTGTCGGCGGTGACTGCTTGGATTGATCCATGGCCACCGACGAGGACACCACCACCAGGCACCCCGTGCCCACCGGTGTCCGCACCCTGTCGGCCGGCGTCACCGCCCTCGCCGAACGGCCCGTTGTTCGCGCTCGATGCGGCAGTGACGCGCGAGACCATCGTCGCCCTGGCCGACCTGAAGGCCAGGCTCGCGGCCTACGAGTACGCCGTCCTCGCCCACGCCGACCAGGTCCAGGTCGGCGCCGAGACCGGGTGCACCTCGACCGCGGTCTGGGCCGCCAACGCCACCCGCACCCGCCGAACGTGGTCGCCGGGCAGGTACGCCTCGCCACCTCGCTCGAGTCGCGGTGGCACCGGGTCCGCGACGCCCTCGCCACCGGGTGCGGTGAACGCCGACCAGGCCCGCGTCATCACGACCGCGTTGGAGGACCTCCCCGACGACCTCGACACCGGCTCCTTGCTGGCGCAGGCTGAGGAGGCGCTGGTCGGCTACGCAGCCGACTTCGACCCCGTCGCCCTGGCCCGCCTCGCCGCACACATCCTGACCCTGATCGCACCCCAGGTCGGCGAAGAGATCGACCGCAAACGCCTCGAGGACCGCCGAAGCGCAAGGCCGCGCAGAAGCGGCGCCTCACGCTGGCCTTCGACGCCCACGGGGTCGCGCACGGCAGGTTCACCATCCCCGAGGCCCAGGGAAGGATGCTGCACAAGCTGCTCCTCGCCTTCGCTGCGCCCGGCCACGTCAACTGCACCCCAGACCCTGGGAACAGCGAGGCAGGCGGGAAGCGGACCTGGGTGAAGGGCCGCCCGTCGGCGGTGAAGATGGGGGAGGCGTTCTGCGAGCTGATCGAGACCTACCCCCGCGACACCGCACCCAAGCTCGGCCGGATCGACGGCACGTTCCTGGTCACCTTCCCCCTGGACTCGATGCTGACCGGGCTGGGGACCGCGACCCTCGACGACGGCACCCCCATCTCCGCCGCGCAAGCGACCCGGTTGGCGTGCGAGGCGCGGATCATCCCCGTCGTCCTCGGCGGGAAGGGCGAGGTGCTGCACCAAGGCAGGGCCCGGCGGGGCTACACCGCAGCCCAGACCTACGCGATGCACGCCCGCGACCAGGGCTGCACCGCCCGGGGCTGTGACTGGCCGCCGGGGTTGTGCCATGCCCACCACGACATCCCCTACTCCCAGGGCGGGAACACCGACATCGACGACGGTCGCCTGTTGTGCCCGCACCACCACGCCCGGGCCCACGACCCGGCGTATGCGATGACGACCCACGCCGACAACAAGGTCACCTTCCACCGACGCCCCTGAACCCACCCTCTGCTCACAGGTGACACGCCGGGTCTCGTGACGCTCGCTCGCGCTCGCTCCTCGACCACCGGGGGTTGCGGCCGCCTCGTCGACCACCGGGGTCGCGGTCGCCTCGTCGACCACGGGGGTCGTCGTTGGTCGAGGTGCGAGGGCCGCCAGGCCCGAGCCTCGAGACCACCGCCCGTGGGTGCCGGGCCGGGTCTCGTGACGCTCGCTAGCGCTCGCTCCTCGACCACCGAGGGTGTGCCGTCGTTGGTCGAGGTGCGAGGGCCGCCAGGCCCGAGCCTCGAGACCACCGCCCCTTGGGTGCGGGCCTCGCTCTCGTGACGCTCGCCCGCGCTCGCTCCTCGACCACCGGGGGTTGCGGCCACTTCGTCGACCACCGGGGTCTGCCGTCGTTGGTCGAGGTGCGAGGGCCGCCAGGCCCGAGCCACGAGACCACCACACGTGGGTGCGGGCCCGGTCTCGTGACGCTCGCTGACGCTCGCTCCTCGACCACCGGGGGGCTGGCGCTCGCTCCTCGACCACCGGGGTGCTGGCGCTCGCTCCTCGACCACCGGGGTTGCGGCCCGCTCCTCGCCCACGAGGGCCGCTCCGCCCTAGCCTGGTCGGGTGAGCGGGGAGGCGGAGCACGTGCGGCTGAACCGGGCGGTGTGGGACGAGCGGGCGGCCGCGCACGCTGCCTCGGTGGACTACGACGTCGCACGCTTCCACGACGACCCGGAGTTCCTGTCGGGCGTCGTGCGCTTCGACCTGCCTCTCCTCGGGGACGTGGCCGGGCTGCGCGGGGTGCACCTGCAGTGCCACATCGGCACCGACACGGTGTCCCTGGCCCGGTTGGGCGCCCGGATGACCGGCGTCGACTTCAGCGGCGCTTCCCTCGCGCAGGCGCGGGCGCTCGCCGCGGCGACCGGGGCCGTCGTGGACTTCGTGCAGGCTGACGTGCACGACGCCGCCGACCTGCTTCCCGAGCACTCCTTCGACCTCGTCTACACCGGGATCGGCGCGCTGTGCTGGCTGCCCTCGGTCTCCCGCTGGGCGGAGGTGGTGGCCCGGCTGCTCGCCCCCGGCGGGCGGCTCTTCCTCCGGGAGGGGCACCCGGTGCTGTGGGCGCTGGCGGACCCGCGCCCCGACGGCCTGCTGGCCCTCGAGCTGCCGTACGTCGAGACCGCGGAGCCCATGGTCTGGGACGACGCCGGCACCTACGTCGCGACCGACCACGTCTTCTCGCGCACGGTGACCCACGAGTGGAACCATGGTCTCGGCGAGATCGTGACCGCTCTGCTCGACCAGGGGCTGCGGCTGACCGGGCTGGTCGAGCACGACAGCGTCCCGTGGGACGCCCTGCCGGGGCAGATGGAGCCGGTCGGTGGCGGCGAGATGCGCCTGGCCGACCGCCCGGAGCGTCTGCCGCACACCTACACGTTGCAGGCCGTCGCCCCCACCTGACCGTCACCCCCACCTGACCGCCGCCCCTGGTGACCGACGTCACGGTGGCCGCTCCCACCCCCGCCGATGGGGCAGGATCAGCCCATGCCGAGCACCGACCCCTCCCGTCGGCGCCGTTGGCTGTTGCCGGTCGCCATGGTGCTGCTGTGGCTCCTGGTCGGCGGGCCGCTGTCCTCGTTCGCAGGCCAGCTCTCGTCGGTGCAGGAGAACGACAACGCCGGCTTCCTGCCCGGGAGCGCCGAGTCCACCGAGGCGCTCGAGGAGCTGACCACGTTCGCCGGGGAGCAGACGCTGCCCGTGACCGTCGTGGTCGAGCGTGACGACGGCCTGACCCGGGCCGATCGTCGCGCGGTGGCGGCGCTGGCGCCGCGGCTGGCCGAGGTGCCGGCGGTGGCCGACGACGGCGTCGGCCCCCTGGAGGTCTCCGACGACGGGGCGGCGGGCCGGTTCCTGGTGCAGCTGGCCACCGACGACGGCGAGGAGATCGTCGACGCCGTGGAGCAGCTGCGCGCCGTCCTCGACGACGCCCCCGACGGTCTCACCGTCCTGGCCGGCGGCCAGGGCGGCGTGCTCGCGGACTTCGTCGCCGCGTTCGGTGCCATCGACGGCCTGCTGCTCGTGGTCGCGCTGGCCGTCGTGCTGCTCATCCTGGTGGTGGTCTACCGCTCCCCCGTCCTGCCCCTGGTGGTGCTGGTCTGTGCGGTGCTCGGCCTCGGGGTGGCCTCCGCCGCCGTCTACGGGCTGGCGGTCGGCGGCGTCCTGGACCTGAACGGGCAGAGCCAGGGGATCCTGTTCATCCTCGCCATCGGCGCGGCCACCGACTACTCCCTCCTGCTCGTCTCGCGCTACCGCGAGGAGCTGCGCGACCGCGAGGACCCGGGCGACGCGATGCGTGCGGCGCTGCGCGGCACCTGGGAGCCGGTGGTGGCCTCCGCGGTGACCGTCGTCCTGGGGCTGGCCTGCCTGCTGCTCTCCGACCTGTCCAACCTGGCCGGGCTCGGCCCCGTCGGCGCCCTGGGCATCGCCGGGGCCGTGCTGAGCTCCCTGACGCTGCTGCCCGCCGCGCTGGTGCTGCTCGGACGCCGGGCGTTCTGGCCCCTGCGCCCCGAGCACGGCTCGGCCCACCAGGTCGACGACGGCGTGTGGGGACGCGTCTCCGAGCTGGTCGGCCGCCGCCCGCTCGTCGTCGCCGCGACCTGCGTCGTCCTGCTCGGGCTGGCCGCCGCGTTCGCGCCGACGCTCGAGGAGGACCCCGTGCCCCAGACCGAGGTGCTGCTCAGCGAGGAGGACTCGGTCACCGCCCAGGGCGTGCTCGAGGCGCGCTTCGACGACGACGCGGCGAGCCCCGTGCAGGTCGTCGCGCCCGCCGCGCTGCTGCCCGACGTGGTCGCCCTGCTCACGAGCGACGACGGCGTCGCCCCCGGTACGGACAGCGCACCCGCGGTCTTCCCGCTGCCCGCGTCACCGGACCGGCCCCGCGAGCCGCTGGTGATCGACGACCGTGCGGTGGTGCTGGCCACGCTCACCGACCCCGCCGAGTCCGCCGAAGCGGGTGTGACGGTCGAGCGGCTGCGCAGCGACCTGGCCGCCCTCGAGACCGGCACGTCGCCGGCCGAGAGGGTGCTCGTCGGCGGGGCGACCGCGATCCAGCTGGACACCCGCGACACCACGGCACAGGACCGGGCCCAGGTGATCCCGGCGATCCTGCTGGTGATCTTCCTCGTGCTGTCCCTGCTGCTGCGCTCGCTGGCCTCGGCGGCCGTGCTGGTGCTGGCCAACGTGCTGTCGTTCGCGGCGACCGTCGGGATCAGCGCCCTGGTCTTCGAGCACGTGCTCGGCTTCCCCTCCTCCGACCCGACCGTGCTGCTGATCGGCTTCGTCTTCCTGGTGGCGCTCGGCATCGACTACTCGATCTTCCTGATGACGCGCGTGCGCGAGGAGACGCTGGTGCACGGCACGCGTGAGGGCGTCGCCCGCGGCCTCCGCGTCACGGGCGGGGTGATCACCTCGGCCGGGGTGGTGCTGGCCGCGACCTTCGCCGCGCTGGGCGTCGTGCCGATCCTCTTCCTGGCCCAGATCGCCTTCGTGGTCTCCTTCGGCGTCCTGCTCGACACCTTCGTCGTGCGCTCCCTGCTGGTCCCGGCCGTCTGCCACCTCCTCGGCCCGCGCACCTGGTGGCCGAGCCGGCTGGCCCGCGCCGAGCGGCCGGGCGCGCTCCCCGCCGGCGGGGCCCACCGGGCCTGACCGGGATACCGTGGTCGGGATGAGCGAGCGCCCCACGCCCCAGCAGGTACGCCGCGCCCTCGCGCGGGCCGAGCGCGGCGCCGCGCTCGACCCGGCCGAGGCGACCGTGCTCCTCGCGGCGACCGGGCCGGACCTGGAGCGGCTGTGCCGGGCGGCCGCCGCGGTGCGCGACGCCGGTCTGCTCGCGGCCGGCCGCCCGGGCGTGGTGACCTACTCCCCCAAGGTGTTCGTCCCGGTCACCCGGCTGTGCCGCGACCGCTGCCACTACTGCACCTTCGCCACCACCCCGGGCCACCTGGAGCGGGCCGACGAGCCGCTGTTCCTGTCCCCCGACGAGATCCTCGACCTGGCCCGCCGGGGCGCCGACCTGGGCTGCCTGGAGGCGTTGTTCACCCTCGGCGACCGGCCGGAGGACCGCTGGCCCGAGGCGAGGCGGTGGCTCGACGAGCAGGGCTACGACTCCACCCTGGCCTACGTCCGCGCGATGGCCGTGCGGGTGCTGGAGGAGACCGGGCTGCTGCCCCACCTCAACCCCGGCGTCATGTCCTGGGAGGAGATGAACCGGCTCAAGCCGGTGGCCCCGTCGATGGGCATGATGCTGGAGACCACCTCGCGGCGGCTCCACGAGACCCGCGGCCTGGCCCACTTCGGCTCGCCCGACAAGGACCCGCAGGTGCGGCTGCGGGTGCTCGAGGACGCGGGCCGGCTGTCCGTGCCGTTCACCACGGGTCTGCTGGTCGGGATCGGCGAGACCCTCGAGGAGCGCGCGGACACGATCTTCGCGTTGCGCCGGGTGGCGCGGGCGTACGGCTCGGTCCAGGAGGTGATCGTGCAGAACTTCCGCGCCAAGCCGGACACCGCGATGCGCCACGTCGACGACGTCGACCTCGACGAGCACCTCGCCGCCGTCGCGGTCACCCGTCTCGTGCTGGGCCCCCGCGCCCGGGTCCAGGCCCCGCCCAACCTCGTCGACCACGCCGGCGCCGCGGCGGAGGCACGGGCCCTCCTGGGCGCCGGGATCGACGACTGGGGCGGCGTCTCGCCCCTCACGCCCGACCACGTCAACCCCGAGCGGCCCTGGCCCAGCCTGGAGCGTCTGCGTGCGCTGACCGCCGACGCCGGCCTGGAGCTGCGCGCCCGCCTGACCGTGCACCCCGAGCAGGTCCGCGGGGCGCTCGAGCGCGGCGAGCCCTGGCTGGACCCGCGGGTGGCCGGCCACGTGGCCGCCCTGGCCGGGCCCGACGGCCTCGCGGCGCCGGGCGTACGCCCGACTGGTCGCCCGTGGCAGGAGCCGGACGGCGGCCTCGGCGGCCCGGGGGCCGGCTCGGGGCGTACGGACCTGCACACCGCGGTCGACACCGAGGGCCGCACCGAGGACCGTCGCGCCGACTTCGACACCGTCTACGGCGACTGGGGCTCCGTGGCCGCCGCCGCCACGGCCTCGGCGGGCGGGCCCGTGGTGCTGCACGCGCACGGCCGCGAGGCGCTCGCCGCGGCCGAGGCCGACCCGGGCGGTCTGTCCGAGGAGCACGCCCTGACCCTGATGACCGCGGAGGGCGGGCTGCTCGCGGAGGTCTGCCGGCTGGCCGACGACCTGCGTCGCGAGGTGGTCGGCGACGTGGTGACCTACGTGGTCAACCGGAACATCAACTTCACCAACGTCTGCTACGTCGGCTGCCGCTTCTGCGCCTTCGCCCAGCGGCGCACCGACGCCGACGCGTACTCCCTGACCCTCGACGAGGTCGCCGACCGCGCCGCGGAGGCGTGGGACCTGGGCGCCACCGAGGTCTGCATGCAGGGCGGGATCGACCCCGAGCTGCCGGCCTCGGCGTACTTCGACCTGGCCTCGGCCGTGCGCCGGCGCGTCCCGGACATGCACGTGCACGCGTTCTCGCCGATGGAGGTCGTCAACGGCACCGCGCGCACCGGGCTGAGCATCGAGGACTTCCTGATCAAGGCCCGGGAGTCCGGCCTGGGCTCCCTGCCCGGGACGGCCGCGGAGATCCTGGACGACGAGGTCCGCTGGGTGCTGACCAAGGGCAAGCTGCCCACCCGCACCTGGGTCGAGGTGGTCTCCACCGCGCACCGCGTCGGCCTGCCGACGACGTCGACGATGATGTACGGCCACGTCGACCACCCGCGGCACTGGGTGAGCCACCTGCGGGTCCTCGCCCGGATCCAGGACGCCGCGCGCGAGCACGGGGCGGCCGGGTTCACCGAGTTCGTCCCGCTGCCGTTCGTGCACACCTCGGCCCCGATCTACCTCGCCGGCGTGGCCCGCCCGGGACCGACCCTGCGCGACAACCTCGCGGTGCACGCGATGGCCCGGATCCTGCTGCACGGGCGGATCGGGAACATCCAGACCTCCTGGGTCAAGCTCGGCGTCGAGGGCACCCGCGCGATGCTCCGCGCCGGCGCCAACGACCTCGGCGGCACGTTGATGGAGGAGACCATCAGCCGGATGGCCGGCTCGGAGCACGGCTCGGCCAAGACCGTCGCCGAGCTCGTCGAGGTGGGGGCCGGCATCGGGCGCCCGGTCCGCGAGCGCACCACGCTGTACGGGAGGCGCTGACCCGGCAGACTGCCGCCATGAGCCTGACCTGGACCGCGCTGGCCCTCGCCCTGGGCGGGGCGCTGCTCGGCGCCCTCCTGGTCGTCCTGCTGGTGGAGGTGCTGGCGCGGCTGGTCGTGCGGCGCTGGGAGCCGGGCCGCCGGCTGGTCCACGCCGTCCGCCTGCCGTTCCGCGTGCTGGTGGTCGTGCTGGCCGTGAACGGCGTGGTCGCGGGCGTCCGTGGTGAGCGCCAGGAGCTGTGGTGGCAGGCCAGCACGCACGTCGCCCGGGTGCTGGCCATCGTCGCGGTGGCGTGGCTGGTCGGCGCGGTCCTGCTCTTCCTCGGCGACCTCGCCCTGATCAGGTCCCGCACCGACGTGCCGGACAACCGGGTGGCCCGGCGTCGCCGTACCCAGGTGCTGATCCTGCGACGCCTGACCGTCGCGGTGGTCGTGCTGGTCACGGTCGGCGCGGTGATGCTGACCTTCCCGGGCGTGCGGGCGGTCGGGGCCAGCGTGCTGGCCTCCGCGGGCCTGATCTCGGTGGTCGCGGCGCTGGCGGCCCAGAGCACCCTGGCCAACGTGTTCGCCGGCATGCAGCTGGCGTTCTCCGACGCGATCCGGCTCGACGACGCCGTGATCGTCGAGGAGGAGTGGGGCTGGATCGAGGAGATCACGCTGAGCTACGTGGTGGTCCGGTTGTGGGACGACCGGCGGATGGTGCTGCCCTGCACCTACTTCACGACCACGCCGTTCCAGAACTGGACCCGGCACGGCTCCGAGCTGCTCGGCGTGGTCGAGATGGACCTCGACTTCGGCGTGGACACCGACGGCATGCGCCGTGAGCTCGAGCGGGTCCTCCCGCTCACCGAGCTGTGGGACGGGCGCACCCAGGTGCTCCAGGTGACCGACGCGGTGGGCGGGTTCGCCCGGGTACGGGTGCTGGTCTCGGCCGCGGACGCCTCCCTGCTCTTCGACCTGCGCTGCCACGTGCGCGAGCAGCTGCTGCGCTGGGCCCGGGCGCACGACCCCGCCGGCCTCCCCCGCCAGCGCCTGTCGGTCGGGCCGGAGCGCGCCGGGCTCGACGACTGAACGCCCCGACCGGGCCGCCGACCAGCTGTAACGCTGTGTTACTTCGTCCTGTCCGGGGTCGCGACGCGTCGCCAGATGAAGTAACACAGCGTTACAGGTGGCCTGGGCGGGCACCCGCACGCGTACGCCCGCGGCGGTGGCGGGCTCGACGGCCGTCGCGCGCAGCGTGCGTCGGCCGCACACCTGACGCGCGCGTGTTTGTTGTGCGGTTCAACTTAATCTGCGAGCCGCTCTCGGTCGTCGTTCCCTCCACAGTCCGGTAACAACGAAGAATCTGGGACCTTCTACCTGTAGACGTGACGTCCACCACCCTCATATGTTGTGCCACACAACAAAAGGCGTGTCGCTCCAGAGCCGGCACGGGTACCCGCGAGGAGGCGGTTCGCGTGAAGCGAAACAAGGGTTTGGCGATGATGGCCACCATCGGTCTGGCGTTCGCGCTGGGCGCGTGCGGCAGCGACTCGAGCGACAGCGCGAGCGAGGGCGGCGAGGAGACCGGCAAGGTCGGCGTCATCCTCCCCGACACCAAGTCCTCGGTCCGCTGGGAGTCCGCGGACCGCCCGGCGCTCGAGGCGGCGTTCGAGGAGGCCGGTGTCGAGGCCGACATCCAGAACGCCCAGGGCGACGCGGACCGGATGGCGCAGATCGCCGACGGCATGGTCGCCGACGGGGTCACCGTCCTGGCGATCGTGAACCTCGACTCGGACTCGGGTGCCGCGATCCAGGAGAAGGCCCGCACCGCAGGCGTGCAGACGATCGACTACGACCGGCTCACCCTCGGCGGCTCGGCCAACTACTACGTCTCGTTCGACAACACCAAGGTCGGCGAGCTCCAGGGCCAGGGCCTGGCGGACTGCCTGGGCGAGGAGGACGCCAACATCCTCTACCTCAACGGCTCCCCCACCGACAACAACGCGACCCTGTTCTCCGAGGGCGCCCACAGCGTGCTCGACGAGGTCGGCACCTACACCGAGGTCGGCGAGCAGGCCGTCCCGGACTGGGACAACGACCAGGCCGTGACGATCTTCGAGCAGCTCTACACCCAGGCCGACGGTGACGTGCAGGGCGTGTACGCCGCCAACGACGGTCTCGGCGGCTCCGCCATCTCCATCCTGGAGAAGAACGGCGCGGCCGGGGAGGTCCCGGTCACCGGCCAGGACGCCACCGTCGAGGGTCTGCAGAACATCCTCGCCGGCACCCAGTGCATGACGGTCTACAAGTCCGCCACGGAGGAGGCCAACGCCCTCGCCGAGGTCGCCATCGCCCTGGCCAAGGGCGAGGAGGCCGAGACCAACGGCACCACCGAGGACGTCGACGGCGACCGCGAGGTGCCCTCGATCCTGCTCGACCCGGTCTCCATCACCGCCGACAACGTCCAGGACGTCATCGACGACGGCGGCCAGACCGTGGAGGACGTGTGCGCGGGCGAGTTCGCCGACCTCTGCGAGGAGAACGGCATCTCCTGACGCCTCCGCGCTGAGGCCACCACGGATCAGCTGAGGTCCGAGGGTGGGTCTCGCGGTCGGTCACCCCGACCGCGAGGCCCGCCCCCGACACCAGCCGACGCACCAGCCGAGACACCAGCCCGACGTACCAGCCACTCCCGGAGGAACCGCATGTCGACCGAACCACTCCTGCAGCTGCGCGGGGTCAACAAGAGCTTCGGCAACGCCCACGTCCTCCACGACGTCGACTTCTCGGTCTACCCCGGCCAGGTCACCGCCCTGGTCGGCGACAACGGCGCCGGCAAGTCGACCCTGGTCAAGGTGATCGCCGGCATCTACGGACGCGACAGCGGCGAGTACGTCTTCGACGGCAAGCCGGTCGAGGTCAGCGGGCCCCGCGACGTCGCCGCGCTCGGGGTCGAGGTCGTCTACCAGGACCTCGCGCTGTGCGACAACCTCGACATCGTCGAGAACATGTTCCTGGGCCGCGAGACCCGCAAGGGCCTGGTGCTCGACGAGACCGAGATGGAGTCCCGGGCCCGCGAGACCCTGGCGTCGCTGTCGGTGCGCACCGTGAAGTCGGTGCGCCAGTCGGTCGCCAGCCTGTCGGGCGGCCAGCGCCAGACCGTGGCCATCGCCAAGGCCGTGCTGTGGAACTCCCGCATCGTGCTGCTCGACGAGCCGACCGCCGCCCTGGGCGTGGCCCAGACCCGCCAGGTCCTCGACCTGGTCCGCCGCCTCGCGGACCGCGGCCTGGGCGTGGTGCTGATCTCGCACAACATGGGCGACGTCTTCGAGGTCGCCGACCGGATCACCGCGCTCTACCTGGGCCGCGTGGCCGCGGACGTCCCGACCGGGGACGTCAACCACGGCCAGGTGGTCGAGCTGATCACCGCCGGCCGCAGCGGGTCGCTGGGCATCAGCGACAACCCCGCCACCGCCACCGTCTGACCGCCGACCCCGAGAGGCCGTACCGATGAGCACCACACCCACCACCCCGCGCACCTCCCCCGACGGCAGCGGCAGCGGCGACGGCAAGGTGGCCGCCAGCGACTTCGCCGGCGACAACCGCACCGGCGGCACGCTGCGCGACTCCGTGAACGACTACCTCGGACGCCTGCGCGGCGGGGACATGGGCTCGTTGCCCGCCATCGCCGGACTCGTCGTCCTGCTGATCGTCTTCGGCCTGGCCAGCGACCGCTTCTTCTCCCTGCTGAACATGGCCAACCTGGTCGCCCAGGCCGGACCGATCTGCCTGCTGGCGATGGGCCTGGTCTTCGTCCTGCTGCTCGGCGAGATCGACCTGTCCGCCGGGGTCGCCGGGGGTGTGGCCGCCACGGTGAGTGCGTTGTTCATCGTCGAGCAGGGCCTGCCGTGGTACCTCGGCGTCGTCGGCGCGATCGTCACCGGTGCCGTGATCGGCATGATCATCGGCGCGCTGGTGTCGCGGCTCGGCATCCCCTCCTTCGTGGTGACCCTGGCCTTCTTCCTCGGCCTCCAGGGGGTCATCCTGCGGATGATCGGCGACGGCGGCTCGATCCGCGTCGACGACCCGGTCATCCGCGGCCTGACCATCGACAACGTCCCGGTCGCCGGCGGCTGGGTGGCCGCGGTGCTGCTGACCGTGGCCTTCGCCGCCGGGACCCTGCTGCGCCAGCGCCGCCAGGTCGCCAACGACCTCCAGCACGACCCGACCAGCGTGATGCTGATCAAGATCGGCGTCGTGGCCGCCGTCGTCCTCGGGATCACCGCGATGCTCAGCGTCGACCGCAGCCTGAACCCGAACTTCCCGATCGCCGGCATCCCCTACGTCCTGCCCGTCGTGGTCGTGCTGCTCATCCTGTGGAGCTTCGTGCTGAACCGCACCACGTTCGGGCGCCACCTCTACGCGGTCGGCGGCAACGCCGAGGCCGCCCGCCGCGCCGGCATCAACGTGCTGCGGATGCGGGTCTACGCCTTCGTCATCTGCTCCTCCATGGCGGCCATCAGCGGCATCGTGCAGTCCTCCTACACCGGCAAGGTCTCCACCTCCTCCGGCGGCGGGAACGTCCTGCTGTACGCCGTCGGCGCGGCCGTGATCGGCGGCACCAGCCTCTTCGGCGGCAAGGGCCGGGCCCTCGACGCCGTGATCGGTGGGGTCGTGATCGCGACCATCGCCAACGGCCTGGGCCTGCTGAACCAGTCCGCCTACATCAACTTCCTGGTCACCGGCGGCGTGCTCCTGATCGCGGCGAGCGTGGACGCCATCTCGCGCCGCCGCCGCTCCGCCGCCGGGATCTAGTCCCGTGGCCGTGGACGCCGCACCGCGGCGCACGGGCACGGGCACCAACCAGGAGGGCGTCCGCCGGCACAACCTGGCCACCATGCTGCGCCAGGTGCACCTGGGCGGGACCACCTCGCGCGCCGAGCTCACCGCGGCCATGGGGCTCAACCGCAGCACGATCGGCGGGCTCGTCACCGAGCTCTCCTCGCTCGGGCTGGTCACCGTGGGCACCGCGCCGGCCGGCCCGGGCGGGGCCCGCGCCGCGGGCCGCCCCTCGCCCCGGGTCACCCTCGCCGAGGCCGGGCCGTACGTCGTGGCCGTGGACCTCGGCGTCGGCCAGGTCGTGGTGGCCCGGGTCGGGCTGGGCGGGGTGGTCCACGAGCGGGTGCGCGGCCCGGTCGACCCGACCGCCGAGGCCTGGCAGGTGGGCGCCGGCATCGCCGCGCTCGTGCGCCGGGTGGTGCGGGGCGCCCCGCCCGGGGCGCCGCTGGCCGGGATCGGGATGGCGGTGCCCGGCCTGGTGCGGCGCAGCGACGGGCTGGTGCGCCTGGCGCCCAACCTGGGCTGGGTGGACGTGTCCCCCGGCTCGATCATCCTGGCCGCGCTCGGCGTGGACGTCCCCGTCTCCCTGGCCAACGACGCCGACCTCGGCGCGCTGGCCGAGCACGGGCGCGGGGTGGGCGTCGGGGTCGACGACCTCATCTTCGTCTCCGGCAACGTCGGCGTCGGCGCCGGCGTGGTGGCCGGCGGGCAGCGGCTCGAGGGCGCCGGGGGGTACGCCGGCGAGGTCGGCCACATGGTCTTCGACCCCGAGGGCCGCGACTGCCACTGCGGCAACCGCGGCTGCTTCGAGACCGAGGTCGGCGCCTCCGCGATCGCGGAGGCGATCGGCTGCCCCGCCGACGCGGTGGCCTCGCTCGGCGAGGTGCTCGACGGCTACGACACCCCGCCGCCGGCCCTGCACCACATCGGCCGCCAGCTCGGCGAGGGCCTGTCGGGGATCGTCAACGCCTTCAACCCCCGGGTGGTGGTGCTCGGCGGGTACTTCCGCGCCCTGCACCGGCTCGTCCCCGCCGACATCACCGCCGGCATCCAGGCCCGGACGCTGCCCGCGCCGCTGGAGTCGCTGGTGCTCGCCCCGCCCGCCCTCGGCGCCGACTCGATCCTGCTCGGCGCGGCCGAGATGGCCCTCGAGCCCCTCCTCGCCGACCCCGTGGCCGGGCTGCAGTCGTCCCTGGCCGAGGCCTCCGTACGCCTCGCCGGCTAGCGCCGCCCGCGCCCCGGTCAGAGGGCGGCCGCGCCGGCCTCGGCGACCTGCACGTCCTGCTCGACCGACCCCGCGCTGACCCCGACGGCACCGACGGTCACGCCGTCGCGCACCAGCAGCACGCCGCCGCCGAAGGTGACCAGGCCGCCGCTGGTCTGCTCGAGGCCGTAGAGCGCCGCCCCGGGCTGGGTGACCTCCGAGAGCGCCCCGGTGGGCAGGTTCATCATCACCGAGGTACGGGCCTTGCGCGTCGAGATGTCGATGCTCGCCTTGATCGCGCCGTCCATCCGGGCGAAGGCCACGAGGTGGCCCCCGTCGTCGACGACGGCGATGTTCATCGGCTGGCCGATCGCCTCGGCCTCTGCGCGGGCGGCGGCGAGGACGGTGTCGGCCTCGGCGAGGGTGACGTGGTGGGACATGGGGCCTCCTGGTGGGTGCGGTGGTGGGTGCGGTGGTCGGTGCTGTCGGGTGGTCGGGTCGGGCAGGTGCGTACGTCAGCCGTCGGGCAGCTTCAGCGGGATGCCGGTCACGAGGCGGGCCGCGTCGTGGCCCAGGCGGCGGGCCTGGTGCGCGACCACCGGGGAGAGGAGGTGCTCGAGCGGCGACCGGCCGCGGCAGCGCCCGGTGCGTGAGGCAGAGTCCGCCGGACGCGATCCCGACGCCGACCTCGAGCGACGAACGCTCCGCCGCCCGCTCGGCGAGACGCGAGGCAGTCGTCGCGGGCCCGCCCCGGGACCCCTGGTCGCGCAGGCGCACCGTCTCGACGGCTGCCGGCACCCCCTCCTCCTCCAGGCCGGCCAGCACCTCGCGCAGCGCGCGCGCGTCGTGCGCCCCGTCGGCGCGCGAGCAGGACCACCACCGTGGGCGGTTCCGGGCGTCCCGAGTCACGCACGGTCGACGCGCCCGCTGCGCTCGAGGAAGGCCGAGACCAGTCCGGTCGCGACCGCGTTGCGGGGTCCCTCGCTGCCCCGGACGTCGCCCGTGCCGCAGACGATCCCGTGCGGGGCCAGGGCGTCGGCGACCAGCTCGGGGATCTCGAAGTCCAGGGCGGAGCCCCCGAGCAGCACGACGAAGCCGATGCTGCGCAGGTCGCCGCGGGGCGCGACCCGCGCGAGGGACCGCAGGGCGTTGACCACGAACACCCGCTCCTTCGCCGCGCGCCGCACCGCCCGCACCCGCTCCAGCGGGTGCCGGGTCGGCACCGGCGCGAGCCCGTGCTCGCCCAGGGTGACGACGCGGGCGAAGACCGTGGCCGGCAGCGGCTCCGCGGAAGAACTGGGCGGTGCCGTCCTCGAGGCGCAGGTGGAAGAAGCTCTCGACCTTGCCCAGGGGGTTCCGCTTGATCTGCTCGGCGACCTCGAGGTCGTCCAGGCCGAGCTCGGCGTCGATCAGCCGGGTGACCAGGTCACCGGCCCCGGCGACGTGGGTGGCGCGCACGTCACCGCCCCGCTCCAGCACCGCGGCGTCGGTGGACCCGCCCCCGAGGTCCAGCACGACCAGCGGGGTGTCGGTGCCCGGGGTGGTCAGCGCTCCCCGCACGGCCATCTCCGCCTCGACGCCACCGACCTCGACCTGCACCCCGGCGGCACCCTGCCGCTCGAGCGCGGCCCGGACGGCCTCGGCCACCCGCTGCATCCCGCTGTGGCGGGTGCGCACCATGGCCGCCAGCGCGACGGCGTTCTCCAGGGCGATCTCGCCGGCCAGGCCGCCGCTGACCTCCTGGGGGACGACGGTGTCCACGGCCAGCAGGTCGCCCACCCGGACCTCGTCGAGCTCGAGACCGGCGAGGTCGGCCATGGTCTGGCGTACCGAGGCCATCATCCCCCCGACGTTCGTGCCGGCCTGCCCGGTGGCGTCCACCAGCGGGGCGACGCGAGCCAGGGCGTCCATCACCTCGTCCGCACCCCGGCTGACGTCCACGGACAGGGTGCGCTCGGCCCCGACCAGGCGCAGCTCCCCCGCGGCCACCACCCGGTCGCTGACGTCGCCGGCCGGGGTGCGCACGACGACCGCCGAGCGGTTGCCCGTCAGGGCCCGCGCCACCGGCGCCACCGTCCGGGTCTGGTCGGCGTCGAGGTCGAAGACGCCGGCCAGCCCGTAGGCGTTCGACAGGGTGCGCACCGTGCGCCCGGGCGCGGCGACCTCGACGGCGGCCAGCATCCCGAGCGGCACCGCCTCGATGCGGGAGACCTCGTCGACGACCGGGACGGGGCTGCTCAACCGGTTCACGACGAGCACGGCGTCGTCGTTGCCGAGCACCGCCGCCGCGACGTGGACGCCGCGCCCCGCGGCCGCCTCCAGGGCCGCGGCGGTGTCCTCGAAGTCGGTCGCGGACGGGACGACGACCACCACCGACGACCCCGGCTCGGACTCCCCGAGGTCGGCCAGCGCGGTGGTCGTGCCCACCCCGAGCCCCACGCCACCGGGCGTACGCGGGTCGTGGCCGATCATCGTGGACTCGGTGATGATCGTCTCGGTGATCGTCTCCATCGCCAGCCCGCTGATGACGGGGGTCGCCTCGTTGAGCAGGACGGTGCCGACCTCGGCCACCTCGCGACCTGCCCGGCGCAGCGCCGCCTCGACGGCGGCGAGCACCCCGGCGACGTTGTCGACCGTCCCCTTGACCCCGCTGGTGCGGCTCAGCGAGGCGCCCACGTGCTCGGCCGCACCGCTGTCGGTGACGAGGGCGGCGCTGGCCTCGGTGGTGGAGTTGCCGATGTCGACCCCGACGACGAGTCCGGCCCGTGGGGGCGCGCCGGGACCACCGCGGTCCTGCACGACCTGGTCGGGCCCGGCGTCCTCGACGCCTGCCTTCACGGGGCCGTCGCGAAGTCGGCGGTCACCTCGACCGGCTTGGCACCCTTGACGATCAGCTCGGTCTCCTTCAGGTGCAGCAGCGCCGCCTTGGCCTGCCACCGGGGCCGGGCCATCTGGTCGTTGAGGGTGGGCACGGGCTCGGGCGACTCGCCCTTGGCGTACCGCGCGGCGTTGCGGCCGACGTCGCGGAACGTCTCCAGCGTCATCAACGGGGACTGCGGGAACAGCTCCAGGCTGGACAGGCGGGCGAGGTCACGCTGGTGGATCATCGTGGTCCCGCGGGACAGCACGCCGACCGAGATCCCCGAGCCGGACAGCCGTGCCCCGGCGTGCGCCATCGCGGCGAGGTCGGAGGTGTGGCGGAAGCGGACCAGACGGGCCGCGACGCCCTGCTCCTCGACCCCGGCGAGCAGCTGCCGCAGCAGCTCGGCGTGGGGCACGCCGACGATCGTCTGGCTGAAGGTGTCGGCGAACCCCGGCGCCAGGGCCACCACCACCTCGTCCCGCCGGTCACCCCGGGCCGCCGGGCCGACGTCGACCAGGCGGACGGTGCGTTCTCCTGCTGCGATGCTCATCGTCGTCTCCTCCTGCCGGCCTCAGCCGACCTCGGTCTCGGGGTTCTCGGCACTGGTCACGTGGCGCAGCCGCTTCATCTGCTCCCAGCGCTCTCCGCTGGGCCGGTAGCCGGTGCCCGGACCCGCGTAGTCGTTGTCGTCGTTGACCGCGGAGAGCGGGACCATGCCCTTGAGGATCGCCGAGGTCTGCAGGAGGTCGCCCGACACCCGCTGGCGCAGGACCGTCAGCAGGTTCTGCGCCATGTCGTGGAAACCGGTGGCGTCGAGGGCCCGTGACGAGGTCCAGGCCGGTGATCCCGCGGTCCATCACGCTCTGCGCCCCCTTGAGGTCCTCCAGCACGTCCCGCGGGAGGCAGTCGTTGCTGCCGTTCGCGTACACGGCGGCCACGATCTCCTCGTCGCGGATCCGCGGCAGGTCGAGGTGCTCGAAGACCGCCTGCAGCGCCTCCGCCGCGCGCTGCCGCGCTGCCAGGATCTCGGTCTCACCGACGTGCTGCAGCCCCCCGTCGACCATGCAGGTCGCGCTGGATGGTGTTGAAGTCGTCGAAGTCGTCGGTGTCGAGGTTCGAGCCGGCGAACATGTTGTCGTAGTTCGGCACCGCCGAGTACCCCGAGCACACGAAGTCCGTGCCGGGCAGCATCTGCGGCAGCAACCGGGCCACCCGGCGCATGGGCGAGTGGGAGAACGACTGGTCGTTGCCCGAGGCGCACTCCAGGTCGAGCGCGGAGGCGATCAGGTTCTCCGCCGCCACCGCGCGGATCCCGGAGGGCACCGCCCCGGGCACCCCGATGCAGGAGATCGAGCCGTTCTGGAGGCCCTGGGAGCCGGCGCCCTTCGCGATCAGGATGCAGCGGATCTCCAGGTAGAGCATCGACTTGCCCTGTGCGTTGCCCATCTGGACCTCGGAGCCGGTGCCCGAGGTGAAGCGCATCTTGATGCCTCGCGAGGCGTAGGCCGAGGCCAGGAACGCCTTCGACCACGGCGTGTCGTCGCCGTCGACGAAGACGGGCTCGGTGCCGTAGACCGAGATCGTCTCGGCGTAGTTCGTGATCCCGCGCATGCCGAGCTCGAGCTCGGTGGCCTCCTCCAGGGCGCACTGCGTCAGCGGCACCTCGTCGGCCACCTGGGCCCCGATGGTCTGTGCCATCGCCACGAGGGGGGCGTAGCGCACGACGCCGAGGGTGGTCTCGATCTCGGAGAAGCCGCGCAGCGCGGCCTCGGCGGCCTCGCAGGCCACCTGGAGCGGGTTGTCCCGGGCGCTCGTGCAGTGCGCCTGGTTCGCCGGGGTACGACGGGCCCGCATCTTCTGCATCCCCATCATGATCTCGACGATGTTGAGGTGGTTCGCCACCCCGAGCAGCTTCGCGGGGGTGAGCCCGGCGACCACGTCGCGCACCGTCGTACGGGTGACGCCGGGATCCACGATCATCCGGGCGATCTCGACGGTGTCCAGGGCCATCGCGTCCACGGCGGCCTCGGTGTCGATCGCGTGGTCGGCGATGAACTGGTCGATGAAGTCGAAGTCGGCGCGCTCGGTGCCGTCCATCTCGGTGATGACACCGTCCTCGACGCGGATGCTGGGCGCCGGGTCGAAGGCGCTGTCCATCGCGACCATGCCCTTCTCGGGCCACTCCTCGACGAACCCGTCGAGGTTGACCGGGCGGGCCTCCAGGGACTCGGTGCGCAGGGACCTCCGTGGGGCGGCGCCCCCGGAGGTGGCGGTGCTCGGGGCGGTGATGGTCATGACGTGCTCCTCACTGGTCCTCGTCGGCGAGGATGTCGCGACGCTCGTAGACGTCGGCGGCCTCACGGACCAGGCCCGCGGCGTGGTGGGCGGAGTAGGTGGTCTCCAGGTCGTCGGCGAGGGTCAGCAGCTCGGCCTTCGTGGAGGAGTTCGGGCGCAGCGCGTTGTACATCGCCAGCAGCCGCTCGTCGGGGATCGCGGTGAGCTCGGCGGCGCGGCGGAAGTTCGCCGCCAGCTGCCGTCGGCCGACCCCGTCGGCGATGCTGGCCTGGAGGCGCAGCGTGTCGGGGGTGATCCGCAGGTCCTCGGCGACCACGTCCCCGGCGACCACGCGGTCCAGCGTCAGCGAGTCGAACGCCGCACCCGTCGGCGTGGTGAGCAGCTCGGGACGGTTCACGCTCAGCGGGTAGTCGGTGCGGTCCAGCTCGGGCAGGGACATCGGGCTCCTTCCTCGGCGGGTCCGCGGGGACCGGACCTGCGCCTGTCGGGCGGGCGCAGCGGCCTGCGGGGCGCCCTGGAGGGACTGTGACACGGGACACGTTGCATCTATGCTGCGTCGACGAGGTCGTTCTGCGACGACCGGAGGGAGCCCTCGTGCGTACTCTCGTCGCCCAGTCCTGGGAACGGTCCGCCGCGGCCGGCATCGACGCCGACCGCGCGGAGGCCCCGCTGCGGCTGGAGCGCCGCGAGCTGCTGGACTACCGCGCAGGCCACCCGCTCTCAGCCGTCTTCCCCCTCCTGCACGACGTGCTCGGCCGCGCCGCCGAGGCCTCGGACTGCGTGATGGCCGTCGGGGACGACCGCGGCCAGCTCCTGTGGGTGTGCGGACGTCCCCACGTGCTGCGCCGGGCCGAGGACATCAACTTCGTGGAGGGCACCGACTGGGGCGAGGAGCTGATCGGCACCAACGCGCCCGGCACCGCGCTGCGCCTCGACGCACCGGTGCAGATCAGCTCGCGCGAGCACTTCAACGTCGCCTACAAGCCGTGGTCGTGCGCCGCGGCGCCGATCCACCACCCCGACACCGGACGCATCCTCGGGGTGGTCGACGTCACCGGGGGCGACGCGGTCGACCTGCCGCAGACCCTCGCCCTGGTGCGGTCGGTGGCCCGGCTCGCGGAGTCCGAGCTCGGCCGTCTCTCCCTGCAGCGCCGGCTGGCGGTCCAGGAGCGGGGCGGCAGCGCGCGCCGCGCCACGCGGGCCGGCCGGTCCGGCGGGGTCGCCCACCCCGCGCTGGTCCTGCGCGGCCTGGGCCGGCCCGACTGCGAGGTCGTGCTGGCCGGGCGCACCGTACGCCTGAGCCGACGGCTCGGGGACGTGATGGCCGTCCTCGCCGACGTCCCCGAGGGGATCACCGCCGAGCAGCTCGCGACGGAGGTCTACGACGAGGAGGTCCGGCCCTCGACCACGCGCGCCGAGATCACCCGGTTGCGGACGATCCTCGGCCCCGGGGTGCTGGAGTCACGGCCCTACCGGCTGGTCCCGGAGGTCCGGGCCGACTGGCTCGAGGTCACCGAGGCGCTGCGCGCGGGTCGGCTGGCCGACGCGGTCCGCCTCTACCGGGGCCCGTTCCTCCCGGCGTCGACCTCCCCGGGGGTGACCCGTCGGCGGGACGGCCTCGAGCGCGACCTCCTGACGGCCCTGCTGGCGACCCACGACGTCGACCTGCTGGCCGCGGTGACCCGGTCGGGCTGGGCGGCCGACGACCTCGCCCTCTGGGAGAGGCAGGCCGCACTCCTGGGCCCCGGCTCGCCGCTGCGCCTGGCCGCGCTCGGCGAGGTCCGCCGGCTGCGCATCGAGTACGGCCTCGAGCCCGCACCCGGCCGCCCCCCGCTGTCGCGCTCCCGCCTCGGGAGGCTGTGAGGCGCGCGGGCTCAGGCCAGCAGCGCGACCTCACCGCTGAAGAGCGGCTCCAGGGACCGCTCGGCCGCGCCCAGGGCGGCGGCGGCGATGCCCAGATGACCGGGCCGCAGCTCGGGGCGGACCTGCACCGGCGAGGCCAGCAGCGCGTCGAGCGCGGCCCGCGCGGGCTCGAGCACGTGGTCACCGAGGACGACGAAGTACCCGCCGAGCACGACGACCTCGGGGTCGAGCACGTTGACCAGGACCGACAGGCCCACTCCCAGCTGGTGTCCCACCTGGGCCAGCCCCCGGCGGACGCCGGCGTCGGTGCGGGCGCGCGCCGCGACCGCCTCGGCGGAGGCCAGCGGCGTCTCGAGCTCCGGCATGCCGACCGCGGCGAGCATCGCGTGCAGCCCCACGGCGGCCTCCCAGCAGCCGGTACGGCCGCAGCCGCACCGCGCGTCGGCGCCGGCGAGGGGCAGGTGGCCCACCTCGCCGGCGAAGCCCGCTCCCCCGCGCAGCGGGCGTCCGTGCTCGAGGATGCCGGCGCCGATGCCGACGGTGCCGGTGATGTAGAGCGCGTGGGCGACCTGCTGGGCGGCGCCGTGCCGGGCCTCGGCCCGGGCTGCGCAGTCGGCGTCGTTGCCGACGCGGACGGTGCGGCCGCGTGTCGCACTGCCGAGGGTGTCGCCGAGGGCCGCGGCGACCGTGCGCGCCGGCTCGTCCTCGGGCAGGTCGAGGTTGGGCGTCCAGGCGACCGTCCGCTCGTCGGCGCGCACCAGGCCGGGCAGGGCGACCGTGGCTCCGACCACCCGCACGCCACCGGACCCTGAACCGGACCCTGAACCGGACCCTGACCGGTCCCCGAGGCATCCCCGGAGCCGGAGCGCCGCAGCGTGTCGGCGACCTCGTGCGCGAGACGGCCCAGGTCGGCCAGGCCGCGGCCGCGCTCGACGGGCCGGGTGGTGGCGAGCAGCTCGTGGCCGGAGAGGTCCACCACGGATGCGGCGACGTAGTCGACGTTGAGCTCGAAGCCGACCCCGAGGTGGTCGCGCCCGGACAGCGCCACCGGTCGGCTGGGGCGCCCGCGCGCCGCCGGGAGGTCGGCGGGTGCGGGCGCGACCACCCCGGCCGCCTCGAGGCCGGCCACGATGACCCCGACCGTGGCCTTGGACAGCCCGGTCCGGGTGGCCAGCGCCGCGCGGCTGGCGGGTCCGTGGTCGCGCAGTGCGCGGAGCACCACCGAGGTGTTGGCGCGGCGCAGGCCCTCGGTCGTGCCCGCGCCGCCCGTCACCACCCCTGCGCTCCGCCCGTTGCCCTCGGTCCGGTCAGCCGCGCACGCCGTACAGGTGCTCCAGCGCCAGCTGGTCGAGCCGCTCGAAGCCCATCCCGCGGGCGGCCAGGGCCTCGATGTCGGGGTCGGCCTCCGCGCGCAGCTGCGCCCAGGTCTCCCCCTCGTCCAGCGTCGGCACGGCCAGCTCGGGCACCCTCGCCGCCTCCAGGGCCTCCTGCACCTCGGGGTCGGCACGGAAGGCCTGCACCTTCTCGCGCAGCACGAGGTAGTTCGTCATGCAGCCCGCGGCGGAGGCCCAGACCCCGTCCTCGCCCTCGGTGCGGGCAGGCTTGAAGTCGAAGTGCACCGGACCGTCGTAGCCGCCGGCGAGCAACGTGTCGACGACCCAGAACGCGCCGCGGACGTTGCCCGCACCGAAGCGCAGGTCCTGGTCGAACTTCGGGCCGTTCTGCCCGTTCAGGTCGATGTGGAAGAGCTTGTCCGACCACAGCGCCTGGGCGTACCCGGCGGCGGCGTTGATCCCGGCCATCTCCTCGTGCCCGATCTCGGGGTTGACCCCGACCAGCTCGGGGCGCTCGAGCTCGCTCGATGAAGGCCAGCGCGTGCCCGACCGTCGGCAGCAGGATGTCGCCGCGGGGCTCGTTCGGCTTCGGCTCGATCGCGAAGCGCATGTCGTAGCCCTGCTCGGTGACGTAGTCGCCGAGCAGGTCGAAGCCCTCCTTGTAGCGGTCGAGGGCCACGCTCACGTCCTTCGAGGCGCCGTACTCGGCGCCCTCGCGACCGCCCCAGCAGACGTAGATCTTCGCGCCCAGCTCGGCGGCGAGGTCGATGTTGCGCATCACCTTGCGCAGCGCGAACCGGCGTACCGCGCGGTCGTTGGAGGTGAACCCGCCGTCCTTGAAGACCGGGTGGGTGAACAGGTTCGTGGTGGCCGTGGTGACCACGAGCCCGGTGTCGGCCAGCCCCGTGCGGAACCGGTCCAGGATGGCGTCGCGGGCGGCGTCGTCGGAGCCGAACGGGATCAGGTCGTCGTCGTGGAAGTTCACGCCGTACGCGCCCAGCTCGGCCAGCTTCTCCAGGGCGTGGACCGGGTCCATCGCGGGACGGGTGGCCTCGCCGAAGGGGTCACGACCCTGCCAGCCGACGGTCCACAGACCGAAGGAGAAGTGGTCCTCGGGGGTCGGGGTGGGGATGCTCATGCGTCTGCCTCTCGGTCGGTGCTGGTACGGGTGCTGGTGCTGGTTCGGGTCGGTGGCTCGGGTGGTGGGTCACGACCACGGGGCGGTGCGCTCGCGCAGGTCGGCGTACGCCGCCCGGACCGCCGGGGCCGCGGCGCGCGCGGCGTCGTCGGCGACCAGGACGGAGGTCGGCCCGGCCGGCCAGTCCGGCGGGGCGTCGGTGCCGGCGAGGGCCCAGGCGGCCTGACGGGCCGCACCGAGGGCGACGTACTCCCCCGGCGGCGGGAGCGAGACGTCGTGGCCGAGCAGGCCCGGGGCGAGCGCCTGCACGGCGGGGCTGCGGGTGGCGCCGCCGACCATCAGCACGCGGGCGGGCTGCCGCCCGGTCTCGGCCACGAGCCGCTCGACGGCCTCGGCCAGGGAGCAGAGCAGGGCCTCGACGGCGGCCCGGGCGAGGTCGGCGCGGGTCGTGGTGGGACGCAGCCCGGTCCAGGTGGCGGTGGCGGCGGGCCGGTCCGGGGAGCGCTCGCCGCCGTAGTACGGCGAGAGGGTCACCCCGCCCGCGCCGGGGGCCGAGGACAGCGCCAGCCGGGCCAGCTCGTCGTGGTCGACGCCGAGCCAGGCGGCCTGCAGGTCGAGGATCCCGGCGGCGTTCATCGTGGTGACCATCGGCAGGAAGCCGCCGGCCGCGTCGGCGAACCCGGTGACCACGCCGCTGCCGTCGGCGACCGGCGTGGCGCTGATGCTGGAGGCGACGCCGGAGGTGCCGATCGAGACCAGCACGTCCCCGGTGGCCAGGCCCATCCCGAGCGCGGCGGCCATGTTGTCGCCGGTGCCGCCGGCGAGCAGGGCCCCGGTCCGGGTGGTGCCGGCCGCCTGCCCGGCGGCGACCAGGCGGGGCAGGGCGACCTCGTGACCGAGCGCGGCGGCGGCCAGGTCGGGGCGCCAGCGCCCGGCGGCGGTGTCGAGGTAGCCGGTGCCGGAGGCGTCGCCACGGTCGGTGAACGGCTCGGTGCCGGCCGCGGCGAGGTGCAGCGAGACGTAGTCGTGGGGCAGCAGCACCCGGCGGACGCGGGCGGCGGCCTCGGGCTCGTGGTCGCGCAGCCACCGCAGCTTCGTGGCGGTGAACGAGGCGACCAGGACGCTGCCGACGGCGTCGGCGCAGGCCCGGGGCCCGCCCAGCTCGGCCACCAGGTCGCGTGCGGTCCCGGCGGAGCGCGTGTCGTTCCACAGCAGCGCGTCGCGCACCGGCTCGCCGTCCTCGTCGAGGGCGACCATGCCGTGCTGCTGACCACCGACGGCGACGGCCTCGGCCCGGTCGAGCATGCCCTCGGTGGCCTGGTCGACGGCGGCCAGCCAGGCCCGCGGGTCGACCTCGGTGCCGGGCGGGTGCGGGGCCGAGCGCGCCTCGACGACGCGGCCGTCGGCGGCGTCGACCAGGACGGCCTTGGTGGACTGGGTGGAGGAGTCGATCCCCATGACGAGCGTCACAGCCCCTATTAAGTACGACTCTCGTACTTAAGTCAAGGGGTGGCGGTCGTGCTCACCCTCCCGGCGGCCTCGCGGGGTGCGTACGGTGGCGGGCATGAGCCAAGACGGAGACATCTACGCCGGAGACCAGCTCTCGCGCGAGGACGCCCTCGCCGGGTCGGAGGGCGACGTCGCGGACGAGCTCGACCGTGGGTACTCCCCGCCGGAGAAGCTCTCGGGGAACATGAAGCACGGCACGACCACCGCCGAGGTGCTGGAGGGCGAGTCCTTCGACGAGCGGCTGGAGCAGGAGGTGCCGGAGCCCGACCCGTACGAGGCGGCGGCCGCCGAGGACCTCTCCGACCTCGACGACGGTGAGGTCGGCGACGAGCGCGCGGGCCGCCTGGTCGACCCCGACCAGGGCGGCGGCGCCGACCTCGAGCAGGCCATGGTCGGCGACGACGCGGGCATCGACGGCGCCGCCGCCGGTGCGGAGGAGGCGGCGGTGCACGTCATCCCCGAGGACGGCGAGCAGGTCTAGGATCCCGCCATGGCCAAGAGCGACGACCTGACCGCCCGACTGACCCGAGTGGCCCGCTTCGCGGACCTCTCCCGGCGCGACCTGGAGAAGGTCGGCAAGGCCGGGCGTCTGGTGCACCTCCCGGCGCAGTGGTCGCTGATGGCCGAGACCACCCCGGCCGACAAGGCCTACGTCATCCTCGAGGGCACCGCCGAGGTCCGGCGCAAGGGCGCGGTCGTGGCGTCGGTCGGCGCCGGGGACATCATCGGCGAGATCGGGGTGCTGCAGAAGAAGCTGCGCACCGCGGCCGTCGTGTCCACCTCCGAGCTCGAGGTCGTGCACTTCACCCACGAGGACCTCTCCCGCCTGGCCGAGGAGATCCCGGCGTTCGGCAAGGCGCTCGAGGCGACCGCCGCTGCGCACACCGACTGAAGTTTGCGACACAACGCTTTGGTCGCCGTTCTCCCGACCAGGGCAGGTTGCGAGTTGAGAACTCTCGCCTGGGTGCACCTGAGAGTTTGGTCGATCTGGAACCACCGGTTCGTTCCAAGCTTCTGCCGGAAGCAAAACCATCGATCAAATCGGCGGAGGGGCCTGTAACCGACACCCCTTGCCCTTGGAGGAGCTGAACCTTTAGTCCCCTGCATCACTAGGGGCGTTGATCAGCACCCGTCTCGAACACCCCTTACAAGTTAGTCGGACCGCAGCGATGGCCCAGTCGATGCAAGACTTCATCGCGCACCGCGCATCCCCTTTGACCGAGCGACTGAGAGGAGCTCCAAAATGTTTAGCCTATCTCGCCATGCACTACCTACGGGCCCACATCAACGGGGCCCCGGGACGCTCTGGTTCGGCTGAACTACCACCAGAGGCTCGACAATGTTCGCGCAGCTAGATCAAGGATGCGAGGGGGTCGCCTTGCCTACTACCCCCCTCTTGGGTTGTTGTTCTTCCACTACCAAGTCGCCGCCGTTAGTGTCCTCCCTTGACCGAAGTCCGATGCGGCCTTGTGGGCATCAACAAACAGCCGTGACCTCGCGGGCCGCCGCGCTTCTTGCCTCGCGGTCTTCCATCCGTCTATGAGGCGTTCAGGGTCCGTGGCGCGGCCCGTCAGGTTTGGCTCTGCATAATAGACACTCAATTGCTTGGTCGCCTTGTCGTAGCCGTCGTAAAAAGTCTTTGTCAAGAATGCGGTAATAAGCGACCCGAGCCCATCGTTCCAGCAACGACGTCTGGTCCGTCCCTGGCTCGGTGCGGTGCGAAAGAATTATACCCAGAACGAGGACGACAAAAGCTAGTCCTGTCGCAGCCCATGTTAACATAAAAGCCATTGCTTGTTGCCGCTTAGTTATAGTCTGATATTCGTCGAGTTGCCGACGATTAAGGACGAACAGCTCAGGCAGAGGTAGGGATCCGCTAGGGCTGCTCGCAAGTCCGCGTAATGCTACTTCGACCCCAATGGCAGCACTCGCCCGTTTGCGTTCGCGAAATGCGCGCCTTGAGGCAAAGTATGGAAAAGTCGCCCAAGTCAACATGACTGATCCAACTATGCCAAATAGCGTTGCCCAGAAAATGCGCCATCCCGCGCCACCATCTTGGCGTCGGCCGACTTGCCCACTTTGCCCAATTCGTGCTGGCGCCGACCATTCCGGCTACGCCCGCAGCCGACGCTCCCCGGTACCCGCTCTGCAACGGTTTTCCGGCGACTCCCTGACTGGGTGTACTCGTCGCTGATAAGACCATAGTCAAGCCCGCCGACGTCGCGGCTCGACCTGCACCTCGACGCCGGTTCTGTCGGCTGCGAGTCCTCCCGACGGGCCCTTCATCCGCACTGGGGCTTGCTTTACCTGGGGTTTCACAACTCGACCGCCCATGGTCGCGGGTATCGCAGCGCGCAGCCGACCTGGTTTGCGGTCCTGGAACCATCTTATCGTCGCCCGGACGATCCGACAGGGCCGATCCGCGATTGCCAGCATCAATCGTGGCGACGGATTCGCCGCCGCTCATACGAAACGAACCAATGTTGGGAACCGCGATGCCGCACTAACTGGACGGTCCACCGCAGGGCGCAATCACGACCATCGTGACCGTCTCCGTCGACACCGTCTCGCTCGGTGAGGTCATGGCGCACCACCTCGACGTCGCCCGCTCGGGATCGACGACGCGACGGCCTCCCGCCCCTCGGGGTCGCTGACCCCGGCCAGCGCGCCAGGAGAGGCTCGTCGGCGTCGACCCGAGCGGCGCCGGTGGCGGCGACGACGTCCCGCTCGATCCGCTCGGCCGCTCGGTCGCGCCGAGCCGCACCAACCCGTGGTCGATGCGGACCTGAGTCAAGCGTTGCAGGAACGCGCCGGACAGCCTCCGCCTTCCTGCTCGGCCCGTCCTTGACCGGGCGGTCAATCAAGAATATCGTGCAGGGGAACGATCCGCCCTAGGAGCGACGGGTCCGGGTTGGAGACGAGGATCAGTCATGAAGAAGTGGAACCGATGGCAGGCCTGGCTGGCGCTGTCGGCCGGCGCCTACGCAGCGCTGGCACCCCTGTGGACCGAGACGACCGACGCTGCGCGATGGACGATGGTGATCCTCGGCGTGGTGACCGCGGCGGTCGCGCTCGCGTCGATGGCGATGTCGGAGGACCGGTTCTCGGAGTACGCCCTGATGCTCATGGGCGTGCTGTTCATCGCCTCGCCCTGGGTGGTGGGCTTCGAGAACCTCGACGCCATGGCCCTGACGGCGTGGATCGTCGGTGCGGTCGCGCTGGTCGCCGGCGTGCTGATGATGCCGCAGGTCGAGGGCAGGATGCACCACCACGGCCCGCTCCCCCACTAGGTGTGCAGCTGCTGCCGGTCAGGACCGGGCCGACGGGCAGGCCGTGCCACGCTGCCGGCCTGCCCGGTACTCGTCCTCACCACGACCCGCTGTCCCGGGAGCACCGATGACCACTGCTGATCGACGCACGCGCATCCTGGACGCGGCCGAGGAGCTCTTCGCCGTCGACGGCTTCGACGCGACGCCCACGGCTCGCGTCGCCGAGGCCGCCGAGGTGCCGAAGGGGCTGGTGTTCTACTACTTCCCCCGCAAGATCGACCTGCTGCTGACGCTGCTGCAGGAGCGACTGCCGACACCGACCCAGGCAGTCCTCGCCGGCGTCGTGCGCCGCGGTGACCCGGCCGGGTCGCTGCTGGCCATGCACCGCAGCCTCGGCATGGAGGATCACGACTCCCTGGTCCTGCGGACGGTCGTCTTCCGCGAGAGCGGGACGCACCCCGAGGTGCGCGACCACCTGCGCCGGCTGCGCCGCTCGCTCGTCGAGGTCACCGAGGCAGCCCTGGACCAGGCCGTGGAGTGGACCCTGGCGAAGACCCTGCGCCGCCAGGCGGCCGAGACCTTCGTGTCGGTCATGCTCGACCACGCCAACACGCGCAGGGCGGGCGGCGCGCTGCCGGACGTGCACGGTGCCGCCGCCGTGGTGGCGCTGGCGGTGGGGGCGCCCGGCCTGGGGTGACCAGGCGTACGTCGTGGCCGGGCGCTTGTGCGGCGATGAGACGTACCCGCTCGGCCCGGCCTCCACGGCACACGGACGGGGTGGGCGCCAGGGCATTCGGACACTGGTCGGCGGACGACTCCGGGGTGAACGTGGGGTCGACCACCCCACCGATCCTGGAGGCCTTCTCATGCCCCGCCGAGAACCCTCCCGCCGGTACCGAGCCGTCGGGGTCGCCTGCGCGACCCTCCTGGCGCCCCTCGCACTCTCCACGGTCTCGTCCTCGCCGGCCGACGCAGCATCGTCCAAGGGCTGCGTCGGTGGGGGTTACACCGTGCTCGGCCAGGGTGCCGGCTTCGAGGGCACCGTCCCGGCTCCCGCCGGCCGGTTCCGCGTCCAGGGCAGGTACACCCAGTTCGACGTCGATCCCGCGGACTTCGCCGTCTACGACCAGTCCTTCACCGGTGCCGCGAACCCGCTGGACCAGACCGGTGGCCGGTTCACCCCGATCTATGCCTCCAAGGTGCCTGACCACCGTGGCCTTTCCCTGTCGAGCCGCATCACGATCTCGATCGACGAGGAGGCCGTCCGCCTCTCGCGCGAAGGGTCGGAGGTGTCGATGTCGCTGCAGGCCAAGGACTGCGCCGTGGGCGGGATCTTCCAGATGGAGCCGGAGCGCGAGGACGGCACGCGGACCAGGATCGTGCACCGTCTCGCGGACAGCGCGTTCTACTACGACAACCCGAGGTTCCGGGCCCGGCTGGGCCGGTTCCTCGGGTCGGGGTGCACCAGCGCCAGGACGGGACCTGCCGGACGGTTCTGCGTGCGCGTCACGCCTCGGGTGAACATCGGCAACGACGTCTCCCGGCTCTTCGCGGTCCGGGACAGCGCCCAGGTCGCGACCCGGGTTCTCCAGGCGGAGTGCGGGCCCGACTTCACCAACACCCTCGGACTGACCGAGACCCGCGACCACTGTGGTGGCATGTCGATCTGGGACGTCGCCAGCGGCGGCAGGATGGGCATGGTGACCGGCGAGGACGCCACCGAGGTGGCGAACCCGCCGACGGACTGCGTCACGAGGTGCCAGGGGCAGAACCGGGTCCGTGGTCGTCTCGCCACACTGGGGAGCCCGTCCACCGTGCCGCTCGCGAGCCGGCTCACGCCGCGTACGTCGACCGACGGCCTGCTGGCACCGCTGACGCCCTGACGCCCTGACGCCGGGCGGCGCCTTGCCGGACGTGCAGGGTGCCGCCCCGCGGCGGCGCTGGCGGTGGGGGCGCCCGGCCTGGCGTGACCCGGCGTACGTCGTGGTCGGGCGCCGACCCGAGCCCTAGGTTGGCTCGCATGCCCGACCCCCTCGACCTCGCCCTCGACGAGGCCACGCGTCGCTATCGCGCGCGCAACCCCCGGAGCGCCCGGCTGGCGCGGGACGCGGCCGAGGTGATGCCCGGCGGCAACACCAGGTCCGTGCTCCACACGGAGCCCTTCGGCCTGCGCATCGACAGCGCCGAGGGAGCCGTGCTCACCACGGTCGACGGCGACCAGGTCGTCGACCTGCTCGGTGACTACTCGGCCGGCCTGCTGGGACGCCGTCCCGAGGTGGCGGAGGCGGTGCGCGGGGTGCTCGCTCGTGGGTGGGGGTACGGCGCCATGGCCGAGCCCGAGACGACCTTCGCCCGGGCGCTGGTGGAGCGCTTCGACTCGGTCGACCAGGTGCGGTTCACGAACTCGGGCAGCGAGGCGGACCTGATGGCGGTGCTCACCGCCCGCCACGTCACCGGACGCGACCGCGTCGTCGTCTTCGAGGGCGCGTACCACGGCGGTCCGATGACGTTCCTGCCCGGCAGCGCCCCGCTGCGCGTGCCGTTCGACTTCGCGGTGCTGCCGTACAACGACATCGCCGCCGCCGAGGCCGAGCTCAGCGCGCACGGGGACGAGATCGCCTGCGTCCTGGTCGAGCCGATGCTCGGTGCGGGTGGGTGCATCCCTGCCTCGTCGGACTTCCTCGCGGCGCTCCGCCGCCTCACCTCGGAGCACGGGTCGCTCCTCGTCCTGGACGAGGTGATGACGTCCCGACTCGCCGTGGGCGGGGCGCAGGGGCTCTACGACGTCCGCGCCGACCTCACGGTGCTCGGCAAGTACTTCGGCGGCGGCCTCTCCTTCGGGGCGTTCGGCGGGTCGAGGGAGGTGATGGCCGCGTTCGATCCCGCGCAGGGCGGTCTGACCCACGGGGGCACGTTCAACAACAACGCCTTCACGATGGCCGTCGGGGCTGCCGTCACCCACCTGCTCGACGCCGAGACGCTCGCGCCGCTCAACGAGCGCGGCGACCGGCTCAGGCACGAGCTGACCGAGGCGCTCACCCCGGTCGGGTTCTGCGTGACGGGCGTCGGCTCGATGCTGACGATCCACCCGGTGCCGGGCCCCGTACGGCGGTGGTCCGACCTCGCCGACGTCGACCCGCGCTGGCGCCGGCTGCTCTTCCACGACCTGCTCGACCGGGGCTACTACGTCGCCGAGCGCGGGTACGTGGCCCTCAGCCTGGCGTTGACGGAGCAGCACCTCGACGGGTTCGTGGCTGCTGCGCGGGCGTTCGCGGACACGTACGCCGACCTCCACGCGCCGCGGGCCGCCGACAGCGCGTGAGCCGTCTCAGGCGAGCACGTCGCGCTCGAGCCGGGCGTAGCTGGTCTCCATCCCGTCGACCATCCCGGTGGCCAGGACGACGTCGCGCGTCGCCGCGTCGGGGAAGGACATGACCACGGCCAGCAGGGTGCCCTCGGGGACCGGGGTCAGCGTGAGCTCGTTGAGCGTGCCGTCGCCCGGCATCCCGATCATCCGCTCGGTGGTGACGGCTCGGTGCGGTCGAGCCGACTCCAGGAGCTCGCCCTCGAAGCCGAAGCGCTCTCCCCCGGTGCCGTCGGCCGGCTCCCACTCGTAGCGGTACGTCTCGCCGACGGTGGTGGCGACGTCGCAGACCGGCATGGTCCAGCCGTCGGGGCCGAGCATCCACCGTCGCATCAGCGCGGCGTCGTGGTGTGCCTGCCACACCTTCTCGACGGACCCGTGGATCACCCGGGTGACGCGTGCCTGCGTGTCGGACAGGATCTGGCACACCGTGCCGTCCCCGGCGGCGAACGCCGTCAGGTCGGCGACCACCTCGTCCATCTGGCCCATCGCGGCCCGCAGACCTTCCTCCATGCCCATCTCGACGAGCTGCTCGAGCTCGGCGAGCGTGGAGAAGTACGTGGTCGTGGTGACCCGGGAGCCTGCGGCGGTCTCCTCGAAGACGAAGTGCATGCGCATGGAGGGCAGCTGGGTGTTCGGTTCGCCGTCGGGGGTGGCGAAGCCGTCGAGGACCTCGAAGCTCTTGAACGGGTCGACCGAGATCCACTCCCAGTAGCCGCCGTGGCTCTCACCGTCGGGACCGGTCATCCGGTACGCCGAGCGTCCGCCGGGGGCGGCGTCGTGCCGGGTGAAGGTGGAGGGGTACTCGGGCGGGCCCCAGAACCGCTCCAGCTGCCGCGGGTCCACGTACACCTGCCAGAGGCGCTGCAGGTCGGCCGCGAAGTCGGCGACCACGGTCAGGGTCAGACCCTCGGGGTCGCGGGTCACTGAGGTGATGGGCATGGCGGTCTCCTGATCGGTGGTGGGGTTCAGTCGTCGGCGAGCAGCGAGTCGAGCCGGTCGATCCGCGAGCGCCAGATCTCCTCGTAGCGGCTCAGAAGGGCCTGCGCCCTCTGGACCATCTCGGGGTTGCCGCGGACGATGCGTTCGCGACCCTGTGGTTGCTTGGTCACCAGTCCTGCTCCCTCCAGCACGGCGACGTGCTTCTGGACGGCCGCGAAGGACATGTCGTACGCCGCAGCCAGCTGGGACACCGACGCCTCCCCCGCCATCGTGCGACGCAGGATGTCGCGGCGCGTGGTGTCGGCGAGGGCCCCGAAGATCCGGTCGACCTCGACATCGGAGAGTTCCAGTCGTACAACCATTTGGTTGCACGTTACGTACGTCGGAGCCACCCGTCAAGGACCTCCGGCAGATCCTCGACGCGCGGACGGTGCCGCGGTGCGATGGCCGGGCGCACCCGGATGAGAGAGGATGCCGGCGTGGCGGTGGTGCGCGACCTCGTGACCTCGCCCGCGGGGACTCCCCTGCGGGTGGCGGTCGTCGGCGCGGGGCCGGCCGGGATCTACGCGGCGGAGGCGCTGGCCGAGCAGGACGCCGTCCCTGTCGCGGTCGACCTCATCGACCGGTTGCCGACACCCTTCGGGCTGGTGCGGTACGGCATCGCCCCCGACCACCTCAAGATGCGAGGCCTGCGGGCCACGCTGCAACGCACCCTGGACCACCCGCGGGTGCGGTTCTTCGGCAACGTCGAGGTCGGCGTCGACCTCCCCCTGGCACGGCTGCGCGCGTGCGTGGACGCGGTGGTCTACACGTACGGCACCAACGATGCCGCACGGCTCGGCATCGACGGGGAGGAGCTGCCCGGGAGCCTGACCGCCCTCGACCTCGTCTCCTGGTACTGCGGACATCCCGACGCCGACCGGGCCACCGTGGAGGAGGCCCTGTCCCACGCACGGTCGGTGGTGGTCGTCGGCGCGGGCAACGTCGCCCTCGACGTCGCCCGGGTGCTCGCCCGGGCACCCGAGGAGCTCCGGCCCACCGAGATGCCGCAGCACGTCCTCGCGGCGCTCGCCGCGGCGCCGGTCGAGCGGGTCACCGTCGTCGGACGACGAGGTCCGGCCGTGGCCAGCTTCACCACCCAGGAGCTGCGTGAGCTCGGTCGGCTGCAGTCGGCGGTCGTGCTGGTGGACCCCCACGACCTGGAACCGGTGGGGGCGGCGGAGGAGCAGGCCGCCGCCGAGTCGGCCGTGGCCCGCAACCTGACGGTGCTGCGCGGCTGGGTCGAGCACGAGCCCGCTCCGGGGACCGTCCGGCTGAGCCTGCGCTTCCGCCGGCGGCCGGTACGCCTCCTCGGACCCGACCGGGTGCGTGCGGTGGAGCTGGAGAGCACGACCCCGGGTGCCGACGGGCGGGCGGTGGGCACCGGCGAGCTCGAGGTGGTGCCCGCCGACCTGGTGGTCCGGTCGGTCGGGTACCGCGGAACCTCCCTGCCGGGTCTTCCCGTCGATGAGCGCACCGGGACGGTGACCCACACCGCGGGGCGGGTGCTGCGCGACGGCCGGCCCTCGGTCGGCGAGTACGTGGCGGGATGGATCAAGCGGGGCCCGACCGGGGTGGTGGGCACCAACAAGCACGACGCGAGGGAGACCGTCGCGACCCTCATCGACGATGCCGCCGCCGGGTCACTCGCCCCGTGCCGACAGCCGGAGGACCTGCTCGCCGTGCTGACCAGGCAGGGGCTGCACCCGGTCCTGCTCGAGGACTGGAGTGCCATCGACGCGGCCGAGGTAGCCCTCGGCGCCACCCACGGGCGCGACCGGACGACGCTGCACGACCGCAGGGCGCTCCTCGCCGCGGCCAGCGTGCTGCCTGGTGGCGAGCGGCGAGTGGAGGCGTGGCCTGACCCGGCAGGAGGAGGAGTTGGCCCACTGATGCCGTGGCCCAGGTCGCCACGTACCGCCCAGTGCTCGTCGACCAGGCGATGCCGCGCTCATCGCGCGATGACCTCGGCGGAGCGTCGGTGGGTGCCAGCCGCGTCGACGGCGCCCTGCCATAGACGACGAGGATGCGCGGCGCGCTCAACGCGTTGCCGACCGAGCAGGTCCACCTTGCTGCTGCCACCGAGTTCTCGACTCACGCTGCTGTGTGCCGGTGCGGCCACCTGCGTGGAACCTTCGGACCGCCCACAACCGAAGGAAGTGCCTCATGGGTCTCTCGTGGTCAGCGAACGCCGCAGGCACAGGCAGAACGGGACCTCAGCTCATGGGCCGGATGAGCCATCGCAGCCTCCGAGTGCTCCAGGACCAGCTCACGCCGTCGGAGACCTCGGCCTCGATCTGGAGGAGGGCGTCCGCAGCCCGGCCCGACGCCAGAAGGTCGATATCACCACTCGATCAAGGCGTTGGCCATCGCGACGGCCACTGCCGAGCTGGCGCTCGCGGAGGTCGTTGCACTCCGACAGGCTCTCGAGTGACCTGCAGGCCATGGTCGAGGGGGCCTCGACCGTGTCATGACGCAGTGCGGCGCTGTTGGAGCGACGGGTCGCCGGCGACGACGAGCAGGTGGCGGTCGCCGACCGTGCGGACGCGCAGCGCATCCGTGCGGAGCCTGACGCGCGGACCAAGCTCCGGCTCTACGCGGACGGGTGCGGCGGTTCGTGCCGAACGCTCCGCAGGCGTGCAGCTCGCACTGCGCAACGGCGCCCCGGCAGACCCCGCGATCGACGCGCTCTGGCAGCGGCTCCAGACCGAGCGGCTCGACCGGCATGACGATGCTCGCGCGTCACCTGGTCGACACCGACCAGCTCCGCTCCGGGATCGAGGTCGACGAGGTCAGGGACGTGCTGTGGACGTGCATCTCCGTCGAGGTCTACGACTTGCTCGTCCTGCAACGAGGATGGACACCGCGACGCGTACGTCGACTGGATGACGCGCACCTTGACCGGCTCGCGTGATCGGCGACGCGGTCGTCGGCCTCCTGACGCCACGCGCCCGAGCAGACGCCAGGGGCCGGCTACCTCACTCCCACTCGATCGTCCCCGGCGGCTTGCTGGTGATGTCGAGCGCGACCCGGTTGACCTCGTCGACCTCGTTGGTGATCCGGGTCGAGATCCGCTCCAGCACGTCGTACGGCAGCCGCGCCCAGTCGGCGGTCATCGCGTCCTCGCTGGTCACCGGGCGCAGCACGATCGGGTGGCCGTACGTCCGGCCGTCGCCCTGCACGCCCACCGAACGGACGTCGCCGAGCAGGACGACCGGGAACTGCCAGATGTCGCGGTCCAGCCCGGCCGCGGTGAGCTCCTCGCGGGCGATCGCGTCGGCGGCGCGCAGCACGTCGAGGCGGTGCTTGGTGACCTCCCCGACGATCCGGATGCCGAGCCCCGGGCCGGGGAACGGGTGGCGCCACACGATGTCGGCCGGCAGGCCGAGCTGCTCGCCGACCAGGCGTACCTCGTCCTTGAACAGCGTGCGCAGCGGCTCGACGAGCTCGAAGCGCAGGTCGTCGGGCAGACCACCCACGTTGTGGTGGCTCTTGATCGTCGAGGTGCCCGCTCCCCCGCCGGACTCCACCACGTCCGGGTAGAGCGTGCCCTGGACCAGGAACGCGACCGTGTCGGCGTCCTCGCCGGTCACCGCGTCGCCCAGGATGTCGACCTCCGCGGCCTCGAAGACGCGGATGAACTCGCGGCCGATGACCTTCCGCTTCTCCTCCGGGTCGCTGACCCCGGCCAGCGCGGTCAGGAAGCGCTCCTCGGCGTCGACGACGACCAGGTCGGCGCCGGTGGCGGCGACGAAGTCCCGCTCGATCTGCTCGGTCTCGCCCTGCCGCATCAGCCCGTGGTCGACGTAGACGCAGGTCAGCCGGTCGCCGATCGCGCGCTGCACGAGCGCGGCGGCCACCGCCGAGTCGACGCCGCCGGACAAGCCGCAGATGGCCCTGCCCCGGTCGCCGATCTGCGCGGCGATCGCCGCGACCTGCTCCTCGACGATGTTGACCATCGTCCAGGTCGGCCGGCAGCCGGCGATGTCGTGCAGGAAGTGCTCCAGCACGGCCTGGCCGTGCTCGGAGTGCATCACCTCGGGGTGCCACTGCACGCCGGCGATCTTGCGCTCGACGTCCTCGAAGGCGGCGACCGTGGCCCGGGGAGAGGAGGCGTTGACGGTGAAGCCTGCGGGGGCGGTGGTGACCTCGTCGCCGTGCGACATCCAGGACACGAGCTGGTCCGGCACGCCCTGGAGCAGGGTCCCGGGCTCCAGCACGGAGACCTGCGTACGCCCGTACTCGCGCTGGCCGGTGCGCGAGACGGTCCCGCCGAGCGCGGCGGCCATGGCCATGAAGCCGTAGCAGATGCCGAACACCGGCACCCGCCCGTCGACCAGGGCGCCGTCGAGCTGCGGCGCGCCGGGCTCGTACACCGAGGCGGGACCACCGGAGAGGATGACCGCCTTCGGGTTGCGCGCGAGCATCTCCTCGACCGGCATCGTGTGGGGCACGATCTCGGAGTAGACCTTCGCCTCGCGCACGCGGCGGGCGATCAGCTGCGCGTACTGCGCTCCGAAGTCCACCACCAGCACCAGGTCGTGGTCGGTCGCGTGCGTCATCCGGGCCCTCTCGACGTACGGGTCAGTGCGGTCCGACGGGGTCCGACGGCGCGCTCATCGTATCGGCCACCACGACGACAGGGCCCGGCCGGGGAGGGAGGTACGGCCGGGCCCTGCGCCTCCCCGCACCACGAGGGCACGGGGGGTACCCGGGCGCCGATGTGGACGGAGGGAGAGAAGTGACGCCCCGGGTACGACGCCTAAACGACCCACGGGGACGGGGGTCACGCACTGGTCTGGACCGCCTGGCACCCGGGCCGGCCGACCCGGGCCGAGCAGGTCGCCTGGCGTCAGTCGTCCGGCAGGTCCGCGAAGGTCTTCCTCGTGTCGCGGTACCAGTCGAGGGACTTCCTGGGCCGTCGCCACCGGCCCTTCATCGCCTCCCGCGCCTCCTGGTGCGTGGCGTCACCGGCCCGCTCCGCCGCCTTCAGGTGGGCGTCCTGAGCCTTGATGGCGTCGTCGGCGGTCCTTGCGTGGTGGGACAGGTCGCACGGGCCGCCCAGCTGTCGGCAGGTCATGGTCTTCATGGTCGGCTCCTCGCTCGTGGATGGTGCTGTCACGCTCCTGACGTCCGAGAGACGGAGGTCGTGACCGGGTCACCCTCGCCCGCGCGCGTGCTCCCCGTCGCGTCGGACGAGCCGCGCCAGGACCCCGGGGTCGGCGCGGAAGGTGACCCGCTGCACCACGCCGTCGGCGACGGTGAGGTCGAAGAGGACCCGCGCCTCCCCCCGGTGGAACCAGGCGGCGCCCGGCCGGTCGTCGTGGAGGACCGGCAGCGCGGACCTCGCGCTGCCGTCGAAGAACGCGGCGACCTCGCGCCGACCGGTGATCCGCTCCGGGGTCCCGGCCAGCACCGCGGCCCGGTCGGCGGTCACCTCCGCGTCCGGGGCGAGGAGCCGGACCAGGCCGTCGAGGTCGCCCTGCCGGGCGGCCGCCATGAACGCGTCCACGACCTCCCAGTCGGCCAGCCGCTCGCCGGGGCCGGACCCGCGGACCTTGGCCCGCGCACGTGAGGCCAGCTTGCGCGCGGCGACCGGGGTGGTGCCCAGGACGGCGGCGATCGCCGGGAAGTCGACGCCGAAGCTGTCGTGCAGCACGAACGCGACGCGCTCGCCCGGCGACAACCGGTCGAGCACCACCCCGAGCGCGGCGCCCACGGTGTCGGCGAGCGCGACCTCGTCGGCGGGGTCGGGCGACGTCCCCGGCACCTCCACGTCCGCGCGCGGCTCCGGCGTCCGGGCACGGAGCCGGTCCAGGCACAACCGGGTGGTCACCGTCGTCAGCCAGGCCGGCAGGTTCTCCACGACGACGTCCGTGGCGTGCAGGCGCAGCCACGCCTGCTGCACGACGTCCTCGGCCCCGGCGCGGTCGGCGAGCACCCGCGTGGCGATCCCGAGCAGGCGCGGCCGCTCCCGCTCGAACGCCTCGGTCCGGTCGTCCACCACTGCCTCCCCGTCGCACCTTCCCACCTGGTCGACGTACGGGGCGCGCGGGACGTGACCGGGACCGCGGAGCAGGCCGTCAGGACACCCCGACGATGGGCAGCCGGAGCGCTCCGGGGGCACCGGCCGGGACGGCCGGCGAGCGTGGGGCGACCGGGTCGAGACGGACGTACGCCTCCCCCAGCGCGGGCCGCTCGTCGACCTCGCCCTTGTTGGGCCACAGCGCCACGGCGCGCTCGGCCTGCGCGGTGATGGTCAGCGACGGGTTGACCCCCAGGTTGGCGGTCACCGCAGAGCCGTCGACCACGTGCAGCCCGGGGTGGCCGTACATCCGCTGGTAGGGGTCGATGACGCCGGTCTCGGGCGACTCCCCGATCGTGCAGCCGCCGATGAAGTGCGCGGTCAACGGCCGGTTGAAGGGCTCGCCGATCGAGCCGCCGGGCACGCCGCCCATCGCGTCGGCCATCATCCGCACCGCGGTGTTGCCGACCGGGATCCAGGTCGGGTTGGGCACGCCGTGTCCCTGCCGCGAGGTCAGGTAGCGCCTCCGGGTGCCTGGGACCCGCTTGGTGTAGGTCGTGATGGAGTTGTCCAGGCTCTGCATGACCAGCGCGATGACCGTGCGCTCGGACCAGTGCCGCAGGTCGTAGAGGTCGCGCAGCGTCGACCGCTGGTGCCACATCTGGTCCAGCCACGTCCGCCACCGGGGCAGCGGTCCGTCCCCGTCGGTGAGCACGGTCTGCATCAGCGACATGAAGTTGCTGCCCGGGCCGTAGCGGCACGGCTCGACGTGGGTGTCGGCGTCCGGGTGGAAGCTCGACGTGATCGCGATGCCCTGGCTGTAGTCGATCGTGGTGTCCGGGGCGATCGCGCCGAGGATCGACTCCGAGTTGGTGCGCGAGAGCCGGCCGAGCCGGGAGGAGATCCGGGGCAGGTGCCCCTCGTCGCGCATCCGGTGCAGCAGCCGCTGGGTGCCCAGCGCGGAGGCCGAGAAGACCACCTGCTCGGCGGTGAGGGTGCGGCGGGCGCCCCGGCGCGGCAGCTTGGCCTTGGTGTGGCGCACGTCGACGTCGTAGCCACCGCCGTCGCGCGGGGAGACCCGCGTGACGGTGGTCAGCGGCAGCACCCTCGCGCCGTTCTGCTCGGCGAGGTAGAGGTAGTTCTTGACCAGGGTGTTCTTGGCGTTGTGCCGGCAGCCGCTCATGCACGAGCCGCAGCCGGTGCAGGTGCTGCGGACGGGTCCGGCCCCGCCGAAGTACGGGTCCGCGACCTCCTGGCCCTGCTCCTCCCCGTCCCCCGCGAAGAGCACGCCGACCTTGGTGGGGTGGAACGTCTCGGCCACGCCCATCTCGCTGGCCACCTTCTCCATCACCTCGTCCGCCGGGGTGCGCAGCGGGTTCTCGACCACGCCGAGCATCCGCGTGGCCTGGTCGTAGAACGGGGCGAGCTCGGAGCGCCAGTCGGTGATGTGGGACCACTGCGGGTCCTCGTAGAACGGCTGCGGCGGCTCGTAGAGGGTGTTGGCGTAGACCAGCGACCCGCCGCCGACGCCCGCGCCGGAGACGATCATGCAGTCGGCGAGGGCGTCGATGCGCTGGATGCCGTAGCAGCCGACCTCGGGACGGAAGAGGTACTTCTTGACGTCCCACGAGGTCTCGGCGAAGTCGTGGTCCTCGAAGCGCGGGCCGGCCTCGAGCACGCCGACCCGGTAGCCCTTCTCGGTCAGCCGCAGCGCGGTGACCGAGCCCCCGAACCCGGAGCCGACCACGAGCACGTCGTAGTCGAACGCCGGTCGGTCGCCGGCCCCGACACCGGTCTCGACGCCCGCCCCGGCCGCGGTCCCCTGCGCCACCTCAGGCCCGCCCCAGCTTCTTGAGCAGCCGCAGGTTCGCCGTCATCGCGGCGGCGTACGCCTGGTCGGACATGCCCAGCTGCGGGGCGAAGCGCAGCAGCCGCTGCGTGGCGACCGCCTGCGTCTCGGTGTAGCGGTGGACCCCCTCGGCCCCCTGACGGCGACCCATGCCCGACTGGCGCATGCCGCCCATCGGGGCGTCGATCGAGGCGAAGCTGGCCGCGAACGCCTCGTTGATGTTGACCGTGCCGCAGCGGATCTCCGCGGCCAGGCTCCGGGCGCGGGCACCGTCCTGGCTGTAGATCGCGGCGTTCAGCCCGTAGTCGCCGGCGTTGGCGCGGGCCACGGCGTCGGCCTCGTCGTGGAAGCGGTAGAGCGCGATGACGGGGCCGAAGGTCTCGTCGCCGAAGCAGGTCATCTCGGGCGTGACGCCCTCGAGGATGGTCGGCTCGTACATGTAGGGCCCGAGGTCGGGGCGGTGCCGCCCGCCGGTCAGGACGGTGGCGCCCTTGGCGACGGCGTCGTCCACGTGGGCGATCACCGTCGCGAGCTGGTCGGCCGAGATCAGCGAGCCCATGTCGTTGCCCCAGTCCATCGAGGCACCGAGCGTCATCGCCTCGGTCCGCGCCACGAAGCGCTCCACGAACCGGTCGTAGACCTGGTCGGAGACGAACATCCGCTCCATCGCCACGCACAGCTGGCCGGCGTTCGAGAAGGACGCGCGTACGGCGCCCTCGGCCGCCTTCTCCAGGTCGGCGTCGCGCAGGACGAGCATCGGGTTCTTGCCGCCGAGCTCGAGCGAGCAGCCGACCAGCCGCTCCGCGCAGCGCTTCGCCACCGCACGCCCGGTCCTCGTCGACCCGGTGAAGCAGACGTAGTCGGCGCGGTCGATGATCGCGGTGCCGACCTCGGAGCCCGGCCCGGCCACGACCTGCCACAGGTCGCGGGGGAAGCCCGCCTGCTCGAGCAGCTCGACGCCGAGCAGCGCGGTCAGCATGGTCTGCGCGTCGGGCTTGGAGACCACGGCGTTGCCGGCCATCAGGGCCGGCAGCCCGTCGCACAACGCCATGGTGAAGGGGTAGTTCCACGGCGAGATGATCCCGACGACGCCCTTGGGCACCTGGTTGACGTCGACCCGGGTCAGCCCGGGCACCACGCCGCGCGCCCGACGCGGGCGCAGGTGGCGGCGCGCCGTACGTGCGTAGTAGCGGGCGGTCAGCGCGACGTGCAGCGGCTCGTCGAAGGCGTGCTTGCGGGCCTTGCCGGACTCGCGGACGATCAGGTCGAGGACCTCCTCCTGACGGTCCAGGATCAGGTCGTGCAGGCGCAGCATCGCCTCGGCCCGCTGCTCCAGCGGGGTGCGCGCCCACTGCTCCTGCGCCACGCGCGCCCGCCGGAAGGCCTCGGCGACGTCGTCCTCGCTCGACTGCGGCACGTGGGCCAGCGGGGCGCCGTCCAGCGGCGAGTGGACCAGCGCCGTGCGCCCGCTGGTCCCCAGCACCCGCCGAGTCAGCGCCTCGGTGTAGCCGGGCTCGAGCGCGTAGGACGCGGTCGGGTCGTGCTCGGGGTCGTGCGGACCGTCGACGGTGGGGTCACCAGGCGTCGCGGCAGGTTCGTGACCGTTCATGTACCGAGAGTATGCCGACGCCGACACCGGTATCTACCCCTCGGTAACAACGGTGGCGATGGACACACCCTCGCGATCTGTCAACCGGACGCCGGCCCGCCGCCCGCAAGCGTCATCTCGGCCGTGTCGCGACTGTCATCTCGGCCGTGCGCGACTGTCATCTCGGCCGTGCGCGACTGTCATCTCGGCGGGGTGGGAGGGTCAGCTCGGCTGGAGGCGGACGGCGCCGACCAGCGTGGCCAGCCGCTCCGCGGGGAGCTCCTCCTCCAGGACCCGCCGCACGGGACCGCTGTCGGGGGCGTGCAGCATCCGGCGCGCCGGGGCCGGGGCGGTGGCGAGGCCGACGTGGTGCACGGGCCGCTGCGGGCGGGCGAAGAGGTAGACGTCGCCGACCGCCACGTCGTCGAGGTCGACCGGCGGCAGGACCGCACCCTGGTCCGCGGCGTCGCGGGGCACCCGCAGCCCGGCGGCCCGGGCGACCCGGTGCACCAGGCCGGAGCAGTCGATGCCGTCCAGGCTCAGCCCGCCCCAGAGGTAGGGCGTGTCGAGGTAGGAGACCGCCACCGCGACGAGGGCCGCCCCGCCGGCCGCGTCGCGCGCCGGCTGCGTGACCGGCCGGTCCACCTCGCCGAGGTGGGCGCCGAGCGCCCACCCGGGGTAGCCGGACGGGTCGAGCGAGGAGGGCTGCCACGGGGCGAGCACCCGGACCCAGTCCCCCGCGGTCTCCAGGACCTCCACCGGCTCGCCGGGCAGCAGCTGCGTGACCTGCTCCGCCTCGGCGTCGGGGGTGCGGCGGACGGGGCACAGGGCACGGGCGACCGTCGACATGCTCACGATCCTGCCAAGGCCGGCCCCGTCAGCCCGAGGCCGGGGGCGTCGGGCAGGACCAGCACCGGGCCCTGGTAGGACGGCCCGCCACGGTACGGCGACGCGGCCACCCACCACGCCGCGTCCAGGTCCGCGCCCCAGCTCGTGCCGAGGGCCGCGACCAGGGAGCCGGCGGCGCCGATGCCCAGGTGCGACTCCATCATCGAGCCGACCATGGTGCCGAGCCCGTGCCGCGCGGCCACGTCCAGCAGCTCCGCGGCCGGGGTCAGCCCGCCGCACTTGGCGAGCTTGACGTTGACCGCGTCGCACGCGTCGAGGCGGACCAGGGAGACCAGGTCCTCGAGGTCGCGCAGGGACTCGTCGGCCATCACCGGGGTGTCGACGTGGGCGCGCACGTGGGCCAGCCCGAGGTGGTCCCGGGCGGGCACCGGCTGCTCGACGAGCGTGACGCCGACCCCGGCGTCCTCGAGCTCGCGCACGACGCGGACCGCGCTCAGCGCGTCCCAGCCCTGGTTGGCGTCCAGGCGCAGCTCGACCGCGTCGCCGACGGCCGCACGCACGGCCCGGACCCGGGCCACGTCGGTGGCGGCGTCCGTACCGACCTTGATCTTCAGCACGTCGAAGCCGTCCCGCACCCGGTCCCGCGCCGCGGCGACCAGGTCGTGCGGCTCCCCCGCCGCCAGGGTCACGTCCGTCGGCACCCGCAGGTCGGGTGCCGGCCGCGCCGGAGCGCCGAGGCGGGCGGGGAAGTGGGCGGCGAGGTGGACGGCCAGGGGTACGCCGGCCCGTCGCGCCGCGAGGTCGTGCAGCGCGGTGTCGACGGCCGTCTTGGCGCCGGCGTTGCCGACCACGCAGCCGTCCAGCCGCGGCCAGGCCTCCCGGGGGTCGGCCGGGCCCCCCACCAGCGCGTCGCGGACGGGACCCTCGACGCAGGCGGTGGTGCCGGCCAGCGAGTCGCCCGTCACCCGCCACACCTGGGGAGCCTCGCCCCACCCGGTGGCGCCGTCCCCGTCGGTGACCGCGACCACCACGGTGTCCACGGCCGTGGTGCGCCGCACCGCGGTGACGAACGGGGTGTGCAGCGGCGCCGAGACGGCCACGGCTCGGATGCTCGCGACCCGCGGGGCGCTCACGGCGCGTGCGGCGGGGTGGGGTCGCCGTGGTGCAGCGCGCGGCCCGCCCGCTCCCCCAGCGCCGCCCACGCCCGGGCGGCGACGTCGGCGACCAGCTGCTCGCCCTCCCGCTCGGAGGCGCCGTGCCGGGTGAGCACGACCAGGACGAACGCCGCGTGGTCGTCCGGGCGGACCAGGGCGACGTCGTGGCTGACCCCGCCGACCCACCCGGTCTTGTTGGCCACCGTGACGCCGGCGGGCAGGCCCGCGGGGATGCCGCCGCGGTGGACCTGGGCGAGCAGGTCGCGCTCCAGGGCGTGCGCCGAGGCCGCGTCGAGCAGCCGGTGGTCGGCCGCGCCGGCCAGCACCAGCCCGAGGTCGCGGGCGGTGACGAGGTTCTCGCAGCCCGCCTCGCGGGCGGGGGCGTCCTCGATCCCGCGGGCGACGACGGTCCGCCCCGAGCACCCGGCCTCCTCCAGCACGGCGGCGACCGCGTCGGTGCCGACCTGCTCGAGGACCAGGTTGGCCGCCAGGTTGCCCGAACGGGCCAGCATCCGGTGCACCAGGTCGCGCAGCGCGACGGCCGCCCCGCGCTCGGACCAGGTGCGTGGGTCCTGGTCCTCGTCGGCGTCCATGACGAAGCGCTCCCCGGGCACGACGGAGTCGAAGTCGTCGTGGACGGTCACCGTCCGGTCCAGGTCGAGGGTGCCGGCGGCGTGGGCGCGCAGCGCGGCGACGGCCAGGGGCAGCTTCATCGTGCTCGCGGCGAGGTGCTGCTCGCGGTCGTCGCGGGCCCACCAGGTGCGGCCGTCGAGCCCGCCCAGCCACGCCGAGACGGTCCGGGAGGTCCCCGGCCGGCGCGGCAGGTCCTCGGCGCCCGTCACCTGGGCCCCGTCACCTGCGGCTCACGCGCGGATCACGTCGCCACGACCTCCACGCGCTGGAACTCCTTGAGGTCGGTGTAGCCGGTGGTGGCCATGGACCGACGCAGCGCGCCCACCAGGTTCATCGTGCCGTCGGCGACCCGCGAGGGACCGAACAGGATCTCCTCGAGCGTGCCGACCTGCTCGAACTCGACCCGCTGGCCGCGGGGAAGCGCGTCGTGGTGCGCCTCGGCGCCCCAGTGGAAGCCGCGGCCGGGCGCGTCGGTGGCCCGGGCGAGGGGCGAGCCGACCATCACCGCGTCGGCCCCGCAGGCGATCGCCTTGGCCACGTCGCCGGAGATCCCGATCGAGCCGTCGGCGATCACGTGGACGTAGCGGCCCCCGGACTCGTCGAGGTAGTCGCGACGGGCGGCGGCCACGTCCGCGACGGCCGAGGCCATCGGGACCGCGAGCCCCAGGACCGTGCGCGTGGTGTGCGCGGCGCCCCCGCCGAAGCCGACCAGCACGCCCGCGGCACCGGTGCGCATCAGGTGCAGCGCCGCCTGGTGGGTCGCGCACCCGCCGACGACGACCGGCACGTCGAGCTCGTAGATGAACTCCTTCAGGTTCAGCGGCTCGGCCTGGCTGGAGACGTGCTCGGCGCTGACCGTCGTGCCCCGGATGACGAACATGTCGACGCCGGCGTCGACGACGACCTTGGACAGCTCCTGGGTGCGCTGCGGCGACAGCGAGCCGGCCACGGTGACCCCGGCGGCGCGCACCTCGCGCAGCCGCTCGGTGATCAGCTCGGGCTCCACCGGCTGGGCGTAGATCTCCTGCATCCGCCGGGTGGCCGCGGGCCCGCGCAGCTGGGCGACCTCCTCGAGCAGCGGCTCGGGGTCCGCGTAGCGGGTCCAGATGCCCTCGAGGTTGAGCACGCCCAGCCCGCCGAGACGGCCGAGGGCGATCGCGGTGGCGGGCGACATCACGGAGTCCATCGGCGCGGCCAGCACCGGGATCTCGAAGCGGTAGGCGTCGATCTGCCAGTCGACGCCGACCTCCTCCGGGTCGCGGGTGCGCCGTGAGGGCACGATCGCGATGTCGTCGAAGGAGTAGGCGCGGCGGGCCCGCTTGGCGCGCCCGATCTCGATCTCGGTCACGGCAGCCACCCTAGTGGCTCGCCCGTGGGCTCAGCGACCGGCGTAGTTCGGCGCCTCGACGGTCATCTGCACGCCGTGCGGGTGGCTCTCCTGGAGGGAGGCCTGGGTGATCCGGACGAAGCGCCCCTGGTCCTGGAGCTCGGGCACGGTGCGGGCACCGACGTAGAACATCGACTGGGTGAGCCCGCCGATGAGCTGGTGCGCCACGGCCGCGAGCGGCCCGCGGTAGGCGACCTGGCCCTCGATCCCCTCCGGCACGATCTGGTCGTCGCCGGCCACCTCGGCCTGGAAGTAGCGGTCCTTGGAGTAGGACTTCTTGGTACGGCTCGACATCGCCCCCAGCGAGCCCATCCCGCGGTAGGTCTTGAACTGCTTGCCGCCGCTGAACACCAGGTCGCCCGGCGACTCGTCGCACCCGGCCAGCAGCGAGCCGACCATCACCGCGTCGGCCCCCGCGACCAGCGCCTTGGCGATCTCGCCGGAGTACTTCATCCCGCCGTCGGCGATCACGGGCACCCCCGCGGGCCGGCAGGCCAGCGACGCCTCGTACACCGCGGTCACCTGGGGCACGCCCACGCCGGTGACCACACGGGTGGTGCAGATCGAGCCCGGCCCGACCCCGACCTTCACGGCGTCGGCGCCCGCGTCGACGAACGCCTGGGCGCCCGCGCGGGTGGCGACGTTGCCGCCGATCACCTGGACGTGGCGGGTGGCCGGGTCGGTCTTCAGCCGGGTCACCATGTCCAGCAGCAGGCGCACGTCGCCGTGCGCGGTGTCGGCGACGAGCACGTCGACCCCGGCCTCGACCAGCGTGGTGGCGCGCAGCCAGGCGTCGCCGAAGTAGCCGATCGCCGCACCGACCATGAGCCGGCCGTGCGCGTCGTTCGAGGCCATCGGGAACTGCTCGGACTTCACGAAGTCCTTGACCGTGATCAGGCCGGCCAGCCGGCCCTCCTCGTCGACCAGGGGCAGCCGCTCCCGCTTGTGCCGGCGCAGCAGCAGCGTGGCGTCGTCGCGACCGATCCCGACCGGGCCGGTGATCAGCGGCATCGGGGTCATCACCTCGTCGACCTTGGTCGTGGCCCACTCCGCGACCGGGGTGAAGCGCAGGTCGCGGTTGGTGATGATGCCGAGCAGGCGCTGCTCGGCGTCGACCACGGGCATCCCGGAGACGCGGTACTCGCCGCAGACCCGGTCCAGCTCCTCCAGGGTCTCGTCGGGGCCGATCACCACGGGGTTGGAGATGATCCCGGTCTGGGTCCGCTTGACGAGGTCGACCTGGTAGGCCTGGTCCTCGATCGAGAGGTTGCGGTGGAGCACGCCGAGACCGCCCTGACGGGCCATCGCGATGGCCATCCGCGACTCGGTCACGGTGTCCATCGCGGCGCTGACCAGCGGCACCCGCAGCGAGATCCCCCGGGTCAGGCGCGAGGTGGTGTCGATGTCGGCGGGCGCCAGGTCCGAGTGACCGGGCAGCAGCAGGACGTCGTCGTAGGTCAGCCCGAGGGCCTCGAACTTCTCCGGGAGCTCCACCTGGTCATCGTAGACGCCGGCGAGGGGCTCCCCCGCCGAGCGGGCTCAGCCGGCCAGGGGACGTACGTCACGCAGCGGGATCCGCACGGTCAGCTCGTCGCCGGCCATCCGGATCCGGCCCCGCATGCCGGCCGAGAGCACCATCGGCATCACGGCCTGGTTGTCGGCGCGCGTGCGCACCACCAGCTCGTCGGCCCCGACGCGGCGGGCCAGCCGCGCCACGTCGCCGAGCAGCCGGGTGCCGATGCCGCGCCGCTGCCAGGACACGTCGACGTCGAGGTCGACCTCCCGGCTCCCGGGGGCGTCGACCGAGAAGGGCAGCAGCCGGGCCTCGCCCACCACGACGTCGTCGGCCCGGGCCTGGACGGCGGTCTCGAGCGCGACGTAGGAGACGGACGCGCCGGCCCCGATCCGCCGGGTGGCACCGACGCTGCGCTCGCGGCCCAGGACGTCGCTGACCAGGGCTGCCATCGCCAGCCCGCGCTCCCGCTCGGTCGCGGTGAACGGCGCCGGGCGGCGCACCTGGACCCGTACGTCCCCGACCCGGAGCTCCATCACGTCGGCCGGGCCGCCGTCGACGTCGCAGCCCGCGTCGAAGAGCCGCGCGACCACGTCCGGGAAGGACGCCGGCTGCGCGATGACCGCCCGCGCGGCCTCGACGTAGCGGGTGGGCTGGTCGGCCAGGGCCGCCTCGGTGCAGGGCAGCGCCAGCACGCCGTCTCCGCCCGCGTCGAGGACGAGCGCGGTGATCGCGTCCTCGTCGAGCGTCGCCGGGGCCTCGAGCACCAGCTCGTCGGTCACGGGTCCGACGCGGTGGCCCGGGAAGACCTGGATGCGTCGGATGTCGACCCCGGCCTCGCCGCAGGTACGGGCCAGCCCGGCCAGGGTCCCGGGCCGGTCGGGCAGGTTGGTGCGCACGCGCCAGAGCATGTCCGCGATGCTGTCAGCCGGACGTTGCCGGGAGGCACCAGCCGTGTTACGTCGGCGACCCGTCCCGCACCGCGGTGGTGCCCGCGGCCACCGCCTCGGTCAGCCCCCGGGCGGCCAGCCGGTCCGCGCGCTCGTTGCCGGCGTTGCCGGCGTGGCCCTTGACCCAGAACCAGGTGACGTCGTGGCCCAGCTCGGCCTCGCGCAGCCGCTGCCAGAGGTCGCGGTTCTTCACCGGCTCCTTGGCCGAGGTCAGCCACCCGTTGCGCTCCCAGCCGGCCAGCCACGTCGTGATGCCGTTGCGGACGTAGGTGCTGTCGGTGTGCAGGTGCACCGTCACCCGGCGGGTCAGCGTCTCGAGCGCGGCGATCGGGGCCATCAGCTCCATCCGGTTGTTCGTGGTCGTCCCGGCCTCGCCGCCGCACAGCTCCAGCTCGTGCCGCCCGGTCGCCAGCAGCGCGCCCCAGCCCCCCGGTCCGGGGTTGGGCACGCACGCCCCGTCCGTGTGCACCACCACGACCTCGTCCACGGGCTGCACGCTAGGCCACCTGCCCCCGGGGCGCGGCGGCGGGCAGAATGCGCCCGGTGAGCTCCTCCCCCGCCGCCCCCGTGCGGATCGCGATGTGGTCCGGGCCGCGCAACCTGTCCACCGCGATGATGCGCAGCTTCGAGAACCGCGCCGACTGCTCGGTCGTCGACGAGCCGCTCTACGCCGCCTACCTGGCCGCCACCGGGCTCGACCACCCCGGCCGGGACGAGGTGGTCGCCTCCCAGCCCACCGACCCCGCGGTCGTGCTGGCGGGCCTGACCGGTCTGACGGGTCTGACCGGCCCGACTGGTGGCGCGCCCGCGACGCCGCTGGAGTACCAGAAGCACATGACCCACCACCTGCTCCCGGGCTTCGACCGCACCGGCCTGGGCGCGCTCCGGCACGCCTTCCTGGTCCGCGACCCCGAGCGGGTGCTCACCTCGTACGCGAAGGTCCGCGACGAGCCCACGCTGGAGGACCTCGGGCTGCCCCAGCAGGTCGAGCTGTTCGAGACCCACGGCGGCCCGGTCGTCGACGCCGCCGACGTCCTGCACGACCCCCGCGGCACGCTGGGGCTGCTGTGCGCGGCCCTCGACGTCGACTTCGACGAGGCGATGCTCGCCTGGCCACCGGGTCCGCGCCGCTCCGACGGGGTCTGGGCCCGGCACTGGTACGCCGGGGTCGAGGCCTCGACCGGCTTCGCCTCCCCCGGCCCCGCCGACCCGCTGCCCGAGCGGCTGCGCCCGCTCCTGGATCGCTGCCGGCCCTACTACGACGCCCTGGCGCCGTACCGGCTCTCCCCCGACACCCCCACGACCCCCTGAGGAACCGATGCTGCAGCAGTACGACGAGCGCAACCGCGACCTGGTGGTGGGGATCGACGACACCCTGGTGCACCGCGACCGGGCCGGGATCAGCCCCTTCGACTCCGTCGTCCAGGGCGGGGACGCGGTGTGGGAGGGCCTGCGGCTGCACCGCGGGCGGATCTTCAAGCTGACCGAGCACCTCGCCCGGCTGCGCCGCTCCGCCCACGCGCTGGCCTTCGCCGAGATCCCGGACGTCGCCACGATCGAGGAACGGCTGCGGGCCGTCCTGGCCGCCAACGCGATGACCGACGACGTGCACGTGCGGCTCACGCTGACCCGCGGCGTGAAGACCACCAGCGGGATGGACCCGCGCCTGAACACCTCGGGCCCGACCCTGATCGTGCTGGCCGAGTTCAAGTCGCCGGTCTACGACGACACCGGGATCACGCTGGTCACCAGCTCCGTGCGCCGCCACCGCGCCGACTCCCTGGACCCCAAGATCCACCACAACAACCTGCTGACCTCGATCATGGCCAAGATCGAGGCCACCGTGGCCGGCGCCGACGACGCCCTGATGCTCGACGACGCCGGCTTCGTGGCCGAGACCAACGCGACCCACGTCTTCCACGTCACCGCCGGCGTGGTGCACACCAGCACCACCCGCGCCTGCCCCGAGGGGATCACCCGGGAGACCGTGCTCGAGATCTGCGCGGCCACCGGCCGCGAGGCCCGGGTGGGCGACTACTCGCTGACCGACCTGGTCAACGCCGACGAGGTCTTCGTGACCGGCACGATGGGCGGCGTGACGCCGGTGGTCTCGATCGACGGGCGTCGCATCGGCACCGGCTCCCGCGGCCCCGTCGGCGACGCGATCGCCGAGGCGTACGCCGCGCGCACCGCCGTCGAGGGCACCCTCGTCGTCTGAGGCGGGCGTGGCCCGAGCCGGCTCGCCGAGGTCGACCGCCACCGGGCCCCCCACGGGACCCACGGATCCCGCGCCGCGTCCCGCGCGATCGCGTACCCTCCGGCAGGTGGGCCGAGGGCGACTGACGCGGGCCGTGGCAGCCGGTCTCGGGGTGCTGCTGCTCGCCGGCTGCGGCGGGGCAGGACCGTCGGCCCCGGAGCGTCGTGCTCTGCCGGGAACCCCGACGCCCACCAGCGCCGGCGTCACCGGCTCGCCGGCGGTCCCGGACCCCTCCGAGGACACCGAGAAGGCCACGCGCCTCAGGTCCGCCGAGCCCGAGGAGCCCGAGAAGCCCACGAGGACCGCCGGGACCGCCCCGGGGCGCACCGGCGCGGCTGCGCGCGTCCCGCAGCGTGTGATCCTCGAGCAGCTGCGCGACCGGGCGGAGCGGATCGCCCTGACCCTGCCCAGCCCGTCGCCGGACACGCTGCCCACCGACGTCGACCCCGAGTCCAACCGCGGGCTCGGCTACCAGATGCTGCTGGAGTTCGGCTTCGCCGCCGACCAGTGGTCCTACCTCGACTCGCTGTGGCAGCGCGAGTCGGGCTGGAACCACCTCGCGGAGAACCCCTCGTCGGGCGCCTACGGCATCCCGCAGTCGCTGCCGGCCTCGAAGATGGCCGTCGTCGGCGACGACTGGCGCACCAGCCCGCAGACGCAGATCACCTGGGGACTGGCCTACATCGCCGCCCGCTACGGCACCCCGCAGGGCGCCTGGACCCACTCCGAGCGCGTCGGCTGGTACTGACGACGGCCGGAGCCCGCCGGGCAGGCCGCGCGCGTTGGGGTCGGGTGTCTGAGAACGGCTCCGCGGCCGTGGTCAGGGATGGGCGACCACGTCGACGACGGGCTGTCGCCCTGACCGTGGTCGATCCCTGCTCGCCGGTCGCGGACCACCGACCTGCTGAGCCGGCCGGTGGGCCCCTCCTCCACAGGCGAGGTCACACGAGGTGCTGGACGATCTCGCGGACGTCCCCGTCGACGGTCACCGTCGCCAGGGCGCCGTTCACCAGCGGCAGGTGCGGCGGGACGTGGCCGATCTCCAGGTCGAGCACGATCGGCAGCCCGAGTCGCCCGAGGGCGTCGACCACGGCCGCCCGCTGCGTCATCTGCGGGTGGTCGGGCGCGGAGGTCCGCCCCACCAGGATCGCGCGCGCATGCTCGAACCATCCGGCCAGGCGGAGCCCGTGCAGGTGCCGGCAGACGGTGGCCGCGTCGTCCCCGGCCGCCTCCAGGTAGACCAGCAGGCCGTCCGCCGCGTGCTCGCGCCCGTGGGCGGCGACGTCGCCGTACGGCGTCCCCGCGAGGTTGACGAGCGTCTCGACGCACCCGCCGATCAGGCGCCCGGACACCCGGAGCGACTCCGCCCCGTGGAGCGACCAGCGTCCGTCGCCGACCACCTTCCACGTGGTCGCGCGGGGGTCCTCCTCGAAGCGCCACCAGTCGGCGACGACGCCGGAGTCCCGTTGGCGGTGCGGACCGGCGCCGCCCACGACGTCGAGCCAGCCGAGCAGGCCGTCCGGCGGGGCGTACGGCGTGTCGGCCAGGTTGTCACCGTGCAGCGTCGCCCAGCCCAACCGCGTGGTCAGCGGCACCAGGAGGGTGGACACGTCGGAGAACCCGACCAGCCAGGTGGGCTCGGCCGCGGCCAGCCGCTCCCAGTCGAGCAGGTCGACGAGGTCGATCGCGGTCTCGCCGCCCCAGGGCGGCACGACGCAGCGGATCGAGGGGTCGCACAGCATGGCGGTCAGCTCGGCCGCGCGCGCCGCGACCGGGCCCGAGGTGATCCCGGAGCCGTCCATCAGGTCACCGACCACGACGTCGTACCCGGCCTCGCGCAGCCACCCGACGCAGAAGTCGATGCGGTCGGCGGCGGCTCCCCCGACGCCGGAGGAGGGCGAGGTCACGCCGATGCGGTCACCGGGTCGGAGCGGGGCGGGGAACCGGGTCATCACGACATCCTGCCGCCCTCGTCGGGTGGTACGGCGACGGCCCGCCGCCACCTGCGCGAGGCAGGCGACGACGGGCCGTCGGGTGGAGCGGGTCGAGCGGTGGTGCCGGTTCAGCCGTGCTGGCTCAGTGGCCGTGCCCGTGGCCGTGGCCGCCGCCCGCGGGGGCGTCGTCCTGGTCCTCGGGCTTGTCCACGATCAGCGTCTCGGTCGTCAGCAGCATGCCGGCGATCGAGGTGGCGTTGACCAGCGCGGAGCGGGTGACCTTGACCGGGTCCAGGACGCCCTGGGCGACCAGGTCGCCGTACTCGCCGGTGGCGGCGTTGTAGCCGTTGCCCACGCCGAGCTCGCGCACCTTGGTGGTGATGACGTAGCCGTTCTCGCCACCGTTCTCGGCGATCCAGCGCAGCGGCTCGTCGGCCGAGCGGCGCACGACGCGCACGCCGGCGGCCTCGTCACCGGTCAGGCCGAGGTCACCGTCGAGGACGGAGACGGCGTGGATCAGCGCGGAGCCACCACCGGGGACGATGCCCTCCTCGATCGCGGCGCGCGTCGCGGAGACGGCGTCCTCGATGCGGTGCTTCTTCTCCTTCAGCTCCACCTCGGTGGCGGCGCCGACCTTGATGACGCAGACCCCGCCGGCCAGCTTGGCCAGGCGCTCCTGCAGCTTCTCGCGGTCCCAGTCGGAGTCGGTGTTCTCGATCTCCGCCTTGATCTGGTTGACCCGGCCCTCGACCTCGGCCGAGTCGCCGGCACCGTCGACGATCGTGGTGTCGTCCTTGGTGACGACCACGCGACGGGCCTGGCCGAGCACCTCGAGGCCGACCTGGTCGAGCTTGAGCCCGACCTCGGGCGAGACGACCTGCGCGCCGGTCAGCGTCGCGATGTCCTGCATCATCGCCTTGCGGCGGTCACCGAACGCGGGGGCCTTGACGGCGACCGCGTTGAAGGTGCCCCGGATCTTGTTCACGACCAGGGTGGACAGCGCCTCGCCGTCGACGTCCTCGGAGAGGATGAAGAGCGGCTTGCCGGCGGCGATGACCTTCTCCAGCAGCGGGAGCAGGTCGGAGACCGAGCTGATCTTGCCCTGGTGCAGGAGCAGGTACGGGTCGTCGAGGACGGCCTCCATGCGCTCCTGGTCGGTGACGAAGTACTGCGAGATGTAGCCCTTGTCGAACTGCATCCCCTCGGTGAACTCCAGCTCGGTGCCCATGGTGTTGGACTCCTCGACGGTGATCACGCCGTCCTTGCCGACCTTGTCGAAGGCCTCGGCGAGCAGGTCGCCGATGTGGGCGTCACGGCTCGAGATCGTCGCGACCGAGGACATGTCCTCGCGGGTCTCGACCTCGCGGGCCGCGTCCTTCAGCGCCTGGCCGACGGCCTCGGTGGCCTTGTCCATGCCGCGCTTGAGGCTCATCGGGTTGGCGCCGGCCGCGACGGCGCGCAGGCCCTCGTGGACCATGGCCTGGGCCAGGACGGTCGCGGTGGTGGTGCCGTCACCGGCGACGTCGTTGGTCTTGGTGGCGACCTCCTTCGTCAGCTGGGCGCCGAGGTTCTCGAACGGGTCGTCCAGCTCGATCTCACGGGCGACGGTCACCCCGTCGTTGGTGATCGTGGGGGCGCCCCACTTCTTGTCGAGGACGACGTAGCGGCCCTTGGGGCCGAGGGTCACCTTGACCGCGTTGGCCAGGGCGTCGACGCCCCGCTCGAGAGCGCGCCGTGCGTTCTCGTCGAACTCCAGGATCTTGGGCATTGCTCTCCTTGCGATGGTGCTCGGGATGTGCGGGAGACACGTCCGGGTCGTGCCCTACCGGTCGCTGCGCGTCAGCGCGACGACCGGGGGCACGACCCGGGGGGTGTTCAGCTGACGACGGCGAGGACGTCGCGCGCGGAGAGGATGAGGTACTCCTCGCCGGCGTACTTCACCTCGGTGCCGCCGTACTTGCTGTAGACGACCTTGTCGCCCACGGCGACGTCGATCGGGACGCGGTTGCCGTTGTCGTCGACGCGGCCGGGGCCGAGCGCCAGGACCTCGCCCTCCTGGGGCTTCTCCTTGGCGGTGTCGGGGATGACGAGGCCGGAGGCGGTGGTCTGCTCGGCGTCGAGCGGCTTGACCACGATGCGGTCCTCGAGGGGCTTGATGTTGACCGACACGATGTCGACCTCCACTTTCTCCACTGTGTTGCACGGACGGGGGTGCCCGGACGGGTTGTCCGGACGGGGTGGTGCACGCTGGGGCAGGGTCGGGGCTCGCCGTCGCGGGGGTCGGGCCCATCGCCTGCACTGGCACCCTCACCTCGAGAGTGCCAGGGCAAAACTAGCACTCGCCCTGACCGAGTGCCAGGACCACCCGGGCCCCGGGCCCTGCCAGGATGGCCCGGTGGACCTCGAGACCTTCCGGTGGCTGACCGGCGACGAGGGCGGCGCCCTGCTCCGGGCCGCCGCCGACGGGCGTACGGACCTGCGCGCGCTGCCCGGCGCGGACGCCGACCGGGTCGCCGCGGCCCTGACCCAGGTCGACCTGCGCCGCCACGCCCGGACCAAGCTGGGCGACGACGCCGCCGTCATGTGGTTCACCCGCGACGGCCTCGAGCAGGCCACCCGGTCGCGGGTGGCGACCCACCGCGCGGCCCGGATGGCGGCCTCCGGCGCCCGCACCCTGGTCGACCTGGGCTGCGGCGTGGGCGGGGACCTGGTCGCGTCGGCCCGGGCCGGCCTGACCTGCGTGGGGGTGGACCTGGACCCCGTCCGGGTCGCGGTGGCCGAGGCCAACCTGGCCGCGCTCGGGCTGCCCGGCGCGGTCGCCGTCGCCGACGCCACCCGGCTCGACCTCTCCCCCTTCGACGTCGCCTTCGCCGACCCCGCCCGCCGCAGCGGACGCGGCCGCAGCTTCCGGGTCGAGGACTGGACGCCGTCGTGGGACTTCGTCGAGGGCCTGCTGCAGCGTGACTCCTGCGTCAAGGCCGCGCCGGGCCTGCCGCACGAGCGGGTGCCCCCCGGCGTCGAGGCCGAGTGGGTCAGCGAGGACGGCGAGGTCAAGGAGGTCGCGCTGTGGGGCGGGCACCTCGCCACGGTCCGGTGGCGGGCCACCGTCGTCGCCGGGGCCGGGCTGGCGACGCTCACCGACGAGGACCCGGTCTCCGACGAGGTGCGCGCCGTCGGCGGCTACCTCCACGAGCCCGACGGTGCGGTCATCCGGGCCGGCCTGGTCACCGCGGTGGCTGCGACCGTCGGCGGGGGGCGGGTCGACCCGCACCTGGCGTACGTCACCTCGGACGAGGACGTGCGCACGCCCTTCGCCCGGGGCTACCGCGTGCTCGAGGAGCTGCCGTACCGCGAGAAGCAGCTCCGCGCGGCGTTGCGCGAGCGCGACGTCGGGGCGCTGACCATCAAGAAGCGCGGGGTCGACGTGGTGCCCGAGGACCTCCGCAAGCGGCTCAGGCTGACCGGGGCCGCCGCGGCCACGGTGGTGCTGACCCGGGTCGCGGGGAAGGGCACGGCGCTGCTCGTCGAGCCGCTGCCACCGAGCCACCTGTAACGCTGTGTTACTTCATCTGGCGACGCGTCGCGACGCCGGACAAGACGGAGTAACACAGCGTTACAGGTGGTCGGCGGCCGGCCCGGGCCGTTCAGCCGTCGAGTACGGCGCGCTCCGCCCCGACCGTGGTGTCCGGCCCGTGCCCGGTGTGGACCACGGTGTCGTCGGGCAGGCCGAGCAGGCGGGTCCGGATCGACTCCACGATGACGTCGGCGTCGCTGTAGGAGCGCCCGGTCGCGCCCGGGCCGCCCTGGAAGAGGGTGTCCCCGGTGAACACGCAGCCCAGGTCCGGGGCGTGCAGGCACACCGCGCCGGGCGAGTGGCCCGGCGTGTGCAGCACCTCCAGGCGCGTCCCGGCGACCTCGACCACGGCACCGTCGAGCAGGTCGAGGTCCCACAGGTGGCCGTCGGCGTCGTCGGGCCCGCCGTGGGTCAGCTCCCACAGCGGGCGCTCGTCGGGGTGCAGCATGATCGGCGCGACGACCCGCTCGCGCAGGGCGGGGGCGACGCGGCAGTGGTCGTCGTGGGCGTGGGTCAGCACGATCGCGCGCACCCGGCGCCCGGCGACCAGGCCCTCGATGTCCTCGACGCTGTGCGGGGCGTCGATCACCACGCACTCCTCGTCGTCGCCGACGACCCACAGGTTGTTGTCGACCTGGTGGGTCTCCCCGTCGAGGCTGAAGGTGCCGCTGGACACGGCGTGGTCGACGCGCAGGCTGCCGGCCATCAGAGGATCACGACCGAGCGGAGGACGTCCCCGCCGTGCATCTTCTCGAACGCGGCCTCGACGTCGCCGATGCCGATCTCCTCGGTGACGAACGCGTCCAGGTCGAGCCGGCCCTGCTGGTACAGGTCGACGAGCATCGGGAAGTCACGGCTGGGCAGGCAGTCGCCGTACCAGCTGGACTTGAGCGCGCCGCCGCGGCCGAAGACGTCGATCAGGGGGATCTCGGGGATGCTCATGTCGGGCGTGGGTACGCCCACCAGCACCACGGTCCCGGCCAGGTCGCGGGCGTAGAACGCCTGCTTCCAGGTCTCCGGTCGACCCACGGCCTCGACGACCACGTCGGCGCCCTCGGCGCCCTCGTAGGTCTCCGCGCAGATCCGCTTGATCTCCTCGACCGGGTCGACCTCGGAGGAGTCGACGGTGTGGGTCGCGCCCATCCGGGTCGCGGTCTCGAGCTTCTTCGGGTCGATGTCGACGGCGATGACCGGGCTCGCACCGGCCAGGACCGCTCCGGCGACGGCGGCCACGCCGACCCCGCCGCAGCCGATCACGGCCACGGACCGCCCGCGGGTCACGGCGCCGGTGTTGATGGCCGCGCCGATGCCGGCCATCACGCCGCAGCCCAGCAGGCCGACGGCGGCCGGGCGGGCGGACTCGTCGACCTTGGTGCACTGGCCGGCCGCGACGAGGGTCTTCTCGGCGAAGGCGCCGATGCCCAGCGCCGGGGAGAGCTCGGTGCCGTCGGGCAGCGTCATCTTCTGCGTGGCGTTGTGCGTGGCGAAGCAGTACTGCGGCTCACCGCGCTTGCAGGCCCGGCACTCGCCGCACACGGCGCGCCAGTTGAGCACCACGAAGTCGCCCGGGGCGACCTCGGTGACGTCGTCGCCGACGGCCTCGACCACGCCCGCGGCCTCGTGGCCGAGCAGGAACGGGAAGTCGTCGTTGATGCCGCCCTCGCGGTAGTGCAGGTCGGTGTGGCAGACCCCGCAGGCCTGGACCTTGACCAGGGCCTCACCGGGGCCCGGGTCGGGGACGTGGATCGTGGTCAGCTCGACGGGCTGGCCCTTGCCACGGGCGATGACGCCCTGCACCTCGTGCATGGTCTGCTCTCCTCGCATCTCGCTCCCCGGGCCGTCCCGGGACGTCGCCCGCGAAGCCTACGGGCCACCCCGGGGCCCGGATCAGACCAGGACGGTGGTGACCGGCTGGCTGCTGTCGGCGGGCAGGTCCAGCGCGGAGGGGGTACGTCCCCGGGCCACCATCTCCGCGCCGAGCGCGGCGACCATGGCCCCGTTGTCGGTGCACAGGCCAGGGCGGGGCACCCGGACGCGTACGCCCGCCGCGGTGGCGCGCTCGACGGCCATCGCACGCAACCGCGTGTTGGCGGCCACGCCGCCCCCGATCAGCAGGTCCTCGATGCCGTGGGTGGCCGCGGCGTCGAGCGCCTTGCGCACCAGCACGTCGCAGACGGCCTCCTGGAAGGAGGCCGCCACGTCGGCGACGGGCACCGGCTCCCCGCTGCGCTCCCGGGCCTCGACCCATCGGGCGACCGCGGTCTTCAGCCCGGAGAAGGAGAAGTCGAAGCGGTGCCGCTCCAGGTCGCGACGCGCGGTCAGCCCGCGCGGGAAGTCGAGGGTGACCGTGCCGCCCTCGCGGGCCACCCGGTCCACGTGGGGCCCGCCGGGGAACGGCAGCCCGAGCACGCGGGCGACCTTGTCGAACGCCTCGCCGGCGGCGTCGTCGATGGTCGCGCCCAGCGGGTCGACCCCGCCGCCCCCGTCGCCGCCGCCGGTGACGTCGGTGACCCGCAGCAGGCTGGAGTGGCCGCCGCTGACCAGCAGGGCCAGGCACGGCTCGGGCAGGGCGCCGTGCTCGAGCTGGTCGACCGCGACGTGGGCGGAGAGGTGGTTCACGCCGTACAGCGGCTTGCCCAGGGCCAGCGCGAGCGCCTTGGCCGAGGCCACGCCGACCAGCAGCGCGCCGGCCAGGCCGGGGCCGCTGGTGACCGCGACGGCGTCGACGTCCTCGGGACGGATCCCGGCGGTCTCGCAGGCGCGCTCCAACGTCGGCACCATCGCCTCGAGGTGGGCCCGGCTGGCCACCTCCGGCACGACCCCGCCGAAGCGGGCGTGCTCCTCGACGCTGCTGGCGACGGTGTCGGCCAGCAGCGTGTGCCCCCGCACGATCCCGACCCCGGTCTCGTCGCAGGAGGTCTCGATGCCGAGGACGAGGGGGCCGTCGGGTACGGGGCGGTCGGGCACCCGCCCATCGTGCCAGCCCGGGCGCGGCGCAGACTGGGCGCCGTGCGCGAGGTCGACGTGACGGGGCTGACCGCCCCGACCGACGGGGCGCCGGAGCCGTTCGTGCGGCACCAGCTCGACCCGGGGACCGTGCGGCGGGCGTGGGTGGCCGAGCGCACCGGGGCCGACGGGGCCGACGGGGCCGACGGGGTGGAGCGGGCGGCGCTGTGGGTGGCGGAGATCGTCTGGCACGACCGCGGCCGGCTGCGCGTGGCGCACGGCGTCGGACCGGCCGACCTGCTGGCGACGATGCTCGCGCCCGCGGCGGAGGCGGCCGGGCCGGTCGACCGGGTCAGCGTGAGCGTCGGCGCCGAGCCGGCGCTGCCCCCCGCCTGGGCGCAGGCGTCGACGCGCCGCTGGCACTGGATGCTCACCTCCGCGGTCCCCTCCGGGCCGGTGGACCCGCGGCTGGTCGACCTCGGCCCGCTCGACGGGCCGGACGAGGGCTCGGCCGGCGGTGCCGCGGCGGAGGTGCGGGCACTGCTCGACGCGGGCAACCCCGGCTCCTTCGCCCGGCCCGGGACGACCCCGCACGTCGCGCGGTGGCTCGGCCTGCGCGAGGGCGGGGACCTGCGTGCCGTCGGCGCGCTGGTGCGACAGCCCGACGGCAGCGGGCACCTGCGGGCGGTCACCGTGCACCCCGACCACGCCGGCCGCGGGCTCGGTCGCGCGGTGTCGGTCGGCCTGACCCGTGCCGGTCTCGCGGTCGCGCCCGTCGTCAGCCTCGGGGTCTACCTCGACAACGCGCCGGCGCTGCGCATCTACCGCACGCTGGGCTACGTCACCCGGCACACCTTCGCCTCCGGCCTGACCCGCCCGAGCGACCCGACCGGCCCGGCCGGCCCGGCCGGCCCGACCTGCCCCACCGTTCCGGTCTGCTGACGCGGCGTCAGCGGGCCGGGACGGACCGTCGCAGCACCAGCGCCGACTCGCCGTCGCGGTAGTAGCGGGGGCGGGTGCCGACCTCGGCGAAGCCGGCCGCGGCGTAGAACGCGCGGGCACCCTCGTTGTCGGCGCGGACCTCGAGCAGGAGCCGCTCGGCGCCGGCGTCACGGGCGAGCGCGAGCAGCGCGTCGAGCAGCGCGCGCGCCACGCCGTGACGGCGCGCCGGCGCGGCCACGACCAGCCGCTGGAGCTCGGCGACGTCGACGACGAGGCTGCCGGCGGCGTACCCCACGACCTCGCCGTCGCGCTCGGCGACCAGCGCGTGCACGGTGGGCAGGGTCCCGCCGACGACCTCGGCCAGCAGCCCGGGAGACCAGGCGTCCTCGCCCAGCCCGGCCTCCTCGAGGGCGGAGACGGCGGCCGCGTCGCGCGGCGTCGCCCGGCGTACGCGGGACCCCGTCACGAGGCCGGCTTGCGCGGGCCGGGGGTCGCGGCGTCGGGGCGCCGCAGGTAGAGCGGCTCCGGGTCGAGCAGCTCGGCGCGCTCCTCGGCGACCGCCACCGCCAGCCACCCGGCGGAGGGCCGCACGGGCCCGGCGGCGTTCGGCAGGTGCTCGGGGTAGAGGTGCGCACCCTCCCCCACGACCGGGACGTCGGTGGCGACCGCGGCGGGCCGGTCGACGACCGGCCCGGCCAGCCGCGTCCCGTCGGCGTCGTAGGAGGCCAGGTAGACCTCCTTGCGGCGGGCGTCCGTGGCCACCACGAAGGCGTCGTGCACCGCCCCCGTGGCCACGGCCTCGACGGCCAGCACGTCGAGCGTGCAGACGCCGTAGACCGGCAGCCCGAGCGCCCAGGCGAGGGTGCGGGCGGTGACCAGGCCGACCCGCAGCCCGGTGAACGGTCCCGGGCCGACGCCGACGGCGACCGCCGTCAGGTCGAAGCGCTCGATGCCGGCCCGCGCCAGCGACTCGGCCACCAGCGGCGCCAGCTGCTCGCCGTGGCGCAGCCGCTCGGCGGAGGACAGCTCGACGACCACGTCGGCGCCGTCGTGCAGGGCCACCGTGACCAGGCCGGTGGCGGTGTCGAGGGCGAGGAGCACCTGCGCAGGCTACCGAGCGGCGCCGGGGTGCCCGTGGGCCGGCGGCTGGAGCGGCAGCCGGGCCAGGAACGTCCACCGCGGGCCGTAGCCCTGGATGCGCACCACGCGGGGGTCCAGCGGCTCGTCGCCCTCGTCCTGGCCCTCGCCCGCGTGGACGCCCGTCTCGGCGACGGGTGCGGTGGCGGACCGGTCGATGCGGACCTCGAGCCGTGACTCCGCGAGCTGCTCGACCACCCCGGTGCCCCACTCCACGACCGTGACGGCGTCCTCGACGGCCGTGTCGAGGTCGAGGTCGTCCAGCTCGTCGAGGCCGTCGAGGCGGTAGGCGTCGACGTGGACCAGCGGGGGGCCGCCGCCGGTCGCGGGGTGCACCCGGGAGATGACGAAGGTGGGCGAGGTGACGGCGCCGCGTACGCCGAGCCCCTCCCCCAGGCCCTGCGTGAAGGTGGTCTTGCCGGCCCCGAGACCGCCGGAGAGGACGACCAGGTCACCGGGCTCGAGACGCCCGGCGAGCACCCGGCCGATGGTGCGCATCTCCTCGGCGGTCGCGGCGTCGTAGGCCTGCGGCAGCGAGCGGACCATCTCGACGTACGGCGGGTGCCGGTCGATCTCCGCGAACCCCTGGCGGGCCCAGAACGCCACCGTGTCGGGCAGCTCCTGGCGGGCGAACACGCCGAGCCCGCGCCGTCCGGCCGCCGCCTCGGCGGCGGCCCTGATCAGCGCGCCGGCGACCCCGCGGCCCTGCACCCCCGGCACCACCCCGAAGCGCCGCAGCCACACGATGCCCTCGTGGTCCGGGTCCAGCACCAGGGCCCCGACGGGCTCGCCGTCGATCCGGGCCACGATGCCGCCGTGGGCGCGCAGCCGGGCCTCGACGGTGTCCAGCGTCTCGCCCAGGGCGTCGGCGGGCGGGTCGAGCGTCGGTCGGTCGGCGAACGCGGCCAGGACCACGCCCAGCACCACCGAGGCCCGCTCCGGGCCGACCGTCTCGGTCGTCACCACGCCGGGTCCGGCGTCCGCTCGGTCGCGGTCGGGCCGACCGGTCACGAGGCGAGCCGTCCCCGGACCTGGTCGAGCAGGTCGTCGATCGCCGCGGTGACCTCGGCGTGCCGCTCCAGCAGGACCAGGTGCCCGGCGCGGTCCAGCTCCACCAGCCGGGAGCCCGGGATCCGCTGGTGCAGCTTGCGGCTGTGCCCGATGGAGGTCACCCGGTCCGCGGTGCCGCACACCACCACGGTCGGGACCCGGGCCAGCACCCCGACCTGGCCGAACTCGTCGAAGGCACGGAAGCTGGGGAAGAAGTCGCTGACCACCTCGAACGGCGTCGCGGACAGCATCCGGTCCACGAAGTCGACGTACGAGGCCGGCACGGGGTCGCCGAAGGCGAGCACGTCGGTGCCGACCCGGGCCACGATCCGGCCCAGGCGGCGCACGGAGTCGACCGCCCGGTGGCCCAGCCGCAGGGTGCTGACCGCGGTGCCGGTCAGCTCCCCGGACAGCCGCGCCGGCAGCAGCGGGACGAGGATCCGGCCGGGGTCGAGACCGCCGGCGGTGGTGGACACGAGCGCGACCCCGATCACCCGTCCCCCGAGCAGCTCGGGGTGCGCGGTGAGCAGGGACACCACGCTCATCCCGCCCATCGAGTGGCCGACGAGCACCACGGGCCCGTCGGGCACCACCTCGTCCAGGACCCGCTTCAGGTCGCGGCCGAGCTGGGCGATCGTGGCGTGCTCCCGCTCCGACCGGCCGGAGCGGCCGTGGCTGCGCTGGTCGTAGAGCACCGTGCGGACCCGACCCCGGTACGCGGCCCGCTGGAAGTGCCAGCAGTCGAGCTGCAGGCAGTACCCGTGGACCAGGACCAGGGTCGGGCCGGTCGGCCCGCCGGTGCCGGGGCCGTGGCCGGCGACCTCGTCGACCTCGACGTGCAGCGGCACCCCGTCGTCGGCCACGACCGTGACCGGGCGCGACCGCAGCCGGCCGAAGGCGGGCCGGCCGTCCGCGCCGTACGCCGCCCCCTCGTCCTCACGCGGCTCCTCGTCCTCGACCCCCGGGCGACGGCGCCCGATCGACCGGGCCTGGTGCACCACGCCGAACGCGGTGCCGGCCGCGGCCAGGCCGAGCCCGCCGGCGACCGCGCCGATCACCCGTCCGCGGCTCATGCCGGGACCTCCTGGGTGTCGTCCTGCGCACCGGTGGGCCCGCCGGAACCGACGGGGGCGGGGCCGTCGGGGCCGTCGGGGGGCGGGGCCGTCGAGGGCGTCGCCGTCGACGTGGCGGCGGGGCATCCGGCCGCCGATCCGGGTGACGATCTCGTAGCTGATGGTGCCGCACGCCTCGGCCCACTCCTGGGCGGTCGGGCGGCCCTCGCCGGGCGGGCCGAACAGGACGACCTCCTCGCCGGCCCGGACGTCGTCGTCGCCGAGGTCGACCATGACCTGGTCCATGCAGACCCGGCCGCGGACCGGACGTCGCCGGCCGCGGACCGCGACCTCGGCGGCCGGCCCCGTGGGCCCGTCCGCGGCGTGGCGCGGCACGCCCTCGCCGTACCCGGCCGGGACCAGCCCGAGGGTGGTCGGGCCGGGGGCCACCCAGGTGTGGCCGTAGGAGACCCCGTCGCCGGGACCGACCCGCTTGGTCAGGGCCACCCGGGCGCGCACCGTCATCGCCGGGCGCAGGTCGGTGCCGTGCGGCGCCTCCGGGGCGGGGTCGAGGCCGTAGACCGCCAGGCCGCACCGGACCGCGTCGTAGCGCGCCTGCGGGCGGGTCAGGGTGGCCGCGGAGTTGGCCAGGTGGCGGACCTCGGGCCGCAGGCCGGCGGAGGTGGCCTGGGCCAGGGCGCGCTCGAAGGCCTCCTGCTGGGCGTCGTTGGCGGGGTGGTCGGGCTCGTCGGCGCAGGCGAGGTGGGACCACACGCCCACGACGCGCCAGGTGCCGGCCTCCTCGCCCGCCCGGGCGCGGGCCAGGAACGGCGCCCAGTCCGCCTCAGCGGCGCCGCCGCGGCTCAGGCCGGTGTCGACCTTCAGGTGGAGCCGCGCCGGCGGGGCGCCCGGGCCCGCGCGGTGCACCGCGTCGGCGAGCTCGTCCAGGGCGTCCACCGAGTAGGCGCTGACCTCGATGTCGGCGCGCAGGGCGGGGGCGAGGTCGTCCCCGGGGGCGGTGAGCCAGCACAGCAGCGGCCCGGTGTCGCCGGCGGCGCGCAGGGCCAGCGCCTCGTCGGGCGTGGCGGTCGCGAGCCACGTCGCGCCTGCCTCCCGGGCCGCACGCGCGACGGGGACCATCCCGTGGCCGTAGCCGTCGGCCTTGACCACGGCGATCAGCGGGACGCCGGCCACCTCCCGCAGCACGCGGACGTTGTGGCGCACCGCGGCGAGGTCGACCACGATCTCGGCACGGGGCGCGGACCGCTCGGTGGTGGACCTGCTCATGACGGGTCATCCTCCCACCGCGGTCAGGGCGCGGTGAGCCCGCCCCGCGCGACCGGGCCGAGCAGGTCGCGGACGGCACCGGGCAGGGCCCCGGCGACGGAGCTCGCGGTGAGGGGCCCGCCGGCCGCGGCCGCGGTGGCCGCCGCCCCGTGCAGCCAGCTGCCGACCGAGGCCGCGTCGTACGCCCCCAGCCCGGCGGCGAGCAGCGCCGCGACCAGCCCGCCCAGCACGTCCCCGGCCCCCGCCGTGGCCAGCCAGGGGGTGCCGGTCGTGGTGACCCGGACCGGGCGTCCGGGCGCCGCGACCAGCGTGCGGCGGCCCTTGAGCAGCACCGTGCAGCCGTAGCGGTCGACGGCGGCCCGCACGTGGTGCAGCGGGCGGGCCTCGACGTCCTCGCGGGCCACGTCGAGCATCCGGGCGAGCTCGCCGGCGTGCGGCGTCAGGACGGCGTGCGCGGGGGCCGGGGCGGCGAGGTGGACGAGGGCGTCGGCGTCGACCACCAGCGGCACGTCGTCGGCCAGCGCCTCGGCCAGGGTCCCCGCGGCGCCGTCGCCGCTGCCGCTGCCGACGACCCAGGCCTGGACCCGGCCGGCCCCGACGACCTCGGGGTGGGCGGCCCGGACCCGGTCCCCCACCAGGTCGTCGCCGACGTAGCGGACCATGCCGACCAGCCCGGTCGCGGCGCCCAGCACGCTGAGCAGCCCGGCCCCGGGGTAGGTGGCGGAGCCGGCGCGGACGCCGACCACCCCGCGGGAGTACTTGTGGTCGAGGGGTCCGGGCACCGGCAGCAGCGCCGCCACGTCGGCGGGCTGGAGCGCCTCCAGCTCCGGCTCGGGCAGGTCCAGCCCGAGGTCGACCAGGTGCACCGGGCCGCACGCCAGGGCGGCGGGGTCGAGGAGGTGGCAGGGCTTGAGGGTCCCGAAGGTCACCGTCAGCGTCGCCGCCACGTGGGGACCGTCCACCTCACCGGTGCCGACGTCCACCCCGGACGGGGTGTCGACCGCGACCACCGGCACCCCGGCGTGCCGCGCGAGCTCGGCGACCACGTCCGCGCGCAGCCCGGGCCGGCCACCGATGCCGACGACGCCGTCGAGCACCACGTCGGGCCGGTGGGCCGTGCCGGTCGCCACCGCGCGCCCCCCGGCGGACCGCAGTGCGGCCAGTCCCTCCTCGTGGGCGTGGTCGGCCAGCAGCACCGCCTCGACCGCACAGCCGCGCGCGGCCAGCCGGGCCCCCGCCCACAGCGCGTCGCCGCCGTTGTCCCCGCCGCCGACGAGGAGCAGCACGCGGCGGCCGTACGCCGGCTGGTCCCCCGCCGGGCCCGCCAGCAGGTCCAGCACCGCGTGCGCCAGGCCGGCCGCGGCCCGCTGCATCAGCGTCCCCTCGGGCAGCCGCGCCGCCAGCGCCGCCTCCGCCGCCCGGACCTGGTCCACCGTGTGCGCGCGCCTCATCCCGCCACGCTAACGCGAGTGGCCGCCGCCCCGAGCGGGTCGTGGGTCGACCGACGCGCCACCGCGCGTCCACAGGCCCACGACCCGACCCCGGCCGGGCAACCCTGTGGCGGAGGGACGGGCACCTCGGCGGTGGGCCGCGACCACGTCCCACGGTGGCCATGTGACGCACCTCTCTGGACGCCCTCCTGGAGCGGCAGCACGGCCTCGTCGCGCGGCGCCAGCTCGCTGCGCACGGTCTTGACTCGGACCGGGTCCGCAACCAGGTGCGCGGCCGGACGCTGGGCTCTGGCCACCCCCCGCGTCGTCGCGACGAGCACGGGCCCCTCTCGGTCGACCAGCGCCGCTGGGCCGCCGTGCTCCACGCGGGCCCCGCGCGATGCTCGGCAGTCTCACCGCAGCCTCGTGCCTCGGGCTGCGCTCCTGGGACCGCGAGATGGTGACGGTGTGGGTCGACGATCGTCGTCCGCTCACCCGTGCCCGGCGTCGCGTTCTTCCGCACCCGGCGGCCGCGCGGTCAGCTGCGGCACCCCTCGGCGCAGGTCGCCACGTGGCGCGGCTCGAGCCCGCCGTGCTGCTCTGGGCGGCGTACGACGCCACCGCGCTCGGGCAGCCGTGGGCTGCTCGCGGCGGCGGTCCAGCAGCGGTTGCACCACCGCGCACCGCCTGCAGTCGTGGATCCAGCGGCTGCAGCCGCTGCGGCGGGCCGCCCTGTTCCGCTCTGTGCTCGCCGACGTCGCCGGCGGCAGTCCATTCCGCCGCGGAGCTCGACCTGGTCGCCTGTGCCGCCGCCACGGGATCGCCGGCCACCGGCAGCGGCAGCGGCCCGCCGTGACGGGGCACGGCCCGCTGGAGCGACGCGAGTGGGACCTCGCCTGACGGCACGTCGTGCTGCTCGAGGTCGACGGCGCCCTCCACCTCGAGGCCGCGTCCTGGACCGCGACAAGCGCCGCCACCCGACGCCTCGCCGGCCCCGGTCGGACCAGCTCGGCTGCACCGCGTACGAGCTGCGCCACGAGCCGGGTCACCTGGTCGCTCGCGACCTGCGGGTGCTCTGCGCCTCGGGCCAGGGGGGTCGTGTGCCTGACGACGGTCCGGGGTCCGGCTCAGCCCACGACTCCCTCCGCCTGCCTCGCCTCAGCCCTCCAGCACCACCACGGCCGAGGCGATGCCGGCGTCGTGGGACAACGAGACGTGGACCGAGGTGGCGCCGAGCTCGCGCGCGCGGGCGAGCACCGAGCCGCGCATCTCCAGACGGGGTCGGCCGGTGTCCTCCGAGACGACCTCGGCGTCGTGCCAGGCCAGGCCGCCGGGGGCGCCCAGGGACTTGGCCAGCGCCTCCTTGGCGGCGAACCGGGCGGCCAGGGAGGCCAGCGGGCGACCGGCCTCGTCGGTGGTGAACAGCCGCTCGCGCAGGCCGGGGGTCCGCTCGAGCGAGAGCCCGAACCGGGCGATCTCGCAGACGTCGATGCCGACGCCGATCACGCTCACTCGACCGTGACGGACTTGGCCAGGTTGCGGGGCTGGTCCACGTCGTGGCCCAGCCCGGTCGCCAGCTCGCAGGCGAACAGCTGGAGGGGCACGGTGGCCACCAGCGGCTGGAGCAGCACCGGGACCTGGGGCAGGCGGATCAGGTGGTCGGCGTAGCGCGGGATCGCGTCGTCGCCGTCCTCGGCCAGGCAGATCGTCACGGCGCCGCGGGCCCGGACCTCCTGGATGCCCGACAGCATCTTCGCGTGCAGCTGGTCGCGCCCGCGCGGCGGCACGACGCACAGCACCGGCAGGCCCTCGGTGACCAGCGCGATCGGGCCGTGCTTGAGCTCGCCCGCCGCGAAGCCCTCGGCGTGGAGGTAGGCGATCTCCTTGAGCTTCAGCGCCCCCTCCAGCGCCACCGGGTAGCCGGCGTGGCGGCCCAGGAACAGCACCGAGGTGGCCGCGACGTGCTCGCGGGCCAGCGCGTAGACCTCCTCGCACCGCCCGAGGAGCTCCTCGATCTGCGCCGGCACCGCCTCGAGCTGACGCATCACCTCGGCGATCTCGTCCCCGTAGCGGGTGCCCTTCACCTGGGCGATGTAGAGCGCGAGCAGGTAGGTGGCCACCAGCTGGGTCAGGAAGCCCTTGGTGGAGGCCACGCCGATCTCGGGCCCGGCGTGGGTGTAGATCACCGCGTCGGACTCCCGCGGGATCGTCGAGCCGTTGGTGTTGCAGATCGCGAGGACCTTCGAGCGTTGCGTGCGCGCGTGGCGGATCGCCTGGAGGGTGTCCGCGGTCTCGCCGGACTGGCTGATGGCCACCACCAGGGTCGAGAAGTCCAGGATCGGGTCGCGGTAGCGGAACTCGCTGGACAGCTCCACCTCGACCGGCACCCGGCACCAGTGCTCGATCGCGTACTTGGCCACCATCCCGGCGTAGAACGACGTGCCGGCCGCGATGATGATGATCTTGTCGATGTCGCGGATCTCCTGGTCCGAGAGCCGCATCTCGTCCAGCTGCAGGGCGCCGGTACGGGTGCGCCGACCCAGCAGCGAGTCCGCGACGGCGCGCGGCTGCTCGAAGATCTCCTTGCGCATGAACCAGTCGTGCCCGTCCTTCTCGGCGGCCGAGAGGTCCCAGTCGACGTGGTACCGCACGCCGTCCTGCGGCACGCCGTAGAAGTCGGTCACCGCGACGCCGTCCGCGGTGATGGTGACCACGGTGTCCTGGCCCAGCTCCAGCGCCTCGCGGGTGTGCTGGATGAAGGCGGCCACGTCGGAGCCGAGGAAGTTCTCGCCGTCCCCGAGGCCGACGACCAGCGGGGAGTTCCGGCGGGCCGCGACGACCCGGTCGGGGTCCTCGGCGTCCACCGCGACGAGGGTGAAGGCCCCCTCGAGGACCTGGCACACGCGCTGCATGCCCTCGGTCAGCCCGACCCCGGAGCGGACCTGCAGCTCGACGAGGTGGGCCACGACCTCGGTGTCGGTGTCGGAGACCAGCTGGTGGCCGTCGGCCTCGAGCTGGGCGCGGATCGCGTCGAAGTTCTCGATGATCCCGTTGTGCACCAGCGCGACCCGGCGGGCCTCACCGAGGTGCGGGTGCGCGTTCGCGTCGGTCGGGGGCCCGTGGGTGGCCCACCGGGTGTGCCCGATGCCGGTGGTCGCCGCGGGGAGCGGCGTCTCGGCGATCGCCTTCTCCAGGTTGGCCAGCTTCCCGGCCTTCTTGTCCACGGCCAGCGCACCGTCCACGACGAGCGCCACCCCCGCGGAGTCGTATCCCCGGTACTCCAGGCGGCGCAGTCCCTCGACGACGACCTCCTGGGCTGACTTCGGCCCGACGTAGCCCACGATCCCGCACATGGGCAACGACTCTACCGAGCCCGGGGCCCGGCCCGGACGACCCGTGCAGCGGCGCGGCTGCCAGACTCCACCCATGTCCGCCGGCGCGAGCCCCCCGGTCGCGGAGAACGCCCGCCGCGAACCGTCGCCCTACCTGGAGCTGGACCGCGACACCTGGGCCGCGCTGACGCCCCACGTCGAGGCCCCGCTCAGCGACGAGGAGATCACCCGGCTGCGCGGTCTGGGCGACAGCCTGGACCTGCGCGAGGTCCAGGACGTCTACCTGCCGCTGTCCCGGCTGCTGAGCATGTACGTCGAGTCGGCGGGCAAGCTGCACCACGACACCGAGGCGTTCCTGCACCAGCGCACGCCGCCGCGCACGCCGTTCGTGATCGGTCTCGCCGGCTCGGTGGCCGTGGGCAAGTCGACCACCGCCCGGGTGCTGCAGCAGATGCTCGCCCACTGGCCCGAGCACCCCAACGTCGCGCTGGTCACCACCGACGGGTTCCTCTACCCCAACGCCGAGCTCGAGCGCCGAGGCCTGCTGCAGCGCAAGGGCTTCCCCGAGTCCTACGACCGCCGCGCGCTGCTGCGCTTCGTGGTCGACCTCAAGTCCGGGCGGGACGAGGTCGTCGCCCCGACGTACTCGCACCTGGTCTACGACGTCGTGCCCGGGGAGCAGGTCGTGGTCAAGCGCCCCGACATCGTGATCATCGAGGGCCTGAACGTCCTGCAGCCGGCACGCGTGCGCGAGGACGGCAGCGCCGGGCTGACCCTGAGCGACTTCTTCGACTTCTCCGTCTACGTCGACGCCGGGCGGGACAAGATCCGGGACTGGTACGTCTCCCGGTTCCTGCACCTGCGCGAGACCGCGTTCCGTGACCCCGGCTCCTACTTCGCGCGGTACGCCGCGTTCTCCCACGGCGAGGCCGTCCGGGAGGCGGAGCGGATCTGGGACACCATCAACGGGCCGAACCTGGTCGAGAACATCCTGCCCACCCGGTCCCGCGCCACCCTGGTGCTGCGCAAGGACCGCGACCACTCCGTGCGGTACGTCCGCCTCCGCAAGGTCTGAGACGGCGGCTCCCGCGTGGCACGAGGCGCGCTCAGGCGCCCCGGCCGGTCACCGTGACGGGCACGTTGCCGCGGGTGGCCTTGGAGTAGGGGCAGACCTGGTGGGCGGTCTCGACCAGGCGCTGGGCGGTGTCGTCGTCCACGCCGGGGATCGTGGCGGTGATGTCGGCGGTGATCGCGAAGGACCGGCCCTCGGGTCCGAACCCGATCGCGATCTCGACCACCGAGGCGGAGGTGTCGACGCCCTCCTTCCTGGCCACCAGGCCCAGGGCGCCCTGGAAGCAGGCGCCGTAGCCGAGCGCGAACAGCTGCTCGGGGTTGGTGCCGGTGCCGGGCCCTCCCGTCTCCTGCGGGGCCGTCAGCGCCAGGTCGAGGACCCCGTCCTCGCTGCGGGCGCGGCCGGCACGACCGCCGGTCACGGTGGCGCGGGCGGTGTAGACGATCTTCTCCGGGGTGTCGGTCATGCCCGGCCCAACCCGGCGGGGCCGTGGCCCATTCCGCTACAGGGCCAGGCGCTCGCGCACGACGGCGGCCAGGCGCTCGGCCACGGCGGCGGCACGGTCCTGGGCCGGCGCCTCGACCATCACCCGCACCATGGGCTCGGTGCCCGAGGCGCGCAGCAGCACGCGACCCTCGTCGCCGAGGAGGTGCTCCTCGGCCGCCACGGCGGCCAGGACCTGCGCGTCGTCGGTGCGGGTGCGGTCGACGCCGCGGACGTTCAGCAGCACCTGCGGCAGGCGGGTCATCACGCCGGCGAGGTCGGCCAGGGTGCGGCCGGTGGAGGCCATCCGGGCCAGCACCTGCAGCGTGGTCAGCAGGCCGTCGCCGGTGGTGGCGTGGTCGCTGAGGATCACGTGGCCCGACTGCTCGCCGCCGAGGTTGTAGCCGCCGGCGTTCATCGCCTCCAGGACGTACCGGTCACCCACCGCGGTGCGCAGGACCGTGACGCCGGCCTGCTCGAGGGCCTGGACGAAGCCGAGGTTGCTCATCACCGTGGCGACCACGGTGTCGCGCACCAGCAGGCCCTGCTCGTGCAGGCCGAGGGCGAGCAGCGCCATGATCTGGTCGCCGTCGACGACCGCACCGGTGTGGTCGACGGCCAGGCACCGGTCGGCGTCGCCGTCGACGGCGAAGCCCGCGTCGGCGCCGTGCTCGACCACCGCGGCGGAGAGCCGCTCCAGGTAGGTCGAGCCGTAGCCGTCGTTGATGTTCGTGCCGTCCGGCGCGTCGCCGATCGCCACCACGGTGGCCCCGGAGTCCAGCAGGACGCGCGGCCCGACCTCGGAGGCGGCGCCGTGCGCGCAGTCGAGGACGACCTTCAGGCCGGCCAGCGGGCGCTCGACGGTGCGCACCAGGTGGGCGGCGTAGTCCTCGACCGCGGGCCCGTACGGCGTGACGCGGCCGACGTCGGCCCCGGTCGGGCGGTCCCACGGGTGGCCCAGGTGGGCCTCGATCTCGCGCTCGACGGCGTCGTCGAGCTTGCGGCCGCCGCGGGCCAGGAGCTTGATCCCGTTGTCGGGCATCGGGTTGTGCGAGGCGCTGATGACCACGCCCAGGTCGGCGCCGAGGGTGCCGGTGAGGTGCGCCACGCCCGGCGTGGGCAGCACCCGCAGCCGCAGCACGTCCATCCCGGCCGAGGCGAGGCCGGCGACGACCGCGTGCTCCAGGAACTGGCCCGACACACGCGTGTCGCGGCCCACCACGGCCAGCGGCCGCGGGCCGGCGTACGACCCGTCCTCGACGAGGACGCGCGCGGCCGCGACGCCGAGCTCCAGGGCGAGCTCGGCGGTCAGCGTGCCGTTGGCCAGGCCGCGGACGCCGTCGGTGCCGAAGAGCCGGTCCACGACAGGTCGTCCGCCGCGGATCAGCGCTTGCTGAACTGGGGCGCCTTGCGGGCCTTCTTCAGACCGGCCTTCTTGCGCTCGATGGCGCGGGAGTCGCGGGTGAGCAGGCCGGCGGCCTTCAGGGTCGCGCGGTTGGCGTCGAGGTCGACGTCGTTGAGCGCCCGGGCCACGCCCAGGCGCAGCGCGCCGGCCTGACCGGTGATGCCGCCGCCGTGGATGCGGGCGACGACGTCGAAGCGGCCCTCGAGCTGGGTCGCGGCGAACGGCTCGTTGACGACCTGCTGGTGCAGCTTGTTCGGGAAGTACGAGTCCAGCGTGCGGCCGTTCACGCGCCACTGGCCGGTGCCCGGGACGATGCGCACGCGGGCCACGGCCTCCTTGCGACGGCCGGTGGCCGCCGCGGGGGCGATGGTGGCGGGGCGGTCCGTGGACTCGGCGCTGGGCACGGTCTCGGAGCTGTAGGCGACGCCCTGCTCGTCGGCCTGGTAGGTCTCCTCGACCTCGGTGGTGTCAGCCACGTCATTCCTCACTGGTGCTCATCTGGTGCGTACGTAGGGGTGCTGCTGCTGCTCGCCGGGGCGAGCAGGGTCACTGGGTGACCTGGCGGATCTCGAACGGCGTGACCTGCTGCGCCTCGTGCGGGTGGGTGGGACCCGAGTAGACCTTGAGCTTGCCGAGCATGGCGCGACCCAGCTTGTTCTTGGGGAGCATGCCCCACACGGCGTTCTCCACGGCCTTGCGCGCGTCCTTGGCGAGCAGCTCGCCGATCGGCGTCGCGGACAGGCCGCCCGGGTAGCCGGAGTGGCGGTAGACCATCTTCTTGGTGGCCTTGTCGCCGCTGATCGACACCTTCTCGGCGTTGACGACGACGACGAAGTCGCCGACGTCCATGTGCGGGGCGTACATCGGCTTGTGCTTGCCGCGCAGCAGCGTGGCGGTCTCGACGGCGAGTCGGCCGAGGACCACGTCCTCGGCGTCGATGACGTGCCACGCACGCTGGATGTCAGCGGGCTTCGGGCTGTACGTACGCACGGTGATAGGCCTTCTCGTCGGTGTCGGTGGAGCGGGGCTTCCGGCGGGCAGTGCGCCCGCTCGGGGCCGGATCGGTGCGGTGGCGCACCTGGAGTCGATAGCGCGGCTGGCCGCGACCGTCGATGTTACGGCGGCGTCCGCGCACAGGTCAAAACGACCCGTACGCCGGTGTCGCGGCGGCGCCCGTCTCACCTGGTCCACCACCCGATGGCGCCGCTCGCGGCGCGCGGTCTAGGTTGTGGGGCGTGACTGACTCTCTCACCGTACGCGACAACCGCACCGGGCAGGAGTACGACCTCCCGATCGCCGACGGCGCCATCAAGGCCGCCGACCTCGGGAAGATCAAGGCCGGGGAGGACCAGCCCGGCCTGGCCGTCTACGACCCCGGCTTCGTCAACACCGCCTCCTGCCGCTCGTCGGTGACCTACATCGACGGGGACGAGGGGATCCTGGAGTACCGGGGCTACCCGATCGAGCAGCTCGCCGAGGGCTCGAACTTCCTCGAGGTGGCCTACCTGCTCAACCACGGCTCGCTGCCCTCCAAGGCGGAGTTCGACGCCTGGGAGCACGAGATCACCTACCACACCTTCGTGCACGAGAACATCAAGACGTTCATGGAGGGCTTCCGCTACGACGCCCACCCGATGGGCATGCTGATGGCCTCCGTGGGCGCGCTGTCGACCTTCTACCCCGACGCCCGGGACATCCACGAGCCGGCCAACCGCCACATGCAGATCGTGCGGATGATCGCCAAGATGCCGACGCTGGGGGCCTGGTCGTTCCGCCACGCGCAGGGCAAGCCGTTCGTCTACCCCGACAACGACCTGGGCTACACCGCGAACTTCCTCTCGATGCTGTTCAAGATGAGCGAGAAGACCTTCGAGCCGGACCCGCGGCTGGTCAAGGCGCTCGACGTGCTCTTCATCCTGCACGCCGACCACGAGCAGAACGCCTCCACCAACGCCGTGCGCAGCGTCGGCTCGACCCAGGTCGACCCGTACTCCGCGGTCGCCGCCGGCGTCGGCGCGCTCTACGGCCCGCTGCACGGCGGCGCCAACGAGGCCGTGCTGCGGATGCTGCGCCGGATCGGCTCGAAGGAGAACATCCCCTCCTTCATCGCGGGCGTGAAGGACGGCAACGAGAAGCTGATGGGCTTCGGGCACCGGGTCTACAAGAACTACGACCCCCGGGCGCGGATCATCAAGAAGGCCGCCGACGACGTGTTCGAGGTCACCGGGGTCAACCCGCTGCTCGAGATCGCGCTGGAGCTGGAGAAGATCGCGCTGGAGGACGAGTACTTCGTCCAGCGCAAGCTCTACCCGAACGTCGACTTCTACTCCGGTCTCATCTACGAGGCCTTCCAGTTCCCGCCGGAGATGTTCACCGTGCTGTTCGCGATCGGGCGCACGCCCGGCTGGCTGGCGCAGTGGCTCGAGCTGGTGCAGGACAAGGAGCAGCGGATCGCCCGCCCCAAGCAGATCTACACCGGGGCCCGGACGCTCGACTTCGTCCCCGCCTCGGAGCGCTGGGCCTGAGGGTGACCTCCCCGACGTACGTCCTCGTCGACGGGGAGAACATCGACGCCACCCTCGGCAACTCGATCCTGGGCAGGCGCCCCCAGCCGGCCGAACGGCCCCGCTGGGAGCGCCTGCTCGACTTCGTGGCCACCGAGTGGGAGTGCGAGCCGAGCGGGCTGTTCTACCTCGCCGTCAACGGCGAGCTGCCGATGTCCTTCGTGCAGGCGCTGACCGCGCTGCACTACCGGCCGATCCCGCTGCAGGGCGCGCCGGGGCAGAAGGTCGTGGACATCGCGATCCTGCGGACGCTCGAGGAGATCGCGCTCCGCGAGGCCGACGTGGTCCTGGTCAGCAACGACGGGGACTTCTTCGAGCACGTCGGGGCGCTGCTGGACGGCTCCGCGCGCCGGGTGGGCCTCGTCGGGTTCACCGAGTTCCGCAACCACCAGTTCTCCTCGCTCGTGCCGCGGGGGCTGGAGGTCTTCGACCTCGAGGACGACGTGGCCGCCTTCACCACCCGGCTGCCGCGGATGCGGGTCATCCCGATCGACGACTTCGACCCGCGCCTGTTCCTGTGACCGGCGTCCCGCCGGCCCGCCCGGTCGGGGTGGTGCTCGACCTCGGCAACGTGGTCGTGGACTGGGACCCCTTCCACGCGGTCGCCGCCGGCGTCGGCGAGCCGGAGGCGCGCGCCTTCCTGGCCTCCGACGAGATCGACTTCCACGCCGTCAACCACGGCCCGGACGCGGGCCAGGACTGGGACGACGCCCTCGCGGCCGTGGCCCGTGACCACCCGCGCTGGCTCCCGCACGTGCGCGCCTACCGCGAGCACTTCGCGGCCTCCCTGCGCGGGGAGGTGCCGGGCACCGGTGCGGTGGTCCGGGAGCTGCACGCGCGCGGAGCACGTCTCTGGGCGCTGACGAACTGGAGCCACGAGCTGTGGCCGCACGCCCCCGCGCGGTTCGAGGTGCTCGGCCTGCTCGAGGACGTCGTGGTCTCGGGGACCGAGGGCGTGGCCAAGCCCGACCCGCGGGTCTTCGAGGTGCTGCGCCGGCGGACCGGCGTGCCGCTGGAGCGGCTGGTCTTCGTCGACGACCGTGCCGACAACGTCGCCGCCGGGGCCGCGGCCGGCCTGGACGCGCTGCTCTTCACCGACGCGGCCGCGCTGCGGGCCGACCTGGTCGACCGCGGGCTGCTCAGCCCCGGCTGAGGCCCGCGCGCACCTCGTCGAGGGCCGCGCCGAGGTCGACCTGCGGCGCCCAGCCCCAGCCGTGGGCCCGGTCGGCGCGCACCTGACCGGTCCACTCCTCGCCCTCGACCCAGGCGGGCTCGACGCCGAGGGCCTCGGTCACCGCACCGAGGTAGTCACGCCAGGTCGCGGGCCCGGCCGCCACGTTCACCGCGGTGCACTCCCCCGCCACCGGTCCCCGCGCGGCGTCGTCGGCCTCCGGCACGCGCCCGGTGGCGACGTCCGCGGCCAGCGCGGCGAGGTCGTCGACGTGGACCCACGCGAAGCTCTTGCGGGGGTCCACCTGCCGGGCGGACGGGTCGTCGCGCACCGCCGCCGGGCGCAGGACGTTCCACACCGAGCTCGCGCCCGCACCGAGGATGGCCGGCGGGCGCAGCAGCACCCGGGTCAGCCCGTCGACCGCGGCCAGGGCCTCGTCGGTCTCGCGCTTGGTCACCGGGTAGTCACCACCGTCCTGGTCGACCAGGTCCGCGTGCTCGTCGACGTCGCCCCGGCCCGGCGACCGGTCGTAGACGGCCGCGGTGGAGACGTGCACCAGACGCGCGACGCCGGCGTCGGCCGCCGCGCGCGCCAGCAGCGGCGTGCCCTCGACCGCCACCCGTCGCTGGGTGGCCAGGTCGCTGCCCATCGGGTGCACGGTGGTGACGACCGCGTCGGCGCCCAGCACCGCGGCGTCCGCGACGTCCTGGTCGCCGAAGTCCCCCACGAGCTCCTCGCACCCGTCGGGCGCGGTCCCGGCCCGGCGGACGAGGGCGCGGACCGTGGCGCCGCGGGCGAGGAGGGCCGCGCAGGTCCGGGCGCCGACCAGCCCGTTGGCCCCGGTCACGACGACGACGGGGGCGGAGGAGGCGGTGGCGGAGGCGGTGGCGGAGCCGGCGGAGGTGGGGCTCGTGGGGTCGCTCATGGCCCCCACCCTGCCAGCGGGGCGGCCCCCCACCGGGGTGCGCCCGCGGTCAGAGGACGGCGCGGTCGCGGTCGGCCCAGTAGGGCCGGCGGAGCTCGCGCTTGAGGATCTTGCCGGTGGGGTTGCGCGGCAGCACCGCGAGCACGTCGACCGAGGTCGGCGCCTTGAAGCCCGCCAGCAACGTCCGGCAGTGCTCGATCAGCTCCGCCGGGGTCGCGCTCGCGCCGGGGCGCAGGGACACCACGGCCTTCACCGTCTCCCCCCAGCGGTCGTGCGGCACGCCGATCACGGCGACCTCCGCGACGGCCGGGTGCTCGGCCAGCACCCGCTCGACCTCCGGGCCGTAGACGTTCTCGCCCCCGGTGATGATCAGGTCCTTGAGCCGGTCCTCCACGAACACGTACCCCTCGGCGTCGACCCTGCCGAGGTCGCCGGTGCGGAACCACCCGTCCTCGGTGACCGCGGCGGCCGTCTCCTCCGGGCGTCCGAGGAAGCCCTTCATCAGCTGCGGGGTGCGCAGCCACAGCTCTCCGGGTGCGTCGGTGCCGACGTCGGTGAGGGTGTCGGGCGAGACCACGCGGACCTCGACCCCCGGCAGCGGCCGGCCGGCGGAGACGAGGAGGTCGTGGCGCCCGGAGGCCATCGCCTCCCGGTGGGTCTCCGGCAGCAGGTGCGTGGCCACCCCCGCCACCTCGGTCAGGCCGTAGACCTGGATGAAGTCGGTGTCCGGCCAGACCTCCATCGCCTCGCGCAGCAGCGGGAGCGGCATCGGGGCGGCGCCGTAGGTGTAGGTGGTGAGGCGGCCGAAGAGCGCGACCGCCTCGGGGCCCGACCGCAGCACCTGGGCCAGCACCGCCGGCACCAGGAAGGTCGCCGTGGCACCGGCCAGGATCGCCCCGCCGAGGGAGGCGGCGTCGGGCTCGCGCGTCATCACGCTGGGGACCCCGTCGTGCAGGCCGAACAGGACGTAGGACGAGCCGCCGACGTGGAACAGCGGCATCGCGACCATGGACTTCTCCCCGGGCCGGAACTCCCAGCCGTCGTGGGCCGCCAGGGTGTGGGCGACCATCGCGGCCTGGGTGAGCATGACGCCCTTCGGGCGCCCGGTGGTGCCGGAGGAGTACATCACCAGGCACACGTCGTCGGGCTCCACCGCGGGGTCGCGGCCGACCGGTTCCGCGCCGGCCAGCATCGCCTCCCACCCGTCGCCCTCGCCCCCGTCGGGCGTCACCTCGACGACGTGCCGGAGGTGGGGCAGGCGGTCCCGGACGGCCCCGACCAGGGGCGCCAGCTCCGAGCCGACCACCAGCACCCGGGCCCGGCAGTCGTCGAGGGTGTGGCGCACCTCGTCCTCGGCCAGGCGCCAGTTCACGATCGCGTTGGCCGCCCCGAGCGACGCGGCCGCCAGGGACAGCTCGACGCAGGCCGGGTGGTTCTTGTCCAGGAACGCCACCACGTCGCCGCGCCCGACGCCGAGACCGCGCAGGGCGCCGGCGGCCCGGCGTACCCGGTCCTCCCAGCCGGCCCAGGTCCAGGTCCGCCCGAGGTAGGTCATCGCCTCGGCCCCCGGGGTGGTCGCGGCCCAGTGGGCGAGCCGGTCGTCGACGAAGGTCGGGCGCGGCGCGGTCATCCCCGAGTGTGACCCGGGGCACGCCGCCCGACAAGCGCGACCAGCCCGCCGACGGGTCCCGGCCGGGCTCCCCCGCGCACGCCCCCGGTTCTTGGCCGACGGTCAGGCCCGTCTCAGGCTGCTCACAGGCCGACGCCCGAGAGTGGTGACATGTCCGAGAACAACGCTCCCGCCGACCGCCCCGCCGCCGGCCCCCCGTCGACCCCGCCCTCCGGTGCGTGGGAGCACGAGCCGACCACCGCGTTCGGCTCCTTCGGGGCGCCCGCCCCGGCGCCCCCGCAGCGCACCCCCGGTCGGGCGCGCTTCGCCGCCGGCGTCCTGACCGCCGCCCTGGTCGTCGGTGCCGCCGCCGGCGTGGGCGGCGCGGCGGCGTACTCGACCTGGTTCGACGAGGACGGCGCCCCGGGCGGCGGCGGTGGCGACGGTGCGGTGACGACCTCGGCCGTGGTCGACACCGGCGAGGAGGACGGCACCCGCACCGACGTCGAGCAGGTGGCCGAGGCGGTCCTGCCGTCGGTGGTGCGGCTCGACGTCGCCGGCGAGGAGGGCTCGGGGTCGGGCTCGGGCGTGATCATCTCCTCCGACGGCCGGATCCTGACCAACAACCACGTCGCCGAGGTGGCCGAGGGCGGCGGCTCCATCACGATCTCCTTCAGCGACGGGAGCACCGCCCCGGCCGAGATCGTCGGGCTCGACCCGATCACCGACATCGCGGTCGTGCAGGCCACGGGCGTCTCCGGCCTCACCCCGGCGACGATCGGGAGCTCGGAGGGCCTCAACGTGGGCGAGGACGTCGTGGCGATCGGCTCGCCGTTCGGGCTCGACGCCACGGTGACCTCGGGCATCGTCAGCGCGCTCGGCCGGCCGGTCGACGTCGGGCGGGACGCCGAGGGCAACGTCACCGCCTACCCGGCGGTGCAGACCGACGCCGCGATCAACCCCGGCAACAGCGGCGGGCCGCTGGTCGACTCCCAGGGCCGCGTGGTCGGCATCAACTCCTCGATCCGCACCAGCGGCAGCCCGGTCGCGGGCGAGACGTCCGGCTCGATCGGGCTCGGCTTCGCCATCCCGATCGACGACGTGCTGCCGATCGTGGAGCAGATCAACGCCGGCGAGCAGCCCACGCACGCGCTGCTCGGGATCTCCGTGCAGCCGGTGCAGTCCACGACCGAGGGCGGTGCGCCGGTCGCCGCCGGCGCCCAGGTCGCCGAGGTGACCGACGGCTCCGCGGCCCAGGAGGCGGGGCTGGCGGCCGACGACGTGGTCACCGGCATCGACGGTGCCCGCATCGCCGACCCGGACTCCCTGATCACCACGGTGCGCAGCTACCGGCCCGGCGACCAGGTCGAGGTCACCTACGTCCGCGGGGACGAGGAGCAGACCACCATGCTGACCCTCGGCTCCGACGGCTGAGACGTCGGCCGGCCGACCCGGCCGGGCGGTCAGCGGCCGGGCGGTCAGCGGCCGGGCGGTCAGCGGGGCCGGGCCACCCGCGCCTCGTCCCAGACCGGGCCGTCGGCCTCGTAGACCTCGCCGTCCGCGCCGTAGACCAGGAACCGGTCGAAGCCGCGGGCGAACCAGCGGTCGTGGGTCACGGCCAGCACGGTGCCGGCGAACGCCTCCAGCCCCGTCTCCAGGGCCTCGGCCGACTGCACGTCGAGGTTGTCGGTGGGCTCGTCGAGCAGCAGCAGCGTGGCGCCGGACAGCTCCAGGAGCAGGATCTGGAAGCGGGCCTGCTGTCCGCCCGACAGCTGCTCGAAGCGCTGCTCCCCCGCGTGGGCCAGCTCGTAGCGGTCCAGCACCCGGGCGGCCTGCTCGCGACCCATCCCGGCCCGGCCGCCGCCGTCCGGGCCCCGTTCGCCGCGGTGCAGCACCTCCAGGAGGGTGCGGCCGCGCAGCTCGGGGTGCTCGTGGGTCTGCACGAACCAGCCCGGGCGCACGCGGGCGCCGAGCCGGGCGCGTCCGGTGTGCGGCACCGGCTCGACCGGCTTCTCCTCGACCGGGCGGTGCTCGACGTCGGGGTCGGAGCCTCCGGCTGCGAGCAGCCGCAGGAAGTGCGACTTGCCGGAACCGTTCGAGCCGAGCACCGCGACCCGCTCGCCGTACCAGACCTCCAGGTCGAAGGGCTCCATCAGCCCGGTCAGCCCGAGCCGCTCGCACACCACGGCCCGCTTGCCCGTCCGCCCGCCGGTGAGGCGCATCGTCACCTGCTGCTCGCGCGGCTGCTCGGTCGGCGGCCCGGCCTCCTCGAACTTGCGCAGCCGGGTCTGCGCGGCCTTGTACTGCGCGGCCAGCCCGTCGTTGAACTCCGACTTCACCCGGTAGCGCAGCACCAGGGCCACCAGCTTGGCGTGCTCCTCGTCCCAGCGGCGGCGCAGCTCCTCGAGGCGGGCGAACCGGTCGCGGCGCGCGTCGTGGTACGACGCGAAGCCGCCCGGGTGGGTCCACACCGTGTTGCCCGCGGCCCCCAGCTCGACGGTGACCACCCGGGTCGCGGTGTTGGCGAGCAGCTCCCGGTCGTGGCTGACGAACAGGATCGTCTTGCCGGAGTCGCGGATCCGTCCCTCGAGCCAGGTCTTGCCCGGCACGTCGAGGAAGTTGTCGGGCTCGTCGAGCAGCAGCACCTCGTCCGGCCCGGCCAGGAGGTACTCCAGCACCAGCCTCTTCTGCTCGCCGCCGGACAGCGTGCGCAGCTCCCGGTGCCGCACCCGGTCGAAGGGCACCCCGAGCGCCCGGACGGTGCAGACGTCCCAGGTGACCTCGACGTCGTAGCCCCCGGCGTCGGCGTAGTCGCCCAGCGCGGCGGCGTAGCGCAGCTGCGTGGGCTCGTCGTCGGTGTCCATCAGCGCCAGCTCGCACCTGTCCACGGCCGCGGCCGCGGTGCGCACCGGCGCCGGCGACACCGACAGGAGCAGGTCCGCCACGGTCGGCTCGCCGTCGGGCGTGCCCGGCCGGCCCAGCCCGGCACTCACCATCTGGCGCATCACGCCCAGGCCGCCGCTGCGGGTCACGGCGCCGGCGTGCGGGTCGAGCTCCCCGGTGACGATGCGCAGCAGCGTCGTCTTCCCCGCGCCGTTGGCGCCGACCAGGGCCACCTTCGCCCCGTCGCCGACCCGGAAGGAGACGTCGTCGAGCAGCACCCTCCCGTCGGGCAGCTCGTAGCGCACTCCACCGACCTCGACGTGTCCCACGGTCCCATCCTCCCCTGCCGCCACCGGCGCGCGCAGGGCGCCGTGCCCTGACGAGGTCCGGGCGGGGTTACCGACGCGTAGGTCCGCGCGTCATGATGGACCCGGACGTCGGGTCACGGCGCCCGTACGGCGGTCGCAGGCGGCCGCCCACCGATGCGAGCAGGAGGCGAGCGATGCAGCTCGAGCTGTCCGAGGAGGACCGCGCGTTCCGCGAGGAGATGCGCGACTTCTTCACCACGAAGGTGCCCGAGGAGATCCGGGACGCGGTCAAGGAGGGTCACGAGCTCTCCAAGGAGCAGATCGTGGCCAGCCAGCAGGCGCTCAACGCCGCCGGCCTCGCCGTCCCCCACTGGCCGGAGCAGTACGGCGGCCGCGGCTGGTCCGACCTGCGCCGCCACCTGTGGAACGAGGAGATGCAGCGCGCCTTCGTGCCCGCGCCGCTGGCCTTCAACACCTCGATGATCGGCCCCGTGCTCGCCCAGTTCGGCAGCGAGGAGCTGAAGGAGCGCTTCATGGCTCCGACCGCGAACCTCGACGTCTGGTGGAGCCAGGGCTTCTCCGAGCCCGACGCCGGCTCCGACCTGGCCAGCCTGCGCACCACCGCGGTCCGCGACGGCGACGACTGGGTGGTCAACGGGCAGAAGACCTGGACCACGCTCGGCCAGCACGGCGACTGGATCTTCACCCTGGTGCGCACCAACCCGGACGTGAAGAAGCAGGCCGGCATCTCGATGCTGCTCATCGACATGACCTCCCCCGGTGTCGAGGTCCGACCGATCGAGCTCATCGACGGCGGCCACGAGGTCAACGAGGTCTGGTTCTCCGACGTCCGGGTCCCCGGCGCCCACCTCGTCGGCGAGGTCGACGGCGGCTGGACGATCGCGAAGTTCCTGCTCGGCAACGAGCGCGTCGGCGTCGCCCCGGTGGCCGCGACCAAGCGCAACCTGGCCCTGGCCAAGGAGCGGTACGCCGAGCGCGTCGCCGCGGACCCGCTGCTCGCGGCGCGGGTCGCCGAGCTGGAGAACGAGCTGCTCGCCCTCGAGCTGACCGCGCTGCGCGTGGTCGCCCACTCCGAGGGCGGCGAGCCGCACCCGGCCAGCTCGGTGCTGAAGCTCAAGGGCACCGAGCTCCAGCAGGCCGTCAGCGAGCTCGCGGTCGACCTCGCCGGGCCGGCCTCCCTGGCCTCCGGCGCCGACGACGGCTCCGCGCTGCCCGGGTACGCCCGCCGCGCGACGCCGACCTACCTGAACCTGCGCAAGGCCTCCATCTACGGCGGGTCGAACGAGGTCCAGCGTCAGATCATCAGCAAGACGATCCTCGGGCTCTGAGGGAGACGGGACAGACATGGACTTCACCTACGACGACGAGCAGGTCGCACTCCGGGACGCGGTGCGCGGCCTGGTCGGCAAGACCTACTCCGACCACGAGCACCGCCGCCGGACGGTCAACGACGAGCCCGGCTTCGACGAGAAGCAGTGGGCCCGGATGGCCGAGATGGGCATCCTCGGGCTGCCCTACGCCGAGGCCGACGGCGGCGTCGGCGCCGGACCGGTCGAGATCGGCATCGTGGCCCAGGAGATGGGCCGGGTCATCGCCCCGGAGCCGTTCCTGACCTGCGTGGTCCTCGCCGGCGGCCTGGTCTCGGCGGCCGGCGGCGCCGAGCAGCGCGAGGAGGTCCTGGGCGCCGTGGCCGCCGGCGAGCGGGTGCTCGCCCTGGCCCACGACGAGCCGGGCCGCGGCTGGGTGTCGACCGCCTCCGCGGTCACCGCCACCGAGCAGGGCGGGTCCTGGACGCTCGAGGGCGTCAAGGAGCCCGTCGTGCAGGGCGCCCGCGCCGACACCCTCGTGGTGACCGCGGCGCTGCCCGACGGCGGCACCGGGCTGTTCCTGGTCGACGGCGACGCCGCCGACCTGCAGCGCGACTCCTACCGCACCTACGACGGCGGTCGTGCGGCCAAGGTGACCTTCTCCGGCACCGCGGCCACGCCCCTGGGCGAGGTCGCCGACCGCGCCGCCACCGTGGCCACCATCCTCGACGTCGGCCGCATCACCGCCGCCAACGAGGCGCTCGGGTCGATGGAGACCGCGCTGCGGCTCACCACCGACTACCTCAAGAGCCGCAAGCAGTTCGGCGTCACGCTCAACACCTTCCAGGCGCTCACGTTCCGCGCCGCGGACATGTACGTCTCGCTGGAGCTGGCCAGCTCGATGGTGCAGTGGGCGACCATGGTGCTGATGAGCGGTGACGCCGAGGCGGCCTCGGACGCGGCCCGGCGCACGGCCCTGCAGGTCTCCCGGGCCGCGCGCCACGTCGGCCAGGAGGCGATCCAGCTGCACGGCGGCATCGGGGTCACCGCCGAGTACGCCGTGGGCAACCACGTGGCCCGGCTCACCGCGCTGGACCACCTGCTGGGCGACGGGACGCACCACCTCGGTGAGCTGGTCGGTCGGATCGGCGACCACCCGGGCGTCGACCCCCTGCACTGACCGCCCGCTGTAACGCTGTGTTACTCATTCTGGTGCGGCATCGCGACGCCGCACCAGATGAAGTAACACAGCGTTACAGCTGCGGCCGCACGCCCCGGGTGACTCAGACCGGGACGGGGTCCGTGGTGGGGCGGGGGGCCGGCGTCGCGGCGGGGGCCAGCATCGACTCCAGCTCGGCCTCGAAGCAGGCCAGCAGCCGCTGGGGGTCGGGCACCACGGCGCTGTCGGTCTTGAAGCCGACGTGCACGGACCCGGCGTAGGTGAAGATGCACGTCCCGACGGCCTGCTCCCCCGACCCCGGGACCCACCCCAGCAGCCCCGCGATCCGGCTGCCCGCGAGGTAGCGGTGCTCCGGCGGGCCGGGCACGTTGGTGGTGACCCCGATCGCCTTGGCCGCGAAGAAGCGGACCAGCCCCCGTCCCGCCGACTCCCCCAGCAGCCCGATCACGTGCAGCAGCGCGAAGGTGACGACCGGTTCGGTCGAGCGCTTGATCCGGCTCATCCGCCGCTGCACCTCCGCAAGCCGCGCCGTCGACCCCGACACCCCCGAGGGCAGGCGCAGCACCACGAGCGCGAACCGGTTGCCGAGCCGTCGCGGCAGCGGCTTGTCCAGCGGTCGGAGGTTGACCGGGATCATCGTGGGCAGGTCCACCGGCACCGCGTGGTGCTGGGCCTGGTAGCGGTGCAGGGCGCCGGCCAGCACCGCGGCGAGGACGTCGTTGACCGTCGCCCCCGCGCTGCGGGCCACGTCCTTGACCCGGTCCAGCGGGACCGGTTCGCACCACACGACCGCCTTGCCGGGAGTGACCCGGCCGCTGAGCCGGGTCGCGGGAGTCCGGCTCAGCAGCAGCTTGGCCAGCACGGCGGGGGTGCGCAGGGTGGCCGCCGCACCCGCCCCGACCCGGGCCAGGCGCCCGGGCGTCGGCCGGCTGGTCCGCGGAGCGGCGGCGACCGCCGTCGCGCCGGCGCCGGGGTCGACGGGCGCGTCCGGCCCGGCGTCGGTGAGCGAGAGCAGCACCCGGGTCAGCGCGATGCCGTCGGCCAGGACGTGGTGCAGCCGGGCGTAGAGGATGGTGCCGTCCGGGTGGCCCTCGAGGACCTGCACCTCCCACGGTGAGCGGCCCGGGTCGAGGGGCTGACCCAGGTGGCGCCCGACGTGCTCCTGGACCGCGGCGTCACCGCTGCCCGGGGGCAGCCGGACCCCGACGAGGTGGTCCTCGAGCCGGAAGTCCGCGATCGCCGTCCAGTGCGGCAGGCCGCCGGGCAGCCGCGAGCGGGCGGGGCGTCGCCGGAAGACGGGGAACCGGTCCACCACCCGCTCCTGCAGCACCCGGGCCAGCCGCTCCCGGTCGAGGTCCCCCTCGAGCCGGACCAGGCACTCGATGACCATCAGGTTCTCGGGTCGGTCCGTGCGCCACCAGATGGAGTCGACGGGGTTGAGCGGGAAGTCGGGCACGCCCCATCCTCCCAGGTCGGGGAACCCCCCGTCCGGCGTGGCCGACCGTCGGTCAGGACGCCGCCGAGCCGACCATCCGCAGCGCCAGCTCGCGGTAGTGCGCCGCCAGCGCGTCCGGGTCCCAGCCGCGGGCGTCGTCGAACCACCGGGCAAGGTCGATGCCCAGCGAGAGCAGGGCCGCCGCGGTCATCCGCGCGTCACCCGGGGCGAAGACGCCGGCGTGGGCGCCGTCCTCGATGACCGCGACGACCCGGGCGCTGATCGCGCGGCGCAGGCCCTCCACCTCCGCCCGGTGCCCGGGCGCGAGCGCCTCGAGCTCGTAGTTCAGGATCCGCGCCGTGGTGTGGGCGCGCGCGTGGTGGCGCACGAAGTCCGCGGCCACCCGGCCGAGCCGCTCCCGGTGGTCGTCGGTGCCCTCGGCGGCCCGCTCCACCAGGTCCAGCGTGCGCTGGTGACCGCCACGGGAGATCTCGTAGAGCAGCTCCTCCTTGGAGCGGTGGTGCACGTAGAGCGCCGCGGGCGACATGCCGGCCGCGGCGGCGATGTCGCGGGTCGTCGTGCCGTGGAAGCCGCGTTCGGCGAACGCCGTCACCGCGGCCTCGAGCAGCCGCGCCCGGGCGTCCGCGGCGCGCGGCGAGACCGCCGGGGCGGGTTGACGGGACACGGTCACGGGACCCAGAGTAAGCAAGCGCTTAGCCAGTCGGCAACGACCCAACTCATCCACCACCGGGAGGCGCCCATGCAGGGCCTGGACGGCACCGCCGCGATCGTCACCGGAGCCAGTCGCGGGATCGGGCTGGCCATCGCGCAGCGCCTGGTCGCCGAGGGCTCCCGCGTGACGCTGACCGCCCGCAAGCCCGAGGCGCTCACCGCCGCGGTCGAGGCGATCACCGCCGAGCACGGCGAGGGCCGGGCGATCGCGGTGGCCGGCAACGCCGGCGACGCCGACCACCGCCGCGAGGCCGTGGCCGCCACCCTCGAGGCGTTCGGCAGGCTGGACCTGCTGGTCAACAACACCGGCATCAACCCGTCGTACGGACCCCTGATGGACCTCGACCTCGACGCCGCGCGCAAGACCGTCGACGTCAACGGCGTCGCCGCGCTGGCCTGGGTGCAGGAGTGCCACCGGGCGTGGATGGGCGAGCACGGCGGGGCCGTGGTCAACGTGGCCTCCCTCGCCGGCGTCAAGCCGGCCCCGGGCATCTCCTGGTACGGCGCGACGAAGGCGCTGCTCATCCACCTGACCCGCGACCTCGCCGTCGAGCTCGGCCCGGGCGTCCGGGTCAACGCCGTGGCACCGGCGGTGGTCAGGACCCGGTTCGCCGAGGCGCTCTACGAGGGCCGCGAGGACGAGGTCTCCGCGGCGTACCCGCTGAAGCGGCTCGGCGAGACCACCGACGTGGCCAGTGCCGTGGCCTTCCTGCTCTCCGACGAGGCGTCCTGGGTGACCGGGCAGTGCCTGACCCTCGACGGCGGCGTCAGCCAGACCGGCGGCGTGTGATGACCACCGCCTCCGAGGTCCTCGACGGCCGCGGCGTCGTCGTCACCGGCGCGGGCCGCGGGATCGGGCGGGCCCTGGCGGCCCGCGCGGTGCGCGAGGGCGCGCGCGTCGTGGTCAACGACCTCGACGCCGAGGCGTGCCGGGAGACCGCCGCCGCGCTCGGCGCCACGGCCGTGCCCGGCGACTGCGCCTCGCCCGAGGGCGTCGAGGCCCTGGTCGCGGCGGCCAGGGCCGAGCTCGGCCGCGTCGACGTCTGGTTCGCCAACGCCGGGATCGACGGTGCGCCGGGCAGCCACCTCGGCGACGGCGCCTCCTCCGGCGCCAGCCTGGACACCGCCGAGGAGGTCTGGGCCCAGGTGCACGACGTCAACGTGATGGCCCACGTCCGCACCGCCCGCGCCCTCGTCCCCGGCTGGCTCGAGGACGGCGGTGGAGGGCGGATGGTCCTCACCGCCTCCGCGGCCGGCCTGCTCACGATGATCGGCAGCGCGCCGTACTCGGTGACCAAGCACGCCGCCGTGGCCTTCGCGGAGTGGCTCTCCATCACCTACGGCGACCGCGGGGTGGTCGTCCAGGCGATCTGCCCGCAGGGGGTGGCCACCCGGATGCTCCAGGAGTCCGGGCCGCTCCAGGCGCTGCTCTCCCACGACACCGCGCTCGAGCCCGACGACGTCGCCCGGGCCTGGGTCGACTCCCTGGCCGACGACCGCTTCCTGGTCCTGCCCCACCCGCAGGTGGCCGAGTACTACCTCGCCCGCGCCACCGACACCGACCGCTGGCTGGCAGGCATGCGACGCCTGCAGGCCCGCGCCCTGGGAGAACGATGACCGACCACACGCCCGATCACACGCCCGACCAGACGCCCGACCTGCAGGGTCTGGACCTCGCCGCCTTCCACCGCTGGTACGACCGCGAGCAGCCCGGCGACCTGGGCCCCGACCTCAGTGCGCGCTTCCTGGCCGGCGGCAAGTCCAACCTCACCTACGAGGTCACCGACGGCACGACCGCGCGCGTGGTGCGCCGCCCCCCGCTCGGCCACGTCCAGGCCACCGCCCACGACATGGGCCGCGAGCACACCGTGATGAGCGCCCTGGCCGGCACGGCCGTCCCGGTCCCGCAGATGTTCGCGATGTGCCGCGACACCGAGGTGCTGGGCGCGGAGTTCTACGTCATGGAGCTGGTGCGCGGCACGCCGTACCGCACCGCCGACCAGCTGGCCGCCCTCGGGCCCGAGGCGACCGGCCGCCTCGCCGGCGCGATGGTCGACGTGCTCGCCGCGCTCCACCAGGTCGACCCGGGCTCGGTCGGGCTGGAGGAGCTGGGCCGCCCGCAGGGCTTCCTGGAGCGACAGGTCCGACGGTGGGCCCGCCAGCTCGAGGGCTCCGCCAGCCGCGACCTGCCCGACGCCGACACCCTCGTCGCCCGGCTGCGGGAGAACGTGCCCGACGGCGACGCCGAGGCCGTCCGCGCCGGCATCGTGCACGGCGACTACCGCCTCGACAACCTGCTCGCCGATCCCGACCGGGTCGGCGAGGAGGTCCTCGCCGTCGTCGACTGGGAGATGGCCACCCTCGGCGACCCGCTGACCGACGTCGCCCTGCTCCTGGTCTACGACCGGCTCTCCACCATCACCGGGGGCGCCGCGGTCGCGGACGCCTCGCGCGCGCCGGGCTACCCCGGACCCGAGGCGATCCTCGAGCGGTACGCCGCCGGCGGCGGCCTGGCGCTGGACACGCTCGACTTCCACCTGGGCCTGGCCTACTTCAAGCTCGCCGCGATCCTGGAGGGGATCCACTTCCGCCACCAGCAGGGCCAGACGGTCGGCGACGGGTTCGACGGTGTCGGCGAGGCCGTGCCGACCCTGCTCGCGGCCGGCCTCGAGGCCACCCGCTCGCTGACCTGACCCACCGCACGCACGCACCCGCCACGCCCCGCCACGCCCCGCCACGCCCCGCCACGCCCCGCACCCCGAGGAGCCCCATGGACTTCGAGCTCGACGCCACCACCCAGGACCTGCAGCAGCGGCTGTGGGACTTCGTGGAGCACCACGTGGTCCCGGCCGAGCCGGTCTTCCACGAGCAGCTCGGCACCGGCGAGGAGCGCTGGGCCTGGTCCCGCGCGCCGGTCCTGGCCGAGCTGCGCGCCGAGGCCCGGTCCCGCGGCCTGTGGAACCTCTTCCTGCCGAAGGAGCACGGCGACCTCGGCGCCGGGCTGACCAACCTGCAGTACGCCCCGCTGGCCGAGATCACCGGCCACCACGGCACCCTCGCCCCGGCCGCGCTGAACTGCGCCGCCCCGGACACCGGCAACATGGAGGTGCTGGCGATGTTCGGCACCCCCGAGCAGCAGGAGCGCTGGCTGCGCCCGCTGCTCGACGGCGAGATCCGGTCCAGCTTCGCGATGACCGAGCCGGACGTGGCGTCCTCGGACGCCACGAACATCGCGACCTCGATCGTGCGCGACGGCGACGAGTACGTCCTCAACGGCCGCAAGTGGTGGATCACCGGCGCGATGAACCCCGACGCCGAGATCATGATCGTGATGGGCAAGACCGACCCGGAGGCCGAGCGGCACCGCCAGCAGAGCCAGGTGCTGGTCCCCCGCGACACCCCCGGGCTGACCGTGGTCCGCCCGATGCACGTCCTCGGCTACGACGACCACGAGCACGGCGGGCACGCCGAGCTGCGCTTCGACGACGTCCGGGTCCCGGTGTCGAACCTGATCGGCGGCGAGGGCGAGGGCTTCGCGATCGCCCAGGCCCGCCTGGGCCCCGGGCGGATCCACCACTGCATGCGCTCCATCGGCGTGGCCGAGCGGGCGATCACGCTGATGTGCCGACGGGTCGACAGCCGGGTCGCCTTCGGGCGCACCCTGTCGCAGCAGGGCGTGATCCGGGAGTGGATCGCCGAGTCGCGGGTGCGCCTGGAGCAGCTGCGCCTGCTGGTGCTGAAGACCGCCTGGCTGATGGACACCGTCGGCAACCGCGGGGCGCACTCGGAGATCCAGGCGATCAAGATCGCCACGCCGGCCACCGTGCAGTGGATCGTGGACAAGGCCATCCAGGCGCACGGCGCCGGCGGGCTGTCCCAGGACTTCCCGCTGGCCGAGCAGCTGGCCGGGATCCGCACCCTCCGCTTCGCCGACGGGCCCGACGAGGTGCACCGCAACTCGCTGGCCAAGGCGGAGATCGCGCGCCAGGTCGCGACGCGGCCGTGAGCGACGCCGGTGCCCGTGCCGGGCTCGAGGAGCGCGTCGACGCGCTGCTCGCGGCGCACGACCCGGGCACCACCGAGCGGGACACCTTCCTCGACGCCCGCTACGACGCCGGTCTGGCGTGGGTGCACGTGCCCGACGGCCACGGCGGGCTCGGGCTCCCGCGCGCGCTCCAGCCGGTCGTGGACGCCCGTCTCGGTGCGGCCGGCGCACCGGACAACGACCCCCGTCGCAACGGCATCGGCCTCGGCATGGCGGCCCCCACGATCCTCGCCTTCGGCACGCCCGAGCAGCAGCGGCGGTTCCTGCGCCCGCTGTGGACCGGCCGCGAGATCTGGTGCCAGCTCTTCTCCGAGCCCGGCGCCGGCTCCGACCTGGCCGCGGTCGCCACCCGGGCCGTGCCGGACGGCGACCGGTGGCGCGTCACCGGCCAGAAGGTGTGGACCTCCTCGGCCCACCTGGCCGACCGGGCGCTGCTCCTGGCCCGCACCGACCCCGACGCCGCCAAGCACCGCGGGCTGACCTACTTCGCCCTGGACATGCGCCAGCCCGGCGTCGAGGTCCGCCCGCTGCGCCAGCTGACCGGTGAGGCGGAGTTCAACGAGGTCTTCCTCACCGACGCCGTCGTGGAGGACGCCGACCGGCTCGGCGACGTCGGCGCCGGCTGGCAGGTCGCCACCGCGACCCTGATGAGCGAGCGGGTGGCCATCGGCAGCGGCGCGGCGCGGGAGGCCGGGATGCTCGGCGTCGTCACCGAGGCCTGGCGCACCGCGCCCGAGCACCGCACGGCCGACGCCCACCAGCGGCTGCTGCGGCTGTGGGTGGAGTCCGAGGCGTTGCGCGCGACCGGGCTGCGCCTGAGCCAGAAGCTCGCCGCCGGCGCCCCCGGCCCCGAGGGCTCGGCGATGAAGCTCGGCTTCGCCCGGCTGGCCCAGCAGCTGTCCTCGCTCGAGGTCGAGCTGCGCGGCGACGACGGCCTGCGCTACGACGACTGGACGATGCGCAGGCCCGACCTGGTCGACATGACCGGGCGCGACACCGGCTACCGCTACCTGCGGGCCAAGGGGAACTCGATCGAGGGGGGCACCTCCGAGGTGCTGCGCAACATCATCGCCGAGCGGGTCCTCGGCCTGCCCTCCGAGCACCGGGTCGACAAGGACGTCGCGTGGAAGGACCTGCCCCGATGACCGGCGCCACGACCCCGGGGTCGCAGCTCGCCCTGCTGCCCGACGACGTCGAGGACGACCTGCGCGCCACCCTCGAGCGCGCGCTCGCCACGAGGTGCACCCCCGCCCGGGTCGCCGCGGCCTACGACGGCGACGACTCCCTGGGCGCCGAGCTGTGGACCGTCCTGGTCGAGCTCGGCCTGCCCGCGCTGCTGGTCCCCGACGAGCACGGCGGCGCCGGAGCGGGCGCCCGGGAGGCGGCCGCGGTCCTCGACGTGCTGGCCCGCCACGCGGCGCCGGTGCCCTACCTGTCCTCGTCCGTGGTCGCCACCACCGTGCTGACCGGGCTCGGGGCGGCCGGGCTGCTGGGCTCGCTGGCCGCGGGCGAGGTGGCCGCGCTGCTCGTGCCCGCCACGCTGCACCGCCCCACCGACGTCGTCCCGCTCTCCCTGCGCGCCGACGGCACCGTGAGCGGGTCGGTGCGCTCCGTGGCGGGCGTGGTCGGCGGGGCACCCGCCACGGTGCTGCTGGTGCCCGCCACCGGGCCTGACGGCGCCGTGCTGGTCGCGGTGCCGGCCGACGCGCCGGGCGTCACCGTCACGCCGGTGGTCTCCCTCGACATGACCGCCCCGCTGGCCGACGTCCTGCTCGAGGACGCCCCCGCCACCGTGGTGACCGGCGACGCGCGTACCGCCGTCGCGGCCGGGCTGCGCGCCGGCGCGGCGCTGGGCGCCTCCGCCCTGGCCGGCACCGCGACCTGGGCGCTGGACACGACCGTGGCCTACCTGCTCGAGCGTCGGCAGTTCGGCCGCGTGGTCGGCGGCTACCAGGCGCTCAAGCACCGGCTGGCGGACCTCTACGCCGAGGTCGAGCAGGCCACCGCGACCGCCCGGTACGCCGCGGCGGCCCTGGCCGCCGACGACCCGGACCTGCCGGTGGCGACCGCCGTCGCCCAGTCCTGGTGCTCCGACGTCGCGCTGCACGCGACCGAGGAGGCCGTGCAGCTGCACGGCGGCCTCGGGATGACCTGGGAGCACCCCTGCCACCTGCACCTCAAGCGGGCCCGGGCCGGGGCGCTCGTGCTCGGCTCCCCCGCCGCCCACCGCGACGACCTGGCAACCCTCGTGGACCTACCGCCAGCCCACCCCGACCCGGGAGGATCCCCCTCATGGACCTGAGCCTCAGCGACGAGCAGCAGAGCTTCCGAGACCTCGCCCGCGAGTTCCTCGACAAGGAGGCCGTCCCGCACCGCATCGAGTGGGACCGTCGCGAGGCCGTCGACCTCGCGATCGTGCCCAAGATGGCCGAGATCGGCTTCTTCGGCCTCACCATCCCCGAGGAGTACGGCGGCCTCGGCGGCGACTACGTGACGTACGCGATCGGGATGGAGGAGCTCGGCCGCGCCGACTCCGCCCTGCGCGGCATCGTCTCGGTCTCCTCCGGCCTGGTCGGCAAGTCCATCCTCTTCCACGGCACCGAGGAGCAGAAGCAGGAGTGGCTGCCCCAGCTGGCGACCGCGTCCAAGCTCGGCTGCTTCGGCCTCACCGAGCCCGACACCGGCTCCGACGCCGGCAACCTGACCTCGAGGGCCAGGCGCGACGGCGACGACTGGATCATCAACGGCCAGAAGCTCTACATCACCAACGGCACCTGGGCAGACGTCGCGCTGGTCTTCGCACGCACCGGCGGGGACGGGCCGAAGGGCGTGACCGCGTTCCTGGTCCCGACCGACGCCCCCGGCTTCGAGGCCCGCGAGATCAAGGGCAAGCTCGGCCTGCGCGGCCAGGCCACCGCCGAGCTGTTCCTCGCCGACGTGCGCGTGCCGCACTCGGCGATGCTCGGCGAGGAGGGCCAGGGGTTCAAGATCGCGATGAGCACCCTCGACAAGGGCCGCCTCGCGGTCGCCTCCGGCTGCGTCGGCATCGTCCAGGGCTGCCTGGAGTCCGCGGTGGAGTACGCCACCACGCGCACCCAGTTCGGCCGCCCGATCGCCGGCTTCCAGATGGTGCAGGACATGATCGCCGACATCTCGCTCGACGCCGACGCCGCGCGGCTGCTGGTCTGGCGCTGCGCGGACCTCATCGACCGGGGGGAGCCGTTCGGCGTCGCCGCCTCCAAGGCCAAGCTGTACGCCTCCGAGGCCGCGGTCCGCGCCGCCAACCTGGCCATCCAGGTCCACGGCGGCGCCGGCTACGTCGACGAGTACCCCCCGTCGAAGTACCTCCGCGACGCCCGCGTGATGACGCTGTACGAAGGCACCAGCCAGATCCAGAAGCTGCTGATCGGCCGGGCCGAGACGGGCATCAGCGCGTTCGTCTGACGGCCTGCTGCGGGAGCCCCGCCTGCCTCTCCTGCCCGGGGTGAGGTGCCCGACCCCCACCGCCGTCGAGGGGAGACCCGCGGCGGGCGGTGCTTGACCTGTCCCCTGCCGACCGATGAGGTGTGCACATGCTCCGACGGATCGCGACCCCCGCCAGCCGGTTCGTGGAGCGGTGGCTCCCCGGCGCCTTCGTCTTCGCCGTGGCGCTCACGGTGGTGGTCGCCGCGCTCGCGCTGCTGCTCACCGACACCGGCCCGCGCGAGCTGACCCTCGCCTGGGGCGACGGGCTGATCGGCCTGCTGGCCTTCATGACCCAGGTCGCGCTGGTGCTGCTGCTGGGCTACACCCTGGCCAACCTGCCCCCGGTGCGCCGGCTGCTGGCCCGCGTGGCCGGGCTGCCCCGCAGCCCGCGCGCGGCGTACGCGTTCGTCACGGTCGTCGCCGGGCTGGCCTCCCTGCTGAGCTTCGGCCTCGGCCTGATCGTGGGCGGCGTGGTCGCGGTCGAGGTGGCCCGCCGGTTCCGCGACCGCGGCACCCCGCTGCACTACCCCCTGCTGGTCGCCTCGGCGTACGCCGGCTTCGTGATCTGGCACATGGGCTACTCCGGCTCGGGGCCGCTGAACGCGGCGACCGAGTCCGGCGTCTACGCCACCACGCTGGGCATGGACGTCGTCCCGGTCTCGGAGACCATCTTCGCGCCCTGGAACCTCGCCGCGATCGTGGTCACCCTGGTCGTCCTGGCGGTGGCGATGCCGCTGATGGCGCCCGGCCCGGACGAGGAGGTCCGTGAGGCGCCGGAGTCGGCCCTGGCCGTCGCCGGCGGCGAGGAGGACCTGGCCGCGCAGGAGCAGGACTCCCCGGCGGACCGGATGGAGACCTCGCGGGCGGTGACGCTGACGATGGGGGTGCTGCTCGGGCTGTACCTGGTCTTCTACTTCGAGGCCAACGGCTTCCTGCTGACCCTGGACATCGTCAACTGGACGTTCCTGTGCCTGGTGCTGCTGCTGGTGGGCAACGCCCGTCAGCTCGCCGCGACGGTCGCCCGCGGCGGACGGACGGTCGTGGAGGTCCTGCTGCAGTACCCGCTCTACGCCGGCATCGCGGCGATGATGGGCGCCAGCGGCCTGGCCGAGCTGATCAGCGACGCCATCGTCGGCGCCGCCACCCCCGGCACCCTCGGCCTGTTCGCCTTCCTGGCCGCCGGCCTGCTCAACGTCTTCGTGCCCTCGGGCGGGGGCCAGTTCGCCCTGCAGGCCCCGATCTTCGCCGGCGCCGCCGAGCAGCTCGGCGTCGCCCAGCCGGTCGTGATCATGGCGATCGCCTACGGCGACCAGTGGACGAACATGATCCAGCCGTTCTGGGCGGTCCCCCTCCTGGCGGTGGCCGGGCTGCGCGTGCGCGACATCCTGGGCTACACCTCGGTGGTGCTGATCCTCACCGGCGTCGTCTTCGGCGGCACGCTGCTGATCGTCGGGGCGGGCTGAGCCGGTGAGCACCGACCTCCGCGTGGACCAGGACCAGCTCGAGCGGCTGCTCCCCGCCGTGCTCGGCGACGTCGTCGCCGTCCTGGACTCCGCCGACCTCGGCGCGCCGGTCGCCGGCTGCCCCGGCTGGCGGGTGGTCGACCTGGCCGGTCACCTCGGCGGCATCCAGCGGTGGGCCGCCGCGGCGCTCCGCGCCGCCGACCCGGCCGCGGGCGCTCCCCGGCTCGACCCCGACCCCGCCCCGACCGACGCGCGCGAGCGGGCGCAGCTGCTGGCCTGGAGCGCCCGCCAGGCCGACGACCTGCTCGCGGCCCTCCGCGAGTCCGGCCCCGACCGGCCGGCGTGGGGGTTCGGTCCGCCGCCGCGCACCTCGGCCTTCTGGTGGCGCCGGATGGTGCACGAGGCGACCCTGCACGCCTGGGACGTGCGTGCCGCCCAACGCTCGGGGCCTCCGTGGACGGTGTCCGACGACCCCGCCCTCGCCCTCGACGGGGTGGACGAGGTGGTCGGCACGTTCTTCCCCCGCCAGGTCCGGACCGAGCGGTGCGACCCGCTGCCGGCCGCGCTCCGGCTCCACCCGACCGAGGACCCCGACGGCCCCGGCTGGCTCCTGGCCGGGGACGGCACCGGCGACCCGAGGGACCCCGAGGCGCCGGCGGACGTGGCACTGCACGGCCCGGCCGACGCGCTGCTGCTCGTGCTGTGGCACCGCCTGGCGCTGGACGACGAGCGCCTACAGGTCGAGGGCGACCCGGCCCTGGCCGCCGACCTGCTCGCCCGCCCGCTGACGCCCTAGCCCCGCCGGACCTCGAGCACCCGGAAGCCCTTGGCGCTGGCCAGGCGCGTCGTGGGCCAGCCCTGCTCCCCGAGCCAGCGCTGCAGCGAGTCGGCACCCAGGTTCTTGCCGACCACGAGCACCGCCCGCCCACCCGGCGCCAGCCGCGGCAGCCACGTCAGCAGCAGCGCGTGCAGCGCCTGCTTGCCGATCCGGATCGGCGGGTTGGACCAGATCTCGTCGTAGGGTGCCTGGTCGGCGAGCGCCTCCGGGGGCGTGAGGGCCACGACCCGGTCCCCGACACCGAGGGCGGCGGCGTTCTCCCGGGTCAGGGCGAGGGCGCGCTCGTTGACGTCGACCGCCGTCACCGTGGCCCCGGGCACGGCGACCGCGAGGGCGACGGCGAGCACGCCGTACCCGCAGCCGAGGTCCAGCACCCGCCCGGCGCCGGTGGGCGCCCCGGTCTCGCGCAGCAGCACGGCGGTGCCGACGTCGACGCGGCCGCGGGCGAAGACCCCCGACCCCGAGGTCAGCGTCAGCTCGTGGCCCCAGACCACGGCCTGCACCGGGGCCCGGGTGAAGGGCACGGAGGGGTCGGCGGTGAAGTAGTGGTCCTCGCTCACGGCTCCACCCTCTCGCCGGTCGCCTCGTGCTCCTGACGCGTGGCCCGGGTGACCGAGGTCCGCTGCGCCAGGTCGGCGTCGGCGGGGTAGCGGACCTCCTCCAGCGTCAGCCCGCGCGCCCGGGCGACGGTGAGCGCCGGGTCCCGGCGGCGGGTGGCCAGCTGCCCGGTCGCCCACGCGGCGACCTGGCGCCCCTCCCCCACCGCGATCAGGCACCCGACGAGCGAGCGGACCATCGAGTGGCAGAACGCGTCGGCCCGCACGCCCACCTCGAGCAGGCCCTCGGGGTCGCGGGAGACGTCGAGGGCCAGCAGCGTGCGGATGGTGGTGGCGCCGGCCCGCTGCTTGCAGAAGGAGGCGAAGTCGTGCCGCCCGACGAGGCTCTGGGCGGTCCGGTGCATCAGGGCGTCGTCGAGCTCGCGCGGCCAGGTCAGCATCCAGCCGCGGCGCAGCGGGTCGGCCGTCGTGGGCCGGTCGGCGACCCGGTAGGTGTACCGGCGCCACAGCGCGGAGTAGCGGGCGTCGAAGCCGGGCGCGGCCTCGACCACCGACCGCACCCGCACGTCGGGGGGCAGCAGCCCGTTCAGCCGGCGCACGAGCCGCGCGGGCCCCTCGGGCGCCGCGCGGGCCACCCGGGCGGGGTCCACGTCGACGTGGCAGACCTGCCCGCGCGCGTGGACGCCCGCGTCGGTACGTCCCGCGCAGGTCACCTCCACGCGTTCCGCCGGGTCGTCGGGCGGCACCCGCAGCGCGGTCCCCAGCGCCCGGACCAGCTCGGCCTGCACCGTGCGCAGACCCGGCTGGACCGCCCACCCGTGGAAGTCGCCGCCGTCGTAGGCGAGGTCGATCCGCAGGCGCACGGGGCCACCCTAGGTGGAGGTGGACCGGGAGCCGGCGGCACCCGGCGGGACCCCGGCCCGCTACCCGACCTCGTGGCGCCACGGCGGGTCGGCGCCGGGCCGGGACACGGTGACCGCGGCCAGCCCGGCGGCGTGGGCCAGCACCTCTCCCCGGTCCCGGTCGGGGTCGTCCCAGAGCGCGTCGAGGATGCCGGCGGAGAAGGTGTCCCCCGCGCCGATCGTGTCGGCCACCCCGAGGAGCACGGCGGGGACCTCGACCACGCCGTCCCGGTCGTACCACGCGGCGCCGTCGGCGCCCCGGGTGACGGCGACGCCGTGGGGGCCGAGACCGAGCAGGTGCTGCGCCGCGCCGGCCTCGCCGAGACCGGGCCAGAGCGCCTCGAGGTCCTCGTCGCTGGCCTTGACCACGTCGGCCAGCGCGGCCACCCGCTCGACCCGCGCGCGGACGTCCGGGCCCGTCCCGGTGATCGAGGGGCGCACGTTCACGTCGTAGGTCACCAGCGCGTCGCCGCCGAACCTCGTCAGCGCGGCCACGACGTCGCGGCAGCCGGGGTCGAGCACGGCCCCGATGGAGCAGACGTGCACCGCGCGGGGGGCGAGGTCGGGCAGCGCACCCAGGCGCCACTCCAGGTCGAAGACGTACGACGCGGCGCCGTCCGCGGCCAGGGTGGCCTCGGCGGTGGAGGTACGGGCGAGCACGTGGGGGTCACCGGCCGGCTCGACCCCCGACGCGGCCAGGTGGTCGGCGAGCAGGCGGCCGAGGCGGTCGGCGGCGTACGCCGTGGCGAACCGGACCGGACGTCCCAGCCGGGCCAGCGCGACCGCGACGTTCGCGGCGCTGCCTCCCGGCATCTCGCGACGCCCCCCGTCGGGGTCGAGGACGACGTCGACGAGGGCCTCGCCGAGCACGAGGACGGGTGGGCCGGTGGCGGGCTGGGCGGGGGCCATGGGGAGGGTCTACCACCTCGAGCCTGCTGCCGCGCCACGTGCCAGGGTGGGTCCGTGTCCACGTTCACCCCCGACCCGGCCTCGTCCGAGCCACCCTTCGCCCAGCTGCGTGCCGCGATCGCGGCCCGGGTGGCGGCCGGCCAGCTCGAGCCCGGGGAGAGGCTGCCCACGGTGCGGGCGCTGGCGGCGGAGGTCGGGCTCGCGGTCACCACGGTCGCCCGGGTCTACCGCGAGCTCGAGGCCGACGGGGTGGTGGTCACCGAGGGCCGCCGCGGGACCTTCGTGGCCTCGGCCGGCGCCGGTCGCGAGGTGCGCGCCGAGGCCGCGCGGTACGCCGCCGCCGCGCGCCGGGCCGGGCTGAGCCGGTCGGAGGCGGCCCGGCTGCTCGACGACGCCTGGTGAGGGCGGGGCGGCTACCCGGGGGCCGGCTGAGAGGTGCGGCTGTGGAGGGGGCGCGCCGCCTGTCGGCGCGATGACGCATGCTGGCGGCGCGGCACCAGGAGGACCACCGACCAGGCAGGAGCACCGATGAGCGAGACCGGCACGGCCCACGCGACGATGCTGGCCAAGGTCCGCAAGCTGCTGGCCAAGGCCGAGGACCCGGCGGCCACCGAGGCCGAGGCCGAGACCTACACCGCCAAGGCCGCCGCACTGGTGGCCTCGTACGGCATCGACGCCGCCCTGCTGGCCGTCGCCGACCCCGGCCAGGACCCGGTCGAGGACCGGCGGATCCCGCTGGACGCGCCGTACGCCGCCGACAAGGCCGACCTGCTCGGGACGGTCGCGGTGCGGCTGCGCTGCCAGGTGGTCCGGCTGCGCAGCAGGGGCGCCGACGGCTCCGGGTGGACCCTGCACGTCTTCGGGCACCGCAGCGACCTGGAGCGGGCCGAGGTGCTGTTCACCAGCCTGCTCCTCCAGGCCTCCACCCGGATGCTGGCCACGCCCGTGCCGGGGTGGGACCACCCGGCCGCGTTCCGCCGCAGCTGGCTGGCCGGCTTCACCGCGGCCGTGTCGCGGCGCCTGGCCGCGGCCGAGCGCGAGGCGCAGTCGGCCGCCGAGGCACGCACGGCGACCGGCGGGGCCTCGACCGCGCTGGTGCTGGCCGACCGGGAGGTCGAGGTGCGCGACGCCGCGGGGGCGGCCTACCCCCACGCCCGCGCCGCGCGCTCCCGCCAGCTCTCGGGCGGCGGTGCCGGGGAGGGCTTCGCCGCCGGCCAGCGCGCCGACCTCGGCGGCACCCGCCTCGCCCGCACCCGTCGCCCCCTCCCCCCGGCCTAGGAACTCCCCCCGGTGGTCGCCGGCGAGCGTCACGAGGCCAGGAGCGGCGAGACCGGACCGGCCACCCCCGTCGACTCGCGGATCGGTGCCACCAGGTGGCACCGATCCGCGAGTCGACGGACCGGTCGGTCCAGAGACGCTGGCCCCGCTCCTCCTCGGCCACCGAAGGTCCGCGGCGGCCGGGGACGACGAGGGCCCCGCCACCTCGCGGTGACGGGGCCCTCGGCGGGACGGACGGGCAGGCTCAGGCCTTCGGCTCGTCCTCGGTGCTCTCGGTGCCGACCTCGGCCTCGGCCTCGGTCGCGTCCTCGGTCGCGCTCTCGGCCTCGGCCGCCGGGCCGTCGCCGGCCGGCTCGTCGGACGCGGCGACCGTGCTGTCGGGCGCGGTCTCCTCGGTCATCGCCGTCGGCGCGTCCTCGGCCGGGGCCTCGGTCGTGTCGTCGGACTCCGTCGCGGCGGGAGCCGCAGCGGCCGCCGGACGCGGGGCTGCGGCGCGCGGGGTCGCGCTGTAGGCCTCGGTCACGAGCTCGATGACCGCCATGGGGGCGTTGTCGCCCTTGCGGGGGCCGATCTTGGTGATCCGGGTGTAGCCACCCGGGCGCTCGGCGAAGGTCGGGGCGATCTCGGTGAAGAGCAGGTGCACGACACCCTTGTCGTGGATGGTCCGCAGGACCTCACGACGCTGGTGCAGCGGGTTCTCGCCGAGGTGCGCCTTCTTGGCCTTGGTGATCAGCTTCTCCGCGATCGGGCGCAGGTGACGCGCCTTGGCCTCGGTGGTGGTGATCCGGCCGTGCTCGAAGAGCGCGGTCGACAGGTTGGCCATGATCAGGCGCTGGTGCGCCGGGCTGCCGCCGAAGCGGGCGCCCTTCTTGGGCTTGGGCATCGTTCGTCTCGATCCTCCCGGGCCGTGTCAGGTACCCGGGTAGTGGGTGTGCGGGTCGGAGGCGGACGCCTCCGGGGTGATCAGTACTGCTCGTCCTCGACGAAGGCGTCGTCATCGTCGTCGTAGGCCGCGAGCGCGGTGGCCGGGTCGAAGCCGGGCGCGCTGTCCTTGAGGGAGAGGCCCATCTCGACGAGCTTGGCCTTGACCTCGTCGATCGACTTCGCACCGAAGTTGCGGATGTCGAGCAGGTCCTGCTCCGAGCGGCTGATGAGCTCACCCACGGTGTGGATGCCCTCGCGCTTGAGGCAGTTGTAGGACCGCACGGTCAGCTGCAGGTCCTCGACCGGCAGGGCGAGGTCCGCCGCGAGCTGCTCGTCCACCGGCGACGGGCCGATGTCGATGCCCTCGGCCTCGACGTTGAGCTCGCGGGCCAGGCCGAAGAGCTCCACCAGGGTCTTGCCCGCCGACGCGATGGCGTCCCGGGGCAGGATCGAGGGCTTGGTCTCGACGTCGATGACCAGCTTGTCGAAGTCGGTGCGCTGCTCGACTCGCGTCGCCTCGACCTTGTAGGTCACCTTCATGACGGGGCTGTAGATCGAGTCGACCGGCATCCGGCCGATCTCGTTGTCGCCGCCCTTGTTCTGGACCGCGGAGACGTAGCCGCGGCCACGCTCCACGACCAGCTCCATCTCCAGCTTGCCCTTGTCGGACAGGGTGGCGATCTTCAGGTCGGGGTTGTGCACCTCCACGCCGGCCGGCGGCGCGATGTCGGCGGCGGTGACGTCGCCGGAGCCGGACTTGCGCAGGTACATGGTGACCGGCTCGTCGTGCTCGGAGGAGACCACGAGGCCCTTGAGGTTGAGGATGATCTCGGTGACGTCCTCCTTGACCCCCTCGATGGTCGAGAACTCGTGGAGCACGCTGTCGACCTTGATGCTGGTGATCGACGCGCCGGGGATCGACGAGAGCAGGGTGCGACGGAGGCTGTTGCCGAGGGTGTAGCCGAAGCCGGGCTCGAGCGGCTCGATGACGAACCGCGAGCGGAACTCGTCGACGGTCTCTTCCGACAGGGTGGGGCGCTGTGCGATGAGCACTGAATCATTCCTTTCCGGGTCCGACCGCTATATGAAGGGCCCAGATGTTCAAGAAGGTGGCAACGGTGGCGTGGACCGGTCCCGGGGTCCGGACCCGGACGACGGGTCCGGACCCCGAGGGGCAGTCGGGGGCAGGGCCCCCGACCGTTTACTTCTTGGAGTAGTACTCCACGATGAGCTGCTCCTGGACCGGGATGTCGATCTGGGCCCGGACCGGGCGCTGGTGCACGAGGACGCGCATCCGGGTGGGGATGACCTCGAGCCACGCCGGGACGACGCGCTCGCCGTGGGTCTCACGCGCGACGATGAACGGCGTGGTCTCCAGCGACTTCTCGCGGACGTCGACGATGTCGTGCTCGGTCACCTGGTACGACGGGATGTCGACCTTGTGGCCGTTCACGAGGAAGTGGCCGTGCACGACGAGCTGGCGGGCGTGGCGACGCGTCCGGGCGAACCCGGCGCGGTAGACCACGTTGTCCAGGCGGCACTCCAGCATCTGCAGGAGGTTGTCGCCGGTCTTGCCCTGGCGGCGCGACGCCTCGTCGTAGTAGTTGACGAACTGCTTCTCCATCACGCCGTAGGTGAAGCGGGCCTTCTGCTTCTCCTGCAGCTGCGTGCGGTACTCGCTCTCCTTGATCCGCGCGCGGCCGTGCATGCCCGGCGGGTAGGGGCGCTTCTCGAAGGCGGCGTCGCCTCCGACGAGGTCGACACCGAGACGGCGCGACTTCCTGGTCATGGGGCCGGTGTAACGAGCCATATTTCCTCAGTCTCCTGTCGGTCTCGGGGTCAGACGCGCCGGCGCTTGGGCGGGCGGCAACCGTTGTGGGGGGTGGGCGTGACGTCCTGGATGGTGCCGACCTCGAGGCCGATCGCACCCAGCGAGCGGATCGCGGTCTCGCGACCCGAGCCGGGGCCCTTGACGAAGACGTCGATCTTCTTCATGCCGTGCTCCTGGGCGCGGCGGCCGGCGGCCTCCGCAGCCATCTGCGCGGCGTACGGCGTCGACTTGCGCGAGCCCTTGAAGCCGACGGTGCCGGCCGAGGCCCACGAGATGACCGCCCCGGTGGGGTCGGTGATCGTGACGATCGTGTTGTTGAACGTGCTCTTGATGTGGGCCTCGCCCTGAGCGACGTTCTTCTTCTCCTTGCGGCGCACCTTCTTGGCGCCCGCAGCGCGTGCCTTGGGGGGCATGTGCCTTCTCTCCTGGAACTAGCTGGTCTGGGTGATCGAGCTCGGGTCCGGCGACCCGGTGGTCAGCGGGCCTTCTTCTTGCCGGCGACCGTGCGCTTGGGGCCCTTGCGGGTCCGCGCGTTGGTCTTGGTCCGCTGGCCGCGCACGGGCAGGCCCTGGCGGTGGCGGCGGCCCTGGTAGCTGCCGATCTCGATCTTGCGGCGGATGTCGGCCTGGACCTCGCGACGGAGGTCACCCTCGGTCTTGAAGTTGGCCTCGATCGCGTCGCGGAGCTGGACCAGCTCGTCGTCGCCCAGCTCGTGCACGCGGGTGTCCGGGCTGACGCCGGTCACCGCGAGGAGCTGCTGGGCAGAGGTACGGCCGATGCCGTAGATGTAGGTGAGAGCGATCTCGATGCGCTTGTCGCGCGGGAGGTCGACTCCGACGAGGCGTGCCATCAGGTGGCGTTCCCTTCGGTTGTTCGCGACGGTGTCGGTCGTGGCGCGTCCCGGGCGGGTGTCCGGGCTCCGGCCGTTGCTCCGGAGGTGGTCGGTCGCTCTCCCCGGGGGGCGGGCGACCTAGCGGTCACGTTGTGGTGGTGCTGCAGTGCCGACCCGGGTGGGTCAGCCCTGGCGCTGCTTGTGGCGGGGGTTCTCGCAGATGACCATGACTCGGCCGTGGCGGCGGACCACCTGGCACTTGTCACAGATGCGCTTGACGCTGGGCTTGACCTTCATGGCGGCCCTTTCTCGTGTGCGGCGGGTTACTTGTAGCGGTAGACGATCCGACCTCGGGTGAGGTCGTAGGGAGACAGCTCCACCACCACGCGGTCCTCGGGGAGGATCCGGATGTAGTGCTGGCGCATCTTGCCGCTGATGTGGGCGAGGACCTTGTGGCCGTTGCTGAGCTCCACGCGGAACATGGCGTTCGGCAGGGCCTCCGAGACGGTGCCCTCGATCTCGATCACGCCTTCTTTCTTCGGCATGTCCTCACAATCTGCTCGTCGGTTCGCGTCTACCGTCGGGCCCGGGAACCACCCGGTCCTGGGGTTCTGGCGATGGCGCCAGCAGGACCGGTGGACCTCGTCGGGCCGGACGGGCACCACGACCCGCGCGCGTCGAGGTGCAGCTCCGAGGAGACTGACGACGACGATCGCGAGCAGCCGCTTGGCGCCACGACGCAGACCCACGTTGGGCCGACACGCCAGTCTAGGCCGAAACCGCGGGTAAAGACGAATCCACCTGGGCGGCCGGCCGGAGCCCCGAGCATACCGCCCGGCGGCCTCAGCCGAGCAGGCGCAGGGTGTCCTCGCGACGAGGCGCCGTGGCGGGGTCGGTCCCCTCGTGCTCGCCGGTCACCGGGTGCACCATCACCTCGTCGACGCCGTGGGCGACCGCCAGGTCAGCGATCCCGGCGCGGACCCGGTCCGGGGTCCCGACGACCCAGCGACGGCGCATCCCGGCCAGCAGGTCGGCGTGGGCCGGCGGCAGCGCGGCCGCCTCCTTCTCGGCCTCCTCGGCCAGCAGCTGGGGGCGCAGCGTCCCGCCGGTGCGCAGCGCCAGCATCGCCAGCAGCTGGGGCAGGGCGAGCAGCTCGGCCTCGTCCTGGTCCGTGGCCACGCACACGTTCAGCGTGAGGAACGTGCGCGGCACCTGGTGCTCCGGGGCGGCGTCGGGGTCGGCACGGAAGCCCTCGCGGTACAGCTCCAGCGCCTCGGTCGTGCCCTGGCCGGCGAAGTGGTGGGCGAAGACGTACGGCAGCCCGCGCTCGGCGGCGAGCCGGGCGGAGTAGTCCGAGGACCCCAGCAGCCACAGCTGCGGCACGCTCCGGGCCTGCGGGGTCGCCCGCAGGCTGGAGGAGCGCCCGCCCACCGACACCGCGACGCCCGCGGGCGCCATCATCGCCCGCACGTCGTCGACGTACTCGGGGAAGCGGGAGACGGCCTCGTCGGTGACGCCGCCGGCGCCGTGGCGCAGGGCGTACGCCGTCACCGGGTCGGTCCCCGGGGCGCGACCGATGCCGAGGTCGATCCGCCCGGGGTGGGCGGCCTCGAGCAGGGCGAACTGCTCGGCCACCACGAGCGGGGCGTGGTTGGGCAGCATCACTCCCCCGGAGCCGACCCGGATCCGCTCGGTGGCGGCGGCCAGCATCGCGATCAGCAGCGGCGGGTTGGTCGCGGCCACCGACGGCATGTTGTGGTGCTCGGCCACCCAGTAGCGGTGGTAGCCCACGCCGTCGGCCACCCGGGCCAGCGCCAGGGACGCCGACAGCGCGTCGCCGGTGCTCTGGTCGGTGCGCACCGGGACGAGGTCGAGCACGGACAGGGTGGGCTGCGCGGCGGTGGTCATCACCGGTGACAACCACCGCGGCGCGTGACCGATTCCCCCGCGGGGCCCGGGCGGTCGAGGGGTCAGACCCGCTCGGCGGCGCGCTTGTCCTTGCGGTCCTTGGCGAGGCTGGCCAGCGTGGTCACGGTGAGGATGCCGACGATGGCGACCAGCGAGGCCCAGATCGGCACCTCCGGCGCCCACTCGACGTGCTCCCCGCCGTTGATGAAGCCGAGCTCGTTGGTGTGCAGCGCCTCGAGGACCAGCTTGACGCCGATGAAGGCCAGCAGCACCGAGAGGCCGATCGAGAGGTAGACGAGCCGCTTGAGCAGGTCCCCGATCAGGAAGTAGAGCTGGCGCAGGCCCATCAGGGCGAAGACGTTGGCGGTGAACACGATGAACGGCTCGCTGGTCAGCCCGAAGATGGCCGGGATGGAGTCGAGCGCGAACAGCAGGTCGGTCAGGCCCAGGGTCAGCACGACCACGAACATCGGGGTCAGCATCCGCCTGCCGGCCTCGCGGGTGGTCAGCCGCACGCCGTCCCACTCGCGCGTCAGCGGCAGGTGGCGGCGGGCGAAGGCGACGATCTTCGGCTCCTCGAACGAGTCGTCGTCGTCGTGGTCGAGCACCAGCTTGACGGCGGTGTAGATCAGGAACAGCCCGAACAGGTAGAACACCCAGCTGAAGGCGGCGATGGCGGCGGCGCCCACGGCGATGAAGATGCCCCGCATCAGCAGGGCCAGCACGATGCCGACCAGCAGGGCGGTCTGCTGGTACTGCCGCGGCACGTCGAGCTTGGTCATGATGATGATGAAGACGAACAGGTTGTCCACCGACAGCGAGTACTCCGTCAGCCAGCCGGCGAAGAACTGCGCGCCGTAGTCGACCCCGCTGATCGCGGTGATGCCGACCCCGAAGAGGATCGCGGCGCCCACGAACACCGAGAGGGCCCGGCCGCACTCGCGCATGGTGGGCTCGTGGGGACGGCGTCCGACCACGACGACGTCGAAGAGCAGGACCGCCGTGGTCGCGACGACCGTGACCACCCAGACCCAGGGATGGATCTCCACTGCTGTTCCTCCGAGACTGCGCCGGGGCGCGGGTAGGGCCCCGTCTGCTGACGGACCCCGGACAGGCTAGCGCCCGCCGAAGGCGACGCCGCGCGCGGACAGGGCGGCCTCTCCCCCGTCGAGCGCGGTCAGCACCCACGCGCCGCGGTCGGTGAGCACGAAGGTGTGCTCGTAGTGCGCGGCCCAGGAGCCGTCGGCCGTGACCACGGTCCAGTCGTCGTCCAGGACGTCGGTCCGGGCGTCGCCGAGCGTGATCATCGGCTCCACGGCCAGCGCGAGGCCCTCCACGAGACGGGGCCCACGACCGGGACGGCCCAGGTTGGGCACGTCGGGGGGCAGGTGCATGGCCGAGCCGATGCCGTGCCCGGTGTAGTCGGCGACGATGCCGTACGCCCCCTGCGCGCGGACGTGGGACTCCACGGCGTGCGAGATGTCCGAGAGGCGCCCCTGGGTGCCGGCGGCCGCGATCCCGGCCCACATCGCCTGCTCGGTGACCTGCATCAGCCCGTCCACCTCGTCGGGCACCGCACCGAGGGCGACGCTGGTCGCCGCGTCCCCGTGCCACCCGTCGACGATCGCGCCGCAGTCGATCGAGACCAGGTCGCCCTCGGCCAGCACGCGCGAGCCGGGGATGCCGTGCACGACCTCGTCGTTGACCGAGACGCAGATCGACGCCGGGAACCCCTGGTAGCCCAGGAAGGACGGCGTGGCCCCGCGCGTGCGGATGGCGTCCTCGGCCACCGCGTCCAGCTCGGCGGTGGTCATCGAGGGACGCACCTGCTCACGCAGCAGCGCCAACGTCTCGGCGACCACCAGGCCGGCCCGACGCATCACGTCGACCTGCTCGGGGGTCTTGATCTCCAGCCCCCGGCCGAACAGGCCCACCGTGCTCAGGCCTGCAGGGCGTCGAGCGCGTCGCCGAGCCGTCCGGTGACCGCGTCGACGTCACCCATCCCGTCGACCTCCACCAGCAGGTCCCGCTCGCGGTAGACGTCGATGAGCGGGGCGGTCTGCTCGCCGTAGACCTCCTGGCGGCGGCGTACGACGTCCTCGGTGTCGTCGCGGCGACCCTCGGTCTCGGCGCGCTTGACCAGCCGGGCCACCAGCTCCTCGGTGTCCACCGCCAGCACGACGACGGCGTCGAGCCCGTGGCCGAGCTCGGCGAGCATGGCGTCCAGCTCGCTGACCTGGGCCACCGTGCGCGGGTAGCCGTCGAGCAGGAAGCCGGCCGTGGCGTCCTGCTCGGCCAGGCGGGCGCGCACCATGGAGTTGGTGACCTCGTCGGGGACGTAGTCGCCGGCGTCCATGTAGCGCTGGGCCTCGCGGCCCAGGTCGGTGCCCTCGGACACGTTGTGGCGGAAGATGTCGCCGGTCGACACGGCGGGGACGCCGAGCCGCTCGGCCAGGCGCGCGGCCTGGGTGCCCTTGCCCGCTCCCGGGGGACCCATCAAGACAAGCCTCATGAACGCAGGAATCCTTCGTAGTTGCGCTGCTGGAGCTGGCTCTCGATCTGCTTCACCGTGTCCAGGGCGACCCCGACCATGATCAGGATCGAGGTGCCGCCGAACGGGAAGTTCTGGTTGGCCCCGATGAGCACCAGCGCGATCAGCGGGATCAGGGCGATGAAGCCGAGGTAGAGCGCGCCCGGCAGCGTGATGCGGGACAGGACGTAGGACAGGTAGTCCTCGGTCGGCTTGCCCGCCCGGATCCCGGGGATGAAGCCGCCGTACTTCTTCATGTTGTCGGCAACCTCGGTGGGGTTGAAGGTGATCGACACGTAGAAGTAGGTGAAGAAGACGATGAGGGCGAAGAACGTGATCATGTAGATCGGGTGCGCGCCGGTCTCGAAGTACCGCGACAGCACGCCGACCCACGCCGCGTCGCTGGTCTGGTTGAACTGCACCGCCATCGCGGGCAGGTACAGCAGCGAGCTGGCGAAGATGACCGGGATGATCCCGGCCTGGTTGACCTTCAGCGGGATGTAGGTCGAGGAGCCGCCGAACATCTTGCGCCCGACCATCCGGCGCGCGTACTGCACGGGGATCCGGCGCTGGGCCTGCTCGACGAAGATCACGGCCGCCACCACCAGCAGGCCGACGGCGATGACCAGCCCGAAGACCCACCAGCCCTGGCTGATCCGGACCTGCCACAGGGCGGAGGGGAAGGTCGCGACGACCTGGCAGAAGATCAGGATGGACATCCCGTTGCCGACGCCGCGGTCGGTGATCAGCTCGCCGAACCACATGATGACGGCGGTGCCGGCGGTCATCGTGATCACCATGACCAGGAACGTCTGGGTCCCGTCGTCGTGCAGCAGCGGGCGGTCGCAGTTGATCAGGTTGCCCGAGCGGGCCAGGGCCACGATGCCGGTCGCCTGCAGCAGCGCCAGGCCGAGGGTGAGGTACCGGGTGTACTGGGTGATCTTGGTCTGGCCGGCCTGGCCCTCCTTCTTGAGGGCCTCCAGGCGCGGGATCACCACGACCAGCAGCTGCAGGATGATGCTCGCGGTGATGTACGGCATGATCCCGAGCGCGAAGATCGTCAGCTGGAGCAGCGCCCCGCCGGAGAACAGGTTGATCAGGTTGTAGACGCCCTGGCTGTTGGTCGGGTCGCCGAGGCAGGACTGGACGTTGGCCACGTCGACGCCCGGCGCCGGGATCTGGGAACCGGCGCGGAAGACGACCACGATCATGAGGACGAACAGCAGCTTGCGCCGCAGGTCCGGTGTCTTGAAGGCGTTCACGAACGCGCTGAGCACGAGGTCCTCTTCTCTACCAGGCAGACAGGGGGTCGGCGCCACCGGCGGCGACCCGCGGTGAGCCTAACAGCCGGGGGTCAGCAGGCCGGGGCGGCCGGAGTACGCCGACGGGCCCGCCCAGGTGCGCTGGACGGGCCCGACGTACGGCGTGTGGTGCGGTGGTCTCAGACCGTGGTGGTCGAGCCGCCGGCAGCCTCGATCTTCTCCTTCGCCGACGCCGAGAAGGCGTGGGCGGAGACGGTGACCGCGGTGTCGATCGAGCCCTCGCCGAGGACCTTGACGGGCTGGCCCTTGCGGACCGCGCCGCGCGCCACGAGCTGGTCGACGGTGACGTCGCCCCCCTCGGGGAACAGCAGCCCGATGCGGTCCAGGTTCACGACCTGGAACTCGACCTTGAACGGGTTCTTGAATCCCTTGAGCTTGGGCAGGCGCATGTGGATGGGCATCTGCCCACCCTCGAACGCGGCCGGGACCTGCCCGCGGGCCTTGGTGCCCTTGGTGCCTCGTCCGGCGGTCTTGCCCTTGGACGCCTCGCCGCGACCGACGCGGGTCTTGGCCTTCTTCGCGCCGGGTGCGGGGCGCAGGTGGTGAAGCTTCAGCGTCATCTCACTCGCCTCCCTCGATCTCCTCGACCGTCACGAGGTGGCGCACGGTCCTCACCATGCCCCGGAACTCCGGACGGTCCTCCTTGACGACCACGTCACCGATCCGCTTCAGGCCCAGCGAGCGCAACGTGTTGCGCTGGTTGGCCTGGCAGCCGATGGACGAGCGGTCCTGACGAACGCGCAGCTGTGCCATCAGGAGGACACCTCCTCGGAGACGCCCGCGGGCACCTCGTGCTCGGCGCGCAGCAGCGCGGCCGGGGCGATGTCCTCGACGCGCTTGCCGCGGCGGGCGGCGACGGTCTCGGGCATCTCCAGCATGCGCAGCGCCGTGACGGTCGCGTGCACGATGTTGATCTGGTTCGACGAGCCGAGCGACTTGCTGAGCACGTCGTGGATGCCGGCGCACTCGAGCACCGCACGCACCGGGCCACCGGCGATCACGCCGGTACCGGGAGCGGCGGGACGCAGCAGGACGACGCCCGCTGCCTTCTCGCCCTGGACCGGGTGCGGGATGGTGCCCTGGATGCGGGGGACGCGGAAGAAGCTCTTCTTGGCCTCCTCGACGCCCTTCGCGATCGCGGCGGGCACCTCCTTGGCCTTGCCGTAGCCGACGCCGACCATGCCGTCGCCGTCACCGACGATCACCAGGGCGGTGAAGCTGAAGCGACGCCCGCCCTTGACGACCTTGGCGACGCGGTTGATCGCGACGACGCGCTCGATGTACTGGCTCTTCTCAGCACCCTGGCCACGACCGCCGTCGCGACCTCGGCCGCCGCGATCACCGCCGGCGCGCTGTCCGCGCTGGGGTCCGCTCATGAGATTTCCTCTTCCTTGCCTACGTACGTGCAGGTTGCCTGGTCGGTGGCCATCAGAACGACAGCCCACCCTCGCGTGCGCCGTCGGCCAGCGCCGCGACGCGACCGTGGTACTTGTTGCCGGCGCGGTCGAAGACGACCGCCTCGACGCCCTCGGTCCGGGCCCGCTCGGCGACGAGCTCCCCGACGCGCTTGGCCTTGGCGGTCTTGTCGCCCTCGAAGCCGCGCAGGTCGGTCTCCATGGTGGAGGCCGAGACCAGCGTGCGGCCGACGAGGTCGTCGACGACCTGGACGGTGATGTGCTTCGAGGAGCGGGTCACGACCAGGCGGGGACGCTCCGGGGTGCCGGAGATCTTCTTGCGACCGCGCACCTGGCGGCGCAGGCGGGACTTGGTCCGCGCAGCGCCGTGCTTGCTCTGCTTCAACGAGATGGCCATGTCACTTACCAGCCTTTCCGACCTTGCGGCGGATCTGCTCGCCGGCGTAACGGACGCCCTTGCCCTTGTAGGGCTCGGGCTTGCGCAGCTTGCGGATCTTCGCGGCGGTCTCGCCGACGAGCTGCTTGTCGATGCCGGCGACCCCGAGTCGGGTCGGGCCGTCGACGGTGAAGGTGATGCCCTCGGGGGCGTCGAAGACGATCGAGTGCGAGTACCCGAGCTGGAACTCCAGCTGGGTCGGGCCCTTGGGCAGGACGCGGTAGCCCACGCCCACGATCTCGAGCTTCTTCTCGTAGCCGTCGGTGACACCGACGACCATGTTGTCGATCAGGGTGCGGGTCAGGCCGTGGAGCGACCTGCTCTCCCGCTCGTCGTCGGGGCGCTTGACGTCCAGGACGCCCTCACCCTGCTCGACGGTGATCGGGGCGGCCACCTGGTGCGACAAGGTGCCCTTGGGGCCCTTGACCGTCACCCGACGGTCGTCGATCTGGACATCCACGCCGGACGGGACCGTGACGGGGAGCTTGCCGATGCGCGACATAGCTGTGTGTTCTCCTTCGTCTCGTGGGTCCGGTTACCAGACGTAGGCGAGGACTTCTCCGCCCACGCCCTTCTGGTTGGCCTGGCGGTCGGTGAGCAGGCCCTGGCTGGTGGAGATGATCGCCACCCCCAGGCCGCCGAGCACCTTGGGCAGACCGGTGGACTTGGCGTACACCCGCAGACCCGGCTTGCTGATCCGGCGGAGGTTGGACAGCGCGCGCTCGCGGTTGCGGCCGTACTTGAGGGTGACGGTCAGCGTCTTGCCGACCTCGCCCTCGGCCGGGTCCGCGACGTCGAAGGAGGCGATGTAGCCCTCCTGCAGCAGGATCTCGGCGACCCCCTGCTTGAGCTTGCTGTACGGCATCACGACCTCGTCGTGAAAAGCCTGGTTGGCGTTGCGCAGACGGGTCAGCATGTCTGCGATCGGGTCAGTCATCGTCATGGCCGTGAGGCCCTTTCTCGGTGTGGTTTCGGGGCGGAGAGGACTCCGTCCCGACCTTCAGCGGTGGTAGGTCTGAGTGTGTCCGGTCACCAGGAGGACTTGGTGACGCCGGGGAGCTCCCCGCGGTGAGCCATCTCGCGCAGGCAGATCCGGCACAGGCCGAACTTGCGGTACACGGCCTTGGGACGGCCGCAGCGCTGGCAGCGGGTGTAGCCACGGACCGCGAACTTGGGCTTGCGGGCCGCCTTGACCCTCAGTGCTGTCTTTGCCATGTCAGTCTCCTAGCTCAGCGCTCGGCGAAGGGGAAGCCGAGCTGCTTGAGCAGCGAGCGTCCCTGGTCGTCGTTGGTCGCGGTGGTCACCACGGTGATGTCCATGCCCCGGGACCGGTCGATCTTGTCCTGGTCGATCTCGTGGAACATGACCTGCTCGGTCAGCCCGAACGTGTAGTTGCCGCGACCGTCGAACTGACGGGGCGAGAGCCCGCGGAAGTCGCGGATGCGGGGCAGGGCCAGCGAGAGCAGCCGGTCCAGGAACTCCCACATGCGGTCGCCGCGCAGCGTGACGTGCGTGCCGATCGGCATGCCCTCGCGCAGCTTGAACTGGGCGATCGACTTGCGGGCCTTGGTCACCGACGGCTTCTGGCCGGTGATCGCGGTGAGGTCGCGCACGGCGCCCTCGATCAGCTTCGAGTCACGCGCGGCCTCGCCGACACCCATGTTGACCACGATCTTGGTCAGCCCGGGCACCTGCATGACGTTCTTGATGTCGAACTCGGCCTGCAGCGCCGGGAGGATCTCCTCGCGGTAGCGCGTGCGCAGACGGGGCGTGACCTTGGCGGGGGTCTCCGGTGCGGTCTCGGACTCGGTCTCGGTCGTGGACATCAGATCTCCTCCCCCGTCTTGCGCGAGACGCGCACGCTGCGGTGGCCGGTGTAGGTGGAGCCGTCGGGACGGCGCTTGGTGACCTCGTCGCGGCGGTACCCGACGCGGGTGACGCCGTCACCCTCGACGAGCATCACGTTCGAGACGTGGATGGGCGCCTCGGCGGTGATGATCCCGCCGGTGGTGCCGGCGCGACCGCCGGCGTTGACGACCTTGGTGTGCTTCTTGATGCGGTTGACGCCCTCGACGATCACCCGGTCCTGCTCACGCAGCACCGAGATCACCTTGCCCTCGGCGCCCTTGTCCTTGCCCGCGATCACCTTGACGGTGTCGCCCTTCTTGATCTTCATCTTCTTGGTCATGCTCAGAGCACCTCCGGCGCGAGGGAGACGATGCGCATGAAGCGCTTCTCGCGCAGCTCGCGGCCGACGGGACCGAAGATGCGGGTGCCTCGCGGCTCACCGTCAGCCTTCAAGATCACCGCGGCGTTCTCGTCGAAGCGGATGTAGGACCCGTCGGACCGGCGGCGCTCCTTGACGGTGCGCACGATGACGGCCTTGACGACGTCGCCCTTCTTCACGTTGCCACCGGGGATGGCGTCCTTGACGGTGGCGACGATGGTGTCGCCGATACCGGCGTAGCGGCGCCCGGAGCCGCCGAGCACGCGGATGCAGAGGATCTCCTTGGCACCCGTGTTGTCGGCGACCTTGAGCCGCGACTCCTGCTGGATCATCAGTTTCTCCTGGTTGTCGGACCGGTTCTCGTCACCCGCGAGGGGCGGCGAGCCTGGCCGAACGGATGGATGCTTACTTGGCGCGCTCGACGACGGACACGACGCGCCAACGCTTGGTGGCGGACAGCGGGCGGGTCTCCATGATCTGGACCCGGTCGCCGACCTGGCACTCGTTGGCCTCGTCGTGCGCCTTCAGGCGCGAGGTCTGCCGCAGCACCTTGCCGTAGAGCGCGTGCTTGACGCGGTCCTCGACGGCGACGACGACGGTCTTGTCCATCTTGTCGGACACGACCAGGCCGACGCGGACCTTGCGGGTCTTGCGCGGGGCCGTGGCCTGCTCGGTGGTCTGGTCGCTCATGCGCTGGCCTCTTCCTCGTCCGTGCCCGGGGCGGTCCGGATGCCGAGCTCGCGCTCGCGCACCACGGTGTAGATCCGGGCGATGTCCTTCTTGACGGTGCGCAGCCGGCCGTGGCTCTCCAGCTGGCCGGTGGCCGCCTGGAAGCGGAGGTTGAACAGCTCCTCCTTGGCCTCGCGCAGCTTGCTCTCGAGGTCGACGGCGTTGAGCTCGTCGAGCTCGTGGGCCTGGGTCTGCTGAGCCATCAGAACTCACCAGCCTCTCGCGTGATGAAACGGCACTTCATGGGCAGCTTGTGCATGGCGCGACGCATGGCCTCGCGGGCGACGTCCTCGGGGACGCCGGACAGCTCGAACATGACCCGGCCGGGCTTGACGTTGGCGATCCACCACTCCGGCGAGCCCTTGCCGGAACCCATGCGGGTCTCGGCGGGCTTCTTGGTCAGCGGGCGGTCGGGGTAGATGTTGATCCACACCTTCCCGCCACGCTTGATGTGGCGGGTCATCGAGATACGCGCCGACTCGATCTGGCGGTTGGTCACGTAGTGGCCCTCGACGGCCTGGATGCCGAAGTCACCGAACGCGAGCTTGGTCCCGCCCTTGGCCGCACCGGTCCGCTTGGGGTGGTGCTGCTTGCGGTGCTTGACACGACGAGGCATCAACATGGCTCAGGCCTCCGTTGCAGGGGTCTCGGCGGCCGGGGCGCCCGCGGTGGCGGGAGCCGGCTCGGTGGCGGGGGCGTCGGTGCGGGCGGGCCGGTCGGCGCGCGTGCTGCGGGTGGGGCGCTCGCCGCCACGACCGGCGGCACCACCGCGGGCACCGCCGCGACCGGGGACACCGGCGCGGGCAGCGGCCTGCGCCTGGCGCTCGGCACGGGAGCCGGCGACCTCGCCCTTGTAGATCCAGACCTTCACGCCGATCCGGCCGAAGGTCGTGCGGGCCTCGTAGAAGCCGTAGTCGATGTCGGCACGCAGCGTGTGCAGCGGGACCCGACCCTCGCGGTAGAACTCGGTGCGCGACATCTCGGCGCCGTTGAGGCGGCCCGAGCACTGCACGCGGATGCCCTGGGCACCCGAGCGCATCGCGGTCTGCATGGCCTTGCGCATCGCGCGGCGGAACTGCACGCGGCCGGCGAGCTGCTCGGCGACGCCCTGCGCCACGAGCTGGGCCTCCACCTCGGGGTTCTTGACCTCGAGGATGTTCAGCTGCACCTGCTTGCCGGTGAGCTTCTCCAGCTCGCCGCGGATCCGGTCGGCCTCGGCGCCGCGGCGGCCGATGACGATGCCGGGGCGGGCGGTGTGGATGTCGACGCGCACCCGGTCACGGGTCCGCTCGATCTCGACCTTGGCGATGCCGGCGCGGTCCATGCCCTTGGAGAGCAGCTTGCGGATCGCGACGTCCTCGCCGACGTAGGCCTTGTACAGCTTGTCGGCGTACCACCGCGACTTGTGGTCGGTGGAGATGCCGAGGCGGAAGCCGTTCGGGTTGATTTTCTGGCCCATCAGGCCGTCCGTCCCTTCTTGGCGCCGCGGCTGGCAGCGACCACGGAGGCCGGCTGCACCGCGAGGGTGATGTGGCTGGTGCGCTTGTTGATCCGCGTCGCCCGGCCCTGGGCCCGGGGGCGCCAGCGCTTCATCGTCGGACCCTCGTCGACCCGGCACACCGAGACGACCAGGTCGTCACCGGCCAGGCCCTCGGTGGTCTCGGCGTTGGCGATCGCGCTCTCCAGCACCTTGTAGACCGTCTCCGACGCCGACTGCGGGGCGAACCGCAGGATGGCGCGGGCCTCGTCCACGGGAAGGCCGCGGACCAGGTCGACGACCCGGCGTGCCTTCATCGGGGCGATGCCGTTGAAACGTGCGGTCGCGAAGGCGCCCGGCTGGTCGCCGAGCAGCGACTCGCGACGGGCGCTCGTGCGCCTGCGCTCGGTAACGCTCATGGCTCGTTGTCTCCAGTCTCAGTCGGGGTCGCGCCGCGTCAGCGGCGGCGGCCCTTCCGGTCGTCCTTGGCGTGCCCGCGGTAGGTGCGGGTCGGGGCGAACTCGCCCAGCTTGTGGCCGACCATCGAGTCGGTCACGAAGACGGGGACGTGCTTGCGCCCGTCGTGCACGGCGATCGTGTGACCGATCATGGTCGGCACGATCATCGAACGGCGCGACCACGTCTTGATCACGTTGTGGCTGCCCTTGTCGTTCTCGGCGTCCACCTTCTTCTGAAGGTGGTCGTCGACGAAGGGGCCCTTCTTCAGGCTGCGAGGCATCTCGTTACTTCCCTACTCAGCGCTTCTTGCCGGTCTTGCGGCGGCGGATGATCTGGGCGTCGCTGCTCTTGCGCTTGCGCGTACGACCCTCGGGCTTGCCCCAGGGCGAGACCGGGTGGCGACCACCGGAGGTCTTGCCCTCGCCACCGCCGTGCGGGTGGTCGACGGGGTTCATGACGACACCACGGACGGTGGGGCGCTTGCCCTTCCAGCGCATGCGCCCGGCCTTGCCCCAGTTGATGTTCGACTGCTCGGCGTTGCCGACCTCACCGACGGTGGCGCGGCAGCGCACGTCGACGAAGCGCATCTCGCCCGAGGGCATCCGCAGCGTGGCGCGGGAGCCCTCACGGGCGACCAGCTGGGCGCTGATGCCGGCGGAGCGGGCGATCTTCGCCCCGCCACCGGGCCGCAGCTCCACGCAGTGGATCGTGGTGCCGACCGGGATGTTGCGCAGCGGCAGGTTGTTGCCGGGCTTGATGTCGGCGTTGGGGCCGGACTCCACCGCGATGCCCTGCGTCAGGTCGCGCGGCGCCACGATGTAGCGCTTCTCGCCGTCGGCGTAGTGCAGCAGCGCGATGCGCGCGGTGCGGTTGGGGTCGTACTCGATGTGAGCGACCTTGGCCGGGACGCCGTCCTTGTCGTAGCGACGGAAGTCGATGATGCGGTAGGCACGCTTGTGCCCGCCGCCCTGGTGCCGGGTGGTGATCCGGCCCTGGTTGTTGCGGCCGCCCTTCTTGGGCAGCGGCCGCGTCAGCGACTTCTCGGGCGTGGTCCGGGTGATCTCGACGAAGTCGGCGACCGACGAGCCACGACGGCCCGGGGTGGTCGGCTTGTACTTGCGGATAGCCATGTCTTAAGTCCTCGTATCCAGCTGCCCGGTCAGGAGACCGGACCCCCGAAGATGTCGATGCGGTGGCCCTCGGCGAGGCTGACGATCGCGCGCTTGGTGTCCTTGCGCTTGCCGAGACCGTTGCGGGTGCGACGCGTCTTGCCGGCACGGTTCAGCGTGTTCACCGAGGTGACCTTGACGTCGAAGATCTTCTCGACGGCGATCTTGATCTCGGTCTTGTTCGCGTCCGGGCGCACCAGGAAGGTGTACTTGTTCGCGTCCAGGAGCCCGTAGCTCTTCTCGGAGACCACGGGGGCGAGCAGCACGTCGCGGTGGTCCTTGTGCAGGGTGCTCACTTCGAGGCCTCCTCGGTGGTGGCGCCGGACCGGCTCGCGCCGGCGACGAAGGTGTCGTACGCGCCCTGGGTGAAGACGACCTCGTCGCTGGCCAGCACGTCGTAGGTGTTGACCTGGTCGGCGAAGAGCAGGTGCGCCTCGGGGGCGTTGCGCAGCGAGAGCCAGGTGAGCCGGTCGGTGCGCTCGAGGACCACCAGGAACCGGCGGCGGTCGCTGATCTCGCGCAGCGCGGCGGCGGCCAGCCGGGTGGAGGGCTTGTCGCCGCCCACGAGGGACTCGACCACGTGCACCCGACCGTCGCGGGCCCGGTCCGAGAGGGCACCGCGCAGGGCGGCGGCCTTCATCTTCTTGGGGGTGCGCTGGTCGTAGGAGCGCGGCTGCGGGCCGTGCACCGTGCCACCGCCGACGAACTGGGGTGCGCGGATCGAGCCCTGGCGGGCGCGGCCGGTCCCCTTCTGGCGGTACGGCTTGACGCCACCGCCGCGCACCTCGGCGCGCGTCTTGGTGGAGTGCGTGCCCTGGCGGGCCGCGGCCTGCTGGGCCACGACGACCTGGTGGATCAGCGGGACGTTGACCTTCGCGTCGAAGATCTCCGCCGGCAGGTCGACCTTGACGGTCTTGACAGCCATGGTCAGGCCTCCTGGGTGAGCTTGGCGGCCGAGCGGAGGACGAGAAGTCCGCCGCGCGGGCCGGGGACGGCGCCCTTGAGCAGGATCAGGCCCTTCTCGGCGTCGACCGCGTGGACGGTCAGGTTCTGGGTGGTGACGGTGTCGCTACCCATCCGGCCGGCCATCCGCATGCCCTTGAAGACGCGGCCCGGGGTGGCGCAGGCGCCGATCGAACCGGGCTTGCGGTGGTTGCGGTGGGCACCGTGCGAGGCACCGACGCCGTGGAAGCCGTGACGCTTCATCACACCGGCGAACCCCTTGCCCTTGCTGGTGCCGGTCACGTCGATGACCTCGCCGACGGCGAAGGTGTCGACGGCCAGCTCCTGGCCCACGGTGTAGGCGGCGGCGTCCGCGGTGCGGATCTCCACCACGTGGCGGCGGGGCGTGGTGCCGGCCTTGCTGAAGTGTCCGGCCTGCGGCTTGTTGACCTTGCGGCCCTCGATCTCGCCGTAGCCGACCTGGATGGCGTTGTAGCCGTCGTTCTCGGGGGCCCGGACCTGGGTGACGACGTTGGTCGCAGCGGCGACGACGGTCACCGGCACGATCTTGTTGTCCGCGTCCCAGAGCTGGGTCATGCCGAGCTTGGTGCCCAGCAGTCCCTTGACGTTGCGCTCGATAGTCATGTGGCTGTCCTCGAACTCAGAGCTTGATCTCGATGTCGACGCCCGCCGGGAGGTCGAGTCGCATGAGCGAGTCCACCGTCTTCGGCGTGGGGTCGATGATGTCGATCAGCCGCTTGTGGGTGCGCATCTCGAAGTGCTCGCGCGAGTCCTTGTACTTGTGGGGCGAGCGGATGACGCAGTACACGTTCTTCTCGGTCGGCAGCGGCACGGGGCCGGCGACCTGGGCGCCCGTACGGGTCACCGTGTCCACGATCTTGCGCGCCGAGGTGTCGATCACCTCGTGGTCATAGGCCTTGAGCCTGATGCGGATCTTCTGTCCCGCCATAGGTCTCTCTCGTCCTTTTCACTCGCTCGTGCCCTGCTTGTCCTGGGACGTCCTCCGGCTTGAGTCGGTCCCACCCGGTCGCCTGCCACCTGCGTCCGACCCCCGCGGTCGGGCGTGTCGCTCTGACTTCGAGCGAACAGGACCGCGGTCCGGGGTCATCTGCCTGTGGTGGCCGACGGGTTCGTGTCGGCCTGGTCGGGTCCCCCGGCGACGCCGGCACGTGCCAGACACCGACCACGTGACACCGGCCCGTGAGGGCGACGATGTCGGGAGACGCGATTCAGGAGTCAAGATGTGCGGCGCCGCGGCGAAACCTGCCGTGGCAACCGGACTATCTTGGCAGATCCCCCCGAGTGCCACAAATCGGGCCACCCGCGTGCCGCTGCGGTGCCGCGTCGACCGCGGCGACGGCGGCGATCTGCCCGGGCGCCGCCCCCGGCGGGCGCGGACCTGAGAGGATCCTGGCACCGTCCGGGCCAGCCGCGTCCCCGGCCCCGCGAGACCGGGGCGCGCCGCTGGGAAAGGGGTGCCATGTCCGACCAGGGGTCCTTCCCGCCTCCCGGCCAGGAGCCGCGCGGGTGGTCCTTCGACCCGCAGCAGCCGTACGGGCAGCAGCCCGCCCCCGGCTGGCGTCCCGGGCCCGGACCCGGGACGCCCGGACCCGGGACGCCCGGACCCGGGACGCCCGGACCCGGCATGCTCGGCGCGGCCCACAAGCCCGGGGCGGTGCCGCTGCGACCCCTCGGTCTGGGCGACATGTTCGACGGCGCGTTCCGGATCATCCGGTTCAACCCGCGCGCGACCGTCGGGGCCGCGCTGCTGGTGGCAGTGGTGGCGATGGCGCTGCCGGTCGTGGTGACCTCGGCCCTGACCGCCTCCGCGGACACCGCGGTCGACCCCGCCACCGGCCTGCCGGACGGCGGGGTGGGCGCAGGCTTCCTCGGCTCGCTGGCCGCCCAGCTCGCCGGGTCGCTGCTGCTGCAGCTGGGCCTGCTGCTGGTGACCGGTCTGATCGCGCACGTGACCCACGAGGCCGCCGCGGGGCGCAAGATCGGGCTCGGCGACGCCTGGGCGATGACGCGCGGGAGCCGCTGGCGCCTGGTCGCGCTGGTGCTGCTGGTGGCCCTGGTCTCGGTCGTCGGGGGCGGCCTGTGGGTGGGCAGCATCGCCCTGCTCGCCGTGGCGGGGGTCGGCACCGCGCTGGTCGTCACCTACGGCGTGCTCAGCGGCCTGGTCGTCGCCGTCGTCTCGGTCTTCCTCTACGTGCGCGTGGTGCTGCTGGCCGCCCCGGCGCTGGTCCTGGAGGCCGTCGGCGTCCGGGCCGCGCTGGCGCGCAGCTGGCGGCTGACCCGGGGCCAGTTCTGGCGGGTGCTCGGCATCGCGCTGCTGACCTCGGTCGTGGTCGCGGTCGCCGGCTTCGTGGTGGCGCTCCCGGTGGGGGTGCTGACCCAGGTCCTCGCCTTCGTCTCACCGGAGTACGCCCTGCTGCTCGTGGTGGCCGGCCAGGCCGTGGGGACCGTGCTCGCCACCGCCTTCACCTCCCCCTTCACCGCCGTCGTGACCACGCTGCAGTACCTCGACCAGCGGATGCGCAAGGAGGCCTACGACGTCACCCTGATGTCCAGGGCCGGGATCACCGGGGCCTAGCGGGTGCTGCGCTCCGCTCCCCCGCTGGACCCCTCCGGGGACGAGGGCCGTTCGCTGCTGCGCCGCGAGCTGCTCGAGGCCCGCTACCGCGAGGACCCGCTCAGCGCGGCGCTGGGCTGGCTGCTGCGCCGCCTCGAGGAGGGTCTCGGGGCCGCCGAGGGGGCCCCGGCGCTGTCCGCGCTGGCCGGGATGCTCCTGCTGGTGCTGCTCGTGCTCGCCCTGGCCCTGCTGGCCTCCCGGGTCCGGCGGACCGCGAGGGTGCGGGCCGCGGCCGGCGACGTGCTCCTCGCCGGGCCGGCCGGCTCCGGCGAGCTGCGGGCCGACGCCGAGCGGCTGCTCGCCGAGGGCGCGCACGCCGCCGCGCTGGTCGAGGCGTTCCGGGCCCTGGCGCGGCGCCAGGTCGAGCAGGGAAACCTGCCCGACGACCCCGGCGCCACCGCGCGCGAGGTGGCGGCGGACCTGACCCGCGACCGGGTCGCCGCGCCGCTCGGGGCCCGGCTGACCGGTGCCGCCGACGACTTCGACGGCGTCCTGTACGGGAGCCTGCCGGCGAGCCCGGAGCAGGTCCGTGCGGTGCTGGCGCTCGACGACGAGCTCGGCGGGGTGCGGCGATGAGCGCGGCGGTCCCGGACGCGCCGACCGTCGCCCCCGCGCGCGACGGCGCGACCGTCCGGTCCCGGTGGCGCCGCGGGCGCGGAGCCGCGGTGCTCCTGCTCGTCGTCCTCCTGCTGCTCGCGGTCGTGGTGGCCCTGCGCGGCGCGCCCGACTCCTCCGACCCGCTCGACCCGGACAACCCCGGCCGGGAGGGCACGGCCGCGCTGGTCGAGGTCCTCGCCGCGGAGGGGGTCGAGGTCGAGGTCGTGCGGGACGCGGCCGCGCTCGAGGCCGCCCCGGTCGACCCGTCCACCACCGTGGTGGTCTCCTCCCCCGACGCCCTGGGCCGGAGCACCGCCGAGCGGCTCCGTGAGCACGCCCGCCCGGGCCTGCTGGTGCTGCTGGAGCCCGGCCCCGCCGGCAGCAGCGCGCTGGGGACGCCGCCCGGCCGCTCCGTCGAGGGCGGCGACCCGGTCGCGGCGGACTGCAGCCCGCCCGGCGCCGTCGGCCCCCTGGGCGGGCGCCTGTCGGACCTCGCCCTCGAGGTCGACGCGGCCACGACCTTCCCCGGCCCGGGCTGCTTCCCGGACGGCAGCGGCGGCCACCTGCTGGTCGGCGACGACGGCGAGGTGACCTTCGGCGCCGCCGGCGCGCTGACCAACGCGCAGGTGCTGCGCGCCGACAACGCGGCGCTCGCGCTGCGCCTGCTCGGGGGTGGGGACCGGCTCGTCTGGTACGTCCCCGACCTGGCCGACCTCGCCGCCGGGGACGCGGTGTCGGTGCGCTCCCTGCTGCCGCCCTGGCTGCTGCCCGGGCTCGTCCTGGGCCTGGTCGCGATGCTCGCGGTGATGCTCTGGCGGGGCAGGCGCCTCGGCCCGCTGTCCGTCGAGGCGCTGCCGGTGGTCGTGCGCGCGGTCGAGACCACCCGCAGCCGGGGTCGGCTCTACCGCAGCGCCGGCGACCGCTCCCACGCCGCCGCCGCGCTGCGCGCCGCCGCCCGGGTCCGCCTGGCCGAGCGGCTCGGCACCGGCACCGCCGGCGGTGCCGCCGAGCAGGTGCGCGCCCTGGTCCGGGCCACCGCCGTCGCGACCGGCCACGACCCGGAGCGCGTCGCTGCACTGCTCGACCCGGACGCCCCGCCCCCCGCCACCGACCACGACCTGATCACGCTGGCCCAGGACCTGGACCGGCTCGACCGAGAGGTACGCCACCCGTGAGCACCACCCCCGAGCACGACCCCCAGCACGACCCCCAGCACCCCCAGCACCCCCAGGAGGCCCCGGACACCCGGGACGAGCGGGCCCGGGAGCGGCTGGCCGCCGTGCGGACCGAGGTGGCCAAGGCCGTCGTCGGGCAGGACGCGGCGGTGTCCGGGCTGCTGGTCGCGCTGCTGTGCGGGGGGCACGTGCTGATGGAGGGCGTCCCGGGCACGGCCAAGACGCTGCTCGTGCGCTCCCTGGCGGCCAGCCTCGCGGTCGGCACGTCCCGCGTGCAGTTCACCCCGGACCTCATGCCCGGCGACATCACCGGGTCGATGGTCATCGACGGGGCGGCCGGCGAGCTGCGCTTCCGCGAGGGCCCGGTCTTCACCCAGCTCCTGCTGGCCGACGAGGTCAACCGGACGCCGCCCAAGACGCAGTCGGCCCTGCTGGAGGCGATGGAGGAGGGACAGGTGTCGGTGGACGGCGTCTCGCGGCCCCTGCCCCGGCCGTTCCTGGTGGCCGCCACGCAGAACCCCGTCGAGCAGGAGGGCACCTACCCGCTGCCGGAGGCGCAGCTGGACCGCTTCCTGCTCAAGGTGGTGCTGCCGGTCCCCGGGCGCGAGGAGGAGCTGGAGATCCTGCGCCGCCACGCGGCCGGGTTCGACCCCCGCGACGTGGCCGCGGCCGGCGTACGACCGGTGGCCGGCGCCGAGGACGTGCTGGCCGGTCAGCGGGCGGTGACCCGGGTGCAGGTGTCCCCGGAGGTCGCGGGCTACGTGGTGGACATCGCCCGGGCCACCCGGCGGTCGCCGTCGCTCGGCCTGGGCGTCAGCCCCCGGGGGGCGACCGCGCTGCTCCGCTCGGCGCGGGCCTGGGCCTGGCTGACCGGGCGCGGCTACGTCACCCCCGACGACGTGAAGGCGCTCGCCCACGCCACCCTGGTGCACCGGCTGGCGCTGCGCCCCGAGGCCGAGCTCGAGGGCGTCGACGTGGGCGCGGTGCTGACCTCCGCGCTGGCCTCCGTGCCCGTCCCCCGCTGAGCATGGCGCTCTCCGGGCGGGTCCCGCTGCTGGTGCTGCTCGGGCTGCTGCCGCTGGTGCTGCGCCCCTCGACCTCCACGCTGTGGCTGTGGCTGCTCGTGGTGGTCCTGGTCTGCGCCGCGGACTGGGCCGCCGCTCCCCGTCCGTCGGCGGTCGAGCTGACCCGGGCCGAGGTCGGTCCGGTGCGCCGGGGCCACGACACCGCGACCGAGGTGCTGGCCCGCAACCCCGGCACGCGTCGGCTGCGGCTGCTGGTGCGCGACGCCTGGCCGCCGAGCGCGGGCGCCGGCGAGGACCGGCACCGCGTCGACCTGCGTCCCGGTGCGGCCCTGCGGCTGCGGACCACGCTGCGGCCCACCCGCCGCGGCGACCTGCGGGCACGCGGCGTCACGGTCCGCTCGCGGGGCCCCCTCGGGCTGGTCGCGCGCCAGGCGACCCGCGACGTGCCGGGGCGGGTGCGGTCGCTGCCGCCGTTCGAGTCGCGCAAGCACCTCCCGTCCCGGCTGGCCCGGCTGCGGGAGCTCGACGGGCGGGCTGCGGTCCGGGTGCGCGGGCAGGGCACGGAGTTCGACTCGCTGCGCGAGTACGTCCGGGGCGACGACGTGCGGTCGATCGACTGGCGCGCCAGCGCGCGCAGCCGCGACGTCGTGGTCCGCACCTGGCAGCCCGAGCGGGACCGGCGCGTGGTGCTGGTGCTCGACACCTCGCGGACCTCGGCGGGCCGGGTCGACGACGTGCCGCGGCTGGACTCCGCCATGGACGCCGCCCTGCTGCTGGCCGCGCTGGCGGCCCGGGCCGGGGACCGGGTCGACCTGGTCGCCGGCGACCGCCGCGTGCGCGCCCGGCTGCGCACCAGCGGGGCGCGCGAGGTGGTCGGCCGGGTCCAGGACGTCCTGGCCGACCTCGAGCCGGTCATCGCCGAGGCGGACTGGCGCTCGCTGGCCGGGGCGGTGGCCGGGCTGGGCCGTCAGCGCGCGCTGGTCGTGCTGCTCACGCCGCTGGAGCCCGCCTCGCTCGAGCAGGGCCTGCTGCCGGTCCTGCCGGTGCTGACCGCGCACCACCGGGTGGTGGTGGCCTCGGTGCGCGACCCCGAGCTCGAGCGGATGGCGCGTCGCCGCGACGACGTCGGCGAGGTCTACGCCGCGGCCGCCGCGGAGCAGGAGCTGCGCCGCCGCGGACGCACCGCCGAGCTGCTGACCCGCCTCGGCGTGCACGTCGTCGACGCCGACGCCGAGCACCTCCCCCCGGCCCTGGCCGACCACTACCTCGACCTCAAGGCCCGCGGCCTGCTCTGACCCGCCCAGATGACGCTCCCGCCCGGCCCAGATGACGTTCGCAGCTCCTCGAGGTGACCCTCGCGACGCGCTCAGTCGATCGCGCGCCGGCGGAACCCGCGGATCCCGACGGCCGTGAACAGCGCCAGGAAGCCCAGGCAGGCCAGCAGGCAGACCCACGCCGGGATCGACTCGACCTGCGGCACCATCTGCCCGCGGACGAGCTCGCTGACGTACGTCAGCGGGTTGAGCGCGCACACCACCTGGAACCAGCGCAGGCCGTCGAGCTCGCTCCACGGGAACTGCGTCGAGCCGGTGAACAGCAGCGGGGTCAGCACGACCGCGAAGACCACGTTGATCTTCGCGGCCGTCACCAGCGTGCCCAGGACCAGGCCGAGCGCGGCCCCCACGAGGGAGCCCAGGACGAGCCCGACCGCGACCAGCGGCACCGCCGACCAGGTGATCGGCACCGAGCCCAGGATCAGCAGCGCGAGCGGGAACATCATCACCGCCGCGACGAGGCCCCGCAGGGTCGCGAAGACGATCTTCTCCACCGCCACCAGGTACGTCGGCAGCGGCGCGAGGAGACGGTCCTCGATCTCCTTGGTGAAGGAGAAGTCGATCACCAGCGGCAGCGCGGTGTTCTGCAGCGCGGTGAGGAAGCCCGTGAACGCGATCACCCCGGGCAGCAGGACCAGCTCGAAACCCTCACGCACGTAGCCGAGGTCGCCCAGCACCTTGCCGAAGACGAAGAGCAGGAAGATCGGCTGGAGCAGCACCTGCGCCAGGAAGCTGCCCAGCTCCCGGCCGGTGACGAAGAAGTCGCGCCCGAGCAGGCCGAGGAACGCCCTCCCCACCGACGGCGTGCGCGCAGCCGCCGGCACCAGCGCAGCGGGGTCCGTGGGTGTGCTCATCGCAGGTCCCTCCCGGTCAGCGAGATGAAGACGTCCTCGAGGGTCGGCTCGCCCAGGGCCACCGAGAGCAGCCGGGCCCCGTGCCGCTCCACGGCCTCCGCGGCCGCGCCGAGCACCGACGCGCCCGGCACGTCGAGGTAGAGCCGCACGCGCAGGTCCCCCTCGCCCGGGGCACGGCCGGCGTCACCGCCGACGTCCTCCACCCGCCGTACGCCGGTCAGGCCGCCGAGCGCGTCGCGCAGGGCGGGCTCGCGGGCCGCGTCGACGTGGCCGAGCACGAGGTCCACCGTGGAGTCGCCGGGCAGCGTGCGGGTCAGGGCGTCGGGGGTGTCCAGGGCCAGCAGCACGCCGTGGTCCATGATCCCGACCCGGTCGCTGATCTCGGCGGCCTCGTCCATGTCGTGCGTGGTCACCACCACGGTCGTGCCGGCGGCGCGCAGCGCGCGGACCTGGTCCCAGACGAAGAGCCGCGCCTGCGGGTCGAGGCCGGTGCTCGGCTCGTCGAGGAACAGCACCTGGGGGCGGTGCATCAGCGCGCGGGCGATCAGCAGCCGCTGCGCCATGCCGCCGGAGTAGTTGTCGACCTTGTCCTTGCCACGGTCGCCGAGACCCATCCGCTCCAGCAGCTCGTCGGCCCTCCGGGCCCGCTCGGCGCGGCCCATGCCGTGGTAGGCGGCGTGGAAGAGCAGGTTCTGCCGGGCGCTCAGCGAGCGGTCCAGGTTGGGCCGCTGGGGCACGACCGAGATCACGGTGCGCGCCCGCACCGGGTCGGCGCCGACGTCGACCCCGCCGACGCCGGCGTAGCCGGAGGTCAGCGCGACCCGCGTGGTCAGGATCCCGATCGTGGTGGTCTTGCCGGCGCCGTTCGGCCCGAGCAGCCCGAAGATCTCCCCGGGCTCGACGGCGAACGAGACGCCGTCGACGGCGTTGGTCGGGCGCTTGGGGTAGCGCTTGACGAGGTCGCGGACCTCGACGGCCGGCCCGGTCGCCGGGCCGGGGCGGGGAGCGTCAGGCACGCGTGGCCACCGTGTCCTCGAGCAGGTCGGCACCGAGGTCGCCGGTGTGGCCCCGGCTCGCCGCGGCCCGGCCCAGGACGAAGACGTAGGCGAGGAAGAGCAGCTCGGCCAGCACCCCGATCGCCAGGCGGGCCCACGTGGGCAGGCCGGAGGGGGTGACGAACCCCTCGATCAGCCCGCTGACCAGGAGCACCCCGACCAGGCCGAGCGCCACGGTCGCGGCGGTCCGGCCCTCGTGGGCCATCGACCGGCTCCGGCTCAGGTCCCCGGGCGCCACCCAGGACCAGAACAGCCGCAGGCCCACGCCGGCGGCCACGAAGACCGCCGTCAGCTCGAGCAGGCCGTGCGGCAGCAGCAGGCCCCAGAACTGCAGCCCGGCGTCGTTGCGCGTCATGATCGCGCCGATCACCGCCAGGTTGGCGGTGTTCTGGAACAGCAGCCAGAGCACCGGCAGCCCGAGGACGCCCAGCGCGAGGCACAGCGCGGTCACCCAGGCGTTGTTGACCCAGACCTGGGTGGCGAAGCTGCCGGCGGCGTACTGGCTGTAGTAGCCCGCGAAGTCCTCCTGCACCAGCTGGTCGATCTCCGCGGGGCTGAGCAGGGACTGCTCGACGTCGGGGTGCGCCAGCAGCCAGAGCATCATCACGCCCGTCACCACGACGTTGCCGGCCAGGCAGCCCAGCCACCACCAGCGCAGCCGGTAGAGCGCGGCCGGGAACCGCTCGGTCGCGAAGCCGAGCACCGCGCGCCAGGTGCTCACGCGCGTGCCGCCGGCACGGGTGCGGGCCCGGGCGAGCACCACCGAGAGGTACGCCACCACCTGCGCGTCCGGGGCCTGGGTGCGCACGACCGAGAGGTGGGTGGCCACCCGCTGGTAGGCCTCGACCAGCTCGTCGACCTCGGCCCCCGACAACCGTCCGCTGCCCGGTGAGGAGCTCGAGGCGCTGCCACTGCCCGGCGTGCTCGAGCACGTACGCGTCGAGGTCCACGCCGCTAGCCTAGGTCCACCATGTCGACGCCTGCAGGTCCCCCGACCGGTCACGCCGCCGCCGGCCGGGCGTCCGAGCCGGTGACCGTCACCAGCGACGACCTCGTCACCGGCGAGGCCGTCGCGCTCGACCTGCCCCCGGCCGGCCTGGGCGCCCGGATCGCCTCCGGCGTGATCGACCTCGTCGCGGCCCTGGTGCTGTTCCTGCTCGCGCTCCTGCTGTTCTCGGTGGCCACCCTGCAGACCGACGAGGCCCTGCGCACGGCGGCCGCCGTCGGCACGGTCGTGACGGTCCTGCTGGTCCTCCCCACGACCATGGAGACCCTCACCCGGGGTCGCAGCCTGGGCAAGCTGGCCCTGGGCCTGCGCACCGTGCGTGACGACGCGGGCCCGATCTCCTTCCAGCACGCCTTCACCCGGGCCCTCGTGGGGGTGGTCGAGGTCTACGCCTTCACCGGCGTGCCCGCCTTCTTCGCCGCGCTGGTCCATGCTCGCGGCAAGCGCCTGGGCGACCTGGCCGCCGGCACCTACGTGGTGCGCGACCGGTTCCGGCTGCTCCTGCCTGCGCCTGCCGCGATGCCGCCGGCGCTGGCCGCGTGGGCCCGCGCCGCCGACGTCTCGGGCCTCCCGACCGGTCTGGCGCTGGCCGTGCGGCAGTACCTCGGCCGGATGCCCACCATGGACCCGGCCTCCCGCGAGCGGGTCGGCGCGGACCTGTGGGCGCAGGTCGCCCCGTACGTCGCCCCTCCCCCGCCGGCCGACGCGCCGCCGGCGGTGGTGCTGGCCGCGGTCGTGGCCACCCGGCGTGAGCGCGACCAGGCGCGGCTGGCCCGGGAGCGGGACCTGCGGGACCGGCTGACCCGTCAGCGCGCGGTGTAGGCCAGGTCGGTGATGGTGCGCCCGGCCTCGAGGCCCTTGCGCTCGAACCGGGTCACCGGACGCTCGTCCCAGCGCTCCACCACTCCGCCGACGAGGCCGGGGACGGCGTCGAGGACCGTACGCATCTGGTCGGCGTAGTCGGCCCAGTCGGTCGCCAGCCGCCAGGTGCCACCCGGCACCAGCCGGTCCGCGACCAGGGCGGCGAAGTCGTCGCGGACCAGGCGGCGCTTGTGGTGCCGGGTCTTGGGCCAGGGGTCGGGGAAGAACGTCCAGACCTCCTCCAGGCTGCGCGGTGCCACCCGGTGGGCGAGTGTCCAGGCGGCGTCGAGCGTGCAGAGCCGTACGTTGTCCGCGCCGACGTCGGCGAGCTTCCACAGGGTGTCGGCGACGCCGGGGTTCCACACCTCGAGCGCGAGCACGTCGGTCCCGGGGCGGGTCGCGGCCAGGGCGGCGGTGGCCTCGCCCACGCCGGAGCCGATCTCGACGACCATCGGGGCGACCCGGCCGAAGGCCTGCTCCCAGCCGAACCCGTCGGCGGCCGCGGTCTCCTCGGCCACGACCCAGCGGTCGCGGTGCAGGTCCCAGGCGGCCTGCTGGCGCGGGGTGAACCGGCTGCCGCGGCGCGAGTAGCTGAGCACCTCCCGCATCCGCCGACCGTCCTCGGTGAGCTTGTGGTGCGGACGCGGGGGCGTCACGGGGGCGGTCATCGGGCTCCTCACGGGCGGGCGGTGCTCTCCGGACGGGCGGGTGGGGTCGGACGCACGAGAGGCCCCGCCCAGGACGGGCGAGGCCTCTCGTGGTGGTGCGGGTGCGACTAGGTCGCGGGGTGCGTCACTTGGTGATCTTGGTGACGCGGCCGGCACCGACGGTGCGGCCACCCTCACGGATCGCGAAGCGCAGGCCCTCGTCCATGGCGATCGGCTGGATGAGCTCGACGGTCATCTCGGTGTTGTCACCGGGCATCACCATCTCGGTGCCCTCGGGCAGCGTCACGACACCGGTCACGTCCGTGGTCCGGAAGTAGAACTGGGGACGGTAGTTGTTGAAGAACGGCGTGTGACGGCCACCCTCCTCCTTCGACAGGATGTAGACGCTCGCGTCGAAGTTGGTGTGCGGGGTGGTCGTGCCCGGCTTGATGACGACCATGCCGCGCTCGATGTCCTCGCGCTTGGTGCCGCGCAGGAGCAGCCCGACGTTCTCGCCGGCCTGGCCCTCGTCGAGGAGCTTGCGGAACATCTCGACGCCGGTCACGGTCGACTTCTGCGACTTCTCGCGGATGCCGATGATCTCGACCTCCTCGTTGACCTTGACGATGCCGCGCTCGATGCGACCGGTGATGACCGTGCCGCGACCGGTGATCGTGAAGACGTCCTCGACGGGCATGAGGAAGGGCTTCTCGGTCTCGCGGGCCGGGGTCGGGATGTAGTCGTCGACGGCCTGCATGAGGTCCGCGACCGACTTGGCCCACTTCTCGTCGCCGTTCAGCGCCGGGAAGGCAGCGACCTGCACGACGGGGATGTCGTCGCCGTCGAACTCGTACTCGGAGAGGAGCTCGCGCACCTCCATCTCGACGAGCTCGATGAGCTCCTCGTCGTCGACCATGTCGCACTTGTTCAGCGCGACCACCAGGGCCGGCACGCCGACCTGGCGGGCGAGCAGCACGTGCTCACGCGTCTGGGGCATCGGACCGTCGGTGGCGGCGACCACGAGGATCGCGCCGTCCATCTGGGCCGCGCCGGTGATCATGTTCTTGATGTAGTCCGCGTGACCGGGGCAGTCGACGTGGGCGTAGTGACGACCCGCGGTCTGGTACTCGATGTGTGCGATCGAGATCGTGATGCCGCGCTGACGCTCCTCCGGGGCCTTGTCGATCATGTCGAAGGCCTCGGTGTTGGGGTTCCCGACCGGGTCCTGGTCGTGCAGCACCTTCGAGATCGCTGCGGTCAACGTCGTCTTGCCATGGTCGATGTGACCGATGGTGCCGATGTTGATGTGCGGCTTGTTCCGCTCGAACTTCGCCTTAGCCACTTGTGGCTCCTCCTGATGTGTCTGTTGACTGACTCGTACGTGTGTGCGTGTGCCGAGGGACGCGGACGCTACTCGCCGCGCACCTTCTTGATGATCTCGTCGGCGACGTTCGTGGGAACCTCGGCGTACGAGTCGAACTCCATCGAGTAGGAAGCCTGACCCGAGGTCTTCGACCGCAGGTCGCCAACGTACCCGAACATCTCCGACAGCGGCACGAGGGCGTTGACGACCATGTCGCCGTGCCGCTCCTCCTGCGCCTGGATCTGGCCGCGACGGCTGTTGATGTCACCGATCACGGTGCCGAGGTAGTCGTCGGGCGTGATGACCTCGACGGCGAACATCGGCTCCAGCAGGACCGGCTTGGCCAGACGTGCGGCCTCCTTGAAGGCCTGGTTGCCGGCGATCTTGAAGGCCAGCTCGGAGGAGTCGACGTCGTGGTAGGCGCCGTCCTCGAGCGAGAACTTCACGTCGACCATCGGGTAGCCGGCGAGGATGCCGAACTCCATGGCCTCCTGGCCGCCCTGGTCGACCGAGGGGATGTACTCGCGGGGCACGCGGCCGCCGGAGACGTTGTTGACGAACTCGTAGCCCGCACCGGTCCCGGTCTCGGGGTCGATGTTCGGCCCGAGGTTGATGACGACCTTCGCGAACTGCCCGGACCCACCGGTCTGCTTCTTGTGGGTGTAGGAGTGCTTGGTCACCTCGCGGCGCAGCGTCTCGCGGTAGGCGACCTGCGGCTTGCCGACGGTGGCCTCGACGCGGAACTCGCGGCGCATCCGGTCGACCAGGATCTCGAGGTGGAGCTCGCCCATGCCGGCGATGATGGTCTGGCCGGTCTCCTCGTCCGCCTTGACGGTGAACGTGGGGTCCTCGTCGGAGAGACGCTGGATCGCGGTGCCCAGCTTCTCCTGGTCGCTCTTGGTCTTGGGCTCGATGGCGACCTCGATCACGGGGGCCGGGAACGTCATCGACTCCAGGATCACCTGGTGCTGCGGGTCGGAGAGCGTGTGACCGGTCTTGGTGTCCTTCAGGCCCATCACCGCCACGATCTGCCCGGCGCCGACCGACGCGATCTCCTCACGCTTGTTGGCGTGCATCTGGTAGACCTTGCCGATCCGCTCCTTGCGGCCGTTGACCGAGTTCACCACGGTCGAGCCGGCCTCCAGCTTGCCGGAGTAGACGCGGATGTAGATCAGCTTGCCCAGGTGCGGGTCGGAGGCGATCTTGTAGGCCAGGCCGGAGAACGGCTCGTCGTCGGAGGGCTTGCGGACGATCTCGACGTCCTCGTCCTTGACCGAGTGGCCCACGATGCCCTCGACGTCCAGCGGCGAGGGGAGGTACTTCACGACCGCGTCGAGCAGGGGCTGCACGCCCTTGTTCTTGAAGGCCGTGCCGCACAGGACCGGGTTGATCTTGTCGGCCAGCGTGGCGCGACGGATCGCGGCCTCGAGCTCCTCGACGGAGAACTCGCCCTCGTCGAGGAACTTCTCCATGATCACGTCGTCGGCGTCCGAGAGGGTCTCGAGCAGCTTCTCGCGGTACTCCGCGGCCTGCTCGGCCAGCTCGGCGGGGATCTCCTCGACGGTGTAGTCCTCACCCATCGTGGTCTCGCCGCGCCAGGTGAGCGCGCGCATCCCGACGAGGTCGACGACCCCGAGGAAGTCGGACTCGGCGCCGATCGGCAGCTGCAGGACCAGCGGGGTGGAGTTCAGCCGGTCGACCATCATGTCGACGCAGCGGAAGAAGTCCGCGCCCGTGCGGTCCAGCTTGTTCACGAAGCACATCCGCGGGACGGAGTACTTGTTGGCCTGGCGCCAGACCGTCATGGTCTGGGGCTCCACGCCCGCGACGCCGTCGAAGACCGCGACCGCACCGTCGAGCACGCGCAGGGAGCGCTCGACCTCGGCGGTGAAGTCCACGTGGCCGGGGGTGTCGATGATGTTGATCTGGTGCTTCTTCCACCAGCACGTGGTGGCGGCGGAGGTGATCGTGATGCCACGCTCCTGCTCCTGCTCCATCCAGTCCATGACGGCCGCGCCGTCGTGGACCTCACCGATCTTGTAGGAGATACCGGTGTAGAAGAGGATCCGCTCGGTGGTGGTCGTCTTGCCGGCGTCGATGTGCGCCATGATCCCGATGTTGCGGACCACGTTCAGGTCTGTGGTGATGTCGACAGCCACGAGGGCTCACGCTTCCTTTGCGTCGAGGACGGGGGTGGTCGGGGCCGGCCGGCCCGGGGGGCGCGGCCGGCACCCGGGTCTCACCAGCGGTAGTGGGCGAAGGCCTTGTTGGAGTCGGCCATCTTGTGGGTGTCCTCGCGCTTCTTCACCGCGGCACCGAGGCCGTTGGAGGCGTCGAGGATCTCGTTCATGAGCCGCTCGGCCATCGTCTTCTCACGACGGTCCGCGGCGTAGCCGACGAGCCAGCGCAGCGCGAGCGTCGTACCGCGCGTGCCCTTGACCTCGATCGGGACCTGGTAGGTGGCGCCGCCGACGCGGCGCGACTTGACCTCGATGGCCGGCTTCACGTTGTCCAGCGCACGCTTGAGCGTGACCACCGGGTCGGTGCCGTTCTTCTCGTGGCAGCCCTCCAGCGCGGAGTAGACGATGCGCTGCGCGACCTGCTTCTTGCCGTCGACGAGCACCTTCGACACGAGCTGGCTGACCAGCTGGGACCCGAAGACCGGGTCGATGTCGATCGGGCGCTTCGGAGCGGGACCCTTGCGCGGCATGTCAGCTCTTCTCCTTCTTCGCGCCGTAACGGCTGCGGGCCTGCTTACGGTTCTTGACGCCCTGGGTGTCCAGCGAGCCGCGGATGATCTTGTACCGGACGCCGGGGAGGTCCTTCACCCGGCCGCCGCGGACGAGCACGATGGAGTGCTCCTGGAGGTTGTGGCCGACCCCGGGGATGTAGGCGGTGACCTCGACGCCGCTGGACAGGCGCACGCGGGCGACCTTGCGCAGGGCGGAGTTCGGCTTCTTCGGGGTGGTGGTGTAGACGCGGGTGCAGACACCGCGGCGCTGGGGCGAACCCTTGAGCGCAGGCGTCTTGCTCTTCGACACCTTGTCGGCACGGCCCTTGCGGACCAGCTGGTTGATGGTGGGCACCTGGTGGTTCTCTTTCCTGTTGCTCATCAGAACCCGGCGACCTGCCGGGCACGGCGGTACTGCGTTGCTGCTGTGTGCCTCGGACCGCACCCCGGCCGCGAGCGGCCTGGAGGGCCGGACTCGTCAGATCTGCGGTGGGACCCTGTGCAGGACCCTGGGGGCGCGCTCGACGGTCTGGGTGACCCAGACACGAGAACCGAGGCTACCGGGCGCCCCCAGAGGGGTCAAAACGTGGCCGTGGGGCTCCGGGCGCCGTCGTGCCCGGCGGTGCCCGGCCCGGAGCGGGCGGCGACGCGCCGCTGGTGCAGCAGGTACGCCGCGCTGGTCGCGGCCACCCCGAGCATGGTGCCCGCTCCCCCGCCGATCAGCGTCCACCGGGCGCCGAGGACCTCGCCCACCCAGCCCACCAGGGGGGCCCCGATCGGGGTCGAGCCGATGAAGATCATCAGGTACAGCGCCATCACCCGCCCGCGCATCCCGTCGTCGGTGTTCATCTGCATGAACGTGTTGGCGCTGGTCATCATGGTCAGCGCCGTCAGCCCGATCACCGGGCACAGCAGGGCGTAGACCCAGTAGGTGGGCGCCAGGCCGGCCACGACCTCGACGGCCCCGAACGTCAGCGCGGCGCCGACGACCAGGCGGTGGCGTACGCGGACCCGGCCGGCCGCGACCAGGGCCCCGCCCAGGGAGCCGACCGCCAGGAAGGTGCCGAGCAGCCCGAACTCGGTCGGCCCCTTGTCGAAGACCTGGGTGGCCATCAGCGCGGAGGTCATCTGGAAGTTCAGCCCGAACATGCCGGCGAAGAGCACCACGCCCATGATCAGCAGCAGGTCGGGGCGGCCCCGGACGTACGCGACGGCCTCGCGGATCTGCCCGGGACCGCGGCCGACCGGGGTGGCGACGTGGAGCAGCCGCGGGTCCATGGCGGCCAGGCACCAGACCGGGGCGGCGTACGACAGGGCGTTGAGCAGGATCACCCAGCCGGTGGCGGCGACGCCGGACCCGAGCGCGGCGATCGAGAGCCCGGCGACGGCCGGGCCGATCAGCCTCGCTGCGTTGAAGCCGGCGGAGTTCAGGCCCACGGCGTTGGCCAGGTCGTCGGCGTCGACGATCTCGGAGACGAACGACTGCCGCGCGGGGGCGTCGAAGGCCGAGGCGACCCCGAGCAGGAGGGCGAGGACGTAGACGTGCCAGAGCTGGACCGCGCCGGTGACGGCCAGCAGGCCCAGCACCACCGCGGGCAGGGCCATCCCGATGTTCGTCAGCTGCAGCATCCGGCGCTTGGGCATCCGGTCGGCGACGACCCCGGCGAACGGCGAGAGCAGCAGGAAGGGCAGGAACTGCAGGCCGGTGGCGATCCCGATCGCGGCGGCGTCGTTGGTGGCCAGCAGCAGGACCAGCCAGTCCTGGGCGACCCGCTGCATCCAGGTGCCGGTGTTCGAGACGAGGTTGCCGGCGGCGTACCAGCGGTAGTTGGGGTGGGACAGGGAGCGGAAGGTGGGGCTCATCTAGCTCGACAACCTCCCCAGCAGCGGGGCCGCCCGCCGCAGGACGTCGCGCTCCTCCGGGGTCAGGTCGCGCAGGCGGCGCGCGAGCCACGCGTCGCGGCGTCGCCGGTCCGCCAGGACCGTGGCACGCCCCAGGTCGGTGAGGTGGACGACGACCAGGCGGCCGTCGGTGTCGTGCGGGCGCCGCTCGACCTGCCCGAGGGCGGCCAGCGCGTTGACGGTGCGGGTCATGCTCGGCGGCTGCACCAGCTCGAGGGCGGCGAGCTCGCCGACCGGCAGGTCGCCGTGACGGGACAGGCAGCCGAGGACCGTCATCGCCCCCAGCGACAGCTCGTTGTCCGGGTGCCGCTCGGCGGCCAGCCGGCGTCGCAGGCGCATGACGGACAGCCGGAGCTCGGAGGCGAGCCCCGCGTCGGTGCGGGAGGCGGCGGCGGCAGTGGGCATGTCCTGAGCATAGGTCATTGCCCTTGCTAAGCAATTCCGCCGAGATGACAGCTGCAGCCCGCCCAGATGACAGTCAGAGGCTGCCCAGATGACCCTTGCGGACTGCCCAGACGACAGTTGCGGTCAGCGCAGCGGGAGCTTCATGCCCGTGTGGGTGGCGACCCAGCCGAGGCGCTCGTAGAACCGGCGGGCGGCGGGGCGCTGCTCGTCGGTCGTCAGCTGGGCCAGCGTCGCCCCCTGGTCGCGTCCCCACGCCGCCGCCCAGGTCAGCAGCGCCGCTCCCAGCCCCGCACCCCGGGCGTCGGCACGCACCCGTACCCCCTCGACCTGCAGCCGGGTGGCGCCCGCGCGGGAGAGCCCGGGCAGCAGGGTGAGCTGGAGCGTGGCGACCACGACGTCGTCGGCGCCCCGCACGGCGACGAGGAGGTGCGCCGGGTCGCGGTCCACGGCCGCGAAGGCGGCCTCGTACGGTCCGAGGTCGTCACCCTCCCGGGCCCGGCCGAGGGCGTCGTCGCGCAGGAGCGCGACCAGCTCCGGCACGTCGGCGCGGCGAGCGCGGTGGACCGCGTACCTCCTGGCTCCGAGGTCCAGCGTGGCGATCGGCGTCGTCATCGGGCGCCCTCCGCGCGCAGTCCGAGCACGCGGCAGAGGTGCGGCCAGGCCGCGACCCCGAGCGCGGCGTCTGCGGCCGGGGTGCCGCCGCGGACCATCTCGCTTCCCCGGGACACCGGCTCCTCCCCCGGCAGGACGACCCGGTGGCCCGCCCTGGGCGCGGTGACGACGGTGGTGCCCAGCTCGTGGGCGCGCCGCCGCGCGGCGACTGTCCTCGCGAAGTCCGCGCCCGGCCAGACCTGGTCGTCCTCGCCGCCCACCACCAGCACCTCCCCGCCGACGTCCTCCACGGCGATGCTCGCCGCCGGGACCCGGTGGGCGGCGGTGCGCAGGCTCTGCTCGTAGAGGCCACGCCAGGCGGGCGGGTCGGTGTCAGGCGCCCAGCCGGGGTCGAACGGCACGTACGGCACCGGGTCGTCGCGCCAGGTCCAGTGCGAGGCGGCCCGGCCGGTGGCCTCGTCGACGCCGGCCCACACCACCGGCGTGGGGGCCAGGGCCGCGACGTGGAGCGCCCGGGGGTCGCGCGCGGCCGTCAGCAGCGCGGCCTCGGCACCGAAGGAGGAGCCGAGGAGACCGAGCCGGTCGCCCTCGTGCTCGAGCAGGTCGACCGCCTCGTGGAAGGTCTCGAGCGGGACCTCGTACGGCGCTGGCTGCTGCCCGGGGCCGCCGAACCACCGCAGCGCCAGCGCGACGGCACCGTGCTCGGCGAGCAGCGCGGCCCGCGCGTCCTCCCGCGCGCCGCTCGAGCCTGCGAGAACCAGTACGGCCGCACCCGTCGGGCGGGTCGGTCGGTGCAGGCTCAGGCACTCCGCGGGCAGCACCAGCCCAGCCTGGCATGCGGAATCGTCATCTCGGCAGGCTGCGAGCGTCATCTCGGCAGGGTGGGAGCGTCATCTCGGCGGTCAGGTGAGCAGGGCGGTGAGGGGCTCGATCGCGAAGTAGACCAGGAACAGCACGGCGACCAGCGCCATCAGCGGGTGGATCTCGCGGGGCTTGCCCAGCACCAGCTTGATCAGGGCGAAGGCCACGAAGCCGGCGCCGATGCCGACGCTGATCGAGTAGGTGAAGGGCATCAGCACGATGGTCAGGAACGCCGGGATCGCGATCTCGGGGTCGGACCAGGTGATCTCGCCGACCTGCTGCATCATCAGGAAGCCCACCAGCACCAGGGCCGGGACGGCCGCCTCGGAGGGGATGATCGCCACCAGCGGGGCCAGGAACACCGTGAGCAGGAACAGCACCCCGGTGACCACGGAGGCCAGGCCGGTCCGCGCGCCCTCCCCCACCCCGGCGGCGGACTCGATGTAGCTGGTGTTGGACGAGACGCCGCCCACGCCGCCGGCCACCGCGGCCAGGGAGTCCACGACCAGGATCTGCTGGGTGCGCGGGGGCGTGCCGTCCTCGTCGAGCAGCCCGGCCTCGGCGCCGATCGCGGTCATCGTGCCGAGCGTGTCGAAGAAGTCGGCGAGCATCAGGCTGAAGACGAGCAGCAGCGCCGCCACGACGCCGATCCGGTCGAAGGACCCCAGCAGGTTGAACTGCCCGAGCGTGCCGAAGTCCGGCAGCGCGGCGAGGGCGCCGACGGAGTCGGGCAGGCTCGGCACCGTCAGGATCCAGCCGCCGGGTCCGTTCTCGGCCGCCGGGCCGAGCCCGAGCACGGACTCGACCGTCACGGCCAGCACGGTGGCGACCGCGATGGTGATCAGGATCGCGCCGCGCACCCGGCGCACCCACAGCGCCACGACCAGGGCGAGGCCGATCGCGAAGACAGCCACCGGCCAGCCCTGCAGCTGCCCACCCGTGCCCAGCTGCACCGGGACGGTCGTCTGCGCGACGTCGGGGATGCGGGAGACGAAGCCGGCGTCGACGAAGCCGATCAGGGCGATGAACAGCCCGATCCCGACCGAGATCGCCACCTTCAGCTGCCCCGGCACGGCACGGAACACCGCGGCGCGGAACCCGGTCAGCACCAGCACCAGGATCAGCAGGCCCTCGATCACGACCAGGCCCATCGCGTCGGCCCACGTCATCTGGGTGGCGATGGCGACCGCGACGAACGCGTTCAGCCCCAGACCGGTCGCGATCGCCAGCGGGAAGTTGGCCACCGCCCCCATCAGGATGCTCATCACGCCGGCCACCAGCGCCGTGCCGGCGGCGATCGCGGGCAGGTTGGGCTCGCTGCCGCCGCCCAGGAACTGCCCGTCGGCATCGGGCACGAACCCGAGGATCAGCGGGTTCAGCACCACGATGTAGGCCATCGTGACGAAGGTGACGACGCCACCACGGAGCTCGCGACCCACGGTGGTGCCGCGGGCGGAGAGGGAGAAGAACCGGTCGAGACCGGTCGGGCGCGCGGTCGGGGCGCTGGTCGTGTGCGTCACGGGAGCAGGGTGTCAGAACCGGGGACCGCGGTGGTGACGGGCCTGCTCCGGCTAACCTGGGACCGTGGAGCTGCGGGACGAACAGCCGATGACGCACGAGATCGGCCGACGCACGTACCTCGTCGCCGACGTCGAGCCCCTGGACGTCGACGGGGTGCGCACGGTGGAGGTCGGGATCGGGCTCTTCGTGGTCGCCTTCGTCGCCCTGCTCCCCTTCTACGGCCAGCTGGAGTCCTCGGGCCGGCTGTGGTGGCTGTGGACCTGCCTCGCCGGGGTCGGGCTCGGCTCGCTCGGCCTGGAGTACTGCCGCCGGCGGCGCCGCGTGCGGAGCACCCGGCAGGTCCGGGTGGACGCCGCCCAGGCCGCGACCGCGGTCGCGCCGGAGCCCCCCCTGCCGCCCGACCTGCAGCCGTGAGGGCCCGGCCCACCCGCTGGGCCGCCGGCGGGTCCGAGAACGACTACTACGCCGAGACCTTCGCCACCCTGCTCGCCGACGGCGAGGACGTGGACGGCGAGGCCCGGCTGGCCGACGCGCTGTGCCCCCGGGGCGCGCGCGTCCTCGACGCGGGCGCCGGGATGGGCCGCGTCGCGGCGGCCCTGCAGCAGCGCGGGCACCGCGTGGTGGCGGTCGAGCCGGACGCCGGCCTGGTCGCCCGGGCGCGCGCGACCTACCCCGACCTGCCGGTGCTGGCCCACGACGTGCTCGACGTCGACGCCGAGGTGCTGACCGCGGCGGGCGCACCGGAGGTCTACGACCTGGTGGTCGCGGTCGGCAACGTGATGGTCTTCGTGGCCGAGGGCACCGAGGTGGCCGTGCTGCGCCGCCTGCACGACCTGCTCGCGCCCGGCGGCCGGGTGCTGGTCGGCTTCCACCCTGCGGACGGACCGACGACCAGCCGCGACTACGCGGTCGAGCACTTCGCCACGGACGCGGCCGCCGCGGGGCTGCACGTGGACGGGCGCTACGGCTCCTACGAGCTGCACCCGCCGACGGAGACGTACGCGGTGTGGCTGCTGTCCCGCACGGCGGACCGGCCGGGCGAGGACCGGACCGCGGGCTAGAAGGTCTCCACGTCGTCGTCGAGCGTGTCGAGCACGTGCTCGGGCAGGGGCTGCGGGTCGTGCTTGCGGCCCAGGGAGGCCTCGGAGTGCGCACCGCAGCCGTGGTCGAAGGACACCACGCGGGCGTCGTCGTTGGCGTCGCCGTTCGCGCAGACCCCGAACACCGTGGACAGCGGTCCGGCCAGGCGGACCAGGAAGCCGCAGCTGTGGCAGGACTGGGGCGCCGACTTCGCGATCAGGGCGTCGGGACCGGGGTCGCCGTCGTACCACCGCTCCGCAGCCAGGTCGCGGCCCTCGGGCGAGAGGGTGCGCACCCGGCCGAGTCCGAGGTCGTCGGCGACCCGGCGGACCTGGGCCTTCTCGTCGGGGTCCAGGGGGTCGTCCCCGAAGGAGTACGTCGGGACCAGCCGGGGATCCTCGTCCTCGACCGGCAGCAGGTCGCCCGGGGAGAGGTCGCCGGGGCGGATCCGCTCGCGGTAGGGCACCCAGGCCGGGGCCACGATCGCCTCGTCGCCCGGGACCAGCACGATCTCGTCGACCGTGACGTTCTTCTGCCGCGAGGCGCGGACCACGGTGACCGACCAGTGCCAGCCGCGGTAGCCGGTGCGGGTGCAGGCGAAGCGGTGGGTGACCAGCCGGTCGCCCTCGTTGTCGGTGCCGAGGTGCTCACCGACGTCCCCGCTGCCGACCTCCTCGAGGAGCGCGGAGCGGGCGAGGTCGACCGCCCCGGCGGCGATCGCGTCGGGCGGGCGTCGCGTCAGGGTCCTCACGCCGCAGAGTGTGACGGATCGGGCCCCAGCGATCCACCACGGGGGTCGGGGTGTCCCACGACGGTGTCCCCGGGGCGGGGCAGGATGGGGCCATGACCTCGGACCGCCCCGGCGCCCTCCCTCCCGGGACCGACCCGGGCCGGGAGGACGGACCCGCGGCGCGTCCGGACGCCGAGCAGGACGCCGAGCAGGACGCCGGGCAGGGCGTCCCGGGCACCGGGGCGGAGGGCGGGCCCCGACGCCTGCGGGGCAGCGTGGCCGGCGGGGCCCGCGCCACCGCCCACGGCGTCGGTGCCGCCGCGCGGGCGACCGGTCGGGCCGGGCGCTTCACCGTGGTCCAGGCCCGGCGCGCGTCGCGTGCGGAGGGCGCCGGCACGTCGGGGCTGTCGCGGCTCATCGAGATGCACGCGTTCAGCACCGCCGGCGACGCCGCGGTCGCGATCGCCCTGGCCGGCACGCTGTTCTTCCAGGTGCCGACGGGTGAGGCGCGGGGCCAGGTCCTGCTCTTCCTGCTGCTGACGATGCTGCCGTTCGCGATCCTGGCGCCGCTGATCGGGCCGTTCCTGGACCGGTTCAGCCACGGCCGCCGCTGGGCCGTGGGCGCGACCATGGCCCTGCGGGCGTTCCTGTGCTGGGTGCTGGCCGACGCCGTCACCCGCGACTCGGCCCTGCTCTTCCCCGCCGCCCTGGGCGTGCTGGTGGCCTCGAAGGCCTACGGCGTGACCCGCGCCGCCGCGGTCCCGCGGCTGCTGCCGGCGTCGCTCACGCTGGTCCGGGCGAACGGCCGGGTGTCGCTGGCCGGCGTGATCGGCGCGGTGGCCTCGGCGCCGGTCGCGGCCCTGGCCGCCACGGCCGGCTCCGAGTGGGCGCTGCGCTACGCCTTCGTGCTGTTCGTGGTGGCCACGGTGCTCGCCGTCCTGCTGCCCGCCCGGGTCGACTCCGCCGAGGGCGAGGCGGCGATCTCGCTCCGGGAGCCGGACCGCGACACCGACCCGGGCCCCGACCCGGGCCTCGCCGGTGACGCGGGTCCGGGGCGAGCGGACCCCGCCCGGCGCGACGCGGCGGCCGCCGAGCCGACCGTGCCCCTGCAGGTCGTCCCCGGGTCCTACCAGGGAGGACCGCTCGAGCCGGACGCCGCGCTCGAGCCCGACCCGCACCCCGCCGACCTCCCCGCCGACGCCCCCGACGACGCCCCCGACGACGCCCCCGGCCGGGGCCGAGACGCCGCGCGCGGCGGCGCGACGTCGTGCCCGGGAGCGACGCAGCACCCGGCTCCCGGCCTCGGTGGCGTTCGCGCTGCGCGCCAACTGCGGACCCCGGTGGATGTCGGGCTTCCTGATCATGTTCATGGCCTTCCTGCTGCGCGAGAACCCGATCCCGGGCTGGGAGGAGCGGCCCGAGCTGCTGCTCGGCGTCGTCGCCGGCGGCGCCGCGATCGGCAACGCGCTCGGCCTGGTGGCCGCGTCCACGGCCACCCGCATCGACCCGGCCGTGACGGTCGTCGCGGCGCTGCTCGCCGACGCCGTCATGGCCCTGCTCGGGGCGGTGCTCTACGGCCTGCCGACGCTGCTCGGGCTCGGCCTGGTCGCCGGGCTGGCGCAGTCGCTGGCCAAGGTCTCGCTGGACGCGACCATCCAGGACAACGTCCCCACCCGGGTCCAGGCCAGCGCGTTCGGGCTCAGCGACACCACGCTGCAGCTGGCCTGGGTCCTCGGTGGGCTCGTGGGCATCGTCCTGCCGCTCGTGCCGCAGCTCGGCCTCGGCCTGGCCTGCGCGGTGCTGGTGGCCTGGTCGGTGCTCGTGCTGCGCGGCCGGGCGCCGCTGGCCGCCGCGGACCGGCCCGCCCCGCGCTGAGCGCACGCCACCTGGTTCGTGGGCGCTGCTCGTAGGTTCGGAGGATGAAGACCGCCCTCGTCCTGCCGTCCCTCCTGCTCCTCGCCGCGCTGAGCGGCTGCTCCGACGACGCCTCGCCGGCGACGGGCGGCGAGACCTCCGGCACCGAGATCGAGGTCGGCGGCGGCACGGGCCTGACGTGGGGCGACGGCGGGTACGGCGTCGTGCTGGCCCACGGCGCCGCCTACGACGCGGCCAGCTGGGAGGTGCAGGCCGCCGCGATCGCCGACCAGGGCGCCACCGTCGTCGCGGTCGAGGACATCAGCCCGGAGTCGATCCAGGCCGCGGTCGAGGGCCTCCAGGACGACGGGCTCGAGGACGTCGCCCTCGTCGGCGGGAGCGCCGGCGCCGACGCGATCCTGCGGCTCGCGGCGGCCGCGCCCGACCTCGCCGACCAGCTGGTGCTGCTCTCGCCCAACAGCGTCGTCGACGGCCTGGGCGAGCAGCCCAAGCTCTTCATCGCCAGCGAGGACGAGCCCGTCGCCGACGTGTCGCAGCAGCTCGCCGAGGCCGGCCCCGGTGAGGACAACGAGGTGATCATGCTCCCGGGCTCCGACCACGCCCAGAACATCTTCGACGGCGAGAACGCCGAGGAGGCGACGACCGCGGTCCTCGAGCGCCTCGACCAGGGATGAGCAGGGGTGACCAGGGCGAGCGGGGACTACTGCTCGAGCTGGTCGGCGAGCGCGCGCAGCAGCTTGGCCGTCGGGCGCGCCGTACGGGCGTCGGGGTGCCGCTCGTGGCGGTAGGACTCCCCCACGTCGTCCAGCAGCCGGATCAGGTCCTCCACGATCGGGACCATCTCGTCGGGCCGGCGCCGCTTGGCCTGGGACTGGTTGCGGGCCACCGAGGTCGGCTCGTCGAGCACCCGCACCTGCAGGGCCTGGTCGCCGCGACGTCCCTGCGCGATGCCGAACTCCACACGGGTGCCCGCCTTGAGCGCGGTGAGGCCCTCGGGGAGCGCCTCGGCGCGCACGTACACGTCCGGCCCCTCGGGCTGCGAGAGGAACCCGAAGCCCTTCTCGGTGTCGAACCACTTCACCTTGCCAGTGGGCACGGCGGCAACCTCCCGGTCTGAGGCCCCCGGGACCGGGAGCGACCTCGGAGCCTACCGGCGCACCGGGGACGGACCGATCCCGGAGCACCGCGGCGTCCGGACGAGGACGACGCTTCTGCTGCACCGATGGGGCGGGTGGGACACAATGGGCGGCTCCGAGGACACCGGGGCCCGTTCGGGCCGGACCAGACCAGGGGGCGACGTGCGGGTGGTGGGCAGGACGAGCGGCGTACGCCGCCGCGTGCTGCAGCCCCGCGCGCGCCCGGCCGTCACCACCCCCGTCCGGTCCCCCGGGGCCGCCGTGGTCACCGCGGTCGCCGGCGCCCTGGCGGCCGTGCTGGTCGCGGGCACCCCCGCCCCCGCCGCGGCCGACCACCAGACCGGCGCCCCGGACACCGCGCCACGCCTGCACCTGGTGACGCTGGCCGGCCCCGGCACCGCGGGGTCGCCCGGCGGCGACGCCGTCGTGCGCGAGGAGCTGCTGCGCGGCCAGGACGCGGTGCTGGCCACCGTCGGCGGACCGGAGCCGGTGTACCGCTGGACCACCGCCCTGGACGGGGTGGCGGTGCGGCTCGACCGGGGCCAGGCCGACCTGCTCGCCGCCGACCCGCGGGTCGCGCTGGTCGAGGCCGACGCCGTCCGTCCGCTGGCCGGCGTGTCCGCCCCGGCCGCACCGGACCGTGCGGGCGCCGGGCCGGCCACCGGCGGGCGCGGCACCGTGGTGGGGGTGGTCGACTCGGGCATCACCCCCGGTTCCGCCTCGTTCGTCACGCTGCCCTCCCTGGGCAGGACGCCCGACGGCTTCGAGGGCACCTGTGCCGGCGGCGCCGCGGACCCGCTCTGGTCGCCGTCCTCCTGCGGCGGCAAGGTGGCGGCCGCCCGGTGGTTCGTCGAGGGCTTCGGACGTGACGACCTGCGCTCGGGCAGCAGCCTCTCCCCCCGCGACGACCTCGGCCACGGCACGCAGATGGCCTCGATCGCGGCCGGCAACGCCGCGGTGCCGGTCCGGGTCCCGGGCCAGCTGCCCACCACCACCGGCGGCCAGGCCCCCGACGCCCGGCTGGCCGTCTACAAGGCGTGCTGGAGCGCCCCCGACCCCGCCGACGACGGCTGCTCGACCGCCGACCTGGTGACCGCGGTGGACCGCGCGGTGGCCGACGGCGTCGACGTGCTGAGCCTCTCGGTGGCCGACCGGTCCGACGCCCGCGACGGGCGCGCCGTCGACACCCTCGAGCGGGCCCTCCTGGGCGCCGCCGAGGCCGACGTGGCCGTGCTCGCCGCGGCGGGCAACGACCCGGCCCTGCCCGCCGCGCACGACGTCGCCTGGGTCTCCACGGTCGGTGCCGCCCCGGGCCGGGAGCCCGTGGGGCTGGTGCGCGTCCCGGGCGGACCCACGCTGCGGGGGCTCACCGCCGCCCGCGCCGGGCTGCCGCCCACCCGGCTCGTCGTCGCCCGGTCGGCGCCCGCGGAGGGCGTGGACCCCGGTCGGGCCGCCGTCTGCGCCCCGGGCTCCTTGGACGCGGCCGCGGTCGCCGGCACCGTGGTCGTGTGCGAGCGCGGCCGCGTCGGCCGCGTGGACAAGTCCGGCACGGTCGCGCTGGCCGACGGCGCCGGCATGGTGCTGCTCAACCGCAGCGGCCGGTCGTTGTCCGCCGACTTCCACGCCGTGCCCACCGTCCACCTCACGGCCGCCGACGGCCGCACCCTGCTGCGCGGCGTGCGGCGTACGCCCGACGCCCGCGCGGCCCTCGTCCTCACCGGGCGGGACCGTCCCTCCGGGCCGGCGGCGCGGTCGGCCGCGGGCGACCCCGCCGCGTCCGTGCTGAAGCCGGACGTCGTGGCGCCGGCGAGCGGGCTGCTCGGCGCCGTCCCCGGCGTCGAGGGCGGCCCCCGCTGGTCGGTGGTGTCCGGGACCTCCGCGGCGACGGCCTGGACCGCCGGCACGGCGGCCACGCTGCGAGCCAGCCGGCCCGCCTGGGACGCCGTGCGCGTGCGCGCGGCCCTGGCCACCCGGGCCCTCGCCGTGGCCGGGGGCGCCCCGCTCGGCGCCGGCGCCGGGCGGGTCGACGTCGCCCGGGCGGCCGACGTGCGGCTCGACTACCCCCAGGCCGTGGGCGGCTACCGCGCCTGGCTGGAGCGCGGCGCCCGGGCGCCGAACACCCCCTCGGTGCTGCTCGGCCGCGGCGACCGCGTCGCCACCCGCACGATCCGCAACACCGGGGACGAGGCGTTGTACTTCTCCTCCGGGGTGCGCGGGTTCTCCACCCCGGTGGAGGTCCGGCCGCTGGCCGTGCGCCTCGGGCCGGGCGAGGAGGCCACCTTCACCGTCGCGCGGACGGGCCCGGCGCGCGCCGACGACGGCTACGTCGTGTGGCGCGGCGGCGACCGCAGCCGGTCCCGGATCCCGGTCGTCCTCGCACCGTGACCCCCGCCGACCCGGGGTGGCGGCTCGTCGTCACCGCGCTGGGCGACGTGACCGGCGCCGACCTGGTCGACCTGGCCTGCGGCGACGGCGCCGTGGCGCGGTGGCTGGTGGACGCCGGCGCCCGTTCGGTCCTCGCCCTCGACCTGGACCCGGACGCCCTGGACCGGGCCCGCGCCACCGCGGCACGGATCGGCGGGACCCAGGACCGGGTGCGCTTCGAGCAGGCCGACCTGGAGCAGGCGACGCTGCCGTTCGAGTCCTACGACCTGGCCTGGGCGCCCGGGGTCCTGGCGACCACGCCCGACCCGGTCCGCACCGCCCGGATGCTCCGCGCAGGCCTGCGACCGTGCGCCCGGCTCGTCGCCACCGTCCCCGCCGGCGCCGTCGGCCGCGTCACCGAGGCACTCGGGAGCGCCCTGCTCGACGAGGTGGCCGTCCACCCGTCGCAGGAGCAGGGACCGGGTCCGACCGCACCCGGCGCGGCCGACGTGGTCGTGCTCACCGCCCGCAAGCCCCCGCGTCGCCGCCCCTGAGGGCCGCGAGGGCCCGGCCGGGCGGGTCACCCGGGCGGGAGCAGCTCGTCGAGGTACGCCGCCGACCGCTGCTCGTCCCAGCCGCGGCTCTCGCGCAGGCCCGTGGCGAGGGTGTCGCGGTAGGCCTGCCCCGGCGCCACGTGCTCCACGGCCCGGGCGCCGTGCGGGGAGGTGAAGGTGATCATCGGCAGGCCCTCGTGGCGCCCCACCTCCACGAGCGTCTCGTAGTGGCCCGGGCCGACCGTGTGCCGACCCTCGGGCAGCGGCGCCAGCAGCACCTCCTCGAGCGGGTCGCCCTCGGCCGGCACGCGGTACATCTCCTGCGCGGCGATGTCGACGAGCTGCGCGCGGGTGACCAGGTAGCCCCGCGCCGCGGTCCGTCCCGGGGTGTCGTGGTCGTAGAACGCCACCCCGCCGCCCCACTGCGGCGAGTCGCCCGCGAAGTACGTCGTCCCGGGCAGGTCGACCGGCACCGACCGGGCCGGCGGGGTCCGGTCCCGCGCACCCGGGTTCGCGGCCGAGCCGCCCGGGGGGCACCCGCCCCCGAGGTAGCACGCGAGGCGGGCCGCGGACATGTTCGAGCCGTAGGAGACGTACCAGACCTGGGTCACGCCGAGCCACGGTAGCCAGCGGCCGGGCGAGGCGCGCATACCGCCTCGGCGAGCCGCACCGTGACGTACGCTCTGGCCCCGTGACCTCCGGAGCCCGCCGCAAGCTGCCGCTCTGGGCCGAGACCATCGTCCTCGTGGTCGTCGCGGTGGTGCTCGCGCTGGTCATCAAGACGTTCTTCGTCCAGGCCTTCTACATCCCCTCGTCCTCGATGCGGCCCGGTCTCGTGGTCGACGACCGGATCCTGGTCCAGAAGCCGTCCTACTGGTTCGGCGGTACGCCCGAGCGTGGCGACGTCGTCGTGTTCGAGGACCCGGGCGACTGGCTCGGGCCCAGCGAGGAGTCCGGCCCCACGTCGCTGCCGACCCAGGCGCTGTCCGTGATCGGGCTCTACCCGACCGGCGGGCACCTGGTGAAGCGGGTGGTCGGCGTGGAGGGCGACGTGATCCGGTGCTGCGACCCGCAGGGCCGCCTCGAGATCAACGGCGAGCCGGTCGACGAGTCCGGCTTCATCGCCCCGCAGCGACTCTGCGACGGGCCGATGCCCGGGGGCGGGTCGTGCAGCTGGGAGGCCGGACCGGTGCCGGCCGGGTCGCTGTTCGTGATGGGCGACAACCGCAGCGCCTCCGCCGACTCCTCGGTGCGCCTGTGCCTGCGGACCAGCAAGGACTGCGACGAGTCCGACGCCTACGTCCCCGAGGACCTCGTCGTCGGCAAGGTGTTCGCGCTGGCCTGGCCGCCGGGCCGCGCCCGGTTCGTGTCCCGCCCGGACGCCTTCGCCGACGTGCCGGCGCCCGGCGCGGCCGACTGAGCCGCAGGCCGGCCGGTCAGTCCCCGGGACCCAGCAGGCGCAGGGTCACCCCGTCACCGACGTGCACCACCGCGCCGGGCCCGAGCGCGACGCCGACCCCGGGCACCAGCGCCTCCGGTGGACCCGCGGCGTGCTCCACGACCGTGCCGTTCGTCGACCCCAGGTCGGTCACCACGGCCGCGCCGGCGTCGGGCCCGGTGCCGGGGCGCACCTCGAGGTGCGTGCCGGAGATCTCCTGCTGGGGGCTGTCCAGGCGCAGCAGCCGCGGGTCCGCACCCGCGTGCCGGTCGCGCGCGCCGGGCGAGCGGCCGACCACCACGACCGAGTCGACGACGACCTCGCGCCCGTCGGAGACCCGGAGCCGGGGCGCGCCGTCGCCCTCCCCCGGCCCGGTCGTGGCGCCGGGCAGGACGGAGTGGGCCTCGGTGGGCTGGTCGGCCGGGGCGAGGGTGGGCTGCGGCGGCTCGGCCGGCCCCCGGGCGACGGAGGCGGTCGGCGGCTGCGGCTCACGCTCCTCGTGCTCCTGCTCCGGCTCCTCCTGGGGCTCTTCCTGGGGCTCCTCGTGGGGCTCCTCGTGGGGCTCCGGGTCCGGCTCGGGCACCGCGGGCTCGGTGTCCGCCCCCGGGCCCGACACGGGGTCCGCCATGGGGTCCGCCACCTCAGCCTCGGGGGCGCGGTCGCCGAGCGGGTCGGTCAGGGTCCGCGCGACCCGGGAGACACGGACCAGGCCCGCGGGGACGCCGAGGACGTGGCCCTGGACGTCGTCCTCCGGGCCCCGGTCACCGGCCAGCACCGAGACCGAGCGGACGCGCTCGAAGGAGCGCTCCACCCAGGTGCGCGCGGCCGTGCCGTCGACCACCGCGGTGCCCTCGCCGCTGCGCACGACGACGCGCGGGTCGGTGCCGCGCGCCAGCACCGTCACGCGACCTCCCCCCTCCCAGGCCACCACCGCGGCGCCCGGGAGGGCGGCCAGGCCCTCGGCGGCCAGCACGTCGGCGACCTGGACCAGGTCGCCGCCCCCGTCGACGACGGCCCAGAGCCGGGCGGCGAGGGCGCCCCGGTCGGCGGGGACGACGACGGCGAGGCGGGGCCCGAGCACCGCGAGGTGCTCCCCCGGCTCGTAGGACCAGGTCGGGCTGGGGTCGGTCACCGGGGTCTCGCTCTCGGGAGGTGCTCAGTCGAGCACGGGCATGGGCACGGTCGCAGCGTCGGTCACGGCGCCGGTCACGGGCTCCGGCGCGGCGTGGCGCCCCGCGGCGGGGGCGGTCCATCCCACCACGTCGACGACGACCGCGGTGGCGTTGTCGATCCCGCCGGCGGCCAGCGCCGCGGCGACCAGGGCGTCGGCCGCCTCCTGCGGGCCGGGGGCCTCGGCCAGGAGCCGGGCGAGGTCGTCGTCGTCGACGAGGTCGGTGATCCCGTCGGAGCACAGCACCAACCGGGACGCGACGTCGAGACGGGCCAGGACGTGGTCGGCCGTCACCGCGCCGGTGGCCCCGAGGGCACGGGTCACCACGTGCCGCTCGGGGTGGTCCCGGGCCTGCTCGGGGGCGATCGACCCGGCGTCCAGGAGGTCCTGGACCAGCGAGTGGTCGACGCTGAGCCGCACCAGCGTCGTGCCGTCGAAGCCGTACGCCCGCGAGTCGCCGAGGTTGCTGACCACCCACGCGGGCGCGCCGTCGTGCACGCTGAGCACCGCGGAGACGACCGTCGTGCCCGAGGCGAAGCGCTGCGCGCCGCCGGCCCGCTGCTCCGCGTCGTAGGCGGCGACCCGCTGCTGGGCGACGCGCAGCGCGGCGTCGACGGCTTCGGCGGTGGTGCGTGCGTCGTCGTGCTCCTGCCCCGCGACGGCGGCGAGCGCCTCCACGGCCAGGGCGCTGGCGACGTCGCCCCGGTCGTGGCCGCCCATGCCGTCGGCCACGACGAAGACGGGCGGGCTGACCAGCAGGGAGTCCTCGTTCGCGGCGCGGACCAGCCCGACGTCGGAGGCCCCGCCGTGGACGAGCCGGACCTCGAGGGGGGCGCTCACCGTGCACCCCCACCCCGGGGGGTCGGTAGCGTTGGCCCGATGGGCACTCCTACCGAGGCCCCGGGGCACCGCTCCCTGGCCGACCAGCTGCGCGGGTGGGACGACGAACGTCTCACCCGGCTGCTCCTCGCACGTCCCGATCTGGCCACCCCGGCTCCTCACGACTTCGGTCAGCTGGCGTCGAGGGCCACCGTACGGGTCTCGCTGCTCCGCGCGTTGGACCTGCTCGACCTGCTCGAGCTGCACGTGCTCGACGCGGTCGCCGTGCTCGGCCCGGCCCCGCGCGCGGAGGTGCTCGCGGCGGTGCACGCCGACCCGGCCGCGGCCGAGACCGCGCTGGACCGGGTGGTCGACCTCGCCCTGGCCTGGTGGACCCCGACCGGGGTGCGCGCGCTGTCCGGCGTGGCCGAGGGCCTCGCGCTCGCGCCGGCCTGGGCCGCGGTCAGCGGGCTGCTGCCGCCGGCGGCGGAGGCCCCCGACGCCGAGGAGGTGCCGGCCCTGCTCGCGCAGCTCTCGGCCCCCGCGCGGGCCCTGCTCGACCACGTGGAGGGCTCCGGCGGCCAGGCCACGGCCGGCTCCTCCCGTCTGCGGGTCGCCGTGGAGGACGCCACCACCCCCGCCGAGGAGCTGCTGGCCCGCCGGCTGCTCGTCCCACGCGGGGGCGCCGCGGTCGTCCTGCCCGGCCAGGTCGGGCTCGTCCTGCGGGGTGGGCGGTCCACGCGCGACGCGGTCGACGCCGTACCCCCGCTCGCGACCTCCGAGCGCTCCCCCGCCCTCGTCGACCGCACCGCGGCCGGCGCCGCGTTCGAGACCGTCCGCCGCGTCGAGCTGCTCCTGGACCACTGGGGCACCGACCCGGCGCCCGCGCTGCGCAGCGGCGGCCTGGGGGTGCGCGACCTCCGGGCGACCGCCCGGCTGCTGCACGTCGACGACCCGACCGCGGCGCTGCTGGTGGAGGTCGCGGCCGCCGCCGGGCTGCTGGCCCAGCGCGCCGGCGCCGACGGCAACGCGCTGTGGGTGCCCACCGACGCCTTCGACGCCTGGTCCGCGCAGGCCACCGCCACCCGCTGGGCCGCCCTGGCCCGGGCCTGGCTCAGCACGCCGCGCGCGCCCGCCCTCGTCGGCAGCCGCGACGAGGCCGACAAGCCCCGCAACGCCCTCGCACCCGGGCTCACCAGCCGGACCGTCACCGAGTCGCGAGCGATGGCGCTGGCCGCGCTGCACGGCCTCCCCGACGGGACCGTGCTGGCCGCCGGCACCGGCGCACCGTCCCTGGTGGCCCGGGTGCGCTGGCTGCGGCCCCGTCGGCCGGCCGCACGCGAGCAGGAGGTCGTCGACGCCCTCACCGAGGGCGCGTCGCTCGGGCTGGTCGCGCTCGGCGGGCTCGCGTCGTACGCCGCCCTGCTCGTCGCCGGCGAGGACCCCGCCCCCGTCCTCGACGGTCTCCTGCCCGAGCCGGTCGACCACGTGCTGGTGCAGGCCGACCTCACCGCGGTCGCCCCGGGACCGCTGGACTCCTCGCTGGCCCGTCGGCTGCAGCTGCTGGCCGACGTGGAGTCGCGCGGCGGTGCGACGACGTACCGGTTCACCCCGACCTCGGTGCGGCGCGCGCTCGACGTCGGCTGGTCGGCCGCCGAGGTGCACGAGTTCCTCGGCACGATCTCCCGCACCCCGGTGCCGCAGCCGCTGACCTACCTCGTCGACGACACCGTGCGCACCTACGGCACGGTGCGGCTCGGCCACGCCGAGGCGTTCCTGCGCTCCGACGACGAGGCCGCCCTCACCACCCTGGTGCACCACCCGAAGGCCGGCACGCTCGGCCTGCGCCGGATCGCGCCGACCGTGGTCGTCAGCGACACCCCGCTCGACGTGCTGCTCCCCCGCCTGCGCGAGCTCGGCGCGGCCCCCGTGGTGGAGGCCGCCGACGGCACCGTGCAGGTCACCCGACCCGACCTGCTGCGGGCCCGGGCCCCCCGGGAGCGGACGGTCGCGGTGCGCTCGGCGCGCCAGGGCGCCGCGGCGGGCGCCGTGGTGAGCGCGGTCCGCTCGGGCGACCGGGCCGGACGGGTCCGCTCGGGGGCGGGCGGGGACGTCTCCGGCGTGACGCCCGCGGCGCTGACGCCGTCGGGGGCCCTCACCGCGCTGCGGGAGGCCGTCGAGGCCGGGGAGGCGGTGCTGATCACCTACGTCGACAACCAGGGGACCCGCTCGGACCGGCTGGTCGACCCGCGCTCGGTCGAGGGCGGCAGCCTGGTGGCCTACGACCACCGCGCCGACGACGTCCGGTCGTTCGCGGTGCACCGGATCCACTCGGTCCAGACCGTCCCGGACTGACCGCCACCGTCATCTCGGCCCGCTCCGACCGTCATCTCGGCCCGCTCCGACCGTCATCTCGGCGCGCTGCGAGCGTCATCTCGGCGGGGTGCGAGCGTCATCTCGGCGGTCGTGGGTGACCCGGGGGCTTGCGGGGCTCGTAGGCTTCCGGGGTGAACGACGGCCCCCTCATCGTCCAGTCGGACAAGACCCTCCTGCTCGAGATCGACCACGAGCGGGCGGCGGACTGCCGCAAGGCGATCGCGCCGTTCGCCGAGCTCGAGCGGTCCCCCGAGCACGTGCACACCTACCGGCTGACGCCGCTGGGGCTGTGGAACGCCCGGGCCGCCGGTCACGACGCCGAGCAGGTGGTCGACACGCTGCTGGAGTTCAGCCGCTACAGCGTGCCGCACAGCCTGCTGGTCGACGTCGCCGAGACGATGGCGCGCTACGGCCGGCTGCGCCTGGAGAAGCACCCGACCCACGGGCTGGTCATGTCCAGCACCGACCGGCCCGTGCTGGAGGAGGTGCTGCGCGCCAAGAAGGTGCAGGGCATGCTCGGCGAGCGCCTCGACGACGACACCGTCGTGGTGCACGCCTCGGAGCGCGGCAACCTCAAGCAGGCGCTGCTCAAGCTGGGCTGGCCCGCGGAGGACTACGCCGGGTACGTCGACGGCGAGGCCCACGAGATCGCCCTGGACGAGACCACCTGGCAGCTGCGCGACTACCAGCGCGACGCCGCGGACTCCTTCTGGCACGGCGGCTCCGGTGTCGTGGTGCTGCCCTGCGGGGCCGGCAAGACGATGGTCGGCGCGGCCGCGATGGCCCACGCCAAGGCGACCACGCTGATCCTGGTCACCAACACCGTCAGCGCCCGGCAGTGGAAGGAGGAGCTGGTCCGGCGGACCAGCCTCACCGAGGACGAGATCGGCGAGTACTCGGGGTCGGTCAAGGAGGTCCGCCCGGTCACCATCGCGACGTACCAGGTGCTGACGCTGCGCCGCCAGGGCGTCTACCCCCACCTCGAGCTGCTCGACGCCCGCGACTGGGGCCTCATCGTCTACGACGAGGTGCACCTGCTGCCCGCGCCGATCTTCCGGATGACCGCCAACCTGCAGGCCCGCCGCAGGATCGGCCTGACCGCGACGCTGGTGCGCGAGGACGGCCGCGAGGGCGACGTGTTCAGCCTGATCGGCCCGAAGCGGTACGACGCCCCGTGGAAGGACATCGAGGCGCAGGGCTGGATCGCCCCGGCCGACTGCGTCGAGGTCCGGGTGACCCTGCCCGAGGGCGAGCGGCTGGTCTACGCCACCGCCGAGCCGGAGGAGCGCTACCGCCTCGCCGCCTGCACCCCCCACAAGACCGCGGTGGTCCGGGAGCTGGTGCACCGCCACCGGGGTCAGCCCACCCTGGTCATCGGCCAGTACATCGAGCAGCTCGACGAGCTCGCCGCCACCCTGGACGCCCCGCTGATCAAGGGCGACACCACGGTGCGGGAGCGCCAGCGGCTGTTCGAGGCGTTCCGCACCGGCGAGATCGACCTCCTGGTGGTGAGCAAGGTCGCCAACTTCTCCATCGACCTGCCCTCGGCCGAGGTGGCCATCCAGGTCTCCGGGTCCTTCGGGTCCCGCCAGGAGGAGGCCCAGCGCCTCGGCCGGCTGATGCGGCCCAAGGCCGGTGGGCAGACCGCGCGCTTCTACGCCGTGGTCGCGCGCGACACCGTCGACGCCGAGTTCGCGCAGAACCGGCAGCGGTTCCTGGCCGAGCAGGGGTACGCGTACCGGATCGTCGACGCCGAGGACCTGCCGGCCTGAGGGCCGTCGCCGGTCCGGATGACGTCCGGGTGCGGGCCGGGGGGCGCCGAGCCCATACCGTGGGACGCATGAAGGCGCTGCTGCTCGAGAACATCCACCCCGCCGCCGTGGCCCGTCTCGAGGAGGCCGGCTACGAGGTCGACCGACGCTCGGCCTCGATGAGCGAGGACGAGCTGGTCGCGGCGCTGCCCGGGGTCTCCGTGCTCGGGATCCGCTCCAACACGCACCTGACCGACAAGGTCTTCGCCGGCGCCCCCGACCTCGACGCGGTCGGCTGCTTCTGCATCGGCACCAACCAGGTCGACCTGCCCGCGGCCAGCGCCCACAGCGTGGCGGTGTTCAACGCACCCCACTCCAACACCCGCAGCGTGGTCGAGCTGGTGATCGGCGAGATCATCGTCCTGGCCCGCCGCCTGGCGGAGAAGACCATCCGGATGCACGACGGGCTCTGGGACAAGTCGGCCGCCGGCAGCCACGAGATCCGCGGGCGCACGCTGGGGATCGTCGGCTACGGCAACATCGGCTCGCAGCTCTCCGTCGTGGCGGAGGCGCTGGCGATGCGGGTGGTCTACTTCGACATCGCCGACCGCCTCGCCCACGGCAACGCGCGCCGGATGGGGAGCCTCGAGGAGCTGCTGGCCACCGCCGACGTCGTGTCGCTGCACGTCGACGGCCGTCCGGGCAACGCCGGGCTCTTCGGCCCGGACTACTTCGACCTGATGAAGCCCCGCAGCCTGTTCATCAACGCCTCGCGCGGGATGCTGGTGGACACCGAGGCGCTGCGCGAGCGGATCCTCTCGGGCCACATCGCCGGCGCGGCGATGGACGTCTTCCCGATCGAGCCCAAGGCCCAGGGCGACCGCTTCGAGTCGCCGCTGCGCGGGCTGGACAACGTGATCCTGACCCCGCACGTCGGCGGCTCCACCCAGGAGGCGCAGGAGGAGATCGGGCACTTCGTCTCCGGCAAGCTCGTCGGGTACGCCCGGCACGGCTCCACCGAGCTCAGCGTCAACCTGCCGGCCGCGGGCACCGCGCCCGAGCCCGGCACGCACCGGGTGACGCTGCTGCACCACAACGTGCCGGGCGTGCTGGCCGAGGTGAACAACGCCTTCGCCGAGGCCGGCGTCAACATCCTCCGCCAGGCGCTGGCCACCCGCGGCGAGCAGGGGTACGTCGTCACCGACGTCGCCGACCCGCTCCGCGACGGCACGGTGGAGATGCTGCGCGCGATGCCGCAGACGGTGCTGCTGCGCACGATGAGCACCCCCGCCTGACCCGACCGACCACCCTCGCGGGCCCCGGGGGGTGAGCGGCTCCCCGGGTAGCGTCGCGAGCATGATCCAGGGCGTGCGCAGCCGGCTCGGCGAGGCGATCTTCGCGCGGGTGGCGGGCCCCGACGGCCCGCAGCACCGCGACCGGATCCACTACTCCGAGGGCGAGCGGTGGTTCGAGCCCGGCAGCCCGATCCACGTCGTGCACGGCGACGCCTCGATGTTCGTCGGCGGCCTGCGCGCCGTCCTGCTCCAGACGCTGCACCCCGCGGCGATGAAGGCCGTCTCGGACCACTCCGGCTACCGCGGCGACATGTGGGGCCGGCTCGCCCGGACCAGCCACTACCTCGCCGTGACCACCTTCGGCACCGCACAGGACGCGCAGCGCTCCGTCGACATCGTGCGGGCCATCCACCGCCGGGTCGTCGGGACGATGGCCGACGGGACGGCGTACGCCGCCTCCGACCCGCACCTGCTGATGTGGGTCCACGTGGCCGAGGTGGAGAGCTTCCTGCACGCCTTCACCGTCTACGGCGCGACCACGCTCACCCAGGACGAGCGCGACACCTACGTGGCGCAGGTCGGCGAGGTCGCCGCCCGCCTCGGCGTCGTCGACCCGCCGCAGACCGAGGCCGAGCTCGACGCGCAGATGGCCGCCTTCCGGTCCGAGCTGCGCGGCACCGCCGAGGCCCGGGAGGCGGTCCGGTACCTGCTGCTCAAGCCGCCGCTCCCGCTCGCCGCGCGGGCGCCGTACGCCGTGCTGTGCGCGGCCGCCGTCGGCCTGATGCCGGGGTGGACCCGGCTCCCGCTGCGGCTCCCCCGGCTCCCGGTCACCGAGCGGACCGTGGTCCGCGCGCTCGGCTCGCTGGCCACCGGGACCATCCGCTGGGCGATGACCCCGCCGACTCCCGCGGAGGAGCCGCAGGCTGTTTGAATGGGGGGATGCCCGACCCGGACCATCTCCCGCGGGTCCGCCCGCGCGCGCCATACGACCTGCCCTGGCCCCTGGCCGACCACCCGGACCCCGCCGCCTCGGCGCTGCGGGACGAGCTGCTCGCGGCGTACGGCGCCGAGACCCGCAGCTACCACGACCTGCGCCACCTCGACGAGGTGCTCGCCCGCCTCGACGAGCTGCTCGGCGACCCGACCGGGGGGCCCGGGGACCCGGGGGTGGACGGCGTCGCCGTCCGCCTCGCCGCGTGGTTCCACGACGGCGTCTACGACGGCGAGCGTGACGCCGAGGAGCGCTCCGCCTCGTGGGCCGAGCACGCCCTGCCCGGTCTCGTCGCCGACGACGTCGTGGCCGAGGTGGCCCGCCTGGTCCGGATGACCGAGGCGCACAGCCCGGCCGAGGACGACCCCGCCGGGTGCGCGCTCTCCGACGCCGACCTGGCGATCCTGGCCGCCGGGCCGGAGCGGTACGCCGAGTACGTCGCCGCGGTGCGCCGCGAGTACGCCCACGTGGGCGACGAGGACTTCGCCCGGGGCCGGGCCGCGGTGCTCACCGACCTGCTGGCCAAGCCCCGGTTGTTCCACACCGACCGGGCGGCCGCGTGGTGGGAGGCGCCCGCACGGGACCACGTGCTGGCGGAGCTCGACCGGCTGCAGCCCGAGGCGGAGGCCCGCCGGGCCTGAGCCGCCGACGGCCACAGCGGAGACTCCTGGGTCCAGGCGCTCCCTCGCCCGCAGGAGTGACGACGGTCCGTGGCGTTCCAGACGATCACCACGAGTGTGTGCTCTTGCTGGGTTGCCGAGGTCGGTGACGTAGACCTGACTCGATCCCCGCCAGCAGGAGAGTGGGACCGTCCATCGGGCGGGACAGGATCCGATGACGCGCGCCGCAGGTGTCGACTAGATCGGGCCCCCGCAGCCCAGCGGAGTGAGGTCCTTCGCGAGACGGTTCTTCCCGCTCAGCCGGAAGTTGTTGCCGTCCACGTCGGAGTGCCAGGTCAACCAGACCCTCGTATCCCCCCACCCCGAGTACCTGCGCATCAGACACGTGCTGGTCTCGCTGTACACCCGGCCGGTGGAGTCGACGACCCTCTTGACCTTGCCCGGGGTCATGCCCTCCTTGACATTCCTGTACTCCGCACGAGTCACCTGCGCGCCGGCGGCGTCCGCGTCCACGGCAACCATCGTCAGAGATGAGGCCAGAGCGACCGCGGCGGCCCCGGTGATGACGTGGTGAGTACGTCGTTCGTACGCTGCGTGCAGCGTGCCGCGAGCAAGACGAGTCGTCATGGGGCTTCCTTTGATGTGTCGGGCGGAGGATTGAAAACTCATGCATGGCTGCCGGACTCGCACCCCCACAGAGTCTGCGGGGGGACGCGATACCCAGCACCGTGAGTTCGAGGACACTAGCACCGCCGAGTGACCTACCACACGGTCGAAAGCATTCGCACACCGCCCCAGGCTGAGCCGTCCCGACGTCACTCGTGGCAGCCCGACGCGCGCCCTCCCAGGGACCACGCTTCGATGACGCCGTCGTGCTCACCCCCAGGGCCTACTCGCTCGGCGTGCCTCGGGCCCGGCGGCGGACGCTGCTTGCGGGAACGTGTCGACGATGCTTGAAAACGAGGTCATAGCGACGCTCGAAACGAGGCCACCCAGACAGATTGGATGGGTGATCTCAGTGGAGGATTGGGCTTTGATCCGGCGGCTGGTCGCTGACGGTGTTCCGCAGCGGCAAGTCGCACGGGATCTGGGTATCGGCAGGTCGACGGTCGAGCGTGCGCTGGCCTCGGACCGGCCACCGAAGTACGAGCGACCGCCTGTGCCGACGTCGCCCGAACCGTTCGAGCCGCTGGTGCCAGCGTTGCTGAAGGCGACGCCGGACATGCCGGCGACGGTGATCGCGGAGCGGGTCGGTTGGACGGGGTCGATCACCTGGTTCCGTGACCACGTGCGCCGGCTGCGTCCTGAGCATCGGCCGGTCGATCCCTCGGACCGGCTGACCTGGGTGCCGGGTGACGCGGCGCAGTGCGATCTGTGGTTCCCGCCGAAGAAGATCCCGCTCGAGGACGGCTCCACGTCGTTGCTGCCGGTCATGGTGATCACCGCGGCGCACTCGCGGTTCATGTCGGGCAGATGATCCCGACGCGGTAACACGAGGTCGAGTTTTGCCCAATGTTTTGGCTACGCTGTAGGCATATTGCTGAACCCCTTGGCGACGCGCGAGACCGGCTCTCCGAGTACGTCTCGGAGGTCGAACGCACCCATCATCGCGTGACAATCACCCGTCACGGTCACCCAGCCGCGGTCCTCATCTCCGCCGACGATTTCGCCGCCATCGAGGAGATCCTGGAGGTTCTTGGGACACCTGGCGCTGCCGAAGCCATCAATGAGGGCCTTGCCGACGCCGCCGCAGGCCGCTTCGCCGACAAGGACGCGCTCAAGTCCCGCTACGGGATCGCTTGAGTGACGGAGCGGTACTCGATCCAAGTCACGGCTCGAGCCGAACGCGGTCTACAGCGGTTGACAGAGAAGATCGCTACTGCCTGCGCCGAGTTCATCTTTGGGCCTCTCGCTGACAATCCACAGCGAGCAGGCAAGCCCCTCCGCGGCGAGCTCGCCGGCCTGCACGCTGCTCACCGAGGTGACTGCCGGGTGATATACGGCGTCGTTGATCACGCTCGCACCCTGGAGATCCTGCATGTAGACCGACGCAGCGACGTCTACAGGCGATGAGGAGGCCGTGTCGTCCCGCTTACCGATCCCATCCGGTGATCGGCGAACGATCCGTGCCCGATCGTCGATCCTCGCCGCAGGTAGTTCGGCTTACGGCGAACCGAACCGGGCCGGATCATGGCATATACTGCCAACGGAGGTGGTCGTCATCGCAACGAGGAACGTTGTCCTGAGTCAGCACCAGCACGAGCTCGTGGAGTCGCTGGTGAAGTCTGGGCGCTACCAGAACGCAAGTGAGGTGCTGCGCGAAGGTCTGCGGCTTCTCGAGCGCGAGCAGGTCGAAGAGGCGGCAAAAGTCGGCGTCCTGCGTCAAGCCTCGGAACAGGGCTGGTCGGATCTCGCCTCGGGGCGCTTCGACGACATCGATGACGAGTCCCTTGACGACTTCATCGGTCAGCTTGGCGTCCGCGCGGCCAAGACTCACTCAGCGGGCTGATGACGAGGTACCGCCTCACCTATGCCGCCCAGGCCGACATCGTGTTGATTCTCGCCTGGTCGCACGACCGGTTCGGCGAGGAGGCCCGCAAGCGCTACGAGGCACTGATAGCCACAGCCATCCGCGAAGCGGCGACCTACAGAGACGAGGTGGGGCGAACGATGCGCCCCGAGCTGGGTGACGGGGTGTTCTCATGGCATCTGGCGCAGAGCCGCGCTCGCTCGCTCGGTGGAAAGGTCCACCGCCCGCGACACGTCCTGATCTGCCGAATCGACGGCGACGTCATGGTCGTCGGTCGGGTCCTCCACGACGCCACGGAACTACGACGACACCTCGCGCCCCAGCAGCCCTGGGAGTAGTCGCCGCACGCCGATCGTCGCGCGGAGCGTGACCACAAGGGGATGCTCTTGCGGGTGCCCGCTGCTACACCGGAACGATGTCCACGAGGTGTTCGATGCCAACGAGATCGCCCGCGTTGCGTGTGTACAGGCGTGCGCCGTGGGCATGGGCGGTCGCCGCGATGAGTAGGTCCATGACGCGCGAGCGCGGTTGGCGACCCGCCGTCGCAACGGCGGCCGCGAGTTGTCCGTAGCTGGTCGCAACGGCATCGTCGACCGGCAACGCCGAGAACCGCCGCTGGAACTCTGACAGGCGCCGGAGTCGCTCGGCACGGACGGCAGAATTAGTGGTCACGAGGACACCGAAGTGCAGTTCGGCCAGCGCGGCTGCGCTGATCGCCAGGTCGCCCTCGAGGGGCGGGACGTCGATAGCGATCAGCACGCTGGTGTCCAGGACCGCCCTCATTCCCGCGGTTCCCAGGGGTCGCCGACGGAGCCTCCAAGGAGGTCGCGATCGTGGTCCCACGTGGGATCGGGGCGGCCGTCGAAGACGCCGGCGATCTCGTCCCAGCTCTGCCAGCGCTTCTGGGAGGCCGGGACCAGCCGGGCGGCGAGACGGCCGGAAACGGTGATGTCGATCTCTTCCCCACCCTCAACGCGCCGCACGAGTTCGGATGCGTCCTGGCGCAGCTCCCGCAGCCCAACAGTGTCCATATCGAAACGGTAGCACCTGTGCTACTTCGTGGCCCGAGCAAGGGAAGGCCCCTGGATCGCAAGTGTCATGAGTGCCCCCGCAGGATGATCGGTTCGCGGAGCGTGCCAGTGACCGATCGTCACGCGGAACGTGCCGGTGGCCGATCCCCCACCGGTTTCGTGCCAGATCGGTGAGTCAGATGCGGTTCAGTAGGGGCAGGTGTTCGGCGCGGAGCCGCTTCTCGAGATGCTCGGCCTCCTCGGCTGAACCGCACTCGATCCAGGACAGCTGACACCCGGCAAGCCAGGCCCGGATCGCGGCAGCCTGCTCGCTGGTGACCTTCTGACGGGTCGGGTTGCCAGTGGTCTTCGGCGGGATGTTGAAAAGCAACTCGCACACATTGCGCCGCAACGAGGACCCGGCCAGGCTTACGCCGCCGCCGAGATGCTTTCCCCAGGCCCGCTTCTGCAGACTCGTCGCCGTTCCCACATAGACGGGTCTGCTCTCTCGTCGCCATAAGTACACACCTGGGCGGTCAGGCAGCCGGGCTCGGTCGAGGTCGCCAACGGGCGCGGTCGGCGCGGCCAGCAGAGCCGCCCACTCCTCTGACCACGGAGCGGGCGGCAACTCTCCCAGCGCGGGCATTGCTACATCGTCACACGGTGCGTGACCGATTGCCGATCCCGCACCGGCACGCTCTGCGTGCCCATCGGTTGCCGGACCGAGGAGCCAACCGCCATCGGCGAGCCCCCGGTAAGGTCCAGCGTGGCTATTGATCAGGCACAGGTGCGATTGGTCGCGGTCGATGAGGACGTGCTTGACCTGTTGGTGGAGGCCGCGACCACCGGGGCCGCGCCCGATGATGTGACGCCTCCGCTGACCGACGGTGACGCTTGGACAACGACTCGGATCGAGTGGCTGATCGGCTTTCATCGCGCTCGGCAGGCGGGTCTGGACGGCCCGGCAGGAGAGGCCACTTGGGCGGTCATATTCGAGGAACAGGTCGTTGGTTCGGTACGGCTCGTGCGAGCAGACCGCCCCGGGCAAATGGAGACCGGAGTGTGGCTCGTCAGGGACGTTCGGGGTCGCGGCGTTGGACATGCTGCGATGGCAGCAGTACTGAGTGAGGCGGTGGAACTCGGCGCCACATCCGTGAGCGCAGAAACCACCTCAAGCAATGCCGGTGCCGTGGCGGTGCTGGAGAGGCTCGGTTTCGACCTGTGGGCCGGTGACGACCGGGGCTCTGTCGACGCTCTGATTGTCTTCCAGCCGGAGTCGGAACCGGCACCAGAACCGTCGGCGTAACCCGAACCTCAATCGGACGTCAGGTCGAGCGAACGGGCCCGAGACGCCGCCGTCCCGGTGGGGTGTTGAATACGGGACAGCCGGCGTCGGAGCGAGGTCAGCGACGTGAAGACGCCTCAGCGAGGCCAGCTATGGCCGCGACTCGTTGGCGTTCGAGGGCGCGGTACACGGTGGAGCGGCCGACTCCGAAGAGCTCGGCGACTTCGGCGGTGCTGTACTCGCCGCTGTGCACCAGGGAGACCAGGTGAGCTTCCTGCTTCCGGTTTAGTTTGGGTTGCTTGCCGCGGAGCCGGCCCTTGGCCCTGGCGACCTTCATGCCCTCGATTGTGCAAAGCCTGATGAGGTCGGACTCGAACTCAGCAACCATCGCGAGAACGTTGAACAGCAGCCACCCGACGGCGTCGGTGGGGTCGTAGACCGAACCACCAAGGGAGAGGTTGATCTTGCGGGTGGTGAGCTCGTCAGCGATTGCCCGGGCGTCAGGCAGTGACCTGGCGAGCCGGTCGAGCTTTGTGACCACCAGTGTGTCTCCGGCTCGGCAGGCGGCGAGTGCCTCGCGGAGCCCAGGCCGTTCGCGATTGGTGCCGGTCAGGCCGTGGTCGACGTAGATCCGCTCGACCTCGACACCGAGGGCGAGAAGACCGTCGCGTTGGGCGGTGAGGTCCTGTTGATCGGTGGAGCATCGGGCGTACCCGACAAGTAGGGCGTTCATGACGCACCTCCAGAGTTTGGCCCGGTCGGGCCGCGGGCTGTGGCCGGCCGGGCATCGGGGCAATGCCCGACCGCACCAGCCAGCGCTCAGCTCGCCCTGTGGCGCAAGGCCGCCAGGCGCGCGGCCCCGATGGGCGCGCGTATCCCGCTCGTGGCCACCATCGACGCCCGGTTCTCTGGGGACGGCTCAGGCTCTGGTCGGGGTCGTGTCCCATGGATTGAGGCACGAGACGCCGAGGGGTTCGAAGTGTTTGGTGTTGCGCGTCGCGATGGTCATTGCGGCGGCTTCCGCGACGGCGGCGATGAGGGCGTCGTCGAACGGTGCTTGCTCGGGAACCCGATAGGCCGCGAGGATCCGGGCTGCCGACAGGTCGAACGGCAGCACCCGGTCGGCAAAGGTGGGCAGGACGTTCTCCTCAAGCCAGCGACGCAGGACCGTGCCTTGCCCGACGTCGGATCGCTCCTTGGCAATCACTCCGCGCTCGATCTCCGCGATGGTGAATGCTGAGACGAACTGGTCACCGACGGGAACCGACCCTGCCCAGACCTCGACAGGTCGGTTACGCCCTCGGACCCGCAGCGCGGACACCACGTTGGTGTCCAAGAGGTACTTCACAGTGCTGCTGAGCGAGCCGTCAGGCCCAGGCGCTCGGGTTCGAACTCGATGTCGGCACCTTCGTCGGTGCCTAGGAGATCAACGATCGTGAGGGGCTCGCCCTCAAGCGCCTTGGTGAGCACGTCGCGCGCCTCCGCCTCGAGCGAACGGTGACGCTGCTTGGCACGCGCGCGAAGCGCGGCCTTGGTCCCCGCGGGCAGGTTGCGGATCAGGATCTGTTCCATAACGACCACCTCCGATATCACTTCAACGATATCACCGACCGCCAGGGGCGTCACGACAACCTCAGCGCGACTTCGTCATGGCGACCCGGGACTGGCGGCGGGACCTCCGTTTCGGCCCCGGACGATCACCGGATGCGGATCGGCCTACGGGACGTCACCGCAGGGTGAGGTGTCACCTATCCGTGCAGCAGCCCCCCAAAAGCAACCGCAACGCGCTGTGAGAGCCGTCCGGCGAACGCGCTCATCGCCTGGAACGCCCCCATCTCTGGTCCGTCCGCGACCATCTCCTGCTGCAAGGGTTCCTCGAGCTCTGGGACCTGGGTGCGAGCCCTGGTGACGACGGAAGAACGGAGAGCGCCCGCCAGGCTGACTCGTCGTTCCTGAGAGCAAGACTTCCAGGAGCCTCATCAGACCGCACGCTCATGCCGCGCACCACGCGGTCGTTGCCGATGGGCGCTGCCACGCATCAT